>DASXYI010000021.1:0-379019 GCA_036502605.1 Steroidobacteraceae bacterium
ATCCGCCAGCGAATTTTCGGGCCGGGCAAGGCGCGCCGACGAGGCATAGTAGTTAAAAGGGCACGGGCGAGGAGGCGCAACGCCGCCCGGCACGATAAAGGCGCGGCGCAGCGAGTGAGGTATTTATGGGACAGGACACTAACTTCGCGCTCATGTTGCGCACAAGCCCGCGTCTGCCGAGACCACCGAGCCATTGATGTAGCGCGCTTCGTCCGAAGCGAGGAACAGCGCCAGCGATGCAATTTCCGATGGTTCGAAATACGCGGAGCCCAGACCGAAGAACTCGACGGCACGGGCCATTCCCTTCGGATCGATCAAGTTCTCAGGCATGGATTCTTGGATATTGGTTTGCACGGCCCCGGGGCAGATGGCGTTGCAGCGGATCCCTTCCTTTGCATAGCGCCACGCCGTGTTGCGCGTGAGGCCCAGCAGTGCGTGCTTGGACGCCGTGTAGGCCGCGCCCGCCGACGCGCCGCTGAAGCTGGAAAGCGAGGCGATGTTGACGATTGAACCTTTGCCGGCTTTCAGCATGTAGGCCAATGCGCGGCGAGTCGTGAACATGGGTCCGTCGAGGTTCGTTGCCAGCACTCGACGCCATACGTCGTTCTCGAGCTCACCGACACCCTGGAAATAATCCATGATTCCCGCGTTATTGACCAGCACATCGATTCGGCCGTGGGTGGAATGCGCGAGATCCACCAGCGCCTCTGCGGTCGCTTGATCGCTGATATCGCCCGCGGCGCTCGCGATGGTGCCGCCGCCGCCGCGAACCAGCCCGACCATTTCGCCCAGCCGCTCGACATGCCGGTCGCCGACGATGAGCTTGGCGCCTTCCGCCGCAAAGCGAATCGCCATCGCGCGTCCCATTCCCGACGCCGCGCCCGTGATCACCGCTACCTTGTCCTTCAGCCGCATGTGCTACCCCGTCTCGAGCGTTACGTGAACTTCTCGATGAGACGCACGGTGGCGTCTGGATCGCCGACGAGGATGGCATGGTCGCCTTTGACCTCGTGAACGTTCCAACCGAGCTTGCGTGCTCGCGCGTGCATGGGCTTCATGATCGTGTCGGAAACGGCAATGTACTCGACCGGGATCTTGATGGCCTCGGCCCCGACGGCAACCGGATTCACGGCACAGGCCGTCGGCATGTTGGACAGATGTTCGAGCAGCCAGGTCTGCCGCTCCGGACTCATGTTGAACGGCTTCTCCTTGGCTTCCGCTCGCTGCTGCTCGGCTACCTGCGAGTAAATAGGCACGGCCCCCGAGCGAACACCGGCGGCCACGGCACGCGCCTGATCTGCGTTCATGTACCCCATCGATTCGGAAACCGTCTCACCCTGATGCACCACGATGGCATCGAGAAACACGGCCTTGCGGATGCGCGAGGCCGCCCCGGCGATGACGCCCGGCGCGACCGAACCGGAATAGCTATGGGCCACCAGAACGCAGTCTGAAATTTCTTCGAATTCCAATGTGTTGAGCACGTCGACCACGTGCGTTTCGACGGTACTATTGGGGCTTATCAGATGGCGCCGCTCGGCGAACCCGGTGAATGTCACGGTATGAACGTCGTGGCCATGCCGGCGCAGTCCCTGCACGCAAAACTTCCAGATCCACGAGCCCGCCGCGCCGCCATGAAGTAGAACATACGTTGCCATTGGAATTCCTCGCTGATTGGCCGGCCCTGAGGCTCGCCAGTCTTCTCGGCAAGTATGTATATGTCAAGATAAAATACTTTTTAGGCCCGCCGCCGCCCAGCTGCGGATTTTCTTCCCGCCCAGGGAAGTTTCGCCAAGCCATTCCCACCCGTGCCAAACTAGGCTACTATCGGAAGAATAATCTACTCCTTTTATAAAAATACATTGTTTGCGAATGTGGTGGTGGGTTTTGGCGCGCAAGCGCCAGGAGGAGCACCGTGGAGCTGGTCAGAACAAAACTCGATCCCCCTTTGAGCACGGGCGATCTGCTCGTTCGCCCTGGGCTCCTGCAGAAATTGCAGGATGCGGTCCATGCGCGACTAACGCTGCTTCAGAGCCCGGCTGGGTACGGTAAAACGAGCCTGTTGAAGCAATGGTTCCATGCGCTGCGTGATTCGCGAAGCCACGTCGGCTGGCTGTCGGTCGATGCCGCCGATCGCGATCCCGCGAGGTTGCTCGCTTATTTGAGCGCGGCGGTCTCCCCGGCGGGAGTCCCGGCCGCGCATTCGCAGCCCTTGTACTTGTTCATCGATGACATCCATCTTCTCGCGGCCGCGCCCCTGGCCGCTCTGTGCCAGTTCATCGATCACAGCCCATCGTCGCTGCATTTTATCGTGGCCTCGCGATTCATCCCGGACATGCCTTTGGCGCGCATGCGCGCCCGCGGACAACTCCTGGAGCTGGGCGTCGACGAACTGAAATTCACACCGGTGGAGACCCAGCGGGTGGTCGCGAACATCACCGATCACGAACTGACCGAGTCGGAGCTTGCGATGTTGCAAGCGCGAACCGAAGGCTGGATAACGGGCATCAAGCTTGCGAGCGCGATGCTGACTAAAGACGTCACGGCGGCAAGGATGTTGGCCGGATTTACCGGCAACCGCCGGGCGGTGTCGGATTTTTTCGCTGAGGAAGTGCTCGCGGCCTTGCCGAAGGAGATCTGCGAGTTCCTGCTGCAGACCTCGGTGCTGGAGCGATTGTGCCCGACGCTGTGCAATGCGGTCACGGGGCGGGAAAATGGCCGCCAAGTACTCAACTACATCGAACAATCGGGCTTGTTCGTCATGCCGCTCGATGATGAGCGCAATTGGTATCGCTACCATCCGCTGTTCGCCGAATTCCTACACCGCCGGCGTCTCGACGAGCACGCGGGGACGGATCGAGAGCTGCATTTGTCGGCGAGCCGGTGGTTTTGGACCCGAGAGTCACCGGTCGAAGCGATCGATCATGCCCTGCAAGGCGGAGACCCGCAGCGAGCCGCCGATCTGCTCGAACAGCGGTCGGAGGACATGACCTACACCGGCAAACTGCAGCTCGTTTGTCAGCTCGCTGCCCGGATCCCGGACGAAATCCTGCACCGCTGTCCGCGCACTCTACTGTGCTGCGCCTGGATGTTGACTCTCAACCTGCGGTTGGATGAGGTGCGCCGGATATTGGAGATTGTCAAAAGCGCGCTCCTGGCGCATGAGTCCGCCCAAGACTTGCCGGCCGACGAGTTGCGAAGTCTCAAGTATCTGCTGCTGCATCGGGAGATGGTGCTAGCCGTCGCCGAGGATGACGCTGCGCGCGTAGAGCAGCAATGCCGGCATCTCCTCGAGGCATTTCCCGACCAGCGACACCCTTATCTGGTCGGGACCATCAACGCGCAATTGCTCTACGCATTGCGGGAGCAATATCAGTTGGCCGACCTCGACCGTCTGACCGCCACGGCGCAGGGCATTCTCGCGCGCTCGTGCTACAGCTTTGCCTCCATTGCACTTCAGGCGAGCGTCGGACCGTCATTGTTCTTCGCTGGGCGCTCGGATGCCGCTCTGCGCGCACTCGAGAAGGGTCTGTCGGAGAGCATGCGCTTCGGCGAACCGAACTCGCCGCTCGCGGCGTTGCCGGCGCTGCCCATGAGCGAAGTGCTGTACGAGCGTAATGATCTTGACCGCGCGGAGGAACTGCTCGCAGCCTCCCTTCCCTGCGCCAATGAGTTGGGCTTTGTCGACCATCTCATGCCGGGATACATCACCAGCGCGAGAATCAAGCATGCGCGCGGGGACTTGACCGGTGCACAGCAAATTCTGGACGAAGGAATGGGCGTCGCCATGGCGCGCAGGCTCGAGCGGCTGAGGCTGGCAATCGTCGCCGAACGCGTCAAATTTCTGCTGCAGGATGGCCATCCCGAGCAAGCCGTTCGCTTCGCGCGGTCGGCGGGAATTCCGCAGTCCTGCGAGCATTTGCTGCCCAAGCGCGGCGTCACGACCGGCGACGAATGGCGCGCGGCAGCCTGGTTCCGCATCGCCTTGAGCGAAGGCCGCATGCAGGAAGCGCTGTCAGTCGGCAAACATTGGCGAAACTTTTGCGCGGCCAGGGGCGCAATCCGCTCCTTGATCCGCTGGGACCTGCTGCTCGCGCAGGCGCTGTTCATCAGCACCGATGTGCGCGCAGCGCAACGCGCCTTACGCGAGGCTATCGCGCACGGCGCAGCAAGTCGCGCCATCCGCAGCTTCATCGATGAGGGTTCCATCATCCGCACGCTGCTTGCCAGCACCTATGAGGCGGATCTGGACGTGATGCATCCGACGGATGCGTTTGCCGCGGAGCTGCTCGAGACTTTCAACGCGCTGTCGAAGCGGAAACACTCGTTGTACGCGGTGCCGAATCGGGCGGCGCCGGAAGGCCTGTACGGCAAGCTCAGCGTCAAGGAGCGAGAGATCTTGGCGCTGGTCAGTACCGGCATGCGCAACCGCGAGGTGGCGACCAAGCTCGGCATGACCGAAGGCTCGGTAAAATGGTACATGCAGCAGGTTTACGACAAGGTCGGCACCCGGCGTCGATTGCAGGCCGTGGAGCGCGCCCGACAGTTCGGCGTCATCGCCTAACGGGCCGACTTGCGGCCGCTCGGCTTGACCCGGTAAAGCTGTTCCAGCATGCGCGACAGCGCCTCGGGCAACGTGCTCCAGGAGCGGCCCGCCGGAACGATGATGGTGCTTTGCTCGGCGCGCAGCAGCATTTCGCTCACCAACAGCCGATTGACGCGAATGCCGAGATGCGTTTCGATGTCATCGTAGACCGGGGACAATGCCTGATTGAAGACGGCCACATGCTGGGTGAAATGCGACTGCAGAAATTTGAGCACAAAAGCCGGCTCGATCTCGAGCATGCGGTCGGATTTAACCTGCGCGGTATAGCGGATGAAGAACTCCAGCACCAGACGCAGCCGATCGATCGGAACGGCACTGCCGGCGACGGCGGCCTTGATTCCGTCGATGAAATTCATCGACACATGCTCGCCGACCGCGGCCAGCAAATCCTCTTTGCTCGAAAAGTAGCGATACAACGTGGCCCGCGATATGCCGGCCGCATCGCACACGTCGGTCATCGAGAGCTGCGTCGCGCCGCGGCGAGACAGCGCGGCTATGGCCCCGTCGAGAATGCGTTGCAGGCTGCGGCCGTTGGCGCCGGCGGGCCGCTGACCGACGGGAGTGGGTGCGTCGGCTAGCATGGATCAAGCCTTCGTGAAACCGGCTAGATCTTGCGGCTTGGAGTGGTAGCGCGGCACATGCATTCCGCCATCCACATGAATGACCTCGCCGGTCACGTAGCGGCAGGCCTCCGAACCCAAAAACACGGCAACGGGCGCGATGTCTTCTTCGGGATCACCGACGCGGCCCAATGGATTCATCGCGGAAGCCATCTGGTCAAATCCAGGAATTGAGCGGCTCAGTTCCTCGAACACGGTACCCGCCGCCACCGGGGCAATGGCATTCACCAGAATCTTGAAGCGCCCCCATTCCATCGCTGCGCTGCGCGTCAACGCCTCGATGGCGCCCTTCATCATGTTGTAGTCGGCGTGCAGCCAAGCGCCCGCTTCGGCATCCACGGACACGAAATTGATGATGCGCCCGCCGCCCTGCTCGCGCATGATCGGCATGGCGAGCTGCATGAACCACCAGGTTGCCCAGGTACCCACCCCAAGCGTCGCTTGCAGCATCTCGTCGGTCTTCTGTTCGAGAAGCACGTTCGGCGACAGTCTGCTGGCGTTGTTGACCAGAACGTCTAGACGGCCGAAGTGTTTCATCGTCCCGGCGACCGCGGCCTCGACCTCGCTTTTCTTCGACACGTCGGTGCCTATGAACAGGCTGCGGCCGCCCAATGCTTTGAGTTCCGCGGCCACGCGCGCGCCATTGTCCTCATTGACTTCGACGACCACGACGGCGGCGCCCTCGCGGGCATAACGGCGGGCAATGCCTCGCCCGATGCCGGCACCGGCGCCGGTGACTAACGCAACTTTGCCGTCCAGTACGCCCATTCTTGACTCCCGCAGCCGCTCCGGCAGATGGTGGCGCTGCACATGATCGAATTATTATAGAAATACGGCGAGATTGGCCATCCCGAGCACCGACTGGTCTACGATAATCTCGCGCCGAGCCAGTTTGAACGCGCCCGCGCCCGAACGGCGCACGAGATCGTGCCGCACGCAGCTCAGCATCTGCAGCTGGGACTGCTCGTAGCGGCTGCGCGATAGCAGCAGATAGCTTTCGACTTCGAATTCTTGGGACTTGGCGCTTTCCCAGACGCGCACGTTGGTAACGAAGCGGCGCGTACGGGATGGGGGATCCTCTGCCCAGGCGCTCTTGGTTCCCAGGCGCTGCAGACGGGCCATGATCGAGCCGTAGTCGTCATCGAAATGCAAGGTCGTGCGTACGACGGTGTTGAGACGGTCCGGACCCTGCCGTGTAATGCGCAGCGGCGCGGTGTAGGAAAGGTCCTCCGCCAGCAGTTTCGCCCAGTCGTCGAACTTCTGTTGATCGAGCATCCCGGCCTCGTCATAGAGAAACTCGAGCACTTCGTTGTACAGCGCAGAACCCGTGGCGATACGCTTTCCTGTCGTCGGATCGACCGGCGTGGGCCGCTCCATGCCGAGGCTTGCCGTTGCAGTGGTCATGTCGTTCTCCTCTTGTCTCGCAAACGCTTGGGTCAGCTCTTGGCCGTCATCAGTTCGCGGTAGTACAGCCACCAGTTCCATTGAGTATCGTCCTTGGTGAAACCATCGTAGACGTACCCGCCGCCCGGCCAATCGGCAGGCTTCTTCTCGCCCAGGAGCGCGCCGTATTTCATCGTTTGGTTGCGTCCCATCGCGCCGCGCGCATTGCGGCTCATATGCGGCCACGTATCGGAGTCATCCTGCTCGATGGTTCCGGACGTTCCTGCCTGGCGAACCGAGTTGGCCATCATGTCGCGCTTCATCTGCGGGCTCGCACTCTTCTCGGCGAACATCCAATTCGTGAATTCAACGTGATCCGGACCGCGCGGCACGTAGGTATGCAAGGCCAGCGCGCCGCTGGCCCCGCCGTCGGTGCGCGGTGCGTAGATGAAGAGCACGAGCACGTTGGGGAACATGCCGCCCACCTGCGGCGGGGCCTTCGCCATGAGCCTCAAGCCCTCGGGGCTCATATGCCGCTTCAATTCCGGCAACATCTCCTTGGTAATTCCCGGCGGGGGCAGGACTTCGAGCCGCTGGTCCGGGCGGAGCTTCTTCAGTTCATCCATGGACATGAACATCGTGAACGTCACTTCCGCGGGAATGCAGCGCAGCGAGTGACCCTGTTTGCAGCTGATGTCGACGCCATACATGGCCGGAGCATTTGCGTAAATGTCATCGGCCGTCGCGCGGCCGTACTGGCCGGTCTCCATCAGAGAGCGGTGCAGCGTAAGCGTATGGAAGCCATCGGAAGCCGACTGCTCCGCGGCAGCCTTCCAATTGGCCGGCACGATGAATTTCTGCGGCGGGCCGAGAGCCTCGAGACCCCCATCAGTGCGGCAGAACAGCAGATCGAAATAGAATTTCGAGTCGCCCAGAAATTCCTCGAGCGACGGACCGTTGATGTTCCAGGTCGCGAAAATCAGCCCCCCATAGAGCTGCACGCGCGCCTTCTTCAAGCCGAGGTCCTCTTTCGCAAATATATTGCCGTGCATCTGCTCGCGTTCGATCGGCGCGCCCATGAAGCTTCCATCGGGACGGAACGCCCAGCCATGATATACGCAGCGGTGCATCTGTGCGTTGCCGATCTCGGCCATGCAAACGCGCATGCCGCGATGCGGGCACACATTCAGCAGCACGTGCACTTCGCCCTTGCGGTCTCGGGAAACGATGACCTGGTCTTCGCCCATATCCCGGACTACGTAGTCGCCCGAATTCGGGATTTCCGTATCGTGGCCGAGCAACAGCCACGTCTTGCCGAAAATCCGCTCCATCTCGATCTTGTAGACCTCGTGATCGGAGAGCAAGCGCATCGATACTTCGCGCGTCTCGAGATTGATCAGGTCGGCGATTTTGGTGCCATCCGACAGCACGGGTTTGGATTCGGTGAGCATTGCCTCTCCTCAGCTTAACAAACATGATCCGCGACGCAGCAGGCCCATAGGGCTGCGATAGTATTCGGTCCAGCTTTTAGATATGATACATTAAACTCGTTTTCTGTACCATTCGTTTCGGTACGCCGGAGAGGAGTTTCAGTCATGTCAGGTTCCAAACTGCGTGTCATCGCCGATCGGAGCGCTTGCTGCGGATATGGAGTGTGCGCGGAACTCTGCCCTGAGATTTACAAAGTCGACGACATCGGCATCGTCACCCTCCTCACGGACATCGTTCCGGAGGGCTTGGAAGTCAGGGCCAGAGAGGCCGCCGCTGCCTGTCCGCAGAGCGCGTTGAGGGTCGTCGAAGAATGAGTCCGGCGCAACGCTAGCCGCACCTCGCTAGCCGCACCCCGCCATCCCGCCGTCGACGACGAGTTCCGCCGCCGTCACGTAGCGCCCCGCGCGCGACGCCAGAAACACGCAGGCGCCGACGATATCGTCCGGCTCACCTAAGCGGCCCAACGGCACGCGCTTCAGGAGCTTGGTCAGTTCCGCGTCCTCGCCGCGTATGTGAGCCGTCATCTGCGTCGGAAAATAGCCGGGTATGACGGAGTTCACCGTGATGTGCTTGTCGGCGAGATCCTTGGCGAGCACGCGCGACAAATGGTGAATTGCCGCCTTGCTCGCGGCGTACGAGTAGGCCGACAACGGTTCGGCGCGCAGGCCCGCGAGCGATCCGATATTGATGATGCGGCCCGGGTCCTCGCGCGTCGCGCCGGATTTCAATGATGACAACAACTCGCGCACCAAAGTGAATGGCCCCTGGACGTTGACGGCCATCACGGATGGCCACGCTTTATCCGGGAAGGATTCCAGCGACGCGCCCCAGGTGCGGCCGGCATTGTTGATGAGAATGTGGAGGCACGCCTCGCGCGCCTTTATCGCCGCGGCCAGTGCAACGACCGCTTCCGGCGTATTCAGATCAGCTGGTATGCCGATGCATTCACCGGACTGACTAAGATCACGCGCCGTCGCTTCGCAGATCTCGGCTTTGCGCGACGTGATGTAGACCTTGGCGCCCGCGCTCACCAAACCCGTCGCGATCATGCGCCCCATGCCCTGAGCGCCTCCCGTCACCAGCGCGATCTTTTTCTCGAGGCTGAACAGTGACGACATATCGCGCATCACATCGTGATGACGATCTTGCCGATTTGATGGCTATCCTGCAGAAAGCCCAAGGCTGCGGCCGACGTATCCAGCGAGAAACTGCGCTCGATCAGCGGCTCGAGTCGCTGCTCCCTGATAAACGCAAACATAGCAATGAATTCATCTAAATTACCAATATTAGTACCTATGACACTGATATTCTTAAGGAACAGTTCAGGTGCGTTCACGTTAAATTGCAGGCCGCCGGTCGAACCGTAAACCACTACCCGGGCGCCGACATTGAGCGCTCGACCGTAGTTGGAATAAGACGATGCGGGTGCGCCGTCGAATACGACATCGATGCCGCCTGTGGCCTTGGGCAAGACCTTCTTCCAACCCTCGTCGCGGTAATTGAACCCCGCTTTGGCGCCCAGCGACGCAGCCCGCGCGATGGTATCTGCCGATCCGCTGGTGACGTACACCACAGCGCCCAGCTTGGTTGCGAACTGCAGAGCGAATAACGCTACGCCCCCGCCGATGCCTGTCACGAGCAGCTTCTCGCCGCTTTTCAATCCTGCTTTTGTGAACAACCCACGCCACGCGGTGAGCCCCGCCAATCCGATCGCCGCAGACTGCTCAAAGCTCAGATGCGCCGGCTTTGCCACGGCACTTGCCGCCGCAACGTTGATTTTCTCGGCGATGGTGCCCGGTCCCGGCATGCCCAGCGTTGCGAATGCGGCGGCGGGGAAACGCGGATCGGAGCCCCAGTTCAATCCGGGATAAAGCACCACGGCCTCGCCGATGCGTCGTTTGTCCACGCCCTCGCCCACGGACTCGATGATCCCGGCGCCGTCGCAGCCCATGGTAAAGGGGGGCGCAACCATACCCGGATATTGCCCGCGAGCGATCCACAACTCACGGTGATTGAGCGCAGCGGCCTTGAGAGCGACCAGCACCTCGCCGGCTTTCGGGCTGGGAGTCTCGACCTCCTTGACGACCGCACATTGCAAGCCGTCGGTGGCTTCCAATACCAATGCCTTCATCGTACCTCCTGCATTTTCGCCAGCAGCGACGCCACCGGCGCCGCCGTCGGAGTATGAGCGTAGAAACCCCCATCTACCGGCAACAATTGGCCGGTGATGAAGCGCGACCGATCCGACGCCAGAAACGCCACCATTTCGGCGACGTCTTGCGGCTCCCCAAGGCGCCCGATGAGTTTATTTTCTCGAAAAATTTCTCGCAGTGGTTCCGGCATCACCGCTCTGAGGACCGGAGTGGCGATCAAGCCGAGGACCAACGCATTGCAGCGAATTCCCTGGCTCCCGTACTGAGTTGCGACGTATCGGGTCAGGGTGTTGATCGCGCCTTTCGACGCAGCATAGGCGGTGGCGAAGAAATCGCCGGCTATCGACGTACCGGAGCTGATATTGATGATGGATCCGCCGCCGCCGGCAAGCATTAGCGCCAGGGCATGCTTGCACGCGAGCATGGTGCCTCGTGCGTTCACGCCCATGATGTGGTCCCACAGTTCGACCGACATCGAGGCCACTTCCCGGTCCTCTGCTTGGCCTTGGCTCGCCGCGTTGTTGTCGAGGATGTCCAGACGGCCATATTCTTGCTGCGCAAATCGAATCAGTGCCGCGACGCTGCGTTCATCGGAAATGTCCGTCGCACAATGCTTGACGTCATGTCCTTCCTTTGTCAGCGATGCCGCCGTCTGCTCCAACTGGCTGGTGGCCAGATCGGCCAGGATCACGCGTGCGCCCCTCTGCGCCAGTAAGCGCGAGGTACATTCTCCGATGCCGCCCTTGCCTCCGGCACCGGTTACGATCGCGACTCGGCCGTTCAAATCCTGGTCGGTTTGAGACATTCCACTCCTCCGCTTGCCTTAAGACTGAACCTCGAAATTACTGACGAAGTCCTGAGGCGGCATGGGACCCCAAAGAAACATCGAGTCCTCCGGAGGAGAATCCGTGGCCTGCCAATCAATGCCGCAGGGCACGTAGTCCATGCCGGCCGAATATTCACAATAACTGCCCCAGGGATCGCGCACGTAGTGAAAATAATTCGAGCCTAATACATGGCGTCCGAAGCCCCATCCTGCGGCGTGGCCGTTGACCGCCATGTGCGCGGAACCGAGACCGACCTCCTGCACCGAGCCCACATCCCAACTGCAATGATGAAAGCCGGGGCCCGGCGAGGTCACCAGAGCGATCATGTGATGATCGCTGCCATGCACACCATGCATGAACGCGACGATGTCGAGCGAGCGGTCCGAAAGCCTCAACCCCAGAACATCGCGAAAGAATGCGATGCTGCCGCTCACGTCGGGGGTATACAGCGCAACATGAGACAGGCGGCGCGGATAGACCCGCGATGCCTCGCTACGGCGAATGGTTCCGCGATGCCGGGAAGCCGGCGGGTCGACGATGAACGCAGACGGCTCGTTGGGCGATACTTTTTTGGCACTGCGAATTTCGATCAGATGCCCTTGTGGGCTGCGCAGCCAGATCGAGTCGGAGTCGCGTTCCGGCGGCGGCTTGAGCCGTTCCACGCCGCGCTGTTTCAATCTTTCGGCAAACCGCGGCATGTCATCGGCGAACGCGCCGAAGCTCACATATTGGAGCTGCTTGCGGGGCCCTTCGACGAGTCGGCCCCAGTGGTGCTGCCGCGCCGAAGCGGACAGCGCCAGGCCATGATCGTGGGGCGTTGCTTTGAGGCCAAACGCATCATAGAAGGATTGTGCCTCGGCCAGATCCGGCACGGCGATGCAAAAGTGGTCGAGTGAATGAACTCCGAGCAAATCGGTACGTCGTGGCTCTTTCGACTGTTGCATCTCTCCTCCTTCAGGCGGACTCGTCCACTACCGGATTCACCAAGGTGCCCACACCTTCGATCTCGATCTCGCAGACATCCCCTGCCTTCATATACAAGGGCGGTTTGCGCGCGAAGCCGACGCCCGAGGGAGTGCCGGTGACGATAATGTCGCCGCGTTGCAGAGTGAAGGCTTCACTCAACGTCGAGACCAATGTGGCGACATCGAATATGAGGTCGGAAGTGTTCGCGTCCTGAACGGTCTGTCCGTTCAGCCGCGTTTGCAATCGAAGGCCGGCCGCCCCGCTCGGCAACTCATCGGCCGTGACCAAATAGGGGCCGAATGCCCCGGTGCCGTCGAAATTCTTGCCGACGGTCCACTGCGCAGTTTTCATCTGGTAGTCGCGAATGGAGCCATCATTGAAAACCGAATACCCAATGACGTGCGACAGCGCGGCATCCTTTGCGATATGGCGGCCGCCACGCCCGATCACGGCGACGAGTTCGCCCTCGTAATCCAGCTTATCCGATACACGCGGCCGCAGCAGAGGCGCGCGATGCCCGATCAAGCTCGAATTGAACCGGGTGAAAACCGCCGGATAAGTTTGCGGCGCAAATCCCCCTTCCTGTGTATGCGCCGCGTAGTTGAGCCCGATGCAAATGATCTTGGCAGCAGCGGACAACGGCGGCAGCACGTCGATCTTCTCTTGATCGAAGGCCTTTCCCGATTGAAGCAGCGCGCCGGCGGCGTGCAGTGCATCATCGCTGGTCCCGATGAGTTTATCGAGATTGCCGGGATAGCGCTGGTCGCTCGCGAGGAATCCACGCACCGCACCCGCGGAGTCGAGAATTCCGATCCCCTCTTCACCTTTGGACTTGAATGTAAGAAAACGCATCGCTGAGTCGCTCCTCGAGATCCCTACGCCATCTTGGCGCTCGTAATTTATTTGTCAACTGTAAATATATTTATTGGTGAATTAACCCAGATCAAGTATTGTTCCTCTCAACTAGCCGTTCGGCCGCCTCTTATGACCCAAAAATTCAGCCTCACACAAGAAGCGTACGAACGGCTACGTGCCGACTTATTGGCCTGTCGACTCAAACCCGGCGAGCGCCTTCGAATCAACGATCTGTGCAAGCAGCTTTCCGTCAGCCTCGGCGCGGTTCGCGAGGCATTGTCCCGGCTCACGTCGGAAGGGCTGGTGTCCGCCGAGCCGCAATTGGGGTTCAGCGTCGCGCCGATCTCCGCCGTGGACCTCAAAGACCTGACCATGGTCAGGACGGAAATCGAGGGATTGTGCATTCGCCAAGCCGTGGTGCACGGGGATCTCGCCTGGGAATCCCGAATCGTTGCCGCGTTTCACCGCTTGTCGCGCACCCCGCATAATGCACCGGACGATCCGCAGCGCCTCAACGACGCCTTTGCGAGCGCGCACGCTGCCTTCCACGAAGAACTGGTATCGGCCTGCACCAGTCCCTGGCTGCACCGAATGCGCGACATGCTGTTCGCGCAATCGGCGCGCTACGTGGCATTGTCGGTTCCACTGGCGCGCCGGGATCGGGACCGCAATCGGGAACATCGGGAATTGATGGACGCCGTCATCAGCCGCAATGCGGACCACGCTGTTGAATTGATGACCAATCATCTTCAGTTGACCACGCAAATTCTGCTCGACGCCCTCGCCGTTCCCGCGAACAGCGAAACTGTCTACGCGGGCCGCGTGAACACAGCTGCGAAGACCTGACCGGCCGTTCACGGATTTGCCCCAGCGGCCGCCGCCGCTGCAATTGCCTTGAGGTCCACGCTCTCATCCGCCGCCTGGGCCGGCGATAACGCAGTGTGATTTCCGATTAGACGCCGTGCTGCCATATGGTCGGCGGGACGATTGACAGTTTCGACTCCCAGCAGCCGCCCCTTGCGAAAACAAAACACCGAACACGAAATGCTGTCCGGGTCGCCGCGCGTGACGGTCTGGTCGTGGTTCATGGTCAGGCCCGCTATCTGCAGCTTCAGATGCGCTTGGTCGCTCCAAAACCACGGGACGGTGGAGTACGGCAGCGGTGCTCGACCCAGTATCCGAGCGGCCACGCAACGTGCCTGATCGGTGGCGTTTTGCACCGATTCCAGACGCACGAACTCGCCCCCTGCATAAACGCTGGGAAACGAGGCACAATCGCCGACGGCGCTGATATGCGGATCCGCCGTCGCAAGGTGCGCGTCGACCGCTACGCCGTTGCGGATCTCGAGGTTGCAGGTCGCCGCGAGTTCCACGTTGGGAATGACTCCAATGCCGATCAATACGAGATCGGCATCGATCACCGCTCCGTCCACCGTTTCAACGCCGGCGACGCGGCCTTCATCCTCGATCAAGCGCTTGAGCTGAGTGTTGAACATGAAGCGCATCCCGCTCTTTTCATGTTCGCGGGCAAAGACTGCGGACATCGGCGCCGACAGCGCGCGCGACATCGGCCGGTCGGCAACCTCGAGCACCGTCACCGCCACCTGCAGCTTCAGCGCCGCCGCCGCAAACTCGAGGCCGATGAATCCGGCACCGACCACCACCGCTTGCTTTGCCTTGTGCAGTCTCACCCGCAACGCGCGGGCCTCATCCAGATGCCGCAGGAAGAACACGCCATTGAGATCGTATCCAGGCACATGCAGCGGACGGTTGCGCGCGCCGACCGCCAAAACCAAGTGCTCGTAATCGATCACCGAACCGTTGTCCAGCGCCAGCTTGCGATGATTGCGATCGATGGACACGGCGCGCGTCGAGGACAGCACCTCTATTTTCCTGTCGGCGTAGTAGGCGTCGGGCCGCATGGCAACGGACGCCTCGTCGGAGGTACTCAGAAGATAGGCCTTCGATAACGGCGGCCGGTGATAGGGCCGATGCGCCTCATCCCCGATGAGGACGACGCGGCCCTGGAAATTCTGGTCGCGCAGGACGCTCGCGACCTGGAACCCCGCTAAGCCGGCGCCAACGATGGCGACGGTTGCGGTCATCGTTAGACCTGACGCACCGGGAGATGCACGACGAGTCCGTCCAGCTCCGGCGTCACCTTGATCTCGCAGCTAAGCCGGCTCTCGGGCCGGCGATCGCAGACCGTGTTGTCGAGCATGGCGTTCTCCGACTCTGAAACCGACCCCAGCCGGGGCTGCCAGTCCGGGGCCACATATACATGACACGTGGCGCACTGACAGCAACCGCCGCACTCGGCAACGATGCCGTTGATGCCGCCGTCAATCCCGGCTTGCATCAGCGTGACTCCTTCCTTGGCGTCTACGATCAACTGAGCCCCGTCGGGTTTAATAAAGGTGATTTTTGGCATCGCTTGCTGTTTGATTAAAGGGGTGGGTCGGTGCAAAATGTACTTACAGTACAAAAATACATTATAAGTTTACAGCATTGTGAGCCTTCGCGATAGCGGAACGAGAAATGCGCGATGGCCGGCGCGCGTCAAAACGAGCGCGGCAGTCCCAATCCTTCGGCGATGCCGTTGCGCGCCATCTCGTTGGTGATGGGTCCGATGCGCCACAGGCGTGCATCGCGCCAATAGCGCTGCATATCCGTTTCGGCCGAATAGCCCATACCCCCCAGAATTTGTATGCCCAGATCCGCGGCGTTCACGGCGTACTCCGATGCAAGCACCTTGAGCATGCTCGATTCTATGTGGCACGGCTTGCCCTTCGATTGCAGATCCGCCGTGTAATGCAGCATCAGGTGGCCCGCCTGCCGCCAAATCGCCATGTCCGCAACGTAGTGCTGCAGTATTTGGAATTCGCCTAGGGTCTTGCCGAACGCCTTGCGCTGTTTCATGTAGTCGAGCGCGTCTTCCAGCACGCCGTCGAGCACGCCCATGCAGAACGCCGCGACCATGATTCTTTCATTGTTGAGAGTGGGAAGCAGCATGTACCACGCCCTGCCCGGTTCGCCGAGGACCAAATCGTCCGGCACGAATAGGTTCTCGAAATGGACCGCGCACGAACCCATGGAGCGCATCCCCAGTTTCGGCAGCGACGTGATTTTTACGCCCGGCGATTTCGCGGGCACCCAGAACAGGGTAACGCCTTGATGGCGCTTGGCCACATTCTTGTCGGTGCGCCCGAGCACCAAGAGATAGTCGGCAACATGCGCCGATGAGCTCCATATCTTCTCGCCGTTCAATATCCAACCGCCGTCGCTGCGCACGGCCTCCGTGCGCAGCGCCCCCAGCACATCCGTGCCGCCGCCGGGTTCGGTGAACGCAATGGCTGCGCGCAGTTTGCCCGCCGCGATTTGCGGCAGAAACTTCTGTTTCTGGGATTCCGAGCCGTAAATGCCGATCGATTTACTGCCGGCAAAGGAAGTAATTCCCCAGATCCACGCGAGTCCCGCGAGGGAGCGTGCCAGCTCTCGGCCGAGGATCATCTGCATGACGACATCGCCGCCCTGGCCGCCGAACTCCTCGGCAATGCCGACGCCATGGAAACCCGCGTCGGTGAATTTTTCCCATAGCGCGAACGGATAATTATGCTCGTCTCGTTCGAGTTCGCGGGCCCAGCTCTTGGGAGCCTCCTTGTCGACCCATTTGTGCACCATGTCCTGAAAGGCGAGATGCTCTTCGGACAATTCAAAATCCATACATTCCCCTGCCGCGCCGGAATCGTTGATGATCTGCGCGTGTATCGTTCGTGAGTTCGCAATCGGCACACACCTATCGAAGGATAGCCGGGCGCCTTGCCGCGGGCCGGGAACTCCGCAGCAACTCGCCGCGCGCATCAGAGATGTCCGCGCGCCTGACCGCAAAGCCTCAGAGCTTCGCGGTTGCGCTCGAGTCGATGCCCCAATCGGCCAGCACGCCTTGCGTGTCCGAACCGGTTTTTGCGGGCGGCCGCGGGTGCGCCGGTGCGGTTCGCGAGAAGCGCGGTGCGGGCGCATTTTGCAACAGGCCTCCCACCTCGATGAATGCCCGGCGCGCTCGATTGTGCGGGTGCTCCGCGGCCTCCGACAATGTCAGGACCGGAGTCACGCAGGCGTCGCTGCCGGCAAATAGCTCGATCCACTCAGCCCTATTTCTTGATTTGAAAATCGCGGTCAATTCAGTCTTGAGCGCCGGCCAATCCTGCGAGACGGTTTCCGCAGTGTGGGCGGGATGGCCTGCCCGCCGCCAGCGATCGTCCGTCAATCCCATCTTCTGCAGGAACGCTCCGTAGAATTGCGGTTCAATCGGAGCGACGGCGAGATGATGTCCGTCCTTGGCCTCGTAGGTGTCGTAATAGTGCGCACCGCCGCCCAGCAGGTGAGAACCGGTCCGATCCGCGAACTGACCCAGCGCACGGTAGCCGAAGAACATCGCCATGAACGACAGTGCGCCGTCGAGCATGGCCGCATCGACTACCTGACCCCGCCCTGATTGGCGGGCCTCCAGCAAGGCGCAGACCACGCCGAAGGCGAGCAATAATCCGCCCCCGCCGAAATCACCGATCACATTCAAGGGCACGACGGGCTTGCCGCCGGTCGGACCGATTTGATGCAATAGTCCCGTCAGGCCAATGTAATTGAGGTCGTGTCCCGCCGACCGGGCCAGCGGGCCACTTTGTCCCCAGCCCGTCATGCGTCCGTAGACGAGGCGCGCGTTGCGCGCGAAGCACTCTTCAGGGCCAATGCCGAGGCGTTCGGCGACTCCGGGACGAAATGCCTCGATAAGGACGTCCGCTTTCTCGACCATCGCGAGCGCGAGATCGCGATCTTCCGGCTTTTTCAGATCGAGCGCGACGGAGCGGCGATTGCGCAGCAGCGGCGAAGTCTCCGGCGTACCGCCGCTGCCGCTGAGCCGGTCGATGCGAACCACGTCCGCGCCCATATCGGCCAGCATCATGCAGCCGTAAGGCGCCGCGCCCAGACCGGCAATCTCGATGACCTTGATTCCGGCGAGCGGACCGGTCACTTGAGCTTGCGCTCATCGAGCCCGAGGCTGCGTCCAATGATCTCTTTCATGATTTCCGATGTACCCGCAAAAATTCGCATCACGCGCGCGTCCCGATAGAGCCGGCTGATGCGGTACTCTTCCATGTATCCCGCGCCGCCGTGCAGCTGTACGCAGGAATCCACGACCTTTCCGGCCAATTCGGTCGACAGCAATTTTGATTCGGCGGCCAATTCCGCCGTCAGGCGTCCGGCATTGTATTCGAGCACGCATTGATCCACGAATGTCTGTATGGCGTCGATTTGCGCGCGCATCTCGCCCATGACGAAGCGGTTGTGCTGGAACGTACCGACGGGGCGCCCAAACGCTTTGCGCTGTTGCACGAACTCGAGCGTCAAGTCGAACGCCGTTTGAGCCAATGCCACGGCGTCGACGGAAGAAATCAACCGTTCGCCGCTCAAGAACTGGCTCAAATAGCCGAATCCCTTACCGGCATCACCGAGAACATTTGCCTTGGGTACTTTCACGGCATCGAAGAAAAGCTCGGAGGTATCCTGCGCGTCCAAGCCCATCTTGTGCAGGCGGCCGCCGCGCTTAAAGCCCGGCATATCGGCCTCGACGACGAATAATCCTATTCCATAGCGCTGTTCGGGCGCCGATCGCGCCGCGACGATCACGAGATCGGCGATCTGACCATTCGAAATATAGGTCTTCGAGCCGTTGAGCAGCCAATGATCGCCGCAATCCTGCGCAGAACTCTTCATGCCGGCGAGATCGCTGCCCGATCCCGGCTCCGTCATGGCAATGGCCAAGATCTTCTCGCCGCGAATGCAGGCCGGCAGCCATCTCGCCTTCTGCTCGTCGTTGCCCAAGCTGCCTATGTAGGGAGCGACCAGACCCGAATGCAATTGCAAATAAAATCCGGGCTCGCCGTACTGCATATTCTCTTCGTAGACGATTTGCTCGTAGCGGAAGTCGGCCACGCCGGCGCCGCCGTACTTCTCGTCAGCCCACATGAGCAGATAGCCTTGGCTTCCAGCCTTGGTGAACGCCCATCGATCGACGAAGCCCTGTTCGCGCCATTGTTTCGCGTGCGGCGCGATCTCATTCTGAAAAAAGCGCCTTACGGAGGTGCGAAACTCGTCGTGCTCGGATTCGAAGATAAAGCGGCGCATAGGATCCAGCTCAAGCCGGATAGAACGCCTCGCCCCGCCCTGCCCGTTCGGACAGCCAAGCCGAAGGCGCAAACCGCCCGCCGAAACGCTCCGCCATGCGTTTGCACTCGGCGACGAACTTGGGTAAACCGACGGTATCGATCAGCGACAGCGGTCCTCCCGTCCATGAAGGGAAACCCCAGGCCAACAGCGAGCCCACGTCGGCGTCGGCAGGATGCGTTACCACGCCTTCTTCGAGGCACCGCGCCGTCTCGAGCGACTGAATGTAGAGAAATCGTTGCTTGACCTCCTCTACCGAGGGTTGCGTGGCTGAAGGCGGAAACGCATCCTTGAGACCGCTCCACAGCCGCTTAGTCCCGCCCTCCGGATAGTCATAAAAGCCCTTGCCGTAGCGCTTACCGCAGCGCTCGAACTCCTCGATCATGCGGCGCATGACCTCATAGGCACAGGGTTTGACGAATGCGCTCCCTAACGCCGCTTGCGACTCTTTGACGATTTTCCACGGCAGTTCGACCGTTACTTCATCGACCAGCGCGAGCGGACCCACGGGAAAGCCAGCGAATTTCGCCGCATTCTCGATCAGGGCCGGAGCGACGCCGTCTTCCAGCATCCGCATCCCCTCATGTATGAAGGTTTGAAACACCCGGCTAGTGTAGAAACCGCGCGAATCATTTACAACGATCGGCGTCATTTTGAGCTGTGCAACGAAATCCAGCGCTTTGGCCAGGGTCTCTTGGCTGGTGTCGGCGCCCATGATGACTTCGACGAGCGGCATGCGCTCGACGGGCGAGAAAAAATGCAGGCCAATGAACTGTCTCGGCCGCTCTGAGACCTTCGCAAGGCCGGTAATCGGCAGTGTCGAGGTATTGCTCGCGAAAATCGCCGCGTTGGCGATCGCCGCTTCCGCCTTGCGCGTGACGTCAGCCTTGATTTTCGGATCCTCGAAGACGGCCTCGACGATCAAATCGCACGCCGCCAAGTCGGCATAGGCGGCGGTGGTTTCGATACGCGCCAGCGTCTCGTCAGCCGCGGAGCGCGATTTCTGGCCGCGTTCCACCGCTTTCGCCAGCAACTTGACAGAAGTCGCCTTGCCCTTTTCGGCCAGTTCAACCGTGCTATCGAGCAGCATCACATCGATTCCCGCCGCGGCCGCTACGTACGCTACGCCCGACCCCATCATGCCGGCGCCGAGGACGCCGAGCTTCTTTACCTTCGACCTCGGCACGTCTTTCGGGCGCCGAGCCAGTTTCATCGCTTCTCCCTTGTTGATGAAGGTGGTGCGGATGAGGTTGCGTGACACCGGATCGCACAACAGCTTGGCGAAATACTTCGACTCGAGGTTCAACGCTTTGTCGAACGGCATCATGGTGCCTTCGAAAATACAGTCGAGAATTGCGATCGGCGCCGGGTAGTTGTATTGGGTCTTTGCCGCAATCATGGCCGGTTGAAACGTCATCACGTTGGCGATGGCGGGATTCAGCAGGCCGCCGCTGCCGCGATAGCCCTTCTTGTCCCAGGCACGCACCGGATCGGGCGACTTCAATATCCATTGCCGCGCGGTTTCGATCAGGGCGGAGACCGGCACGACGGCATCGACCATACCGAGCTTCAATGCCTCCGTCGGGCTCACGGATTTTCCCTCGAGCAAAACCGCCAGCGATTTTTCGACGCCGATCATGCGCGGCAGCCGCTGCGTTCCGCCCGAACCGGGCAGCAAGCCGACGGTCACTTCGGGCAACCCCACGACCGCCTTGGGTTCATCGACGATGACGCGATGATGACAGGCGAGCGCCAACTCGTAGCCGCCTCCCAAAGCCAAGCCGTTGATCGCCGCCACGAAGGGCTTGCCGCAAGTCTCCATGCGCCGATGCATGTGCATTGATGGCCGCTGACTGAACTCGAATGCCTGATGCGCGGTGATCGCACCGCCCGCAAGGGTGTAGATGTATTTCAGATCCGCGCCCGCCATGAACGCCGGCTTGGCGGAGGTGATCACCGCGCCTTTGATGTTTGTATCGCCCGCGACCCGTTCAATGGCGCCGATGAACTCATCGATCCACTGCGGAGAAACGACGTTCATGGGTTTGCTTGGATCGTCGAGCGTAATGAGCGCGATCCCTTCGGCATCGACTTCGAAAGTCAAGGTGTTCATGTTCTCGGTCAGACTCGCTCGATAATGGTCGCCGTACCCAGGCCATTGCCCGCGCACAACGTGATCAACGCCGTCGTTAAACCGCGGCGCTCCAATTCGTCCAGCGCGGTTCCCAAAATGATTGCGCCCGTGGCGCCGAGTGGATGGCCCAACGCAATAGCGCCGCCGTTGACGTTGACTTTGTCGGGATCGATTTCGAGCAGCCGCATGTACCGCAGCACCACGGCGGCGAAGGCTTCGTTGATCTCGAACAAATCGATGTCCTTGACCGACATGCCGCAACGCTTCAGGAGCTTTTTCGTGGTGGGCGCCGGCGCGCTCAGCATGATGGTCGGCTCCGACCCCATGGATACGAACGCCTTGATTCGCGCGCGGGGTTTTTTGCCGATCTTCTTGCCGAAGTCCTCGTTGCCCAACAGCACTCCCGCCGACCCGTCCACGATGCCGCTGGAATTGCCGCCGGTGTGCACGTGCTCGATGGCCTCGATTTGCGGATACTTATGCAGCGCCACTGCATCAAAACCGCCCTGGCCCATCGCGACGAACGAAGGTTTCAGTTTCCCAAGTCCCTCGAGCGTGGTATCCGGCCGCATGAACTCGTCTCGATCGAGGACGACCTCGCCGAGCACGTCGCGAACCGGAACGATCGAATTTCTGAAATACCCTTCAGCCCAAGAATTCGCGGCGCGACGCTGGCTCTCGACGGCGAATCTATCCACATCGGTTCGGGTAAATCCGTCCAACGTCGCGATGAGATCGGCGCCGATGCCCTGCGGGGCAAAATGGTTGTGGTACGCCACCCAGGGATCCGCGGACCAGGCCCCGCTATCGGCACCCATCACGGTCCGCGACATCGATTCGACCCCGCCGCCAATGGCAGCGTAATGCTGGCCTGTCATGATTTGAGCTGCGGCCGCGTTGACGGCCTCGAGCGCGGACGCGCAAAATCGATGCACCTGCTGTCCCGCGACAGTCTCGGCGTAGTCGGCCAGCAGCAGCGCGGCGCGCGCGATATTGCCGCCTTGTTCGCCGACCGGCTGAGCGCAACCCATAATCACGTCGTCGATCAACGAGGTGTCGAGTTCATTGCGTTCGGCCAGCGCGCGAAGTACGGTTTTCGCAAGCTGCACAGAACTGATTTCGTGCAGCGAGCCGTCAGGGCGGCCCCGCCCGCGCGGCGTCCGTACATGGTCGTAAATAAAGGCATCGGTCATTGCGGAACCCTCCCCGCACAGAATCGTCAAGGATCCGAATACCGGCACCTATCGAAAGATAGACGACCAAACGGCGCACTTTCAGCAATATTTGCAAGCTGTACTATACATCTATTCGGAGCCGGTAACTTATGCCCGCGGTGAACGCTGAACGTACCTCGGGTTCGCTGCTGTCCCGGAAATTTACGGCATTCGGAGAAGTAAACCTGGTCGGCGACGTCGGCGGCAACCCGCTCGGCCAACCGATCATCCTGCTCCATGGCGGCGGTCAAACGCGTCATTCGTGGGGACGGGCCGCCCTCGAATTGGCCGCTCGAGGCTACTATGTCGCCGCGCTCGATTTGCGCGGCCACGGCGATAGCGATTGGGCACCCGATGCAAATTACAGCATCGATGCGCAGGTCGGCGACGTTCACGCAGTAATCGGCCAATTGCCAAGGCCGCCGGTGCTGATCGGTGCGTCGATGGGCGGCCTGATTTCGCTCGCCGCTGCCGGCGAAGCTCGCGAACAATCCGTTCGCGCCTTGGTGCTCGTCGATGTCACCCCAAAAGTCGATCCCGATGGCCGCGCGCGCATCATCGGTTTCATGCGCGATCGTCCCGATGGATTTACCTCCGTGGAAGAAGCGGCGGATGCCATCGCCGCCTACCTGCCCCACCGGCCACGGCCGAAAGATCTATCCGGACTGCATCGCAATTTGCGCCTGCGGGCGGATGGCCGCTGGTACTGGCACTGGGATCCGAGGTTTTTTGCTACCTTCGAGCCCGACCACGAGGCTGCGGTGGAGCGCTACACGGCGGCGGCAAGAAACGTGGGTGTTCCCACACTGTTGGTGCGGGGCTCGAAGAGCGAGTTGGTGACGCCTGACAATGTGAAGCATTTTCGCGAAGCAATCCCGCATGCCGAATACGCCGATGTAACGGACGCCGCTCATATGATCGCGGGTGATCGCAACGATGCGTTCAATGCGGTGGTGCTTGAATTTCTCGGACGACGCGTTCCGGCGATGTCCCATGGGTAGCGATTCCTACGAATACATCATCGTCGGTGCCGGGTCGGCGGGTTGCGTACTGGCGTACCGGCTTAGCCTCTGATCAGTCCGAACTATCTAGCCACCGACAACGACTGCCGCACGACCGTCGACGGCATTCGTCTGATTCGGCACCTGACCTCGCAAGCTCCCTTAAGATGCCCTTAAGATCGCTATTGGCGGAAGAGACGTTTCCCGGTCCTCTGGTGAACAATTACGAGGAAATCCTCGACGCCTGCCGCCGCCACGGCCAATCGGGTTATCACGCCGTCGGTACCTGCAAAATGGGCCTGGACAGCGACCCATTCGCCGTCGTGGACGCTCGCCTGCGGGTGCGGAACATTGCAGGCTTACGGGTCATGGATTGCTCGATCATGCCGACCACGATATCCGGCAACACCAACGCGCCGGCCATGGCTTTGGCCTGGCGCGCGGCGGATTTGATTCTGTAAGACGCGCGATGAGGGAACCTGTGTCGGTTTTTGCACTCGCCATGGGGTGTTCAATATTCGGTCATAGGTCGAGGCAAACCTCGTCGAAGTCGAGCCGCGGATTGCGTGGAAACAAGTTCTCGTCCGTGCCATAGCCGACATTGAACAGGAAATTGGATTTCCAACGGCCGTCCGGGAAAAACTCCGCGTCCAGCGTGGCCGGATTGAATCCGGACATCGGCCCGCAATCGAGACCTAGCGAGCGCGCCGCCAACATCATATAGGCGCCCTGCAAAGTGGAATTGCGCTTGGCGGTCTCTTCAATCAGCGGCGCATTTCCGGCAAACACGGCGCGCATATCGCGCGACGGAAACAATTTTCCCAGAAGATCGTGGAAGCGCGAATCATGGGCCACGATGACGCAGCAGGAAGCGCTCATGGTCTTGTCCACGTTCGAGCCCATCAAATGAGGTTTCAGCCGTTCCTTGGCCCCCGGACTTCTAACGAACACGAATCTCGCCGGCGTCGAATTTGCGGCCGTCGGTCCCCATTTGCTGAGGTCATAGAGTTCGCGCACCAACTCATCCGAAATCGGCACTGGCAGCCACCCATTGCGGGTACGCGCTTTGGTAAAAACTTGGTCCAATGCGTCACCGCTCAGCCGCGAGTGCCGTCCCGATGTCAATCTGTCCGAATTGTCCACGTAACGCGTTCCTTCCGTAAATTGGGAATTGCTTGCCGTGAACATATTACGGCTCTTTGTCTATTATATGGTAGGGACAAGCCGTACTCGCCCGGACTTCGGCAGGGCGATGATCCGCCCAGACTCTGGATCGTACGATCTGGCCTGACCGACACGCCGCCGTTCTGCCCGTCTAGCGCGAGCTCGATGTCGTCGCGAATGGGTAGCTGGCCCGCAGCCAGGATCGCCGCAAGTTCCGCGGCACCGCATCTTCCAAATCGAGAGCTAGAGCATCCGCGCCCGTCCCGTCCGCCTTGCCAAGTTTCTTCTCGCTGTCGCCGGGATGAGGATATTGGTCATTTCGCGGGCTTCTTGCGCTGAAGACCGGACCGCTTGCAGGAGGCCACCAATTCGTCGCGCTGATTGTAGGCGCGGTGAAGAAAAGTGACGATACCCTGATCCGGCCGCGACTTCGATTCGCGCAACTCGATCACTTCGGTTTCGACGTGGAGCGTATCGCCGTGAAAGACTGGTTTCGGGAACCGCACCTCATCCCAACCGAGATTGGCGACGGCTGTTCCGAGAGTCGTGTCGCCAACCGAAATGCCGACCATCAGACCCAGCGTGAACGCGGAATTCACCAATCGCTGGCCAAACTCGGTATGGCGCATGTACTCCTCATCGAGATGCAGCTGCGCAGGATTATGAGTCATCGCCGTGAACAGAACGTTATCGGTCTCAGTCACGGTCCGCCGGATGGGGTGCCGGAAGACCTGCCCCATTTTCAACTCGTCAAACCAGAGTCCAGCCATCAGTTAACTCCCAAAATCCGCATTCCCCCGCGGGGAGCGTGCTGCAACATCATCCGAGGCCAATTGTAGCCCATACGGGAAGTCTCTTACTTACGAATGGGTCTGTATAGCTATGCCGGCGCAATTCGCTCAGCGTCGATGTTTGGCGAACGCTACTTCCAGTTCCCAATCTACATGGGAACGATCACCAGCCTGTCTTGGTTATCGGTCACTTGGCTGATCTATAAGCGCAACGATATGGCCGAGACCGCTCAATAGCTGCGTGGAAGCCCCAGACTTTCGGCGATCGAGTTGCGCACCATTTCATTCGAAATCGGCGAGATCCGCAGAATGCGGTGATCGCGCCAATATCGCTGCATGTCGGTTTCGGCCGAGTAACCCATGCCGCCCAATATCTGAATGCCCAAGTCGGCCGCCTTGACCGCGTATTCGGAACAAATCATTTTCAGCATATTGGCCTGCACGCCGCACTCCTTCCCCGCGGCCTGCAATGACGCCGTGTAGAACAGCATCAGTTCCGCTTGTTGACGCCAAGTTGCAATGTCGGCGATGTAGTGTTGGATGACTTGGAACTGGCCGATCAATTTGCCGAACGCCTTGCGCTGCTTCACATAGTCGAGCGCGTCTTCCAGCACGCCATCGATCGCGCCGAGGCACTGCGCACCCACCATGATGCGCTCGTTGTTGAGCGTGGGGAGCAGCGTGTACCAAGCTTTGCCCGGTTCACCCAACACCAATTCGTCCGGCACGAACACATTGTCGATCATCACCGTGCACGAACCCATCGCGCGCATTCCGAGCTTCGGCAGCAGCGTCGCGGTGACGCCCTTCTGCTGCGCCGGCAGAAGAAACAGCGTCAAACCCTGATGACGCTTCTGCACGTTCTTGTCGGTTCGCGCCAACAACAGAATGTAGTCCGCCACGCGCGCGGCCGTGCACCACATTTTCTGACCGTTGAGCACCCAACCGCCGGAGGCGCGTTCGGCCACGGTCTGCATGGCGCCGAGTACATCCGTTCCGCCGCCGGGTTCGGTGAATCCAATGGAGACGCGGCACTTTCCCGCGGCGATCAGAGGCAGGAATTTCCGTTTCTGCGCCGGCGAACCGTATACCCCGATGGACTTGCCGCCCGCGAACGAAGTCAGACCCCACGTCCACAGCAGGCCGCCCAGAGTGCGGGCAAGCTCGCGTGCGAACAGCATCTGTATCACGATGTCGCCGCCCTGCCCGCCGTATTCCTCCTCGATGCCGATACCGTGGAAGCCGGCCTCGGATAGCTTATCCCAGAGATCGAAGGGATATTCCTCCTCCCGCCGCTCCAATTCACGCGCGTAAGCTTTGGGCGCCTCGGCGTCCACCCAGCGACGCACGGAGTCGCGAAAAGCCTGCTGTTCTTCGGACAATGAAAAATCCATTCTACTTCTCCAATTAGAGTCTCAAACCGCCGTCGACGACGATCGTCTGACCCGTGACATAGGCTGATTTCTTGGACGCCAGAAACGCCACCGCTTCGGCGACTTCCACCGCCTCGCCGAAGCGCTTCAGCGGTACGCGTTTGCGCTGGCCTTCCCACACTTCGGCTCCGAACAATTCGCGTTGAAATTGTTCACCCAGGCCGGCGTTGATGATGCCGGGGGCGACCACATTCGCGCGTATGCCGTAACGTCCTTCTTCCCGCGCTACGGCGCGGCACAGCATTTCGATCGCCGCTTTCGGTACTGCCGACAGAGCGTCGCCCGGAGGAAAGCTATAGGTCGCATAGGACCCAATGGCCACGATCGTGCCGCCCCCCTGCGCACGAAACATAGGTATGGCCGCGCGTATCACATGCGTGAATCCGATCAATTCCGTTTGGACCACGTCATTCCATTGCTGCGGCGTGATTTCAGACACATAGGGCTGCGAGATATTGACGCCCGCCGCAAAAACCACCGTACCCACGGATCCGAAGCGTTCGCGAGCCGCGCCTAAAGCCGCCGTGATGGATTCAGCATCGCGGACATCGGCATATGCGGACGCCGCTGCGCCATGCGCCGATAGCTCGTGCTCCAGCGCATCCGCTTCTTCGCGCCGCGAACGAAAGGTAAAGAATACCGCCTCCCAGTCCCTCGCCAAGCAACGGCACACCGCCCGGCCGAGGCCGCCGGTCCCACCGATAACGCAAGCAGCCCCCGCGGATACCTGTGGCATGGGCTTGTGTCACTTACGCCAGGGATCGCCAAACCCGGAGGCCGGCATCAGCATGGTCGCCAGGCCGCCGTCCACGAGCAAGTCGACTCCGGTGATGTAGGCTGCATCCGGGCTGACCAAAAATGCGATGGCGGCGGCTTGGTTCTCGGGCAAACCGACCATGCGCAGCGGACTGCGTTGCGCCGCGGCCTCACGTTGAACGGGGTCAGAATATCGTGCGTCAGTCATCGCCGTGTGCGTCGAACCCGGCGACACGGTATTGCACCGTATGCCGTCCGGCCCCCACTCGACCGCCATCTGCCGGACGAGCATGATGAGAGCCGCCTTGCTTGCGCTGTATGCCCCGAGGGGCGGCGTCGGTTCGTGGCCGGAAATCGACGCAGTTGCAACGATGCTCCCCTTGGCAGCCGCGAGCAGCGGGTGTGCCGCTTTGGCCAACAACCAGGTGGCGCGCGTGTTGATCGCAAACGACCGCTCGTAGTCCGCAACCGAGAGATCCAGCAAACTCGACCGCTGGATGATGCCGGCGTTGCTCACCAGGGCATCCAGTCCGCCAAACGCTCGACGCGCCACATCGACCACGCCCGCCGCGACGGCAGCGTCGGCCAAGTCGGCGACGCAGGTTTCGGCCACTGCATTTTCGGCGCGCAACAACGCCGCCGTTTCGCCGAGTTTTTCCTTGGCGATGTCGACCAGCAGGACTTGAGCCGGCTTCCCGCGGCTCACCGCGTCGCGGGCAAGCCGGATCGCCGTAGCTCGCCCGATTCCGCTCGCCGCCCCGGTAATGATCACTCTCATATAGCGCTCTCCCAGCCGATAGATGCCAGCCAGATTGCGGTAACATCTTATAAGGAGATGTCCGCAGTCGCCTGCCGAAAGATAGTGTGGCCGGCTCGGAGAGCCAAGGATAATTTGCCGATGGACGAGAAGGTCGAATTTGACAGCCTCGGATTTCGCAGCGCGCTCGGCGCATTCGCAACCGGGGTCACCATCGTTACCGCCATTGGGGCGGACGGCTCTCGGGTCGGGGTTACCGCCAACAGCTTCAATTCCGTGTCGCTGGACCCCCCCATGATCCTGTGGAGCCTGGCCAAAACCTCGCGCAGCCTCGCTGTCTTCGAGCAAGCCGCATACTGGGCGGTGCACATCCTGGCCGCAGACCAAGATCATTTATCCAATCATTTTGCCAAAAGCGGCATCGACAAGTTTGCCGATATAGAGGTCGAATTGGGCGCCGGCGACGTTCCCTTGCTGAGAGAATGCGCCAGCCGCTTACAGTGCAAGACCGCGTTTATGTATGAGGGCGGAGATCACGTCATATTCGTCGGCGAGGTGTTGAAGTTCGATCGCCGCGACGTCGCGCCGCTGGTGTTCCACGGCGGCAAGTATGCCCTCACGGCTCGCAAGACCGAGCCCGCCCTGTTGTCCGGCAACTCACCCAGGGACTCGGACATCAGCTACGGCGAAGATTTTCTCGGTTATCTGTTATGGCGCGCCGCACAGCACTTTCAAAGCCGGGTGATCGTGCATTTGCAGGAGCATGGCCTGGACCCTGACAGCTTCATGATTTTGGCGATGCTGCTGCATCATGATGCCCGCACGACCGGCCAGCTCGCGTCCGGATTGCCGCAACCCGGCGCGGCGCGCGTCATGGCATTGCTCGATACGCTGACGGAGCGCGGATTCATTGTCACGGCGGAGACGCCAGCGGCGAAAGAAGTTCGTCTGACCGCGAAAGGCCGCGACGTCACTCTGTTGATTCATGCCGCTTCAAAGGCCATTGAAGCCGATTTGCTCGGACGTCTCGAGCCCGCCGAGGCAATGGCGTTCAAGCATTTGATTCGTCGCTTCATCGTGCAGACCGACACCGGCCTGCCCCATCCTTGGCAAAACACGGCGCAAGACTAGCGGCCGGGCGGGCCAAAACATGCGGGCCGCAGTCCTCACGGGGTTCAATTCCCGACCGATCGTCCGGGAGTTCGACGCCTCGTGTTCTCTGTGCTTTTCCTGCGCACCAGGGCCGCATCGATTCGCTATTTTACTTCCGGGACGACCGCAAACCGTTTGAAGTAAAAATCGAACTTGGACCGAATCTCTTCGGCGGAAATGCCGAAATCGCGCTGCAAGTTGTACACGATTTTGCCGCCCGCACCGTGCTCGTGTTGCTCGAGGTACGCGTGCAGTTCGGCAAGCGTTTCATCCGTCAGCGGCAAATCGGCCCGCCGATAGATCTCGCGCAGAATCATGTCGGGATCACGCGTCCACTCGTGGAAGTACACGTCGAGAGTCTGCGCCGGAGGCATGCAATCGCGGTCATCGACGCAGCGTCTGAGGAGGCGCTGATAACGGTCGACCCAGTAATCGAGATAGCCCTGGGTATCTATGCGCCGCCGGAAGACTCGCGCCGCATAACATGACATCGTTATGGCCGACTGAATCGACGCCACCGGATCCCGGTGCGTAATGACGAACGTGGCATCCGGAAATGTCTTCTTGAGCACAGGCAGCTGTTCCATGTGCTGCGGGCACTTCAGCACCCATCGATTCGGTCCGTGAATGAACGTCAGCACCTGCAGCCCACGCTTCAGGTAGGCGTAGGTTCCGGTCTGGTCATTGGCAAAATAATAGTCGCGCCAGCGCGGAACATGCGCCAGCCACTCGAGCAGGTAGGAGGAGAAATTGACCGCCTGAAGTTCTATGTCCTCACTGATGTGATCGGGCGAGAATTCGTGCATCAACTTCATGTACGGCAGCAGCGCATCGTAGCCCTGCCATCCTTGATTGGCGCGGGTCCAACGTGGATCGGCGCTGCCGCGCGGAGCGGGCTCGCCGGGAATCGGAACCGGCGCCGTCGCCTCCCACCACGGCAAGGAGCGCAGCCGCGAATCCGCCCCGATGAGTCCCAGAAGGTGAGTGGTCCCCGAACGCGGCAGACCGGCGACGATGATGGGCCGCTCGATTTTGATCTTCAGGATGTCGGGATGTCGGCGAATCATGTCCTCGATCCGCAACCGCGTGGCGGCATAACGCACGCACATTTGATGCAGATTGATGCGGGTGATGTCCGAGGCATCGGCGTCCTCGCCGACGGCTTGCAGCCAGACATCGAGCCGCTCCATGAAATCCGCCGCGCCGAAATCCGATAAGCCTGTCTCGGCCCGCGCAGCATCCAGAATGGCCGCTCGCGTGAATTGAATCGGGTGTGCCGCGGCGCCCGCCAGCGCCTGCTGCTGAATCGGCGTCAATGTGGGATTGCGCAAATCCGTTATATCCACGATTTCCGGGTGGGTCATTGGCAACATCCTCCGGCTTGCGGCGACCCCCCACACTTGCCGTTCGCGGGGTATGCCGCACCTACCAAAGGATAGTGGGCCGGACGAGACTACGCGCGATATCGACGCACTATATCCAGACACGCCAGCGCCAGCGCGCCACGGTCAGCCGGCGTGCGCATCATGATCGGCGCCGCTTCCAATTCAGGATCCTTGGATTCGCGTAGCGCGAGCAGTCCTGCATCTGCCGCGTCGATGAGCATCAAATCGAGAAAATCCGCGTACTCTCGCGCAATCTCCAAAGGCGACACCTGCAGATCGAGCTCCCGCATGATTTTTGCCGCGGGCCCTTTGACCGCCGCACCGCCGATGATGGGCGACACGGCGACAACGGGAACGCGCGCACGGACCAAACACTCCCGCATGCCGGGAACGGCCAGAATCGGCGCAATGCTCAGATAAGGATTGGAGGGGCAGAGAATGATTCCGTCGAGATTCGGATCGGCGAGCGCACTGCGGATTTCCGCCGTCACATCGAGACCACCGGCGGCGCCGTAACGAAAACCGCGGACCGCCGGGCGACATTGATGCTTGACGAAATAGTGTTGAAACGGCATCTCGCCTTCATCCGTCAACACACTCGTCGGCGCAGGCGCATCGCACATCGGCAGAAGCTCGTTCGCCACCCCAAACCGCTCTGCGAGCGCGCGCGAAATCTGCGTCAGCCGCATTCCTCGCAACTGCAGTTCTCGACGAAATAAATGCAACGCGATATCGCGATCACCCAGCTGGAACCAGGTTTCCATTCCAAGCTCGCGCCACTGCGTCTGTATCTGCCAGGACTCATCTGCGCGGCCCCACCCCTGGCTCACGTTGGCGACCCCCGCGAGCGTATAGAGAACCGTATCGAGATCCGGACAAATCGGCAGGCCGCGGTGTTCGAAATCGTCTCCCGTGTTGACGATGACGTGCAAATCACCGGGCGGTAGGCGTTGCTGCAACCCATCGGCAAGCTTGGCACCACCGACACCACCACATAGCGCGACGATTTGCATGGAGTTCGGCTATCGAAACAGGTCTTCGCTCAACGGCCTGAGCAGATCCGCCGCCCGCGCCGAGTCGCGTTTCCAGGCGCGCGGCAAGCCGCGAGCGAGTACGACAGGATGTCCTTCGGCTCCCTCGCCCATGAGAAGCGTCGCCGCCGCGGCGATTCCATCCGCGATCGCCACTTGGGTGACTTGCAGCTCGCGTCCAAATCGATCTTTCTCGCCGCGGCGATCCAGCAGGGCAACGATCCCCGACGCGCCGATGGCCGTGCCGCAAACGCCTTGTCGCCACGGGCGGCCAAAGGTATCCGTTATCACCACTGCCGGCGAGACCCCTAGGGACTGGGACAACCCCTCGCGCAGTGCGGCCGCTGATCCGTCGGGATCCATGGGAAGGAGCAACACCCGCGACTGCGAATCGGGAATGTTGGATTGATCCACGCCGGCATTCGCCATCACGTGGCCCAATCGATGCCGCACGATCAGGACTCGAGGCGCACAGCGGACGACTTCGGTGGATTCGCGCAAAACTATCTCTACCAGGCGCGGATCCTTGCCGCAAAGCACCGCCAATTCCTGCGCCCGCGCCGACACCTGAACGGAAGCGAGATCTACGAAGCGATTCTCCGATTTGGATACGATTTTTTGACAAATGAGCAATACGTCGCCGTCGGCTGGCGTATAGGAGTGCCGCTTCAGTGCCGCAGTGATCAGGGGCGCGAGCGCCATTCCGGGTAGGACTTCGGGGATGCCCTCGAGGGCCAGCAGCGACAGGGTCGCAGCTCGGTCGACGCTCTCATCCATATCCACGCCCCTCACTTCACCACCTCAGATCTCAGGTTCTATCAGAGTCCCTGTAACCCGGATGCCCGCGCCGTCAACGCGGTAGGTCTTGTTGATGAAGATGAGAATCGACGTCAGCGCCTCAGCTGCCGCGGAATTGGCGAGCGCGCCGCCCTGCAGGCCGCGCAAACCCAGTTGACGCGCAAGCTCCACCACCTTGACCCGCGCCGCCTTATCGTCCCCGAAGACCAATACGTCGCAGTCAATTTCTGCGTCTGTGGCGAGCTTATGAGCGGCGACATTGTGGAACGCCGACACAATCCTCACTCCATCACCCAGCAAACGCTGCGCGCGGACGGCGGCGCTGCCTTCGGGCGGAAGTTGAACGCGCATCGTCTTGGGCGGCACCAGCGGAACCGTGGTATCGACCACGATCTTGCCCGCGACATGCGGTGCAATCTCCGTCAACGTAGCCTCTTGCGAGCCGAAGGGTACGGTGACAACGATGATGTCGCCCGCGGCTGCCGCTTCGGCGTTGGATGCGCCCATCATCCCGAAGCCCAGATCGCCGGCGACCTTCTGCGCACGCTCGACGGCGCGCGATCCGATCACGACCTTGCGACCGGCCTTTGCAAGCCGGCGAGCTATGGCTGCGCCCAGATTGCCGGTGCCCCCGACGACGGCGATCGTCTCTGTCTCGCTCATTCGACCACCCTATTGCCGCAGCCGGATCGGTTATTCACGTGTAGTTAATCTCCATAATTCAATGGATTACAAACAGCGCCCTTGCGATGCGATAAAATCTTACCTGACATGGACGCCGTGCGCAGATATTTGCCCGCAGTACATTGAATCGCAACGAATTACCCCCAAAGTACCCAGGACCCGGCTGTTTCGGCACGCGCTGCCCCGGGGGTGTTAAAATGCGCGTTGAGTGACTTGACCATCAGACTTACGAGGACTTGCGAACATGGCTAATTTCCCGAACAACGCTGCTCTTCCGCGGGGCGGAATCGATAGCCGCAGCGTCTTCATCACCCGTACCTATACGCATCTGGTCGCCGGCATTTTGGGATTCATCCTGGTGGAATTGGGGCTGTTCGAATCCGGTATGGCCGAACAGGTCGCCCGATTCATGTTCGGCTTCAACTGGATGCTGATTCTGGCCGCCTTCATGCTGACCGGATGGCTGGCGACCCGAACCGCGCAAACCAGCACTTCGATCGGCATGCAGTACTTCGCCTATGCGGTGTACGTGGTCGCGGAGGCGCTCATCTTCGTGCCGCTGCTCTACATCGCGGACGCCAAGGCGCCGGGAACCATCGACAGCGCCGTTCTCGTAACGGCTCTGGGCGCCGGCGGATTGATGCTGGTCGCGCATCGCACCCGTAAGGACTTTTCGTTCCTGCGCGCGATTCTCATGTGGGGCGGCGTATTGGCGCTGGTAGCCATCATCGGCGGAGCCATCTTCGGCTTCCAGCTGGGAACATGGTTTTCCGTGTTGATGATCGGATTTGCGGGCGCTGCGGTGCTGTACGACACCTCGAACATCATCAATTACTACCCTGAGGATCGTTACGTATCGGCTGCCATGCAGCTGTTCGCATCGATTGCGCTGATGTTCTGGTATGTGTTGCGCCTCCTCATGGGCAACCGCAACTGATTCGATCGACGAATCCAATCGATCAAGGCGTCAGCAGGGCCGTTCCGCTCATGTAGGGGACAAGCGCAGACGGTACGGTCACGGTACCGTCTGCCTGCTGACAGTTTTCCAGAATCGCCACCAGAGCCCGCCCGACAGCCACACCGGAGCCGTTCAAGGTGTGTAACAACTCGGGCTTGCCGCTAGCCGGATTTCGCCACCGGGCTTGCAGGCGCCGCGCCTGGAACGACTCGCAATTGCTGCAGGATGAAATCTCGCGATAGCGCTGCTGTGAGGGGAGCCAGACCTCGAGATCGTAGGTCTTCGCACTGCTGAAACCCACATCACCCGCACACAGAGAAATCACCCGATAGGGCAAATCCAGCGCCCTGAGCACGGCTTCCGCGTGGCCGGTCAATTCCTCGAGCGCGGCGTACGACTGGTCCGGCCGCACCATATGCACCAGCTCCACTTTCTCGAATTGGTGCTGGCGGATCATGCCGCGCGTATCCTTTCCGGCGGCCCCCGCCTCCGACCGGAAACACGGAGTGTGCGCCACATATTTCAGGGGAAGCATTTCCGGCGCGAGGATTTGGTCGCGCACCAGATTGGTGACCGGCACTTCGGCGGTGGGAATCAGGAAAAAACCGGGATCGCCGCGCACCGCGAACAGGTCCTGCTCGAACTTGGGCAACTGTCCCGTTCCCTCCAGCGCCGTCGCGTGCACCAGATACGGAACATAGGCTTCGCGGTAGCCATGCGCGTTCACGTGCAGGTCGAGCATGAACTGGATCAGAGCGCGATGCAGCTTCGCCAGGCTTCCCGTCATCACCACGAAGCGCGCGCCCGATATCCGCCCCGCAGCTTCGAAGTCCATGCCGATCCGCTCGCCGACGGCCACGTGATCCTTGGGATCGAAGCTGAACTGACGTGGCTCGCCCCAGCGGCGCATTTCGACATTGGCCGACTCGTCGCGGCCCACAGGCACGCTCGCATGCAAGAGGTTAGGCAAACCCAACTGCAATGCCGTGAGTTCCGCCTGAACCGCATCGAGCTGTTTCTCTATCGCCTGCAGTTCGGAGCCCAATGCTTCGCCTCGGGCGAGCAGCGCAGCCGCGTCCTGCCCTTTGGCCTTCGCCTGCCCCACCGCTTTGGCGCCGGCGTTGCGCTCTGCGCGCAAGCGGTCGGCCTCGATCTGAACGGCTTTGCGCTGTTCTTCGAGGGCGGCGAAACCTGCGACATCCAGGACGAAGTTACGCCGCGCCAGCTGGACAGCGACTCCAGGCAAATCGCTGCGCAGCAGCTTCGGATCGAGCACGATGAATTCCTATTTGTAAGGGCGCTGAATTCTATCAGCGTGACATTGGAACCCCTAGGAGCCTCCAAGAGCCGAGGTCGGGTGGCTTACCCCGTGCTCCATGGGCGTTTCAGCGGAAACGCCCTTTGTCCGCTGGTCGGACGCCCCATCCGCACGGCCCGACGATTTCAGCTCGATCTCGACAAAGACGAACTCGCTAGAACCCGGATTGATCACATTGTGCTCGACGCCGACGGGCCTGGCACTGGGAATCAGGAACTCTTGGCGCCCTGCGTGCCGCGGTCCCGGGCGCGCCGCGCCTCGAGCGCTTCACCGATTTTAATCTCCAATCCGCGCGGCGCCGGCACGTAGTAGCGGCGGTCCGGCATATCGTCGGGAAGATACCGCTCGCCGGCAGCATAGGCGCCCGGCTCATCGTGCGCGTAGCGATAACCTTTGCCATAGCCGATTTCTTTCATCAGCCGCGTAGGGGCATTGCGCAGGTGCAGCGGGACCTCGAGCGATCCCAAGCTCGCCGCATCTGCGGCTGCGGCGTTGTACGCCGTGTAGACCGCGTTGCTCTTGGCGGCGCAGGCCATGAACACGATGGCCTGCGCGATCGCGAGTTCGCCTTCGGGCGATCCTAAGCGCTCGTACACGGCACAGGCCTCCAAGGCCAGGGTCAAGGCGCGCGGATCGGCATTGCCGATATCTTCGCTCGCCATTCGCAACGCGCGGCGCGCGACGTACAACGGATCGCATCCACCTGCCAACATCCGGCACAACCAATACAACGCCGCGTCAGGATCGCTGCCGCGGACCGACTTGTGCAAGGCGGATATCTGGTCGTAGAAATTCTCGCCGCCCTTGTCGAACCGCACGTAGGTGCTGCCGATGACCGCACGCGTGGTATCTATGTCGAGGCGCCGCCCCACGGCGCTCCCGTCACCTTCTGGCACGCTCAGGTCTGCGGCGGTTTCCAGTAAGTTGAGCATTCGGCGCGCGTCCCCGTCGGCCGCTGCCAGCAACAGCTCGCGAGCGCCAGGGTCGATGTGCAAATGCAGACCTCCCAGTCCACGCTCCTCGTCGCTGAGCGCGCGATCGAGCAGCTTGCTCAGGTCCTCCGCCGTGAGTGATTTCAGGACGTAGACTCGCGCCCGCGACAGCAACGCGTTGTTCACTTCGAAAGAAGGATTTTCCGTGGTGGCGCCGACGAAAATCAGCGTTCCGTCTTCGACGTACGGCAAGAAGGTGTCCTGCTGGGACTTGTTGAAACGGTGCACCTCATCGAGAAACAGCACGGTGTCTCGCGTACCCCGCAAGCTACGTGCCTGCTCCACCACCGCACGAATGTCCTTGATCCCCGCCATCACCGCGGACAATGCGATGAATTCAGCGTTTGCGCCGCTCGCGACCAGGCGCGCCAGCGTGGTCTTGCCGGTCCCCGGCGGTCCCCACAGAATCATCGAGTGAGGCCGGCCCGACTCCAAGGCGCGGCGCAAGGGCGCACCGACACCCAGCAGGTGAGACTGGCCGACGTACTCATTGAGCGATTGCGGCCTCAAGCGGTCGGCCAGCGGCCGGTAAGTGCCCTCCCTGCCCGTGGTCACTTCGCGTCGCGCCCTATCACGTCGACGCCGGGCGGCGGCGTGAAAGAAAACAAATCCGCGGGAAACTTGGCATTGCGCGACGGATGGGTGAAGGTCAACTGTGTCAGCTGACCGAGCTTGTCCGCGAGGAACATGGACGCCAATTCGCCCTTGTCGAAGCCGATGCGCACGAGCTGGAAGTCCGTATCCGCATGCTTAGGGATCAACTGAAACCACTCCAACCCGCCCGAGCGCGGCAGCGCCTTGATGTCGAACTGGCTGCTCACCGAACCGCCGCCCGACAATAGACTCGCAGGCGTGCTCGCCAATGTGCTGTCGGAGTCGCGCACATTGGCCTGCGCGAGGTCTTTGTCATAGAACCAGATCTGCTTGCCATCGGCCAACACCAACTGCTCGGAAGGTTCCGAGTAATCCCATCGAAACTTTCCCGGCCGTTGCAAATAGAGTTTCCCGGCCGCGCTGCGCAAGACCTTGCCATGGCCATCGTCGATGGTCTGCGTGAAATCGGCGGACCAGCTCGCAAGACCGGCCAGGTATTTCTCGACGTCTGTCGCCGGCGTTGCCCGGACCGTGGCGACGCAACCCAGGCAAAGGACCGCAGCGAGGGCAGCCGCTTTCAATCCACGCACGGCCATTGTCTACTCCTCCGGCGGGGCTGCGCCAAAAATCTCGCGGGCGCCGTTCGATTGCAATGGACCGACCAAACCTGCCGCCTCCATGGCCTCGACCAATCGAGCTGCCCGGTTGTAGCCGATTTTGAGACGGCGCTGCACGCCCGAGATCGACGCCTTGCGAGTCTCGGTGACGATACGGACCGCCTCGTCGTACAGCGGATCCGCTTCGGCATCCACCGTTCCGCCCTCGCCCTCCTCGTCGTCCGACGGAAATCCGGGAATGGGATTGCGGGGGCCTTCCAAAATCTCCTCGATATAGATCGGCGGCGAGGCCGCCTTGAGGCCCGCGACGACGCGATGCACCTCTTGGTCGGACACGAAAGCTCCATGAACGCGGGTGGGTATGGACGTCCCAGGCGGCAGATACAACATATCGCCGTGGCCCAAGAGCGATTCCGCGCCGCTCTGATCGAGGATGGTGCGCGAATCCACCTTGGCCGACACCTGGAACGCAATGCGGGTCGGGATATTCGCTTTGATGAGGCCGGTGATGACATCCACCGAGGGGCGCTGAGTTGCCAAGATCAAATGGATGCCCGCGGCTCGGGCTTTCTGCGCCAGGCGCGCGATCAGCTCCTCGACTTTCTTGCCGACGATCATCATGAGATCCGCCAGCTCGTCGATGATGACGACGATGAACGGCAGCGACGTCAGGTCCTCAACGTCCTCTGCGACGATCCCGGGAACGCCTTGTGCGATCTTTTGCATGCGAATCGGGTCTTTGATGGGCTTGCCGTCGTCCGCCGCGTCCTTCACTTTCCGATTGAAGCCGCCGATGTTGCGCACACCCAGAAGCGACATGAGCTGGTAGCGCCGCTCCATTTCCGCAACGCACCAGCGCAGCGCGTTGGCGGCCTGTTTCATGTCGGTCACCACGGGCGACAGCAAATGCGGAATCCCCTCGTACACCGACAGCTCGAGCATCTTGGGGTCGATCATGATCATGCGCACGTGCTCGGGCGTCGCCTTGTACACGAGACTCAGGACCATCGCGTTGATTCCGACCGACTTACCGGATCCGGTGGTGCCGGCGATCAACAAATGCGGCATTCGGGCAAGATCGGCAACCACCGGCACACCGCCGATATCCTTGCCGAGCGCGAGCGCAAGCGGCGAACTGACTTCATCATAGGGTTTCGACTTGATGATCTCGCCGAGCGTCACGATTTCACGCTTCTCGTTGGGTATTTCCAGGCCGATCACGGACTTGCCGGGGATGATTTCCACGACGCGAACGCTGATGGCGGACAGCGCACGCGCCAGGTCCTTGGCGAGATTGCTGATCTGGCTCACCTTGACGCCGGGAGCGGGCCGCAGCTCGAAGCGGGTGATGACCGGTCCAGGCTGTACCGCCACCACTTCGGCTTCCACCCCGAAATCGCGCAGCTTTATCTCCACCAAGCGCGACATCGCCTCCAACGCCTCGTCCGAGTAGGACTGCTCGCGCGCTCCCGGCTCGTCCAGCAACGACAACGCCGGCAACTCGCTGGATTTAGGCGCATCGAACAACGGTACTTGCCGCTCGCGTTCGATGCGCTCGCTCTTCTCGGGGACCGGAGCGACAGGCTCGATGCGCGGCGGCGGCCGACTCGCCACCTTTTTCTGTTCTTCGCGGACCACACCCTGGCGCGCCTGCTTACGCTGTTGGCCGAGGCCAAGCTCGCGGCGCTGACCGATTTGGGTTCGGGCCCAATCGATGCTCCGCAATACCAACGCGCCCAGCTTGTCCATGATCTCGAACCAGGACACGCCCAGGAACAGCGCCACGCCCGAAAGCCAAAGGGCGAGCAGCAACAGAGTCGCCCCCAAGAAACTCAAGGCGTGCTCGGTGTTACTGCCCACGGACTCGCCCACCACGCCGCCGGCGCTGCTCGGAAACGCCGCTCCGCCCCAATGCAGGGTGGCGAGGCCGCAACTCGTCAGCAACGTGAGCGCAAAACCCGCCGCCCGCAGCAGGGTGTTGATTCGCGAGCGCGCGTCGGGAAGTGCATGCTCCTTGTGCACCAGCCAGCCGGCGTACGCCAGCATCACCGGAAACAAATACGCGGGGCGCCCAAACAAGAACAGGAAAAATCCGGCCACCCACGCGCCCACGGGGCCGATCCAGTTATGCACCGCTCCACCGTCCCCGGTGTTCCAAAAACTGGCGTCTTCTTTGTGAAAGGAGAGCAGCGCCAGAACCAGCAGCAGAGCCAGCGCTCCCAGCACCCACAATGTGCCCTCGCGCAGCGATCGCGCCACCGCCGCGGACAGCTTGATCGTGGGCTTCGATTTCTTGACTACACTCGCTTCAGTCAATTCTAGACCTTTAATGATATTTACTTCTTAACTAGTTGAATATTATGTAATAGTAACCCAGTCTTGCGCGATGTACCACGTATTGTCCGCGACAGCGGAGCCTTGTTTCATCTGGCTGGCGCCCACAGATTTACTTACCATGAGCCAGCGGCGGTTGCCGCAGCGGCCATATAGAAGAGAGGCAAATTATACATGAGCGTCGTCAGGCACAGTCGTCTCCTCATCCTGGGGTCAGGTCCTGCAGGCTATAGCGCGGCCGTGTATTCCGCTCGAGCCAATCGCTCGCCGCTGCTCATCACGGGTCTGGAACAAGGCGGCCAGCTGATGACCACCACCGACGTCGACAATTGGCCGGGCGATGTGGAACATCTCCAAGGGCCGGCGCTCATGGATCGCATGCGTCGTCATGCCGAGCGCTTCAATACCGAGATTGTTTTCGACACCATCAATCGGGCCGAGTTGGGGCAGCGTCCGTATCGCTTGTTCGGCGATAATGGCGAGTACACCTGCGACGCGCTCATCATCGCCACGGGCGCCTCGGCCAAATACCTTGGATTGCCTTCCGAGGAGAGCTTTCGCGGCAAGGGCGTGTCGGCCTGCGCCACCTGCGACGGCTTCTTCTATCGCGGCAAGGCGGTCGCCGTGGTCGGCGGCGGCAACACCGCCGTCGAGGAAGCGCTGTACCTGTCCAACATCGCCTCGCACGTCACTCTGGTGCATCGTCGCGATAAATTGAGATCTGAGAAAATACTTCAAGATCGGCTATTTGCGCTTGAAAGCTCAGGTAAAGTCAGCATCATTTGGAATCACGCGGTCGAAGAGATATTGGGCGACGATGCCGGGGTTACCGGTGTGCGGCTGCATGCCGTATACGGCCGTGCCATGCGCACCCTCGCCCTAGACGGCGTGTTCATTGCGGTGGGACATCAACCCAATACGCAGCTTTTCGAGAACCAAGTTGAGATGCGCGGCGGCTATATCGTCGTCAAGGGCGGCCTCGATGGCGAGGCCACCTCGACCAGTTTGCCCGGTGTATTCGCCGCCGGGGACGTAGCCGATCATGTGTATCGTCAAGCCGTAACCTCCGCGGGCACCGGCTGCATGGCGGCGCTCGACGCCGATAAGTACCTAGAGCGCCTCGAGGCTGAATCCCACCCGGCATCGCGCGCTGCTCACGCGTGATCGCCACGCGCGCGCGATTCTTGAAGAGCATCGCGGATATCGATGCGGCGAGTTGGAACGCGCTTGCGGGGTCGAGACAACCCTTCGTGCGGCATGAGTTCCTGCTGGCGCTCGAGCAGTCCGGCTGTGCGGTTCCTCGCACCGGTTGGAGCCCACGGCACTTGGTACTCGAGGACTCCTGTGGCCGCACGGTCGGCGCGATGCCGCTGTACCGCAAGGGGCATTCGCGCGGCGAATTCGTATTCGATTTCTCCTGGGCGAATGCCTACGCTCAGCATGGCCTCAAGTACTACCCGAAGCTCCTGAGCGCGATACCGTTCACGCCGGTGGCTGGGTCGCGGATGTTGGTGGATCCGGGCGCTGACCCGCTTGCGGTGGCCGACGCGTTGATCCAGGCGGCCGCCGGATATGCCCGTTCCGAGCAGCTTTCCTCCTGGCATGTCTTGTTTCCCGGCGATGAGAATCTCGCGCCCTTGAAACGAGCCGGATTGATCGAACGGCGCGACTGCCAGTTTCACTGGTTCAATCGCGGGTACGAGTCCTTCGACGCTTTCTTGGCCACTTTTACCGCCGAAAAACGCAAGAAAGCGAAGCGCGAGAGGCGGCGCGTCGCGGAGGCAGGCATAGAATTCGATACGCGGCTCGGCGGGGAGATGGATGATGCATTATGGAGCACCGTCTACGAGTTCTATGCGGATACCTTTTATCGCCACGGCCATGAACCCTATCTCAATCTGGATTTCTTCAAGCGCATTGCGGCCGACATGCCCGACAAGCTGATGCTCAAAATAGCCCGGCATGGCCCCTCGCCCATCGCCGTCGCGATCTTCTTCGTGGGCGAGGATGCTCTGTTCGGCCGCTATTGGGGAGCCGGCGGCAACTATCACAGCCTGCATTTCGAAACCTGTTATTACCAAGGAATCGAATACTGCATCGAGCACAAGTTGCAGCGCTTCGAGCCGGGAACGCAGGGTGAACACAAGGTGCCGAGAGGCTTCGTCCCGACGCTGACGAGTTCGCTGCATGATATTGTCGACCCGCGATTTTCCGCGGCTATTCGTGACTTTGCGAGGCGCGAAGCGCAGGGCGTCGATCATTACGCCGCCGCGGTCAGCGAGCACGTTCCCTATCATCGCGCTCCCGATGAGGAGTTGCAGCTCTGAGTAGATTGGTTTGGCTGGGCGAGCATGTCGATCCGGACTGGTTCCCGCCCCTCGATCAGGCTTTACGCGACCCGCCGGGACTGTTGGCTGCGGGCGGCGACCTGAACCCTACGCGCCTGCTCGCGGCATACGAACGCGGCGTATTCCCGTGGTACTCGGCACAGCAGCCCATTCTCTGGTGGTCCCCCGACCCACGCATGGTCTTGTTTCCGGACGAGTTCAATCTGTCGCGCAGCCTGCGCAAGACGCTGCGCAAGGGCCCGTACACCACACGCGTGGATTACGCGTTCGGCGCGACCATTCGGGGGTGCGCAGCGCCGCGGCGCTCCGGACCAGAGACCTGGCTCAACGCCGACATGATCAGCGCGTATGAGCAACTGTTTGCGCTCGGCTTCGGCCACTCGGTCGAAACCTACGTCGAGGACAAGCTGGTCGGGGGCCTGTATGGAATAAGGTTGGGGGGCGTCTTCTTCGGGGAATCCATGTTCAGCCACGAGAGCGACGCCTCAAAAGTGGCCATGGCCCGGTTGATCGACGAGTGCCGCGCACGCGACATCCGCCTGATCGATTGTCAGGTGGCGAGTTCCCACCTGGCGAGCCTGGGCGCCCGCGATGTCTCGCGCAATGAATTCGTCGCGCTATTGCGGCGCTACGCTCGGCGCAGCCCGAGCGGCAGGTGGGTAGGAGACCCCGCAGTTCCGCCGCAGTAAATTGCATTACCAGGGTGCTTTATGCACAATGCGCCCGGCTTATCGTCTCCCCCCACGCAGCACAACAAGGACGCATGTCAAAAGAAGAGGCAATTCAATTCGAGGGCGAGGTCGTCGAGACCCTGCCCAACACGACGTTTCGGGTCAAACTCAAGACCGGCCATGTCGTGACCGCGCATATCTCGGGCAAGATGCGTAAAAACTACATTCGAATCCTGACGGGCGATCAAGTCACCGTGGAAATGACGCCCTACGACCTGACCAAGGGCCGAATCGTCTACCGCGGAAGATAGTCTAATTAGGCGCTTCGCGCCGGACCTACGGGGTGGAAGCCACCCCGTCCGTAAGTTGCTCGCTTCGCGAGCGCAGGAACTACCCGTCCCTAGGCCAGCTCTCAGCTCTCGTGCGACAGGAGAGCGGGCTGGTCCGCCGCGCGCGTCTCGAGCTTCAACTTGTCGCCATCCTCGCTCAAGGTCACTTCCACGTGTCCGCCGTTGACGAGCTTGCCGAACAATAACTCCTCCGCGAGCGGCCGTTTGATGAACTCCTGAATGACCCGCGCCATCGGCCTCGCGCCCATCTTCGGGTCGTAGCCTTTCTTGGCGATCCAGCGCCGCGCCTGATCGCTAACCGAGATCGACACGCGCTTCTGTTCGAGCTGCGCCTCGGCCTCGACGAGAAGCTTGTCGACCACCCGCTCGATCGTGTCTTGATCGAGACCCGCGAACTGCACGACGGCATCCAAGCGATTGCGGAATTCCGGCGAGAACAGGCGTCTAATCGCCTCCATTCCATCCGACGTCGTATCGGACTGGGTAAAGCCAATGCTCGGCCGGCTCATTTCGAATGCGCCCGCATTCGTCGTCATGACGATGATCACGTGGCGGAAATCCGCCTTTCGGCCGTTATTGTCGGTCAGCGTGCCATGGTCCATGACCTGCAACAACAGATTGAACACGTCCGGATGCGCCTTTTCGATCTCGTCGAGCAGCAGCACGCAGTGCGGATGCTTCGCAATGGCCTCCGTGAGCAGGCCGCCCTGATCGAAGCCCACATAGCCGGGAGGCGCGCCGATGAGCCGCGAAACGGTATGGCGTTCCATATACTCCGACATATCGAAGCGCACGAATTCCACACCCATGGCAATCGCCAATTGCCGCGTCACTTCGGTTTTGCCGACGCCCGTGGGACCCGAGAATAGGAACGACCCGACCGGTTTGCGCTGGTCGCCCAAGCCGGAACGCGACATCTTGATGGCCGCCGCGAGGGTTTCTATCGCCTTGTCCTGGCCGAAGATCGTCAATTTTAAATTGCGCTCGAGGTTCTTGAGAACGTCGCGGTCGGACAAAGACACATTCTTCGGCGGAATACGCGCAATGCGAGCGACGACGTTTTCGATCTGGCTCACCGTGACGGATGCCTCGCGATTCTCGACGGGCTTCAGGCGCAAGTTGGCGCCGGCCTCATCGACGACGTCGATCGCCTTGTCAGGCATGTGACGGTCGTTGATATGCCGCGCCGCCAGTTCGGCGGCAGCCTGCAACGCATCGTCTTCGTACTTGACGCCGTGATGCTCTTCATATCGAGTCTTGAGCCCGCGCAGGATATCGACCGTGTCCTGCACCGACGGCTCGGTGATGTCGATCTTCTGGAAGCGCCGCGCCAGCGCGTGGTCCTTCTCGAAAATACCGCGATACTCGTTGTAGGTCGTGGAGCCGATGCAGCGCAGCTCGCCGTTGGCTAGGGCGGGCTTGATGAGATTCGAGGCGTCCATCACGCCGCCGGAAGCGGCCCCGGCGCCGATGACCGTGTGGATCTCGTCGATGAAGAGAATCGCGCCCGGCTGCTTCTTGACTTCGGCGAGCACGGCCTTCAAACGCTTTTCGAAGTCGCCGCGATACTTGGTGCCCGCGACCAACGATCCCATGTCCAATGAATAGATCGTGGCGTCCAGCAGCACATCCGGAACCTGGTTCTCGACGATCATGCGTGCCAGGCCCTCGGCGATCGCAGTTTTACCGACACCGGCCTCGCCGACGTACAACGGGTTGTTCTTGCGGCGGCGGCACAGAATCTCGATGGTGCGCTCGACTTCGAGCTTGCGCCCGATGAGCGGATCGATCTTGCCCTTACGCGCAGAGTCGTTCAAATTCGTGGCGTATTTTTCCAGGGCATTGCCGCCGCCTTCGCCGTCGCGCTCGGCGTCGCCGGTCGCGCTACTGTCTTCGCGTTCGCTGCGCTCCTCGCCGCCCGCCTTGGACAGGCCGTGGGCGATGAAGTTGACCACATCGAGACGCGATACATCCTGCATGCTCAACAGATAGGCCGCATGCGATTGCTTCTCGCTGAAGATCGCGACCAGCACATTGGCCACGGTCACTTCTTTCTTGCCGCTCGACTGCACGTGAAACACCGCCCGCTGCAGCACCCGCTGAAAGCCGAGCGTCGGCTGCACGTCGCGGTCCTCGCCAGCGGGCAGTCGCGGCGTGGTCTGGTCGATGAACTGTTTGAGTTCGGTCTTGAGCTTGGTCGTATCGGCACCGCACGACTTCAAAACCTCCCTCACCTTCGGGGTGTCTACGATCGCGAGCAGCAGATGCTCGACGGTCATAAATTCATGCCGCGCTTCCCGCGCACCGGCAAACGCATCATTCAAGCAAAATTCGAGTTCTTGACTAAGCACGGTTATGCCTCTTCTAGCGTTGCCATCAGCGGATGCTGATGTTGTCGCGCATACGCGATCACTTGAGCCACCTTGGTCTCTGCGATTTCATAAGTAAAGACCCCGCACACTCCTTTACCCTTGGTATGAACCTCGAGCATAACGCGAGTTGCCTTGGTGCGGTCCATCGCAAAGAAGCGTTGCAGGATATCAACGACGAATTCCATCGGAGTGTAGTCGTCATTGATGAGGACCACCTGATAGAGTGGCGGACGCTTGAGTTTCGGCGCCGCTTCCTCGACGACCAAGCCCGTACCGTCCCGACCTCGTTCTGTGTCGCTCATGAATGAATAGTTTATAGGGTGCGTTATCGAGGTTTACAAGACGTCTCAGCAAATCCAAGCCGGAAAAGCCAATGTCGCCAATCGGAATCACTTTACTTTTCATAAGCAAAAACAAATGCTTGAGCGGCCAAGCGCCGCTCCGTATGATTGCCGCAGCTCGGGAACCCCGGATGTGTGCGGTATGCCCGCCACCCAACTTTCGCGATTAGACGCGCACGGCCCTCAAATGCTTGATACGCGAACAAACGAATGGCTGTCCCGGCTACGCGGCAACGGCCCGCATTTGGCATCGCTCGGCTTGGCGGCGCTCATCGTCGTGGAGCTGGCGCGCGTGGCCATTTCGATGCTGGGCGGACCGGTCAAATCGCCGCAGCCGGTCATCGCCAAGGCCGTTCAGTCCCACCCCAATGCGGGCGTGGACGTGCAAAGCGTGGTTTCGGCCCACTTGTTCGGCATGGCGACCATCGACCCCAGTACCCAAGACCCGACCAATGCGCCTCTCAGCAGCGCCAATCTGGTGCTCGCGGGCACGATTGCAAGCCAAGACCCTAAACGCGGGGTGGCCATCATCAGCGACGGTGGCCCGTCGAAGGTGTTTTCGGTGGGCGACAACGTGAGCGGCGCGACGCTGCACTCCGTGTATCTCAACCACGTCATCCTGGACCGTGCCGGGACCTTGGAAACACTGTTGCTGCCCCGGCTGCTCACCGGCAGCCGGCCGATGCCGGCCCGCAGGTCCGGGGGCGCCGATCCCCGCACCGTCGCGGCGGTCGATAACATTCGACGCCTGGTGCAACAGGATCCGGGAATCCTCGATCAGGTCATGCGCACCGTGGCCTCGTACGACAACGCCGCCGGTAAATTACGCGGCTTTCGCGCTTACCCCGGCAGAAATCGCGCCATATTCAACAAACTGGGTTTGAAACCCGGCGACTTGGTCACGGCAATAAATGGCACGTTGTTGGACGATCCGGCACACAGTCAAGAGGTATTTAACACGATCCAGACGTCGGATCACGTGACCGTGACCGTCGATCGCGGTGGCCAGAAGCATGACATCACGCTCAACATCGCCCAGGTGGCTGGCGAAGCCACCAAGGATTTGGAGGGAGATCTCGGTGCAACGTCTTCGGTTCCAAATGCAGGATCTCCTCCCGGGGCGCCAGCCGGTGCGTCGCCGCCGAATTTGCCAAATCCGCCGAACCGCGGCAACGAGAATTCCAATGACCAATAGCGCGAACGACGCACGAAAGCGTTCAATACACGGGCACCCATGATGCAGAAGACAGTCAAAACTCACGATAAACTCCGCTTCGGCATGGGCAGCGTGCTCGCGGTGTTGCTGGTCGTGATGTCTTTTCAGACAGCGGCGCAGGCGCGGCCGCCGCAGGACGGGCCCACGATCACCCCCAACTACAAGGATGCCGACCTCAGCCAGATCATCCAGGCGGTCAGCGAGGTCACGGGCAAGAATTTCATCATCGACCCTCGCGTCAACGCCAAAGTCACGATGCTGTCGGCGACCCCCATGTCGCCGGCGGCGTTCTATGAAGCGTTCCTCGCCGTATTGCAGGTTTACGGCTATGTTGCCGTGCCCGCGGGCAAGGTCATCAAAATCATCCCGAACACCGATGCCCGGCAGCTGCCGTCCATCGACCTGCCGACCGACGTCAGTTCCTCATCGGACGAGATCGTCACCCAAATCATTACCATGAAGAACATCAGCGCGGCGCAGCTCGTGCCGTTGCTGCGGCCCCTGATTCCCCAGCAGGGGCATCTCGCGGCCTATCCCAGCGGCAACATGCTCATCATCTCGGATCGCGCCAGCAACGTGAGCCGCATCATGAAAATCATCCAGCGCATGGATGAGAGCGGCGATGAGCCGGTGGAAGTGATTCCCCTGCGCAATGCCAGCGCTACCGAGCTGGTACGCACCGTCAACCAGTTGAGTCAGGGACAGGCGGCCGAAGGTGCCGGCGCGGCGGTGAAGATCGTCGCCGACGAGCGCACCAACAGTGTCCTCGTGAGCGGCGAAAAGTCGCTGCGACTGAAGATCAAGGCCCTGATCGTCAATTTGGACACCCCCATGCAGAGCGGCGGCGATACCCAGGTCAGGTATCTGCGCTATGCCGACGCTGAAAAGATTGCAGACAAGCTGAAAGGCCAGGCCAGTGCGTCCGCCAAGGCCCAGGGCGGCCCCCAGAGCGGCGGCGCCACGCCCGGCGGTGGCGGCAGCTCCAATGTTGATGCCAGCGTGACCATTTGGGCGGACATAGCCACCAATGCACTCATCATGACGGCGCCGCCGAAAATCATGAAATCCTTGATGGCGGTGATCGACAAGCTCGACATTCGACGTGCCCAGGTACAGGTTGAGGCTCTTATCGTCGAGGTCGACGTCAACAAGAGCTCCAACCTCGGCGTACAATGGATTCTGTACGGACAGGGCAATAGCACGGTGCCGGCGGCTGTTACCAATTTTCCCGGCTCCACGGGCACCGGTATCGTGAATCTCGCCGCCGCCGCGTTGAGCGGAGGCTTGACGTCTTCGGCGACTACGGGGACGACGGGGACTACCGGCGCGTCGAGCGTCGCCTCGGCCATAGGAACCGGCGCGACGTTGGCCATCGGGCGTTACAACCCCACGTCCGGCACGAATTTCGCCGCCATCGTGCAGGCGTTGCGCAGCGACGGATCGAGCAACATCATTTCGACGCCCTCGCTCATCACCATGAACAATGAGGAAGCCGAAGTCAAAGTGACTCAGGAAATTCCGCTGATCACCGGGTCGTACTCCAACACCCAAGCAAGCGTTGCGGGAACCACCAGCCCGTTCACGACCATCCAGCGCGAGGAAGTTGGCACCATTTTGAAGGTGACGCCTCATATCAACGAGGGCAATTCGGTGCAGCTCAAGATCGAGCAAGAAGACTCCTCGCCCGGCGCGAAACTCACGGACTCCGCGGACATCTCGACCAACAAGCGCTCGATCAAGACGACGGTGCTGATCGAGGACGGCGGCATTATCGTGCTGGGCGGCCTGATGTCGGATACGGTCACGCAGAGCGAGGACCGCGTACCGGTGCTGGGCGCCATTCCGCTGCTGGGCAATCTGTTCAAATCGCGCAGCGGATCGCGTCAAAAGAAGAATCTGCTGGTGTTCATCCGCCCCAAGATCCTGCGCGATGCGGACGCTACCCAGTCCACCAGTGAAGGTAAGTACGACGAAGTACGGGATGCCGAGAAGAGGCTGGGCCACGGGCATATCACGCTGCTGCCCGGCGAAAGACAGCCCGTCATCCCGCCTATTCCGCCCAAGTCTGCGTTGCCGTCCGCGCCGCCGCCTACCATTACCAATCCGGGCGGCGCAATACCGAGTTCCCCGCCGTCGCAGGTCGCCCCGGCACCGCAGCCGGCGCCCACGCCGCAACCTGCACCCCCAGCGCAACCGGCGCCCGCGCCGCAGCCTGCGCCCACATCGCCCCCGGAAGGGAGTGCCCCGTGAACGCCGAACTCCAAGAACCGCTGCAGCGGAAACTGTCCTTCCCGTTCGCCAAGCGCCACGGCGTGCTGGTGCGAGGCATCGTCAATGACATAGCCGACACGGTCTGCCGCCCGCACGTGACGCCGCAGGCGCTCGCGGAAGTGCGCCGCTTCGTCGGCGTCCCCTTGAAGCTCGAGCGGGTTTCCGTCGAAGCGTTCGACTCGATGCTGCGCATCGCTTACGAGGCCGGTTCGGGCGCGGCGATGCAGATGTTGGAAGGATTGGATGACAACACCGACCTCGCGCATTTGGCCGAGGACATCCCGGAATCCTCGGACCTGCTCGAAAGCGACGACGAAGCGCCGATCATCCGCCTGATCAACGCCTTGCTCACGCAGGCGGTGAAGGAAAATGCCTCGGACATTCACATCGAGCCTTACGAAAACCGTTTGGTGATCCGCTTCCGGGTCGACGGCGTACTGCGCGAGGTGCTGCAAACGAAACGCGCCGTGGCGCCGCTCGTGGTATCGCGCATCAAGGTCATGTCGAAGCTCGATATCGCGGAACGGCGATTGCCGCAGGACGGCAGAATCTCGCTGCGAATCGCCGGCCGCGCCGTCGACGTGCGCGTCTCGACATTGCCGTCCGGGCACGGTGAGCGGGTGGTGTTGCGCTTGCTCGACAAGCAAGCCGGCCGCATCGAACTCACCTCTCTCGGCATGGACCCGCGCACTCAGGAGACGATGGGCGAAATCATCCACAAACCCCACGGCATCATCCTGGTGACCGGTCCGACCGGATCGGGCAAGACCACCACCCTGTATGCCGCGCTCGAGCGAATCAACGACAATACCCGCAATGTCATGACGGTCGAAGATCCGATCGAGTACTACATCGACGGCATCGGACAGACGCAGGTCAATACGAAGGTGGAAATGACGTTCGCACGCGGCCTGCGAGCCATCCTGCGGCAAGACCCCGACGTCGTCATGGTCGGCGAAATCCGGGACCTCGAAACCGCGCAAATTGCGGTGCAGGCCAGCTTGACCGGCCACCTCGTGCTGTCCACGCTCCACACCAATACCGCGGTGGGTGCGGTGACGCGGCTGCGCGACATGGGAATCGAGCCCTTCCTGCTGTCCTCGAGCTTGATCGGCGTGCTTGCACAACGGTTGGTGCGGGTGCTGAATCCCCAGACCCGCGAACCCTTCCTGGCCGGCGAATATGAGCGCCGGCTGCTCAATCTCGATCCCATGGGGGATCCGGTGGAACTTTACCGCCCCAGCAGCGAACCGGGGACCGGCTATCGGGGACGCACCGGCATCTATGAGCTCATTGCCGTCGACGATCACATGCGAACCATGATCCACGACGGTTCCTCCGAACAGGATCTCGAGCGCTATGCCCGCACGGCGAGTCCCGGCATCCGCGACGATGGACGGCGCAAGGTCATGGAGGGCGAGACGACGCTGGAAGAAGTGCTGCGCGTCACCCGCGAGGACTAGGCTCCCATGGGTGCGTTTGAATACACCGCGCTCGATGCCCAAGGCCGCGAACGCAAGGGTCTGATCGAAGGCGACACCCCTAAGCATGTCCGGCAGTTGCTGCGCGAAAAGCAATTGCTGCCGATGGATATCCAAGAGACGGCGCAGCGCGAACTCAAACAGCGCCGTCGCCGCGGCTTCATGCGCCGCGGACTATCGACGTTGGATTTGGCGTTGCTGACGCGCCAGCTGGCGACTCTGCTGCGCTCCGGGCTGCCGCTCGAGGAATCGCTGCAGGCGGTCGCCGAACAGACCGAAAAGCCGCGTGTTCAGAGGATCATCCTCGGCGTTCGCGGCAAAGTGGTGGAAGGCCACCCGCTGGCCGACGGCCTGCGGGATTTTCCGCAGGCATTCCCGGAGATCTATCGAGCCACCGTGTCCGCCGGCGAGCAGTCGGGCAAGCTGGATTCGGTGCTCGAACGGCTCTCGGACTACACCGAATCTCGCCAGGTCATGGGTCAACAGGTGAGCAACGCGCTGGTGTACCCCATCGTGTTGATGGTGCTGTCATTCGCCATCGTGTCGTTCCTGTTGGCCTACGTGGTACCTCAAGTGGTAGCCGTCTTCGAATCCGGTCACCAAGAGTTGCCCCTCGCCACGCGCATTCTCATCGGCATGAGCGACTTCGTTCGTCACTATTGGGTCTATGCATTGATTCTGTTTGCGGCCGCGACGTGGGGATTCTTACGCTGGCTCAAGGCGCCAGAGGCGCGCCTGCGCTTCGATAGATTCTTGTTGCGGGTGCCTCTTGCGGGCAAACTAATCCGCGGTGTGAACACCGCACGGTTTTCCCGTACCTTCAGCATCTTGACGGCGAGTGCGGTGCCAGTATTGGAGGCGCTGCGCATCTCCGCCGAGGTCGTGAACAACCTACCGATGAAGCGCGCCGTGGAAGATGCGGCGCTGCGGGTACGTGAGGGCGCGCCCATCGGCAAATCGCTGGCCGCCCGCAAGCTGTTTCCGCCCATGATGATTCATCTCATCAGCAGCGGCGAGAGCAGCGGCGAACTCGAAAAGATGCTCGAGCGCGCCGCCTCGAATCAGGAACGCGAGATGGATAGCCTGCTCTCGACCATGACCAACCTCTTGGGACCATTCATGGTGGTTTTCATGGGCGCCGTCGTCATGTTCATCGTTATCGCGTTGTTGTTGCCGATTTTTCAGCTCAACGACCTGGTGAAATAGCGCACCTTTGTCGCTACTGTGCACCAGGGTATTGCGCGCGAGGCGCGTTTCCGTTTATAAGACCCGCGTGTTTCAACCGTGAGTTAACGCTTGCCTTCGGTAGCATGAGCGAAAAACCCGAATCGGACGAGTTCGAGGAAGAAGACGCGGAAGACGCCGCGCCGGGCGGCGACGATGTTGACGTGGATCACATAATGCGCGATGTCGAGTCGCAAAGGCGGCGCGCCCCGAAAGGCGCGGAACCGGCGTGGCGGCGATTGGAGCGTGTGATGGAGGAGCGCCGCACGGCCGAACTCCTGAGCGACTTCGACGATTACGAAATCGGCGACGCCGACGGCGCTGATTTCGCCGAGGGCGGGGAATCGGAGAAAAAGCCCGCCAAGAAGAACAAAAAGGCCCATTGAGCGGCCCAAGGCCGCGTACCTCTGCCAGGCGGCCGCACCTCTGTTCTAGGCGCGAGCGTTACACGCCGTCCGCTACGCGCGTGCGTTACACGCCGTCTCAAATTTCATTGCGTTGCGCGAATTGTCCGATGTGATCGGCGGCGCGGAAGGCAAGCGCCTGAATGGTCATGGTCGGCTGACCCCGTCCCGAAGTGACGAAACTCGATCCGTCGCAGAGAAATAAATTCGGTATATCGTGCGTCCGATGGTATTTGTCGACCACGGAGTTCTTTGGATCGTCGCCCATACGGCAGGTTCCGAGTAAATGGGCGCCTCCGGAATTCTCTTGCACATCCTCACGCCAAATTTTTTGCGCGCCGGCCGCCTGCATGATCTCGAATGACCGATCCTGCAAAAACTTTGCCATCGCCAAATCGTCCGGATGGTCCTTGTAAGTCACCCGAATGGCAGGAATTCCCCACGCGTCCTTTACGGTGGGATCGAGACTCACGCTATTGGCCTCCAGAGGCAGCGATGTCGAGTGCCCGGTGGACATGGTAGAGCGAGGAAATGCCTCGAGCCGCGACTTCAGATCGGCCCCCCAGCGAGGCAGATCCCCTCCCGAGGCCATGGCCCAAAGCGCGGGCTGGGGATTGATGCGCGCGTCGATGCCGCCGCCGCCGTAGAAACCGCGCTTCGGATCGGCATCGTAGAAATCGTGGAGAATGCGCGTGACCTGGACACTCTTGTAGTCATTGATCTCGTGCTCGAAGACGGCGTGCACGCCGGCGCCCTGATTGAACATGAGATGCTTGCCGACCATGCCGCTCGAGTTGGCCAGGCCCTGTGGGAAGCGGTTGCTGGTGGAATTGAGCAGCAGGCGCGCGGTTTCCGCGCCGTTCGCCGACAGGACCACAGCCCGAGCCTTCTGGAAATGTTCGCGCTTGCCGCCGTCGAAGTAGTGCACTCCGATGGTACGCCCTTGCGCGTTCGTTTCGACGCGATGCACGTAGCTGCCGGATCGAACCTCGCAGCGTCCCGTCGCTTCGGCTTCGGGGATCATGGTGAACAACGTCGAGGACTTCGCCATGGCCTCGCAGCCGAAGCCCATGCAGAATCCGCAATGCACACAGGCCGGGCGCCCGCGAAACGGCTGCGACGCAATGGCCAGCGGAGCCGGAAAGGGATGCAGGCCGAGCTTGCGCGCACCCAATTCCATGAGTACGCCGGAGGACTTCACCGGCATAGGCGGCATGGGATAAGGCTTGCTGCGCGGCGGATCGAACGGGCTTGCAAAGCCAAGCCCCGAGACGCCGACCTCCCACTCGACTTTTGTGTAGTACGGCTCGAGTTCCTGATAGCTGATCGGCCAATCGGCGAATGCCGTACCCGGAATACCGCCGTAGACACTGCGCTCGTGAAAGTCGATTTCGTGGAAGCGCCAGAAATTGGCCGTGTAATGATTGCTGCTGCCGCCCACCAAGCGCGCATACATGAGCGGATTGGGCCCCTGGGGTAGTTTCGCGGTGTCAGTGGGGACCTTTCGAAAGGTCTGCGGGCTCGTCTTCGGATCGCTCGTGATGCCGCTCAGCAGCCAGTATTTCAATTCGTCATGTTCGAAATCGGCCGGCCCCAAGCGCGGCCCCTGCTCGAACACCAGCACGCTGAAGCCGGCTTGCGAAAGTTCCCGAGCGACGACGCCGCCCGCCGCGCCCGAGCCGACTACGACGAATTCCACGGTTTCGTTCGGTTTGAATTTGCGGGCGGTCACGCGGGCTTTCCCGCATACGGCACGAAGCCGGCGTAGTTTGCGTCGTAGTAACCGAACGGCGGGACAAATGCGTGGCGATCCTCGAAGCCCATCATCTTCCAACCGGAACCCCGATAGTTGCCGCCGTACTTGGGGGACGAGAACGTGCCGAGGATCGTCAGCACGCGTACGGATTCGAAGAAAGGCGTTCGGTCCGCCGTCTCGAGAAATGCGATCTGGTCACCGGAACTTGCGGCAGCGAACGATGCGGCGCTTGGATAGGCTGCGTGAAACTTCGTGCGAAAGTCATGGAGTCCGGGCCGAAAATTCGTCGACCACGCCGCGAAGAACGTCGCGAGGGAGCGATCGATGAAATAAACAGCATGCGCCTCGCGAGCGCCGGGCGTTGCGCCGCTCGGCACGATCTGACTCGCGATCGCCTCCACGTCCTGGGCTTCATCCGCCTCGAGGAACTGGAACCCAGTCCAAGCCGGCGCCGCAGCGACGTCGGTCGCGGCCATGTCCGCGGCATCATGACCGGCCGCGGTGATTGCAGACCACTGCGTACCGAGCCAAGCCGTGGTCAGCAGGCCGCTCGTCGATAAAAGGAATGAACGCCGTGAGGCGCCGTCCGGGTCGTCGATGGGATTCATGCGACCGATCCTGCACCCCATCGAAATACAGAGTCAAGCACAGAACGCGCATGCACGCCTTCGGGGCGCGCCGTGGTACCCGCCTGCTCGCTATGCGAGCATACATCGCATGGACCCATCGGAACGGTATTCGGAACGACTCGCTAAGCGTGAAAAGCTGTCGGCTGGATTCGATCGATTGCACGAACGCATCGGGACCGCCCGACTGGTGTTTGCGGCCGCATTTCTCCTGCTTGCGTGGCTTTGCGCCGTGCGGCGCACCCCTTCGCCTCCCTGGTTGCTCGTCCCCGGAGGTCTCTTCCTTGCGATCGTTCTTTATCACCAGCGGATTCGAACGCTCCGCGGGCTTGCGCAACGGGCAGTGACGTTTTACCGGGCGGGACTCGAGCGGTTGCAGGGACAGCGGGGAAACCCAGGATTACCCGGCGATCAATTCGATAACGAGCATCACTTGTATGGCGCCGATCTCGACCTGTTCGGCAAGCAAAGTCTGTACGAGCGCCTATGTACGGCGCGCACGCCGATGGGCGAGAACATTCTGGCGCAATGGCTGCTTGCGCCCGCGGACCTCGAGACCATTCGCGAACGCCAGACCTGCGTCGCTGAACTGCGCGGTCGCATGGATCTGCGCGAGGATCTCGCGATTCTCGGTGAGCCGCCGCACATCGCCCTGCAACCGGACACGATCACGAAGTGGGTCGATGCGCCGAACGAACTCTCCGGCCGGTGGCTGCGGGTCACCGTGCTGAGTCTGGCCGCCTTGGCAGGCGCGACCGCCGTGGTATGGGCAATCTGGGGAGCAGCGTTTCCGTTTCTCGCGGTGCTCGTGATCGAGGCGGGGTTGAACTACGCATTGCGCAATCGCGTGCAACGGTGCGTCTCCGGGGTGGAGCACGCCTACGAGGACCTCAAGCTCCTGTCGGCGCTTCTGCGGCGCATCGAAGCCGAAGCTTTCGACGCGCCGCCGCTGCTCGCGCTCAAGTACAAACTCTCGTCTCATTCACAGACGGCATCGATCATGTTGTCGAAGCTCGCCACCATCGTCAATTTTGTCGAGGCGCGCCGCAACCCCTTCCTGGCCCCATTGATGTTGCCGTTGATGTATACGGTTCAATCGGCGCTCGCCGCCGAACGTTGGCGGGCGCTTCACGGCCGCGTAGTCGCATCCTGGCTCAGCGTGCTCGGTGAAATCGAAGCGTTGGAGTCGATGGCGGGATTCGGTTTCGAACGTCCCGAAGACCCCTTCCCCGAGTTCCTCGATGGGCCCGCGGCATTCAAGGCAACGGGCCTCGGCCACCCGCTGATTTCCGCGGCTACGCGCGTCCGCAACAATGTCGACATTTCCGGCGAGACGCGTGTGCTGCTGGTGAGCGGCTCGAATATGTCGGGCAAGAGCACGCTGCTGCGCTCCGTGGGCATGAATACGGTGCTCGCCATGGCCGGCGCGCCCGTGTGCGCGACGCGCCTGCAGCTCACGCCGCTCCAGGTCGGGGCCAGCATTCGTGTCAATGACTCGCTTTATGAGGGAAGCTCGCGTTTCTATGCCGAGATCACCCGGCTGCGGCAGCTGTTCGAGCCGTCGAGCCTGCCGCTGCTATTTCTGTTGGACGAACTGCTGCAGGGAACGAATTCCACCGACCGGCGCATCGGAGCACAGGGCGTCGTGCGCGCCTTGATCGAGCGCGGCGCCATCGGTTTGATCAGTACCCATGATTTGGCGCTCACAGAGGGAACGGAGCTGCGCCCGGGAGCGCTCAAAAACGTGCATTTTCAGGACGAACTGGAGGGCGGCAAGCTCACCTTCGATTTCAAGCTGCGCGATGGGGTCGTGACCAAGAGCAATGGGATCGAACTCATGCGCGCCATCGGCCTCGATGTTTAAGCGTCCGCACCGGGATAGCGGATCTCTGCCGGAATCAATTGGAACCTATGTCTTAATCGCACCGCACCGGCCCTCGGCTCAGTGAAAGTTCCGCGAAACGACCGTAAGATCGCCGAGCAACTCCGACAGATTGGTCAAGCGTTGCGCGATGACGTGCATTACATCGCCTTCCCGCTGCAATGTGCCGCGTACCAGGAGGAGCCGCGATTCCAGTAGCGCTGCGCGCTGCGCCGTTGCCACGCGTTCCCAGACAATCAAATTCACATAGCCGGTTTCGTCCTCCAGGGTGACGAAGGTCACGCCGCTCGCGCTGCCCGGCCGTTGCCGCGTAATCACCAATCCCGCCGCCGTTACCGATCGGCCGTTGGGCTGTTCCCCAAGCTCTTGATTGGGAATGACGCCGCGTTTTCCCAGCGCGTCGCGCAGCAGCGCCAACGGATGACGGCGCAGCGTCAACCCCAAGCTGCCGTAGTCAGCGACAATGTTCTGGCCTTCGCGCGGCGCGCGCAGCAGCGGCACGCCCTCTTGGGCCACGGTGTCCGCAGGCAGCAGCGGCAGCACGCGTTCCACCCCGCTCACCTGCCACACGGCACGATGCCGATGCCCTGCAAGACCCGCGAGCGCATCGGCCGCGGCCAACGCTTCGAGATCGCGGCGATCGAGCGCGGCCCGTTCAGCCAGATCGGCGATGTGAATAAAGGCGCCCGCGGCACGCGCGGCGAGCAGCCGCTGCGCGCCTTCCTGAGATAGATGCTTTACAATCCGCAAGCCCAATCGCAGCGCCGGCCCGCGCCCGCGCGCCGGGCCATCGTCCTGCCGCTCGAGGGTACAATCCCAATCGCTGACGGCGACCGCCGCCGCACGCACCTCGACACCATGCGCCCGCGCATCGCGCACCAGCTGCGCAGGTGCGTAGAAGCCCATCGGTTGACTGTTGACCAGCGCTGCGCAGAATGCCGCCGGGTGGTGATACTTCAGCCAAGCGGACGTGTAGACGAGCAGCGCGAAGCTCGCCGCGTGGGACTCCGGAAATCCGAATTCGCCGAATCCCAAGATCTGATTGAATATTTGCTGAGCGAAGCTCTCCTGATAACCTCGTTTCAGCATGCCGTCGATCAACTTGACCTGGAACGGCTCCAACCCGCCTTTGCGTTTCCATGCCGCCATCGCGCGCCGCAAGCCATCGGCCTCGCCGGGCGAGAAGCCGGCCGCGACGATGGCCAGCTGCATGACCTGCTCCTGGAAAATGGGCACGCCCAACGTGCGTTTGAGCACCGCCTCGACCTCCTTGCTCGGATAGGTCACGGGCTCTTCATCGTTGCGGCGGCGTAGATAGGGATGCACCATCTCGCCCTGAATAGGGCCGGGGCGCACGATGGCCACTTCGATCACCAAGTCGTAGTAACTTCGCGGTCTTAAGCGAGGCAACATGGACATCTGGGCGCGCGACTCGATCTGAAAAACGCCGATGGTGTCGGCGCGGCAGATCATGTCGTACACGGCCGTATCCTCGCTCGGCACCGTTGCCAAATTCAGCTTTCCCGGCGCCACGTTCGAACCGCCGAATTGGTTGACCAGGTCGAAGGCGCGACGTATTGCGGAAAGCATGCCAAGTCCAAGCACGTCGACCTTGAGCAATCCCAATGCATCGAGATCGTCTTTGTCCCATTGAATGACCGTGCGCTCCGGCATCGTCGCGTTTTCAATGGGAACCAGTTCATCCAAACGGCCGCGCGCGATGACGAAGCCGCCCACATGCTGCGAGAGATGCCGAGGAAAGCCTAGGATTTCCGTAGTGAGCGCCATGAATCGCTGCGTCTTAGGGTCTCCCGGATCAAAACCAGCGGCGCGGATGCGCTGCGGATCGATGCACTGGCCATCCCACCACTGCATGCTGCGCGCCAGCCTATCCACTTCCGCGAGCTCCAATCCCAATGCCTTGCCGATATCGCGCAGGGCGCTGCGGGGCCGGTAAGAAATGACGGTGGCGGCCAAAGCCGCGCGCTCGCGGCCGTACTTTCGGTAGATATACTGGATGACCTCTTCGCGTCGTTCATGCTCGAAATCCACGTCGATGTCCGGCGGTTCGTTGCGCTCTTTGGAAATGAAACGCTCGAACAGCATGGCCATGCGCGAGGGATCCACCTCGGTGATTTCCAGGCAGTAACAAACGACGGAATTGGCTGCCGAGCCCCGGCCCTGACAGAGTATTTTCTGTGAACGGGCGTACTGCACGACGTCGTGCACGGTGAGAAAGAACGGCTCGAACTTGAGCTCGGCGATCAAATGCAATTCATGCTCGATACTTTGGCGCACGGCGGGGGGCACGCCCGCCGGCCAGCGCTTGGCACAGCCTCGTTCGGTCAGCGTGCGCAGATGGCTGGTGGCAGTTTCGCCCGAGGGTACGATCTCCTCTGGATATTCGTAACGCAGTTCGTCGAGCTTGAACGTGCAGCGTTCGGCGATCGCAAGTGTTTGCGCCAGCAATGGCGCCGGATAGAGTTCCTGTAAACGCTGCAACGGCCGTAAACAGCGCTCGCCATTGGGAAACAAGGCATAACCCACTGCGCTCAAGGGCGTGTTCAAGCGAATCGCGGTCAGCACGTCTTGCAAGGCTCTGCGGCTGCGCCGATGCATGTGCACATCGCCTGCGGCGACTCGCGGCAGATCCAGTGTCTTACCCAGCATCTCGAGGGATCCTAAGCGCCGTGTATCGAAGCCGCCGGTCAGCAGCTCCACACCGATCCATAAACGGCCGAAGAAGCGCTCGCGCAACCAACGGCCGTCCTGGTCGTGTTGCGGCAGTATTGCCCTGCCCGCACGCGGCAGCCAAATGATTAAACAGCCATCGAGCGCGTTCTCGAGATCACCGCGCTCGAGCGTGTAGCTGCCCTTAGCCGTGGCGCGACGACACTTGCTCACCAGCCGGGAGAGCGCGCCGTAACTCGCCCGATCCGTTGCCAGCGCCACGAATTTGAGGTCATCCACGCAATTGAACTCTGCGCCGATGATGAGCGGCAGGCCGCATTGTTTCGCCGCAATATGCGCGCGCACCACTCCCGCGAGCGAGCATTCATCGGTAATGGCCAGCGCGCGGTATCCCAAGCGTAGCGCCTGCAGAACCAGCTCTTCAGGCTGCGAAGCACCGCGCAGAAACGAGAAACTGGTCAAGGCATGCAGTTCGGCGTACATGAGGAGCCTAAGCGAACACGCCGTGCAAATACCAACTCTTGGTTTGCCGCTCCTGAAAAACCCACCACCTTGCGCCATGGATTTGGCGTGCGACGTAGTAGTCGCGAGCCACGTCCTTACCATCCCACCAACCGCTCTCGATGCGTTCAGGGCCTTGTTCGAGGATCAAGTCTCCTTGACGCAATTGTTGCCGGTCTGCCGAAAGCAGCACGGGCTCATCCAATAACCACACCGGCCGCGGCATGTCATGGTCGTCTATGCGCATCCCGGCCACACGCATCCCGCCGGCTTGCACGGCGGAGGTCAGACGCAGTTCTTGGACCCGCTGCCAAGCGGCCTCCGGCCGATGCTCCGGGATTAAACGCACCCCATATACTGCTTCCTCGCCGAGCCGCGCGCGCAAACGTTCCACCAATTGCGGCGCCGTGTCGCGGCCGCCGCGCAAATCGCCTGCGCGCATGCCGCCTGCGCGTACGCCCGCGAACGCATCGAGGGAAGCAGCCGACAGCGGCCGCAGCGAACCCGACACGAGTTCCATGCCTCTCACCGGAGCCGCGAGTTCGAGTCGGTTCAGTTTTTCTTCCAGTACATTCGCCAAGCGGCGCCTGTCACTGGTGATGCTCGCAAGGCCAAAGCGTACGCGAGTTACGGGGCTCGCGCGGTGCCGCAGCCTGAGTTCCAATCCCTGTACACCTGCCTGGCGCTCACGCAAGAACTGCGCGCAGCGCAGCGTCAACGGCTCGAGTGCCTTTTGCAAATAAACGACGGTCTCGATTTCCGTCTCGAAATCGCAGCGCTCGCGAAAGCGCTCACGCGGTACGAACGCTCTGCGAGGTGCGGCTTGCCGTGCCAACGCGATATCGAGATCCAAGACCGCGGCAGGGCTCAGGCGTCGCGATATCCCTGAGCGCGGCAGGCGCATCAATTCCCCTACTCGGGTCACACCCATGGCGCGCAAAGTTTGCAGCCGTTCGGGATCCCAGGACGTACAGGCGATCGGCAACTCCGCGAGTCCACCCGCGAGTTGTCCGGGATCTTCGATGCATAGCGGATGGCCGCCCCCCTGTTTGCCGGCACGGGCCAGCCACAGTGCCGCCAGAGTGGTCGGAGCCGTCGCACTGTGGGCACGCATTGAGAGCCGACTCCATGCGGCATCGATGCCCGCATGCAATACAGCCAGCGAGCCGAACAACTTCACGCTGCCTTTGATTTCCAGCAATAAGGCATTGGGCATTTCGATACTGACCAACGATGTGAATTGCTGTGCAGATAAGCTAAGACGCTGCAGCATGGATGCCGCCTGGTACCCCGGCTGCTGCGGTTCCATTAATTCCGAAAACACGACGGCATACCATAGGTGTGTGCGCTGTCGGGGAAAAGCTTGCGGAGTCGGCGGTACATCCCCCCGGGTGGGCGCAAGCGCGGACGCCGGCGCCGGCGTGGGTCGTCGTACGCTGACCGGCTGCGCTTCGGCGGGATCGGTGTCCGCGTGAGTACCCCCGTGCCTACCGCCGTGGCCATCCGCAAATAAATCCGCTGTTGCTGATTTCACTGCCGCGCTGTGCCGCGCCCGCGATTTCATAACATTTGGAATTCGACGGGGCCGGGCCGGCCGCCTTGCACCTTGACTAGTTCGAGATGTGTCTCGTGTTCACCCCGCGTCATCAGCAAACGCAGGCTGGCAGGAGAAGACTCGAACCGATGCCGCTCGGGACGAAACAACACGCCGAGTGCACCACCCGCCTCCGCCGCGAGTTTCAAACGCCGCAGCCAACGGTCATCGGTACCTTGCAACCACAGCAATACCGCCGCACATACCCCCGAACTCAAAGCCTGTTCGGCGGCCCATAGGGCCTCGGTGGCGCTGGCAGGACGCACGACAAGCAAGCGGCTGAGTTCGATTCCTTGCTGCGCCAGAGCCGGTGCATAAGGTTCATGGGGTGGTGCAATCCAGACCAGCCAAGGAACCTCGCCGATTCTATGCTGGCATTCCACCAAAGCCGGTAGAAACAATTGCACTTCACCGAGACCGGTCGTCTCCAGCAGCACTTCGACGAGCGACGCCGTCGGCCAACCACCACCTGGCAAGCGCGCATCGAGCGCGCTTCGACCGGTGGACCAAACCGGACGAGTGGGAGCGGCCGAGGCGTCTTTTAACCTCCAGACGCGTGCATCGGCCAAGATATCCGCAAGCGATAGCGCCTCACGCGGCATCCACGTCTTTACCGCGACGAAGCACCCCGACCACGACTCCTTCGATAATCATGGGCTGTTCTTTGAGATTGACCCGAATGGGTTCGAAATCGGTGTTCTCGGGCAATAGCCATACGATCGTGCCCTCCTGTCGATAGCGTTTGACGGTGACTTCGTTCTCCAGGCGCGCCACGACGATTTGGCGATTGCGCACTTCGGGGGTGCGATGCACGGCAACCAGGTCGCCGTGCAAAATCCCGGCATTTTTCATACTCATGCCCTGCACTTTCAGCAGGTAATGGGGTTTCGGTTGAAATAGCTGAGGATCGATTTGATAGCGCGTTTCAATATGTTCCTCAGCCAAAATCGGGCGACCGGCAGCGACTCGACCGATGAGCGGCAGCCCCAATTGTTCCCGCAAAATGTCTTTAAGTTGAATGCCACGCGAAGCGCCGGGAATCAGATCGATGACGCCCTTGCGTTGTAAGGCGCGCAAATGGTCTTCAGCCGCATTCGGAGATTTGAAACCGAGTGTGCGCGCGATTTCCGCACGGGTAGGCGGCATACCGCTTTCGGCAATGGCGTCTTGAATGAGCCTTAAGATTTGAGTTTGGCGGGGGGTAAGGTCAGTCATGCATCACCTGTATATGTAGCCAGTGGCTGGTATTATATACAGTGCGCGAGCGCTGGCAAGAGGGGCCCGGGCAGGAGTAAGTTGCCGGATCGTTAAATTGACTCTCAACCCCCCACTATTGCGCGCGAATTCATGGCAAAAGAAAAAGAGAATAAATCCCGGGATCGAGCATTGGGAATGGACCGTCCCATCACGCGCCGTGACTTTCTGAACGGCATGGCCATCGGCGCCACCGCAGCGGCTTCGGGCCCCCTGTTCGCTGCTCCTCTCAACGAACCCATGCCACCCGCCCCGTCACTGCCCAGTGCCGCTCAGGATGCGTTTGGTTACTATCCCCCGCTCCTCACCGGCATGCGCGGCAGCCATCCCGGATCGTTCGAAGACGCCCATGCGCTGCGTGACGGCCAAACCTGGCCGTCATCGATCGACACCGGCGAAGAATACGATCTGATCGTCGTTGGCGGCGGCATCAGCGGCTTGGCGGCCGCGCACTTTTACCGCGCGAAAGCGCCCAAGAGCCGCATCCTCATTCTGGATAACCACGATGATTTCGGCGGCCATGCCAAACGCAACGAGTTCAATCTCGATGGCCATCTGAATCTATTGAACGGGGGCACCCTCGAGATCGACAGCCCGCGTCCCTATGGTCCGGTCGCGGCGGGTCTCTTGAAAACCTTAGGCGTCGACGTCCCAGCGCTCATCAAGAGTTCACAAAATTTAAAATTTTACGACGACCTGGGATTGCAAGCCGGTGCGTTCTTCGATCAAGAAACCTTCGGCGCCGATAAATTGGTCGTCGGCCTTGGCGTGGACGGCACCGGCGCTGTCCCGCTCGACATCTTGTTGAACCAGGCGCCGCTGTCAGCGCGTGCCCGCAAAGAAATCGCCCAAATCGAAACTGCCAAAATCGATTACATGCCGGGCGTATCGTCCGACGAGAAGAAACAGCGCTTATCGCGCATGAGTTATGAAGCGTTCCTGCGCGATGTCATCCGGGTCGATCCGGCGGTACTCAAGTTCTACCATGCGCGCACCATGGGTGAGTGGGGGGTAGGCACCGACGCCGTATCCGCGCTCGACTGCTGGGGTTTTGGCATGCCTGGATTTCAGGGCATGAAGATCGCCAAGGGATCCATCTCGCGCATGGGATTCACCCCGGCGGGGTACGAGGATACCGGTGGCTCGTTTCGCCTGCATTTCCCCGACGGAAACGCGACCATCGCACGGCTCTTGGTGCGCAATCTCATCCCTCGCGCCATTCCCGGCAACAGCGCCGAAGACATCATCACCGCACGCGTAAACTATGCGCAACTCGATCGTCCGGATACAGCGGTGCGCCTACGCCTAAACAGCACCGCCATCCGCGCTCGTCATCTGGGCGATGCCCAATCGGCGAAACAGGTAGAAGTCACTTATCTGCGCGGCGGCCGTCCCAATACCGCTCGAGCGCGCGGCGCGGTCTTGGCCTGTTACAATGTGCTGATTCCTTATCTTTGCCCCGAGCTGCCGCCCGCCCAGAAAGACGCGCTGCACAAACTGGTCAAGACCCCGCTGGTATATACCAGCGTCGCGCTGCGCAATTGGCAGGCTTTCGATAAATTGAAACTCTACCGGGTATATGCGCCGGGGAGCTATCACACGTACTTTCATTTGAATGCGCATGTCACCGTAGGGACCTATCGGAGTACGAAATCGCCGCGCGACCCTATTTTGGTGCATATGGTGCGCACTCCTTGCAAACCCGGACTACCGGAGCACGAGCAAAATCGTGCGGGACGGGCCGAACTTCTGAGCACGCCGTTCGAGACCTTCGAGCGCAATATTCGCGATCAGCTTGGCCGCACACTGAAGGACGGAGGCTTCGATCCGGCTGGTGATATCACGGCGATCACCGTGAATCGCTGGCCCCATGGCTATGCGCCCGAATACAATCCGTTATTCGATCCCGAGCTTCTCGAGCCGGAAAGGCCGCACGTCGTCGGCCGCGCACAATTCGGTCGAATCGCCATCGCGAACTCCGACTCCGGGGGCGGCGCGTATACCGATTCTGCGATCGACCAGGGTCATCGAGCCGTCATGGAACTGCTGCATACCGTAGGGCAGAGCTGATTTCAGCTGTAAAACTTACACTTCTCACCCAATTCCTAACGCTTCTCGCCTAATTCCTAACGGGGATTTAATATCTATGCAACAAATTGGGGCAAAATAGCCGCTACTGCCCGATAAATAACGCATTTCAGTTGCATTCGCTGCGGGAATTTGGCTTCATGTGCGACTGTGTTGGGACGCATGTGAGCCCGATTAAGAAAGGACTGCTTGCTACAACACTTCGGGCTTTCCGAACACCAATGAATTAACCCTAGGGGAATATTGTTATGAAATTTTCTACGACACTCAAGGCCACCGCCGCCGCCGCCTGCGTCATCGCTTTCGCAGGTTGCACGGACCTGAAGCCGATTCAAGCGCAGATCGATGATCTGAAGTCCCAGGTCACCAAGTTGCAGAGCGACACGGCGAAAGCCTCGAGCGATGCAGCCGCCGCCAACAGCGCCGCTGCCAGTGCCTCTTCGGCCGCCTCCGGCGCGCAGAGCACGGCGAACCAGGCGTTGTCGACGGCTCAGTCGAACTCGACGGCCATCGAAGCGATCAACGAGAAGATCGATCGCATGTTCAAGAAATCAGTGTCGAAGTAAATTTCGAGCATTTGATGTGAACGTAAAACGCCGCGGGTCACACCGCGGCGTTTTTCTTTGGCGGGATGTTACTACGCAAGATTCAGTACCGAATGAGTGCGGAACCCCACGTGAAACCGCCGCCGAATGCCTCGAGTAGCAGGAGTTGGCCGCGCTTCACCCGCCCGTCGCGTATCCCGGTATCGAGCGCCAGCGGCACCGACGCCGCCGAGGTGTTGCCTTGGTCGCCGATGGTGACGATGACCCGCTCCATCGGCAAATCCAGCCGCTTGGCGATCGCCTCGATGATGCGTATGTTCGCCTGATGAGGGATCAGCCAATCGAGCTGATCCTTCGTGATTCCGTTGACGTTCAGGGTCTCTGTAACCAACTGTCCCAGCGTATTGACCGCAACCTTGTAAACCTCGTTCCCCTTCATCTGTACGCCGGCTTTACCCTGGCGCACTAGGTCGAAGCCTTTGGAGACCCCGTCGGGATAGAGCAGCAGATCCTTGTACTTGCCGTCGGAATGCAGGCGCGTACTAATGATCCCCGGCTCGCTCGATGGCTGCAGGATCACCGCGCCGGCGCCGTCGGCGAACAAAACGCAGGTTCCGCGATCATTCCAATCGACGATTCGTGTCAGCGTCTCGGCTCCGACCACAAGTGCACACTTCGACTCGCCCAAACGCACGAATTTGTCAGCGACGCCGAGAGCGTAGACGAAACCGGTGCAGGCTGCCTCGAGGCTGAAGGCCGGGCAGCCGTGAATGCCCAATCGGTCCTGCAGCAACGTGCCCACATTCGGAAACACCAAATCCGGCGTCGTCGTACCTACGCAGATCAAGTCGATGTCCGCGGCCTTCACACCGGCCGCCTCGATCGCACGCTTCGATGCATGCTCCGCCAGGTCCGTGGTCGTCTCGCCTTCCGCTGCCACGTGCCGTTGGTGAATGCCGGTGCGGCTACGGATCCACTCGTCGCTCGTGTCGACGAGTTTTTCCAGATCGGCGTTGGTCAATATTTTCTCCGGCAGATAGCTGCCGGTGCCCGCAATGCGTGAGTACATGGAGATCCTTCATGCCCCCCCGTGCGGGGCGCCCAGCCGTTCAGCGATTCTCGCCGGCACGCCGTTGCGCGCTTCCTGGATCGCAACTTCGATGGCGCGCTGAAATCCGAAAAGATCGGCGCCGCCGTGACTTTTGATCACGATTCCGTTCAAGCCGACCATGGTCGCGCCATTGTAGCGCCCCGGATCCATACGCGTCCGCAGCGCGCCGATCGCCGGTTTCGCGGCCAACGCCCCCAACTTGCGCAGAGTGCTGCGCGTAAACTCCTCGCGCAGCATCTCGGTGATGAACCGCGCCGTGCCCTCCATGGTCTTCAATGCGACATTGCCGGTGAACCCGTCGGTGACCACGACGTCGACTTTGTCGGAAAAGATATCGTGCCCTTCGACGAACCCGACATAGTTGAGACCGCTCGCGGACAATAGATTGTGCGCTGCCTGCACGTTCTCGTTGCCCTTGATTTCTTCTTCACCAATGTTGAGGAGGCCTACCCGTGGTCTTGCATGGGCGCCCTCGAGATCTGCAGCCAAGATGGAACCCATCACGCCGAACTGGCAGAGCTGCGCCGGCGTGCATGACGCATTGGCACCGAGGTCCAGCATATAAGTATGGCCGCCGCGCGACGGGATCATCGACACGATCGCCGGACGTTCCACGCCGGGCAGCATCTTCAGTACGAAATGCGCCATGGCCATCAGTGCGCCGGTGTTGCCCGCGCTGACGCAGGCATTGGCTTCGTGCGCCTTGACCAAATCGAGGGCACGGCGCATCGAGGAATCTTTTTTGCGGCGCAAGGCCTCGCGCGGATGATCGGTCATTTCAACGACCTCGGTGGCGAACACGCAGCCGAGGTTACGAGGATGCCCGGCTGCCAGCTCGCGTTCCAAGTCGGCCTGCCGGCCGACTAAACTGAAGCGCGTGTCGGGAAAATCACGCGCAGCTGCCAGAGCCGCGGGTACACAGGTCGTAGGGCCTCGATCGCCGCTCATGGCGTCGATAGCGATATGGAGCTGGGCAGACAACGTGCGTCGACTATGCAGGCCGAGCGACGAGCGACTCCGCCTGATACCCGGTCAGCAAGATTTATTCTTCGCCGTCGCTTGCCGCGATATCCGCCTTGGTCTGCAGCACCTTGCGGCCGCGGTAGAATCCATCACGCGAAATTCGATGCCGTGAGTGCGTCTCGCCGCTCTTGGGGTCGATCGATACCGCGGGGGCCGCAAGCGCGGAATGAGAGCGGTGCATGCCGCGCTTGGACGGGGTTTTTCTGCTTTTCTGAACTGCCATGAGTGCTATGTCCTATCAAGTTTTCTTCATTAAATCTTGCAAAGCGCTGAACGGTCGGCGCATTTCGCCGCTCACGCCAGGTGCCGTTTCGCTGGTCACGTAGCTTGGCGCATTACCGCACGTTTGCGGCGAGCTGCACGCCGGCGCGAACGGTAAGGCTAACAACAATTCTTCCTCGGCCAGCTCGCGCAACGACACTTGCCCGTTCTCCATGCCAAAAGACTCTCGCTCCGCAGCAGCGCTATGCGGTTCCGCGGAGGTCGCGAATTCAATCTCGCTGCCGCCGGTCACGCGCAAACCGAACCCTTGCATGCACCGCTGACATACCAGTTGCGGGGTCGCATCGACCGTCACTTCGGCCCCCGGATGCCCGGAGGCCAATTTCGCAAAGGCGAAACTCGCACTCAGAATGCCGCGCGGCTCCGCCAGTAAGTCCTTCAAGCTGGGCAGATCCCCAAGCTCATAGTCGCGTTGAAGCACCGCCACCTCCTCAGCAAGGCGCGCGCAATCGACGATGTCAGGCAAGCCGGCTGCCATGGGCCGCGTATAATAGGGCCCGTGCCCACACCTGTCAAAATTCAATCGCCTGCAAGTCGTTGTTTTTGAAGTCTCCGCCCGCGCTGATCTTAGCTTCCACGTCGGTCTACCGGCGGGATCTGCTGGCGCGCGTAAAAATCCCCTTCGAATGCCAGTCTCCCGGCGTCGACGAAACCCGTCGCCCCGGCGAGAGCGCCCTCGCGCTGGTGGCCCGCTTGGCGCAGGCAAAAGCGCGTGCGGTTGCCCTACAGCGCCCCGACGCCTGGGTCATAGGGTCTGATCAAGTCGCGGTCCTGCAGGACGGAACGCAGCCGGATTCCATTTTGGGCAAGCCAGGCTCGGCCGCGAACTGCATCGACCAGCTGCTCCGGTGCTCCGGGCGGACGCTCTCCTTCGTCACCGCCGTCGCGGTGGTACGGCACCGGGACTCATCCCTGTTCGAGTTTATCGTGTCGACGCGCGTGTCCTTCCGTGCGCTCGACAAGGCCGCCGTCGAGCATTATGTGGCGCGGGAATCCCCCCTCGATTGTGCCGGCGGATTCAAGAGCGAGGGCCTCGGTATCACCCTGTGCGAATCCATCGACAGCACCGACCCCACCGCGCTCATCGGACTGCCGCTGATACGTCTGTGTGCGGTGCTGCGAACCGTGGGCTTCTTGGTTTAGGCGCTACTTGTCTAGGCGCTTCGCGCCACCTTCAACGGGGTCGAGGCGACCCCGACCGATAGGCGCTCGCTGCGCGAGCGTGAAATCTAGCGCGATGACTTGCCCGATGCGCGGGGTGCCTTTCGGGCCGTATGCGGCGCTTTCGCGGAACCACGTGCCGAGGCCTTGGGTACTAGGCGCTTCGCCGTGCGTTTCATCGGCGTGATCGCGTCGAGCACCGCGGACAATTCGGCGGGCAGCGGCGCGCTGACATGGAATGGCACGCCGGATCCGGGCCATTCGAAAGCCACCGACTGGGCGTGCAAAAAGGTGCGTTTCAAGCCGTGCTGTTTCAGCTCGGCGTTGCGCTCCCTTTCGCCGTACTTATCGTCGCCCAGCAGCGGATGGCCGGCGAAAGAGGCGTGCACGCGGATTTGATGAGTCCGGCCGGTGGGAATGTCCACCTCCATCAAGGTGGCGAGGGAGCCGAAGAACTGCACCGGCTTGAACACGCTCACCGAGTCTTTGCCGGCCGCCGCCACCCGCACATGCCGCTCCCCGTGTTGACGATTGTCGGTCGCCAACGGGGCATCGATGCGTTTGGTGCCCAGCTGCCAACTGCCGGATACCAGGGCGAGATAGGTCTTGTGCATGCCGCCGTTGCGGATCAACGCATGCAATGAGGTCAACGTGGGGCGGTCGCGGGCGATGACTAAGCAACCACTGGTATCGCGGTCGAGGCGATGCACCAGTTCCAGGGTCTCGCGCGGGCGCGAGGCCCGGAGAGCTTCGATCACCCCAAAGCTCATGCCGCTGCCGCCATGCACCGCCACGCCCGCCGGCTTGTCGAGCACCAACACGTGCTTGTCCTGGAATATCACTGCCCCCTCGATGAGCTCCAGCAGGCTCGAGGACGGCCGCCCCGGGCCATGGCGCCCCTGTTCATCCCCCGTGTCGATTCGCACCGGCGGCAGCCGCACTTCGTCCCCGGCCGCGATACGGTATTCCGCATCCACGCGCTTGCGATTCACGCGCACTTCGCCCTTGCGCAATAGGCGATAAACCCGGCTGCGCGGCACTGTTTTGAAGTGGCGCATGAGAAAATTATCGATTCGCTGTCCCGCTTCGTCGGCAGTGATGGTGCGCATCTCGACCGCACTTTTGGGTCCATGCAGGCGAACGGGTTCGAGGTGGGGGCTATTCAATTTTCGAGATCTCCACTGAGCAATCTTCTAAGGTATTGATTACATTGACCCTGGTGGCCTGGTCGTGATATTGTCGCAAAACCGTGTCAGGCGCTGAACCGTTTTGGGGGGACCGCCTATTCTTGGCCGTTACATGGGTAGGGCAAGTTGACACCGGTTTCGGTGGCCCCCCATCCGTTGGGGAGCCGCATATTAGTTGGTTCTGGATTTCCAGACCATCGCTCGGCCGATGAGACAGACGCTAGAGAGCCCTGCAGAGCTTCAGTGTCTGACAAGCGGTTAACCGAGAACAAGGCCCCGGGCTTGCCGTATGTTTTTTCTTGCAATTGGGTTTTGGCAAAATTGGGTTGAATTTATGCCGATCGCGTGGCTCGCGCTCGGCATGGCCCTAGTTATTGTCGCGCCCTACGTCGCGGCCCCGGCTTCTATTCTCAAGCTCTCCTCCTCGGCCCCTACCACATCAGTTGGGGCAAATGAAAAGAATGCTCGTCAACGCAGTTCAAGAAGAAGAACTGCGAGTCGCACTCGTCGATGGTCAGAAACTATACGACTTATCGATCGAAATCCCGTCACGGGAACAGAAAAAATCCAATATATATAAAGGCCGAATAACCCGCGTAGAGCCGAGCCTGGAGGCGGCCTTCGTCGAATACGGTGCTCAACGCCATGGCTTCCTGCCGTTGAAGGAGGTCTCCAAGGAATACTTCCGATCCGCCCCCGGGGCCGGCGGCCGGCTGAACATCAAAGACCTCTTGCAAGAAGGGCAAGAGCTGATCGTGCAAGTGGAAAAGGAAGAGCGCGGCAATAAAGGTGCGGCGCTCACCACCTTCATCAGCTTGGCCGGTCGTTTCCTCGTGCTCATGCCGAACAACCCCCGCGCCGGCGGCGTGTCGCGCCGCATCGAAGGCGAAGACCGCGACCAGATGCGCGAAGCCATGAACGCCTTGCAAATTCCCGACGGCATGGGGGCCATCGTGCGGACCGCCGGCGTCGGGCGCACCACCGAAGAGCTGCAGTGGGATTTGAATAACTTGAAAACGGCCTGGGACGCGATCGTGGCCGCGAACGACGGGCGCTCGGCGCCCTTCCTGATATTCCAGGAAAGCGATGCCGTTACCCGCGGCCTACGCGATTACTTCTCGGACGACGTCGGCGAATGCTTGATTGATCAGCCTGAGGCCTTCCAAAAGGCCTTGGAATACATGCAGCGTTTCATGCCGCCGGACGCTCAGCGCAAGCTCAAGCTCTACCAGGATCCGGTGCCTCTGTTCACCCGTTACCAGATCGAAAGCCAGATCGAATCCGCCTATTCGCATAAGGTCACCCTGCCGTCAGGCGGCAGTCTGGTCATCGATCACACCGAGGCGCTGGTCTCGATCGACATCAACTCGGCGCGCAGCACGCGCGGCGGGGACATCGAAGCGACTGCCCGCAACACCAATCTCGAGGCGGCCGAGGAAATCGCGCGGCAGCTTCGCCTTCGCGACATCGGCGGATTGATCGTGATCGATTTCATCGATATGGAATCGACGGCCAACCAGCGCGCCGTGGAGGACATGTTGCGCGATGCGGTCAAGATGGATCGCGCCCGCATTCAATTGGGCCGGCTCTCGAGATTCGGCTTGCTCGAGCTGTCGCGGCAACGCCTGAGGCCCGCGCTGAGTGAGACTACGCATATCAACTGCCCGCGTTGCAGCGGCATGGGTACCATTCGCGGCGTCGAATCGATGTCTCTTTCACTGTTGCGATTGATCGGCGAGGAAGCGCGCAAAGAGCGCACCGGCCGGGTGATCGCTCAGGTCCCGGTCGACGTAGCCACCTACCTCATGAATGAGAAGCGCGATTGGCTCAACCAAATCGAGTCGCGGGACAAAGTGTCGCTCGTGATCGTGCCCAATCCGCATTTGCAGACCCCGGCGTATACCCTACGGCGAATCCGCGACGACGAAAAAGAACTGCCCGAAAACACGACCGTCAGCTATCAGATGGCGGATCAACCGAGCATCGACGATTCGAACATCGGAAGTCGCGACAAGAAGCCTCAAGGTGAGGCGCCGTTGGTACCCAGCATTCTTCCCGCCTCGGCCGCACCCATCATCCCGATGCCCGTTCCTGCCGCCCCTGAGGCGCCGCCCGCTCCGATCCAAGTTGCTCATCAGGAAGGGGTATTGGTGCGCCTTTGGAAATGGCTGGTCGGTACGCGGCCCACCACCGCCAACACCGCCGCGGAATCGCCGCAAACGCCGCGCCCGACGCCGCAGCGCGACTCACGTCACGATCGATACCGCAGCGGCAGCGGTGGTGGCGACCGGGACCGTTATCGCGACCGGGATCGTAACCGTGACGGCCGCCGGGATGGTCCGGGGCGGGACGGTCCGGGCCGCACGCCCGGACGGGACGACACCCGTGATGGGGCCGGCCGCGATCCTTCGTCGCGACGACCAGGGCGCACGCCAGGACGGGACGGTCCGGGACGGGACAGTCCGCGCACCGACGCTGCGCCGCGTCAAGACGGGCCGCGGAGCGAGGCGCCGCGTAGCGATCAACCAGCGCGCGTCGATCAACCGCCGCGCGCGGATCAGCCGGCACGCGGCAACGATCAACCGCGGACCGGCGATCGAGACGCGGGCGGTGAGCAGCGCCCCAGCAGTGAGCGCACCGGACGCAGCCGACGGCGGCGCGGGCGCGGTCGACGCGACGGCGGCGAAAACACCGCCGGCGGCCCAGGAAGCGGCAATGAAGCGGGAGGTGAAGGCAATGGCAATTCCAGCCGGCCTGATTTCGCGCCGCGTCCCGACCCGTCGCCGCGGTCGGATGTAGCGCCACCCTCCGACGTGGCGCCTCGTCCGGATGCAGCGCCGCGCCCCGATTCAGTTCCGCGGACGGAGACGGCGGCAGCGTACGGGGCTGCGCCGAGTTCGGCGGCGCCCGCTCCCAACCGGGAGCCCGCGCCGTTGCCGCGTCCGCCCGAGTCATCCCCACAGTCCGCTGCCGGCAACGACAGTAAATATGTCGTTTGGTCATCGGCTCCGAGCGATGTACCTCGCAGCGGTCCCGACGACCGCTAAATCGAGTTTCAAAGACTCTCTATATTTGCGCGCGAACCTTACGGGTTCGCGCGCAATCTGAGGCTCAGGCTGAGACTGACCAGGACCAACGCAGCGGCAAAGCCGCGCAGCGCGGCAATCGCGTAGTTGCCGACCAAGAGCGCCAAAGAGGCTCCGCTTGCGTAGTGCGGGCGCCGCAATCTCAAGAATAGTCCGGCGAGCACGCAGGCCGTGACCGCGTACGCCAATATCCAGACATATCGCTCGGCGGGCCGCAGGGTTCGCGCCGGCACCGCATCGCCGCTGCGCCCGCGGCGCAGTCCGTAGGCCACGACCGCGAGGACTACGCCCAACCCAATGAGCGAGCTGACATCCTGCAGCAACCGCGCCCCGACCAGATGGTGCCCGGCGAAATCGAAATCGACGCTGGGATCATCCAGCACCGGAATCATACGCACTCCGCGCGCGCCTTCGTGCGTGAATGCGTCCCAGACCAAGTGCGAAATAGCCCCTGCCAAAATTCCACCTGCGGCCAATACCCACTGCCTGAAGCTGCCGATTTCGGCCGGGGCCCCAAAGCGTCGCCAGCGCGCATAGGTCGCATTGGGCAGTATCTCCATGACCGCGGTCTTCATCAATTGCTGGAAGATCCAGAACGTCGCCAGGCCCACCGGCAAACAGAACGTCAGCAAGCCAATCGCGCTGTGAGTCTCAATCCTCGCCGGCCGCCAGGGCATCAGAAATCCGAAATCGGGAACCATGCTTCCGATGATGGTCGCCGACAGCAACCGCCATCGCGCCAGCGGACGGGAAAACGGTAATACGGCAGCAACGTGGGATATGGTAAATGGCATCAAGTACCTTGGTTGTCATCTAGCCGTCATCTTACAGATCTATAAGTTGCGGGCTACCTCCGTTCTTTCGCCAGAGATACTTTATGGCCAATGCCGACGTCGTCAATCACGTGCCTTTGGCCTCGCCGCTCACCGGGCAGAAGCCCAATCCTGCGTTCAATGTTCTCGCGGGCGTCGTCGTCGTGATCGGCGTCATATATGCGGGCTACCACTTGGCGGATGACTTATCGGTCGTCCGTGACACGCGCGCCTATCCCTACGTATTGCTCGGCATCGCGCTGCTGATCGCGCTGAGTTTCGAATTCGTCAACGGATTTCATGACACCGCCAATGCGGTGGCCACGGTCATTTATACGCATTCTCTCTCGCCGAATTTAGCCGTCGTCTGGTCCGGCTTGTTCAACTTCTTGGGCGTGCTCGTATCGAGCGGCGCCGTGGCGTTCGGCATCGTGTCCTTGTTGCCGGTCGAGCTGATTCTGCAAGTGGGGAGCGGTGCGGGCTTCGCCATGGTGTTCGCGCTGTTGATTGCGGCCATTCTCTGGAACCTGGGCACTTGGTACTTCGGCCTGCCGTCATCCAGTTCCCATACATTGATCGGTTCCATCATGGGGGTCGGCCTCATGAATCAACTGATGGCCGCAAGCAGCAACGGGACGAGCGGAGTCGACTGGAGCCAGGCGGCGAAGATCGGGCAATCCTTGCTGTTCTCGCCATTGATCGGATTCAGTGCCGCCGCGTTGCTGATTTTGATCGCCAAGGCGCTGATTCCGGTGCCTTCCTTGTTCAAAGAGCCCAAGGGCAATACGCCGCCGCCGCTGTTGATTCGCGGTTTGTTGATATTGACGTGCACGGGCGTGAGTTTCGCTCATGGCTCTAACGACGGCCAGAAAGGCATGGGTCTCATCATGCTGATCCTCATCGGCACTGTGCCCACCGCTTACGCGCTGAACCGCACCATGCACGAAGAGGACGTCAGCAAATTCGTGGCCGTGTCCACGCAGGCGCAAACTGCGTTGGGCCGCTATAGCAGCGGTCCGGCACCCGCTGATCCGCATGCCGCCGTCGTCGATATCGTGCGCACTCGATCGGTGACCCCCCAGACGCTGCCGGCGATCTCCGCCTTATCGGCAACTATTGCGCAGGAGGTCGACAACTATCACTCGTTGGCGAAAGTGCCGCCTAAGGCAATGGTCAACATCCGCAATGACATGTACCTGGTCAGCGAAGGATTGCGGTTCGTGAGCAAGTCGCATGCACTGACGGTGTCGGAAACTGATCGGAACACGCTGACCGAATACAAAAAACAACTCGACAATGCGACCAAGTTCATTCCCACCTGGGTCAAGGTCGCCGTCGCCATCGCCCTGGGTCTCGGCACGATGATCGGGTGGAAGCGCATCGTTGTCACCGTGGGCCAGCGCATCGGCAAGACTCATTTGACCTACGCGCAGGGGGCCTCGGCTGAACTCGTCGCTATGGTCACTATCGGCGCCGCCGATATGTATGGCTTGCCCGTGAGTACGACTCACGTACTCTCGTCGGGCGTGGCCGGCACCATGGTCGCCAATCGTTCCGGTCTGCAATGGGCAACTGTGCGCAATCTTTTGATGGCTTGGATACTCACTCTGCCCGTCTCCATCGCGCTCGCGGGCGGTCTGTACTGGCTGTTACGAACGCTTTCGTAATTCAGCAATCAGTCCTTGCGCTGCGAGCGTAGCGAGATCGAGCACTCGTTCGAAACCGCTCGCATCGCCGTTGTAAGGGTCGGGAACCTCTAGATCATCGAGGCCGCCGGCGTACTCTAGAAATAGACGCAATTGTGCGTGCGACGCCGCAGGCCTGATCGACTGCAGGGCACGCAAGTTGCTACGGTCCATCGCCAGGATCAGATCGAAGTGTGCGAAATCACGCGCTGTCACCTGCCGGGCCCGCAGGCCGCTCAAGTCGATGCCGCGCCGCATGGCGGCGCGTTGACTGCGCGCGTCCGGCGGATCGCCCAGGTGGTAGTCACCGGTACCGGCCGAATCAATTTCGACGCTGAGCTGCGGCGCCTGCGTTGTCACTAGGTGTCGAAGCACGCCCTCCGCGGTCGGGCTCCGGCAAATATTGCCGAGGCAGACGAATAAGATCGAAGTTTTCTCTTTATTATCATTTGATTGAATCACTTTTACCGAATCACTTTGTATCGCCTTATTGACTGCCTAGTTTAGCGTGTATCGTGGCACGCGATTGGCGCTAACGATCACCTTGTCCTAAAGCTAACTTTTGCCGCGCGGCTTAAACGAACCTTGCGGTCCAACACATTCCAAGTCGCGGCGTAGTCAATCAGGCGCAGCCAAATTCTGAGTGCCAAGACACGAGCGATAACGAGCGCAAAGAGGCCTGTGGCCAGAAACATTTGAAAATCGTCTTTGGGGTCGAATGCCCTGCTATCAGGGCCATTGCGAAAACGTCCGTCAAACAGATTGAAGTCGATCGCTCCGCCGTGCCGAATTGAGTTCACGATACCGATACTCTGCCTAACGCCGATGACGACATAGAGCAACAAGTACACGATGCGCGATAGATGGCGGGACAATTCGCGAAGGTCGGTTGGCAGCATCCCAGGCGAGTGCCTGACGCGCCATTGATACCGGGCAATGACCAGGCCGCAGAGCAGTAATCCGAACAGTGCGTGGATATTTATCCACGATTCCACCATTTGCCTGGGCCGCGAAACGCCGACTAAACTCAGAACTCCGACCGCAACGACGAATATCGCCATGCACCCATAGAGAGCCATATGCTTGCTCGCCCGGGCGCACGAGCTGCGCAAAGCATCCGACGGGTCGGCTTGTGGGGCCATTCAGTACCTTCCAACACTTAAGGCGGGATCAATCCACTGGCTGGATTCAGGACAAGTCAAAGCGCTGCTTCGCAGCGAGCGCACACGGCCAACGACTAGGCTGCACCGCACAGGAATTTAACTTTGCAGTACAAAGTATAGAATATCAGAAGCCAAACGCAAGCACTGATTGGCGTGCTCAGAGCGTGTCAATCCCTCGATCTGGGTTTGATTCCGCAAAAGGTGTTCACCATGCTGGTGATCATGGCGGTGGCCGCGACGTTGATGGCGGGTCCATTACTGAAGCGGCTGCTGTCGAACGCCGGTCACGCAATTCCACCGGGCGTGGAAGCGTAGGCTCGCGAATTCACCGAGTCCGCACGGCTGAAGCTGCCCGCCGGCGCTTGCGCTGCCGAGATCCGCGCATCGGCGGCTCCGGCAGCGGCAATGCGGTTTTGTACTTGACCTGCTTCAGCGCAAAGCTGGAGCGGATGTTGGCGACACCCGGGATCTTGGACAGTTCGTCGACGATGAAGCGCTGAAGCGAAGGCACGTCGCGCACGACGACGCGGATCAAGTAGTCGGAATCGCCGGACATCAGGTAACACTCCATCACTTCCGGATAGCGCTGCATTGCCGCCTCGAACACCTCGAGCGCACGTTCGATCTGCTTCTCCAAGCGGATTTGGATGATGACGCTGATGCCCAGGCCGAGCCGGCCCGCATCGAGCAGCGTAACGTAGCGGCTGATTAAACCTGTGCGCTCCAAACGCCGTACGCGTGCAAGGCACGGCGACGGCGACAGATGCACCCGCGCGGATAGCTCCAAGTTGGTCAGCTTGGCGCTCTTTTGCAGCTCCCCGAGAATGCGCATATCGATGGCATCCGGTTCATCAGTCGGCATTATTGGCTTCTAATGTCGGTAGTATCGGCATTTAATTCTATCATTGGCGACGACGGTTGCCAAAGTTGGCAGCACGTGCTGTAACTTTGCACGTAGATTGACCATTCGCCCGTTGCGGCGAGCGGAATGGATTGAATCGAATGAGCGGATACCACGCGCCGAGCGCTGCTATTGACAGCGATATCATTGAAACTCGCGAATGGATTGAATCCTTCGACGCATTGATTCGCGCTCAGGACTCTACGCGCGCACTCTTCCTCTTGCGCCGGCTGGAAGAGCACGCGAGGGAACTCGGTTTGCTTGCGGCGCCAGCGCCCTACTCGGCCTATCGCAATACGCTGCCGCTTGAGCGTCAAGGACCGTACCCCGGCGATCTGGAGCTCGAAGAGCGGCTGACCTCGATCATGCGCTGGAATGCGCTGGCCATGGTGACCCGCGCCAACAAGGCGTATGGCGAGCTCGGCGGTCATATCGCCAGCTATGCCTCGGCAGCAGAGATCTTCGAGGTCGGCTTCAATCATTTCTTCCAGGCTGCGCGTCCAGGCCACGGGGGCGATCTGGTGTACTTCCAGCCCCACTCTGCCCCTGGCATTTACGCCCGCGCCTTCCTCGAGGGTCGCTTGAGCGAGGAGCATCTTGCCAATTTTCGCCAGGAAGTGAACGGCAACGGATTGTGCTCGTATCCGCATCCTTGGCTCATGCCGGAGTTCTGGCAGGTCCCTTCGGGCTCCATGGGCATCGGGCCGATCAACGCGATCTACCAGGCTCGCTTCATGCGCTACCTGGCTGACCGGGAACTTGCCGACACTGCGAACCGCCGCGTCTGGGGCGTGTTCGGCGACGGCGAAATGGATGAACCAGAATCTATCGGCGCGCTCACCTTGGCGGCGCGGGAGCGGCTCGACAATCTCACGTTCATCGTCAATTGCAACTTGCAGCGCCTCGACGGCCCAGTGCGCGGCAACGGCCAGATCATCCAGGAACTGGAGTCGCTGTTCGCCGGGGCCGGCTGGAATGTCATCAAGGTGCTTTGGGGCTCTGACTGGGACGCGCTCTTCGCACGCGACACGCAACACGCGCTGCTGCGTCGGCTCGCGGCGACCGTGGACGGCGATTACCAGAACCTGGGCGCCAAGGATGGCGCATACAACGTCGAGCACTTCTTCAAGAAGGGCGCGGAGACTCAGGCACTCGTCGCACACATGACCGACGCCGAGATCGACGCGCTCAAGCGCGGCGGCCACGACTTTCGCAAACTGTACGCCGCGTTCGCGGCGGCGAAAAATCACGGCGGTCAACCGACGGTCATTCTGGCGAAGACGAAGAAAGGTTACGGCATGGGCGACGCCGGCGAGTCGCGCATGACATCGCATCAGGCCAAGAAGCTGGATGTAGAGGCGCTCCAGGCGTTCCGAGACCGATTTCAATTGCCGCTGTCCGATGACGAGGTCGAGCAGCTGCATTTCTACCGCCCGGACGAGGATAGCCCCGAGTTGAACTACTTGAAGGAACGACGCGCGGCGCTGGGCGGTGCGCTGCCCGTTCGCCGGCGCGAAGCCCCGTTGGTACCGGTCCCACCCCTAGGCAGTTACGCGCAATTCGCGCTCGCCGCGGAGAACAAGGAGATGTCGACCACCATGGCGGCGGCGCGCATGTTGAGCGGCCTGCTGCGAGACAAGCAACTGGGCCCGCGCATCGTGCCGATCGTGGCCGACGAGGCGCGCACCTTCGGTATGGCTAATCTGTTCCGCCAGATCGGCATCTACTCGCCGGTCGGCCAGCTCTACGAGCCGGAAGACGCGGGCTCGATGCTGTACTACAAGGAAGCCAAGAATGGACAGCTCCTCGAGGAAGGCATCACCGAAGCCGGCGCGCTTTCATCCTGGGCTGCCGCCGGAACGGCCTACAGCGTGCACGGCGTGGCTATGCTGCCGTTCTATATCTTCTACTCGATGTTCGGGTTCCAACGCGTCGGCGACCTGATCTGGGCTGCGGCCGATCAGCGCACGCGCGGGTTCCTCTTCGGTGCCACCGCCGGCCGTACAACACTAGGAGGAGAAGGGTTGCAGCATCAGGATGGGAGCAGTCATGTCATCGCCGCCACGGTTCCCAATTGCCGTGCCTACGACCCTGCCTTCGCCTGCGAGCTGGCCGTCATCATGGACCACGGCATGCGCCGCATGATGGAGCAGCAGGCCGACGAGTTTTACTACATCACCATGATGAATGAGAACTATGCTCAGCCGTCGCTGCCGCCTGGCGTCGAACCGGCCGACATCATCAAGGGTATGTACCGCTACGCGAGTCGGGCGCGGGAGAATTCTGGCGCACCGGTACGGCTGCTCGGCTCGGGCGCGATTTTATGCGAAGTGATCGCGGCGGCCGAACTGCTGGCGCAGGACTGGAGCGTGAGCAGCGAGGTCCACAGCGTCACCAGCTTCAGCGAGCTGGCGCGCGACGCGGCAGGGGTCCAGCGCTGGAATCGCCTGCATCCGCTGGAGTCTGCACGCATCAGTCACGTCGAACAGCAGCTGCAAGGTGCCGAACTCGTGGTCGCTGCGACGGACTATGTACGGGCCTATCCGCAGCTCATTGCGCCCTACCTCGGGAGTCGATTCGTCACCTTGGGAACCGACGGCTTCGGTCGCAGCGACACGCGCCTGACGCTGCGCCGCTTCTTCGAGGTCGATCGGCATTCCATCGTGTTGGCCACATTGGATGCGCTGGCGCGTAAGGGCCATGTTCCCCGGCAGACCGTTGCACAGGCGATCCAGCGCTATGGCATCGAGACGCAGGCCATGGCGCCGTGGACACGCTGAGCGTCGTGGGCACGCAAACTCAAACGCGCCCGGCCACCGGAATCAATGCGCCGGTTACCGCTTCGGCCTCGTCCGACAGCAGAAACGCGATTACTTCGGCAATGGCCGACGGCGCGACCCACCGGCTGAAATCAGCATCCGGCATGTCGAGGCGGTTTCGCGGCGTGTCGATCATGCTGGGCAATATGGCATTCACGGTCACCCCCCGATCCTTGAGTTCCTCCGCCAGCGCCTCGGTGAGTTTGGCGACGCCCGCTTTGGACGCGGCATAGGCCCCCATGCCGGCGCCGGCTTTGGTGGCGCCCATGGCGCCGATATTGACGATGCGACCTTTGCCGGATTTCACCAGGTACGGCAATGCGGTTTTACAGGCAACGACCGCCGTGCGCAGGTTGACGCGGTACAACGAATCCCAAGTGTCGAGTACGCCGCCCTCGAGTTTTTCCCAATGAAATCCACCGGCGACGTTAATCAATCCATCGAGGCGTCCGGCATCTTGCACGATGCGACTCATTACAGCGTTGGCGGATTCCTCTTCGGCCAGATCGACGCCGCCATAGAGGTGAACGCCCACGGCTTGCCCGGTCGCCGACGCCGCGGCGAAATCGATGGACGCGACGGTACTGCCATATCCGGTCAAAGTCGCAGCGACCGCCTGACCTAGGATGCCAAAGCCCCCGCTCACCGCAATTACTCTTCCAGATAGTTTCACGACGAATTCACCCTCTGTCCGCTATGCGAATGCGTTCCGACCAATATCAGAGCACGGATTCCAATGCTCCGCAGCAGGTAACTCCTCACGCGGCACGGCCTCGCTTCGGTACCCGCGTCTAGCGATCCCGCCATCAGCGGTTATCTCGCCATCAACTGCCGACACCTTCGAATATGGCCGCGAGCCCCTGGCCGCCGCCGATGCACATGGTCTCCAAACCGTACCCGCCGCCGCGTCGCTTCAGCTCGTACAGCAGCGTCGCGAGAATGCGCACGCCGGTGGCCGCAATCGGATGACCCAATGAAATCCCCGAGCCGTTGACATTGAGGCGCTCATGATCGTGCCAGTCCCAGCCTTTCAACACGGCGAGTACCTGGCAGGCGAACGCTTCGTTGAGCTCTACCAAGGCCAATTTGTCGAAGGAGAAGCCCGTGCGGCCGAATAGTTTCGCCACCGCGGGAACAGGCCCGATTCCCATCGTGGCCGGTTCACACCCGGCGGCGGCCCAACCGACCAGAAAGCCCAGCGGTTCGAGATTCAATTCGGCGAGCTTATCCTCGGCCACGACCAGACACGCCGCCGCCGCATCATTCTGTTGACTCGAATTCCCGGCGGTCACCGTGCCGTCTTTCAGCAGCGGCCGCAAGGCCCCCAGTGTCTGAACCGTGGTCGCGGCTCTCACGCCCTCGTCACGGCTGACGAGTATCGCCTCGCCTTTTTTTTGTGCGACCAGCAAGGGCACCATCTCCTCGGCGAAACGACCTGCCGAAGAAGCCTGCGCCGCACGGCGTTGGCTCTGCACCGCGTATTCATCCGATTGTGCGCGTGAAATGCCGAATTGCCTGGCCAGGTTTTCCGCAGTTTCAATCATGCCGGAAATACGCCCGAAACGCGCCTCGGGCTGCGACCGTTCGCGGCCGCGCTCGAGCCTATCGTGCAGCTTCACGCTGCCGGCACGCATCCCCCAGCGCATGTCGGTGGTGTAGTACTCGACGTTGCTCATGCTCTCCACGCCGCCCGCCAGCACCACGTCCGCGGCGCCGCTCTGGACCATCATGGCCGCATTGACCACGGCTTGCAGACCGCCGCCGCAGCGCCGATCGACCTGCATGCCAGGCACGTGTACCGGCAAGCCGGCCTCCAAGGCAATCCAACGGCCCACGCACGGAGTTTCGCCGCTGGCATAGGACTGCGCGAATATCACGTCCTCTATCAGCGCCGGGTCCAATCGGGTTTTGTCCAGGATGGCGCGCACCACCGCTGCGCCCAGCGTCTCGACCGGCACGGAGCGTAGACCTCCGCCGAAGGTTCCGACCGGAGTTCGCAGCGGAGCCACGATGGCCGCACGTCGCATGGCGGTCATTTAGACGCCGCTGAAGCGCGGCTTGCGCTTCTCGGCGAATGCCTGCATGGCGTCGCGCGAACCCTGCGTCACGTGATCAACCCCAGGGCACAGTGCATCTTCAGCGCTCAAACGTACGCTCAACATATACAACTCTTTGGTCTTTGCCGGTCCGATCAGTTTGGTCATGAAATAACTGCCGCCATAATCGCCGGACATGCCGATTTTGGCAAATGGCGTGACGAAAAACGCGTCGACGGCTGCAAATCGAAAATCGCCGGCCAAGGCGAGCGAAATGCCCGCTCCCGCCGCCGGCCTCGTGTACGCCGGCTACGATGCGCCGCCATTCCGCGACCGCAAGGTAGGTTCAGAGTCCATGGTTGCCGGGCCCGGCAACCGGCATCGCTACTTCAAGCCGGAATAGCGGGTACTGCGAATATGATTTCGCAGCGACTTGGAAAGTTGTTCTAGGTTTCGGTCCTTCAAGGACTTTATGATGACTTCGTGTTCAGAGGTAAGCCGCTTGATGTCGATGGGTGCCGTTACCTCGCGAGCCATGTACAGGTCGAAAGACAGCACATCGAAGAAGCGCACCAGATAGGGATTGGCGGAAGTACCCACGTAAGTGCGGTGGAACTTGTCATTCAATCGAAAAAAGTTCTGGGGCGTCGTCCGAAGTTTTGCGGAGAGCTTGCGCATCGCCTGATTGAGCGAGGCTAGTTCGGCCATCTGCTCGTGGTTGCGGTTCTCGACCGCAAGGGGCGCAGCCGAGAGTTCGAGCAGCTCGCGGGCCTCGAAAAGAGCTTCACGGCCCTCGGGCGTGAGGCGCGGCGAGACCCGGTATCCTCGATTGGGCTTGAACTGCAGCAGTCCCGACGCGCTGAGCCTAGCGAGCGCTTCTCGGACCGGCACCAAGCTGACGGTTGCCTGCTTGGCGATGGCATTGATGTTAACCGGGGCATCTGGTCCTAGCTCCCCGGTCATGATCATTTCTTTCAGCTGATCCGTGAGACGATCCACCAAGCTTGTCGAAAGCAAGCTCTTCTCGTTCACTCTCCGCCTCGTTCTTCGAACATCGCTGTCGGCATGTCGTGTGTCTTTTTGTCGCAGTAGGTTAACATAGACCTATGCAACTATGATATATCCTATACTCCGTTCATACCACCGCGTCCACACATCGCCGCATCGCTTACGCCGGCGCCTCAAGGAATGCCTTCGTGGCATCTCGCACGCGCCGATGCTCTTGCGTACCGGGCGGCTGACTTGCGGCCCAATGCCCCGCTTCTCCCTCGATGGTCTCGAGCTGACTGCGTGGAATCGTGGTGACCATTTCCAAAACGTGTTCGATCGGCAAGAGGTGATCCGATCGGCTCGGCATCAGCAGACAGGCAGACTGAAGTCTCGAGAGAATATTGGGATCATGGCCCTCCGGACGGCGGTGCACATCGTGCAGGGTTAGAGAATCGTACCGGCTCAAGAGGTCATTCGCATCCCAACACTGGCGATACATCTGTCCCACCTTGGTAGCGACCGACTCTCGATCTGCGATGGGTGTGTTCTCCAGAAAACGTCTGCCCACCAAGGAAAGAAAGTACGCGCGGCCCGCCGCCTGCAATCCTTGCAGCGGTTGATGTCCGTAGCGGCCGCCATTGAAGACAGGATCGAGCGCTACGACCTCTCGCACCAAGCGGGCGAGCGCAATGAACATCGGACTGCATTTCGCAGAGGGTGACCACAGGAAAAGCCGCTCTGCGAACGCTGGGAAACATAGACCAAATTCGAGCGCGATCATCGCCCCCATCGATGCACCCCCGACCGCCCTCAGCGCCGGGAGCACCAGTCGTTGGCTGAGCAGTAGATGGATCGCACGCGCGTTGTCGCGGATGCTGTACCGAGGAAACCGGCTTCCGAGACTCTCGGACGGACGGCTTGACCCGCCTCCGCCCAAGGCATCTACGCTGATGATGAAGTAGCGCTCCGGATCAAAGGTTTCTTCTGCCCCAACGTGCGCGAGTGCCCATTGCTTCACGCCGCTTGCGCTCGGCAGCAGAAGCACTGCGTTGCGGCCGTCCGGGCGCCAGGTGCCGATCGTGGCATACGACAGCAGAAGCGGCGCGAGTCGCTCGCCGCACTCGAGGACGAACGAGGCGCACGAAAAGACGTGCTCTTCCCATCCGGCAGTTTGTAGCGGGGTCATGCCTTAAGGCGAGCGAAGGTGCTCATACGCACGGCCATCGAATAACTCCACCAGCGCATTGAGTTCGTCGCCGCCGCGGCCCAGTTTCACCAGCACACGATACATCTGTGCGGCGACGGCGCCGAGCGGCGTCGGCGATCCTGCGCTGCGCGCCATCTCCACCGCCAAATCGATGTCCTTGAGCATGGTGGCTAGAGCGCCAAGGCGGGGCTCGATCTGCCCCTCCGCCATTCGGCGGCCAAATAGTTGCAACAACGGCGAGTCTGCCAATCCGCCCGCCAAGAAATCTGGAATCTTGCGTGCGTCGATACCGTTCGCGGTTGCGGCGGCAATTGCTTCGGCGATGGCCACGAGGGTGGGAGCGGCAATCAATTGCGCGCACAACTTGATGGTCTGCCCTGCGCCCAGATCTCCGACCAAACTTGCACGCGAGCTTACAATCCGCAGAACCGGTTGGGCAGCTTCGAAGTCCCGCGATTCGCCGCCGCAAAAGACAATGAGGTCGCCCTTCGCGGCACGAGCTGCCCCGCCGCTTACCGGTGCATCCAGCCAATTGCCGCCCACGCGCGCGCGGTATTCGTCGGCAAGCTGTCTGGTTTCGAGGGGTGATGACGTCGAAAAATCAACGATCAACGGCGGCGCTCCAATATCGCAACCGTTGATGCACCCGTTAGGTCCGAACATCACGTCGTGAACCGCGGGTCCATCGGTCAGGCAAAAACATATCAGCTGCGCGCCGTCCGCGGCGGCCGCCGGCGAGCTGGCCATCGTCGAACCTGCCTCGCTCAGGACCGACACCCGATTTGCACGGCGATTCCAGTAGGCCCGCAGAAGCCCGGCCCGCAACAATCGCAGCGCCATGGGAGCGCCCATGATACCGGTGCCTATGAAGGCGACCCCCCGCTGTAGTGAATTCTCGCTGGCGTTCGACTGGACGGACACAGCTCGCTCAACGGCTCAGAATGAGAGCGGCAGCGGTGTCGGCTCTGCCACTACCGGATTCTCCAGCACGCCAAGCTTTTCGATCTCGATGCGTACGATGTCGCCCACGCGCAGAAAGCCGGGGGGGTCCATTGCCGCACCGACTCCGGGCGGTGTGCCCGTTGCAAGGATATCACCCGGCTCGAGCGTGAAGACGGTCGTCAGCTCCGCAATCATTTCTCGGATTCCGTAGATGAAATCGCTGGTCCGGCCGTGCTGACGCAATTCTCCGTTGACATGTGTCTTCACTTCCAGATCCTGGGCCTCATCGATCGACATGCCCAGGGTTATCCAAGGACCCGTCGGTCCGTGCGTATCGAACGATTTGCCCAACATCGCCGTCGGTGCCCGCATTTGCCAGTCCCGAACGCTCACGTCGTTGCAGACCATATAGCCCGCAATGACTTTGTGCGCATCGGCAACCTGCACGTGGCGGCACCTGCGGCCGATCACGACGGCCAGCTCGGCTTCGTAATCGAGAGCGTCCGACACGCGCGGTTTGTGTATCTCATCGGTAGGGCCGATGACGCAAGTGACCTGCTTATTGAACCACACCTGATTATCCGGTTGTACGAAGCCCGGAAATTTGCGCTTTATCTCGGCGATGTGCGCATGATAGTTTCCCCCGAGCCCCAGGAACTTTCGCGGATGCGCGATGGGAGCTCCAAGCTTCACGTCCCGAAGCTTGAACGTTTCGGTCGCTCCCGACAGGGACCGTTGTATATACGCGCGACCCTCATCTCCCGCATCCAACAAATCGAGCAGCGTCAGCGGCTCGTGAGGCGATGTGTTTGCTATAGTGCGCACCTCGTCATCTACCAAACCGCCGATTTTCCCGACGCCGCCATGCGTGAATGACACGAGCTTCATGGATGCGCACCCGCCGACGGTGCAAGTTCGAAATTGAGCTGCGGAACCATTTTTCTACTTTTGAATTGCATGAGCCCGTCCGATGAGGGGATGATGATATCGAGCTGATCACCGATTAGGAGGGAACCCTTCGCGCCTAAGGTAGGATCGATCGCGAGCGCGGTCAATAATGACCGTGCTTCAATCCAATCTGAATCGAGGCTCCGAATCGTGAGGTTCGAATTGAAATGCCGCGAGACCCGCTCATTCGCGCGCCTCGCTTCGAATGTCGACTGAAACAGGTTGGCAATGGCGTCGCGACCGGCGATTTGCCCGCGAGGCGTAGCCAGAGTGGCGTCTTCGACGAGCAGATCGGCAACGCTGCGACCGCCATTGACACGGCTCGTAAATTCTTCCAGTAGCATTAGGACGGCCAGATACCGATCTGCAAGGTGCGCACGCATCAATTTGCGCTTTCCGATAGGACCCATTGCGCCACATCCCGACACGGCGCAACCCAAAGATCGGGGTCCGAGCTGGCCTCGGCTATGAGGCTGAAAAGACCCTCGAGGTGCGCCGGATCCTTGCCGAGCAAAAATGGATGAAAAACGAACACAGCATGGCTACCGGTAGCCTTCGCAGTTGCTATCGCCTGGCGATGACTCGCATACAGAGCCTCGACTCCTCCTTCGCCGACCTCGCTGACGCCGGCTGCCTTGCCCAGGTTCGGCTCGAGGAAGACGCCGTCCACACCGCGCCAGGGAAATGGCAGCCGCACCACACCCGCGTGATCTTCCACATGGTCGCCGACATCCGAGACGTACGTCAGGCCCTCGCGGCGCAATAGCTCTTCCAACACCGCGGAACCTGCGCCTCCGGGCGGACGGAATCCCTGCGGCTCGAGTCCGAGAGACCTCATCGCGTCGAGTGCCTGCATAAAGACGGCACGTTGGCGCTGCTCAGTCTGCCGCTCCCAAATCTCGTGCCGCCAGCCGTGCATCGCAACTTCGTGCCCAGCGCCGTCGATGGAGCGTAGAGTCTCCGGGTAGACACCCGCGTTCCAGCCTTCGATGAAAAAGGTGACGCGCAGGCCCTCTAGCCGTGACAAAAGTGAGGGCACGACGCGCCGTGCCGAATAGTGTTCTCCGATCGGCTTGTCGGCGGGCCACTCGCCGAACTCGATTTCCGCAGCCTCGCCGAGATTGTCGAACGTAAAACTGAGCGCGCCGGCTTTTCGTTGTGCACCCCAACCGTTCGTGATGACACCGTCAGCTCTGCCCGCAGTACCGATCTGATTCAAGTTGGTGGCGCTCCGTGTGGTATCGCAGAGCATATATCATAGATTATTCACCGGCGGAGTCAAGTCGAGGGCAGATATTGCGGCGATCGGTTCGGGCCGCGGTAAGTCGTTGACAATCGTCGCCAAAAATATATCATCGATGATACTGGATGGCCTATTGCAGAGGAGTCTTCACATGAGTCAGGCGGACGACATCGTGTCTCCCCTTCCCTCTCGCGTAATCACCGATGGACTTGACCGGGCGCCTCATCGTGCGTTTCTGCGAGCACTCGGCCATGATGATGCTGCAATAGCGCGGCCATTCGCCGGCATCGTGTCGACGGGCGGATCGGTGACGCCATGCTCCTTGTCTCTCGCGCCTCAGGTGGCTGCGGCGAAGAAAGGGCTTGAATCGACGCAAACGACGTGCTTCGAGTTTTCGACCATCACGGTTGCCGACAGCGTCGCGATGAACCATGCTGGGATGCGGTTTAGCCTGGTTTCGCGGGATATCATCGCGGATTCCGTCGAGGCCGTAACGTTAGCTCATGGATACGATGGTCTCATCGGCTTCGCGGGCTGCGACAAGACTCTGTCCGGCCTCATGATGGCGATGGTGCGCATCAATCGACCGTCGGTTTTCTGCTATGGAGGCGCGGCCCTGCCAGGACGACTCGGAGACCGGCGAGTCACCGTGGTGGACGTCTACGAAGCAGTCGGACGCGTCTACGCAGGTGAGATGCAGCCCGCCGAACTCGCGGAGCTCGAGCGCGTAGCCGTACCCACGCTGGGCTCCTGTCCAGGTCAATTTACGGCGAACACCATGGCAATGGTGGCCGAAACGTTAGGGCTGGCGCTCCCAGGTACCGCAATGACACCCGCCGTGTATTCGAGCAGGCTCACGCTTGCAGAGGAGGCCGGGCGCACCCTTTCGCGGCTCATTCGCAGCGGCGGCCCGCGTCCTCGTGAACTCGTGACGCTGCGAAGCCTGGAGAACGCAGCGGTCGCTGTGGCGGCAACCGGCGGGTCGACCAACGCGGCCCTGCATTTGCCGGCCATCGCGCACGAAGCCGGCATCGAGTTCACTCTCACCGATATCGGCGCCATTTTTGCGCGCACGCCGCTGCTTGCCGACCTCAAGCCCGGAGGTCGATTCTGGGCATGCGACTTGTACGAGGTCGGCGGAGTCAGCACAGTGCTGCATGCGCTCCTCGAAGCGGGATTACTGCACGCAGAGTGTCCGACCATCTCCGGCAAGACCATCGGCGAGGTTGCCGCCTCGGCGCCGCAACCTGATGGGAAGATAGTCCGCTCCGCCAAGGATCCGCTCACTTCCAGGGGAGGAGTCATTGTGCTTCACGGCAATCTAGCGCCTGAAGGAGCGCTGGTAAAAATCGCGGGCCTGGCCCGTCTCGTGCATGAAGGCCCGGCACGTGTGTTCGATGGTGAGGGGGCTGCCGTCGAGGCCGTGCGTTCCGGGAGCTACGCCGCTGGAGATGTCATCGTTATTCGGTACGAGGGCCCGCGAGGCGGCCCCGGCATGCGCGAGATGCTCGGCGTGACCGCTCTTCTCGTTGGGCAGGGCATGGGCGAGAAAGTGGCTCTCATTACGGATGGACGGTTTTCCGGCGCTACGCGCGGCATGTGCATCGGCCATGTGGGTCCTGAGGCGGCGCGCGGCGGCCCGATTGCTCTTCTGCGTGATGGCGACCGGATTCGCATCGACGCGACGCAAGGCACAATTTCCGTCCAGCTGGGCGACGAGGAGTGGGTTCAGCGCGCCAAAGACTTACCGGCTCGTGAGCCTCGGGCACTGCCCCCGACGCTGGCCAAATATGCGCAGGTGGTAGGACCGGCGGCGCAAGGCGCCGTTACCTATTAGATTAGACGCCGGATCTTCATCTGGCGACCGACAGGTATAGCTCATCGTCTTCGATTCGAATCGGGTAAGTCCGCAATTGCCGGCACGCCGGCGGACTCTTGGCTTGCCCGGTTGGGATGTGGAATCTTCCCTGATGCAAAGGGCACTCGATGATGTCACCCATCACCAGTCCATCGGAAAGATGCGCACCGCCGTGCGTACATAAATCCGCGGTGGCGTAGAAACCGCTCTTGGCGTTGAAGATTGCGTAGGCGCGGCCGGCGAAATCGAAGCGCCGCACGTCTTCCTTATCTATATCCGAGGCAGCACAAACGCGAATCCACTCGTGCGTCGTTTCCATCGACAATAGCTCAGTCAGCGGCGTGCTGTCTAAAGCTGCGCAGCCACCATCCGTGGAAAACGCTGCCGGTTGCGGACAAAATACCTTCAGGCTCCGGAAGGCGATCTTTGATGAGCGCATTGAGCTTCGGCAATGCGAAAAATGGCACGGTGGGATAGAGGTGGTGCTCAATGTGAAATGACATGTTCCAATAGAACAAATCGATCAACCGGTTGGGTCGGAGCGAGCGTGTTGATCGGCGCAGATCGATCGTATTCTCTTCCTTCTCGAAGTGCTGGGAGCCCGCGTACGTCAGCATGACGGGATCCCCGGCGAGCTTCGGCAGCAGCCAAATCCACAACAGGACGCTGGTGCTGAAGTACCAGGAAACGGCCGCGGCGCCGGCGTAAATCACGATGAACAGGCGGGAATTTCGCACCATCCGCGGCAATTCTTCGGGCGGAGTAAAGCTGCGGGTCTTGTCGCTGAATCGTCCAAGGCTGTGCAAAAAAAGAACCCGTAAGAACTGGCTATGATAAAGGACGCCGGAGTACCACAAGAAGTAAGCCTTCAATCCAACCGGTTGTGCGAAGGGCAGCTGTGCATCGTGGCCCACGAACATCGTGTGAGTATGGTGGGCCGCGTGGGAGTATCGGCGGTACAGAACTTCCTGCCCGAACAGGAGCGACGTCGCCCAGAAAATCGTCTCATTCAACCAGCGACTGCGGAACACCGTACCGTGAGAGCATTCATGTGAAAGCGAGTACACGGTCAACGATAGGGTGCTGCCAAAGAGAAATAACGCCGCCAAGAACCAGCGGCTGCCCATTGCGCTGACATACAGATATCCCAAGAACCCCAGGGCGACCAAACATAGAGCAAGGCGGCGCAATGGAACTGCGTTACTGCGACGCATCAGCTCTTTGAGCGACTTGCGGTCGAGACCCAGTTCCGCGATCGGCATGGGTCCGACGGGGCTGGCCACGGCGTGTTCAAGCAGATGAGTTTGCATTCATCGATGATATATGATTTGCCGAATCAGTCAAGTTCTCCCGGGCGATTTGGCGCCGGAATTCGAGCTCGAGGGCCGGTCGCTCAGCCATCGCTTCAAATCGCTGCGGGCGGACACCCGCGCCGCTCGATCGAACTCGTCATATCCCTGCGCCTTCGTGACGAACTCGAGATTCAAGCCATTCGGATCATTGAAGTACAGCGAGTGAAACACGCCGTGGTCCATGTACATGTTGGCTATCCCGGCTGCGTCCAGCTTGCTCTTGAATCGCATGACCGCCTCGTCGCCTTCTACCTCGAGCGCTACGTGATGATGAAAGCCACTTCGGGCGGTGAAGTCCTCGGGCTTGAACAGCGACGTATGCTCGAAGAACGCAAGCGCATTGCCATCGGCCATCTCGTAGAAGGTGTGGCAATACTGCGACCCGTCCTGCAGGAAGGGATCGTCCATCACCACGGTAGTGACTAGACGCATTCCCAAGATGTCTTCGTAGAAATGCCGCGTTTCCTCCGAATCCCGGCAAGCGAATGCATGATGATGGATGTGTTTGACTGAATTGCCGGCCGACGTTGCCGCTGTTTTGGAATCGCTACTGCCCATGATGAATCTCCGGTTCGCGTGCAACACTCGAGCGGCCGCGCGGGCCTGCCGCCTATCGAGCGGAAGTGGTTAATTCACTTTCGGCTTTCAACAGCTGGTCCATCTGACGCCTGACCCGGACCGCGCCGACATCATCGGCCAGCAGGCAGGGTTTCAGTTCCCAGAAATCCTGACCTCCGACCGTCTCCTGGATCGCGGACAGCATGCGCTCATCCTGCTCGACGAATGCATAGGTCGCCCCGATTTTCATCTGCTCGTCGAGCGCGGTATTCTCCAGTTGGAAATCGCGGCAGATCGCCCAGAAATAGTGCGTCTTCTGCTCGGTCTCCGGCGTCAGCAGATGGCAATTCAGCGTGGTGATGCCCTCATCCCGCGGCTGTCCCAGCGGCGTAATTCCCGTGACTTGCCTCACCACCGCACCGGCAGTCCAGCCGGAACTCGCCCAATGATCCATCGGCCCGGGTACCGGTCCGCGCTCGGTCTTCCATATCTGCTCCCATATCGGTCCGGGCATACCGGGGGGACATATGAGTTTGGACCAGATGGTATCGCCCTCTATTTCCACGACAGCCTTCGCACGGGTAAATGATTCGGCCGCGAGTGTGTCGTGATGCACCGTGGCCACATGCGCGCCGTCCATCAAGTTATCGATGATGTACCGATAGTTCGCATGCACCTCGATGAGCCCCCTCACCGGCCGGTAGCGTGTAGGTTGGTCAAGGTAGCCCAAATCCGGGATGCGCATCGGGTCGGCTCGGCTGGAATCCCCCGGCCATATCCACAGCACCCCGTACCGCTCGACCAGCGGATAGGTCCCCAGCCGCGCGCCCGCGGGGACGATCTGATTCCCATTGGGATTGAACACACACTTTCCCGAAGCATCGTAGCGAAGTCCATGGTAGGGACAAGACACCGTATCGCCCTCGAGCTTTCCCAGGTGCAGCGGCGCAAACCGGTGCGCGCAGCGATTCGTCAATGCCACGGCCGTCCCGTCCTCTTTGCGGTAAAACAGAATCGCCTGATCCATGATCACGCGGCGCAAGAGATGACGGCCCACCTCCTCCGACCAAGCCGCTGCATACCACGCGTTCTTCAAGAAGGACATGCTTTTCTCCTGTTGCAAGCTCAGAATTTCGTTCCAACCAAAACGCCGAATGTTCGCGGCGGGCGGTAGGCAGCTAGGCTGCCGATCGCCGACGGCAGAAGTGCGTTTGCGACCACCTCGTCCGTCAGATTCTTGCCCCAGAGTGATACCTTCAGCCGCTCGCCCTGCGTGGACCAGGAGACCATTGCATTGACTAGATTAAAGGCGGGTTGTTCCATTCGGTTGTCCGGCTGGAAAAAATAACCACTGCTGTGCCCGTAGCTCACGTTGATGCCGGCTTCTCCCTCCGCAATGGGATGACGATAGTCGACAGACAAATTGAATGTGCCGTTGGGCGTCAAGGGAAGACGATTGCCGTTGGCCGATCCGGTCGTGATGGCCACCCCACCCGTCGGGATCTGGGTGTCGATCACCGCATTCGGAAAATCCGTGAATCGATCGTGTATCAAGGATACGCCCGCCGCCAATGTCAGCCCTGGCGCGACGATGACTTCGAAGTCCGAGTCCAGGCCGTACACCTCAGCGGCAGCCCCGTTGTAATAGCCGATTTGGCCCAATACGTAGTGGGCGACCTGAATATTCTTATAGTCATAGTAGTACGCGGCGGAGTTGAAACGGAGGCGATGATCCAATAAGTCCACCTTCAAACCGGTCTCATAGGCCGTGAGAACCTCCGGCGCATACGCGGGGTCCGCAGGCACGCCCGGGTTGAATCCGCCGCTCTTGAAGCCGCGGTTGTAGGACACGTAACCCATGACCGACGATGAGAATCGATGATCGAAGGCAACGCGCCACGTTGGGCGAGTGAAAGTCTTGCTGTTATCGATCGGCGGGTCGATCAGTTGAATCGGTATCCCGCCGGCGAGTTCGGCGGGCTCCGTTGCGGTGAGACTCCTACGCTCATCCGTATATCGCAAGCCGACGGTCAAACGATCCGCGTCGGTTATCCTCAGCGTTCCCTGGCCATACACAGCCCAGGAATCGGTGGTTTGATCGCCATAGATATCGATCTTATCGAGCGGGAATACGGGATTGATCAGGGGTCCACCCAGGATAACCTCGCTGGGGTCGTACTTGCTGTCGCCATGCAGAAAAAACGCGCCGGCAACCCATTCGATGCGGCCGGAGTCCAGGGAACTCAATTGAAGTTCCTGCGTAAACTGGCGGTCGTCTATCCGCACGACGGGGATGGTCTGGATCGGTACGGGCAACCCATCGGCGTCGAATCCCACGAAATCCTGCGAACGCCGGTACGCCGTGATACTGGTGATTCTGCCGATGCCCACGTTCTGGACGAGGCGGACGCTGGCACCGCCGCCTTTGAAGGAGTCGGAAGGTTGGAAATCGGAATCAATGTCCCAGGTGCTGGTGGCGCGCGGCGTGCCGAAAATCGGCAGAGTTCCCGGTGCGTTCTGAAAAGTGCTGCTCTGCGTACCGCCGAGCTCCTCGTAGTCGACGGAAAGCGTCACGGCGGTATCTTCACCGGGAGTCCACCGCCACTTGGAGCGAAGCGCAATATCGCGGTCCGTCCGATACACGTCTTTGCCGTTGAACAGATTGGTGCCGTAGCCCTTGCCCTGCGTCGAGGCGTGCGCGGCGAGATCGGCGTCCAACGTCGGCGCTATGGGACCGGTCACATAGAGATCGCCTTGGATGGTCTGATAATTCCCAAACCCGAGGCTTGCTTCGCCGTTGAAGTTCGATTGCGGGTCTTTGGTGATGATCTGCATGAGACCGCCGGTTGCGTTGCGGCCGAATAGAGTTCCCTGAGGACCTTTGAGAACCTCGATCTGCGCCACGTTGTTGAGAGATAACAACGACGCTGCCCCGGAGACGAGATAAACACCGTCAATGTAGGTCGAGACTGAATTCTCCAATCCTGCGCCGTAGGCTGTGGTACCAATTCCGCGAATGTGAGGCAATACGATCCCCGCTATGCTGACGACCGTCAACCCCGGCGTGACGAGGGCGAGATCCGCAGTCGACCCTATGCCGGCAGATGCCAGATCAGCCCCCGATAGCGCCGTGATGGCAATCGGAACCACCTCTAAGTTTTCGCTGCGCTTCTGTGCGGTAACGATAATCTCCGTGAGGGCCTGAGTAGGCTCGCCCGAAGAGATCTGTTGCTCATTCTCCGCCAACGCCGGTAATTGCCATGAGAATCCGACCATCGTTACCGCCATAGCGCACGTAAACTTATTCATCTGCCTCCCCCTTGATCTCTAACAGCGTTGGCTTTCTGCCACGGAGCCCGTGGTTCCAACTTTAAAGGATATATGATTTATGATGTATCATGACCGGCGACATTCCGTCAATAGGGAGCGCTCGGCGGCCGCTTCCGAGCCGCGTCAAAAGCGGCGATAACTCGCTGCTTGACAGCGATGCCGTCAGTAGTGCTAGATCTGGGCCATGCACTTCAACCGGCGCTTCAATGCTTATTTCTGGTTTTCCCACCCCCGGGGCGGAGGTGAAGCGGGCGCATGATTTATCGGAAGCGCATCGAGTCACTGAACCGCCGAATCAACGGCGGTTTTTTTTGCTTTGCAATTTGTGATGGCCATTGCATGAATGGCTATGGGAGATCGGAATGAATGCCACACCCTCGAGCCTCGATGAAAGTTTGAAGGTGCCCATCGACAAGACGGGCCCAACCGACGACGAACGCATCAGAGGTATCCGGCCGCTGTGCCCGCCAGAGCACATCGTGCGGCGCTGGCCAATCCGCGGCACCGCAGTCGAGAGCCTGATTTCACGTACTCGGCAGAATATTCGACGCATTCTTGCGGGTGGCGATGATCGGCTGTTGGTCATCATCGGACCGTGCTCCATCCATGACAAGAACGCGGCCCTCGAGTACGCGCGGCGGCTTCGCGAGCAACGCGACATATATGCCGGCACCCTGGAAATCATCATGCGCGTGTACTTTGAGAAGCCTCGCACGACGGTGGGCTGGAAAGGGCTCATCAACGACCCGGGCCTGGATGAAAGCTATCGCATTGATGATGGCCTGGCGATCGCACGGCAATTGTTGAACGAGATCAATCAAGCGGGCCTGCCTGCCGGGTGCGAGTTTCTCGACGTCATTTCACCGCAATACATCGGCGACTTGATAAGTTGGGGAGCCATTGGTGCTCGCACCACCGAAAGTCAGGTACATCGCGAACTGGCGTCCGGCTTGTCGGCGCCAATCGGCTTCAAGAACGGCACCGACGGCAACGTACGAATCGCTGCGGATGCGATTCAGTCGGCGGCGCGATCCCATCATTTTTTGTCGGTACACAAGAATGGCCAGGTCGCCATAGTCGAGACCACGGGAAACGAAGATTGTCACGTGATTCTGCGCGGCGGAACGAAGCCCAATTACGACGCCGCGAGCGTGGATGCCGCTTGCCGCGAACTCGAAAAGAGCCGGCTGCCGGGGCGGCTCATGGTGGATTGCTCGCACGCCAACAGTAACAAGCAATACGAAAAGCAGCTCGACGTGGCCAACGACATCTCCTCGCAGATTCGCGGCGGTTCTCGGCGGATTTTTGGCGTGATGGTCGAAAGCCACTTGAAGGCCGGCACGCAACTTTTCCGTGCCGGCACAGACGCTCCGGCAGCGTTGACCTACGGTCAGAGCATCACCGACGCCTGCCTCGGCTGGGAGGATTCAGTGAAGGTACTGAACACATTGAGCACGGCGGTGCATGACAGGCGTCTGCAGCGTTGAGATTTAGCGTGTCAGTCACGGCCGGTAACGACGTCGAGCACCGGGAAACGCCGGGTGCTGGCGGGTCACGACCCCATTTAGATTCGTACCGCGTGCCGGTTAAAGAGGGGATTTCGATGAGCGCTTATTTGAAGAATGCTTGGTATGATGCGGCTTGGTCGCACGAAGTCGGTCGGCAGCTTCTAAAGCGCGTGATCATGGAGCAATCGATTCTGTTCTACCGCAAGGAAGACGGGACTGCATGTCTGCGGCGACCAAGATCGCAACACCCGGGCCTGCGACGGCATCGACCTTGAAGGATTTGATACCCGGCGCGGAGCTGTCGGTGATATCGGGCGCCGGTCACTTGCCGAATCTAGAACAGCCGCAGAGGTTCAATCATCATCAAGGATTTCCTGGGCTGACGTACCCGCTAGCCGGTGACCATTGCGCTCGCGCGAATCAGCCGGTCGTGCAACTCTCGAACCGAGCCTACACCAAGCTTTGCATACGCTCGTCGGCTGTAGGTAATGGCCGTGTTGACGCTGATACCGAGTTTCCGGCCGGTATCGGCAAGGGTTTGGCCGCTCAGCAGATTGGAGCACACGTCGAGTTCACGCGCGGAAAGCGCCGTGCCGGCGTGCTCCAGCGATTCACGCCAGCGGCGGATCGGAAACTCGCGAGGAATGGTAAGCTGAGCATGCACTTCAAGCAAACTGAGGAATAGCGGTGCAACCTGCGCGAGCGCCTCCAGTTCAGTGCTCGCAAATCGTCCGGTACTTTTATAGCGGTAACAATAAATCAATGTCGCCGTACCGTCCGCATGCGAATTCGACATCGTTAGCCGGTCTTCGATGCCGACCTGGTCGTAGCATGCGGAGCGATAGCGAATGTTGAGCACCTCCTCCCGGGTGCGGTATCTGAGTTGAACCGATTCGTCACCGATTTCTCGGGTAGCGATCGGTGCATCGTCCGCGACGTCATACAGGTGCATCTCGCTCATATAATTTAGCGCGGCGCGGGCCGCGTTCGAGGATGGTACGCGGCTTGCTGTGGCGAGCAGCCGCAGATCCTTGCCGCGCAGTCGAACGAGCAATGCGCAGTGATCAACCGTGGCGTATTTGTTCAAAGCCTCGAGTAGGGTGCGCGCGCAGCCGGCCTTTCCGAGCGATCGAGCCAGTGATTCGATTGCATCAATCGACAGACGGTTCTCGACGGAATGTGCACTGATGGTCAAACTGCGCACGTGCAACGCCTCTCTCCCGCCCCATACGCCGGTCATCACTTCCAGCGTAGCCGGTTCCACGGTTCGTTGGCATCCCCTCAAAGTAGGAGGTATCCTGGGAACCCGAGGGCGGGAGGTTGCCATGGACATACGAGTGGTCGATATTCATCAAGAGCCGATGCCCTTGTACGTTTCAGTCGCTGCCGATCTGATCGGGGGCGTGGGCGAACCTGGCTATGTCGCGCAGATGGCCGAATCCTTGTCGCATTACGTCAAATTTGCCCACGTATGCGTTCTTTGCTTTTCGAGGCTGAAACCTCCGGGATTGCTGGGCACCGCCAGCACGCTCTCGCCTGCCTGCGCCGAAAACACCGCTCACGTCTATTTGGACGGCCATTACAATTCCGATCCCACCGAGAAACTTCGCGCCGCGAGCATCGACGCAGACGAGCATTTGCATGTCCAAAGACAAAGAGTCGAAGACATTGCGAATGCGGATTATCGGACCTCGTGCTACGAGAAGCCGGGGATTGTCGATCGTCTGTCCCTCTTTCAGCATGTCGGTCCCGAAACGTGGATTGCGGTCAACGTCTATCGTGATTCCAGCCAAGGGTACTTCGATAGTTCCGAGTGTGCGCGGCTCGTCACGGTCGCGCCGATCTTGACCGCCAGCGCCAATAAGCATCGACAGCTTGTTGCGAAGGCAGAGGAATTCCCAACCCAGGTTCGAGAGGCCTCTGCCGTGCCGACGCGTCGGCGGCATTTTAGCGCCGCCTGCGCCCTTCTGAGCAATAGAGAGTATGAGGTTTGCAGCCGGATTCTCCGCGGTTTCAGTTCAAAGGAAATCGCGCGGCAACTCGGCATCGCTCCAAGCACCGTGGCGGAGCACCGCAAGAATGCCTATACCAAGCTCGGCATTCGAGGCTACAAGCAATTATTCACGCAATTTTTCTCGTGAGCGGCTGGAACCGCGCGGCTACATGCCGTTAGGGTGGATAAAGCGCCAAGGGCTCGCTTCAGGAGATTGTATGCTCACCTCGATCAGGCGTGGCCCGCCGTCCGCTAGCGCACGCTCCAGAGCGCGCTTGAATTCTTGCGCAGTCTTCACACGTTCCGCACTGACGTCGAACGATTCCGCAAAGCGAACGAAATCGGGATTGGTCAGCCTCGAGCCGATGTCGCGTCCGGCGAATTGCTCGGTCTGATCTCTCAAGACATTCCCGAACGCATTGTTGTTGAATACCACGACAACGACGCCCAATCGATACTGAACCGCGGTGGCGAGTTCTTGGGCCGCGAACATGAATCCACCGTCGCCGGTAATCGCGACTACCGGCCGGCCGGGGTGTGCAGCTTTTACTCCCAGAGCCGTCGGAAAACCGGATCCGAGGTTGCCTTGGTAGCCGGAACTGATGAACGTGCGCGGTTGATAAACAGGAAAACCATACCACGACGCGTAGCCGACCTGGCACATCTCATCCGTTACGATGCCGTCGCGTGGAAGCACCTCTCGCAGTACCTTCAAATAGGAAATTTGAGGCTGAACCTCGTTCTCGATGGCGCGGGCCACTTGCCCTGCCGCAGCGGCGATTTCGTCGCGGCGCCCGGCGGTACGCGAAAAGCCGCTCCGAGCGATCGCAGCGATCATCGCCTCGACGGCCGGCCGTGCGTCGGAAACAATACCGACGTCCGGCGTCGCGCGGCGCATTTCGGCCGCATCGATGTCGATGCGTATAGCCTTTTGTCCCGGCGGAGTGCAACTCCAACGCCAGGCCGGTACCTCCATGCGAGTGCCGATTCCGATCGCCAGATCCGTCTGTTTCCATAAGCCGAAAGCCTCGGCGACCGTTAGCCCGAGTGGATGATCATTGCTTACAATCCCGCGGCCGGTGCGGAAGGCGACAACCGGTGCGTCGAGCACTTCGGCAAGTTCGCGGATAGCCGCCGCGGCTTCAATCGCCCCGCTGCCCACGAAGATCATCGGCCGGCGCGCCGCTGCCACGAGCTTCGCCGCACGCGCAATCTGATCGTCATCGACCGGCGGCGCCGGTAACAGCGGCATCACACCGGCATCCGCCACTGCGGACTTGACGTTAAAAGCCTCCCAAGGCATTTCCAATGCCGCCGGCCCGCGGCGCCCTGACAGCATTTGTTGGAAGGCCTGCGCTACCTGGCTCTGAGCCGTGGCGCCCGCGGCCGCGCGGTCGGCCCATTTGACGAACGTACGCAGAGTGCCCAGCTGGTCGGGCATCTCGTGCAAATGACCGCGTCCGCGATCGAGAAACCGCGACGGCACCTGGCCCGTCACCAGCAGGACCGGCTCGTTACCGCTGAATGCCGTGAGCAAGGCCGCACCCGCATTGAGCACGCCGGGTCCGGGGACTACAGAAAACACGGACGGACTGCCGGTTGAACGCGCGTAACCGAAGGCCATGTAGCCGCAAGTCTGCTCATGACGGGCGCCGATCACCCTCAGCCTGGGGCCTGCTCTGTGCAGCGCGTCGAACAAACCGTAGGTCTGAACTCCGGGTAATCCGAACACCGTGTCGATTCCATGTTCAAGTAGCCCGGCAACCAGCGCGTCGCCGCCGCTCATGACTCGCGGAACCTTGGATGTTTGCGCAAGCGCGGAACGTGTTGTCATCAGTCGAGAGGTCCTTTAGCCGTGGGTTTAAATATCAAGCACGAGCACGGGACTTTTGGCTCGCGACACGCATATCATCATGGTCCGGCCCGCTGCGCGCTCACTGCCTGACAGTACATAGTCGCGATGCTCCGGCACGCCTTCGATCACACTGGTTTCGCAGGTGCGGCACATGCCTTCCCGACATGAATAGGACAGTTCGTACCCGTGCTCCTCGAGCACCTCCAAGATCGATTTGTTCTCGGGCACGCGCATGAGCATTCCGCTGCGGTTCAGCTTGACCTCGAAACCGCCCGCTGCCTCATCGGCTTCGGCCGCGGCGGGCGGTGAAAACCACTCGAAGTACGCGGGATTATCCGGGTGCGTGGACGAGAAATCGCCCACCGCCTTCATGACAGGCGCGGGGCCGCAACAGTAAATCGGTACGCCGGGCGCGACCATGAAGGATCGGTCCGCGAAGTCGAACAAATGGCCCGCTTCGTCGTCGAAATGAAATCGCACTCGGTCCGTGCCAAATGCCTCGAGCTCATTATGAAACGCCGCGCATTCACGACTGCGCGCCAGATACAGCAACCGCCATTGCCAGCCCTGCGATTCACAGTAACGGATCATCGAAAGGATAGGCGTAATCCCGATGCCCCCGGCGATGAAGTGAAACGCCTCATGGCTAGCTTGGAGGGAGAAGTTGTTGCGCGGCTCGCTGATCTCGAGTACGTCGCCGATATTCAATCGCGCGTGCACACACGATGAGCCGCCACGGCTAGCGGCCGCCTTCGACACTGCAATCTCATAGCGATCCGGCTCGCGGGAATCATTAATCAACGAATATTGGCGCGTCAATCCATTCGGCAGGAACAGATCGATGTGCGCCCCGGCGGTGAACGCTGGGAGATCTTCGCCGTCCGGCCTCCGCAACACCAGTCTCACGACGTCTTTAGCCTCCGCCGTGCGCTCATCGATCACGACCCTTATCTTTTTATTAACGGGCGGTCCCCGACCGAAGCTCGACATTCTCTTCTTTGATTCGTTTCTCGATCACCCATCGCAGATGAGATAACGGAGCATCCGCCGCGATCGTCCTGAGCTTGAACGTTGGGTCCGCTTCGAGCACCTTCTGTTGGGTCTCGATCATGATCTTATCCTCGTGAAAACCTTCAAGAATGCTGTCGTGCAGCGAATGCGAGAATAGTTCGATGTTCTTTTTCTGATTGTGCATGTACACCCAGAAAAAATGCGTCGTGCGATCGGTCTCCGGCGTCATCGCCTGGAAATTACGGAATTCGATCACGCCGTCGCGGTTTCCCTCCCTCAGCCCAGTGCCCGCCGGCGAGAACCCGGATTCGAGATAAAAGAACGCGGGCACTTTCATCTCCATGGTGTTCCAACGATCGACCTTGCTCATCTTCTTCTCGACCTTCTTGACGAAGGGCGGCAGGTCGCTGTTCATGTGCCACTTCGTGAGCTTGAACCCATCGTCGCGCTTCTCCAGCGGACTTTGTTCGTGCTCGATCACATAACGCTCGGACCCGCCGAGGGTGTTCGTATGCACGTACGCTACGTGGTTAAAATCCGCGAGGTTGTCCGCGATGAGTAGATAATTGGCGTCGTAATGCAGATAATCCGGGCGGCCGTGCCATTCGGAGTTCTTCAAGTATGCGAAGTCGGGAATCTTCGATTCGTCCGCTAACGCGGGATCCCCCATCCATATCCAAACCAGGCGCCCCGTGTCGACCAGAGGGTACCGTCTGACCTTCAAACTGGGCGGAATCTGTTCCTGCCCCGGGATCTGGATGCAAGCACCGGTTTTGTCGAAGAGCAACCCGTGATACATACAGCGCACGCAGCTGCCTTCAAGTCGCCCGAGCGAGAGCGGCGCTCCGCGGTGACAGCAACGATCTTCCAGTGCGACGACTTGATCGTCGCGGCCCCGGTACAGAAGAACCTTTTCGTTGAGTAGGGTTCGCCCCACCAGCGTGTCGTCGATCAACTCGTGACTCCACGCCGCCACATACCAGCTATTCTTCAAAAACATGTGCTATCTCCAACGGTTGTGTGAAGATCCATGACGCCAATCGTGCAGCCGCAGGCGAATGCCGGGATCGGCTCGTAACACCAGATCTCGCCGCGCGACCCATTCGCCGCTCCGGCCGCGGCAATGAACGTGCGTATCTCGTAGCCGCCCTGCCCTCCCTCGCGATAGACCGCCTCGTCGGAGTAATCAAGCAGGGCGGCTCGATCGTTGCGGGCCCAGCGGTCAAGAAAGTCTCTATCCCACGCCTCGTTGATCTTTCCGGAATCAGGGGTGCAGGGCCAATGAGAAATGCCGCCGGTTCCTATCACGGCGATGCGCTCTGACATACGCTGGGCAGCATTATGAATCGCTTGGCCCAGCGCGTAGGCACGATGAAGCGGCGCCATCGGCGGGCACTGGCAATTGATATTGACGGGAATTATGGGCAAGTCGTAGTTAGGCGTCAGATGATGCAGCGGCACCATGATGCCGTGATCGAACTTCCACTCTTCGCAGTAGCTGATATCCACGTCTTGCATGACACCATCAATCAATTTTGACGATATCGCGGGACTACCCGGCACTTGGCGCCGAGGGATGCGTAACCACTTAGGGTCCTCGATAGGTCCCTCGTAGGACTGAGCCGTGCCGATCGCAAAGGACGGCATGTTGTTCATGAAGAAATTGGCAAAGTGCTCCGCAGCAATGATGACCAAGGCATCCGGCCGCGCCCCTTCCAGCGCGCTTTTCATTCGAGCGTAGCCGGCCTGCAGGCGCGAATACTGACCCGGGTCCGCCAGCTCAGTGCGCGCCGTGATGCCAGGCCCATGGCTGCAGACCCCCGCGAAAACGAGACTCATTTGGCGACAGCCAACGCGGAAGCGAATTCGGGCGGCAACGCATACGCGCGCACCGCATGTTCACGCGCAACGACGGTACGAACTGCCGGTCGACCCCAGACTCGTGCCGCGAGCGCTCCGTACCGCACGCGAGGGGGAAGTTCGGCCTGAATCCGCTCGTCGAAGCTCCACAAATAGAATACGAACAGATAGGCGTCAACAACGGTGAAGTCGGTGCCTACCGCATACGATGAATCGCCCAGGCGTTCCTCGATTTCGTTCAAGATCTTCGGCAGCTTTTTCCGGGCATGCTCCCGAACCGCGGCGATGGCAGGCAGATCGTCCCCCGCGTAGACCTGCGGCTTGAATATGGACCGGTACGTCACGTGTACGCTGCTTGAAATCCAATTCATCCACTCGTGAGCCTTGGCTCGCGCACGCGTACCCGGCCGAGGAATGAGTTCCCTCTCGGGAACGAGGTCCGCGATGTACGTGAGGATCGCCTGCGATTCGGTGATCACGGTATGGCCCGCGCCGAGCGCCGGCACGGCGCCGCTCGGATTGATCTTCAGGTATTTGGCTTCGACGTTTTCGCCGGCTCGGATATCGACGGACGCCGCCTTGTAGGGTAGACCCGACTCCTCGAGTGCAATGTGCGACGCAAGCGAGCACGCCTTGGGGCTGTAGTACAAGGTCAGCTGCGGCGGAAACGCTCCCGTAGAGGTGTATTGCATGGGATCAAGAATACCGCTTGCCTGTTCCGCCCGATGTCATCAAGGGATGATGACAGATCGCCTCGCTACGCGGAGTCACACGAGCTGGTGACAGGGGTTCGCCAAGGCGGTCTCTATACTCATCGGCAAGTCGAAGTGATATGACGAGGCTGATGGCAGCGGTGAGAGGCATTCGATGGTCCATCAAGACATTCTGACCGACGATGCCGGGGAGCTTGCGCTTCGCGAGCGCCTCGCACGCCAGCAGTTCTACATTTGTTTCACGGAGCGGGCCCGGCGCGACGGCGATCCGATGGCTGATCTAAAGGCTAAGATGAGCGCTCACCTCGCGTGGATCGCGGGACTCGAACAAAAAGGCATCGCTTTCGCAGCGGGACCTTTTCGCGACCGGAACGATCCTTCTTATTGGAACGGCGACGGCATGTTCATTCTTCGAGCTGGCTCGCGAGAGGAGGCATCCTCTATCGCAGCCACCTGTCCATTTCATTCCAGCGGCATGCGTCACTATCGCATCGTACCTTGGTGGATGAACGAGGGCTGCATCCGGCTCACCTTACGCTTGACCGAGCGGAAGATCGATATCGGGTGAGCTCAAATTGACGCCCATACCAGCACATGTATTTAGGAGATTCGAACAATGTCGCTTTCCGGATCCTGGACCCTGAGCATGCAGACCCCTATGGGTCTTCAGACCTTTACCTTCATCGCCAAGGTAGCGGGTACTACGCTCACCGGCACCATCGCCAATGGCGCGGATGAGCCGATCGAGATCACCGATGGTACCGTCGAGGGCTTGGCAGCGACTTGGAAATTGACAGTCAAAAGACCGATGCCGATGACGCTATCATTTTCCGCAACGGAAGATGGTAACAGCCTCTCGGGCACGGCGAAGCCGGGATTTTTCCCAGCCGTGAACTTTTCGGGCGTACGTTTGACTTGAACCCGACTCCTCTGCTTGCGATCTGAGGCTGCCTACGGCGATCGCGCTATGCCGCCGACGAACCTGTCTCGTCCGCCCCAATCATCCGATTGCCGGCCAATTGCCCCTTTTCGAGGGGCATCATGCGGTGTGGGCAGACGCCCGAGAGCGCGTGCGCAACCCCCTTGTCGTCGCGGAACATGATGACAGGGCGATTCAGCAAGGTGCGACCGAGAATCGTAGGGCCAATCTCTTCTGTCGCCGCCGCGACATACCACTGATTTTCGGGCCAGGGTTTTTCGGTATTGAACGGGTACTAGAATCTTACTCCTACGGTAACGCCATAGGTTCGCGGCGGTTGATAGGCTGCCAAGCTGCCGAGCGCCGATTCCAGTATGGCGTTCGCCACAGCCTCGTCGCTCAGATTCTTTCCCCACAAGGTGGTGGTAAAGCGCTCACCGGGCGCCGTCCACGATTTCGCCGCGTTGACCATGCTGAAGGCGGGCTGACGCAGTATGTTGTCGGGCGAGAAGACATAGCCATCGCTGTAGCCCTCTTGCAGCTCAGCGCTGAGTGTAACGAGCGTCTTGACGGACAGCTGTCACCATCTCGTGTGACTGCATGCCGAGCGAGTTCGGCGACGCGAGGATGTCTATTCCGCAACGCCGTCGAAAAACCGCTCGATCCTTGACGCAAAATATAACGGCGTCTCCAGCATTGGGTAATGCCCCGAGTTCGCGATCGTTTCGATAGCCGCATGCGGATACAGCTGTCCATAAACGAAACGGACCATATCGTCTGGAAGCCCCCCGTCGTGCTCCCCGGAGAGAACAAGCATTCGGGCGGTAAGACCCTCCGCCTCATCCGAAAAATCGTCTTCGATGAACGAATGCATATACTTTCTAAATGCCTCGGGAGATGCTGTTTCGCGCGTACGTCTTAGTAACTCGGTAGTCCATCTCGCCGATAGCCTGTGGCTGACCGATTGACCGATAATCGCAGCCGCGGATGCATTCTCGTCGCACGCATTGTCAAATAATGCGCGTAACGATTGGTCAAATGGCAACGCAGAGGCCGGAACTGGCGTCACTGCGACAATCGATCGCACACGCCCGGCATTTCGTATCGCGAGCTTCTGTGCAGCCTTGCCACCCATGGAATGGCCGAGCACATGAAAGTCCGACCAGCCGAGATCATTGGCAACATTGATCGCATCAGCTGCGATTTCTTCCACACTGTACTTGCCAGGGATATTCCCGGATTTACCATACCCCCGAATATCGAAAGCGGCATACGTGAATCGATGGCCGTCTATTTCCTCAAATGTTTGGCTAAAGACACCGTGATCCCAAAACCATCCATGGATGAATATTATTCTCACCGGGCCGTTGCCAGCTGTTGCATGCCATACCCGCTCAAACGCCATGGTTATCACCTGATAATTGCTGAGCCCGGGTGCCCGGTGCGGCGGGTGCCCCTTGCGGCCTTGCCCCCGAGTGTAACGAGCGTCTTGACGGACGCTGTCACCATGTCGTGTGACTGCGCCTCGCGCCTAGGGTCGTACGCAGTTGACAATGCAGGCGTGCCGGTCGCATGCTCTTGCCGCAATGCAATTACGATTTCTCGGCGCTGAATCGGGCGGCAACGCGATCGCACGGGACATGAGCCCCGTCATCGGTGCGATCGGGACCTCGAAATTCGAAGACTCTCTGCTGTCGATGGCTCGAAACGCCGCTCGGTGCACCCATTTGACGGCGTTCTCCTCTTCATTGTCGAGCGAGGCCTCGCGCGCGCCAAGAGCATTGATCGCACTCAATTGCGGAAAAGCGCCCATAGCTCGGCAATTGGCGTCCACGTACATTCGGCACTACTGGAATCTCGACCCGGCGAACTCGTTGCTGAAAAGCGAACTACGCGTTGGGCGCAGGGCGATGTTGCGATTGCAATCGCACGAAATTGAGAACCTTGCGTATCGCCGCGAATGCTATCGTTCGGTCGACTTGATCGATCGATTTTCGCTGATCAAGGCCTTGGGCAATGAGGTCGTACGAATCAATTTCTATCGGAAGGCTTCGAGCGGACGCTTCAGTGAAGCGGATCTAGTTGCCCTATCGACATTAGCCGATCTCGCCATCACAGCCATTGGAAAGCATGATGCGCTGAATTCTCTTCGCGCAATCGAAGCTCCCTATGATCGGTATTGCAGACGCCTGGCACTGAGTGCCCCGCGCCTCTCGAGCCGCGAGATTCAGGTGTGTGCGCAGATCGTAATGGGACTGCGCTCGGACGCCATCGCACACGAGTTGGGTTTGAGCATCAACACCATTTTGAGTCACCGCAGACGGGCGTACGCCAAGCTTGAGATATCGAGTCAAACTGGACTCTTCCACATGCTGCTGGACTAGCAGCCGGCGCCTTTCACATTGCCCAATGCATTGCGAGGATGCCCGAGCGTCAGCGCACGGACGCGGCAAGTGTCCGCACGGCTGCGCGCAGCCCCCGCGTGTAGTTCAGTTCGCCGACCGCGCCGTCGCCTTGACTGCCTTTGCGAGGGCGGCGCCGGCATAGTCAGCTTGCTTACCGCCCCACTCACCGACCGATGTGCGATGAACGATTCGCCATTTGTCGAAGCGTCGCTCGCTGCTGAGAACCGCGAGTTCCAGACACCGGAATTACCGAGCACCGTCTGTACTCAGGCCGATTTTAATTCATTCACCGCACGCCATGCCTGATCGATGGCCTCGTGTGTGTAGGAATTCCAGCCGGCATCGGAATTGGCAATGGTGACGCTTCCGCAGCGCTGGCGGGCAATTACATAGGGCGGAGGTCCTTGGGTTTCCGGATCGAACAAGGAATCCGCACTGTAGGCGTAGCCATGCGGCCAGCGATTGACCGTGATCGCCACAATGTCGTGCGCCGACTGAAATCCACCCGGACCCAACATGCGGTCAAGCTGATCCGTGATCCGCGTCTCGTATTCCGCGAACGGCGTACTCAGCAGCAGCTGCCTTCCTAGGCGAAACTGCTCGACATTGGAGAGACCCCGATTCGGCGTGAGAGGTATGTGCTCCATATGCAGCAGCGTGGGCTCGCTCGGGTCCCTCGGATTGCGGTAGCCGCCCAGCGCCACGGGATAATCCAGCTTGGTATTCGAAAAGTAAGCAGAGGGGCTGTAAATGTTATCGACCCCCAGCTTGACGAAGGCATGCCAGTTGCGAACGGCGACGTTGACGTAGACCAGCGGCATTTTGACGCTGAGAGCGAGAGCCTGTTTCTGCGCGTCCGGCAGCTCCGGCATGATGTGCGGAATGATCATGTTATAGCAGGCCAGCACGCATTGCTTGGCCTGAACTCGGTGCAGAGCCCCTGCGCGCATGTAACCGATATCCACCGGCCCGCCCCGGGTGCGGGCGTTGGCAACGGCTACAGCCGTGCTGTTCAGGCGCAAACAAATAGGCGCGCCATCGATATCGAGCTTGGCGTAGTCGAAATCGGCGAGCACCACATCGTCCATGCTACGGCCGGGAGCCACCGTGGGGATCATGCTGCGGACCAACAGTCGGGCGATCGAGGCATTGCCGTCGGGGAAGTGATAAATATAGGGCTCGTCGAAACTCGCCGCTTCTGGATCATTGAGGTGGTCGAGCCCGAGACCGTCGAAGCCGGCGTACTGGCTGCTCATCGCGTCCAGCGCCGGCAGCACATCAGGACCCATGGCCATGAGACCAAGAGTCGAACCGTCGAAAAACTTCACCGCCTCGTCGCCCAGCCTCGCATCCTTGCGCAGGAAGTCGCGGTAGCTGATTTTCTTCAAGTAGGCGATCTTCTCCGCCTGCGACTTTCCGGCGAGATAATCTTTCGGGTGCTTAAAGAACTCGATGAGCCGCGCCCTGGCGTCATCGGATAGAGGGAACTCGGCAACCACCGCCTCAATGGGACGAGTTTTGGCATCTTTGGCAAACGAATCGCCACCGGTTACCACCGGATTGCCGACCACGAGCCGATCCACGCCAAATACCTCCCGGTCGAAATACACGCCCTGAGTCAGGCCGAGCGACCCATAGAGCTTGCGGTTAAAGGCCGCATCAAAGCGCCTGATGTCGACGCTCAGCGAGTGCATCAGCCGGTTGACCGTCTTGCTGAACAGAGTCTTGGGCGATTGCAGCGACTCGGTCCCCCCGTACCCGAGCAGCAAGCGATCACCGACTCGAAACTCATTGCGCTTGGCGTGCCCACCGAAATCGTCGTGATTTTCGAGAATCAGGATGCGCGACGCGGGACCGTGCGCTTCGCGATAAAACCACGCCGCCGCCAAGCCGCTGATACCGCCGCCGACCACCACCAAATCGAAATTCTGCTCGACCGCGAGACCGGAGATGTCGAACGACTTATCCTCGCGGTCGACCTGATGAGCGACCTCGAAAGATCCAGGATGGCTGCCCCGAAGACCGGTCAGCGACGGTGGGTAGTAGCGGCCGGGCTCGGCGCTCATCTGAGCGAGCGGAGTCAGACCGGCAGCGATGACCAGTGCAGTGCCGCCGAGGAAATCGCGCCGGTTGATTGTGTTGGACATTCTCTCCCTCCCTCGCGCAATACGGAATGCCGCGCTCTTTAGGCCCGGCGATGCTCCCACAGCCCCCCCTTTCAAGTCCTGTCACCCCCGGCATTGATTTCCAAACATATTTTGAGTGATTATAACCCTTGGGTGTCAGGGTAATTGGCAACCCGTGTCAATTTAGGTGTCACTTAGGCCGGCGCCAATTCAGGATACTCCGGCCGACCAGAAATCCGAGAAAACAAGCCGTTTGTGCGTGCTCGGGTGTGCTATTCACTCGCAGTTTACGATCACATTGAGTTCATTCAGGATCGGTCGCTCAGGCTGGAATGCCCGGCCCGGCCATTCTTCATCATTGGGAGACTTTCATGCCATTGTTCACCGTGACGATGAAAGCGGGCAGAGTCGCTGACGAAAAAAAAGCGATCTCTCGTGCCATACATGAAGCAAGCGGGCATGACGCGAAGCGGCATTTAAGGCAAGGGATGCCCGCGCTCGCCCAGCAAGCCGGTCCACGCTCCGCGCCGTATGACAAATGGCCCGAACTCGATATAAGTTGGAAATATAACGATAGTGTCGAAACAGTCCTGTGCGGCAGACTCGGCACACGACGACGAAGAAGTGATGACAACCCCTTATGAACGCTCAATAGTGAAATGCGGAGGCAGATGTGACTTACAGCCCTCATGGTGAATTCTCGGCGCTATATAAGGCTTATACATCCGGCCCCGACAGCATCGCAAAACATCTAACGCATCGCATGGTCCGACTGACCGAGGCCGATCCGCTGCTGGTCGTCACAGGCTCGGATGTCGTACTGTTTCCGGGATCGGGTCGACAGCCGATTGTTGAGAGCTTCCGTCATTCGACGCGAGGATTCGTTGAATTGACGAGTGTTTCCCATCTCGGCCCCGCTGTCGCGTGGCTAGTCCGGTTGCGCGAGCTCGAAGACCCCGTGTGGCGATCGGATGCGCAGCAACTGATCGCCCAAATCGACAAAACTCGACGAATCAACACAAAGGAACTCTGGCAAAACGACATCGCTGTGCCGGCGCTGGCCGGCTACGAATCAAAGATTGCGGACATGGTCGACTATAGCTGTGCCGTCACTAAGTCGTTTCTCGTCGAGGGTCTCGCCGACGAATCGCGCATGAATTTTGACTATCTGCGCGAACACTATCTCGATCCCGCAGGTTCCGCGGCTGTTCCGGTCCCCATCAATGACATGATGGTGGCGACCTTCGCCCTGGCATTCCTTGATATCGCACATCGCATGATCGGTTGGCTGAGTGCTCAGAAGCTCGAGTGGGAGCGCCTGATGGTGCTGCTCTGCGGTCGCACCGGTCGAGCGACAGCCGGGCTCTCCTGGGCATCAAACAACATGTGTCATATCATGTGGAAGGTGTCGAATCAGCGGCTTTCGCCGGAGCGCGTATATGTCGCACCGCTCGCCCCCCCATTCGTATTGGCGGACATACGGGACGCTGATCATTTGCGGGCGCTCAACGCGGAATATCGCGATATCTGGTCCAATACACGGGCCTCAATCGAACTCGCACGCCTCATGTTCGTAGGCTATCCAGCGTTCGAGCCAATCGTTCCTCAGGCGCCACCCGCCGACCCGGCGATGCGCATGGTCGTCAATGAAATGCCGCAGCTCCGCTCGCCGGACGACCGCTTCGGCGCGATCGCACGATTGCGATTCACCATGGAGGACCCGACTCAACTACTTGTCAACGCGGTTACGTATATCGTCGATCGGCTGTGTGAATGCGGTAATCGTCCGGTGGAGGTGTTCATTCCGGGATTTACCGACGTCACTTATCCCGCGCGTTAGGGCGATCGCCCTTCCGCGCTCTCGGGTCGTGCCCTGCCATGAGTTCCAGCGCAAATGCCAATCCGTCTGCACCTGCGTCAGGGTACGAACCAATTGACGTGCAAGCTGAGCTCGTCAAGCCTTCTTGAGCTTGCGCAATGAGCGCACCGACAACAAACTTGAGCACCTTACTAGGGTTTTAACTGCCGCATTAGGCCGAACATGTCTGCACTGCCCCAGTGTTAGACATATTTGCCGTCGCGCAGTTTGATGATATCAATTACTGCAAGTTTGATCGCCTTGCCGGTGCCGGGCATGCCTAGAAACGTCCCTTTATGCGTCCCTTCGTAACTCTTTCGAGTAACGACCGTATCGCCCTCGGCAACTGATCATGAATGATCACCTTGACGTCGGGAAATGCGGGGCGGAACACTTGTGTGATGAAGAAGTAAGCCGCTCTGGGATTTGGCACCGCATCATGCCCACTATGATCATCAAAATTTGGTGAAACCAATTCGTCGTAAACGGAAAGTTTTCCATCTTCGATAAATTCTGCGAACGATGGCTTTGTTTGTATCCTGCAGGCTAGACAAGTTTAATCTCCCCTTCTCAATAAAAAATTGAAAGCAAGCCAGCCGAGAATGAAGCCGCCCCTTCGCGGAACAGCGGCGCGAGCCAGCGCCACCGCCGATGCAGCGTGTAATATTCGCAAACTCGAACTCGAATAAAGTGATGCTGCGGCTCGTACCGCGGTCCGCTGAGTCGGTTAGTTGTTCACATCGACCACGATCCGTCCGCGGACTCTACCCGCGAGTATTTCGGTCGCAAACCTCGGAGCCTCCTCGAGTCTGGTAACGATGGTCAACGCTTCGAGCTTATCTAGGGGCAGGTCGGTTCGCAGCCGATTCCACGCCTCAATTCGCCGCGACGTTGGGCACATGACCGAGTCGATACCGAGAAGGTTCACGCCCCGCAGCAAAAACGGAATGACTGTGTGCTCAAGCTTGCTGCCGCCGGCCAGTCCGACGGCGGCGACGGAGCCTGCATATCTTGTCTGCGCCAACACGCGCGCGAGCGTGTTGCCGCCGACCGAATCGATGCATCCCGCCCAACGCTCGGCTTCCAAAGGACGTTTGGATGGTTCGGAAAATGGGGAGCGATCCAAGACTGTCGTTGCCCCGAGACCTTTCAGGTATTCGTGGGTTTCGGCGCGTCCGGTCGATGCGACGATTTGCACACCCAACTTTGCGAGAATCGCTGTAGCAACGGAGCCGACACCACCTGCCGCTCCGGTCACCAGCACCTCACCCGACCCCGGAGTCAGCCCGTGGGACTCCAGCGCCATGACTGCGAGCATGGCAGTCAACCCAGCGGTACCGATCGCCATCGCCTGACGTGTAGTCAGTCCCGCAGGCAATGGCACCAACCAATCGCCGCTCACCGAAGCCTTCTGTGCGAGGCCACCCCATTGCACTTCGCCCACCCGCCATCCGGTGAGCACGACCTTGTCGCCGGGCTTGTAAGCGGGGTCACGGCTCGCAAGTACACTGCCTGCGAAATCAATCCCCGGCACATGTGGGTAGCGCTTTACGAGGCCACCGCTTCCCGTCATGACCAGTCCGTCTTTGTAATTGATCCCTGAGTATTCGACCGCGACAGTGACATTGCCAGGCGGCAAGCTCGCCTCGTCCAAGCCCTGAACTGACGCGGCAACTACGCCGCTACTGTTGTCGACCACCATTGCTTTGAACATGCCGCGAACCTCCATCGGTTCCCTTGAAAGTCGTGCCGTCGATTATTCGCTATTCGTCTTACAAATGTTCAAGTATTCATAGCGCGTTAGGAATGCGCGGGTTAGAGATCTGGCACACCCCATGGGAATCGATTATCAGGGCCTCGTAACGCAGGGTTTGGCCAGGCAGATCTCAGAAAAGATTCGCGAGGCCATCCTGGAAGGCCGAATACAGGTCCACTAGCGACTGCCGACAGAGGAGGAACTTGCCGCCAAGTTCAACGTATCGCGTCCCACGATTCGCGAAGCATTGAAGCGTTTGGCCGCTCAGAATTTAATTCGCTCGCGGCGCGGTCCGACCGGGGGCACCTTCGTGCATCTACCCAGCCGAGAAGAAGCCCGTCTGACGGTGGCCAATGCGGCCAAGTTGCTCGTGTCCATGGGCGCCTTCGCGCTCAGCGACATCGCGGAGGCGCGGCAGGAGATTGAACTTGTCTGCTGCAGGCTTGCAGCACTCCACCGTACCGATGAGCAGCTGGCGGCAATGGCGCGTGAGATTGAGCAACAACGTGACTCTTCTCTGACCGATGAAGACTTCTGCGCATCCGACGTGCGTTTCCATCGTACGCTCGTCGAAGCGGCGGGGAACCCGGCGCTCGACTTTGCAGCGGCCAGTGTGATTGAGTCGTTGCAACCGGCGGTCAACATGGTGATCTTTCGGTTCCGCGACCGTGGCAAGGTCGCAGCTCAGCACGAGCGCCTGCACCGGGGTCTCAAGGCGCGAGACAGCGATGCGGCCTGTGCTGCGCTGACTGATTATATGAGCGCATTGCGTCGGCAATACGGTAAAGCCCAGGATGCAAGGGCGAGTCAAATGGGTTCGTCCGATCGGAGTCCTCGCAGTGCCTGAGTCCTCGGCGCTCGCCGAGTTGGTCGCGCGGACCTTTGGCACGGGAAGCTGTCAGGCCAATGACTGAAGCCCTGCAATCTACCGAACCGGCTGAGCCAACCCCGGCGGAGCACCACCATCTTCCGGACCATCGCCTGCTCACCTTCTTCGGGGTGATGGCGGCGATGTTCTGATACGACCACGTGACGCTTGCCAGGCTGAAGCATCAAGACGACTATTCAACTTGCTGCGATCCGTTTTCAATTCGATTGTTGTGCAGCTTGCATCAGCGAGCGGCGGTATAAATGGGGAGTGCGAAGATGCGTTATTTTGAGGATTTTGTGGTCGGTGAAATCATCGATTGCGGCGGGCGGGTAGTGACGAAGGCGGAGATCCTCGCCTTCGCCCGCGACTTCGACCCGCAGCCTTTTCATGTCGATGAGGCGGCCGCGGCGAAAGGTCGCTATGGCGGGATCATTGGCAGCGGTCTCCATTCCTGCGCCCTCGCGATGCGTATGGCGGTCGACAGGTGCCTCAATGACTCGTCGAACACAGGCTCGCCAGGAATCGACCGGATCCGCTTCTTGAAGCCGCTGCGGCCCGAGGAACAGGTCACGGTGAAGCTGCGGATCGCGGACAAAGCACCGTCAACGTCGAAGCCCGATCGCGGACGGATCGATTTGGTGTTTGAGCTCTATGATGCGGGTGCTGATCTCATCATGGACATGCAGGCGAAGGCGATTTTTTTGCGGCGGGCGGCGACTTAGTGCGGAAACGGGCTAAATCGGATATACGTGTTTCGTCATTCTGACCTTTCTGTATATTACTCAATAGGGAATACACCGTGCCTAGCAACGAATCGCGATCGCGCGCCCGCAATATGCGCCGCGCTGAGATCGGCTTAGAAAAGCGCAAACGAACGCGCGTGGAACTCATCGCGGCGGCTTTCCGGGTGTTTGCCGATAAGGGGTTCGAGGCGCCCGTGATCGATGATTTTATCATCGCAAGCGGCTTGTCGCGGGGCACGTTCTATAATTACTTCAAAACCAGGGAAGAGATTTTGAAGGCGGTGGCGGATGAACTGGCGCGGGAAATCAATGCCCGCATTCTACCGGTGCTCAAGCCGTTGACGGACCCAGCCGAGCGAATCTGCGCGTCCCTTTTATGCTTTATCGGCATTGCCGCCGCCGATCAAACCCGCGGCTGGATCCTGGTGCGCATGATCCCCGTGGTTGGCGGGCCGCTGAACGATCATATGCGACGGCATGCACGCAACGAGATCAAGAAAGGCGTCGACAGGGGGCGCTTTCAAATCGACTCGATCCCTGCGGCATTGGACTTGGGCCTCGGCATGGCAGCGATGGTCATCCGCAGTATTCTCGCCAAGCATGTGCCGGCAGACTATTCGCGCACCGCCGTCGCCATGTTCATGCGAAGCCTGGGAATCGACGCCAAGGAGGCGCGGCGGGTGGCCGCAATGCCCCTTCCCTTATTGCATTCCTATACTTCGGCCAAACAACGCTAGCGAGATCGCTGGCGTCTTACCCTAGTCGTCCGCGCCGCCTGCGCCACTTCGCGAGCCAGCCGAGACCATCGGTGGTCCGCGCCGCGGGCCTGTATTCCGCACCCAGCCAACCGCCGTACCCCGCGCATTCGAGGGTCCGTAGGACTGTCTCGAACTGAATTTGGCCGCTTCCGGGCTCATGCCGTCCGGGCGCGTCGGCGAACTGCACATGACGCACAGCGGGCATGATCTTCTCGAACTCTTCGGCGGGATTCAAACCCATGCGGGCAACGTGATAAACGTCGAATTGCAACCCAGCAGTGCACCGCGCCAGGATCGCTTGCGCTTCCTCCAAACTGCCAATCAAATAATCCGGCACATCATGCGGATTGAGGGCTTCGATTAGAATTTGTCGCCCAGCGAGTGCCGCCGCTGCGAACGAAATGTTATCGACATAGGTGTCGCGGCATCGCGCGCGCTCACCGGCATCGCAGCGGCCCGCCAGCACATGCACGAATCGTACATCGAGTGCGTCGGCATATTCGCTCACCCTCGACAGTTCAGAGCGAAACGCGTCGCGCATTTCGGGGCGGCCGGCGATACCCGCCGCATACACCCCGGTGCCGACGGGCGCATTCATCAGAACGACCGGAATGCCCGCCTCCGCGACCGCGCGTTGCAGTGCGTCGGGCGATTCGGAATATGGAAACTGAATCTCGACGCCGTCGAATCCCGCCCGGCGTGCCGCCATGAAGCGCGCGAGCAGCGGCAACTCGCAGAACAGCAATGTGATATTTGCCGCGATTTTCATTCAGAAGAATGTATCACCGTCAGGTGGGCTGCCGCACCGGATAGGCCACATTGGTAAACCCCGGAATGAACACCTCCGCCGGTCAGCAGCCGTGTTCGAATGCGCCCCGGCCGGGCTTCACGTCTGCAGACGGTAGATCACCGTGTCCTCTCGGAACCGTATATCACGGCTCAAGCTGTTGGCCACGGCGAGGTAGATCTGCCCGTCGGCGGTGAACACCGCGGCATCGGTCCCGCCGGATGTCGGGAACTCTTCGGCTACCACCAGTTGTCCCTGATTCCATTGATAGATACACGATGTCAGATCGGTCTTCGGCGCAGCCGGCGTCCCGTGAATGAAATTGATTTTGACGAGATAGAGAGCCTGCGCCGTCCGGGCCACCGCAAATTCGCGGGCGCCGGGACCGCCCAGGGATTGATGCGATACGAAACGACCGGCGTGCCAACGATACAGAAAGGATTCGCCGGTCAGATTGGCGAAGGCGAGCCAAGCCTCGCCATCCGCGCGGAAAAATTCGTAGGCACGCCCGCCTTGCGGGGCAAATTCCTGGAACGGTGCGAACGATTCGCCATTCCAAATCATCAGGCCGGAGGGACTGGTGTGATCCGCATATCCCAGAAAATGCTGCCCGTCGATTTCGAAATCGACCCAGTTATAACCCCACCCTCCTTCCAGGGTCTGAAAGTCGACGAATTTATTTCCATCCCATTCGAATAGGCACGAGCGTCGTGGGTTCCTTGCCACCGCGCCGTCGATGGTCACACCCTGAGCAAGCGCGAGAAAGTGGCGGGCGCCGACGGTGAAATGGTGCCATTGCTTTGCTGCAAAGGTTGGAAACGACTGGAACGCCTCCCAGCCATCGCCGGCGCGCCGGTAGAGAATGGAGTCGGCATTGAGATCATACGGTCCGCAACCGGTTCGAATGCTGGCTGTCGCGAGAAAATCGATGCCGCCGATTTGGAAAAAGACCGCATCTTCCCCGCCGGGGACCGGCAGCCGCCCGTCCTCGATGAACCGGGCACCGGACCAGCGGTAGAGCGGCATGTCGATATTGCTGTCGCCGCCGTTCATGTACGGCGGCTTGCCGGCAATATCTACCGCGAGTTGAGGAATGGCCAAACGCAGTTGCCCGTCGGTGTGAAACGCCAGTACCGCGCGCGCCCCCGATGTGGCGAGGCGTTGATGCTCGGCAAGCATTGGGCCTGGGCCACCATTTGAATTTACTGTCGTCATGTATCGGTACCCCCAGAGAACGTCGCCGACTTGCGCCGCGCCCCGTTGAACGAATGATTCATCGGCGCTCGCCATGCCTTTGTCTGGCCGCCGCGAGCGCCATCATGGCAATTGCGGCCAAAACCGCCGGAACGGCCGCCAACAGAAATAACCGGTTCCATCCCAGGTTTGCCGAAACAAGATAACCCCCGATCAACGGGCCAATGATCGACCCAAATCGGCCGCAGGCAACGGATAGGCCCCCGGCTGTCGCATAAACCGACTCCGGATACAAATGTATGCCCAGTGCCGGGATGCAGCCTTGGACGCCGATGACAGCCAAGCCGACGGCAAACACCAGCAAAAACTTGGCATTCCCGGTCGATACGATGCCGGGGCCCAGTAGCGCAATCAAGATCGCGCCTGCACATAGACAACCGACGAGGGGAAACAAAGGACTCTTGCGGGCGATGATGAACGATAGAATCAGTGTGCCTACGATGCCGCCGCAGTTCACAATCACCGCAGCCATCGCCGCGCGCCCTGGGGGCATGCCGTTGAGGGTCAGCACGGTCGGTATCCAGCTGACCAGGAAATAGCTGGTGAGCAGCATGAGGAACACGCTCGCGCAGAACAGCGCCGTGGTGCGCAGCCGGCCATCCGCCACCAATTCGGTGAAGGGCCGGCGAGAATGAACGTGCGCAGCCGTCGTCGCGCCGCCGCTCGCGGACTCGCTTACGCCGAATGCCACCAGAGGGACGAGGAGCAGCGCGCAAATGCCGCCGCCTAGAAACACGCCACGCCATCCCAGGGAGGACATGACTGCCGCGGTGAGCGCGCCTCCGGCGATCGCGCCAATAGGAAATCCCAGGAACATGCGCGTTACGGTTGCGCGGCGCTGAAGGACCGGGGCGTTCTCAGCAATCAACGCGATGGAGGTTGACAGAGCCCCGCCAAGACCAAGACCGGCTACCGCGCGAAGCGCCATCAATTGCGCGGGAACCGCAGCCCCGGCGCACAGCATGGTGAATACTCCCGCGAGCGCGAGCGACGCGAGCAGCATGGTCTTGCGGCCGAATCGGTCGGCCGCAATGCCGATTGCCGTGGCGCCCAACGCGGCGCCGGCGTAGGAACTCGCGAAGATCGCTCCCACGGTTTGCGGATGCAGCGCCCACTCTTTCGCGATGAGCGGCGCGATGAAGGCCAGCATCAGGGTGTCGTAGCCATCGACCATGGCGATGAGAAAGCCGACCACCGCCACCATATACGGGCGCTGCGACGCAATGACATCTTGTGTTCTGCTGATCATAGGTATGGATTCTGTACCAAATTCGCCCCCACCCAATATCGCTATTTCCCCATTCGATGACGAGTTTGGGCCACGCGTGAAAACGCTTGGCCGCAGGCGCCTACTTCCGGCTCTGCTGCGCCAGACGGCGCCGAGCGTACTGTTTCAGCACCCGGTAGAGGCTGCGCAAATGTTCGTTCTGGTCGCCCTCGCGCTTTGCCAGGTGCAAGGTCGTGTACGCGCCCGAGTCGATTATGCGCCGGTACACCACCCCGGAGAATTGGATGCAGTTCATGTCGGCGGGGACGATGGCGATGCCGACCCCCGCGGCGACCAAACCGATGATGGTCGAGGATTCGAGCACCTCTCTGACTACTCGAGGACGAAATCCGGCCGTCGTGCACAAATTCATGACCTGCCAGTAGATCCCGGTACCCGCCTGGCGGGGATACATGATGAAGGCTTCTTTCTTGAGATCGGTCAGAGACAACGAATCGGATGCTGCGCGCGCATGATCTTTCGGGATCGCTGCCACCAACGGGGTGCGGTACCACTCGACGATGTTGATACCTTTTGGAGCGCTCACGTCGACTTTGCGCAGCACGCCCACATCGAGCGTACGCTCGCCCAGTTCATGAAGCTGTTCGAGCGAGGTGAGTTCGCGCAATGTGATGACGACGTTGGATTCCTGCTGTCGGAATCGGCGGATCGCGTGCGGTAGTGCCGTGGAGAACATCGACAACGCCGTATACCCCAGGTCGATCGTTCCGAGCTGCCCGCGCTCGGTGGAGCGCGCCTCGGCTTTGGCGCTATCCGCCAGCGACAATACCGAGGCGACTCGGTTCTGAAAGCGCCGGCCGGCCGGCGTCAGAGACACGTGGCGCTTGTCGCGCTCGAACAAGCGCGCGCCCACTTCGTCCTCGAGCGCCTTGATCTGGGTGCTGAGCGAGGGCTGAGCCACGTGAAGTTTGATGGCCGCGCGGCTGAAGCTCAATTCCTCGGCAACGGCAATAAAAAATTGAAGTTGGCGAAGTTTCATAATAGGGATTGCCTATAACTGAAGCAAACTAATATGTATTGGATAATATTACAGGGAATTCGTACTCTGCGGTCGAAGCGGCGCGAGATCGAGCGATTGCGCCCGGCCTGTCTGGCGTCGATCCGGCGTGGGCGACGAAAACAATTATGAAACCGGGGGAGCGAACGATGCATTCATCATACGGGTGGAAGAGGGTCGAGTGGTTCGGGTCAGTGACCGGTGCCTTGATGATGGCGGTGGCGGTAGCTGCGACCGCGCTCACCCCATCGGCCGCGCAAGCACAAGCGGCATCGACCGGCCCGGCGATTGCGGCGACTGAGGAGCCTGGCCTCACGGAAATCGTCGTCACCGCGCGCAAGCGCGTGGAGACCATGCAGTCGATTCCGGAGTCCATCGCGGCGTTCGGCTCTCAGGAAATCACCGATGCGCACATCACCAAAATCGATGATCTTGGCAACCTGGTATCCAATTTGAACATTACGACACGAGCGGACAACACGCCGGACGTCGTGCTGCGCGGTATCGGGTCGTTCGGAGTGGTCAGCGCCGTCGGCTTTTATGCCGACGACGTGCAGCTATTCGACGGTCAGAGCGTTCGAACGGACGACATCGAGCGCATCGAAATCCTCAAAGGACCTCAGGGCACGCTCTACGGCGGCAGCAACATCGGCGGTGCGATCAAATACATTACCAAGCTGCCGACCGATGAGTTTCACGCCGGAGTGAATGTCGAGTTCGGCAAGTACAGCACGCAGACCTATTCCGGCTTCGTTTCCGGTCCGCTGATCCCCGGGACCCTCGACGTGCGCGCGAGTTTTTTCGATTCGCGTACCGACGGCTATCTCTATGACCCCGTTCTGAATAGGACGGTCGATGACGGAACTGAACGAGGCGGGCGACTCACTTTCCTGTACAAAACCGACGTGACCACTGCCGCCCTGTACCTCAATTACAATTGGAATCGCGGCGGATCCGGCGCCAATCTGTACTATCGGCCTGAATCGCCGACGGATTACTCGTTGCAAATAATGGACGGAACGCAACCGGAGTATTTACGGGGTCTTTACTCGGCCACCTTGAAAATCGACCAGCAGCTCGCCGATCACTTGAATCTCACCTCGATTTCCTCGTTCTTCCATTCCTACGCAGACACGACCCTCGACATCGACAAGGGGCCGCTGCCGTTCCTGACGGGCCACCAGGCGTTCACGCATGACGTTGGAAGCCAAGAATTGCGGCTGGCCAACACGGGCGACAGCGCCTTGAAATGGCTGGTCGGCGTGTTCGCGCTGGCCAATGATCCGAGCGTCTTTACGAACACTGTCGCGTTCACCGGCGACCCCCCAAGTCCGGAGAACCTGGCCGATCCGGCTCAGTATGGCGTTCAGAATACCGATGTGGTTCAGCGTCACAGGGAGTACGCTATCTTTGGCAACGTCTCGTATGACTGGGCCAAGTGGACCTTCGAAACGGGATTGCGCGCGGACTATAACAATAGCTCCCTCACGGATCCTATCTACGGCATCGCCAACGAGCAGCACGGCACCGAAGTCCTGCCGAAGTTCTCGGCCACGTATCATTTCGACAAAGACGTCATGGGCTACGCGTCCGTTTCACGTGGATTCCAGCCGGGTGATCTGGTCGAACAGTTTGACGCCGGCGGCAATCCGTATGTGGGCAAGTACAAGCCCGAAACCACGTGGAACTACGAACTGGGCTTGAAGTCGACGTTCTTTGATCGGCTTCGTTTTAACGCCGCCGTGTTCTATATCGACTACAGGGATCGTCTGTTTCAGACGGTGGCCTTCCAGGCGAACAATTTCATCCAGCTCACCAAGAATATCGGTGCTTCGCGAAGTTATGGCGGCGAGTTCGACGTTTCCACACGACTTACCCAGGACCTGTATTTCACGACCAGCTTCGGCGTGACCAAGGCGATCTGGGGTAATGTGCCGTACTACGACCTGGACCTGAATCAGCCAACCAATCTGAGCGGCGGCACGGCCCCGTACACTCCGGACTATCAAGGCTCGGTGTCGCTCGATTGGTCGCATCACCTGAGCGACTATCTGATCGTGGGTGCGCGAGCCGACGCGACCCTTGTCGGACACCAGTATTGGGACCCCACGGACCACTTCCAGCAACCGGCGCATCAGCTCGTGAATCTTGGCGTTCGCTTGGAGGGCGGCCAATGGTCAATCGCCGGCCATGTCTCAAATGTATTCAACAAGCTGTACAACACGGAATATATTAGCGCCGCGGAAGTCCAAGCACCGTTCAACGTGGCGGGGATCGGCCGGCCGCGCCTTTGGACCGTCACATTGAGCTACCGCTGGTAGCTGGAGGCCCGTTCTGCGGGATATGTCTTATGTTTGCACGACTACTGTTGATCATCGTCAGTTATGCCGCAGCGACGTGGCCGCTCGATAGCCACGCCGCCGAGGCCGCCGGTTACTCGATCACCGGGCGCATACCGGGGTCGGGGGGCGCTTGGGACTATGCGTTCGTCGACGCGCACAGCGGCCGACTTTTTCTGGCGCAGGGGGGTGTCACCGCGGTGGACCTCAAGACCCATCTGGTCACGACAGGCCTCGTGCCGGGCAAGATAACCCATGGGTTGGCATCCCTGGGGGACGGAACCCTCGCGGTCGATGACAGCCAGAGCAAAGTCATCACGATCTTCGATGGCGTCAGCGGGAAAATTCTATCTACGATTTCCACGGCAGACGACAATCCCGTGAACGGCATGCACGCGCTCGATGCCCTGGTGCTCGAGCCAAAAACCGGTTTGCTCATTGCCATCAATGGGGAATCGGGGCTGCTGCTCTTGGTCGACGTCAAAAAGTCCAGCGTGGTCGGAACCCTGTCCGTCGGCGGGCACCCCGAATTCGCTGCCGCGGATGGAGCGGGAAACATGTACATCAACGTGAATAATGCCAAGGCCAGCGAAATCGTGGCAGTGGACATTGCCTCGCGCAAGATCGTCAAACGCGTGCCGCTCGGCTGCGAGGAAGCCACGGGCATGGCATACGATGAAGCTGATAAACTGGTCATGTCCGTTTGCGATAATGGGAAGCTAAAAGCGTTTGATACGCATGCCCAGCGCGTGGTTGCGAGCATTGCCGTAGGGCGCGGCGCGGACGCAGTCATGTTCGATGCGAAGCGTCGCCGCGCGTTCGTTGCGGGCGGCGAAGACGGTACGCTGAGCGTGATCGCCGTTCGCAGCAACAGCGACATCGCCCTGGTGCAGACCTTGAAAACGCAAACCGGCACACGCTTGGGCGCCGTCGATAGCGACACCGGGCGCGTCTATCTGCCGTCCGCAAAGTTTGGGCCGCCAAAACCGCCGATTCCTTACCCGTCCGTCCTGCCGGGTACCTTCGAATTTCTCGTCGCTGCACCCACTGTTGCTGCGCCCAAATAAGTGGTGCCGGCCTCCACATCGAATTCGCTGAGCGATCCGGATCCGGACATCCCGGCGATCCCGCGAACGGGGATCCTTCACCGGCGTGGTACAAATCGGTTCGACGGCGCGGGTCCGTTTGACGGCGCGGGTACGGATGAAGCAAGGTGGCATGCCCATGAGGGCGGCCAATTCATCCTGGTGGAATCCGGCATTTCGCATTTGCGCACCGAGCTTGGCGCCTGGATCATTCCCGCGCGCCGGGTGGCGTGGGTACCGCCGGGTGTGCGTCATGCCTCGAAACCAAGCGGAGGCGGCATTGGATGGGTGGTGATCGCTCCCCTCGAGCTGCACAACCTTCCCGGCGCCGTATGCGTATTGCGCGCATCCGCGCTGATGATTGCGTCGCTGCAACGCCTGACTCAATTGACATCCAGTGACGGCTCCATGCGACGCTTGCTTTGGGAGGTCGTCGCCGCAGAAGTAAGCGCGGCGCAGCCCGAACAGCTCGAGGTGCCGATGCCCACCGCACCGCGCCTGTTGAAAGCGGCGCAGAGCGTGCTCACGAGCCCCACCGCCGCGGCGAGCCTCGACAAGCTGGCGGCGCGTGCGGGCATGTCCAGGCGCTCCTTCGCACGTCATTTCCGGAGCCAGACGGGACTACCTTATGCGCGGTGGAAGCGCGCGGTGATTGCCCAACATGCGTTGGAACTCGTGGCGGCCGGACACAAGGTCTCTTCCGTCGCCCTCGATGTGGGTTATGAAAGCGTCAGCGCCTTCATCGCCATGTTCCGGCGTCAGTATGGAGAATCGCCGCGGCAATTTTTGGTCGACAATTCCGAAAAATATCTCGCCGTGGCGCAGGCCCGTTGACGAGGCGCTCGGCGCCGGCGCTGATTCCTCGAAGCGGTCGCTCACTCCTCAAATTTGAACAGCCTCGCGGGATTCGAGACCAATATTCGCTTGCGCGCTTCAGCGTCCGGAGCCCAGTCGGACAACAGGTTCAGAAGAGCCCCGGTATCTTTGCCGCCTTCCGGAATATGCGGCCAGTCGCTGCCCCAAATGACCCGATCAGGAGCGGCTTCGATGATGGCGCGGGCCATGGGCTTCAGGCGCTCGAAGTTGCCGTCCTTGGCAAGGCGGTACGGCGCCGACAGCTTGATCCATCCGCGCCCCCCCCGGATCACGTCTATTAGACGGTCAAAGTCGGTATGCGTGAGTCCGTCGCTCTCGAGCATGTACCCCATGTGGTCGATGACGAAGTCCGCGTCGAGGCCGGCCAGAAAGGGCAGCAAGTCGCGTACTACCCATCCGGGAGTGTAGAACTGGACATGCCAGCCGATCGCTTGCGTGCGCCGGACGCAGTCCTCAATGTAGGCGATGATATCGGCCGTCGGCCAACCCGAGCGCAGAAACAAGTCCAGACGCAGCGCGCGCACGCCGCGCAGATGCATCGCATTCAATTCCTCGTCCGCGCAGTTCTCTCCCACCATGGCGACCCCGCGTGCACGCGTGCCGGCCGCGCTCAACGCGTCGAGCATGCAACGATTGTCGGTGCCGTAGTAGCTTGGCTGAACGATGACGAAACGTGGCAGCGCCAACACCTCGGTCATGCGTCGCAACTTCTCCAGGCTGCCATCGGGCAGCGTGTAATGCGGCGTCTCGACGCTTGGATACTTCGCCGCGGCCTCGAACACGTGAACATGAGAGTCGCAGGCTTGCGCCGGCATGGAAAACGCGGGGCGCGTGAGCGTGCCGGCATCACGCATCGGTTTGGACGTTAGAATCGCTGACGACATGGTTGGATGTTTCTCGAGAACTATGATTTGAGCGACGCGAGTGCCTGGCTGACGCGATCGCGCGCCGCCGCAAGGAGCAGATCGGTGTCGATGCCGGTGAACAGGAACGGGGCGGCGCCAAGTCGGATCAGTTCCGCCGCATAGGCAACATCGCCGATGCCGCCGATCGCCAGGGGCTTTTGCGCCCGTCGGCACGCCGCAATGGCGGCTTCGTGCGCCTTGCGTACCTCCGGATGGCGAAACTGTCCCGTGACGCCCATTTCCGCCGCCAGGTCGTTCGTGCCGATCCCGACGATATCGACGCCGGGCAGCGCGGCGATCGCCTCGGCATTCTCGATGCCCCGAGGGCTCTCCAGCAATATTTTTACCACCGTTGCTCGATTCAACGTGGCATTGAATTCCGCCGCCGGCATCCGTTGAAAATCCAGGTGAGGCAGTGTCGCGACGGCGGAGCGGTGACCGAATGGCGGAAAGCGGCACGCGGCAACGATATCCTGCGCTTCTTCGACGGATTCAACGCGCGGAGCGATGATTCCCAAGACGCCGCCGTCCAGCAACCGACCGATTACGCCATACTCGCGTTCCGGTATACGCGTAAAGGGCGCGACGCCGAGGTCCACGGCGGCGGCGCAAATCAGCGCCGCAGTGTCGATCGGCATGGTGCTATGCTCGAGATCGACCCAGATTGCGTGGTGTCCCGTGCTGCGCGCTATGCGCGCAATATCGGCGGTTCGTGAACTACGAACTCCCAGTGCGGCGACCGGTACGCCTTGAGTGAGACGCTCCACCGCAGCTCTGGCAACGAGCCATGGTGCCTTGTCATCCTGCATACAGTCTCCAACTCGGTGAGAGGTGGCCGCCATTTAAGTTCTCTGCGGTATCGCGGCGGTTGCTGAGCTTAATCGTAAGCAGCTCCCGTTATATTCGCCAATATAAAATTGCGATCGCTTTCGATACTATATAGATATCATGGAGATCCGCCGCCTACGTTATTTTGTCGCAGTCGCGGAGGAATTGAGCTTTACGCGCGCGGCCGAGCGTCTGCATATCGCGCAGCCGCCGCTCAGTATTCAGATCAAGGCGCTGGAACAGGAAGTCGGAGCCCGGTTGTTTGATCGGGATCAGCGCCATGTATTTCTGACGCAAGCGGGCAAGCACCTGCTCGACCGCGCATATGGCATTCTTGCCTCCGTGGAAGCCGCAAAGGCCGAAGTCCGATGCGCAGCGCTCGGCGAGGTGGGTTCACTGCATCTCGGCTACGCATCGTCCGCGATGTTCACCTCGTCGCTGACGCGGGCCATCAAGCAATTTCAAATTGGATTTCCGCACGTGCTGCTGACGCTTCATGAAATGACCTCGCTCGATCAGCTCAACGGCCTGCACTATCGGACACTCGACGCCGGGATACTTCGCAAATCGGATGTGTCTGCCCCGTCTGGGATACTGGTCGAGGAATGGTATCGGGCGCCTCTGGTCGCGGCGATGGCAAATGATCATCCCCTCGCGAAGCAGCGCGCGATCAAGATCAGTGATTTGCGGGACCAGTCCCTCATCATGTATCCGCGCGAGTCCGGCATCGGTCTTTATTGGCAAGTTCTTCGTCTCTGCGCGAGTGCCGGATTTCGGCCGCAGATTGTCCGAGAAGTCCAAGAACTCACCACCATCGTCGGTCTCGTCGATGCGGGCGTGGGAATAGCCATCGTGCCGGCGGATACGGGATCCATTCACTTGGACGGTGTTACTTACGTGCCTCTGCGCGATAAAGAGGCATTTTCAACGCTGTATCTCGCCTATCGCGAGCGCGATCGAAATGCGCATTTGCGCGGCCTATTGTCAAAGTTGCGCGATCAGCCCGACGATTGACCTTCTCCGCCGCCCTCATGAGTCCCGGCGATCGATGACGTGGGAAGCTTTTCCGGTCGAACGGGCTATTGAACCGCTTTGCGTTACGCTGACATCGGCGCCGATGCCGATGTGACCCCGTACTCTCGATGCCAGTAGAGCGCCGGCGGCCTCATGCTCGGCTGAGGGAAGTTCCGGCCGCGCTTCGACGATAATCGCCAGTTCGTCCAGCCGGTCTGGCCGTGTGAGCTCAATGCGGTAGTGAGGAGCCAACCCGCCGCACGATAAAATCAACTCTTCGACCTGGGATGGAAACACGTTCACGCCGCGAACGATCAGCATGTCATCCGTTCGACCGCTGATTTTGGCTATACGGCGCATCGCGGTGACGGAACCGGGAAGCAGGCGCGTGAGGTCGCGGGTTCGATAGCGAATCACCGGCATGGCCTCTTTGGTCAGGGAGGTGAACACCAATTCACCCGGCTCGCCGTCCGCCACCCGCTCGCCGCTGTTCGGGTCGATGATCTCGGCGATGAAGTGGTCTTCCCAGATCGTGGGCCCGTCCTTGGTGCAGGCGAATTCTTGGGCCACGCCGGGACCCATCACCTCCGACAGACCGTAGATATCGCAGGCGTCGATGCCGAAAGCGGTTTCGATTTCGGTGCGTATGCCTTCGCCCCAGGGTTCCGCGCCAAAAATGCCGATCCGCAGCGACGTCGATCGAGGGTCGAGCCCCTTGCGCTTGAACTCGTCGAGGATCGCGAGCATATAACTGGGCGTCACCATGATGATGTCGGGCGCGAAATCGCCGATCAGCTGCACCTGCCTTTCGGTCTGACCGCCGGACATGGGGATTACCGTACATCCGGCCGCCTCCGCTCCGTAGTGTGCGCCGAGGCCGCCGGTGAAAAGACCGTAGCCATAGGCAATGTGGACTTTCATTCCGGCACGTCCGCCCGCGGCCCGGATGGATCGCGCGACCAGGCCTGCCCACGTGGCGAGATCCTCTCGTGTGTATCCGACTACGGTCGGTTTACCGGTGGTGCCGGAAGAAGCGTGGATGCGTGCGAGTTTTTCCTCGGGAACGGCGAAGAAGCCGAAGGGATAGGCGTCGCGTAAGTCCGCCTTGGTGGTGAAGGGGAAGCGGGCCAAATCCTCGAGGGCGTGCAACTCGGCGGGGTGCACCCCGGCCGCGTCGAACTTTCGTTTGTAATTGGCGTTGTTGGCGTAGGCGTGCTGCAGCGTCCACTGCAGACGCTTCAATTGCAGAGACTCGAGCTCGGCGCGCGACGCTCCCAGAATCGGCTCCATGGCGGCTAGCTCTTGGATGTCGTGTGATTTCATCGCGGTTTCCCCGGTCAGCCGGCTATTCAGGCGTGTCGCGGTTGAAGGTGGGTCGTCGCTTGCCGCGCGCCGCGGCCAAGCCCTCACGCGCGTCGGCCAACCTGAAACCCAGGAATTCCAGCGCGAGCGAGGCATCAAAGCTCGGACCGGCCAACCGCAGCCAGTTATTGAGCGCGTGCTTGGTCCAGCGGATGGCGGTCGTGCTGCCGCCGGCGAATGTGCGCGCGATGTCGAACGCGGTTTCGAGGACCTGTGCATCGGGCACGGCCACGGCCACGAGTCCGATGCGCTCGGCTTCGGCACCCGATAGAGATTTGTTGGTCAAGAGGTAGTATCTCGCCTTGGCGAGACCGCACAGGAGTGGCCAGATGATGACGGCGTGATCGCCGGCGGCGACGCCGAGCCGGGTATGGCCGTCGAGAATACGCGCGTCCTCGGCGGCGATCGAAACATCCGCGAGCAGTGCGATGGCGAGCCCCGCCCCCACCGCGCTGCCGCGGATCGCCGAGACCACGGGCTTGGAACAATTGATCAAGTTGTAGACCAGATCGCTCGCTTCTTTCCAGACGCGGATCAACGTGGCCTCATCCTCGATCATGCGATCGATCATGTCGAAATCGCCGCCGGAAGAAAAATTCGAGCCCTCTCCGCGAACGATGACCACACGCACGCTGTCGTCGGTATCGATGGCACGCCACACGAGAGCGAGCTCGCGATGCATGGCTTCGGTCGCGGCGTTCAGGCGGCCCGCATTCGCCATGACGAGTTCCAGTATCCCCGGCTCGGGTGCGAGGAATTGCAGGCTCGGAAAGTCTCGTGCGTAGCGGGTGAGGTCGGTCAAGTGGTCAGTTTCCTTTCGAATCCGGGACAGCGTGAACACTCACCATCGTCAGCACGGTGTAGGAGGCGACAGTCTCTTGATTCTGGTTGGTAATTTCCGTATCCCATCCGACCTCGCCCCAACCCTTGTCGGCGCGCAGGCTTTTGCGGGCACAGGTGAGCCGCACCTTGATCTTATCACCGGGCTTCACCGGCTTGACGAATCGCAGCTCATCGAGCCCGTAGTTGCCCAGCACAGGGCCATAATCCGGATCGACGAATAGACCCGCGGCGGCTGAAATCAGGAAATAACCGTGCGCGACCCGGCCGCCGAACAACGGATTGCGGGCCGCCTCGGTCTCGCTCATATGCGCATAGAAAGTGTCGCCCGACAGCGCCGCGAACTGTTCGATATCGGCAACGGTGACCTCGCGCTCAGCGGACTTCAGGGTGTCGCCCAATTCGAGATCATGGAAGGGGATGCGAAACGGATGTCTACCCGGTTCGCGTAGCCGGCTGCCGCGCACCCAGCGACCGCCGATGGCGGTGATGGTGTCGGGCGAGCCCTGCACCGCGGTGCGTTGCATATAATGAAGTACGCCGCGAATTCCGCCCATCTCCTCGCCGCCCCCTGCCCGCCCCGGGCCGCCATGGATCAAGGGAGCGAGCGGCGAGCCGTGGCCGGTGGACTCTTTGGCGCAGGCTTGATTCACCACCAGGATGCGGCCATGGTACGTCGCCAGCCCGAGAACGAGTTGGCTGGCGAGAACCTCGTCCGCGCAGAATATCGAGGCGGCCAAACTCCCCTCCCCTCGGCGCGCGAGCAAGATGGCATCCGCGGTGTCGCGGTAGGGCAGCACCGTCGCCACCGGTCCGAAGGCCTCCACTTCGTGGATCGCGCGGGCCGCTTGCGGATCGCGGCAGAGCAAGAGGAGCGGCGGTACGAAGGCGCCGCGCGCAGCGTCCGCGCCTTTCACCTCGAAGTGATCCGGGTTGCCCGCGACCAGCTCGGCCTCACGACGCAGTTCCACGACGCGGGCCAGCACGTCGATTCGCTGTTCCTGGCTCACCAAGGGACCCATGCGCACGCCGTCGGCACGGGGGTCGCCCACGACGATCTTTCGCAGCGCCGTTTGCAATGCAGAGACCACCTCACCCGTCATGGCGGCGGGGACCAGTGCCTTGCGGATGGCGGTACACTTCTGGCCTGCTTTGACCGTCATCTCGCGCGCGACCTCTTTCACGAAGAGATCGAACTCCGGCGTGCCCGGTGCGGCATCCTGCGCCAGAATGCTGGAGTTCAACGAATCGGTTTCCGCGATGAAGGGCACGGCGTGGCGAATGATGCTGGGATGCACGCGTAAGCGGGCCGCGGTGTGCGCGGAACCGGTGAAAGACACCATGTCCTGACAATTCAAGTGCTCGAATAAATTTCCGAGGCTGCCGCACACCAGCTGCAGTGCGCCTTCCGGCAAGATGCCGGACTCGATGATGCGGCGTACGACGAGCTCGGTGAGATAGGCGGTGGCGGTGGCAGGCTTGACGATCGCGGGCATGCCGGCCAACAGCGTCGGCGCCAGTTTTTCGAGCATGCCCCAGACCGGAAAATTGAAGGCATTGATATGCACCGCTGCGCCTTCCCGCGACACGTACAGGTGCTGGCCGACGAAGGTGCCGGCCTTGGAAAGTCCTTCGACGTCGCCATCGAGATAGACGCGCGCGTTCGGCATCTCTCGGGATCCTTTGCTGGCGAAGACGAAGACCGTGCCGATGCCGCCGTCGATATCGATCATCGAGTCGTTTTTGGTGGCGCCCGTGCGATAGGAGAGCGTGTAGAACTCCTCCTTGAGTTCATTGAGTCGCTTGGCCAGGCCTTTTAGGAGAGTGGCGCGTTCATGAAAGGTCAAGGCGCGTAAATTAGGGCCGCCGACCTCGCGGGCATGGCTGAGAACGGCGGCGAAGTCGAGTCCGGCCGAGGATGCTTCGGCGATGACATCGCCGGTGGTGGCATCGCGCATGGCGATGCCTTGATCGCGACCGCTCTGCCACGCTCCGCAAACATAGCTTTGCAAAATCATAGATTACCCCGTGATGAATGCTGCTTGTGCCACGCGTCGAAAGTGTCGCCGCGGGCCGCGATGTCGCTGAGCAACGGCGCCGGCGTCCAGTAGCGATTGCCGTGTACTGCGGCGAAGCGATGAATAGCGGACAGGACGGCCGCGGGACCGAGAGTGTCGGCATACCACATCGGGCCGCCTCTGAAGCGCGGGAAGCCGTAGCCGTTGCACCAGATGGCGTCGATGTCGCCGGGCGAGGCCGCGATGCCCTCCGTCAAAATGCGCGCGCCTTCATTGATGAGCGCGATGAGGCAGCGATCGCGGATTTCGCTGTCCTCGATAGTGCGACGTGCGATGCCTAGCCGCTGCGACTGCGCGGCTATCAGGGCGTCGACCTCCGGGTCCGGCACGGGCTGCCGCGATCCTTGCGCGTAGAGAAATGCGCCGCGGCCGGCCTTTTGGCCCAGGCGACCGGCCTCGACCAACAGATCGGCGACGCGGTAATAACGGGGGTCATCCGGCAAATCTTGGCGCTCACGGCGTACGCGGTAGCCGATATCGAGACCGGCGAGGTCGCCGACCGCATTGGGACCCATGGCCATGCCGAAGCCTTCCATCGCCGAGTCAATCTGCGCGGGCGTGGCGCCTTCGAGCAGGAGCAATTGATTTTCGCGGCCGTAGGCATAGAGCATTCGATTACCGACAAAGCCGAAACAATTGCCGACGACGATACCTAACTTGCCCATACGTCGACTCACGGCCGCGGCGGTGGCGATGACGTCGGGCAAGGTGGCGCGGCCGCGCACGATTTCGACCAGCCGCATGATGTTTGCTGGACTGAAGAAATGCATGCCGACGACCTCTTCGGGGCGGCCGGAGGCCGCGGCGATGGCGTCGATGTCGAGGGTCGAGGTATTGGACGCCAGCACGGTACCAGGTCGACACAGGCGTCCTAAGGACGCGAACACATCCTGCTTGACCGCCATGCCTTCGAACACGGCTTCGATGACCAGATCCGCGTCGTTGAGCGAGGCGACCGCATCGCCGCCCTGCACTCGACCGATGGCGGCAGCGGCCTCGGCCGGCGCGAGACGGCCTTTGTCCACCGCGGCGTTGATGGTGTCGCGCACACGGGTCAAGCCCGCCGTTATCGCGGCGGTCTGGGTATCGATGAGCGAGACGCTGTAGCCCGCCGTTGCAAGGCTGATGGCGATGCCGCTCCCCATGGTGCCGGCGCCGAGGACGCCGACGCGCCGAATGGCGCGGGGCGCAGCGCCGCCCCGCGTACCGCGTTCGGCGAAAAACATATGCCGCAGTGCTCGCGAGGAGCTCGAGCGTCGGCACTCCTCGAAGCGCCGCCGCGACAGGGCGAGGCCCGCGTCAAAGTCCTGCGTGATGGCGGCTTGAACGCATTCAATGATCGGTTCCCGGGACTCGACGCCGGGAAATTTGCGCGCGGCGAGCCGGCGCTGTTCCCCGAGAAAGGCGTCGTCGAGGACGCCGGGCGGGACCGGCCGATCGCGTAGAGGGCGCGCACCCTGACCCGAGCGCACGATCTCGTCCGCGTACGCAACGGCGGCGGCGATGAAGTTCGAACGCGGACCGACGCGGTCGATGATCCCCAGTGTCAAGGCTCGAGCACAGGGAATGGATTCGCCGCTCAACATCAGCGACAGGGCATTTGCGGCGCCGATGAGTCTGGGCAAGCGCTGAGTGCCGCCGGCGCCCGGCAGGAGACCGAGTTTGATCTCAGGCATACCCAATGATGCGTCGTCCGCGGCGAAACGATAGTGGCAGGCGAGCGCTAGTTCGAACCCGCCGCCGAGCGCGTTGCCGTGAATGGCGGCGATCACGGGCTTGGAACAAGCCTCAATGCGCAGCAGCAGGTCGTTCAAGATCGGCGCGCGCGGCTCTGCATCGAATTCCCGGATTTCCGCACCCGCCACGAAATGCGGACCAATGCCTTGAATCACCATGGCGCGGATACCGGTATTCGCTTCAACTGCCAGGACCGCGTCGAGAAGCGCGCTACGAACGGGATGCGCCAGTGCATTGACCGGCGGATGATCGATGGCAAGTACGATGATCTCGCCGTGGCGTTCCGTTTGCACGCATGAAGGCATCGCAGGCGCCGCCCCGCTCATACCGTACGGTCGATGACCATGGCGATCCCCTGGCCGACGCCGATGCACATGGTACACAGGGCGCGCCGGCCGCCGCCGCGCTCCAGTTGATGCAGTGCCGTGGTCACGAGCCGTGCGCCGCTGGCGCCGAGCGGGTGGCCGAGTGCAATCGCTCCGCCCTGAGCGTTGACCTGCGCCGCGTCGTCCGGCAAGCCGAGAGTGCGCAGCACGGCGAGCGATTGAGACGCGAAGGCCTCATTGAGCTCGATCACATCGAAGTCGGTGAGTTTGAGGCGGAGCCGTTCGAGCAGCTTGAGCGTGGCGGCAACCGGCCCCATGCCCATAACCCGGGGCGCCACGCCCGCCACGGCCGTGCCGACGACGCGGGCTCGCGGAGTGAGACCCTGATGCTGGACCGCATCAGCGCCCGCCAGCAACAGCGCGCAGGCGCCATCGTTGACGCCGGATGAATTGCCGGCGGTGACGCTGCCGCCGGCGCGAAACGGGGTGGGTAATTTAGCGAGCGCTTCCACGCTGGTCTCGCGAGGGTGTTCATCGACGGCTACAACCGACGTCTCTCCGCGCTTGGCTACCGGCACGCCAACGATTTCGCCGGCGAAGAACCCCGCCGCTTGCGCGGCCAGTGCACGTTGCTGGCTGCGAAGCGCAAACCGGTCCTGGTCCTCGCGCGACACCTTGAAGTCCGTGGCGACGTTCTCGGCGGTCTCGGGCATGGAATCGATGCCGTAGGTTTTTTTCAGCAGGGGATTGACGAAGCGCCAGCCGATGGTGGTGTCGAACATCTGGGCGTCGCGCGCAAAGGCCGTTGCGCTCTTTGACATGACGTAGGGCGCGCGGCTCATGCTTTCGGTGCCGCCGGCCAACACCACGTCGGCTTCTCCGGCGAGAATCATGCGTGACGCAGCGGCGACGGCGTCCATGCCGGAACCGCACAGGCGATTCAGCGTGACGCCGGGAACGTCGATGGGCAGACCGGCGAGCAAGGCGCTCATGCGGGCGACATTGCGATTATCTTCGCCGGCCTGATTCGCGCAGCCCAAAATCACATCGCCGATCGCCACGGGATCGAGCTTGGGATTGCGCTTCAGCAACTCGCGCAGCACCAGGGCGCCGAGATCGTCGGGGCGCACGCTGGAGAGCGCACCGCCATAGCGGCCAATGGGTGTTCGAATCGCATCACAAATGAACGCGTCGCGCATCGGGGGGGACACGCTCAGCGGCCTCTAAAGCGAGGCGCGCGCTTCTCGCCGAACGCGGCAACGCCTTCGGCATAGTCGATCGAGCGGCCAAGTTCACGCTGGGCATCGCGCTCGATGTCGAGCTGCTCGCTGAGCGAGCGTTGCCAGCCGCCGCGAATCGCCGCCTTGGTTGCGGCGAGGCCGCGCGTCGGTGCGACGGCCAATTGCTGCGCCAGCGCGTCAACAGCGGCGGTGAGCTCAGCGTCGTCGACGCATTGCCAGATCATCCCCCAAGCGGCGGCTTGTTCCGCCGGCAACTTATTGCCGAGTAGCGTCAGACCCAGCGCGCGCGCATCGCCGACCAGGCGCGGCAAGGTCCACGTGCCGCCCGAATCGGGAATCAGCCCGAGCTTGCAAAAGGCTTGGACGAAGCTCGCGGAGCGCGCGGCGATGACGAGATCACAGGCGAGCGCGATGTTGGCGCCCGCTCCGGCCGCGACGCCGTTGACCGCGGCGATCACAGGCATGGGCAGATTGTGCAAGGCGAGCACCAAGGGCTTGTAGTATTTTTCGATCGAGTCGCCCAGATCGACGCCTTGCGAGCCGGGCGCCACCGCACGATCGCCGAGGTCCTGGCCGGCGCAGAAGCCGCGACCGGCGCCGCTGAGCACCAGCACCCGCGCGTCACTGGAGGGCATTCGCGCCAATGCGTGCTGTACCTCGCCGTGCATTTGCGTGTTGAAACTGTTGAGCTTGTCGGGACGATTGAGCGTCAGGCGCGCGATCCCGCCTTCGACAGTGAACAGAATGGTTTCATACGACATGGGGGCCTCCTGTGCGGCGGGTTCTTCGTCGCTCATTTTTGGTCGTAGCTGAGTTCGAGTGTGGCGCCCAGGGGCCGCGCCTGGCAGCACAGCACGAAGCCTAAGTCGGTTTCCCAGGGCTCCAAGGCGATGTTGTGCGTCATGGCCGCTTGGCCCTCGGTGATTCTCGCACGGCAGGTCGCGCAGATGCCCGACCGGCAGGAGAACGGCAGTTCAAGCCCCGCGCGCTCCGCCGCATCGAGAACGGAAGGATCGCTGGGCGCCATCGGAAAGGTACGGCGCCGACCGTCCATGACGATCGAAATGGTGGCGAGCACGTCTTGCGTCGCCGGCGCGCGCTGGGTCTCGATGGGAGCCGTTCGAATCGGGGGCGAAGCCGCCGTGGCAAAGCGTTCAACTCTGATCGGCGCCTGAGCGTTCAATGCCTTGATGGCATTGCGAACCTCATCCACCATGTCGCCGGGACCGCAGATCAAGTACTCGTCCGCGGTTGCAATTTCCGCGATGCGCCGTGCAAGCTCCTGGATCTTCTCGCCATCGATACGGCCATTGAGCCATTCGGTCTGCTGCGGTTCGCGGCTCATCACGAAATGCACCGAAAAACGATCGAGGTAGCGGTTCTTGAGCGCCAGGGTATCTTCGAGAAACATGGTGCGCGACATGCTGCGGTTGCCGTAAATCAGTGTGAAGCGGCTGCGGGGTTCTCGCGCGAGAATGTCGGTGGCGAGGGACAGGATGGGCGTGATACCGCTGCCCGCCGCGAAGGCGACATAGGAATGCTCGCGCTCCGGGCTGATTTGCGTGCGGAATCGACCCATCGGCGTACCGACGTCGAGCAGGTCGCCGGCACGGAGTTTTGTGGCGAGCTCATTGGACATCCGGCCGCCCAATTGGAGGCGGATACCTAACTTGAGCGCGCCGCTCCCCGGGGCCGTGACGATGGAATAGGTTCGGCGCTCCTCGCGCTCCTCGATGTTCCGCCGCACGGTGACGTACTGCCCCGCGTGGAAGGTAAACGCCCCGCGCAGCGCGGCGGGAATTTCCACCGTCACGCAGGCGGCGTCCTCGGCGATGCGCTCGACGGAGGTGACCTTGAGGGGATGAAAATTAAGCACGGGCGATTCTCAGATGCATCGGGTCAAATGCATTTGAAGTATTCGAAGGGTTCGAGGCAGGCGCGGCAGCGATGCAGTGCCTTGCAGGGCGTCGAACCAAACTGACTCAGGGTTTCGGTGTCGACCGATTGACAGCGCGGACAGGCGACCGGCCGGTCGCCGCGCAACACATCCCGCATGTTCGCGACGGAACGCTCGGGTGGGACGATGCCGTAGCTCTCGAGCTTGCGCCGGCCTTCGGCGGTGATCCAATCACTGGTCCAAGCGGGCGACAACACCTGGGTCACGACGAACGCGCCGACTCCCGCATCGCGCAGTGCCTGTTCCGCGGAGCGTCGAATGATTTCGGTGGCTGGGCATCCGACGTAGGTGGGGGAAAGACCTATTTCTAGAGTTCCGTCGGATCGCGGCTCGATGTAGCGAATCAGGCCAAGGTCGATGATGCTCAATGCCGGTATTTCCGGATCTTCGACGGCCGCGAGGGCCTGCCACGCCAGCGCGGAATCGTGATTGTCGATACTGACCGCGTTCACCAGCGGGCTCCCGGATAGGTGCGCTGTAGGTACTGCATCTCGGCGAGCATGTAGCCGAGATGCTCACTGTGTTGGCCGCGCTTGCCATGCCAAGAATGCGGACGGTCACGCGGCCGTTGCAGCGTCGCCTCGCCGAGTATCTCGTCGATACGCTGCGCCCAAGCGAGCTGAACGTCGGACAGGCGAGGCGCCACCCCGCTGTCGGCCATCGTGCGATCCAACTCGTCCTCGGCGAACAGTTCCACTGTGTAGGGCCACAGCGCCTCGAGGGCCGATTGGACGCGCGCATGGCTATCGTCGGTACCGTCGCCGAGGCGCACCAGCCAGCCGCCGCTGTAGCGCAAATGATAACGAATTTCCTTCACGGATTTGGCGGCAATCGCGGCCAAGCGTTCGTCGGTGGAGGCCGTCATGCGTTCGTACAATTCCAGCTGGAAGGCATCGATCAGTACCTGACGCACGATGGTCCGGCCGAAATCACCGTTGGGTTGCTCCGCCAGGATGGGGTTCAGGTACTCGCCGTACTCGCGCAGAAAGGCAATATCGTCTTCGCCGCGGCCCCGGCCTTCGACCTCACCGGCGTAGGTCAGCAGCAACCGCGCTTGGCCGATCAAGTCGAGCGCGATATTGGCCAAACCCAAATCCTCTTCGAGAGCGGGAGAGTGGCCGACCCATTCACCCAGGCGCTGGCCCAGTATCAAGCTCAAGTCGCCGAGTCGCAGGACGTAACGGAACAAGGCCTGCGCCTCGACTCTGTCCATGGCGGCGCTCATAAGGTCTTGACCTCGTCAGGGATGTCGTAAAACGTGGGGTGCCTATAGATCTTGTCGCGCGCCGGCTCGAATAGGGAGTCGGCTTCCGTGGGATCGGAGGCCGTAATGTCTTTGGATGGGACGACCCAGATGCTGACGCCTTCCTGACGACGCGTGTACAGATCGCGCGCGTGCTCGATGGCCATGCGCGCATCGACGGCGTGCAGACTGCCGACGTGCTTATGATCGAGACCGGCGCGCGCGCGGATGAAGACTTCGTACAGGGGCCATTGGCGATTATTTTCCATGGAGAACTCCGATTGCCTGCGTTGCTCAGGCCGCGAGGCCGGCGGATCGTTGGTGCTGCTTCTCGGCATAGGCGCTTGCGGCGTCGCGTACCCAGGCGCCGGCGGCGTGGGCGTCGTTGCGCGCGGCTAGCCGTTCCGCATTGCAGGGACCATTGCCTTTCAGCACCTGTTCGAACTCGGTCCAGTCGATCGGTCCGAATTCATGTTGCTGCTTGGCTTCGTCCCAGCGCAGCAAGGGATCGGGAAGGGTGAGGTTCAGAAATTTGGCCTGCGGCACCGTGAAATCGACGAATTTCTGGCGCAGCTCATCGTTCGAGAAGCGCTTGATCTTCCAACGCTGCGACTCGCTGCTGTGCGTGGAGTTCGCATCGGGCGGACCGAACATCATGAGCGCCGGCCACCACCAGCGATTGAGGGCGCCCTGTGCCATGCGCTTTTGTTCCGGCGTGCCTTGCGCGAGATGCATCATGAGGTCAAAGCCCTGCCGCTGATGGAAGCTCTCTTCGCGGCAGACTCGCACCATGGCGCGCGCATAGGGTCCGTAGGAGCAGCGGCACAGCGGGATCTGATTCATGATGGCGGCACCGTCGACCAACCAGCCGATCGCGCCGATATCGGCCCACGTCGGGGTGGGATAGTTGAAGATGCTCGAATACTTGGCCTTGCCGGATAGCAGCTGATCGATGAGTTGATCGCGGCTGACGCCCAGCGTCTCGGCCGCGCTGTAGAGATAGGCGCCGTGACCGCCCTCGTCCTGTACCTTGGCGATCAGAATCGCCTTGCGCTGCAGCGTCGGCGCGCGGCTGATCCAGTTGCCCTCGGGCAGCATGCCGACGATTTCAGAGTGCGCGTGCTGAGAGATCTGACGGATGAGGGTCTGGCGATAGCGCGCCGGCATCCAGTCCTTGGGCTCGATCTTCTCCTCCGCGTCGACGCGCGCGAGGAAACGCTGCTCGAGCGCAGCTTCGTCGATCGATGCCGCCAAATCTGTTGCTTGCGAATCGAGCGCTTGCGTATACATCTCTACCCTCGGAACTTCAGTTTGCTTAGTCTGATACAGAAAATTGAATAAATCAACATTTTCTGTGTCATGATTGAAGTCATATTACAATGGCGCAAAATGGCCACTGATTCGTCCACCGCCGCCGCCGAGCTCGTCACCCGCTTTCGACGGCAGCGCCCGTTGCGCGGCGGCTCGCTAATCGTCACCCTCTTTGGCGATGCCATCATGCCGCGCGGCGGAGCCATCACCCTGGGCAGTTTGATTGCGTTGGCGGCTCCGTTTGGGCTCAATGAGCGCTTGGTGCGGACCGCAGCCGCGCGTCTCGCGAAGGAAGGCTGGCTCGAGGCGCGTCGCGCCGGCAAACTGAGCGAATATCGTCTCGCGGACGGCGGCCGCGAGCGGTTCGCCGAAGCGACGAAGCGGATCTACAGCGAGCCCGACACCGCGTGGTCGGGCCGCTGGACCGTAATCGTCCTGCCGCCCATGCGCGGCGCCGACAGAAAGGAACTGCGAGAGGAACTGATCTGGCGGGGATTCGGTGAGCTCGCGATCGGCGTCTTTGCTCACCCCGAGATCGATCGACGTTCGCTGGCGTTGCAACAGAGTCCGGCCCTGCTCGCCAAGGTCATCATCTTTGATGCCAGTGTCACCGATGATGAAGCCCCGCAAAGGCTGTTGAGCCTGGGATGGGACCTTGCGGACTTGGGGAATCGCTATCAACGCTTTGTCAAACGCTTCGAGCGGGCGCAAGCCGCCCTTCGCGTCGATCGCGCGCTTGACCCTCAGGCGTGCTTCATCATTCGATCGCTGCTCATCCATGAGTACCGCCGGCTCCATCTGCGCGATCCCCTGTTGCCGCCGCGGCTGTTGCCGGCCAATTGGCCGGGGGCGCAGGCCGCCGCTCTGTGCCGGGATATGTATGCGCGCATGTTCGCGGCCTCCGAAGCGCACCTGTCACGCGTCGCAGCACAGCTCAACGGGCCGTTGCCCGCGGCTCATCCGTCGGTCCTGCAGCGTTTTGGGGGTATCAGGGCTGTTTAGGCCAATCGAAAACGTAGGCACCCAGGGGCCTCATGATTCTTCTTCAGGCCAGTGTTCGAGCGTCGTTACGACCAAATTCAAAAAGGCATTGGCTTGGAAGGCGTCGAGTGCCCGGTGGTCGATGGTGAGCGTGAGATAGCACATCGAGCGTACGCTAATGGCTTCGCCATCGCCCATCTGCACCACGCATACGCGGCGTTGGACTTTACCCACGCCGAGAATCGCGACTTGCGGCTGATTGATCACGATGGGCGCGGCGAGAAGACTGCCGCCGACGCCGTGGTTGGAAATCGTGAACGTGCCGTCGCGGACGTCTTGCGGCGTGAGCTTACCGGCGCGCGCGGCTTCCACCACATGGCTGAGGCGCTGCGCTATCCCGAATAGATTCAGTCCCTGAGCGCGATGGATCACCGGAACGATCAGGCCTTTATCGCCCAGCGCCGTGCCCACGCCGATGTTCACGTCCGCGTGCAACTCGAGCGCATCCGGGTGAAAGGTGGCGTTGACTTCCGGATGCGCTCGCAACGCGCGGACGCAGGCATCGATGAAGTACGCCGTCAGCGTGAGTCGCGCGCCGCGTGATTCGTAGGAGGCAGCGTGGCGAGCGCGATGCACAAGCACCCGCGTGAGATCCGCTTCGAACAGCGTCGTGACATGCGGCGCTTCGGTGAGGCTGCGGGCCATGTGTTCGGCCACGCGTCGGCGGATGGCGGTGTGCGGGACGCGCGAGTCGCCGTGTCGAGGGGCCTGTTCGGACCGCGGCGCCACTGGCCGCGCCTTTGCGGGTTGCGACCCGTTATTTATCGATGCAGAAACGGCCGAGCTGGCGGCCGCCGCAGTGCGTGCCTGAGCGTCCAGGTGACGGGTAACATCTTGCGCCGTGATGCGTCCGTCGCGCCCCGTGCCGTCGATGTCGGCTGCCGCGATCTTATGCTCGCTGAGCAGTCGTCGCACCGAGGGACTCAAAGGCTTGCGGGCGTCGTTTACATTCGAAGCTGCCGGTGGAGGTGGAGAGGCCGGTGCTGCCGCGTCCACGCGGCCTTCCTTCGGCGCGATGAGTTCGCTCGCGAGGCGGAGGCGGGCGAGCACCTCGTCCGGAATCACTTCCGCATTGACCTGTTTCAGGACCTCGATCAAGGTGCCACTGACGGGAGCGGCGATTTCCACGGTGACTTTGTCGGTCTCGAGCTCCACCAACGGTTCATCTTTGGCGACGGTATCGCCTACTTCCTTGCACCACCGCAAAATGGTGGCGCGAGTTCCTTCACTGTTGGGCGGCACCAGCACATCTGCAACGCCGGTCATGATCAGATGGTTGCCAAGTTGTCGATTGCCCGCGAAATCGTCTCAACGCTGGGCAGCACGGCCTCGAGAAGCACCGGGCTATGCGGACTTGGCACATCCGGCATGGCGAGCCGCTCGATCGGTGCGTCGAGATCAAAGAATGCTTCCTTGGCGAGAACCGCCGCAATCTCGGCCCCGAAGCCGGCGGTGATCGTATCTTCATGGACGATCAGACAGCGTCGAGTCTTACGCACCGACGCGAGCGTGGCCTCGCGATCCCAGGGCGACAACGTGCGCAAGTCGAGTAGGTCAGCGGACCGACCGCTGGCGTCGAGCGCTTGCTCGCAGCGCTCGACCATGGCGCCCCAGCTGATCACCGTGAGCGTCGTCCCCTCACGTAAAATACTCGCTTTGCCATAGGGCACGACGAATTCATCGCCTGGATAGGGGCGCCGTGCCCAACTGCCATCGAGCAGCGAGCGATGTTCGAAGAAAATCGTCGGATCATTGCCGCGCAATGCGCTTCGCAGCAGTCCGACCGCATCTTGGGCATTGGAGGGCATGGCCACATGCCAACCGATCCCATGCACCCATTGCACTTCATTGGATTGACTGTGCCAGGGGTCGCCGCATTTGAAAAAGCCGCCGGGGATGCGCACCACCATCGGCGCTGCGAATCGGTTCGCGGTGCGCCAGCGCATACTCCCACAGTCATTCAGTTGTTCAGCGGCCGGGTCTGCATACTTCCGAAATTGAATTTCCGGCACAGGCATCAGTCCGGCCGCTGCCATGCCGACTGCGCGACCGATGATGCCTTCTTCGGAAAGGCTGGTGTCGAACACTCTACCGGTCCCAAACTTCTCTTGTAATCCAAGGGTCGCGGCGTGCACGCCGCCTTTGCGGCCCACGTCCTCGCCAAAAATGAGCATTCGAGGATTCACGAGCAGCTCGTGTTCGAGCGTGCGGCGCACCGCGGTGACCAAATTGATTCGTGGACCTTGGGGACTCGCGAGTTCCGTACCCGGCGGCGGCAGTACGCCCTCCCGGCGTATTCCGCCCTGTGTCTGCAACTCGATCGAGCCATCCGCTGCGATTTCGGAAAACGCGTAGCGCCGAACGCGCGCAGCGTCGGGAGGGTTGCGTTGCTCGACATTGGCCAGCGCTTGCGCCACCGCCGCGTGCCCCTGAGAGATTTCAAGGTCCCAGTCGGCGGACGAGATCTCGTGCGGCACGAGCTGCGCCCGCAGCTTTTCAAGGGGATCGCGCGCTCTCTCGGCAGCTATCTCACCCGCGGTCTTGTAAGTTTGAGTATCCTGACCTGAATGCCCCGAGAGGCGCGGCACGACGAGTCTTATCAAGGCCGGACCCTCGCCCGAGCGCACGCCGGTCACCGCGTTTTCGATCAGCGCAGCGGCGGCCAGCGGGTCGGAACCGTCGCCATCGAGTACCCGAAGACCTCGGAAGCCCTCGAGATTTCGGGCAATATTGCCGCCGGGCGTCTGCTGCTGCGATGAAACCGAAATCCCGTAGCCATTGTCCTCGATGAAAAATAGAAACGGTAGCCGTTCAGTGGTCACAATATTGAGGGCGGCCCAGAATCCATTGGTTGCCGTGGAGGCATCGCCGCCATGCGCCACGGCGATGCTGTTCTCGTACTCTTTGTCGCCGAGCACCTGCGAGCGATAGCGCAAGGCCTGGGCCCAACCCACCGCGGGCGTGTATTGAGCCCCCACTCCGCCGCACACCGGCAACATGCAGGCACCCGACTTGCGCGGCAGATTAAACACCACGCCGATGTCCCGTCCCTCACTCATGCCGCCCTCGCGCATCATGGTGGAGGCCAGCGCTTCCTCGAGCGGCAGTCCTAAGCCTAGGCATAGCGGCCGAGATCGATAGTACCCGCCTACTCCATCATGGGATCCGGTGAGCTGGGTACTCAACAATACCTGGGTGAGGTCGTGCCCGCGGGCGGAGAACTGATAGAGGACCCGGCGTTCCGGTAGCAGCGTGGACTCCTCGAGTTCATCGAGTGCACGAGATATTGCGACTTGACGCAATACGGCGCGCCAATCAAGGGCACCAAGCCTGGTCACATGTCGTATTTGCTCAAGGCGCGCCGCCATCTCGATCCCTTTTGCAGTGGACGTCGAGGTAAGCCTAGTCCAGACCTATGGACAAGAATCGCTAAAACCGCTACAGATGGGCATCATTGTTAGTGATATTAGCTAATTTTCACTTTACGGGGAGCTAGTATATGGAGTTTGATCGCTTCGACGCGAAGATACTTTCTGCGTTACAGCGCAACGGCCGATTGTCGGTGGTGGATCTCGCCGAGTCCATCGGGTTGTCGCCCACTCCGTGTGCACGGCGCATCAAAGCGCTGGAATCGAGCGGTGCCATCGAGGGCTACGCGGCGATTCTCAATCCGGTTCGCGTCGGATTGGGAGTGCTCGCGATAGTTCAGGTCAAGTTAGCCGAACACACCGACGAAACGGTGGCAAGGTTCGAACGGGAGATAGAGCTCATGGATGAGGTCACAAAATGTTTTGCCATGACCGGAACCTATGACTTCATTCTGGAGGTCTATGGCAAGGACCTGGACGCGCTGAGCAACGTCGTTCTCAAGAAACTCATCCGCGTGCCCAATGTTCGTGACATGCAATCGAGTGTGGTGTTGGCGACGATCAAGCGGTCCACGAGAATTCCCCTGGGTCACCTGCAAGTTTGACGAGGTGCCGTCGACGGGCGATTACGCCGTCTGTTCTCGCTCTGGCGAAAAGTTCTTGGGCAACGTGCTCCAGCATTGCGCGTAGTCGCCCTGCAGCTGGGGCAACGCCAAAGCGGCCGGAGTCGGACATATCACAGAGCGTGTCTCGAACATGAAGGCCATGGTGCCGCTGAGATATTCCGGCTGGCTCGTGTCGGCGCGGCTGGCCCTCTCGAAGGTTGCGGCATCCGGACCGTGGCCGCTCATGCAATTGTGCAGCGACGCGCCGCCGGGCAAGAAACCAACCTCCTTTGCGTCGTAAACTCCCTCAATCAGGCCCATAAATTCGCTGGCGATATTGCGATGAAACCATGGCGGCCGGAACGTATCGGTCATGGCCAGCCAACGGGGCGGGAAGATCACGAAGTCGATGTCATCGACGCCCGGCGTGTCGCTCGGCGATTGCAACACCAGAAAGATCGACGGATCGGGGTGATCATAGCTGATCGAGCCAATCGTATTGAAACGCCGCAAATCGTACTTGTAGGGAGCATTGGTGCCGTGCCACGCGACCACGTCGAGAGGCGAGTGATCGATACGCGCCGACCAAGTAGATCCCATGAATTTCGTGATGAGCTCAAAGTCACCGCTGCGGTCTTCGTAAGCTGCCACCGGCGTGTGGAAATCGCGCGAACGCGCGAGTCCATTGGAGCCGATGGGTCCGAGGTCGGGCAAGCGCAGGGGCGCGCCGAAGTTCTCGCACACATAGCCGCGCGCCTCTCGCCCCAGTAGTTCGACTCGGAAGCGCAGGCCGCGCGGAAGGACGGCAATCTCGAGCGGCTCGAGTTCCAGAACCCCCAGCTCCGTTGCCAAGCGCAATCGGCCAAGCTGCGGCACGATGAGCAATTCGCCGTCGGCGTCGCAGAAGAAGCGGTCCTGCATCGACCGGTTGGCGACGTACCAATGAATGGCACAGCCCCTTTGTGCCGCGGGCGAACCATTGCCGCCGATCGTCACCAGACCCTGAACGAAATCGAGGGGATCGCTCGGAATCGGCAAGGGGTTCCAACGCAGCTGATTGGGAGTGGCCAATTGCGTGTCGAAGGCTGCCACCACACCGCCGTGTTCGATCCGCCGGAAAGGCTGGTGAACGGCCGCCGGACGCATGCGGTACAGCCACGATCGGCGGCTCGCATGGCGAGGAACGGTGAACGCCGTGCCCGAGAATTGCTCGGCGTACAGCCCAAAAGGACCGCGTTGCGGCGAATTGCGGACCTCGGGCAACGCGCCGGGCAGCGCCTCGGTCGCAAACTCGTTGCAAAAACCAGTTTGATAACGAAGGGCCATGCCGGCGCTCAACCCGCCGGCGGTGTTTTCAAGACGCCGCGACGAATCTGATCGCGCTCCATGCTCACGAACAGCGCCTGGAAATTTCCCTGACCGAAGCCGTCATCGCCGCGGCGATCAATGATCTCGAAAAAGATCGGTCCGATCAGAGTCTGGGTAAAGATTTGCAGCAAAAACCGGCCGTTGGCGCCGTCCAACAAGATACCGCGCCTCTGCAACTCCTCGATTTTCTGGCCATGCCCGGGAACGCGCTCTTCCAGCATCTCGTAATAGGTGTCCGGCGGCGGCGTCATGAACTTGAGTCCCTTGGCCTGCAGCTGATCCCAGGTACTCAAGATATCGTCGGTGCGCAGCGCCACATGCTGTATGCCCTCGCCGCGATACTGCTGAATGAACTCCTGAATTTGGTCGACTTGATCGCTGCCCTCCGCGTACTTCGACTCGTTGATCGGAATGCGGATCTTGCCGCACGGCGCGGACAGCGCGCGGCTCGTCAATCCGGTGTATTCCCCCGTGATATCGAAATATTGATGTTCGCGAAAATTGAAAACGCGATGGTAGAAATCATAGAAGTAATCCATGCGTCCCTTACCCACATTGTGGGTGAGGTGATCGATCTCCGCGAGACCGACGCCGGCAGGGAACGGGTCGACGCCGGGCTCCATCTTGAAATCGATATCGTAGATGGAGGGACCCGTATGGTGTTCAACCAAATAAATGAGACTGCCCCCGATACCCTCGATCGCCGGTATGTTGAGTTCCATCGGGCCGATAGTGCCTTTCACTTCGCGCGCGCCGGCCGCTACCGCATCGCGCAACGCGCGGCCGGCGTCTTCGACGCGAAACGCCATGGCGCAGGCGCTGGGTCCGTGCGCGCGCGCGAATTGCTGCGCCAGGCTATTCGGTTCGGCATTGACGATGAAATTGATGTTGCCCTGCCGATACAGAGAGACGTCTTTCGACCGGTGGCGCGCGACGCGGCTGAAGCCCATGGTTTCAAACAGCAGGCCCAGCTCCGCGGCATTGGGAGCGGTGTACTCGACGAACTCGAAGCCGTCGGTGCCCAAAGGATTCTCCCATGCGGGAGGCGGCGTCGCAGGCCGCGTTGCAGTTGATTGCGGTTCGGCTGTTGTCATGTCGGGTTGCCTTGATGCAGCTGTCAGAGCATCATAGTAATTAGTTGCGCTCGCAACTGTCAATGGAGGATGCATCTTTGTCCAGCGATCCCACGAACGACCCAATAAGCTCACCGGTTACGCTCTTGCTGGCGGAATTCGTGCCGTTTCGCCTGAATCGGCTGGCGGACGCCGTGAGCCGGAATCTGTCCGAAATCTATCGGCACCGCTTCGGTCTCGAGATCCCCGAATGGCGCGTGCTGGTAACCGTGGGGCAAAGTCACGACTGCACCGCGCAACATATTGCAGCCAGCACCCGTATGCACAAGACCCGCGTCAGCCGGGCGGTCGCTTCACTCGAACAACGCAAGCTGATCGAGCGTGCTGCGAGTTCCGCGGACGGGCGCGAAATGCGGCTACACCTGACCAAAGCGGGCAAACGGGTGTACTCGGCGCTCGTACCGCTGGCGCTCGAGCGCGAGCGCGAACTGCTCTCTTGTTTGGGGTATACGCAGCGGCAGAACTTCGTCGAAGCCCTCGCGCGGCTGGAAGAATCACTCGAATTGAACGCGGACGAATAGAGGGACGGTGGGCTCGGCCCCCATTCGCGGCCCCGGCCGAATTGCTGGCCGCCACCGAATTTTAGTTCTAAGTACCTGTTTGCAAATATTTTATTGCAGCCGCGATGCGTCGGTATCCCGACCACCAGACCCCGATCAACGCTCCGAGCGTTCCGGCATGAAAACCCCGGACGCCCTGACGATGCGCTTATCGCCGACGCAAATGAAGCAATTTGCGAAAATCACGCTGCGGCCCGCCTTTTGCACGTCGACATGCGCCTCGACCCACTCCCCCTCGCGTGCGACTCCGGCAAAATCAGTCGATAGGCTCAACGTGATGCGTGGTGGTGCGTCGCCCGGCTCGTATGTTCCGTAGCTGAGGGCCAAATCGGCCAGCGCCAACAGAAACCCGCCGTGCGCAACGCCCTGCGAGTTACAGTGTTCTGCCCGCACTCGAATGGCGACGCTTCGGCCTGTTGGTGACGTACGCTCGTAAAAGTCGCCGAGATGATTGGAAAAGGCGCTCTTTAGGGCTAGTGGCTTATAGGATGGCGGTGGGTCGCTCATGAATCGTCACTCTGTTCAAATAACGCATACAAATCCGGCAGGCTCACTTTCATCGAAGCATTGCGCGGCAACGCTGCCAAAATCAAGAATCGCACGGGGACTTGATACGCCACAAGCGAACGCCGAGCATAAGCCTCCAGCTCTTGAACGGTCGGGAGCACAGCGCTATCTCGAGGTTCAACAGCGGCCACGGGGATGGCCCCGAGTCGCAAGTCCGGTAATCCGATGACCGCAGCGTCCGCAACCTTCTCGTGCTGCCGCAGCACCCTCGCTACGTCGTCGGGCAGGATTTTGAAACCACCGCGATTGATGGCCCCGTCGGCGCGCCCGTGCAAGTACAAGAACCCATCGGCATCGATTGCCGCCAAATCACTCGTGCGAATCCACTCCTCGCCAACACGCGAAACCTGTGCTTCGAGCAAGCCAATAGCGCCAGGCGCAACTTCCCGTTCCGCGGCACTGTAGATGACGCGCAGGCGAACTCCGGGGCGTGCCCGTCCCACGCTGCCGCGCTTCAACTTGCCGAATTCCCTGTAAAGGTCCGGGGTCCAATTCGCCACGACCCCGCAAAACTCGGTTGCGCCATACGCAGCCAGGAGCGGAATTCCATAGCGCAGTTCGAATTGATCCTGCAATTCAGGATCGAGCCGCGCGGCACCCACTCCGATAGAGGCGAAACTCGCCAGGTCTTCTTTCGGCACATGCGCATCGAGCAGCGTGCGCAGAACCGCGGGCGGCAACGAGGTCCGTGCCGGCCGGTGCCGACGCACCGCGTCCAGCCAACTGTCCAGACGAAATCGCTCCAGCAGTGCGATGGGCCGCCCATGGAAAAGAAACGGAATCACAAACGTCACACCGGCTACGTTGCCCAGCGGATGGAATACGACATTGGGTCCCGCGGTATCGTCCGATCGTCCAGACGCATAAGTTGCCGCGGAATCTCTTGCGGATTGCTCGAAGTTTGCCACCGTCAATGGGACGCGCTTGGGTGGACCCGTCGTGCCGCTGCTCAATAACTCCATGGCGACCGCGGGATCGCCCGTCTTGCGCAAGTCCTCGCCAATGACGTGCAAATTGGGCTGGGCAACCAACGTACCTTGGTGCTGACTCAGTGCGATCGCCGCACTGCCCGTATCCCGCGCCGCTTCCAAGGTCTGCGGCGTCCAATCGTCGCTATCGGCGATCACCAGCGGCAGTCGCAGGCGACGGATATCTGCGGCAATCGCTTCAGGAGACTGAGCGGAATACAGCATGACGACATATCGCTGCGTCGCCATGAGCGCGGCGAAGGCACCCACATGTGCGGGTCGATTGCGCGCAACCAAGCCGATTCGAGCGTGCGCACCGAGGCCCATTGCGTTCAGCCGCTGATCGAGGTCAGCGAGCAACGATGCGAATTCGCGCATCTGATGCCAGCGGCCATCGAACTCGATGCCGTTCGCATCGCCCGCGCGCGTCAACACGTCGCGAATTCTGTCGTGCATTGCCATGACTCAATCCGGCAACATTTTCCCCGGATTCATAATATTTCGCGGATCCAGCGCCTGCTTGATTGCGCGCATGAGTTCGACGCCGGCGCCATGCTCGCGGCGCATGTGAGGAATCTTGCCGTATCCTACACCGTGCTCGCCGCTGGCGGTTCCTTCGCACGCAATGGCGCGCTCAACGACGCGATTCGCAAGACGCTCGGCCTCGGCTAGCTCATGAGCCGAATCCGGCATCACCAGATACGTGACATGGAAGTTGCCGTCCCCGACATGGCCGATGATACGGCCGGGAATTACGGCCGAATCCAGATCGGCACGCGCCGCGAGAATATTCTCCGCCAGTTTCGAAATAGGCACGCACGCATCCGTGCTCCAATTCATGCAACCCGGCCTCATCTCGCGAGCCGCCCAGCCGGAGTCGTGGCGGGCTTTCCACAATCGCGCGCGCTCTTCCGGCAACAGCGACCAGGTAAATTCACTGCCATCATTTTCCGAAGCGATTTCCTGGACGCTGCGGGTGTGCTCGCTGACCGCGGATTCGGAGCCATGAAATTCGATGAACAACGTCGGTGCGACGTTGAGGTCCATCTTCGAGTGTTTATTGACGGCGCTGATGGAAAATTCGTCCAACAGTTCGATGCGTGCGGGCGGGATGCCTAATTGGATCGTCTGAATGACCGTGTCGACGGCACCCTTCATGGTTTTGAATGCACACACTGCGGAGGCCGTGCATTCCGGCTGCGGATACAGTTTCACGGTAATCTCCGTGATCACTCCCAGCGTCCCCTCGGACCCCACGAACAGCCGCGTCAAGTCATACCCCATAGAGGACTTCTTGGCACGGTTGCCGATCGCCATGAGCTCGCCGCTCGCCGTGACAACTTTCATGGCCATGACGATTTCGCGCATGGTGCCGTAGCGGACAGCATTGGTTCCGCTGGCGCGCGTAGCTGCCATGCCCCCGATCGACGCATTGGCCCCTGGATCGACCGAAAAAAACAGACCCGTATCCCGTATGAACGAGTTGAGCGCCTCGCGCGTCACGCCAGGCTCGACCACTGCATCCATATCGTCGGCGTGAATCGCTACGATCTTGGTCATACGCGACAAATCGATGCAGACGCCACCATGCAGCGCCGCGAGATGCCCTTCCATCGATGTTCCCGTGCCGTACGGAATGATCGGGGTGTCATGGCGCGCACAGATTTTAACCGCTTCCTGCACCTCCTCCGACGAAGCGGCGAACAGCACGGCATCCGGCGAGCGCGGCTTATGATAGGAAAACCCGGCCCCGTGCTGTTCTCGCAGGGCGAGAGCCACCGAAAGTTGCTTACCGAACCGCCCTTGAAGCGCTGCGATCGATGACGCAATATCCCTCTGACATCCCTGCACGGTTGTGCGCGCGTCCATCAATTTCTCTCACCTCCGAGCCGTGCCTGACGAGCACATTCATGACGTAGATCTGCCCGTGGCAGGCACGGGCGTTGCCGCTACCGCAGGTGCGGGCGCGTACTTGGATGACGGCGCACAGTGGTGAAGTTTGCGATACTAATTTAAATAATTCAACTTTGTCTGAGATCCGCGCCCGCCTGCCGGAGAAGCAGGCCTGGAAAAGTAGCCGCAAAACCGTCCAATTCGCCATCTCCGAAATTCCCGATATTGCACTCATCTAGCGTAGAGCGTGCTCCGGAGACCTGGAGGGTGATTGAGTGAACGACGCAGAAATACCGCACATCGACGCCGCCGGGATCGAGCGAGACGTCCGTCAGAAGCTGGCAACGTTTCAATCCCGCTATCCGCTCCGGTCGGTGGAGATCGAACGGCGGACCTGGGTCTTTCGCCGAACGCCAGGTCGAGCTGCAGGCCAGGTGCCGATCGTGATGTTGCCCGGCATTCAAGGCGGCGGTGACATCTTTTTCGAAGCGGCTCTGTCGCTCGGCGAGCTGATGCCGGTCATCACGATCAACGCACCGGACATCCAGGACGTCGCGCAGATCCAAACGGGATTGGCCGGCCTTCTCGGCAAGTTGGGCATCCGCCGTGCCAACATTCTCGGCTCGTCACTTGGTGGATATCTCGCGCAGAGCTTTGCGCTTCTTTATCCGGACAATGTCGCGCAGCTCGTGATTGCCAATGGCTTCATTGACGTCGCGGCCTTCACGATCACGCTGCCGCCTTCCTCAGCCTTCGCAGCGATGGATGCTGCCGAGCTTGTTCAGCAAAACCTCCGTGCGTTGTTTGCGATCCCGAACCGCAGTGAGGGAGAAGCCCGGTTGAAAGCTGCCGTGAAGGCGCTGGTCGGTCCCGCACAAACGCTGGAGAACTACAAGTCGCGCGTTCTTCTCATGATGGGCGCGCGGCCGGTTGACGAGGCACCCATCGCGTCCGAACGGGTCATGATTATCGACGACGATCATGATCCCCTGCTCTTGCCTGCGATGCGCGACGCTGTTCGCAAGCGCTTCGCCAAGTCCGAGCAACATTCAATCGACGGCGGAGGACACCTGCCGGCGGTACAGCGTCCGGCTCGGTTCGCTGAGCTGCTGACACAGCGCCTGATCGCGGACGCCCCTGACTATTGACCACCACATCGGAGGAGAACGAACCATGCTTCCAATTCGCTGGGTATCCAGAGACGAAATGCTCAAGAGCTACGTCGCACGCTTTCAGGACCTCAAAGGGTCGAGTCACGGTTTGCCGGACAGTGAAATAGACGGACACTACAAGTACATCTCGAATGTCTTCGGGTTCGAGCCGCCTGAGGGCGCCGAGTCGGTAAATCCGGTGGGTGACGACACGCCGGCGCTGATCAGTCCGAAGGCAGGCTTCAGCGTGGGTTTCCTCAAGGCCAAGCCGCACAACGGACCCGTGCTGCACAACCACAACACGAACGAGACCTTCATGCCGCTCGGGGGCACTTGGCGCTTTACCTGGGAATCGAGCCCGGCGCACGACGAAATCGTTGATCTGGGGCCGTACGACACGATCTCGTTTCCTCCCGGCGTGCCGCGCCGCTTCGAGAATATCGCGCCTACGCCTGGCGAAGTGGAAGGCTTCCTACTTGCCATTGTCGGCGGAGACGCTCCGGTTTCCGAGGCCATGCCGGGGGTCAAGCAGCTCCTGATGAGCGTCGCAAAAGGTGATCTGCCCATGCTGCGGGACCCATTGGGCGACCGGGTCTTGTTGACCACGAAGGACGGCGGCTTCGGCGGCTGATTACTGAATCGGAGGGGCATCCTATGAGCGATACGGTTGCGGAGGTGATTATTTCCGTATTTGAGAAGGCGGGCGTGAAGCGTTGCTACGGGCTTCCGGGCGACACCCTGAACCATGTCGGCGATGCAATTCGACGCAGCGACATTCGCTTCGTGCTCGTTCGCCATGAAGAGGTGGGCGGGTTCGCCGCGGGCGCGGATTCACTGCTGACGGGCGAACTCACGCTCTGCGCCGGTTCGTGTGGGCCAGGCGGGCTCCATTTCATCAACGGGTTGTATGACGCGCACCGCAGCCGATGTCCCGTCGTATTGATCGCCAGCCAGATCGTCCGCGGTGAACTCGGCTTCGATTTTCCGCAGGAAGTGGACTTCAAGTCGGTGTACGCCGCTTCGAGCGTGTTTTGCGATGAAGTTCGCACACCGGATTCCGCCCAGCGGATGGCGGCCATGGCGGCGCAGGCCGCCCTCTCGAGACGCGGCGTAGCCGTTCTGATCCTTTCGGCCGATGTCGCGAGCGCGAAGGTAGGTCCTCAGCCCGGGTTTAGAGTGCACCGGACTCGCCCGGTCGTGCGGCCGAGCGACGCAGAATTGGACCAGCTGGCGACAGCGCTCGAAGGTTCTGGCCGGGTGGCGATCTACGGCGGATCCGGGTGCGAGCAGGCGCACGATCAGGTAGTAGCGCTCGCCGAACGGTTGAAGGCGCCTGTAGCGTACACCTCGCGAGCCAAGGATTTTCTGGAACACGACAATCCGTTTGCGGTGGGCATGACCGGCGTATTCGGAGTCGAAAGCGGCTATGAGACCCTGATGACGTGCGATAGGCTGCTCTTGCTCGGTTGCGACTTCGCCTGGCGGCAGTTCTATCCTGAGAGGGCCACCATCCTGCAGGTTGACATTGATGGCACCCATGTTGGCAGGCGCCACCCGGTTGACCTTGGCGTCGTTGGGGATGTCGCGGCAACGCTGAACGCACTCATTCCGCGCGTGACGCCGAGGGAAGACCGCCGTTTTCTTGACCAGATGCGGGCTCGCCGCGAAAAGGCCTATGCCACTCTCGCGGAGCGAGCCACTCCCGGTCATGGTGGTGCGATACACCCGCAATATCTCGCCGCACTGATTGCCCGAAATGCCAGACCGGACGCGATATTCACCGCGGACGGCGGGAGCCCGATTGTCTGGCTCCTGCGCCACATCCCAGCCACGGGTCAGAATCGCACCGTGATGAGTCTGACCCATGGAACGATGGCGAACGCCATGCCGCACGCACTGGGAGCGGCCGCCGCCTTTCCTGAGCGGCAAGTCATCGCGCTCTCGGGCGACGGTGGCATTGCGATGCTGCTCGGTGATCTGCTGACCGCCGTTCAGGAGAAGTTGCCGATAAAAGTCGTGGTGTTCAACAACTCGTCGCTGGCCTTCGTCGAGCTCGAACAGAAGGTCGAAGGCCTGCTCAACAGTTTCACCGATCTGCAGAATCCTGACTTCGGAGAGGTAGCCCGAGCAATGGGCCTCTGGGGCCAGCGGGTGGAGCGGGCGGAGAACCTCGAAGATGCCGTCCGCGACTGGCTCGCCGTGCCGGGCCCGGCGCTGCTGGATGTGCTGACCGACCGATTCGAGCTCGTCATGCCACCGCACGTCACCGCCTCCCAAGTATTCGGCACCGTGCTCTATTCAGCCAAAGCCCTGCTCGATGGCCGCACAAAAGACGTCGCCGCATTGATATCGCATGCCGTCACGACCTGATGCAAGCATTCTGGCGAAGCACGCAGATCGAAACGGCAACAATTTCCTTCAAGAGTCTCGGTAGCCCGGTCTCATATGATTGATTGATACCCCCCCTGTGTCGATGAGGTAAGGGTTAGTGACTATGGAGCGCATGAAAGGAATGTATCGGTCGGACGCGAACTGAATGGTAATCCGCGCGACGCTCGAGCGAATCAGCGAGGTGAGTGGCAATCTCTTCAAACCGACGATCACATCGCGCCGGCTGCTCTATCTGGTCATCATTCTGTGGGCTTGCGTGCCCCGGGTTGCGTGGTCTCAAACGCCGTCGCCGCTTCAGGAATGGCAATACTCGAGCGGTATTGCTCTTGAGAAGCTCTTCGAGCCGAATTTAGCGGACTGGGACGTCGTGCTCGGGGCGGGAGGCGAATACAAACCTCTCTACGACGGGGCGGAGCTGACCCGGAAGCAAGCCGGCCCAGTGATCAGCATTCGGTACAAGGACATCGCATTTGCCTCGGTAGGCGAGGGTCTCGGAATCAATCTGATTCACGGCAGGCATTACCGTGGCGGAATTGCCCTCGGTTACGACCTGGGACGTCTCGTCTCGAACGATGTCGGTCATTTGCACGGCCTGGGAGATATCGGGCGTGCGCCCGTCCTCAAGGCATTCGCGTCCTACGCGCTATCAAAGAGCTTCCCGCTGGTCGTGCGCGGCGACATTCGCGAAATCTTGGGCGGCGCCGATGGGATGTTGGCCGATCTGGACGTATACCTACCGCTTCCGGGCAGCTCGAGAAGAGTAGTCATGCTTGCGGGCCCCTCGTTTACCTACGCCGATCACCGATACATGCAGAAGGTGTTCGGTGTGACCGCTGCCCAATCGATTGCCTCCGGATACCCGGTCTATGACGCCCACGCCGGATCGGACGCGGTGGGTTTCGGCTTCAGTGCGACCGGGTTCATCACGGATCACTGGTTGATCAATATGGACGCGGCGGTGAATCGCCTATTGGGTAGCACCCTCGAAAGTCCGATCACTCAAAAGTCCACGCAGCATGCGTTGGGACTCTCGGTCGCCTATTCATGGTGATTCGCGGGCTGCAAGACGTCTTCGACCGGAAATCGTTTGCTGATCACGCTGGCGCGGTCGCTCGAGCACGGCGCCACACGCCCGGAGTTTGGCCGACAAACCTGCGGAATAGCTTGTTGAAGTGAGCCTGGTCGGCCAAGCCGCAATCTGCTGCGATCTGGCTGAGCGACGTGTTGGCAAGACTGCGGCGGCGAAGCGCAAGAAGGCCATAGTGACGTTCGCAAGCATGCTCGGCGCTCTCGTTATTGCCCGCGCCGTGAACGACCCAAAGGTCTCCGAGGAGATACTAGAGACCGTGTCGGCATCCGTCGCAGGGTCGGCTTGATTTCCGCGTCAGAAGCGGCGGTAGACCAAAGCCGTAGGCATAAAAAATAGTAAAGAAATCCAAAAAGAGCAGAGATTGGTGCGCAGCTGGTGATCTCATTCATGCGAAAATCGAGAATATTGGGACCCTCGAGATGAGAATGCAGAGCGACGATTAGCAGCCGAAGTAAATGAAATGATGAATCCAGTGGCTGCGCTTTCCAGCGATAGCGTCATCTTTTCTTGCTCCTTTCCGCTGTCTCGATTGACCGTTATTCGATCCGGTGCTCGCTCCGGAATCACGATTGCATTGTCAAGACCATGCGAAAGCGCGCCTTGCCTGCCATCATTTTGGCGTAGGCTTCGGGCGCCTTTTCCAGTGGCAGAGTCTCGATCATCGCTGCGACGCCACTCAAAACGCTGAACTTGAGCGTCTTGTCACCAGTGGCGGGATCACCCGTGAGTGATCCTTCGATTGAGCGACCACCGAACACCAAGTGATAGCCCGAAACCTCGATCGGTTCGCGACCCACCCCCACTACCACCATCTGGCCTGTCTCACGCAGGCCTTTCACGGTCGCCGCCATTGCCTTGCTCGACGTTGCGGTGGCAAGTATCAGCATTGCTCCGCCAAGCGCCTGCAGTGCTTCAGCGGGGTCAGTAGCTGCGCTGTCGATGTAATGGTGTGCTCCGAGTTTCCGTGCGAGCTCTTCCTTATCGGCACCGCGCGCTATCGCAGCTACCTCGAAACCCATGTGCCGGGCATACTGAACGCCAAGATGTCCAAGTCCACCTATGCCAAGCACTGCCACGAGGTCGCCCGCCTTGACTGGCGCGTTTCTGAGTGCGTTGAAGGTGGTCAGGCCTGCGCATAGCAATGGAGCTGCGTCGACCGACGACAAATCGTTCGGAATCAACATGAGGCCGCTCTGCTTGGCGATCATCACCTCGGCATAGCCGCCATCGTGGTGGATGCCGGTGTATTCCTGATTTCGGCAATTTACGAGATCGCCACCGCGGCAACACACACAATGGCCGCAACTTCCACCTAGGAAGCCTACGCCGACACGGTTGCCCACCGACCATCCTTCGACGCCGTCGCCCAGCTTATCGATGACACCCACGACTTCATGTCCAGGCACGCGCGGCCAGTTGATCGGAAACGCGCCTTCGACAGTTCCGGAGTCCGAATGGCAGACGCCACAGGCGTCAACCCTAATACGCACCGAACCTGCTGGCGGCTCGATCAGGGGTTTCTCTGTCAGCTCCAGTTTGCCAGGCGCAATAGCCTGCACCGCGCGATACTTGCCTTGAATCTGGTTCTGCATTGTCGTATCTCAGGCGGTCGCCCTTAGGAAGTCAGCAAACCGAACACGCTCTTCACTCAGTTGAGTGCAATGTCGGGAATTTCAAAGATCGATTATTGGACCGTTTGGCGGTTTCTTTTCCCAGCTTGCTCTTTCTATGGCTCCCGGAATCGAGAGCCGCGTATGAAACGCTCATTCGCTTCTTCGGCAGATACCTCTGCACAAGGTGCTTTAACGCAACAACGCCATATGACCTGGCGCTGACACTATGATCTGCGGACCCTGGTTCGTGGCGGCTGCCGCTATCTGCACGAGTGGACAGCAGAGCAGGTGTTTAGCCGCATGCGGAGCCAAATGATCGCACTTTCATCCAAGACGCTCGATAAAACCATTTCTAGAGTAGAGCACACTTCTCGATATATTCTGGATTGTCATATCAAACCTACACCCTGAGCTCGTCGAATGCCTGAATCGCCTGTCAATTCGCACTCGAGCGCAGTGGCACGCCGCGCAATATCCGAACCAAAGTTCAGCAATCCGAGTCGAGACTGCCAGACGCAACATGATAATCATATGGCCACTGTCGACGAAGGCAGACGAGATGCCGGCTACCTGGTGCAGAAAATGGGTTGTCGCCGTCGACGATGAATCTTTCCGGAGGTTTGTAATGAAGCTAACTGTATTGTGTCTCTTCGCTATGCTCACAGTGGGCGCACAGGCGGCGGGCGCTCAGAGCATGACTGAACACCTGCCAACGACGGACGCCGACAAAATTGCGGACGCACTGAGGGCCGCACCAAATTTCATAACAGACGGCGCGACTATCGTGGATTATCCGGCCAGCAAGGGCGGCGAATGGCGAGTTCTCCGTAAGGGTACTAGTGAATGGACCTGCCTGCCGGGTCCACCACCCGGCTCCACGCATGACGACCCGGGATGTTTCGATAGCGTTTTCTTTCAGTTTATCAAGGATATCCTCGCCGGACGGCCGCAGCACGTCGAGAGAATTGGCGTTGCATACATGTTTACGGGTCACACGGTTCCGGGCGCGTCCGGCGGGCCGTTTCGCGTGGGAGCCCACATCATGCTGGTATCTCCTCATCCAGAGGATCTCCAGGGTTTCAGCCACAACGGGCAGTGGGGCACATACATCATACAGTTGCCCGGAGTCGAGCTGGCCAGTCAATATTTTCTGGTCTTACCGCTCAGCCAGAACGCAATACAAGTCAAATGAGTCGCGGCGTTGACGCTGGGTGATGAGCGGTCTATTCGCGGCCTTTTGTTGCTATGGATCTACTGGAGCACAAGTGGCAACTCTACCCTCTCAGTCCGGGGCAACCGCAGACAAGAAGTCATACGAATTTTCAAGAACATATCGCAAACGTCCGGCACCGTCGAAGTTCGCGACTCATCCTCAGGTATTCGTATGAAACAATTCATCGCTGTGCCGATTTCGCTATCGGAGTCACTGAGCAAAGCGCAACAGGGCCTCGATTGAAGACTGATAGCGTTCTCCGCTTCCCTATAACGTGTCCGATATCCGGTGCTCATAGCGCTGCCGTCCGTGATCTGATCCCTGCCTTGCGCGGGCGAGGTGCCCGGCGCGGCGCGATCACAGACGGCAAAGACTCGTTCCCGCTGACGGACGGGGGACACCTCCCCGCGAGCAGGATGTTCTTAGCAGCGTTGACGTCCCGGTCGTGAGTGTCACCACACCCGCTGCACACGTCGACGTGATTCGCTTGGATCATTTCCGAGCGTTTGCTGCAGCGTGGCACGTGCCGGCCGCTGCATCGACCGCACAGTCAGGAGAGTGGGTTCCCGGTCCAGGCGCGGATTTCCTTCAGATCGTGCAGAGAGAATTAGGGACATTGCCGTTCATCGTCGAGGACCTGGGGACAATCACACCCGACGTGTGTGCGCTTCAGGATCAGTTTCAACTACCCGGAACACGGGTTCTGCAGTTCGCATTCAACGGCGACTCCAATAACCCCTATCTTCCCGGAAACTTCGTCAGCAACACCGTGGTCTACACTCCTACCCATGACAATCCGACGACTCGCGGCTGGTTCGCGGAACTACCGGATCATCAGCGACGGAATCTGTGGAACTGCCTCGAGCGGCCGGGCGGCGAGAGCAGCGAGGCTGCCGCGGCACTGATGAGCCTGGCGTGGTCCTCGGTGGCTGCGATTTCGATGGCTCCATTGCAGGATTTGCTGAACCTGGGCCCGGAGGCGCGCATGAACGTTCCCGGCCGTGCCGACGGTAATTGGCGCTGGCGCTGCACGGGAGCCATGCTGTCCGATCGGAGTTTTGAATGGCTGCGGGAGTTGACGAAGCAATCGAACCGGTTGGGGTCCGCGACGAACTCGCACACGGCCCGCGAGACGAAAGGAGCATGAACATGGCCTATTCGAAGAACCGCATCACCGACAAATCTCTCAAGAAGACTCAAGGAATCACCTTGATTGCTGCGCCCGAATCATTCTTAGACTTTTTCACCGACGACCGGCTCGAGCGACTACTGAGACAAAGGAGCGATCTATGCAACTTGGAATGGTTGGTCTGGGAAGGATGGGGTCGAACATGGTACGGCGGCTCCTGCAGGGAGGTCACCAGTGCGTAGTTTTCGACAACTCCCCGAAGGCAGTTGATGAGTTGGAGCACGCGACAGGAAGCTCCTCGCTGCAGGATCTTGCGACAAAGCTCCCGAAGCCTCGGACGATATGGCTGATGGTGCCGGCGGCAGCCGTGGAGACAACCATCGCGGAACTCCTGCCTCATCTTGAAACGCAAGACATCCTCATCGACGGCGGCAATTCCTATTACGTCGATGATATCCGGCTCGCACGGGAACTCGCGGGAAAGGGGATCCACTTCGTGGACGTCGGGACCAGCGGCGGCGTGTGGGGTCTGGAACGCGGCTATTGCATGATGATCGGCGGCGAGGCATCGGTGGTCAAGCGCCTCGACCCGATCTTCTCGACGCTGGCGCCGGGTGTAGGCGAGGTGCCGCGCACGCCGGGACGCGAAACATTGGAAGGTACCGCCGAGCAAGGCTACCTGCACTGCGGTCCCAACGGTGCCGGTCACTTCGTGAAGATGGTCCACAACGGTACCGAGTACGGCCTCATGGCCGCCTACGCCGAAGGGCTGGGTATCTTGCGCGAAGCCAACGTGGGCAAGGAGCAGCACGCGATTGACGCAGAGACCACGCCGCTGCGCGACCCAGACCACTACCGATATGATCTTAATCTCGGCGACATCGCCGAGGTATGGCGGCGCGGCAGCGTGATTGCGTCGTGGTTGCTGGATCTGACGGCGGCCAGTTTGGCGAAGGATCCCAATCTCTCCCAGTTCACCGGACGGGTCTCGGACTCCGGCGAAGGCCGGTGGACGATCAAGGCGGCGATCGACGAGGCTGTGCCAGTTCCCGTTCTCTCCTCCGCGCTTTACCAGCGCTTCCCCTCGCGCGGCGAGGCGGATTATCAAGACAGGCTCCTCTCGGCGATGCGCTTCGGCTTTGGCGGGCACGTGGAAAAGGCAGCCTTTAAATGATGTTGCGGACAGGAGCTTTGCGATGAGTGGTTCTCATTCCGACGCGCTGGTCTTCTTCGGGGCAACGGGCGATCTGGCGTACAAAAAAATCTTCCCCGCGCTGCAGGCGATGATCAAACGCGGCCACCTCGACGTGCCGGTCGTCGGCGTGGCCAGGGACGGTTGGAATCTGGAACAGCTTCGAGCGCGGGCACACGACAGCCTGGAAAAGCATGGCGGAGTCGATACCGCGGCCTTCAGCAAGCTGATTGGACTATTGCGTTATGTGGATGGCGACTACGCAGACCCTGCCACGTTTCAGGCGATCCGCAGGGAACTCGAGGGCGCGCAACGGCCGGCGCACTACCTGGCCATCCCGCCCCTCCTGTTCAGAACGGTCGTCGAGCAATTGGCGAAATCGGGTTCCGCGGAGGGTGCTCGCGTCATTGTCGAGAAGCCGTTTGGCAATGATCTCGCCTCGGCGATAGAGCTCAATCGCGTTCTGCACGCGGCCTTCCCCGAGTCCGCAATCTTTCGAATCGACCACTATCTCGCCAAGCGGTCGGTGAACAACGTCGTGACTTTCAGGTTCGCCAACGCGTTCATGGAACCGTTCTGGAATCGAAACTACATCGAGAGCGTGCAAATCACCATGGCAGAGGACTTCGGGGTGCAGGGGCGCGGTGCTTTTTACGACCAAACCGGCACCATTCGAGACGTCGTCCAAAACCATCTCTTCCAAGTCCTTTGCAATCTCGCGATGGAACCTCCGGTGAGCACGGATAGCGAGAACATTCGTGACGAGAAGGTAAAGGTGCTGAAAGCGATTCGACCGCTGGAGCCGAACAATCTGGTCCGCGGGCAATTCCGCGGCTACCGCCAGGAGCCGGGAGTCAGCTCCGATTCTAAAGTGGAAACCTTTGCGGCGCTTCGATTGGAGGTCGACTCCTGGCGCTGGAAAGGCGTGCCATTCTGCATCCGCGCCGGAAAGAACTTGCCGGTCACTTGTACGGAAGTTCTCGGCCGGTTTCGAGCCCCTCCAACGATCATCAGGGAAAGCACTCTGTCGCAGAATCATATGCGCTTCAGGATCAGTCCCGAGATGACCATCGCCATGGGCACGACGGTCCTGGCTCCGGGCGAGGTGTTGCGGGGCGAGTCGGTCGAGATGGTGGCCAGCCGTCATCCCCGTCCGGACGAGATGGAAGCGTACGAGCGCGTGCTGGGCGACGCGATGACCGGCGACGCCACTTTGTTCGCGCGGCGGGACTACGTGGAAGAGGCATGGCGGATCGTCGATCCGGTGCAGAAAGCCGATACGCCGATTTACGACTACGAGAAGGGCACCTGGGGTCCGAGTGAAGTCGACCAGAGAGTCTCGCCTCCCGGAGGCTGGCACAATCCGGCCTCCTCGGACGAGGAGGATTTCCGCGTCATCGCCCAAGGCGGCTGACATGCAGCCGCCAATCGAACAATCAGCCGAATAGTGAGGCGAACATCATGAGTACTACGCAAGCTGCTCAGCCAATGACGGAGCTGCCTCGGCCCTGGAGTTGTTGCTCTTCGACGGCGAGGAGAGTCCCAAACCAGCGCAGGTCATTCCGAGCTCGCAAGGGACCCCGGTAAAGCGCAACTGCAACCGCCGACGCGCTCGCGCTGGGCTACAGGGAATCTAAATCGATCCGCCTTCTACCGTAAAGACGGGCGTCGATCGACCACGCTCCCGGACCCAGCAAGGCGAGACTCGCCCCGATTGTTGCCAGCACGATGTGAGTCTCGATGGGCGCAGCGATACACAGTACTGTCACCCCGCCGACTGCGGCGGCGATTGGCGTCGCCAAACCAACCAGAATCAGACTGCCGGCACTCGCAGCGACTAACTGTGCGAGACCCTCAAGTGACATCTTGAATCCGGAAAGAATCGCACTATGAACGAGCAGCAGTAGACCGTCGCAGAGCCGCAACAGAAGTAGCCCGGCACCTGGCAGAGAATTCGGAAATGCTGAAAAAAGGCGCTGCATGATATGCGCCCGGATTTTACGACCCGTGGCAAAAGACCGAACCCCCTGATAGTGGGGGTTTCGCCGAAATATTTGTGCACTTTACGCAACCAACCGGCCGACGTCTAACCCGTGACCGGGATGCCTCGCAGGCGGGAGCCTTGGTATAGACTCTCAAGTAGGGAATCCGCACCGCGCCACGAAAGCTCTTGCATGAAAACTCCCGCCGCACCGATCCGCATTTTGGCCGTCGATGATCACCCGATTCTTCGAGAGGGCCTTCGTGCGCTTATCAATAATCAGCCCGATCTGTCTCTGGTTGCCGAAGCCTCGAACGGCCAAGAGGCGCTTGTGCAATACAGGAGTCATCGGCCCAACGTTACATTAATGGACCTGCAGATGCCGCTTATGGGCGGCATCGAGGCCATCGCGGCCATCCGCTCGGAGTTTCCCGGCGCTCGAATCATCGTTCTCACCACGTTTACGGGCGACGTTCTGGCCCAGCGCGCCTTGAAGGCCGGAGCACTAGCTTACGTGCTCAAGGGACTCGTTCGAAAGGAATTATTAGAGACGATTCGCGCAGCTCACCGTGGCTTGAAGCACGTCCATTCAGACGTTGCCGCGCAAATTGCCCATCATACGGGTGAAGAATTGCTGACCGCGCGTGAAATCGAGGTGCTCTCGATTGCGGCAACCGGCAATTCGAACAAACGAATCGGAGTTAAACTCTCGATCAACGAAGACACGGTCAAAGGCCACATGACAAGCATTCTCGCCAAATTAGGCGCGAGAGATCGGACCCACGCCGTCACTCTCGCACTTCGGCGCGGAATAATCGAGTTGTAGGCAGCGCGAACACGCCGGCCGCAATATCGCGCAGGCAGCAACCGGCCCAGCGAGTAAGACGAGAGTTGCGTCGAAGAGCAAAAGGGACGAGATCCGTTTACATTGTTGAGTCGCTCAAAGGTGACTCAAAGTCTCGCAGCGCCGAATGTCGATGACGGGTCTCGCTAAGCACGCAGTGTTTCGCCCAACTGCTCGACGGCGGCAACATAGCCGGCTTCGATTTTAGCGGCGGTCGATCGGAGTACGGGCAGCATCGTGGTAATAAACGTGGGCTTCATCACGTTGCCGAAAGTTGTCAAGCTCAACACCGCTAACACTTCTTCGCCGTGGCGAATTGCAATCGCGAGAGTCGCGCTATCTCCTTTATTCCGCGCCAAGCGTAAACCGTAGCCTAGGTGCGAGTTCGCAAGTACGGCGTCGAGTCTAGGCTGGATTTCGGCAGAAAGCTGCGGTGAGTTGCTCTTTAGAAGCAAGGCAAGATTGCGACGCTCCGCGGGATCGCAGGAAATTATGTATGCTCGGCCCATAGCACTTTCCAGAAGATCGTGTCTGTGGCCAATCGTCGAATTGGCCACGCCGAGCGGGCTGTAGGGCATGCTGCTGTAGCGAACGACAATCGCTCCGCGATCCAGTGTGCCGATGGCCAGTGGCCACTTGATGATTTTCCTGGTAGTTGCGAGCGCAATTGGCGCTGCGATCTTGACGATCAATGTCCGTTCAGTGTACCCAGAACTGAGCTCGAGCGCTTTACGGGAAACGTGGAAAACACCGCGGATGCCGTCGGGTTCAATATATCCTTCGCGCTTCAGTGTCTGCAGTATTCGAAATGCCGTAGGCTTTGGCAAACCACTGAGGACATGGATGTCTCGGAGTGTTAGTCCCTCCTGCTCATTGACGAGCCGGAGCACCTGCAGTGCACGGGCGACCGAGCGGATCGATTTGTCTCGCCTTGCCTTTGATGTAGCCACGCCCTGAATCGTACACGAGCCCCGTTTCGCCTGGCGAGATGTCGCTCAAAAAAGGTCACCGGCCGGCTCCGACGGCTACAACGTCGCGTAGTATGCCCATACATCTCGGTAGGTTCGGGAGCAATGGCATGTGGATTTGCGAATTCTTCATACAATCGTGAGTCCAGCCAAGGAATTGATTGCGGGCAGGCGTGACCTAGTGGCCGCGACGCTTGGGCTAGCCTGCGGTGTGCCGGCTTACTCGCCCGTTTCCAGTCTCTTCTTCCGAGTGCTGAGGCATGAGTTTGGTTGGTCGGCTACGGCGGCGGCGGCGTCTCTGGTGGCCCTCCCATTGACGGCCATTTGCCTACCGATCGCCGGCTCCATTCTTGATCGCTTCGGCGTGCGCCGCGTTGCCGCTGTTTCATGCTTGTTGATGGTTCTTTCCTATTTCTGGTTGTCATTCATGAATGGCAGCTTGGGCATATTCTATGCCGCGACCATCAGCTTGAACGTACTTGGATGCGCCACCGGGCCCATAGCGTATACGCGCCCTATCGCGTCCCAATTCGTCCGCGCCCGGGGTGTTGCCTTGGCCATCTGTCTACTTGGGATATCCATCAGCGGTATGGTCCTGCCGGTGGCGTTGGATCATGTGATGGCTGCTGCGGGCTGGCGTGCTGGTTACTGGTTGCTCGGAAGCGTGAGTCTTGTGGGCGGAATTATCGCAATAGCGCTGATGAAGCAGGAGCCTTATATCGAGACGACAGAACGGACGGGTTCGGTAATCTCCGCCGGTCTGCTACGTGTGCGCTCGTTCTGGCTCCTCTCAATCGCAATATTCTGCACGAGCGTCGCAGCAATCGGGTTAGTGAGCCAGTTTCAATCGGTCATGATTGAGCGTGGATTGCCACCCTCGCGGGCCATTGCGCTGTTATCCGGTCTCGCGGCCTCGGTATTTGTGACCCGCCTCTTCGTCGGTTGGTCGTTAGATGTATTCCCCGCTGAGCGCACGGCCGCCGCGGCTTTAGGGCTCGCGGCAATAGGCGCAGTGCTTTTGTTGTTAACACACGGAAACATTCTATACGCCGCCTCGGCCACGCTGCTGATCGGGTTTAGTATCGGCGCAGAGCTTGATCTCTTATCGTTCTTTTGCGTGCGCTACTTTGGCGTGCGCAATTTTGGAGCCGTGTACGGCGCCATCGGAGTATTTTTTTACACTGGGATGGCTGCAGGCGCCATGCTCTATGCCGCGATTCGTGACAAGACCGGTAGCTATTTGTTGGCGATCGCGGCGTCCGCAGGCTTGTTGTTGATCGCTGCCAGTCTCTTTCTCGCGATGCGTCCGCCCTCATCACCGGATCGCGCCGAAACGAATCGAAGGTCAAGCGGCTCTCTGTCGGACCTTCACGTATAAACAACCGGGCCATTTTTTGGACATTCGCCCCTGACATATGACATTTCAGACGTGCGAAGCTGCCGCAAATGAGCACGGGCACCTGCTCGCCGGTTGCGTTCCGACCTTGTCCGCCCTCACCGTTAGCAATGGTCATACCGCTCTCCAATGCCAATGGGCGCGCAGTACACCGGGGGTCCTTTATGTCGGGGAATCAGACGGTACTTTGTAAAGCGCCATCCCTCACACGTCTCGAACGCTTCGGGTTCAGCAGCGCCTGCGCCACCAGCGCGAGCGGAATTCCAAACGGAAGCGTATGGAAGATTACCGACAAAAGAATTAGCACCAACGTCGGTTTGACATGCATCGGGGAGACATGAATCACAATACTGTCCATGACGAGGCAAGCCAACAGTCCAAACAGAACACCCGCCAGCGAGGCTTCAAAGCCGCGCGCCCTCAGCCACGGCCACATCATGGCGAAAAGTATTCCCCAGACGCATGATGTTCCGAAATGAACTCCCATCCCGATCAAGAGCGTCCACCCCCCGAGGGCTTGAACACGTGGCCCGAAGACCAACAGCGCCCCGTGTTGTGCGATCGTGTAGATGCTGCTCATCTTTAAGACATATACGTTGACGATGAATTCGTATGCCCACGTGGTTGCTGCGGCCACCAAGCCAGATATGAGTCCGGCCCGAAGCCGGTCAATCGTCGAGGGTAAGGAGTCGGACCGCAAGTTAACCTCCATCCAACGCATCGTTGGCCTTCATTCGGGCTTCGCCGACCAGTTCTTGGTGAGCTGAACCGAGATGGTGCGCGGTGGCCCGGCGAGGCCCGCCGGCTCGACACCGTTTGCAGCTACTGTGGTCAGATACTGAGTATTGCGCAGGTTACGCGCCATAAGCTGCGCAGTCCAAACGCCTTTCGTGTCGGTGTATCCGACCGACAGATTGAGCAGGCTATAAGAACGCTGCTCCTGGTAGGGCGAGTTCGACGGATCAAAGAAAACCTTGCCCTGCCAAAAGTCTTCCACCCGGGCGAAAGCTTTGCCAGTCCAAATGGGTTGATCGTACTCGGCGCTCAGAGTATATGACGACCTTGGCGCGTCGTTCAGCTGATTGCCCGAAGCATTATACGTGTGGGTGGCGGCATTGTAGTTGGGATTCCCGACAAGATAGGGTCCGAGGGCGCCCGGGACGGCAGCGTTCGTGAACCTGTCGTAATTCGCGTGCAGAATTGAATAATTGACCGTCAAAACCAAGTTCGAAATGGGCTTGGCCATGGATTCGAATTCCACGCCTGTGACCTTGGCATTTGCCGCGTTGGCGATGGCCGTATTGCCGGGACCGATCAGCGACTGTACCTGCAGATCGTCGTAAATGTAGTCGAAGCCGGTGACATTCAGGCGCAGACGATGGTCGAGCCAATCGGTCTTGAGTCCGCTTTCGTAAGCCAGCAGTCTCTCAGGCGCAAAGGTCAAGGCTGCAACATTGGCTGCCGCATAGTTGGTGCCGCCGCTCTTCCACCCGCGGGTCACTGAAGCATAGAGCATCGCTGCGGGATTGATCTGCCAGTCCAATCCAAACTTCGGTGTGGGTGCACTGAAGGTGCGCTCGCCGCTGCCGACGAATGGAAATCCTGGAAAGCTTTGGCCCGGAGTCGCCGGGTTGAGCGAAGTTCTGTAGTAGGTCTGATCGACGGATTTTTTGTCCTGCGTATAGCGGATGCCGGCGGTCAGATGAAGAGTTTCAAGGATATCGTAGGTACCTTGAACGAACGCCGCCTCAGATCTAATCGTACCGATTGGATTGGCTTTCGCCAAAAACGAGCTACTCGCCGGAGTGACGCCCGCGATGGGAGGCACGGTCGCTGCGACGTGGGTGAGATCGCTCTCGTGAAGGTAGAAAAGACCGGCCACCGCCCTCACTCGATCGAAATTCCCCGTCAGGTCGAATTCCTGCGTCACAACATGGTCATTGTCCGCGACAAAGGTGAGATTCTGAGGCAGTTCGGTGCCATCAGCGTCGCTATATAGCAGGTAGTCGCTGCCCCGAAAAGAGGTCAATGATTTTAGGGAGAGATAGGCGCTGAGGCGATAGTTGATCTCCTCCGCCACTCCCCATACCTCAGTACGAGCGTTTTGCGGGCCATCGATTGCGATTTTGTGATAGTCGCCAATCGTTGAATTTGCCAAAGGCGAATGGGGCCACGGCACGAGGAGGTGGTCATAGGAATCCTGTCGCTCGTTCGCCAGGCTGTAGTCCAGCCGCGTAATCAGTTGCAACTGCTCGTTTGGAGTGATGAGGAGTTGGCCCTTAACTCCGCCGTGATTGGCATTGTTGACGCCCTCGTGGCCGGGATTAATATTGTTCACATAAGCGCTGTGTCTGAGATAGTCGGCGGCGAAGCTGGCATCGACGACGCCCGGCATGACGGGTCCGCTGACGTAGGATTGGGCGTGCACGCGCGAATAATCGCCCGCTTCAATCAGCGCCTGGGCTGACAGGTAATTTGTCGGCAGGCGCGAGATGATGTTGATTGTTCCACCCACAGCATTTCGACCATAAAGCGTCCCTTGTGGGCCGCGCAGTACCTCAATGCGCTGCACATCGAGATAGTCAGTAAGCTGCGCGTAGGGCCTGGATATATACACACCATCCAGCTGCGTAGTCACATCCGGGTCGGAGCCATTGAACACATTGTTCGTGCCAACGCCACGGATGTAGATCTCTGGGGCGTTCTGTGACTGCGCAATATTCAGATTGGGCGTGAGCGCGACGAGGTCTTGCGTGTTCACAACACCTGCCGCGCTCAGCGCGTCAGCCGACAACACCGTGACGGCCATTGGCGTCGCTTGAACTTTGCTATCGCCGGTACGGGTGGCAGTAACGAGGATTTCGCCGAGACCCTCGTCGGCGCTCTGGGCGTGCCCCGCCGTGGGAACGAGCGCGTACGCCACAATGCCGATAAGTAATTCTGTGAGCTTCTGAGACATATTTCCCCCTTGTCTTCCAAATACCTTGCGAGGCACGTTTCCAATACCGCCAGCCAGCGGCTCGGAATAAACTAACTAGACAGACCGGCTTTTTCTCTCAGGACAGAGATATTCGATGGTGCTCTCTCAAACAGCGGCATTAATGATCTTTATAGTCGTGTAAGCCGCGAGTCCTTCCTCCCCGAACTCGACACCGATACCTGAGCTTTTGATTCCACCCATGGGTACATGCGGAGCAATCTGCGCATGCTTGTTGATCCACACGGTTCCCGCTTCCAGCTTCTGCGCAACCTTCTCTGCTTCCATCCGATTGTCACCCCAGACCGAAGCGTCCAATCCGTATTCCGTCCCGTTCGCGCGTCGAATAGCATCCTCCACATCCGAGTAACGGATGATCGGCAACACGGGCCCAAATTGCTCCTCGTCCACGAGGCGTGTTCCCTCCTCGATGTCAGCTACGAGCGTGACTGGATAGAAATAGCCGCTACCAAACGGGCGCCCGCCGGTTAAAATTGTCGCTCCCCCGGCGCGGGCCTCATCTACGAGGTTGACGACGCGGTTGAATTGCCGTTCGTTTTGAATCGGTCCGAGGACATTTGCCGTATCCATGCCATCACCCATCTTTACGCCGTTCGCAACATCAACTAAGGCATCGCACGTGGCTGAATAGATGCTGTTATGAACATAGAGCCGCTTCAGCGCGCCGCAAGTTTGCCCGCTGTTGACGAACGCGCCCCAGAATAGTCGCTCGGCGATCGCTTTAGGGTCAGCGTCCGGCAACACGATCCCAGCGTCATTTCCACCGAGCTCGAGCGTCAGCAGTTTGAGCGACGCGGCCGCACTTTCCATGACTTTGCGGCCGGTCATCGTGGAGCCCGTAAAGACGATTTTCCCGACCGCAGGATGCCGACTAAGGGCGGCCCCGAGATCGTCGCCTCCCGAAATCACATTCACGACTCCTGCCGGAAGCACTGCATCGATCAGCTGAACGAGCCGCAGTGTGCTCAATGGCGTAAAGGGAGAAGGCTTTATGACTACCGTGTTGCCGGTGCGGACTGCGGGCACCATGTGCCAGATCGCAATCATCAAAGGCCAGTTCCATGGCGTGATGGAGCCGACCACTCCAATCGGAACGCGGTGCAATTCGACGCGTCCCGACTCGTCATTCTGAAGCAGCTTGGCCGGCAGACAGATATCGGCCGTGGCATTCGCCCACGCGGCGCATCCGGCAAGTTCGAATTCCGATCCCAGGCCCTTGAGGGGCTTGCCCTGCTCCAGAGTCAGCAACCGGGATAGCTCATCAACATTGTCCAGGCAGACCTTAGCGATCGCGCGACAGGCCTCTCGACGTACGAGCTCGCTCGACAGCCGCCACGTATCGAACGCGTGCGTTGCGGCAGCGACTGCGGACTCGAGGTGCGTACTATCGCCCGCTGCGGCATGCCCAACGACATCACCGGTCGAGGGATTGCGGATCGGACTGTATTGTTCAGCACAGATCCGCTTGCCGCCGATCGTCATATCAAAGTGGGGTTCCATACTCACCGTCCTGCGGACCATGGATGGAGGAAAGGCCACGGCGAGGCTTCGGAGCCAGGCTCGCTCGGCACTTCTATGAGAACGGGGCAGCTCTCATTCAGTGCACTCGTCAAGCTTGATTTGAGCTCCGCCGGATTGAGCGCTCGATATGCCTTCGCGCCGAAGCTTGTCGCGAGTTGGACGAAGTCCGGGTTCAACAGACTTTCCCCGATGAAACGTCCATCGAAAACCATCTTCTGATCGCGCCGCACATTGCCGAAACTGCGGTTGTTGAACACGATGGAAATTACCTTAATGCCATTCTGCACCGCTGTAGCGAGCTCTTGGACGCCAAACATAAACCCGCCGTCGCCGCTGACGGAGATGACAACCTTGCTCGGGTTGGCTACCTTGACGCCGAGCGCGGTCATAAATCCGAAGCCCAGATTGTCCTGATACCCGCAGCTGACATAGGTACGCGGCGCATAAACAGGTAGTGCATAGCGCGCTGTAAACCCGACCTGGCAGATTTCCTCGACGAAGAAGCCATCGCGCGGGAGCGCTTCACGAATGACGTCGAGATAAGCGACTTGCGGCTGAACCGATTCGTATTCCGCGCGAGCCTGCGACTTGAGTGACGTGAACTCGGCTGCTCTTGAGAGGCGGTGGAATTCCGCTCCGGTCAGGGCTGCTATAAGTGCGCGCACACCGAGTTTTGCATCAGTCACTAATCCGACATCGCACGGACGGCGCAGCAATTCCCTGGGATCTATATCGATGCGCACAACCTTAAGATTCGCCGGGAATTTTCGCCATCTCTGATATTGGAGTTCCATGCGAGTCCCGATCGCAATCAACAGATCGGTGTCCAGCCATGCCTTGTAGGCGGCTGCGAGCCCTAAGCCGTAGGGTGCGTCGTCGGCGACAATTCCGCGGCCGCTGCGGTGCGCTGTGACCGGCGCCTGTATCAGCTCAGCGAGCTGCGCGACCTCGGAAGCCGCGTCTGCCGCGCCGCTACCGACCATGATCATCGGTCTTCTCGAGTTCCGAATCAGCTCCACAGCGCTTTCGACCGCTACAGGATCCGCCTGCGGCGGATGTAACACCCCCGCCGGCACCGACATGTCGGTCAAGGCGGTCACGCTGAGCGTGTCCCAGGGACACTCGACCGCTACCGGACCTGGACGGCCACTCGCCATTTGCCTGAATGCCTCGGCGATGATTTGCGGAACCTGGGTCGGATGGTCAATACGCTCGGACCACTTCGTCAGCGAACGCAGCGTGGCGAGTTGATCCGGAAGTTCATGCAAAATGCCAAAGCCACGACCGATGTCTGAGGCCGGGATTTCGCTCGTCAGACAGAGTACCGAGGCGTTCGCCGCATAGGCCGTGCATAGCGCCGCAGTCGTATTGAGCACTCCAGGACCCGGAACGCACGTATAGGCGCCGACCTTCCCGGTTGATTTCGCGTAGCCATACGCCATGTACGCCGCACCCTGCTCATGCCGGGTGCCGATAAACCGGATCTCGCGCCGTCGTTCATAAAGAGCGTCAAAAAGCTTGTAGGTATGCACCCCCGGGATGCCGAAGATCACATCCACCCCGTGCTCGATCAGAGACTCGACGATTGCCTGCGCTGCGGATACGGACTTTCTCATTCTAGGAGTTCTCAGTCTCTCGTCGAAATCCGAACGGATCATCGCGGTCCGCCAATCGAATCTCAAATGCGTTCAACGTCATTGCTACGAACGCGTAGTAGCCGATTACGCCGACGATCTCAACGAGTCCTCGGTCTCCAAATATCTCGCGCGCCTGCGCGTACGTCGTCTGACCAATCTGGTTATGGCGCAATAGCTCGATGGACAGCATATGCAGCGCCGAAAGGCGAGACGAAGCCAAAGTGGGCGTTGCGTCTGTTAGGATCGCGTCAATTAATTCGGGATCAAGCCCCGCTTTCACGGCAATCGTCGCGTGAATCTGCCACTCGCCGGAACAGCGGAAATGCGCTGCGACGAGTAGTATCAAAAGCTCCGACTCTACATTCGACAACGACGTCTTGTACCGGCAAAAGGCACCCAGTTTTTCTGCGGGCGCTGCCAGACCCGGACTATGGAGCCAAACCAGAAATGGACCGTCCAAGTTGCCTCGAGTCCTCAGAATCGACGCGTAGATTTCCCGGCCCCCAGGCGAGAGCTGGTCTGGACTCGCGAGGGAAATACGCGACATCATTGTGATAGCGGATCGGCGTGAGCGACCGCGACCGAGAGCCTATACTCGACCGTCGTTACGTGTACATCCACGACAACGGGTTTGACTCCGGCGATTTGCGCTGCGGCGGCAGCGGCAATCCATTGTTGGATCTCCATTGCGGCCACGCCCGCGTCCCGCACGATCTCTGCCGGGTCCCAACTATCGAATACAGAGTAGTCGCCCTTGGTGAATGCACTAAGGAATCGTTCGTCCCACTCACGATTGATGCGGAAGTCTTTTGCCGTGCGCCGCCCCTCGATGACGCTGCGTCCACCCAACACGGTTTGCTCCCCGAGGTACTGGTGCCAGTCCGCCACCGTCATATCCCCGCTTTCCGCACCGTACATGAGGTACCGTTTGATTCTTTCGGGTGCGCCCTCGAGGTCCTGCGGAAAGATATTCGCCGGGTGGTGTGATAGGCCGCCGCTCGCGAGAAACGCGACTCGCTTGCCCAGCTGCCCGGCAAAACTCCCGACCGCCTCACCCAGCAACCTGATTCGTCTAAATGGCGACAGCGGATTGCAGGTCGTGTTGATGCAGATCGGGAGCACCGGATAGCGCCCTATTCCCCCGCACACGTTGTGCAAAGGCTGCGAAAAGCCGTGATCGACCGTCATCGAGTGCGACACGGCGATATCGATATCACGCTCGCGCAGAAAGCTAACACATCGGGCGGCGAGACCGAAAGGCACATTCATCTTTCCGGAAAAGCCGCCATAGTCCGCAACGGCCTCGCATCGCAAACCAATACAAAACGGCGGCACCAATTCGAGATGGATGTCAGTGTAGTGGTCGGGCGCGAAGACAACGATCAATTCCGGGTCAAACGCCGCCACCGCAGCCGCTCGTGCCGCATACGTTGCTACGACGCTTCTATGCTCACGCGGCTCCGGTAAAGGATTTTCGAGCGCGGGGCCGTGCGAAACACAGTTCAGTTGGAACATTGCTGCAACTGAATCTCGTCGCTAAGGCCAAGCCTCAATGCGGATACCTTCCCGTCGCGTCGCATGAACAGCATGATGCAAGCGCCCCTTAAATACGCGAACTCCGCGTTCAGCTCTTCGATAGCGAACCGCGCCAATAATCTTGCCGTTGTGTGCATAATTTACGTTTAGGGGTCGAGATGCGTGACAGTGTTTGTGAGCGTCCCGATCTTCTCAATATGGATGGAGATCGGGCCACCAAGCCGGTTGAGGTCGATGTTCTGCACAGCGCCTCCCTCGGCGGATTTCTTCAGGGCCGTGCCCATGGAGACTATGTCGCCGGGCTCAAGGGTCACGTATCGCGTAATGAATTCCAGCAAGTCAGGGATCTTGTAGAACAAGTTCTCCGTGTTGTCCTCGGTGATGAGAATGTCCTTGTGCAGACACGTGACGGTCAACGCGTGCGGGTCGGCAATTTCGTCCTTCGTCACGATGCACGGACCTAGGCAGGCGAACGTATCACTGCCTTTATAGCGGCCAGAATACGATACCCAGCTATCAATGTACGCTATCTCCTTGTGACTACCGTTTCTCGGGTGAATCGCCCGGTAATGAAATGTGTCCTGAGCGCGCATCGTTGGCGACGTGATGTCATTATGGATCGTGTACCCAAAGACGTAATCGTAAGCATCTTCTGCGTTGACGTGCTTCGCCTTCCGCCCAATGATGACCGCAAGTTCCGGTTCCGGATGAACTCGTCCATATTCAGGTCGGCATTCGATCGCAGACAGATGGCCAATCAATGCGCTCGCAGGCTTGGTAAACAAAGCAGGGTGTTTCGGACCTGTCATGATGCGGCCGCTGTTTGCAGTGTTATTGAACGCGACGCAGCAGAGCTTTGACGGCCGCAAAACAGGCGCTCGCCAAGTAATGTCATCACTCGAGTAAATCGTGAAACTGCAAGGATCTTGATCGTACTGTGCAAGGAGGTTCTCGGCGAAGGCCGTTCCATCGGCCCCGGCTTCGATCAGATCCAAGACAGAGTTTGGATTTGGACAGGCGGCGTGGGATGAGCACCCGCCATGACTGGTAAAGTCGACGATGCTGTCGTGAAGCAAAGCGCCGAAGCGTTCCCGACCATTGGCGAAAAAGCTCACCAGCCTCATTAGCAGTCCACCTCCCGTAAAACTCACCAAGTAGCTTAAAGCCAGCGACACACCCGGCTAAGTCTTTTCGGACAATATCTCGCCAGGCGAAACGCGGTCGCGTACGCTGCGGATCGGTGCGTTCGGTCAAGTCTGGACCCCTCGAGGGTTCTGATTCCAAATGCATTAGCCCCTGGCGACGCGATGTGACCTCTAGAACACCCCCTTCATTGAGCCGGCGTAGCCCGTGCGCGACGCCATGCGCCCGGGCTTTCCCCAACGAATCGACGGAACGATTTATTGAGATGCGCTTGATCCGCCAGACCGCATTCAATCGCGATCTGCGCGAGAGATGAACTGGTCCGCAACATCATGCCCTGCGCACGCTCGACTCGCCTTCGCATCACATAGGTGTGCGGTGGTTCGCCGAAACTCGCCCGAAAGGCGCGACAGAAATAGAAGATGCTCAATTTAGCCAGACCTGCCAGCTCCGCCGCGCCGATTGTCGAATCTAGGTGCGCCTCGATATGAGCCGACACCTTGCGAATTTGCCACGGCGCGAGACCTCCACGCGCAGCTGACGCCGCGGATTTCGTGTCATAGGAGTCCGTGGTCGCGATCGCGCCGGGAATCTCGAGGTGCAGCAGCGCAACGGCGCGCGACACGTACCCGTAGGCTTCTTCCGGTTTGTCCTGAAAGGCACTGCTCAGCGCATACAGAAGGTCCGCCACGGCACTTCGAAGCTGTTCCAATGAGCATTCCTGAACACCGGGCAGAATCGGCGGAGCAGAGTCCGCGAATTGTGAGTCCCGCTCCTGCCCCGCCAGAGCTTCAATTGATTGGCGGTCGTATGTATCTTGCATCAATAGCCTCGTCGCTCAATCCGGTAGGCCTCAGGCAGAAAGGCGATACCAACCCGCTGTCCTACGCGGACCAAAAACATATCAGTGACTGTCCGGTCAGTCCATTCGTCACACCTCAGCGTGGATAGTGGTTGGCGAAATACTACCCCGGCCCTGCGAATCACGTACCCCACTATCGTGGGGATTTACCAGTAGCCGATAGTGGGGCGATCTCTTGGTGTGCCGGCTGTAGGGTCTAACCGCAAGCGGCGCTCGAAAGAATCGAGGCCGGCGCGTACCGAGCAGTTCAGAGCACCCTAGCAATAAGGATAAATTATGCAAGACGCCAATGGCTTGTCTAAGCCCTTGCTGACGGTGCCGGTCTCGGCGCTCGCCGGCCACCAGATTGATGCGCCCGCGACCAAAAGAGGGGCGGCCGAAATCACAGCATCCGAACTCGCTGGCATGCCTGGGGTACAGGACTCTACCCTGGAAACGCTTCGGCGTGCCGTCGCAGATCTACTGTATGCCGTGAGCAGGATTTTTCAAGAAAACCCGCAAGATGCGCGAGAACACTTGCTGCTGCACTCCGCTGCGTTGCTGCGCCTCGGACCTTCGAGCACGATCGCTGGGACGGACGCATATGACGCCAGCCCCACTGCTACACGCGCCCCGCGGGGCGGTCTGGCGCCGTGGCAGGTCCGCAAAATGACAACTTACGTTGAAATGCATCTGGATTCGGAAATCGTTACGACGGACCTCGCGACATTGGCCAAGCTTAGTACATTTCACTTCTGCCGCGCGTTTCGCGAGAGCTTCAATGAATCTCCGGACACCTATGTGGTGCGTCGGCGAGTAGAGCGCGCGCAGGGTCTGATGCTTCACAGCGATGCGTCTCTTGCGCAAATTGCGATTGATTGCGGGTTTGCAGACCAGGCACACTTCAATAAGGCGTTTCGTCGGATTGTAGACACAAGCCCGGGCGCGTGGCGTCGCGCTCGAGCCGTAGTCCCCCGATAGAGGAGTTTTTTAGCGCATCGAGACAACAGCAGCGCAAGCCGCCCGTCTGGTTCTTGGCTCCGCAGGTCGCCTATTGAAACGGAAAGTACCGAATGGTGAGGTAAAACATGGTGTCGTTGGTACGCCCGATCGTGCCATTTCGGGCGGTATATGTCGTGTTGGTGATGTATTCGATTTCCGGGCCGCCGTGAATGTATCCCAGCCGGCCCTTATAGAACTTCCACAGGAAGCCGCCGACGTAATGCCTAACGATGCCCACTCCACCGCAGTCCGCGGTGGACGGAAGCGCGCTAACGCTGACATAGGGTGTGTTGCAGGCGGTATTGTCCTTCGGCACCAAGTTGTAGGCGGCTCCCTGATCTTCGTATGCGTGATACGCAAAGAAGTCTAGGTCTTTGGTCGCATGGCCGACCAACCCAAGAAGCCCCTGAGACTGGTGCAATGCCGAAATGGAGCCGTCCGTCGCGTTATAAGTGGAGTCTCCTAATTGTGCAGATCCGTAGCGGCCATTCCCGTGGCCGCTCAATCCACGTTTCCCATCGGGAGCCGTTCCGAGCGTCTCAAGATAGGCGATCACGTTTTTACGCACGGCGTTGTCCGCGATTGCGACCTGCATGGACGTACCGGGCACTTTGTCAGTCGATGAGGTCAAAAAGACGTCGAGCGTGTCAGCCTGCCATATCAACCCTGCGTTCGACATGGCCGACGAGTAGTTATAGTCTTTGAGCGCCCTGCACGCGGATCGGGCGTGCCACAAAACGCCAACTGACCACAGTTCCGTACAATACCTCCGGGCTCTGCCATCCCTAGCCTTCTAACGAGCCGAACGATCAATGAGCGAACGCCAGCAACGAAGTGGAAGGTGGGGACAATGAAGCAGAGTAGCGATATAAAACCGGTAGTCGCCGTGTACAGCGTGACGGGATGTCATGGAGACAGTGCGCGTACCGCGGTCCTACTGCCGCCGTTCACCATAGGGGTCGGAGTTCAATAGTGTCGCGAATAGTGCGGTCTCTCTTAGGACATTTCCTGATGGGACCGAGCCCCGCGCGCCAGGCCATCTTTGGTCTCAACTGCTATTGCGCGGTGATGCTGGCGCTTTATGTCGCGTTTAGTCTGGATTTGCCCAATCCGTGGTGGGCAATGCTCACGGTATTCCTGGGTCAGCCCGCGCAGCCCTTGGTCGGTGCGATATGGGCCAAGGCCTTCTATCGCACGGCGGGCACAGCGGTGGGCCTGATCGCTTCTTTGGTGATGATTCCGACCTTGTCCGATGCGCCGGAGTTGATGATCCTAGCCCTCGCGATATGGGTAGCGTTTTGCCTATATCTCTCCCTGCTGGACCGTACACCACGCGGCTATATCTTCATGCTCGCGGGCTACACCGTGGCCTTGGTCGGGCTTCCCGCGGCGACCGATCCGACCGCGATTTTCGACGCGGCTGTTGCGCGCAGCGAGGAGATCGTGATCGGCGTCCTCGCCATTGCAGTGGTGCACAGTATTTTCCTTCCGCGCAGCGTGACTGCCGCCGTCCAAGCCAAGCTGGATGCCATCTTGAACGATGCCCGCAAGTGGATCGTCGATGGCTTGCGCTCGTCCGCCCTCGAGCCGAGTTCACTTATTTCGCGGCGTATCGCGATCGACCTGACCGAACTGAGTCTGCTGGCCACCAATCTCAAATTCGAAGGCGAATTCGCCGGCGGCAGCGGACCCATCCTGCGCGCGCTGGAAGATCACTTTGCCACGCTGCTTCCCGTGACCAGCGCGATCGAAGACCGCTTGAAGGCGCTCTACGCCTCGGGCGGGCACCCGCCCGGACTGGCTGCGCTGATGGAACGTCTTTGCGTCTGGATCGCTGGTGCGCATCAGCCTGGCAGCGAGACCGCTCACGTCTTGGCCCGCGATATCCAAGAACTCGCCCCGCCCTTGCATCCGGAATGCACCTGGGCCGATCTCTTGTTGACCAACCTCACCGAGCGCCTCGCCGAACTGGTGGCATCCTGGAACGCCAGCTTGATATTGACGGCGGCCTTGCGCGATCCCAGCAAGCAGAACATCACGGCGGTCCGGCCCCTGCTCGGCGCGGACCGGCCGCGGCCTCTGCATGTCGATCGTGGCATTGCGGTGCTTTCGGCTTTGGTCGCCGCTGCGAGTATTATCGCTCTGGCTATTTTCACCGTGGCGACCCGTTGGGAAAGCGGGCCCCTGGCGATCGGCATCACTGCGGTGCTGTGCTCGTTGTTCGCCGCGGCCGACGATCCCACGCCGATGGCGCGAACGCTGACGGTCTGGTTCCTGGTTGCCTTCCCGCTCGCGGTACTCTACGAATTCGCCATCCTGCCGGCCGTCGACGGCTTCGTCATGCTCGGTGCCGTGCTGTTTCCGGTCCTCTTTGCGATTGGATTCTTTTTCGCCCGGGCCCAGTCCGCTCTGAAAGCCCTCGCGGTGGCGTTGGGGCTTTCAGCGGGTCTGGCACTACAACCGACCTTCATATCCAGCTTCCCGGCCTTTATGAACGCCTATATCGCGCTCCTGGTCGGCTGCATCTTCGGCTTGGTCGGCATGAACCTGGCGCGAGTGCTGCCGGTGCAAAGTGTAATTCGCCGGATCCTGCGCGCGGGCTGGAAAGAGCTGGCCTCGCTCACCGCAACATCACGGCTCCCCGTGCGCAGCGCCTGGACCAGCCTCATGCTCGATCGGGTAGGCCTGTTGTTGCCGCGACTCGCCCGCGCGCCCATTGATCAAGAGGGGGAACTCATCGACGCACTGAACGACTTACGACTGGGTGTGGGCATTATCGAGTTGCGGCTCTTGGGCGCCGACCCCGATCACATTGCTGAAGGCGAGATCAAGCAAATCCTCGTCGCCTTGGGTGCTTATTTTAGACGCAGCGCGAGCGGACAGCGAACGGCTCTGCCGGAAAGTGTTGTGGCTGCGCTCGACGCGCTTATCGCCGCGATCCTGCACATGAGCGCGCCAGTGGATCGCCATTCCGGCGTGGTCGCGGCGATTGGCATGCGGCGCAGCTTATTCCCCGGCGCCCCTGCCTACCGGCCCGCGGCCAGCACCAGATGATGGACGAAACCAATCTCCTTGGCGTGTATTTCAGCGACGCGCTGGTCGCGGCCTGCCTGGCCTGGGTGGTGCTCGCGATCCTGCGCCGCCCCATGAATCGAATCGGCTTCTATCGGTGCGTCTGGCACCCGAGTCTGGTCGATATCGCGCTGTTCGGCGTTCTCTGGTGCCTCTCGGCCTGGGCTCTGCCCATGCTTGCCGGGATGATGACATGACTGAACTGAAGCTGCCGCCGCTCAAGTCCGTGCTTCTCCTGATCCTGCGCCTGCTGGTCACGCTCGCAATCGTCGCCGCTGCCTTGATCGCGGCGCGTTGGTTGTGGATCCATTACGAAGTCGAGCCGCGCACCCGTGACGGCCGGGTTCGCGCCGATTTCGTCCCCATCGCTCCAGACGTGTCGGGTCTGGTGACCTCGATCGCCGTGCACGACAATCAGGTGGTGCACATCGGCGACACGCTGTTCGTCATCGACCGTGCCCGCTACGCACTGGCCCTAGCGGACGCTCGTGAGCGCGTCGCCAACGAACGCGCGCAATTGGCCGAAGCGGAGCGCGAAGACCGGCGCAATGTCAACCTTTCCGATCTCGCCTCAACGGAAAGTCGCGAGCAGAGCAGCTCGCGCGTTGAAGTGCTGCGTGCGGCTCTCAACCAGGCGAATACCGCAGTCGAGCTCGCCCAACTCAATCTTGACCGCACCGAGGTCAAGGCCTCGGTGAACGGCACCGTCACCGATCTGAATTTGCGGCCCGGCAGTTATTACGCTGCGGGACGGGCTGCACTCACGCTGATCGACAGCGACTCGTTCTATGTCGTCGGATATTTTGAAGAGACGAAACTGCCGCGCATCCATCTCGGCGATGGTGCGCGAGCGCAGCTCATGGGTGAAGCGCGCATCTTGAATGGCCGCGTTGAAAGCATCACCAGCGGCATCGAGGATCGTGAGCGCACGCCCGATGCCAACCTGCTGGCGAACGTGAACCCCACCTTCAACTGGGTGAGGCTCGCCCAGCGTATTCCCGTGCGCATTGCGCTCGACGGCAAACCTGACGATGTTCTTCTGATCATGGGGCGAACCGTGAGCGTCGAGGTGTTTCCGAGCCCTGCATCGGTCAAGAGCTCGAAAAAATGAGGCGGCTTGGGATCCTGATCATGGCGGCGGCGTGCGGCTGCACGACGGTCGGGCCGGACTACCGGCGACCGGAAAACGCGGTGATCGCGGCCAAGACGGCCACCGGTTCGTTCGTCGGCGCGGCCAATGAGTCTTTCGTCACCGAGCCACCGCCTGGCGCGTGGTGGCAGCTCTATCGAGATCCGACGCTCGACGGCTTGATCCAGCAGGCCCTGGCCGCGAACACCGACCTGCGCGTCGCTTCGGCAGGGATCGCGCGCGCGGAAGCGAGCCTCGACCTCGCCAAGGACAAACGATTGCCGAGCACGAGCCTGGAGGCGGCGCCGAGCTATACCCGACTCTCGCCGCAAGAGCAGCTGCTCCCGGAGGTCAATATTCCTCCGGAATACCTCTACAGCCTCGGCGCCAGCCTGTCCTATCAAGTCGACCTGTTCGGCCAGATCCGCCGCGCAATTGAAGCCGCGCAAGCAGATGTGGCGGCGACACGGGCCGCCTATGACGCCGTGCGGATTACCGTCGTTGCCGAGACTACGCGCGCCTATGTCGACGCGTGTTCAGCGGGACGCGAAATCGGTGTCGCCGAGCAATCGGTCACCCTGGAGGCAAGCAGTACTGCGCTGACGGAACGTCGCTTTCGCCAGGGTCGCGGCATCTCACTCGATGTGACCCGTGCGGCGGCGCTGGAAGATCGCGTGCGCGCGACTATTCCACCGCTCGAAGCCGCTAGACGCACTGCCGTATATCGTCTCGCCGTGCTGACGGGCCGCCCGCCGGCGGAGTTCTCGGCATCCGTTGCACAATGTGCGCAGGAGCCGCTGCTGAGCAACCCGATCCCGATTGGTGACGGCAGCGGGCTCCTCGCTCGGCGGCCGGATGTGCGCCGTGCGGAGTACACCTTGCACGCGGCGACGGCGCAGGTCGGTGTCGTCACCGCCGACCTTTATCCGAAGATCTCATTGGGCATCAGCGCTGCATCCATCGGGCCGACCTCGGCGTTTGTCAACTACAGCTCGCTCAAATATTCCTTCGGCTCGCTCATCACCTGGGAGTTCCCGAATCGGCGCGTGGCACAGGCGCAGATCCGCGGCGCACAAGCGACGGTCGATGCTGCGTTTGCGCAATTTGACGGCGCCGTGCTCGCGGCCCTGCGTGAGACCGAAAACGCCCTGGTCGTCTACGCGCGTGACCTCGATCAGCGAACCCTGCTCGAAGCCTCGCGCCGCGAGGCGTCGACCGCCGCCGGCGACGCGGAAACCCTCTTTCGGCTGGGCGGACGGGATTATCTGACAGTCCTCGATGCCAACATCTCCTTGATTGCCGTAGATCAATCTCTCGCAGCCCTGAAAAGTAAGATTGCCGACGACCAAGTCAACGTCTTTCTTGCGCTCGGCGGCGGGTGGCAGCAACCACTCTGATTCAAACGCGTTGTACGGCCTATCTAGATGTAGCTCAAGGCTTGTTGTCGAGAGATGCCTTTGCGGCTCCCTTGTCGTCAAATGAGCCGCATTCCAAACTCAGCCAAGAAGTAGAGCATGATTACACTGCGAGTCAACGATGAGCTCCGAACGATCGACGCGCCGCACTCCTCGAAGCGGTCTACGAGCTACCCTTCCTCGCGCACGCCGCAGGCACATCAATGACGCCGCATCCAGACCGACTCATGCGTTCATCGGGCTCCCTTTCGTCGAGACGGGAATAGCCCACCCGTTTCTGGTCATCACTGAGGTATTCGCATGAAACTAATCATGGCTTTGACTACCGTCGGTTACATATCCATCGGTCTTTCCGGCGCAGTAGCGCAAAATACCGGCACCCCCGGTCAAAATTTGCTAAACAAAGCTTTCCGGGTGCTTTCGTTGGATCCAATCCACATTGTTATTCGCGCTCGGGAGAAGTGATGAGCCAAACGAGTATCGGAACAAACGATCTATTGGAAGAAGTCCTCAAGGCTCATGGCGGTTTGCGCCAGTGGGATCGCTTCGAATCCATTCACGCCAGCATTGTCACCGGTGGCGCTTTATGGTCTGTGAAAGGTGTCCCGCAGGACCCTTCCCCACGCGAGATGGCGGTCGCAACGAAACGAGAGTGGGCATCAGTGACCCCGTATGGCGCTCCAGACAGGCGCACGGACTTCACTCCGCGGCGGATCGCTGTGGAGACCCTTGCGGGCACGGTAGTAAACGAACGTCTCAATCCCGCTGAGCACGCCGAGGGTCAGGCTGTGGACGCAGCCTGGGACGCGTTGGACCGAGCATATTTCAACGGCTACGCCCTGTGGACCTACTTAACGACCCCTTTTCTATTTGCATTGCCGGGCTTTTCCCTCGAAGAGATCGAGCCATGGCAGGAAAGCACCGAGACATGGCGAGGACTTCGCGTTACGTTCCCCTCTGACATTGCGAGCCACAGCAAGCAGCAGGATTTTTATTTCGGAGCTGACTTTTTGTTACGACGGCATGATTACCATGTGAACGCATCGGGGGGCTTCGCTGCCGCACAGTACGTGTATGACGTTGTAGAAGTCGCAGGAATCAAGTTTCCGACGAAAAGGCTTGCGTACATGAGAAACGAGCTGGGGCGCCCTATCCAAGACCGGCTTATGGTCTCGATCGACATCAACAATCTGCGATTGCGCTAGTGGCTCGATGTCCTTTTCGCCAATCATGACAAAACAGACCATTACCGTTGAACACGTCCGCGTTGAATCGGCGAAGTCATTCCCCGATGTTCGCGCCGCGCTGGAGCGCACCCTGCCTCGCTTGGATCCCAGCCTCGTGAAGGCCCTGGGTGAAGGAGACGTCGAGCGGGCTGCCCGGGAAAAGAAAGAGGGGTCGGAACTATCAATCTTCCTGGTCCGTGATCACGGTGCACTGCTAAAGATTAGCGGCAAAGCGCGTAACGCGCTCCAGTACGATATCGGTAATCCTATCACGGCCTCGCTTATGACGATGCATCGGCTTGCGGCCGCGCTCTATGCTCCCATTCGGGTGGTGCTTTACGAGAACGATGCTGGACAGGGCGTCTTCGAGTACGACCGGCCCTCGACAACTTTCGGTCAGTTCGGCGATGAACGTGTGACCGCAGTCGCGCGTGGGCTCGACGTGGCGCTCACGCTCGCGTTGACCAGGGCGGCCGAGTGACCTCAGTGAAGCATCGCGATCTGTATCACGACATGCGCGCGAGCCAAGACTTCGATTTGTCCAGCGCGCGTGACCGATACGCCATCGTCGCCGGTACCCGGAGGTGCACCTCGGTGCCGGCACCCGGCCGAGAATATATCTCAATGCGGGAGCCAATCTTGGCGGCGCGCTCGCGCATGCCGACGAGGCCGAAGTGGTCGGCTCTGCCGGTTTCCGCAAGGGCACTCTCCTCTATTCCGACGCCATCATCGCGAACTAGCAGGCTCAGGGCGGCAGTCCCATATCGAATTTCCAGCTCGATGCTACTCGCCTTTGCATGATTGAATGAGTTCGTGAGTGCCTCGGCCCCGATCCGATACGCCTCTTCGCGCACGACGGGGTGCACCATTTTGGATTCGCCTTCCAATTCCGAATGAAACTTTATGGGGCGATCGGCGGCCAACGATTGACCTACTGCGGTCAGCGCTGCGAACAGTTCTTGGGATTCCGAGCTGAACCCCCGCAGCCCTGCCAGTCTACTGCGGCCATCCTCCAGAACTTCATCGGCGAGATTGAGTGCTTCCTCCAGGCGATCGCGGTTGGAGTCGCTCGAGGGCAAGCGCTCGGCGGCGGCCTGAAACTTAAACACCAGACCCTGCACCCCTTGAAGCAGCGTGTCGTGCAAGTCACGGGCGATACGCTCGCGCTCCGATAGCCGTTCCTCGAGCCTGCCTCGCATTCTCTCCTTGATCTGTCGTAATCTCAGGAGAAAGAGCAGCGACAGCGCCGCCACACCCCCTACGACCCAGATCGCCAGGAACCATTTCGTCTGAACAAATGCCGGAGGAATCGTGAAATCGACCGCCGCCCCTGTTTCGTTCCAGACCCCATCGTTGTTCGACGCGATCACGCGGAATGTGTAGTGCCCAGGGGGAAGGTTGGTGAAGTACGCCTCTCGGCGGGTACCTACGTCCTGCCACGGTTGCTCAAGGCCCAGCTGGTACCGAAATCGGACCCGCTCCGGAATCGACAAGCTGAGCGCCGTGTAACTGATTTGCAAGTTGCGCGTCCTGATCGGCAGCTTCAGGGCCGCCGATGGCTCATAACGAATACCGTCCGCGACGATGGATTGCACGTCGACAGTCGGCTTGAGCATGTTTCGCGTCAGGTGCCGCGGATCACTCCATGCGATCCCGTTGCTCGTGGCAAACCACAGTCGGCCGTCGGTGCCCTCCGCCATGCTTGGCAGCGGTCGAACCACCGGCGGCGTCCCTGGCATGCCATCGAGAAAATCAAGCAGAGTGTACCGAACCGCGTAAAGTGGATTGCCAACTAACCGATGCACCTCATCTGCCGGCACCTTCAGCGCGCCTTCGCTCGTACTGAGCCAAAGATCGCCCTCGGCCGTCTCAATGATTCCGGAAACCCTCGGCAGTGATGTGCCGCCCTGGCGCGTGACCGAGTTGAATCGGCGGCCGTCGAAACGCGCGAGACCATGCTCTCCGCCAACCCAGACGTGACCGCGCCGCTCGGCAATCGAGAGCACAGCCCCAACGTTGAGACCGTCAGCGGCGGACAGATGCCGTACCGTGTCCTTGTCTACGATTTGAACCTGACTGTTCGGGTATCCCAGCCAGACGCGACCGTCGCTGTCGGTTGTCAGGCTCACCGCGGGTTCTCCATAGCGGCTCCACTTGCCATGGGCCAGGCGGAACACTCCGGCAGGCGCGATCGACACCCACAGCACGCCTGACCGATCCTTGGTGATGGCCTGAACACCGAGGTAGCGCTTGACTCGGTTGTCGACGGGCAGATCGATCGCGACCCATCGCCGCCCTGCGGAGTGCCAGATCCTCTCTTTACCGCCGAACCAAACAACGCCGTCAGGATCGCGATAGGCGCAGGTGATATCACGTGGGCCGGGCACCGCTTCGACGGTTGACCCATCCGTGACCTGGATGGCACCATTCAAATATCCGGCGGCCAACATGGCACCGTCTTCGCCGGCCGCCAGCGCGAAACCATCCGCATCAGCAGCGAGGTCGACTCTAGTCAGGCGCGACTCGCGAAACCTGTCCAATCCTCCGGCCGTTCCGATCCAAACATTTCCCTCCCGGTCTTCAAGGCCTGATAGTCCTTTGGATGCTGGTCCTGTCAGGCCATCCCCAACCAAAAACAGGTCCGCCGAAGCCCCACCTAATTCATGGCGGAATAGGCCCGCCGGGTCTCTCAGGCGACGAATGCCGGTTGGCGTTGACACCCAGAACGTGCCTTCACGGTCAATGAGCTTTACGTCTATCGGGCCTAATCGCGGGTCTCCGAATCGAATCCAGTCTTTGCTCGCATTCGTTGGGTCAGATGGTACATATAAGGCACGAACGCCCTGAGTGCTATCGATCAGCCACAGGGTGCCGTCCGGGCCCTCGAGGAACTGGATGTTGCCGTTGAGCTGAATATTCGTGGTTGTGAGGGTGCGTTGCCCCGGTTGCAGATACATGAGCGAGTTGTCGATGGCGATCCACAGCGTTCCACCTCTATCGAAGCCGACCATACTCGCGTACCTCTTGGGCAAACGAAGTTCGGCACCTACGTCGACCCATTTCGAGCCATCGAAGCGCCTCAGGCCGCGCGTGGTCGCCACCCATACGGTCCCGGACTTATCTTGCGCGAAGCTGAGAACGGTGCCCACCGGCAGACCTTCCCGATCGCCGTAACTCTTGATTCTTCCCTCGTTGATGAAACTCACGCCACCAAACGTGTAGCTGACCCAAAGGCCCCCCGACGGCGGCGCCCAGATCGAGTAGAGGTTGCTGGAGGGTAATTGTCGCCCATGAATGTCGTCGATGTGCTCGAAGCGAACCCCGTCGAATCGGAACAGTCCCGCCCAACTGGCTATCCAGAGATAGCCGTCGCTCGTCTGAGCAAGGCCCTCTATACCCGTAGGCGCGCCTTCTTTGGCGGTCCAGGCCGTGTGATAAAACTGCTTGACTCTTAGGTCGGGCGACAATGCGCAAGTTCGAGAGACAAGAATGAGGGCCGCCACGTAAGTGCAAAGCAGTTGAAAGAGTCGGCGGTGTTGGGCGCGCGTCACCATACCATGGTCCCGGCTGCTTCTTTTCCGGATGATTTTGGGTCTCGCAGGACTTGACTAGGTTGCGGAGACTCGCACTGATTCCCGCCTCGGATGCTCAGCCTCTCAACGGGCGCAACTTTTAACAGCGCGTCGCTTACAGAACGCCGGCTGGGTTCACAAACCGGAGTCGCTCAACCCAGGATGGCCGTCAGGGCGCCTACCCAGCTGCCAGAAGAACTTGCGATCGGAGTCCTTGATCGGTAGATCGTTGATGCTCGCATAGCGGCGCGTCATGAGGCCGTGCTCATTGAATTCCCAGTTTTCATTGCCGTAGCTGCGGAACCACTGGCCCGAATCATCGTGCCATTCATAGGCAAACCTCACGGCGATTCGGTCTCCGGTGAAAGCCCATAACTCCTTGATCAATCGGTAGTCCAACTCCTTCGTCCACTTGCGCTGAAGGAACTGGCGCACTTGCTCACGCCCGATGGGAAATTCGGCGCGGTTTCGCCAGCGGGTATCCTCGGTGTAGACGAGCACGACGCGGTCAGGATCGCGCGTATTCCAAGCGTCCTCAGCCAGGCGCGCCTTCAGGGCCGCGGTCTCTTGCGTGAAAGGCGGAAGGGGTGGTTTGTTGTCCATGAACGATCCTTTGGGTGAAGGTGTTTACGAGAGGTAGACAGCTCTGTCTACGTCGATAATATAGCTCGCCGAGACAGATCTGTCTACAATGGCGGGGTGAGAAAGAGGTGAGAAAGATTGATATTCAAGGCGGACCCAATCTCCCGGCGCGCGAGCGTATTCTGCTGACCGCGCATGATCTCTTCTATCGGGAAGGCGTTCGTGCCACGGGCATAGACCGCGTGATTGCAGAAGCCGGTGTAACTAAAGTCACCTTCTATCGGCATTTCCCCAGCAAAAACGCTCTCATCTGCGCATTCCTTGAGTACCGGCATGAGCGCTGGATGGCGTGGTTCATCGAGGCGCTGCAGCGGCACGGCAGCGTAAGCCAAGGCAAGGGCCTGGACGCTCTGGTACCTACACTGGCCGAATGGTTCCGCAACGGGCGCTTTCGCGGTTGCGCCTTCATCAACAGCGTCGGAGAGCTGGGTGGCACTCTGTCCGAAGTCGTTGAGATCGGGCGGCGCCATAAGCAGGAGATGACGACCGTCATTGCGAGCCTGTTGCCCGCATCGAGACAGCGCAAACAGGATGCGCAAGCCATCGCTGTAGCGGTCGATGGCGCAATCGTTCGAGCGCAGTTCGATGAGACGCCTGACGCCGCGCTGAAAGCACTGGCCAGACTTTTGAAGTCGATCCGGCCGAGGACAATTCGCAAGTAGCGCTACTTGAGTGCAGTATCCTGTATTTCGAAGATGGCGAATTGTACCGTTGTGCCGATTCTTTCCCAGGCTTGCTGCTTCCAATTGCTGCCAACACTCACCGTGTCTTCACAGCATTGAATCAGGTTCTTGGTCCGAACGTATAACGCAGGCGAACGCCGGCCATGCGCGGCGGTGCATAGTTGCCGCTAAACACCCCAAGAGAATTGTTGTTCACGAAAACGTTTTGAACATAGAGCGAATTGAAAGCGTTATTCACGAACACCGTCAGATCCAGATGCGTTTGTCCGATGTTGGTCCACTGCACGCTGAAGTTCGCCAGCCCGTACGCCGGCAGAAGCGCATATCCCTGATATTCTTGAGCAACATGATAGTAATCGGCATTGATATAGAAGCTTCCGATAGTCCCCGCAGTGGGCGTGGGAAGGCGGTAGCGGACGTCGGCCGAATAGCTCCAGCGCGGCGAGCCGGTGAACGGCCCGGAGTTGAAGAATGGTGCCAGAAAACCGGGAATGTTGAGGTTCGTGTAGGCGGGGTTGAGATAGGACGCGGCATAGCCGATCGTGAGGTCGGAGAAAGGCGCGATGATGCCGTCCAACTCGAGCCCTGACACTCGCGCGCCGCCGGCGTTCAGGGTCAACGCGCTCGACGAAGGCGCATTCGCGGCGGTCACGCCGGGCAGAGTGCCGGCAAAGATGCCCGTGGCCTGAAGTTGCAGTTGGTCGTAGTTGCCCGTGAAAGCCGCGGCGTTGACGCGTCCTTTCCAGCCGCCGGCGCTCCATTGCGTGTGCGCACCAATTTCATAGTCCGTCACGGTTTGCGGCGCATAGCTCTGATAAGAAGCGAGGATGGGCGCCAGCGCCGGCGAATTCAGACCGCCGGCGCGATAACCCCTGCGCGTGGTGAAGTAGAGGAAAACGTCGTCGTTGAGCTTGTAGTCGATGCCGAAGGTATAAGTAGACGCGTGGAACCGGGCGGTATCGGAGAAGCTCGGCCCATAGGGATTGGCGGGCGAATTAACATACCCCCCGGCGTCAGCTCGGCATTCAGCCATGGAACCATAAGGCGCGACCGTCGACTGGCCAGTGGCCAGCAAGATCGAGGGACGGCTGTTGCCGCACAGCGTTTCGGTATCCCAGGTGTGGCGGTAGCCGGCATTGAGAGTGACGCCGTTCACCCAGCTTCCGAGCTTTGAAAGATCGTAGCTGATATTCCCGAACAGCGCCCTGCTCTGATCCGAGTAAAGATTGTCGGCCTGAGAGCCGATAGGCCAAATGCCCCCGAGGAAATTGTTGACGATGAACTGGGTCGTCGGAGACGGGCTCGTGGGCCGATAAAGATCCTCAACGGTGTAATCCGGACCCGTCGGGGCGTCATCGAGATAAAAGGCCCCAGCAAGCCAGTTTAGCGAATTATCGAACGCGCTTCCGGCGATTTGGAATTCATCAGTGATTTGCCTGTCCTGACGGCCACTGATGGGATCGACGATAATGCCCGGCGTGTTGGGCGCCAGCCCCAGTTGAGGGATTGACAAGGGTATCGGAGCGGCTCCGATACCCGTGGCGTCACCCGCGGTATAAACATCCGTCGAGCGATATCCAAAAATGTTCTTGACGGTCACCGGACCTAGATCTGCCTTGGTGGTATTGCTGACTCCCCAGAGCTGTGCACGAAATAAACCCGGAACGTTCGAGGCAATGGTATTGGCGCCATTCGTGTGCACGGCGGCGACGACGGCGGCGAGCGCGGGATTGACAGGCGGCTGAAGGGGTTCGAGCGCGGTCGCACCGGAACCGTTGACGGCTGAATAAAAGTGATCATAAACCAACGTGTTGCTCAGCCAATCAACCGGCGTAAACAGCACAGAAACTCGAAAGGCGTTCGAGTGCTTTTGGTTGATGTCTTGACCCGTTGTGATGTCGCGGGTGTACCCCTTGCGGCTCTCTATGTCGCCCGCCAGTCGAATGGCCAGTATGTCCTTGATCAGCGGGATGTTGATCGCGCCCTGCACGGCTTGGTCACGGTAGTCGCCCAACTCACCTTCTATGTAGCCGTTGACGCCGTCAAAGGTCGGCGCCGTGGAATAGACCAGCACCGCACCGCCCGTCGTGTTCCGGCCGAACAAGGTGCCTTGCGGTCCTTTCAAGACCTGCACGTTGTTCACGTCATAAGTCGGCAATGTGCTGCCCCACGACGGCATCGGCACTTCGTTTATGTAGTTGATCACCGAAGGCAGACCGGGTCCGATGATGGCCTTGCCTTGACCCCGAATGGTATAGGTGGGGTTGAGGTCGCTCGCAGAGCCCTTGAAAATCACGCCGGGCACCAGCCTCTGCAAGTCAGTCGTCGAGCGGATCCCCTGGTTGGACAGGGTCGACGCGCTGAATGCCGTCAGAGAGATCGGAACCGTCTGAGCGTCTTCTTCACGACGGCGCGCGGTGACGACGATCTCGTGCAGAATCAGATCATCGTCCGCGCTGCGGTTCGCGACTGAGGCGCTGGGCGGCGCGCTTTGGGCTTGAACGACCGACGACGATAAAGCGACCCCCGCCGCCAACAATATCCGCATCGCATGATCGCGTGACATCATCTTCGCTGCCCCCCTTCCTGATGATAGCCGTCGCTCTGCGGCGACCTGCTTATTCTTGAGCCAAGCCCGAATGTACCTCCAGCCCATGGACCGACTCCATATCAAAATCTGACACCGATCAAACTCTGACACCGCATATCTCCGGCACGTTTGGCCGGCACGCCTGCGGTAACGGCCCGAGTCGCTCGACTCCCGGCAGCTGCTGCTTGAAGTGATGGATGCTCCGTGGGGCCTTGCAGTTCCACGGGTTCCGGCAGGTGTTTTTGACCTTTATTCCCCAATCCCTTAACTTCGTTGACCTATTTAAATCAATTAAATATATTCGTCTCGGCGATAAAGGAGCACGTCATGTCGACAACGATTGAAAATGCATGCAAAACATTGGAGACCTATATCCGCGCTTGGGCCACCAAGGACAAAGATCTATTGCTTTCGATCTTGGCGGATAGCGCGGTTATGGAGGATCCCGCAGGTACACCGCCTTTTCGCGGCCGCGAGGGCATCGGCCGGTTCTGGGATTTTGCATTGCAGGATTCGAGTCGCACGTTGACGCCAAGACTCGAAGAGATTCGAGTTTGCGGGCGCGAAGGAATCTTGCGTTTCACCATGGAGGTGCGACAGCCATCGACCAAGTTGGGTCTCGACTTGTCGATCATTGAACATGTCGAGTTTGATGAGGCCGGACGCATACTCAGACTGCATGCTTTTTGGGATGAACGCTCAGCCACGGTCCCGGAAGGATGGAGTCTTCTTGTTCCGGACATCAAGGATGCTTACGGCGAATAGCGTGAAAATACAGCAACCGGCAAATGTCCGAAGCGCCTCTCTTTTGGCGTGCCAGACTCTTCTCGGATGGCGCCGTGGTCCGCCGAGAATGTTGCGGGAAATGCTCGATGACCGGGGGAACGACAATGTCGATTTCGATGAGTTCGAATAGCCGTATTCTGTTGAGTGGCGTTTGTTCGATCTTGCTGTCGATCGTGGGCGTGGCGCGGACGAAGGCGGATGACGCGCCGTCAAGCTCAGCGGCGACCGAGACCACCTTGGAAGAGATCCTGGTCACGGCGCAGCGGCGCACGGAAAGCAAGCAGACCACACCGGTCTCTATCAGCGCCTTCAGTTCCGACACGCTGGTCGCGAACGGCATCGAAAGCACGGCGGATCTGCAGAGATTGACACCGGGAGTCGTGCTCAACGGCGCCGGCGACGTGGACAACACGACATTTACGATACGCGGTCAGGGCAAGGCGGTCATCGGGCCTGGCCTGCCGTCCGTCATCACCTACCTCAATGAAGTTCCGCTGACCGGCTGGGGCAGTTCGCCGCCGACCTTCGATGTCAGCAACGTCCAGATCCTGAAAGGGCCGCAGGGCACCTCGTTCGGCCGCAACACCACCGGCGGTGCCGTCTTGGTCTACACCGCCCTTCCCACCTATGATTTCGGCGGCTATGCCCAGGCCCAGTACGGCAACTACGGCGACACCGAGTTTCAGGGCGCCGTCAACCTGCCGATCATCGACCAGAAGCTCGCGGTTCGCGTTGCCACCGACATCGAACGCCGCAACGGCTTTACCAAAAATATCGCGACCGGCCATAATTTGGACGACAAGCACAGCAACGCATTTCGACTATCGGTATTGGCCCAGCCCATGGATGCGCTCAAGAATGTGGTCGTATTCGACTACAGCAAGTATGCGACCGATGGCGTCAGTAACCGGGCGTTCCAATACGTCGATCCGGCATGCGTACCGGATCCGAAAAAATGCCAATTTCCGGGCCTGGCGGCCATCATCGCCGCGCAGTCTCCCCGAACGGTCGACACGCCCAACAATCCCACCTTGCATAACACCTACTTTGGCGTGTCCAACACGACGACGGCGGATCTCAACGCGCTGACCGTGAAAAACATTTTTGGCTTTCGCGACACCCGGATATACCAATCGCTCGACACGATCGGCCTGCCGCTGGCGCCGCTGCCGACATTCCTGGGTCCTCTGTCGGGCTTGCCCGGTGTCTACTATGACAGTTTGGCGGTGCGTCACGATCATCAATACAGCGACGAACTGCAGTTTTCGGGCGCCGCTGCGGACGAGAATCTCACCTGGCTCTTCGGCGCTTTCTATCTCAAGGACCTGCCTTCCGGACCGGATTACCTGGCGTCGGACAATTTCCGTCCGGTTTCGCCGTTTTTTCAGGTACCCGCGAGCTTCCCCTCGCCCATCAGTGCCTTGGGGGACAATCTCTACACCGACGAGAGTCACTCCGCTTTCCTCACGCTGACCTATAACCTGGCGCAGCTATCGCCCGTACTGCAGGGACTGAAGCTCGAGGGCGGGTACCGTTACACCTGGGACACGGAAAGTGTCTGCGCCAACGGCCGGTCGGTGGTGTCTTTCCTGACCGGTGATCTCCTGGCACAGCCCTTTCAGTCGCTGGACGAATGTCGAGCGAATTCGACCAGCTATAGCGGGTCCGCCACCTTCAAGGCGCCGACCTACACGGCTGGGCTCGACTACACGGTGAATGACGATGTATTCCTCTACTTCACAAATCGAACCGGCTATCGCGCCGGTGGAGTCAATACGCCGGCGCTGGCGCCGTCGTTGGCTGGGTTCCAGACGTACGGTCCGCAAAAAGTGAAAGACTATGAAATCGGCCTTCACGACAAGTGGCGCCTCGGCGGCTGGCAAGGTCGGTTCAATATCGACGTGTTTCGCGACCGCTATTCGGACCTCCAGGTGCAGGCGAGCGGTCTCTTCCCTGGGACTCCCGTGGGCGGCATAGTGATTACTCCGGAGGATGCACCCTCCAACTCGATTTTGACATTCAATTCCGGCGCGGCCACCTTCCAGGGTGTCGATCTCGACGGCTCGGTCTCACCTTTCCGGGGCCTCAACTTCTCTTATGGCGCCGCCTATCTCAATGCGAGGTACGACTCGATCACCGTCCCTGGAATTCTTCAACCCTTTTTCACCGCGGCAAAGTTCGATGGATCGCCGCGCTGGAGCTACCAGGCGGCCGTGGACTATGTGCTGCCGTTTCACCCCAGCGTTGGCGGCGATATCTCGGCGAATGTCAATTTCTACCATATCGACGAGCAAAATCAGCAATCTGCTTCCATCCCCGGATATAGCCTGACCGATGCGTCGGTCAAATGGAGCAAGTTCGCCAACACACCCCTCGACTTGACCTTGTTCCTGAACAACGCCTTCAACGCGCTCTATGTCCAGAATGTTGCCATCGGCGGACCGGGGCTTGGAGCGTATTCCGGGAACTACGGCCCACCGCGCATGTTCGGCATTCGCTTGCGCTATACGTTCGGGCATTGACCGAGCAAGCGGATCATTGCTCCATCATTTCGAATTCCGACTTGGCCATACCGCAGTCCGGGCAGATCCAGTCATTCGGGACATCCTCCCAGCACGTGCCGGGAGCGAGGCCATTGGCGGGGTCGCCCAGCATTTCGTCGTAGACATAGCCGCAGTTGACGCACATCCATTTCTTCATCGAGGATGGTCTTCGAGTAGCATCTCCGATGCGCGCCACGCGGCCGCCATGACCGGAGCGTTGGTGTTTCCAGAAAGCTGCTCCGGGAAAATCGAGCAGTCCGCCACGCGCAAAGCGTCAACGCCGCGGACGCGCAATCGACCGTCGAGCACCGCCATTCCGTCGTTGCCCATCTTGCAGGTACCGACGGCGTGAAGGCCCGCCTGACCGTACGATTTCACCATGTCCAGGATTTCATTGGCGCTTTGCGCCCGCACGGTCAAAGGCAGTTCTCCGGCGACGAAAGGTGCCAGCGTAGGCTGGCTCATAAAAGCACGAATGTAGCGCACCGTCGCCAGCGTGGTCTGGCGGTCAAACTCGGTGTCGAGATAGTGCGGCATGATTTCGGGCGGCTGCTGCGCAACGGCGCTGCGGATCAAACATGACCCGTGGCTCGTCCCGCGCATCGGATAGCCGAAAAACTGCATGCCTGGTTCTGTCTCCATTGGCGCACCCCCGTTGACCTCGCGATTCAGACTGTACGGCGCATACATCAGCTGTGCGTCCGGCCGATCGAGGTCGGGTCGTGTGCGCACAAAGGCAACGACATCGTATCCACCCTGCGCCATCAAGCCGCGGCGGAACAGCATGTAGTTCGCAACCTGCTTGACCAGATTAAGACCCGTAAACTCGCGGTTCTGGCTGTCTTTCCAATGCCGTAAACGGAATTGCATGAACGCCAGCCAATGCTCGCGCAAGTTGCTGCCGACACCCGGGCTGTCGTGAACAACGGCGACGCCGATTTCCTGCAGGTGCAGAGCCGGCCCCACGCCGGAAAGCTGCAGCAGTTGCGGCGAACCGATCGCGCCGGCGCTCAGTATGACTTCGCGGCCTGCCCGGTGCGTGCTGCGTTCCCCACCGCGCAGGCACACGACACCGACGGCTCGACGGCCTTCGAATACGACACGTTCCACCTGCGCATCGGTCAGGATCGTCAGGTTCGGACGACGGCGCACGGCAGCGGTGAGAAATGCCCGTGCCGCGCTGACCCGTTCGCCGCGCGGATTGATGTTGCTGGCGACGTAACTGATGCCTTCCTGTTCGGGAAGGTTGGGATCTTCCTTGCGCTTGAGTCCCATCGCCTCGCCCGCGGCGATCATCGCCTCACTCAGTGGTGTCGGCGTTGGGTGCAGACGGATGTCGACCGGCCCGCCGCGTCCCCGCCATGGGGTAGAAGGAAGCCGGTGGTTCTCGATTTTCACGAAGCAGGGTGCGATGCGCTCCCAGCTCCATTCTTTCAGGCCGGCAGCCGCGAGGTCATCGTAGTCCTGCGGCTGGCCGCGATGATAAACCATGCCGTTGACCGCACTGGATCCGCCCAGCACCTTGCCGCGGAACCAGATATCAGCGCGTCCGCCGACGTCGCTCTGCCCGTGATACGTCGCATAGTGATAGCAGTGCCTCGGGTCGGCAAGCAGCTTGCCGAAGCCTTTGGGCATGCGGATCAGGAAGCTATCGTCGTTGGGCCCGGCTTCAATTAGAAGGACCTTGAGATCCGCCCGTTCCGACAGCCGGTTAGCGAGAACACAACCGGCGGTGCCGCCGCCCACTATGATGAAATCGTGGTTCGCATCCACAAATTTATCGCCCCGGCCCATCCCACTTGACGTGGACGGCGTTCGCGCCGCGGAACGTCAGGCCATGAATCACCGGCGGCGGCCTATCCGGATCGAGCCGTACATTCGGGAGCCGGTTCAGCAGGGTATTGAGCGCTATCTGCAACTCCATGCGCGCCAAGTGCTGGCCGACGCACACGTGCGGGCCGTAACCGAAAGCCAAGTGGCGCCTCTTTTCGCGGAAGATGTCGAACTTGTCGGGATCGGGCCAGATGCTCTCGTCACGGTTCGCGGCGGCGATGCAGACGCGCATAACCGCGCTGGCTTCGATAGGCACGCCGCCGAGCGTCAAATCTCGGGTGGCGATGCGATCGATCGTAGTCAACGGGCCGCCCCAACGCAAACCTTCCTCGATGGCGGCCGCAATCAGCGAACGGTCCCGGCGGATCGCCTCCAGCTGATCTTGACTGGTGAAAAGCACCGCAAGGATATTCGAGAAGCCATGATAGCTGGTGTCGCCGCCGGCGTTCATGAGTTGCCGGAAGAATCCGAGAATGACATCGTCCGGCAGACGCTCACCGCCTTCGATCGTAGCGTTCGCGAGCACGCTCATCATATCCGTATCGGAATTCAGCGCGCGCCGCTCGGCGATCAACGCGGTCAAATACCGGCCCAGCTTTTCCGACGCTTCAGTTCCGTGCGCCTTGTCGAACATGACACAGGTCTGTGCCGTGGCAAGCTTCTGAAAAATCGGCCGGTCCTCCGTCGGAAGGTCCAATAGGTCGCAGATGAACTGGAACGGGAAGTGCCTCGCGAGTTCGCCGACCAGCTCGGCCTTGCCGTTCTTCTCGAACATGGCAACGATGCTGTCGATCCGCGCTTCGAAGCGCGGACGCAGCCCGTCCATCATCTTCGGAGTAAAGGCTGACTGCAGCAGGCGCCGGTATTTCGGATGGTCCGGAGCATCCATGGTCGTGATGGATTTACCGAAGGTGGTCCCTACACTGAGCTGATAAATGGCGTTGCTGTAGTCCTGGTGATTGCCGAGCACCTCGTTGCACACATTGAAGCCCAACACCATATAGGACTTGGTGAGGTTGCCGAGAGTCAATTGCCGCGGCGCGCCCAGTTGCTCATGCAAATCGCCCTCTACCACCGACGCTTTGCGGCGCAGAAGCGCAAGGTCTTCGAGCGGCCGCGTGATGTGACCCTCTCCGCCGATCGTCAACAGGGCGGTGAATGGGTCAAAATCGTCGGCGAAATCCTCAATGCGTGATGCGGAAGCCATGAGCATCTACTCCCAGTGTGTGATGCGGTGGATGCGAGCAGCGCCATCGCGATTCGAACGTTAATTAAGTTATGTTAGTGTAATCGTATACATTAAAACGCGAATATCAAATGTTGCCAATTGAGCCAAAGCGCTTCGCGGCGATCGCCGGCATCCCGGATGTATTGGAAGATTTTGATCTTTCAATATGCCGGAAATGGGCGCGGAATTACCGGTCGGGTAATTACTTGGCGATGTTGAGCATATGGGCTGGCTTGGCAGCGCCCCGGGCGTGTTCCGGCGCGCATGCACGACGTGCCGAACTGGCGGAGGACACCGAATGAACGATTCTACGAAGGACGCGGCTCAACTGATTCGGCATGGCGAATGGCCGCCTGTCCGAAGTGACTTCGTTCCCAAGGAGCACTACACCTCCCATGAGTTCACGAAGCTCGAGAACGAACGTCTGTGGCCGCGCGTCTGGCAGATCGCCTGCCGCCTGGAGGAAATACCGCTGGTCGGCAGATTTGTTACCTATCATATCAACCACCAATCCGCGATCGTGATCCGCACGGGCCAGGACCGAATCCGTGCATTTCACAATGTGTGTCCACATCGCGGGCGCGAATTGAAGACGGGCTCCGGCGGCATCACCAAGATCCAATGCCCATTCCACGGCTGGCAATGGGATCTGCAAGGCAAGAACACGCGTATCCCTGACCGCAGTGATTGGGACGGCTGCGCTCACATGACCGGCGGCGACATCGACCTCACGGAGATGAAGGTGGGAATCTGGGGTGGTTGGGTATTCATCAACATGGATCCTGATTGTGAATCGTTCGCGGATTTCATCGATCCCGTACCGCAATTCCTCGATTGCCTGGAATTTGAAACGATGCGCTACGCCTGGCACAAGACATTCGTGTTGCAGGCGAATTGGAAGACCGCCATGGAATCCTTCATGGAAAGCTACCACGTGCCCATTACGCACCCGCAAGCCCTGCCGCTGGTTGATAATCCCAACTGGGGATCTGCACACGGCAAGCACGGTAAGCACACATACTATTGGGAGCGGCCTCCGGGCGCGCCATCGCGTTTGGTGAATGCGCCTATGCCCGATGACTGGCGCAAGGCCATGATCGCGCTGTACGAGTGGAATGCCGTCGAGGTCGGCGGCACCCACCGCAACGGCCAGACCAGCGACCGCGCCAGCAAGGCGGTGCTGCGCCTGATGGATGAACTGCCCGCCGACGCTTCCTATCTGGATGTCATCACCAAAACCATGCAGCTATGCAAGGAAGCGGCCGAAGCTGAGGGGGCCGGATGGCCCACCGTGACGCCCGAACAGGCGGCAAATCTGGGCGCCGACTGGAACATCTTTCCGAACATGGTGCTGGTGTTCTCCTACGACTCAACGTTGGTGATCCAGGCGCGGCCCAATGGCGACGATCCGCACTCCTGTGTATTCAACTTATCGAGCATCACACGTTTTGCACCGGGCAAGGAGCCCAAGGTCGAGCGCGAGTACTACACCACTTGGCAGGAGAACGAACACAAGATCCCTCACCTGCTGACGCAGGATCTGAGCAACATCGAGGCGGTGCAGCGCGGCATGCGATCCATCGCGTTCAAGGGCGGCCGCCCAAATCCGAAGCAGGAAGTGCAGATGACCCACCACCACAAGGTTCTGCGCCAGTATTTGTTCGGGTAAATAAATGAGATCGAACACGTGAGCGACGGAACGATGACGCCAAGCGATCCCGCCTGGCATTCGTACGTGGAACCGCCGTTGCGTGTGCGCACAGCCGAGGCAGTCGACTGGTCCGATTGTGCCGATGTGGTTGTCGTCGGTTTTGGCGGAGCCGGCGCGTGCGCGGCGCTCGAGGCCAGGGCGGAGGGTGCGGACGTCCTGGCGATCGACCGCTACTCGGGCGGCGGCGCAACGTCTGTGAGCGGCGGCGTCTACTACGGCGGCGGCACGCGCATCCAGAAAGAAGCCGGAATCGAAGATTCTGCGGAAGATCTGTTCGAGTATCTCAAAATCGAAACGCAGGCCGTGGTCAAGGACGAGACTCTGTGGAAGTTCTGCCGCGATAGCGGCGCCAATCTTGACTGGCTGGCCGGCCACGGCGTGCCGTTCGCCAGCGCTCTGTACGAGCACAAGACCGTGTATCCGCCCGACGGTTACTTCTTGTACTACGCCGGAAACGAACTGCTGCCGCGTTATCAAAAGCTCGCCAAGCCTGCGCCGCGCGGTCACCGCACCGTCGGCAAGGGTATCTTCTGCGGCAGCTACTTGTTCAAGGCACTGAATGACGCCGCCCGACGCAGCGGTGTGCGGCTATTGCCGCACAGTCCGGTGACGCGGTTAGTCCAGGATGACACCGGCGCCGTGATCGGTGTCGAAGTAAACCATCTCGCGCCAGGTACCCCGGCGCAGCGCAAACATGAGAAAGCCTATCGGCGGTTCCAGAACCTGTTGCGTTTGATCAAACCGCGCGCCCTGGCCGCGATCGAGCAGCACGAGCGGCTCGAACGGGATGCCGGCCAGCGCAAACTGATCCGGGCACGACGCGGCGTAATTCTGGCCACAGGCAGCTTCGCCTACAATCAGAAAATGGTCAGGCACTACGCGGCCGGATATGAGCCGGCAATGCCTGTCGGCACGGCCGGCTGCGACGGCAGCGGCATCAGGCTAGGGCAGACGGTCGGTGGCGTAACCGCGCAGATGCACGTAGTCTCCGCTTGGCGCTGGATAAGTCCGCCGCTGTCCTTTGTCGATGGAATCGTTGTCGACCGGGACGGCAAGCGCTTCGTCGAAGAGGATTCGTACAGCGGCCGGCTGGGCGAACAGATCGGCGAGCATCGCGGCCATACGGCCTACCTCATCATCGACCGTCGAAGCTATCGTCGGGCCTGGAAAGAAACTTCACCCTTCCAAGGCCGCTTCCTTGTGATGGGCCTGCCGATTTTGCTCACGCTGCTGCGCAACTGCCGAAAGGGTAGGACGCTCGACGATGTGGCCATGCATTACGCCCTGCCCGCGGAAAACCTGCTGCGCACTGTGGCGGAATACAATGCGTGCGCACTGCGCCGCGAAGATTCGATCGGTAAGAATCCGGATTATCTGCGCCCACTCGTCGATGGCCCGTACTACGTCATCGACATTTCCACCGGCAATCAAGTCTCGCTGTGCGGCACTATCCCAATGGGAGGTCTGCGGGTGAACGAGGAGAGCGGCAACGTGATCCGCAGCGACGACTCGGACATTCCCGGTCTTTACGCTGCGGGACGCAATGCAATCGGAATTCCCTCGCATTTTTACGTAAGCGGGACCTCCATTGCGGATTGCGTGTTCGCCGGACGCCGTGCCGGCTTGCACGCTGCGCGCGCGAGCCGATCGGCGCCCATATCTTCCGCGCCGGCGGCAAGTCCAGCCTGAACTGCGATCAGAGGAGTGCAGCCATTGAGCCTGAAAGACAAGGTCATCGTCGTTACCGGCGGTGGCAGCGGCATTGGCCGCTCGATCTCGACACTGTTTGCCTCCGAGGGAGCCAAGTTGGTGCTCGGCGATTGGAACGAGCAGTCGCTCGCCGAAACGTTGACTGAAATCCACGGCCGGGGCGGCACGGCCGGCGGCGTGCGCGGCAACATGGCCGTGCTAGCCGATGCCGAAGGCCTGGTCGAAGCGGCGGTGAACACCTACGGCCGCATCGATGTGCTGGTCAACAACGCCGGTGTCATCGATAGCAACCAGGGCGTCGGGGAATTGAGCGATGCAGTGTGGGAACGGGTCATAGGGATCAATCTCAACGGTCCCATGTACACCAGCCGCAAGGCCGTTCAGCACATGCTGCGTCAGGAAGGCGGCAACATCATCAACATGGCCTCTGCCTCCGGCCTCGGCGGTGGCAGCTCGGGTGCCGCCTATACCGCCTCCAAGCACGGACTGGTCGGACTGACTCGCAATACGGCTTGGATATATGCAAACAAGAATATCCGCTGTAATGCGATCTGTCCCGGCGGCGTCATGACCCCGATGGCCAAGAGCATCGACTTGAGCAAAGTGGATCCCTTGGGCGCCGAGCGCAACGGCCTCTACTACGGCACCATGCCGAAATCGCTGCAGCCGGAGGAGATCGCCAAATTGGCCTTGTACCTCGCCGGCGACGACTCAAGCTTTATCAATGGCGCCATCATCAGTGCCGATTACGGCTGGCGTGCGGCCTAAGCGGCGGCGCGAATTTTGCGCTGCCACGCTAGCCACCGCGCAACAGCTCACCGGCGATGATGAGCTTGCGCACTTCGGTTGTCCCGGCACCGATCTCCAGCAGCTTGATCGCGCGGTACAAACGGTTGATCTCCGATTCCCAGATATACCCGACACCACCGTGGACCTGCATGGCGTGGTTAAGTACCTTGTTGAGGGCATCGGCGGAATACATGACCGTCGCAGCGGTGATTTTGTGGATATCGCCACGGCCGCCCTGCTCCTCGCTCATCACGCTCGCGGCGCGCAGGCCCTGGTAGACGAACACACGCATGGATTCGACCCAAACATACATCTCGGCAAGCATTGACTGCACCATCTGAAAATCAGCGATCGGGCGTTCGAACTGCTTGCGCTGGCGCGCATAGTCCAGCGACAGCGACAATGCGCGTTCGGCAATGCCGAGGCAGATCGGCCCGATCATTGCGCGTTCCAAGTCCAGCCCGGACATAACCACCTTGATGCCGCGGTTTCTCTCGCCGACGAGGTTCTCCGCCGGCACGCGGCATCCATCGAACACCAGTTCGGCTGTCTGGCTGCCGCGAAACCCCATTTTGACAAGCTTCTGCGCTACGGCGAAACCAGGAGAGCCCTTTTCGACGATGAATGCCGAAATGCCCTGACTGCCCCGCTCCTTGTCGGTTTTCGCGTACACCAGGAGCACATCGGCCACAGGGCCATTGGTAATAAACATCTTGCGGCCGTCGAGCACATAGTGATCGCCTTCGAACCGGGCGGTCGTGCGCATCGAGCCGAGCGCGTCCGAGCCTGCGCCGGGTTCGGTCAGGCCGAGGGCCCCAATGGCCCTGCCCTTGTTCATCGCGGGCAGAAATTTCAGCCGCTGCGCTTCGTTGCCGTTGCGCAGGATATTATTCATACATAGATTTTCGTGCGCGACCCAGGCCAAGGCCAAAGCGTGATTCCAACGCGAGAACGCTTGCAGAATCAGGCCGGCCGCGAACACGTCCAGGCCCAGGCCACCGTAAATCTCTGGCGCCGTGATGCCCAGGTAGCCGGCGTCACCGATCTGCGTAAAGACATCCTCGGGCCACCACTCCTCGTCGTCCATGCGCTGCGCGAGCGGATACAAAATCCTCTGCGCAAAGCGGTCGGCCGCCTCGAGAATTTCCATTTCGTCCGCCGACAGTCCGGTGAAGGCCTGAACGACGTTCGATCGGCTACCGTCCGCGAATGCTGTACTTGCCATAGAGAGTCCGGATCAGTGTGAGCGCAGCCAGCGCCGTCCAACGGTTAGCAAGGATTCCTAGAGCCATAGTAAGTCTTCCTCACCTATACAGCATTATTTCCATATCGCACGTATTTTTCTCGTATATCGACGCAGATCTCTGCAGTGCACAATATGGCTATGCCGCTAGTCAGATCTCTTTTACGTGTGCAATACTAGCACTAAGTGAGCTTTACTCACCAGTGCCATAAGGAGAAGTCAGATGGCTGCAGGGAATGAATCGTGGCCGGATTCCTGAAACGTCGATCGTCGCGGCTTACGCGCGAACAGCGCGTATCGGAAATCCTGCGGGTGGCACGCGAAGCATTTCGCGAGAGCGGCTACGAGGGCACGACGGTGTTGGCAATCGCGGCTCGTCTAGGCGTAGTCGAAGGGCTCATCTACAAGCATTTCGACTCCAAGCGCGCGCTGTTGAACCGGGTGCTCGAGGACTGGTACGAAGGGTTGTACGAAGACTATGCGCACAATCTCGCCGGCATTCGCGGGTACCGGCAGCAACTGCGCTACCTCATCTGGCGCCACGTGCGTACGCTCGGCGACGACCCGCAAACCTGCCGGCTGGTTCTTAAAGAAGTGCGCGCGGAGCCCAACTACCTCGACTCGGAATTGCACCGCATGAATCGACGCTACACGCAGTTGCTGGTCGACGTGCTGCAAAACGGAATTCACTGCGGCGAATTCCGTCGCAACATTCCGCTGCCGCTCGTACGCGACATGGTATATGGCTGCGTCGAGCACCACCTGTGGGGTTTCCTGTACGGCCAGAGCAGCCTGGATCCTGAGCGCCTCGCGGACCAGATCACCGACCTAGTATGCGACGGCATCCACGCGCACACAGAAGTCCTGGGCCTGGGCGCACAGACCGAACGTCTGGCGACATTGGTCGATCGCGTCGAGATGGCGCTTGAAAGCCGTCGAGCACCCGGCGCATGAGCGCGAACTCCCGTCCGCCAAGCTGGCCCTTCGATGCGGTGCTCATCGCCAACCGCGGCGAAATTGCGGTACGCATATTACGCACCGTGCAACGCCTCGGCCTGCGAGGAGTCGTGGTACACCACGCCGCCGATCGTGCGACGCTCGCCGTGCGCATGGCGGATCAGGCCATTGAAATCAGCGGCAGCACGCCGGTTGCGGCCTATCTGGATGGCGGGCAGATTCTCGCGGCGGCAAGGGCTGCGGGCGCCGGCGCAATCCATCCGGGTTACGGGTTTTTGTCGGAGAACGCCTCTTTCGCGCGCATGGTCGAAGCGGCCGACATGGTCTTCGTCGGTCCCGCGCCCGAACAGATCGAGCTCATGGGCGATAAGGTGCGCGCGCGTAACTTCGTCGAGCACGGCGGTTTCCCCGTGGCACCGAGTGCGGTCGAAGACGACGACCCAGCGACCTTCGCCGAACGCGCGCGCCGCCTCGGCACGCCGCTGCTGATCAAACCCTCGGCCGGTGGCGGCGGCAAGGGAATGCGCATCGTGCGGGATCTCGCGCTGCTGGAATCCGAAATCGCGCGCGCGCGCAGCGAAGGTCAACGCTATTTCAACGACGGGCGCCTGTATGCCGAACGCTACATCGAGACCCCGCGGCATATCGAAGTGCAGGTGCTCGGCGACCGGCACGGCAACGTCGTGCACGTGTTCGAACGCGAGTGTTCCGTGCAACGGCGCTTCCAGAAAATCGTCGAGGAAACGCCATCGCTTGCGCTGACGCCGCAGCTGCGCCGCCAGATCTGTGAAACCGCCGCCGGCATCGCGCGTTCGGCGCGGTATCGCAACGCAGGCACCGTGGAATTCATCTTCGCTCAGTCCGGGGAGTTCTATTTTCTGGAGATGAACACGCGCCTGCAGGTCGAACACCCGGTGACCGAGGAGACCACCGGTTTGGACCTGGTCTTCGAACAATTACGCATCGCCGCCGGAGAGCCGCTGGGCTATTGCCAGGCGGACCTGCGTTCGCAGGGTCATGCAATTGAGCTTCGACTCTATGCGGAAGACCCTGCGCGCGGTTTCGCGCCGACCACCGGGCCGGTCCTCGCGCTGCATCCGCCGCAGGGCGAGAACGTGCGCTGGGATTGCGGCGTCGTACAGGGCGGCGAAGTCACGAGTGCCTTCGATCCGCTGATCGCCAAGCTCATCGTTCGCGGCAGCGACCGTCACGATGCCATCCGGCGCGCGGACTGCGCCCTGCGCGACGTGGTGCTGCTCGGCTGCCAGACCAATATCGCTTTTCTGCGCCGGCTCATCGCCCACCCGGCCTTTGTGAGAGGCGACGTGCATACCGGCTTCCTCGACGCACATCCGCAGATCGCCGCAGAACCGGTAATACCCGACGGGCGGCTTCAGGCCCTTCTCGCCGCCGCTGCGCTGTCCACACGGCCCATGGTCGACGCTGCAGACGCGGTACCGGCACTGCACGCGGCGATGGGCAATTGGCGTAACTGAGTATTTGCATGCACCACGCCTTTAGACTCCGCAATGGCGAGCACAACGTCGAACTGTCACGCGGCCGCGATGCGTATCGGCTGCACTGGCGCGAGGAGGTTCTCGAGGTGCAGCTGGCGAGGGCTGCGGACGGCCGCTGCTGGCTCGCCGTTGGCGACCGACGCGTCGAGGTCGTAGTCGCGGCGCGCGGCGACGACGTCTTCGTGCATGTCGACGGCGAGGCTTATCACCTACGCTACCGACATCCGCTCGACCGTCTCGCCGCGCAAACTCAGGATTCGGCGGAAGATAACATTCGCGCGGAGATGCCGGGCACGCTTGTGGCGGCCCATATCGCAACGGGCGACGTCGTCACACAGGGGCAGGCGCTGCTGGTCATGGAGAGCATGAAGATGGAAACGACCATCGTCGCGAGCCGCGACGGCGTCATTGCCGCCGTGTACGTCGACAAGGGTGCGACCTTCGCTCGTGATGCGCTCTTGGTAAGCTTGGAACCGGCCCGCCCGGACGATTACCGGACATGAAGAGAATCGAATCCCGGCTCAACACCTCGTCCGGCGAGTTCTTGGCCAATGCCGAATACAATCGGCGGCTCGCCGCAGAGTTCCGTGAAAAGCAGCGGCGCACCCGCCACGAGCGGCCGCAAAACGATATCGACCGTCTGCGCCGGCAGAACAAGCTCACCGTGCGCGAGCGCTTGCGTTTGCTGCTCGATCCGGGCACGCCATTCCTGGAGCTGTCGTCGCTCGCAGCCAACGAAGCCTATGGCGGCGAAGTGCCCGGCGCCGCCTGCATCACCGGCATCGGCATCGTTTCAGGCCGCGAAGTCGTGATTAATGCCGGCGACGCCAGCGTCAAGGGCGGCGCCTGGTATCCGCTCACGGTCAAGAAGACCGTGCGCGCGCTCGACATCGCGCTCGAGAACCGGCTGCCGGTCACGCACCTGTGCGATTCCGCAGGCGGCTTTCTGCCGCTGCAGTCCGAGCTGTTCGCGGACCGGTATCACGCCGGCCGCATCTTCCGCAACCAGTGTCAATTGTCAAAAATGGGCGTGCAGCAGGTCTCCGTGGTGCTCGGTCACTGCACCGCAGGCGGCGCCTACGTGCCCGGCTTGTCGGATTACAGCGTGATCGTACGCGGCACCGGCGCGATCTTCCTTGCAGGCCCGCCGCTGGTGAAGGCTGCGACCGGCGAGGAAGTCACGGTCGAAGAGCTGGGCGGTGCCGACATGCATACCAGCGTCTCCGGCACTGCCGACTATCGCGCAGGCAGCGAAGAAGAAGCCATCGCTCTCGCGCGAGACATCGTCGCGCAGTTCAACCGGCAGAACAAAACCCACATCGAATGGCAGGAACCCGAAGAGCCCTACTACGATCCCGCCGAGCTGTACGGCGTACTGCCACGTGACATCAGGCAGGTTTTCGACATGCGCGAAGTGTTGACGCGCCTGGTCGACGGCAGCCGCTTCCACGAATACCAACCGAACTATGGCACGACGCTGATCTGCGGCTATGCGCACCTCTGGGGCTACCAAGTCGGCGTTCTCGCCAACAACGGCGTGCTGTTCAACGATTCGTCGCTCAAGGGCGCGCATTTCATCGAATTGTGCAACCAGAACCGGACACCGATCCTGTTCCTGCAGAACATCACTGGCTTCATGGTCGGCCGCGAATACGAACGCCGCGGCATCACCAAGGACGGCGCCAAGATGATCATGGCCGTAGCTTGCTCCGAAGTGCCGAAGTTCACCGTGATGTGCCACGGCTCCTTTGGCGCCGGCAACTACGGCATGAGCGGTCGCGCCTTCGATTCGCGCTTTCTATTCTGCTGGCCGCAATCGCAGATTTCCGTGATGGGTGCGGAGCAGGCGGCAAACACGCTGGCCGACGTCAAGATACGCCAGCTCGCGAAGCAGGGCCGCGAACTCAGCAACCAGCAAATCGCGGCGATCCGGGATCCGGTGCTCGCCGAGATCAAGCGCAAGCAGAGTGCTTACTGGTCCACGTCCGAGATTTGGGACGACGGCATTCTCGATCCCGTGGATACGCGCCATGCGCTGGGCATCGCGCTGTCAGCTTCGCTCAACGCCCCATTCGGCGATCCGCGAAACGGTGTTTTCAGAATGTGACCGCACAGTGACTGAACCGGAGCAATATGGACGCACGGATCAAGAGCTGGCGACGCTGCCTATCGCACTGGCGGGCGGCTTGTTCGCGGGCATGGTGGTCATTGTCTCGGGCGCCGGCAGCGGAATCGGCCGCGCGACTGCGCATTGGGTCGCGCGGCTCGGCGGCAAGCTCGTGCTCTGTGGGCGTAAGGTCGACAAGCTTGACAGCGCCGCGAGGTCGCTGGCGCGCTTCGGCACGGAAGTGCTGGTGCAACCGCTGTCGATCCGCGATCCCAACGCCGTCTCCGCGATGTTCGATGCAGCCTGGGAGCACTTCGGCCGCGTTGATGTGCTCGTAAACAATGCCGGCGGGCAGTTTCCACAAGCGGCAATCGATTTTTCCGTGAAGGGATGGAACGCCGTCATCGACACCAATCTCAATGGCACCTGGTACATGATGCAGGCCGCAGCCCGCAAATGGCGCGAGGCCGGTAGCTCCGGCTCCATCGTCAACGTGACGGCGGCGATCACGCGGGGAATGCCCGGCATCGCTCACACCTGCGCCGCGCGTGCCGGCATCATTTATGCGTCCAAGACCGTGGCGGTAGAATGGGCGCCGCTGCAAATACGCGTCAACTGCGTCGCGCCGGGTGTCATTGCCACGGAAGGCATGAATGCCTATTCGGAGGAGGCGCGGCGCACGTTCCCGCAGAGCAATCCGACGAAGCGTCTTGGCCGTGTCGAGGAAATCGCCAATGCGATCTGCTATCTCGCGGGACCTGCGGGCAGCTTCATCACCGGTGAGGTGCTGACCGTCGATGGGGGCGCCCAGCTCTGGGGCGATCTGTGGACCATTCCCCGGCCCGACTATTTCAAATCCTCGGATTGACGCATCGGCGCGAACTACGACGCCGGTGCGCCTGCGCGAAAGGAGGGAACTCCTCTGTGAGATCAGACGGTGCCGAGGCGCCTGGCACACCGCGCAATACCTCGTTGCTTGAGCTCATACTGCAGCGGCGTGCCGTTTAATAGTGGACGCCGCTTCAGGGCTTGGACCAACCCGCGAATTTGGCCAGGAAATGCAAGAACGAGAGACGCAATTCGCGATCTTCGGGTGCATTGCCAAAGCCGCCGTGCGGCATCGCCTCGCCCACATGCAGCTCGGCCTCGACCCCCGCTCGGCGCAGTATCCGATGCATTCGTACAGCATTCGACAGGAATATGTCGCGGGTACCACTCTGGATAAAAGTCGGCGGGAACCCTTTGGTGAAATCGCCGAACAAGGGCGACAAATAGGGATGGGCCAAGTCATGGCCATCGGCATAGAGCGCGTTCAACTCGGGCAAACCCCGCCTCAAGACCACGTCGATATCCCGGTTTGTTTGGAACGTATCGCCCGATTCGGTGAGATCGAGCTCGGGGGTGAAGAGCCCGATGGCTGCCGGCAGAGGCAACCCGAGGTCGCGAGCGTTCAGCGGCACTGCCGCGGCCAGATTAGCGCCTCCAGAGACCCCTGACACCACGATCTGCTCGGGGTCGTGGATCTCCAGCAAAGCACGATAGACCGCGAGGCAATCCTCGAGCGCGGCGGGATAGGGATGATCGGGCGGGTTGCGGAAATCGACCGCGTAGACCTTGCAGCGCGTGCTGGCCGCTTCGAGCCGGGCAAACAGACCGACACATTCACCGCCGAGCATTACCAGACCGCCGGCGTGAAAATACAGGAGAACCTTATCGCGATTATTCGGCGGGATCATCTCGGGCTCGGCAATGTAAACCGGCACACCGCCAACCGTGTTGAGCGCACCTCGAGCCGGGAGAGCCATGATCGGATCGCGCATTGCCGCGGCCCTTGCGGCATTCAATTGATGTATGTGAGCCTTCCATGCCGCCTTGTCGTCCAACCGAGGGAGAGGCCCCATCGCCGGGCGCTCGAGCGCCAATGCCGCGCGCGCCTCAGGGCTCACGCTTACGGGAATGGGAATGACCCGTTCGCTAAGTCGCAGTCCTTCTGCTTCCATTCAAATCTCCTGTGGGTAGACCCGGTCCTGTAGACCTGATTGTGCCGATCTTCGCGTCCAAAAACTCAGCCAGCCTCCCGGCCTTCTTTTTCGACGAGGCTTGCCAAGCCGGACTTCGGTGATGCCGGCTGTCCCGGCGCCGGGCGCGGCGGCATACGCGGCATGCCCGGAAAGCCGATTGCGAATTGTTCTTCCATGGTTTTCATTTGGTCCTCGCTGTAACCCATGCTGGTGAGGATCTCTTTCGTATTCTCACCCACGATCAGCGGCCGCCCCTGGATAATGCCGGGCGTATCGGACAATTTCACGAGCAGGCCGATCTGGTCGAGCCTGCCGACATAGGGATGCTGATACGAAACGACACATTGGCGCTTCCGGAACTCCGGATCTTCGTGGAGCTTCAGCGCGAACTCCGCGTCGACGACTTCGATCGGCACTCCCGCTGCGTCGAGCTTGATAAACCAATTGGCAGCGCTCGCGGTACTCAGGCGCTTGCACACGATGCCTGCGAGTTCGGCGTCGTTGGCTCGCCGTGCCTCGGCGCCGGCAAAGCGCGCGTCCGTCAGCAGTTCGGGGAGACCCAGCACCGCGAAGAATTCGTCCCAGTGCGTCTGATTGACCAGCACGATGCACAGCCAACCGTCCAGGGTTTCGTAAATGCGGCAACCTACGGAATAGCCGACCTGGTCGCCGCCGATGCGCGGGCGTTCAATGCCCCGTCCGTCCGGCGTCGCCACGGCGTAGCTGGTGTTGAGTAATCCGGCGTTGATGATCGAGGTGTCGACGAACTGACCCTCGCCGGTGCGGTCTCGATGGTATAGCGCATCGATGATGGCGATCGCGCACAGGTAGCCGTTGCCGGTGTCGCCGAAGCTCGTGAAGCTCCAAATCGGGCGGCCGACTTCTCCGTTCTCGCCGCGCCGGGCCATGCCGCCGTCCTCGTACTGGATGCCGGACAGGCATGCGCCGGTCTGGTCGTTGCCGGGCAGGCGCGCGCGCGCGCCGCGCTCGAAGCCGCGGGAATGGCAGTAGATCAGTTTGGGGTTTATTACCTTGAGCGATTCATAGTCGATCTTCAGGCGCTCGGCGGCGTCGTAACGCATGTTGTGCTGGACCACGTCCGCCTTGGCGACGAGTTCGAGAAAGATCTTCATCGCGCGCGGGTCTTTGAGGTTCAGCGTGATCGACTTTTTGCCGCGATTGCAGAGATAGGCCACATGTATGCGATGCCAGAAAACGTCGTAGAGACCGTTGATCTTGATGACGGTCGCACCGAGATCGGACAACTGCTGCGCCGCGAACGGTCCGGCGACCGCCATCCCTAAGTCGAGCACGACGATGCCTTCCAGCGGCGACTTGAGTATGCCGCCATTCACGCCTGCGTTCACCGCCGCGGTCGCAGTCCTGGCATCCGCGATGATCTTTTCGGCCTCGGCTTTGACCTCGTCTGTATTCGCGCCCGGCGTAACCGGTGGCAAGCCAGGCCGGCCTTGCGTCTTGCTCATGTTGAAAGCGTTGCCGACGGTGCGGATCGTGCCCAGCACGGGATCCATCGTCTCGGTGACGCAACCGTCTTCGAGCAACGCCGGGTCGGCCAGCGATTCTTCGATCGAGCGCACCGGCTGCATCGTGACTTCGGCGATGGCCGCCGCCTCGATCCATTCCTCGCATGGGAACTTGGCGACGGCCTCGGCGAGGATCGGCTGGTAATGGGACATCACGAGGATTTCTTCCGGGCCGCTGCCGAAACGGTCCGGGTCGTTCTGGACGGTCAGGTCCGGCGTCGCGTTGATCGTGTCGCCGGCCGCAGCCTGCAGCAGGAAGCGCGGATTGGGAACCCAGTTATGCAGCCATTTGCCGTCCTTGGCCTTGAAATGACCTTTCGGCGACTTCGACCCAAAAATCCAGGAGTCGAATCCCGGCCCGTCGATTTTTTCGGCGCGCTGCCAGACACCCATGACGCCGGCGAGCGCTCCTTGCAGCAGCGAGGTCTCGACCCACTGACCGCGCCCGGTCACCTGGCGCGCGCGCAAGGCGGCGGCGATACCGAGACTGGCATTGAAAAATGCGCCGAGGCTGGGCCACGCCGAGGCGACGAACAGCGGGCCGGGACGCGCCGCGCCCTGGACCCAGTCCTGCGGGATTTCGAGGTCCGGATAGGGATCAGGCAGGCCGCTCATATGGCGAAGGGCGCCTTCCTGCCAACCACGCTGTTCGTACATCAGGCCCGTGCGCGCTTGCACCAGCGCGTCATACGCAGGGCGTTCGCTGTGCACGTTATCGCGCCCATAGCCCGTGATGGAGCAGTAGATGAGCCGTGGATTGAGCTCGCTGAGAGCCGCGTAGTCGATGCCGAGCTTTTCCGTCGTGCCGGGTGCGTAGGATTCGACCAGAATGTCGGCCGCCTGCGCGAGCGCCAGAAACAGCTTTCGGTCATCCGCGTTCTTGAGATCAAGAATCGCGCTCTTCTTGCCGCGCTGCCATACCTTGTAGCCGAGCTGACTGCGGAAGGGATCGCCTCCCGGCGGCTCGATTTTCGTGACTTGCGCGCCGTTGTCGGCCAACAGCATCGTCGCCATGGGCCCGGCGATGCCCCAGGTCAGATCGAGAACTCGGATATCGGAAAGAACACCTGTCATGATTTCCTCACTGTTGACACAACTTCGCCGCCGCCCGCGATCAGCGCGACCTTGCCTTGCAGCGTGATATTCATGCGTCGTTCCCCCGAATTTGTTGGCGACGCGCGGCCTTCAGTCCGAAGACGGCAGCTGTTTGGCCTGCTTGATTTCCATCGCTGTGCCGCCGAGCACCAGGCTGCCCTTGCCCCCTTTGGTGCAGAGCAGTTCGATCGACTCGTCGGCATTGACGTAGCGCTTGCCGATCAAAGTTCCTGCGGCGAAGACCGGATCGAGTGCTGCTTCGAGCGGCGGCGCCTCGCTCGCCGCCAACATCCGCGCGCCTCCGCATTGGAGATCGAACTCTCCTTCCGGCGCTTTGATCACCATCACTTGCGTGTCGCACACCGCGCTCTTGAGGCGGGCGCCGGCCTTGAGTGCCGTTAACATGGTTGCAGCCTCGGCTACCAGTCCATTAAGGTTCAACATCTAAGCGACTCCGGCGACCGACCGTGCCCAAACATCGAGCGCCGCGAACAGCGCAGGTCTTGCAGCGAACAGGAACAGGCTATGCCCGGTTTGAGGCATCACGTGCAACTCAACGTCAGGGCTGTGCGGAAAGGCGCTCGGTGCTTCCTCGGGCGGACCCACGATGTCGTGATCGCCAATGCCGAGGAACACCGGCACGTCAATGCTCGCAGCTTCGGGCCCAACATTACCCGGCAGCATCGAATGCCAGGACGGCAGCGGCAGGATCGGTTCCTTACGGAGCAAATTCAGCGCCGCAATTCCGCGCGCGTCGGCTCGATCGCCCGCGAACATGCCGCGCGACTCCGGGGTCCGCTCCAGATACGGATACGGTTCCTTGAACATTTGCTTCGCGAGCGCCGGGAGCTGCGTCCGCAGCGCGTTCGGATCGCGCGCCAGTGAGTGCAGCGGCCGAGGCACGTAGTCCGGCAGCCCGCGCGTCGAAAAGCCCAGCAGGGCGATGGCGTCGTAACTGCGGTGCTGCGCCTGCTGCAGCACGGTCACCAGCGCGCCCATGGAATGTCCCACGCCGACGGTACGCCGATGCACAGGCGCCGCACCGTAACGCAGCTGCACGCGCCCCTCGATGGCGGCGAGCACATGGTGAGTCGCCTGCGACAGCACGTCGCCGCTGAGTGCGAAGCCATCCTTCGGTCTGGCGCTGTCGCCGATACCCAGATGATCGATGAGCGCGACGATAAACCCGCGCGCCGCCATCTGTCGTGCGAAGCTGAAGCTCGCTTCGCGCGGCCCGTCCTGCCCCGGCGGCATGAGATCGAAGAAGCGCCGGCTCGCGCCGCCGCCCGGTAGGCAAGCCAAAATCACTGCCGGTTCGATGAGACGCCGCGGGAAATGGATCTCCACCGCCATGTCGAGGCGGCCCTCGTCCGGCAACGAAATGCCGCTGTCGGTGAGGAAGCCGTCGATCGATGCGGTACCGTCCGGCCAGGCGTCGACACGCTGCCCACCGCTGCTCGAGCCGCCCGCAGTGGTTGTTACTCCGGCACACATCACGCGGCGAGCCCTAGACTCTGCTCAGGATGGCTCCGGCCATACCCGAGGAGACCAGCACATTGGCCACGTTCTTGACCTGGTTCACCGAGCAACCTCGCACCTGGCGCACGCCTTCGGCCATGCTATTCATGCCGTGGATGTAAGCCTCCCCGAGCAAACCACCGTGCGTATTGACCGGCAGACGCCCGTTAATCGCGATTTCGCCACTTTTGATGAAATCCTTGGCCTCGCCGCGGCCGCAGAAACCGAAAGCTTCAATCTGCGTGAACACGAACGGCGTGAAGGCGTCATACAGCATCGCCGCCTGTATATCCGCGGGACCCATTCCGGTCTGGGCGTACAGCCGCTTCGCGGTGGTCGATTCGGGCATGACCGTGAGGTCGTCGTGATACACATTGGACACGACCTCCGACTCGAAAGGAATCGACTGGGTAGCACCGGCTAGCTTCACCGGCGGCTGCTTGAGGTCGCGCGCGCGCTCGAGCGTCGTCACCAGCAATGCCACGCCGCCATCGGACTCCTGACAGCAATCGAGCATGCGCAGTACCGGCTCTTGAACCCACTTCGAATTCTGGTGGTCCTCGAGTGTGATCGGCTTGCCATAGAACCAGGCTTTGGGGTTCGTGGCCGCATAGGCGCGTTGTTGCACGGACAGATGGCCGAGGTCGCGATTGGTCACGCCGTAGCGCTGCATGTAGGGATGGGTCTGCAGCGCTAACCAGCATGCCGGCGTCATCGCCCCGAACGGCACGCCCCACAGCATCGAGCCAGCTCCGATACCGGCACTGATCGTGTTGGTGGTGGTGTTCTGACCGAAACGGTACTGACTGCGTTCGTTCATTGCGCGCCAGATCAGCACGTATTTGCACAGGCCCGCGTTGACCAGCGCCATCGCCTGATAGAGGGTCGCCGCCGCACCTGAGCCGCCGCCAGGCACGCGTGTGCTGTAAGCGAGATCTCTCACACCGAGGCAACGGGCGAGATTGATTTCGTCATTGCTGTCGATCGTGAACGTGATCATGCCGTCGATATCGCGCGAATCGACACCGGCGTCCTCGCACGCAGCCAAGGAACACTCGGCGGCCAGCTGCAGTTCGCTCCGGCCCGATTCTTTGGAAAATTCGGTCGCGCCGATGCCCGCGATGACCGCCTCTGTAATCGAACGCGCCATTTCGTCGTTCTCCTGCCTTACTGGGCCGCCGGCTTGAACACGGGTACCTGGTGATTGCCGATGGTCGGCTCGAACATCACCTCCACGGCCATGCCGATCCTGACGTCCTGCAACCTCACCCTAACCAGGTTCGACACGAAGTTGGGGCCTTCCTCCAGCTCGACCACCGCGACGATCGGCGGCTCCGTGAAGCCGAACGCGGGTGGATGGCGCGGCATGGTCCAGGACAGCACCGTGCCCTTGCCGGAAAGAGACGCGACCTGGCGGACCAGGCTATGACAGTGCGGACACATCGGCCGCGGCGGAAAAGTGAACTTGCCGCAAGCACCACACTTCTGGCCGACGAACTCCCCGCGATCCGCTGCCTCCCAGAAGAACTTCGCGTCGGGCGTCACGATCGGCGCGATACGCGTGGGGTTGGGCGTCACAAGGCGAAGGCTTTCAGCGCGTTCCCACTGACGATTTTCTTGCGGTCGGATTCCGAAATGCCGGCTTCCGCGCACTGGCGGACGACTTGCTGCTGTGAATGCGGCCAGCAAGTGGCCGGATGCGGGAAGTCGGTGGACCAGTAGAGGCAATCGGCACCGAAGTACTCGTAGCACGCCTTCAAACCCATGGGTTCGTACATGAATGTCGCACCCATCTGCCGCCTGAAATACTCTGACGGCTTCATCTTGACCCCGGGGAATTCATAGTGCAGGTTCATACGTGCATCCAGTACCGTCTCGAAAAACCAGGGCAGCCAGCCGAGACCCGGCTCGACCAGGATTACGCGCAGCTTCGGGAACTTCTCCAATGTGCCGGTCAGAATCCAAAAGCATATTGATTCTGCGATCGGCATCGCTGCGAGGCCCGTGAAGATGCCTTTCTGCGGAGTCGGATCGCGGCGGAACAGGCCCCACATTTCGCTCTTCAGCTCGAGATGGTTCATGACCGACAGACCCGCGTCCTGAATCGTCGCCCATAGCCTGTCGTAGCGCTTGTCGTGCACGTCCGGCAGCCCCTTGTCCGCCGGGTAGGGCGTGATCTGCACACAGCGTGCTTTGTTGTCCTTGGCGAGACGTTCCACTTCGCTGACCGCAAAGTCGACGTCTTGCAGCGGTAGCTGATAGGCGCAGAGCAGCCGGTCAGGATTGTGGCTCGCGAAATCGGCCATCGCCTGATTGTAGCCGCGGAAGACTTCTTTCCATGCTGATCCCATCATGGCCTCGGTGGCGATGGCGGCACCGCCCACCTCCGGGAAAATGACTTCGGCGAGCACACCGTCGCGGTCCATCGCCTTGATCTTTGCGTCGGGATCCATGTAGCCCGGATCGCGAGAGGCTTCCGGATCGACGAAGTCCTCCATGTGCAGCTGGGGTTGGCCTGCGCGCTGCACGGTTTCGTTATATTGTGCCGCCTTTTTCCGGGCGTCATCCCACACTGAGCCCAGTTCCTTGCGGAGGCGTTGCTTGACCCAGTCGTCAGTGAAATAAACGTGCGAGTCGGCGGATATCAGTTTTTCTTGCAACACAGCAGCCATACGTTCCTCCGTAACCCTAGCCCAACGCCCAGTTACGAGAGTGTCCGTCAGCCCACAGGGCGACTCAATATCAAAATCTGACACCGCGCATTTCTGCCCAGCTTGCCGGACCCGACACAGCGGCGGTGCAGCGGCCCTATCGCTCGGCTTCCCGCATTACATCAAGGCGCCCTCGCGGTACGCGCTCGGGCTAATGCCGGTCCAGGCCTTGAGGGCACGCGTCAACCCGTTCTCCTCGGCATAGCCCGCGCGATTGGAGACCTCGCCGATCGATAGCCGCTCGTGCGCGAGCCAGCGGAGCGCAGCCTCACGGCGCACCTCTTCCTTGACCAGTCGGTAACTGGTCCACTCCGCCTGTAGACGCCGGCGCAACGTCTGGCCGCTCATATGGTAGTGCGCGGCCGCGTCTTCGATCGAAAGCAGCGTCTGCGTCGTCGTCAAATGCACACGCAGCAGATGCTTGAGCTTGAGCTTGAAGCCAGAGCTGCCGCCCTGCGGCAATTCCTCGTCACTCGGCGCCATGAAAGCGGCGATCTCACAGATCTCGCGCCGCACTGGCATACGCAGATATCGTTCGGGCAACAGCAGACGAGCAACGGGCTGCTCGAAGCGGCAGACGCCGGCGAACACCTCCGCGTACTCCTCGGACTCCCCGGATGCCGCATGCGGCAGATCTGCGGCCAAGACGGGAATGTCCGCGCGTGCAAGCCAGCCCGCCAGACGCGGCCAGATGAGGAACCACCATTCGTACAGGAAATCGTTCTGGGTCGCCTCCGACCGAAACACGGTCATGCTCACGCGCGCGATTTCCCTGCGCCGCAAAAGTTCGAACCGCACATCCTCGGTGCGCTCGGCGTACGTCTCGAATGCCCGGTGCAAAGCCTCACCGACCGTCGGCGCGGACACGGCGCGCTCGCACATATCGGCGAAGGTGCCGATGCGGCAAGGGGCTCGCGTGAAGCCACAGAACTCGTCGCCCATCAACAGTTTGATTTCCCGCGATATGCGGCAGAAGGACGCGTTGTCGAAATGCGCCGAGTGCAGTTCGTCGGTGCTGAGCTGAACCGCTTCGGAAATCGAGGGCCAGGTGAACCCGTGTGCGGCTGCGCTGCGGATCATCGCGCCGGCATAGCGATTGAGAAGAGTAGAACTGGCCATGCAACTACCTACCGTTTGCTTGCGCTATCATCGCCATCAGATACCGTGGCCTTCCAACAGCAGGCCGTAGCCGAGCTCCTCCTGGAAGTGCTTCTTCATGCGCTGGGTGAGCGCAATACGGGTGTTGCGCAGCACGCGCTGGGGCTTTTGCGTCAGCATCGTGGCCACTTCCCACGCGCGGGCCAGAAGCCGCTCCCGCGGCAGCACCTCACCGACAAGGCCCAGAGTTCTAGCCTCGGCAGCGGGAATTTGTTCGCCCATCATGAGAAAATAGCGGCCACGATTCGGGCCCAACAGCAGCGGCCAGATCACATGCGCACCGTCGCCCGGCACAGTGCCGCCTGGAAAGTGCGCCAGATCCGCGACGACCGCGTGTTCGGCCGCAAGAACGATATCCGACATGATTACCAGTTCAGCGTGAATCAGGGCCGGACCGTTGACCGCACCGATCACCGGAACATCGATCTCCAAAAGGTTCATCAGCAGGTCCTTGCCTTCACGCGTAATATCGTACCACCCATCCGGCGTGCCCGCCTGCATCGGCAGCTCGTCGAAATTGAATTCCGTGCAGAAGTTGTCGCCGGTACCGGTCAGGATCACCACGCGGTTCTGCGAATCGCGTCCGATGTGATAGAAGGCATCGCCGAGCTGATCGTGGACGCTGCCCTTGACCGCGCCCCACTTGAGCGAAGCGCCGCCGGTATGCAGGCTCACCTGGAGAATGCCCTCGCGCCGCTCCAATTTAATGTTGCGGTATTGGTTCGCGTACCCCGCGAGATCGCTCATCGATATCCTCCTTTTGACGCGGTCAGGTTGCTGAGCCGGCCCTTGCTGTCGACATTACGTTAAAGAGCCGAACCTGTTACCAACTCCGAATTCCCTTCGTTGTCGCCCCGGCGGCGGCCACGAATCTCTAAATTATATAACTAGGTTAACAGAACCGCAAACCACGGGAGTTCGTGTTGAACGTGCGTCCATGCAATTGACGTCCGGTCGAGTCGGATATCGCTCTTGATCCGCATCCATCGTAAAGTGCTGGAATAGACGAATCAGCGCTGCAGTCAACCATGAGGTCAATCCCTGATGTCGCTGGATGGAGTATTCGCCGCGAGCCACGCACGCCGGCTCCTTGCTGAACTGGGACGCGATGACGTGAGCGTGACGGGAGACGGCGATCATCCCGCGCTCGCCTGGCGGCGCTCGGGCCTAATGGAAATCTGTGGCCTCGCCGGCGGCGCCGGCTTGCTCTGTCCGGCGGCACTCGCCACCGCGGCCGACGGCGCGTTACTGGCGCTGAAGGCGCTCGTCGAGAATCCGCGTGCGCTGCCGACGAACGGCGCGCTGCTGCTCGGCGAACGAGCCCGACTCATGGGCCTGCGGCGCGCGGGCCGAACCTCCCCTAACGGATCGTGCCGACTATTGGATGCGGCCGATGGCCGCATTGCGCTGAGCCTGCCGCGCCGCGACGATTGGGGCCTGCTTGGCCCATTGTTCGAAAGCGAAGATATATCCGATTGGCCAGGCGTCACCGCGGCGCTGCGCGAGCGATCGGCACAGGACATCGTAACCCGTGGCATCGAGTTGGGTCTTGCCATCGCCCTCGATCGGGCGCCGGTTGCAACCACGAGAGTCTTCGAGAACTACGCGCGCGTGCGCGCGCCCTCCAGTGGCAGTCCCCTGGTGGTTGATCTCGCGTCACTCTGGGCCGGACCGCTGGCTGCCTCATTGCTGAGTATGGCGGGCGCCCGCGTCATCAAGATCGAAAGCCGGTCTCGCCCGGACGCCGCTCGCCTTGGACACGCCGGCTTCTATGATCTTCTGAATGAACGGAAACAGTGCATCGCCCTGAGCTTTGACGATCCTGCCGACACGCGAATGCTGGCAAGCCTGATCGATGCGGCCGACATTGTCATCGAGGGCTCGCGCCCGCGCGCCCTTCGGCAACTGGGTATCGACCGTGATCGGGTGGTGGCGAAAGGCGCGACTTGGGTCGGCATCACCGGTCACGGCGGTTCGGGCGACGCCGCCGGCCGAATTGGTTTCGGTGACGATGCGGCGGTGGCGGCGGGACTTTCAACGGTGATGGAGCGGGGTTGGGGAACGCCGCTGTTGGCCGGGGATGCGATCGCCGATCCGTTGACCGGTCTTTACGCGGCCTTGGGTGCATGGGCTGGCTGGAGCGGCGGTGGAAGATGCCTGATCGATCTATCGCTGCGTCAATCCGTCGCTCACTCCATGAGCGCGGGTCTCGCTGATCACGACGAGCTTCAACGGTGGCAATCTCGCGCCGAGGCCGATGAAGAGCCCTACTATCCATTGCGCAGTGCATTGTCTCGTGCCCGTCCGCTCGGAGCGGATACGGCTGCGGTGCTCGCCTCATGCGCACGAGGCTGATCGGTGGTATGCCGGCCTATTCTTCGATCGCGTCGACAAGTCCCCAGCGCAGCGCGGTTGAGGCAGGCACGCGGCGCATCGACAAAGCCATATAGGCGGTACGCTGCCGTCCGATCCGGCGGGGCAGGCTGACGGTGCCGCCCGCGCCCGGGATCAGACCGTATTTCAGTTCGGGCAACTGAAACCACGCATCCGCTGTCGCGGTCACCCGTTTTGCGAAACACGCGATTTCGACGCCGGCGCCGATCGCCGGCCCGTTCACCCGAACCCGCAGCCGATCGGCCACTTGCATCGCGCTGCGTCCCGGAAGACGCAGGGTTCGAATCCAATGAGCTGTCGCGGGGTCGCTCACCTGCGCAAATTCGGCGACCTCCCCGCCGCTCGAAAAGCATGCGCCGCTCGCGCTGATCTCGACCGACTTGATCCCGGGATCGATGCAAGCCAGATCGAGTGCTTCAACCAGCGCATCTCTCATTTCGACGCCGATGGCGTTGCGACTCGCCGGGCTGTTGAGCGTTATTCGCAAAACGTCCCTTTCACGGACGGTGAGCAGCGGATTTCCACGGCGCGTTGGAGAGGCCGTGGGAGATGCGTGACCAAGATGCCAGCGGCGGAACTCGGGCCCGGTCTGCACCGTGGCGTAGGCGAGGCTTTCCGCCCACAGTGCTCGCGCAGGTGATAGGCCTGCGCTTGCGCGCAGATGCTGAACGAGCACCATCGCGGCAATCGGCGAAGCTGCGATGTTGCGCGCTATACCGGCCAAATCCTGCGGATCAGGAATCAGAACATCGCACGATGGGGCCAGCGCGCCCTCCCCGATACCAACGACGGGACAGGGCAGGTTCTCGAGCCAGGCACCGAGTCCCGGATCGGCATCTACAAGATCAAAGGCGAGATAAGGGTAGTCACTCTCCGGCCCGAAAGCCTCCGGCGTTAAGCGGCGCGCCGCGAGCGCCGCGAGCGCCGCGAGCTCCCTGGCAGACAGTGATGAGGTCATACGGTTCCGTTGGCGGCGGCTGCGCGCAGCCGCGTTCAATTCCCGAAAATATCGGTTCGTACTCGGCGCCGCAGCAGCTTGCCGAGCTCGTTGTATGGCAAAGTCTGTACGAAACGGACCTGCTCGGGCACGCGCGACGAACGCAGCCGATCGCGTACCCACGCTTGCAGGTCGGCCGCCTGTAGGCTATCGGGGTGCTCCAATACCACCGCGGCGGCAACCGCCTCGCCCCATACATCATCCGGGACGCCGATCACCGCCGCATCCCTCACCGATGGATGCGCGAGCAGCACCTCCTCGATTTCGCCGGGCGAGATGTTCTCGCCGCCGCGCACTATCACATCGTCGGTGCGACCCTCGAGGAATAGATAGCCTTCGTGATCCCGGTAGCCGCGATCCCGCGTGTCGAACCAGCCCTCACCATCAAGCACGGTACCGAGGCCGCCGTATTCACCGGACACTTGCGGCCCGCGGACGAAAACGCGGCCGCTCATCTCCTCCCCCGCCGGCTGCCCGGCATGGTCACGGACCGTGATTTCGACGGACGGAAGCGCGCGGCCGACCGAGGCCAAACGGCGGCGAATCTTCGGGTCCACACTCCCGATCGCTGCGCGATGATCCTCCGGCCCCAGCAGGCAGATCGTCGAGCTGGTTTCTGTAAGTCCATAGGCGTTGGTGAATGCGACGCCGGGAAACAACGTCATCGCGCGCTCGATCACCGACAATGGCATCCGGCCGCCGCCGTAAGCGATCGCACGCAGATAGGGAAGCTCGAGTGTCTCGTCGCAACTGGCGCCGTGATCGACGATGCGGCTCAGCATCGTCGGCACGAGGAATGCATTGGTGACCTGCTCCGCGCGGCAGAGTTGCAGCCACTGCAACGCATCGAAATTGGCCATCTGCACGATACGCCGGCCCGCATAGATCGAGCTCAGCGTGGCGGACACCGAAGCGATGTGATACGGCGGAACCGAAACCAGGGTGGCCTCTTCGGCATGGGCCGAGGCGAACTCTACGGACCCGACGATGTAGGAAAAGAGATTAGTGTGCCGGAGAATGGCGGCTTTTGGCTGTCCAGTCGTGCCGCTGGTGAAGAGCTGCACGGCTACCGATCCGTCGGCGGCCGGCAGTACCGGCGCCGGACTTGCCGCCAGCACGCGATCGACGAACTGCTCGCGCTCCACGAAACTGTTCGCGGACGAGATTCGAATGGATGCGGCATATTGCTCATCCGCGATCAGCATTGCTGGTTCGATGCGAGCGATCAGGACCGACAGTTCATCCGCCGTGAGCCGATAGTTCAACGGCACGTAGGGAACGCCGGCGAGCGCAGCGGCGAACAACGCGATCGGCGCCGCCGGGCTGGAAACGGCAAGATGGGCGACATACCTGGCGCCAATCTCTTGCACCTCAGCGGCGGCCTTTTGTACCGCCGCCAGCAGCGCCCTGTAGTCGATTCGACGGCCATCACTGGCGATCGCGATCCGATCCGGGAACGCGTCGGCAGCCATCTCGAGGAGGGTAATGATATTCATCGCTCACAGGGCGCCACGTACCTACGCCAGCCTTCCGCAGATCCCATCACCATTGCCGGATTTCCGCAATGCGGGATTTGGCCGCAGCGAACTCAGTCGCAAGCCGAGCGGCGAGGGCTGCAACCGTCGGCATGTCGTCGATGCTGCCAACGCCATGACCCGCACTCCAGATGTCCTTCCAAGTCTTTGTGCCGACGGTACGCGAACCATCAGCACTGGTAAACACCATTTTGCTGCCCTCTCCCGGTTCACGCCGCAAGTGATCAGGATCGAGGCCCGCCAAACGAATCGACGGCGCAAGGTAATTACCGAAGGTACCGGAAAAGTAAGGCGTGTAGACTATGTCGCTGGCGCTGGCGTCGACGATCATGTTCTTATAATTGCTCACCGCATTCGCTTCCTGTGTGGCGATGAATCGAGTACCCATGTAAGCAAGATCGGCGCCCATCGCCAAGGCGGCCAGAATGTGCTCGCCGCGCGTAATACTTCCCGACAGTATCACCGTCCCGTCATAGATCCGACGTACCTCGCTGAGCAGCGCAAACGGACTCAATGAGCCCGAATGGCCGCCGGCGCCCGCACACACCAGGATCAGCCCATCGACGCCGGCCTCGAGTGCCTTTTCGGCATGGCGGATGTTGGTCACGTCGTGAAATACCAGGCCGCCCCACCGGTGAATGCGCTGCACGTATTCATTGGGCGCGCGCAAGCTGGTAATCACGATGGGCACTCCATGGCGCTCCAGAACATCGAAATCGGCATCCAGTCGGGCGTTGCTCTTATGTACAATCTGATTGACGGCGAATGGCGCGACTTTTGCGCCTGGATGCGAGTCCCGGTAATCGGACAAATCGCTGCTCAGTTTCGACAACCAGTCGTCCAGCAGCGTCTGCGGGCGCGCATTCAGCGCGGGAAAGGAGCCGATGAGTCCGTTGACGCATTGCGCCAGAACGAGCGGTGGTGTCGAGACGATGAACATTGGCGAGCACAAGACCGGCAATGACAGGGTGTTTTGCAGTAAGGGCGGAAGATGCATGGTGTAAGTTCGAATTGTGCGGATGGGACACCGCTAAGCAGAGCCGCCGATATCAGCCGGGCGGGCATCGACTTAGCTAAATGATATATATTGTTACACTTCTAAGGCTGAGTCTCAAGGATCGCTCTTATGTCGCAGAACAAGACCTCATCCCCTGGTCCCGCAGCTCTCGCCGGTATTCGGGTATTGGACCTGACGCGCGCGCTCGCGGGGCCGTGGTGCACGCAGAATCTCGGCGATTTGGGAGCCGAGATCATCAAGGTCGAGCGGCCGGAACGGGGAGATGAGTCACGGGCCTGGGGTCCACCGTGGCTGAAAGACGCAGCCGCTGCGGACACATCCGAGAGCAGCTATTTTTTGTCCTGCAACCGAAATAAAAAATCGGTCACCGTAGATCTCGCCACGACATCCGGACAGGAGGAAATTCGGCGGCTCGCCGGCGCTTGCGATATTCTGGTGGAGAACTACAAAGTGGGTCAATTTCAAAAGTACGGCCTGGATTACGAATCGCTAAAACTGATAAACCCCGCGTTGATCTATTGTTCGATTACGGGATTCGGACAAAATGGACCGTGGGCGCATCGTCCCGGTTACGACGTCGTCGGCCAGGGAATGTCCGGTTTCATGTCGGTGACCGGAGAACGTGACGGATTGCCGGGTGCGGGCCCGCAGAAAGGCGGGGTCGCGGTCGCTGATCTTTTTACCGGCATGTATGCCACTGTGGCAGTGCTCGCGGCATTGCATCACCGCACGCGTACGGGTGATGGCCAGTACATCGACATCAGCCTGCTCGATTGCATGGTTGCGGCCATGGCCAATATGAATACCAGTTTCCTTTCGAGCGGGGTTGTGCCGAAGCGGCATGGGAATGCGCATGAGAGTGTGGTTCCGTATGGAGTATTCGAAACCTCGGATGGCCATCTTATCCTCGCCATCGCAAACGACCAGCAATTTCAGAAATTCTGTGCCGTGGCCGGCCGCGCGGACCTCGCTAATGATCCGCGCTTTGCGACCAATATGCGGCGCGTCGAGCAGCGATCGCTTTTGCTGCCGCTGGTAGAAGATATCATTCGTAAAATGCGCCGCGAGGAGTGGATCCAACGCCTCGAGACTGTGGGGGTGCCTTGTGCGCCCATCTATAACATCGATGAGGCGCTGAACAACCCGCAAATCCTGGCGCGGGATCTGCGAGTCGATATGGCTCATGCAAGCGGCGCGACGGCTCACCTGGTCGGCAACCCCATGAATTTCAGCGCCAGCCCGGTGAGCTATCGGCTGGCGCCGCCGCCGCTCGGAGCCCACAACGACGAGGTACTCGGCCGCTCTTGATTCGCGCAGCGATGGTCAATCTTGGATGCCGCAGCGCGCTGAGCCAACCCCCGCCAGCACGCCGTCGCAGATGCTCGTTGCGATGCCCATGCCTTCATCGAAGCTGCGCGACTGAACTGCGGCGGTCAGCGCATCCAGCGCGGCGTATCGCAAGTACCGATCCACGGATTCAGGCAACTCCCGGCGCGACCTACGCAACACGGCATCCGCCGAGGCGTCCACGATCGGCAGATGACGCACCAAGGGATACGGTGGACCGTGGGCCATTGCGGTACGCGCCAGGTCGATCGCCGCTGCGCGCAACTCGTGCATATCGCCGGCGCCAACCAGGCGATCGAACAGCGCGGTATGTGCAAATTCACGAGCCGGCCGCTTGCGTCCTGACAATATCACTTGAACCGCTTCCGCCATCCTCAAAAGTCGCGGCAATCGTTGTGTGCCCGACAATGGCACGATGCCTGCCGTGATCTCGGGCAACCCAACCTCCGCGTCCGCGCATGCAACGCGAAAATGGCATGCGAGAACCGTTTCGAGGCCGCCGCCCAGGGCGTAGCCGTGGACCGCGGCTACGACCGGCTTGTGCATTTGCTCGAGCAGGGGATGCAAGTCCAGCGTGAGACGCGGTGCGGCAACCGCTTCACCGCTGCAAATTTCCCGTTTATCACCGCCGGCAGAAAATCCCCTTCTTGAACCCAGGACAATCACCGCGAGAACCTCGCTATTGCCGGCGGCATGCTCGAGCGCCGAGCGCAATGCCCGGCGCAAGTCCAAGCCGAGCGCGTTCACGGGCGGGCGACACAGCGTAATGAACGCAATGCCGCTTTCTAGTTCGATTTTGACCAACGGTTCACGGAACTGCACGATCTGCCCAATCTAATAGGACTTAGGTAGCCCAAATACCTTTTCGGCAATGAAACTCATGATCAATTCGCGGCTGACCGGTGCAATCCGCGGAATCAAACTTTCGTGCAGAAATCGCTCGACGTGATACTCCTTTGCGTATCCCATCCCTCCGTGAGTCATGACCGCCGTCTCGCACGCGTGGAACCCCGCCTGCGTATTGAGGCCGGTGTTTGGCTCGGTCACGCCGAAACACGCTTTTTGCTCGCCGCGGATCAACGGCGGAAGCCACCGCGCTTTTTGCTCGGAAGTGCCGAATACCACCACGGGGTGCAAGCCGAATATGTTCATATGCACCGACGAGGCACCCGACAGTCCCGCGCCGGACCGAGAGATGGCCTGCAACACCAGGACCGCTTCCGTCATTCCAAGGCCGGACCCGCCGTACTCCGTCGGCATGGCGACCCCAAGATAGCCGGCCGACGCGATCGCGGCGTGGAAATCCTGCGGAAATCCGCCCTCCGCGTCCCGCCGGCGCCAGTAGTCCAAGTCAAAATCCGCGCACAGAGCGGCGACGCTATCGAGAATTGCCTGCTGATCCGGGCTGAGCGAGAAATCCATTGCTTCTTTATCACCGCGCCTAAGAGTAGATATAAGCTGTCTTGACCGCAGTATAGAATTCTGCGGCGTAGCGTCCCTGTTCCCGCGGACCATAGCTGGAAGCCTTTCGGCCGCCGAACGGCACGTGGTAGTCCACTCCGGCCGTCGGTAGATTGACGTTGACCAGTCCCGCTTGCGCATGGCGCCGGAAATGACTCGCGTGCTTCAGAGAATTGGTACAGATCCCGGACGAAAGCCCGAACTCGGTGTCATTGGCAACGGCCAGCGCTTCTTCGTAATCGCGCACGCGAATCACGCTCGCCACAGGGCCGAACACTTCTTCGCGATTGATGCGCATCGAGGGCGTGGTATGGGTAACTAGGGCGGGCGCCAGATAAAAACCCGGCGTCTCGCGAGTCAGCAGTTCTCCGCCGAATACCGTGCCCCCCTCCTCACGCGCGATCCCAATGTAGCGTAAATCCTGATCGAGTTGCTTTTGGTCGACGACAGGACCGATTTGGGTCCCGGCTTTGAGTGCATGACCGACGGTCAGGGCGCGCATCTTCTCCAGCAAGCGGCCGACGAATCGCTCATGAATACCGTCGGTGACCACGAGGCGGCTGGAGGCAGTGCAGCGTTGGCCGGTCCAGTAGTACGCGCCGTCCAGAGCGCAATTCACCGCCCGGTCGAGATCCGCATCATCAAGAACGATCAACGCGTTCTTTCCACCCATTTCGAGTTGCAGCTTTTTTCCGGTACGAACGGCTTGCAGCGCCAGCCCCGCGCCAGTGGCGACGGAGCCGGTAAAGCTGATGGCATCGATCTTTCGAGATTCGGCGATCCGCGCTCCAACGACGCGACCGGGTCCCATCACCAAATTGAAAACCCCGGCCGGCAATCCCGCGTCCACCAGTATGTGCGTCAACGACCAGGCGGAAGCGGGCACCAGTTCGGCCGGCTTGAACACCACGCAGTTGCCGTAGGCGAGAGCCGGAGCAATTTTCCAGGCGGGAATGGCAAGCGGTACATTCCAGGGCGATATGATTCCTACGACGCCCACGGGTTCGCGCGTCACCGCCACTTCCACGCCGGTTCTGGTGGATGTGACCAGTTCTCCGGCGTTGCGCAGCGCTTCGCCCGCGAAAAACTTGAAAATCTGCGCCGCCCTGCTGACCTCGTTCAATGCGTCCGGCAGCGCCCGCCCCTCTTCGCGCGACAGCTGTCGTCCCAATTCGTCGCGACGGGCCAGCATCGCGCCTCCTACCCGCTCAAGAATCTCCGCGCGCTCCTGGACGTTCGAAACCGACCATGCAGGGAACGCATCCCCGGCCGCGTCAATCGCTGCGTCGGTTTGTGCGTCATTGGCCTGTGCATACTCGCCGACGACATCCAAGGTATCCGACGGATTGCGGTTCTCGGACCAGCGGTCGCTCTCTACCCACACACCGCCGATGTAGTTCGCGAATCGTCTGGCGCGTCCGCCCCCGGCTTCGGTCATTTTGAGCTTCCTTGAGGAGGAGCAGCGGCCTGCGTCGAATAGGGGAAATAGGGCGGATGGGCACCGATCAAGTTCATATCCACTTCGATGATGGAGGGTCCCTCGACCGCAAGCGCTTGCGCCGCCATCGCACCGAACTCTTCGCGCCGCTCCACTCGCCAGAACGGAATTCCGGCGAGCTCAGCGAGTCCGCCGAAATCCGGCCCGATCAAATCACCATATTGCCGATTTCCGCCGCACTGCGCGTCCTGGATATGCTTGATCACCGCGTAGCCCCGATCATTCATGATAATCATGAGCAAGTTCGGCCGTTCCTGGACGACTGTCCACAATTCACCCAAATTCAGGACGAAGCCGCCGTCGCCCGACAGCAGCACGGTTTTTTTTCTGTCCGCTGCAATGGCGGCGCCTATCGCAAGAGGCAAGCCCTGCCCGATGCCTGCGCACGTTGGATACACATTGGTTCGAGGCTCGTATAAATCGAACAATCGATGTCCCCAGGTCGAATTGCTGACCGTGACGTCTCGCGCCCAAACGGCATCGCGGGGAACCACGCGGCGCAGCTGTTCGGCAAAATCGCCGTACGGACCCAGAGTCATCTTGAATTCATCGCGAGCCTGTATTTTGAGCCGGCGCAATTGATCCGCGAAGGCGGGATCTATTTGCATACGGCCTTTGATTCGCGGCAACAACTCCTCGAGCGCGAGCTTGGCATCCGCACAGATAAAAAGTTCCGTTGGATAGGTGCGGCCTTCCGCTGATGGGTCGATATCGATTTGTACCTTTGCCGATGGAAGTCTCAGCGAGGCATCAAGCGTCTCTTGTCCGCGCAAGCGTGACCCGACCACCAGCAACAAATCCACTGTTTCGTAGAACCGCTCCATCAACGGCATGCCCGCACCATGCAGTGCGCCGAGATTCATGGGATGCTCCTCGGAGACCACGCCGCGACCGTTCCAGCTCGTCACCAAACCGAAGCCAAGATCCATGAACGCCCGCACGACTGAACCCGCGATTCGGGCGCCGCTGCCGGTCCACAGCATCGGCCGCGTCGCCCGCAGAATGCGCTTGGCGAGTGTATCCAGTGCGCTTTGCGCCGGTGCAAGTGGTCGACTCAAAGGCAGCACCAGATCGTCCAATCCCGCGGGCCTGGACACCAACGACTTCTGGATCTCAATGGGAATTTCAACGCTCACGGGCCCTTGCGGTGCGCTCAGCGCCTCGCTGGCCGCGCGCATCAGTATTCCAAACGCCTCCTGTGGAGAGCGAATGCAGTAGGCCGCCTTGGATACAGAGGCGAGCATTGCGAGCTGGTCCAGCACATCGTGGGTGACACCACGACGCAGATCACGATGCCGCATGGGCACATTGCCCGTAATGTGCAGCACGGGAGCGTTGGCGCAACGCGCCTCGAGCAATCCCGTCGCCGCATTGGAAGCACCCGGACCCGTGCTGGTGATGACGAGACCAAGCGTTCCCGTCACTCGCGAATATCCGTCCGCCATATGAGCCGCGCCCATTTCACCGCGGGTCGTGACGAAGCGTATTCTTCCGCGCCGGCTCAGTGAATCGAGCACCGGAATGTTGTGTACCGAAACGACCCCGAAGCCGACCCTGATATCGAAGGCATACAGACTATCCGCTACTAAATCGCTTACGGTGTAATCGGTTTGCACGGTATCTGGGCCGCACCCATGGAGTGGTGCGGCAGCGCATACGGCGAGGTCAGCGCGGGAAAGTTTCGCAAGCTCGCCGCCATCGCTCCGACCGCCAGCAAGCCTGCGATCACGGATACTATGGATATAGAGTAGCGCAGCGCGAGCGGATCATGAAACACGAACTGAGTGAGCACCGCCACGCCGCTTGGACCGAGTGTCAGCCCAAGAATATTGGTGCAAAAGAGCAGCATCGATGTCAGTGTCGCGCGCATCTGATTGGGGACGGCAAGCTGAATCGCCGAAATGGCAACCCCCATCCATGCAGCTTGCCACGCAAACATCACGGCGCAGGCTGCGTAAGTCTCGTCAAGAGTCGGCCATAGCGGGGCGGATCCTGCGCTGATCGTGAGCACCGTTGCGCAAATCATCGCCCATCGCACATACGGATTGCGGTGACCATCGCCGGGCAACCGCGTTGCGCACCAGGCCCCGCCCAAGCTGCCGATCACGCTCGAGATCAAGTACACAGCGCCGAATATCAAGCCGACATTGCTCACCTTGGCGCCGAACGTGCGCACCAGCATGCTCGGAAACCACGCCATTGCTGCATACGCCTGGATTCCCAACATCGACATTCCAAAGAACAGGGTTCCCAACCCTTGCCAATGCGTCGCGAAAAAACTAAACGTCTGCGAAAAACTAAACGCCTGTCGCGCATTGATCGCGGTCGCGCGGCGCGGTGCCTCGGACATCAAAGTCAACAACAGGATCACGACGGCACCCAGGCAACCGACTGCTATAAAGGCGACCTGCCACGGCCTCACCAATCCGAAAGACCCCAAAGCCAATGCTTCAGCCCCTCCCACTCTCGAAAGAATGGTCCCTCCGAGCATGTACGCAAAGCCCGTGCCCACGGCCGGCCCTAAGCCATAGAATGCCATCGCACGCGGCAGCCGGGCGGGAGAAAAATAGTCAGAGAGCAATGAATAGGCGGCCGGGGAAAGTGCGGCCTCGCCGATGCCGACGCCAAACCGGCCCACGAACAACGCACTGAAACTATGAACGACGCCGCACAACGTCGTCATCACGCTCCACAGGGCAACGCCAAAAACGATGATGTTGCGCCGATTGAACCGGTCCGCGAGACGCCCGAATGGAATTCCCGCGACCGCATAAATCGCCGCGAATGCAAAGCCCTGCAGAAGGCTCGCTTGGAAATCAGTAATGTGTAAATCATGCTTCATCGGCTCGACCAGCAGACTGAGAATCTGCCGATCGATGAACGAGAGCATGTACGCCACAGTCAGGACGACCATCGCGACGCGAGCCTTCGCGGGCGGCGGGTAAGGCGTTGCCTCCATTAAGGAAATTTTTCCTTGGTAAAACGCGCCTTCCACTTCTCCATCAATCCGATGTGTTCCTCGCCCAGTGTCAGCACGCTATTGGCCAATCTTTCCAGATTGCGAGCCTGCGCGGACTCGAGATCGCCGGCGAGTTCGATTGCCACTTTGCACATCCCGATGAATTCCGGGGGTTGCTTGCATAAATGTTCGCAAAATTCCGTGACGCGTAAATTGAAATCCGCGTCCGGATACACTTCGTGCACCAAACCAATCGCGAGGGCACGCGCCGCGTCGACGGGTTTGTTCGCCATGATCATCCATCGCGCCCAGTGCTCGCCGACGAGGCGGGTCAGTCGACTGACTCCGCCGGTCGCCGGCAGCAGCCCGAAGTTGCCCTCGGGAAACGAATACGAAGCACTCTCGGCGGCCAGCCGGAAATCGCACGACAGGGAAAGCTCCAAGCCCCCGCCGATACACTTGCCATGGTGGGCCACCACGATCGGCTTCTCCACGGCCTCCATCTGCTGATAAAGCGCCAGCATCCCATTCAGTTCACGTCGATACCAAGTTCGCACGGCAGACGAACTTCCGAGCATTTCCGGGGCGTCTGCCTCAGCAAGGTCGGCACCCGCCGAAAAGTAGCGTCCTTCGGCGCGAATCAACAGCACCCGCAGATCGCGTCGCTCTACGAACGTCTCGACCCCCCGGCGCAGTCCAAGCAAAATCTCACTGTTCAAAGCATTGTATTTAGCGGGCCGATTCAGCGTCAGTTGCAGAATAGGTCCTTTCTCTTCGCTCAGCAGCGCCGTGTCATTCATGTGGATGAGGTTCGTCTGTCGCCTAGCGCCACGAATAGCGTCGCGGTCGCAGAGGCGAGGTCCATGGCCTCCGATAGCGGCATCAGCGCCGTTCCTGCGCGACGCTTGAGTTCGTCCGTCGCCACGTCCGGCGATTCTGTCTCCATTTCGTAGATCGCCAAGTATCGGCCGGGCAACGGATTTTCCGCTTGTGCAATAGTGAAGCGTTGTGCGGACGTGAATCCCGGTACTCGCAGCACATCGGGGATATGCTGCGAGTCGTACCAGTGCTGGAATTCCAGCTCCCTCCCATCCACGGCGTTCGAAAGGACTACCAGACAATATTTGGCCATTTATTCTCCGGCGATAAATCAGTCAATAATCGCAACTACGTCGCCGACCTGATAGACTGTGCCCGCCTGGCCGATGAGCCGCAGCCGCCCTGAGGCCGGTGCCTCGATCTCCTCCACCGACTTCTCGCTCTCCAGTGTGTAGATCGGCTGTCCCTCCTGCACAGACTCGCCATCGGCGGCCATCCAGCTGCCAAGAGTCCCCTCGCTCATTGAAAACCCGATCTTCGGGAATAACACTTCTGTACTCATCCGCCCTGCCCTAAGGTGTTCGAACTGACCGCGGCCGCCCCTCGCTCCGCCGTCAAACGCGGCGAAAATGGCGTAAACACATGGGTCGTGCGCTGCAGCGAGGCGAAGCCGGCGGCCGCTTCGCGCGGCTTCCACTTCACGCCGCTGGGACTGGTGCCATTTGCTCGGGCGATGAATTCTGAGATCGACGCGTGCAAATCGTGGGACCGTATTTGCAACAGCACCAGGCGGTTCGCAGGTTGATCATTGGCGGGAGATGCCTGCAACGAGGCGATACGGCCGCGGCGCATGCCGACGAAGTCCGGCGTTGCCAGCACTTCGGGTGCATGAATTTGGTCGTACCATGTATCGTATTCGGTTTCCTTTCCTGCGATGCAATTTCCCATTACGAAAGCCAGATGAAGGGGTGCGCTCGCGTCAATCGGATTCGCCGTGTTCAGCTGAAGCCGCGTAAGTTCGAATACGTGCGAGACATCCCCTTCCAGCCATCCGAGTTCCTTCGGCCGGCGTCGCGCCGACTCGGAGACGATCGACAGAGTCTCTTCCAACTTGCTGGTCTCTATTTCATATAATGTACAGAAACGCCAGAGCTGCACGTTAGGCGGCTGCAACTGCACAGCTTGCAGCGCCAGGAATTGAATGGCGCGCAACCCCGCTTCCTTCAGCACGGCAGGGGCTAGCGACTCGCGTAACCAGGCGGCATACGCCCCCTCTTTGCCGGGCTTCGGATTCTGCCAATGCAACAAATGATAAGCGGGCATGAGAGGCTCGAACGATAGATCGGCCGATTGTGTGGATGTGATAATCTATATAACTTAGTAAGAAGATTATAGCATGGGGTACCTGGATGCAACTGCACGAGATAATGCAAACTGCTCTCGATCGCCCCGCCGATACCCGGGCGGTCGAGTATAAATCCGGCTGGTATTCGTGGGGCTGGCTGCGCCAACTGGCGACCGCCATCGACGAGGCTCTAACAGGAAGCGGAGTGCATCGGAGCGCACGCGTCGGAGTGGTTGCCCGGAATAATCCCGCCTTTGTAGGCGCTCTGCTGACGTTGATCGCGACGCAACGCTCGATAGTGATGATTTATGCGTTTCAGTCCTCGCAGGCTATCGCCGAGGACATCCGCAGGCTCAGTCTGGAAGCGGTCGTCGCGGACGCGGGGGACTGGCGGGACGACGTAACGGCGGCCGCACGCGAAGCCGGCATCCTGTCATTGGCAATTGAGGGCAACCAAAATTCGATCCGGTGCATCACCACGCGATCATCCTCGGCGGCCGCACCGCTCGCCTACGCACCCTCAGCGGCCATCGAAATGCTGACGAGCGGCACGACCGGCGCACCGAAGCGCATCGCCTTGAGTTTCGCGGCGATTGCCCGTTCGATGGTGGGCGAGAGTTCGGAGAATGCGAATTCATTTCCCGACGCGACCAATCTGGCACCCGCATTGATCATGTTTCCCTTTGGCAACATATCTGGGCTGTATAGCTATTTTCCAATGGCCGCGAGCGGCCGGCCCGTGGTACTGCTGGAAAAATTCACGGTGGAACAGTGGACCGATTTCATACGCCGCTACCGTCCGCAGCAAATCAATTTGCCGCCGGCCGGCGTGCATATGATTTTGGACGCAGACGTTCCCGTCGAGGATTTGAGCGGCATTCAATATATAGGGTCCGGGGCCGCGTGGCTCGATCCCAATGCCCAACGCGAGTTCCTGAGTCGTTACGGCATTCCCATCTTGTTGGCCTACGGAGCCACCGAGTTCGGCGGTGTCGTCACGGCGATGACTCCGGAGCTGTTCAAAGAGTTTGGCATTGCCAAACTGGAATCAGTCGGCCGTCCTTGGGCGGGCACGCAAGTGCGGGTGGTCGATTCTGACACCGGTGCAACACTGGACGCTGGAGCGACCGGTATTCTGGAAATTCTCACTCCGCGGCGCGGTCCTGGTTGGGTACGCACCACGGACCTCGCTTCGCTCGACACGGATGGGTTTCTGTACCACCGCGGTCGTGCCGACGGCGCCATTGTGCGGGGCGGCTACAAAATCATTCCCGAAGCGGTGGCGGAAAAAATGTCGCTGCATCCCAGCATCGCCGTGACGGCCGTCGTCGGAATACCGGATCATAGGCTCGGCGAGATACCGGTCGCCGCCATGGAGCTGCGTCCCGGACAACCACGCCCTTCCGACGACGAATTGCGGGCGCACGGGCGGCGTCATTTATACAGCACGCACGTGCCGGTCCATTTCCGCATAGTGGATCAACTGCCGCGCACTCCGTCGATGAAAATCCATCTACCGGGCGTGAAATCGTTATTCGACGATGTCGCCGCGGGCGTCTCAGACGGAGACCCGGCGGCATTCGAGCAACGCCCTGCCGACGGCAAAGCATCGTGAATCTACACCTGTCCGACGACCAGAAATTGCTTCAGGAAGCCTTCCAACGCTTTCTTGCGGCCGAATCATCGATGGCTCGCGTGCGTGCCGCCGAGCCGTTGGGCTTCGACCGCGTACTGTGGGATGGCATCGCCCAAATGGGGGCGTTGACGATGCGCGTAGCCCCCGCCGCGGGGGCCGCCGATTCCTCGCTGTTGGATGCAGCGTTGCTCATGGAGCTGGCCGGCAAGTACCTCGCGAGTGCCCCGATTGCGGAAGCAATCGTCGTGGCGCGCTTGCTGTCGAGCATTGACGACGAAAACGCGGCCCGATGGTTGGGCTGGCTCGGCGATGGTCGAAAGATCGTAACGCTGGCGCTGCATGAAATCGCTGAAATGCCCAACCAACTGGTCCCGGCGGCCGCGATCGCGGATGCAGTAGTTGCCCTCGAAGCTGATCGACTCATGCTCCTGATCGCCGATCCGCCGGGCGCGGCGCCGCCGAACCTTGCCTCGAGTCCAATCGGCCGGATGCGCTCGAAAGGTACCGATGGTTTGCTCTCGCAGGTGATTCTCTTGAAAGGCCCGGCCGCACGAGATCTGCACGCCGCGGCGGTCGAGGAATGGAAGGTACTCACCAGCGCCGCGTTATCGGCCATGGCGCAGGAAGCACTCAGCATGGCAGCGGCGTATGCTCGCGAGCGCAATCAATTTGGCAAGCCCATCGGCACTTTCCAGGCGATCTCCCATCCTTTGGCCAATCTGGTCACCGATGCCGAAGGCGCGCAGCTTCTGACGTGGCGTGCCATTGCCTACTTAGCGGACCGATCGCCATTCGCCGCCGCCGGCATCTCGATGGCCTACTGGTGGGCAACCCATGTGTCGAACCGCTCCGTCGCACAGTCTCTGCACACCTTTGGCGGCTACGGACTTTCGCTGGAATACGACATCCAGCTATACCATCGGCGCGCGAAAGGTATGGCGCTCTTGATGGGCGACCCATCCCTGGAACTCAACCGAGTGGGCAAGCGGCTCTGGTGCAATGAAGCTCCCGCCGCTTTGCCTACTACAGGTCGGGTGGGAATCGAGTTCGACTACTCCGAATGCGCCCGCGAATTGGCCGACGAGACACGTACCTTCTTTGAGCAGGCGCTGACCCCCGAATTGCGTAAACGCTCGCATCATTCATACGACGGCCATGACTGGAGTGTTCACCGGGCAGCAGGTGCACGTCGCCTTTTATATCCCGGCTGGCCGGAAGAATTCGGCGGACGTAACGCGGATGCTTACGGGACGAGCGCGGCGTCCCACGTATGGGACGAGTTCGATTGGACTATCAATGCGGTCGCGGTTTCGAACATGGTTGGATGGATCATCATGTGGTTTGGCACCGCAGAGTTACAGCGCCGCGTACTGCCGCTGATGGCATCCGGCGAGATCATTTGCAGCCTGGGTTATACGGAGCCAGGTTCCGGCTCGGACGTCTTCGCCGCCAAGACGCGAGCCGTCAGCGACGGCCGCCACTGGATCATCAATGGTCAAAAAATGTTCACCAGCGGCGCGAATCTGGCTCAATACGTGCTTTTACTGACGCGCACCGATTCGGACGTGCCAAAGCACCAGGGGCTGACGCTATTCCTCGTTCCGCTCGATTCTCCCGGCATACAGATTCAGGCGCTGCATACCTATCCCGACGAGCGCACCAACATTACATTTTATAGCGACGTCCGAATCAGCGACATGTACAGGCTCGGCGAAATCAATGGGGGCCTCGCGGTAATGACGGCCGCCTTGAAGCTTGAACAAGGCGGCCTGGGATTCATCGTGCCGCATCGCAGAGTCCTCGAACGTGCGCTTGCTTGGTCACGAAACACCACCCGTAACGGAGCTTTGGCCCTGGAAGATCCCCAGGTGTTGAGCCGCCTGAGTCGCGTCGCGGTACATTGCGAAGTGTCCGATGTGATTTTTCGCCGCAGCCTCTGGGCGCGCGTGAATGAGGTTCCGGACCGCGCATATGGCCCGATGTCCAAACTGTTTTCGACCGAGGCCTTCTTGCGCGATTCGACGGATCTTCTGGATCTGACCGCGCCGGAGTCGCTGCTCAAAGGCCAAGACGGTCTGGGACTCATCGAACGGTCCCATCGCCATGCGGCGGCAACCACCATCTATGGCGGCACGAGCGAAGTCCAACGCAGCATTATTGCTGAAAAGGCGCTTGGCATGCCGCGAAGTCGCTAATCGGCACTGTGCCGGCCGGTCTGGTCGCAAGAACTCTCATGAATCGGCCATCCACTCCGCAGCGCGCTCGGCGATCATGATCACAGGAGCGTTGGTATTGCCGTTGACCAGCGTCGGCATCACCGACGCATCGGCAACCCGCAAGCCCTTCAATCCATGCACCCGCAGCCGCGAGTCCGTGACCGAGTCCGCGATGGAGCAACCCATCCGGCAAGTTCCCGAGACATGATAGTAGTTGCCGCCCGTCTCTCTGATGCTCTGCGCCAAGGCCGCGCGGCCGCGAACGGCAATGCCTGGCGACACTTCATTGCACAAGGCAGCGATCGCCGGCGCCGCAGCGACCGCGCGCAGCCGTTCCGCACCGCCGACCAGCGCCTCCAGATCACGCGGATCGCTCAGATAGCACGGGTCGATCACCGGCGCCGCGTCGGCCTCGGCGGAACGCAGCACCACGGAACCTCGACTGTAGGGCCTGCCCTGGTTGATTAACAACGCGAAGCCGTGTCTGTCAGGAAGAGCACCGAGAAAGCCGCGACTCGTTCCGGGCAGAGCGGGAATTGCGAAAAGCTGCGTATCAGGCCGTACCGAGTACGCGGTGCTTCGGAAAAATCCTCCGACGGGCGCGGCGCCGCAGGCCAGGTAGCCTTTCCGCCCCATCACGTAACGCATCGCTTCGACTGCCCCATGCCATGGATGAAGATATTTGCGCGCGGTGATCGGCTGCGAACATTCGAAGGCAAGCTTGTAGGAAACGTGATTGGTCAGATTCCTCCCGACGTGGGGTTGATCGATGACGCTTGGAATACCCAAGGCGCGCAATTCGTCGGCAGGACCTACGCCGGAGAGCAGCAGCAGCTTGGCGCTGCCGATGGCACCTGCGCACAGCGCGGTCTCGCGCTCGGCGCGGATCACCGTTTTCCGTCCGTCGCGGATCAACTCAATGCCGTCGGCGCGGTCGCCTCGCATCACCAGGCGGCTTACCACCGCGCCGCTGACCACGGTTAGATTGGCGCGGCCGCTTCGGATCCCAGGGAAAGCCGCCGACATACTGGCACGGCGGCCATCGGCGATATTCCAATCGTAGAAGCCGAACCCGTCGGGTTCGGGGGCATTCAAGTCTTCAATGAGAGGAAAGCCGATTTGCACCAGCGCTTCGAGAATGAGGCTCGCGATGGGAAGCGGTGAATGTCCCCGCTCGGTTTTCATCGGCCCCGACCCGCCATGCAGCGGGCCTTCCCCCCGGTCGCTGGCCTGCGAGCGTCGAAAGATGGGCAGCACATCCGCAAAGCGCCAGCCGTCGCAGCCTGCCGCAGCCCACTCATCATAGTCCGTTGCAGCGCCCCGGGTGTAGACCATGCCATTGATCGAACTTCCGCCGCCGACGACCTTGGCCTGAATCAATGCGAGGCGACGGCCGGCCATGCCCGGTTGCGGCTCCGTCAGATAACCCCAATTCAGGCGGGGGTTCGAGGACACCCGTACACTCGCGCCCGGGATGGCGAGCAGGGGACTCGTGTCGCGCACACCCGCCTCCACGAGCAACACGCGCACCGCCGAGTCCTCGGAGAGCCGGGACGCCAACACGCACCCCGCCGTGCCGGCACCGACGACGATGAAATCATAGGCTGGTGTCAGAGCGGTCATGCAGAACCTTCGGCTAGAGGGTGGCTGCAGTGCCTAGAATGACGGTTGCTTGACTGGACAGCACGCCGCCATTGCCGTGACAGAGTGCAAGTTCCGCATCGGCGATCTGCCGTGATCCCGCGACCCCAGCGAGTTGCCGACTGGCCTCGACCAAGGTGAATAGCCCATAGATCCCGGGATGTACGCACGATAGTCCGCCGCCGTTTGTGTTGACTGCAAGCTCCCCGCCCGGGGCGATCCGGCCATTCTCGACAAATCGTCCGCCTTCGCCCTTCGGACAGAAACCAAGATCCTCCAGAAACAAGATAATGTTGATCGTGAAAGCGTCGTAGATTTGCAATACGTCCATGTCGGCCGCGCGCACTCCGGCTTGGGCATAGGCTCGCGCTCCGGACTCGACGGCCGCCGTGACCGTAAGATCCGGAGCGTTCGATATTTCTTGGTGCCACGTCGCGCCTGCCGCACCCAGAACATAGGCCGGCCGCAGCGCATAATCCTTGGCTCTGTCGGTACGCGTCATGACAATCGCAGCCGCTCCATCCGTCACCAAACAGCAGTCCCGCACGCCGAGTGGATCGGATACGAGTCGCGCCGCCAGATATTCCCGCATGGTCAGCTCCTCGCGCCTGAACGCGTCCGGGTTTAGCCGAGCCCATTGCCGCGCCGCGAGTGCCACTGCGCCCAATTGTTCGCGCGTCGTACCGTACTGATACATGTGTCTTGCGGCGGCGAGAGCATAGGCCGAGACCGGCGACATTGCCCGGTAGGGTGCTTCGTAGATGGAAGTACGAAGGTTGTTCGCGAGCTTGCCCGTCGCGGTGCGCTGATTACTGCCGTAGGCAATGAGCGCCACGTCGCATCGGTGCTGATCAAGCGCGAGAGCCGCATGCATGAGCTGAATCAACGGCGTCGAGCCGCCGGTTCGATTGGTATCGGTAAGGCGCGGCCGGATACCTAAATACTCGGCCATGGTCATTCCGGACAACATGTCGTCGGAGAGGCAAACAAACAGGCCATCCACTTGGCGCGGTTCAAGTCCGGCTTGAGTCAGCGCCGCGACACCCGCGGCGGCAGCCAGATCCCGTGATGTATATCCGGGCGCCTCGCCCATTCCAAAGGTCGATGCTGCAACGATTGCAGTACCGCCGCGATTGAACTGTTCCATATGATTTCTCTGAAGGAGTACTAGAGCGGCACAAACACCAGGACAGGGGTATTACCCTCGGTGATGATTCGCGCCTTCACGCTCATGCCGATATGCACCGACACGGGCGCAATGCCGTCGATCCTACTCATGACCCGGGGACCTTCCTCCAAGTCGATCAAAACCACGTTGTAATCGGGCGTCGGAGGCTTCTGCCGTACTACGGTCGCCGAATAAACCGTTCCGCGACCCGAGACTTCTACCCATTCGAAATCAGTGGACCCTGTTCCCGGTTCCGCAATTCTTGGATAGAAGAAATAGCGCCCCGTCATTCGGCTGCGTTGAATCTTGAAACTCCCCCGCGTGAGAAATTCCATAAATCGCATATCAGGCGGCATAAACTCCATGCGAGATCCTTGGGTCAGCGCCGCGAGCCCGGCAGTAACGTGCAAAACCTCAGCCTTCTTGGAAAAGCGCGGTAACCCCAGGCCGACTCACTTTCATCGAGATCGTTCGCGGCAGCGCCGTCACTACTCTAAATTCGACCGGAACCTGGTAAGGCGTCAGATGTTTGCGGGCAAATGCCTTCAATTCGGCTGCATCGATCGCTGCAAAGCCCGGACGGAGTTCGACAGCCGCCACCGGCACCTGCCCAAGCCGTGCGTCGGGAATACCGATCACGGAAGCCTCGAGCACCGCCGCGTGCCGCATGAGCACGTCGGCAACGTGATTTAACTGAACTTTGAACCCACCCCGAATGATGGTGTCGTCGGCCCGGCCGCGAATGTATAGGAATCCGTCTGTATCGATCGACGCAAGATCCGTCGTGCGGGTCCATCCCGTTGCACCCAGGCGCTGAGTGGGCAGAACCTCCAGCACGCCCGTCTCGCCGGGCAGAACCTCATGATCGGTATCCGGATCGATCACGCGCAGCTTTAGGTCGCCGCGCGGTCTGCCGACGCTTCCGAGCTTGGCGGCGCCGAATCTCTTGTGGTCACTCAAAGTCCAACCGGCAATGCCGCCCATCCACTCTGTAGCACCGTATTGGACGAGTACTGGAATTCCATATCTGGATTCGAATTCACGCTGCGTGTCGGGCGGCAAAGGCGCGGTCCCCGCACGAACGCCGATCAAGGTCGCGAGTTTCTCCTTGGGTACTTGCGCATCGAGGAGCATACGCATTGGAGTAGGCGGCAAGCTCGTGAATTTAACGCGGTGCCGCGCTACGACTTCAACCCATGCACCTACGGCGAATTTTTCCAACAACACGAGCGGACGCGCCTCGCAAATCGACAGCAGAGCACCGAACAAACCACTGACATGCATCAGCGGCGCGGCGACGATCGTGGGCGTCGCCTTGAGCGATAGCGGCGCCTTGGGGTCCGCACCGCCTCCGGTATTCGCACCATCCGCGATCGCATCGTTCAATGTGCGATTGCTGATGCGTATTCGCTTTGGTATTCCGGTGGTGCCGCTGGTCAAAATCTCCAAGGCCGTGTCCGTCATGACGCCATGATGATGATGGACCGCCGCGTCGAAATCGGCCACCACTTGCAGCGGAGTCAGCCGGCCCGACTCGATCGCTACACCCATGGTTCCTGCCTGCCGTAGTACCTCATTCGTATTCGCGCCCTGCCAATCCATGGCATCCGCGATCACCGCGTGCATCTTTAAATTGCGCAAATCCTGATGCAGCGCTTCAATGGATTGAAACGGACTCAGACTGACGATGCATCGCTGCGAGACGAGCAGTGCGAGCACGGCGGCAATCAGACCCGGTCGGTTGCGCAGCATCACGCCGACAGGCGCCCCGCGCCCGATTCCGGCCTGTGTGAGGGTCTGATCGATAGCGGCCACGGACTCGCGCAGCTCGCCCCAAGTAATCCATCGTTTCTCGAATTCAACGGCCGGCGCCGCCGCGTCGATGCTCCACGCCGCATTAATTTGCTGCGCAATGCTGTGGCCATGAATCATGACGAGTAGAGCACTTGAAGTCAGCTGTAAATGAGATGGGCGGTGATGCATGCTGCGCGACACGAGCGCGCGGGCATGCCGAGCCAGTTCAATAGGTGCGCGCGCTTGAGGTATCGATGGGCGCGGCAATCCGACGTGAAACCGATTCCGCCGTGTATTTGGATTCCCATTCGCGCATTCTTCAACGCCGCATCGGGCGCTAAAAGGCCGGCCGCCGCGCATTGGAACTGGGCATCGGGCAGATCGGCGTCGGCCGTCAAACCAGCGAAAAAGGTTTGCGCATACGCCGCTTCACATTGAACCGCCATTTCCGCACAACCGTGCTTGATGGACTGGAACGCCCCGATGGGCTGTCCGAATTGTTCGCGAACCTTCGCGTAATCGACGGCAAGATCCTTGGCAGCCTCGGCAATGCCGAGCAACTGCGCACAAATCAACAGCCCTGCCCGCCTCGGAAGCGGTGAATCGGCGGCAGACACCCACGCAACCGGGTGCGTTGTTGTTTGCGCCGCCCGCTCGAGGCCGACCGTTTCATCGAACGACGCACCCACCGTCGCCTCCGCGAACGCATCGCGTTCGTACAAACCCGCTCCCGATTCGTTGCAGAACAGCAGTAGTTGCGCACCCTGAGCCGCGATCAGATTGACATCGCCGGTACCATTCGCTGCCGATGGCGTCGGTATGAGCATACCCACCCCGAGACTGCCGGCCAGAATATGCCGTAGCATTTCGCGTTGACCGGCCCTCGCGGCCACATGCGCGGCCAGGATACCGGCGCATAGCGCCGGTGACGCAAGAGCTCGCCCGAATTCGCGCGCCACGAGCATTTCTTCAATCAGAGAGCAGCCGATTCCGCCGTCTGCTTCGGCGAGTCCGAGACCGAACCATCCGAGAGCGGCCATCTCCTGGCGTGCGAGAGCGGCGGTTCTCGCCGCATCGTTTTGAGACGGCACCGGAGGCGCGGGTTGCGTGCGCGCGAAGAACTCCGCGACGCTGTCGATGATTTGCTGCTGTTCATCCGAGGGTAGAAGGTCGATCATGGCGTGCGATCGTTCAACGGCCGCGCGGCAACGACAACAAGCGCTCGCCAATGACGTTCAAACGAATCTGCGAAGTGCCGCCGGCGATCGTATTCTTGAAGGCATCCAGGTATTCCATGTGCCAGTCGCGTCCGGTGGCGGAACCGACGGATCCCTCGGGACCGACGAGATCCATTGCGAGTGCATAGACTTTCTTGGATAGTTCAGCGTAATACAGCGCAATGATATTGCCTTCGGGGCCGGGAACGTCTTGAATTCGGCCGCGAGAAACGCTGAGATAGGTCATGGCACGCAGCGCCGCCACTTCAGCCCGCAAAGTGCCGAGGCGCGCCGCAATTTCGCCGTCCTCTAAAGCGCCGGATGCTTTGGCTAGTACCAGCAGTTTGTCTACCGTCGACGCCAGAGCGATTTGTTGATTGATGAACGCAGTGCCGCGCTCGAAGCCGAGAGTGGTCATCGAGACATTCCATCCGTCGCCCACTTCGCCAACGACATTCGACAGTGGAATCTTCACGTCGTCGTAAAACACTTGGCAAAGATTCCCCGTGCCCGACATCGTTGAGATTCTCTGAATCGTGATACCGGGTGAATGCATGTCGCATATGACCCAAGTCAGACCCTTGTGCTTTGGTACCGTCGAGTCCGTTCGCAGCAGCAATTCCTGGTAGTCGGAGATGTATGCATAGGAAGTCCATATTTTCGAGCCGTTAACGATCAATGAATCACCGTCGATCCGGGCGTGAGTCTTCAGGCTGGCGAGATCCGACCCCGCATTGGGCTCCGAAAACCCCTGACACCAAACCGCCTCGCCTTTGAGAATGCGCGGAAGATGAAACGCCTTTTGCGACTCGTTGCCGCGAGCGATCAACGTTGGACCCGCGTGGGCGAGCGCAACGAACATGGACCCCCCTACGGGCGCATCGGCGCGGGCACACTCCTCGTACCAGATCAATTGTTCAGTGAGCGATAACCCGCGGCCGCCGTACACCTTCGGCCAGGCAATTCCCGCCCAACCACCATCATATTGCCGGTGCTGCCAACCCAGATCGAATTGGCGTAGCTCTATTCCCGATGACGGCCGCCTCATACGAGGAACATTGGATCGCAACCAACCGCGAACTTCCTCGCGAAACGACCGTTCCTCGGGAGTGGACTCGATCCTCATGTCGAAATAACGGCAATCATTGATAGTTCACCACAGTTAGTTAGATAATATATCTATATACACCCTGGCGCAAAAAAACGTCGAGAAGCATCAATATGAACCAACCTGTAATCAGCAAGCTCGACGACGCAGTTCTAACAATAACGCTAAACCGCCCAGATCAGCTGAACGCGCTCACGTGGGAGATGATGCGGCTGCTGCGGGACATCCTGGAGGAAGCAAGCGTCGACCCCGGCGTGAGGGTGGTCGTACTGGGGGGCGCCGGTCGCGGCTTTTGTTCCGGCGGTGATATCCGTAATCGCGAGCAATTGGATCCCGCAGATCCGATCAGCACCAAGTGGTCGCACGAACCGGTATGGAAGAGTCTGGAAATGCGCACATCGCAGGTGTTGCGATTGAGCGCTTCGCCCGTGCTGCTGCACACCATGCCCAAACCGACCATCGCAATGTTGCGGGGACCGGCCGCCGGGGCCGGCCTATGCCTCGCTGCCGCGTGCGATTTCAGAATCGCATCGGAAACCGCGGTTTTCACGACCGCGTTTGTCAAGGCGGCGCGTTCTGGTGACTTCGGCGGCAGCTACCTGCTGCAACGCCTGGTGGGCCCCGCCAAAGCGCGCGAATTGTACCTACTCAGCGAGAAACTCGATGCCGAAGAGGCCATGCGCATCGGTCTTGTGACTCGCGTAGTACCCGACGATGCCCTGGAAACAGAGACCCTGAAGCTGGCCCATCGCCTGTCGCGCGGCCCTGCGGCCGCGTATCGCTATATAAAACGCAACCTCGACGCCTCGTCGACCCTGAGCTTGCCGCAGGTTATCGAATTGGAAACGCAGAACATGTTGCTATGCGGCCAGACGGAGGATGCCAAGGAACTCGCGAAGGCCGCTCGTGAAGGGCGAGACCCCGTGTTTCGGGGCTATTGAAATACTACGTGCGTTGATTCTGGCGAATTCGATCGGCGGCCTCGGCCATCATGTTTGCGCCCCGCCTGGCGAACGCCGGGGGCGGTGTCGGCAGCACGACCGCACCGGCGGCTTTCGAGGGAAGAATGACGGTGGCCGTACCAGGAGATGAAACCTCGTTTCTTTGATTGGTGCACAAAACTTTGAGATCAACGACGTGATGCTCTCCCTCTACACGCTTCGCGACCACTTCGCCGGAGCAAATCGTCGTATCGCCCACATAGTTGAATCCCCGCATCTCGGTTTTCAACTTTAGAAGCCAGGCTTCGTCTCCCATCCAGTTCGTGATGAGATGCCCGAGCCAATTTGTTCGCATGGTTCCGTAGTCGTAAGGCCCGGGCAACCCCAACTCCACCGCCCGTTTCTCGTCCCAATGCATACGCTGCACGATATCCGGGACGCCGAATTCATCGTCGACGTAAAAGGCCGGCGTTCGCTGGCGGTGCTTCCAGCCGTAGCGCAACGGGCCGGCCCCATACGTTTGTCCCATGCCCCATCCGATATGGAAGCCGATGACATCGCAGACGCGCAACGGACCCTTCACGACCGGAACTAGCGCTTCGCCGACCTCCACGTCGTCCCACCAGCGCGCTTCGGAGCCACGGATCTCCTCCGCTGCATAGAGCGCGTCGATACGCTCGATATCTTCTTTGCAATATCGAGGACGCTGCGTGCCGATGTTGCGGCCGCTGTGCTTGGACGCCTCGCGCTCGGCGTTTACGAAGCTGAGTTCATGCGTTGCCACAGGCTCCCCGAACCGATTCACGTAGAGTAGCCGATAGGTATCGATAACCGTCACGCCTCCCGCGAAGGAGGAGTTTTCCTTTACTTGAACGTCCGCGGTCGTATATTCGCGATAAATGACATCACCGGGACCTATCGGTCGATACCACTCCCATGACGCTCCCGAGTAGTATTTTCCGACACCGCGGAAAAGGCCTTTAAACAGCTTCTTGAGGTCTGGCGTTGGTTTGGGCGTGTCGTCCAAACCGACGGTCGTTGCGTACAGCGGTGGGGCAATCTGCCCTCGCCAGCGCGTCGTGCGTCCATAATTGGCGTCGTGCCACAGGGGATTGTCGTCGCCGATGCCAAAGGCAAAATGGCTTATCGTGTCGGCCGTGGCGACGGTGTTGAAAACGGCATTCCGCTCGTACTGCGGGATGCCGATCTGCGCGCGAGCGCGATCGATATCCTCTTGCGTTATCTTCCCCGTCACAGCACCCGCCTTTTATTCATCCAGTAGTGGTTCTACGGCGCAAATTGTCGAGGCTTCGCCATATGCCGCTATATTATTATACTAAGTTATATAAAGACACCGGTCTAGTCAGGATGGCCTAGTCAGGATGGCCTAGTCAGGAGTTCCGGCCAACCAAATATGCGCCACGCGGTCGGCGATCGATTCTTAAATAGCTAGACTAGTTTACTATGTTATCGTTATTCTATAACTCTTTCATATGATCGGGAACGGTTCATGGGTTCCATGATGCAGGGCAAAGTCGTGGTCATAACCGGCGCCGGCGCCGGAATCGGGCGCGCGTTTGCGCTGGCGTTTGCGGCAAACGGAGCCCAAGTGGTGGTCAACGACCTGGCTCGCGAGTCCGTTACCAGTCGGCCGTCGGCTGAGCTGGTCGCAGATGAAATCGCGGCGGCCGGGGGCGAGGCGCTAGCCAGCATCGAAAGCGTTGCGGACCAGGAAGCTGCGGAACGGATAGTCGACGCCGCCCTGCAGAGATTCGGCCGGATCGATTGCGTCGTGAATAATGCCGGCATCGTTCGTGACCGATACTTCTTCAACATGAGCGTCGACGAATGGAAAGCGGTTATCGATGTCCACTTAAATGGAACGTTTTTTGTGTCCCGCGCCGCGGCGCAACACTTTAAGAGACAGGGATCCGGCGCCTACATCCATATGACGTCGACTTCCGGACTGATAGGCAATCCGGGACAAGCTAACTATAACGCGGCGAAAATGGGTATCGTTGGTCTTTCCAAGACCATCGCGCTCGATATGGCGAAGTTCAAGGTCCGCTCCAACTGCATTGCGCCATGGGCCTGGACGGGAATGACTGCCTCGATTCCTACCGAGACGCCGGAAGGCATTGTGCGGGTCGAGAAGTTCAAAAAGATGGGAGCCGAGCTGATTGCGCCGCTCGCCGTATATCTCGCGAGCGATTCCGCCGCCGACGTGACCGGCCAGATTTTCGGCGTACGGGCGAATGAGATATACCTCTTCAATCAAATCAGGGTCGTTCGCTCGATTCACCGCGGCGAGGGCTGGACTCCGGAATCCGTTGCGACGCACGCCATTCCCGCGCTCGAATCGCATTTCGCCGAAAATCGGCCGTCGCCGACCTATACTTCCTGGGATCCCATCTAGGGCAATGCGCTACAAACGAATCGGCAACACGGGACTGGCCGTCTCAGAACTCTGCCTGGGAACCAACACCTTTGGCGGCGCCGGCGACAACTTCTGGCGCACCTTGGGCGGTCTGGATCAGACCATAGTCAATACCATCGTTGCCGGGGCGATCGATGCCGGCATCAACTTCCTCGACACCGCCGACTCCTACTCCAATGGTGAGTCAGAGGAACGAATCGGCTCTGCCATCAAAGAATTGCACCTGAACCGACATGATTTGGTCATCGCGACAAAAATCGGCGGCCGCCTCGGCTCCGGACCCAACGCGTCCGGTGCTTCACGCGTTCACATTCTCAACGCCGTCGAGGGTAGCTTGAGGCGGCTCCAGGTCGACCATATTGACCTCTGCATGGTGCATTACTTTGATCCCGCCACTCCGCTCGAAGAAACATTACGGGTGCTCGACCGGCTGGTCCAAGACGGTAAAATTCGCTACCTTGGTTGTTCGAACTTCGCAGCGTGGGAGACGATGAAATCTCTCGGCATCTCGCGGCAAGAAAACCTGGCGCGCTTTGAATTCGTGGAATGCCATTGGTCGATCGCCACTCGTGAACTGGAGCGGGAAATCGTCCCGCTTGTCCTTGACCAAAAACTCGGGTTGCTGGTTTGGGGACCATTGCTCGGCGGTCTGCTCACTGGAAAGTTTGCAGCGGAGAGCCCAGTGCAAACCGCCAGCCGCACTCGGGGGGACATTCCGGCAGTACTGAATCGCGATCGGCTCAACCAGACGATGACGGTGCTCAGCCGCGTCGCGATACCGAGAAACGCGACCCCGGGTCAAATCGCACTGGCGTGGTTGCTGCACCAACCGGCCGTCACGAGCGTGCTATTTGGCACCCGTACGGTGACGCAGCTAGTCGATAACATCGACGCGGCCAATATTCGCTTGACGGCGGAAGAACTGGATGCGCTGGACCAGTCAACCGCGATCCCGCCGGAGTATGGCCCCTGGCTGGTCCGAAATGCACGATCCGACCGGGCGCGGCTGGTCTAGGACGGGAATGGCGCGGAAAAACGCTGCGACGACGTCGGCCTCCGCCTCGAGAATACGTATCCCGAAGGCGGCCGAGATCGTCTCGCAAGAGTTACGCAGCCAGATCGTTCGCGGCCCGCTAAAGGAAGGCGATTCGTTACCGGCTGAATCCGACATGATGCGCCGTTTCGGGGTGTCGCGTCCCACGTTGCGCGAAGCCATTCGTGTCCTCGAATCCGAAGGGTTGATCAGCATTTCGCGCGGCGCACGCGGGGGCGCTGTAGTCCATCACCCTGATATCAATGTCGCCGCCCGTCATATTGGCTTCGTCCTCCAGGCGAATGGCACGACTCTGGCGGATATTTACGGGGTGCACATGATTGTCGAACCCGCAGCGGTGCGTGCAGTCGCCGAGAATTTCCAGGCAAGCGCACCAACCGCTCTTCGAAACTGTATCGAGGAGGCACGAAAGTCCTTTGACGATGATTTCAGATTCGGCATCGCTACCGCCCGCTTTCGCAATCTACTGATCAAACTTGCCGGAGCGACGACGCTCACACTCATGATGGGCATGCTGAACCATATCTTTGAGCGCTATTGGGGCATCGTCACCGCCGCGGCGGGCGAGCAACTCAATAACGCTCCGGACAAGCGGCGCGGCCTTCGCTCAATGGAAAAGCTGGTCGACTTTATCGAAGCCGGAAGCGCCGATGCAGCAGAAGCTCACTGGCGGCAGCACATGCAAACCGTTGAGAAAACCATGCGCAATTGGTTGCCCGCGGCAATGGTGATCGACATTCTCGATTATTAGTCAGGCCATATTCATGCGCTACGCGCAGAATCAGTCGGGGCCGCATCGACCCCGTAGATTACTCGGTGCTTGCGCACCTCGCCCTTCGGGTCGCCGCTGCGCGGCGTTCAAATCGGCCGGACGGCCGATTTAGTCGGCGCGGAAGCGCCTATATGAGGGTCTTGCGGATGGCCGCTTCGATGCGCGCCTGATCGGGCATGAAGGCCGCCTCGAGCGGCCTGGAAAAAGGCACGGCGCAATAGGCAGCGCCCACCCGCTGAATCGGCGCTCGAAGCACCCCAAACAGATGTTCGCCGATGGTTGCGGCAATCTCCGCGCCCACACCGAAGCTGCGGACCGCCTCGTGCACCACCACCGCGCCCCGAGTCTTTCCAGCCGATGTCATGACGGTATCCGCATCCCATGGCGAAATCGTGCGCAAATCAATCACTTCGACGCTGATTCCCTCTCCGGCCAACTTGTCGGCAACTGCCAGACAATGAGTGACCATTCCGCTGTACGTAATGACCGTGACATCCTTGCCGACGCGTGCAATTCGCGCTTTGCCGATCGGTACACGCACCCCGCGCTCCGGCGCCGGCCCCGGTGTCCAATAGCTGAGAAGGTGCTCCACATACAGGCAGGGATCTTCATCTTCGATACAGGACAACATCAATCCATAAGCGTCTGCGGGATTCGACGGAGCGACCACCTTGATGCCGGCGACGTGCGCAAACCAGGCCTCCAGATAGTCGGAGTGTTGACCGCCGCTTCCCATGCCCGCTCCGGTCATGGTCCGAATCACCATCGGCACATGAGTCTGGCCGCCCGACATGAAACGCAGTTTTGCCGCGTGATTGACGATCATATCCATGGCCACGGCGGTGAAATTCATCAGCATAATCTCGGCGACCGGACGCATCCCCGCAACCGCAGCGCCGATGGCCGCGCCGACGATGGCTTGTTCCGAGATCGGAGTTGAACGCACCCGTGCATCGCCATACTTGCTGGAAAGGCCCTTTGTGACACCGCAAACGCCGCCCTCCTCCTCGTCACCGACATCCTCGCCGAACAAGATGACCTTCGGGTCGGCAGCCATGGCGTCGTCAAGCGCCAGGTTGATGGCCTGTACGATGTTTAATTTCGCGGCCTTTTGCGCGACAGCGGCTACCTGAGGTGATGTCGTGCTCATGCGGAAATCTCCTCCTCAAATACATCACGCCGTAATTCTGCCGCATCGGGAAATGCGCTCGCGAGGGTAAACTCCAGCGCGGCGTCGATCTCTGCATCGATGGCTCTCTCCATCTGCGAGAGTTCGTCATCAGTCGCGTGACCGGCAGAGATCAGCCAGGTGCGATAGAGCGGCACCGGGTCTCGCGCCATTGCCGCCGCTTTCTGCCCTTTGTCCATGTAGGCGTCGTTGTCGCCCAGAACATGTCCAAAAAAGCGGAAAGTATTGGCTTCGATGAGAGTGGGTCCGCCCCCGGATCTGGCGCGCTCGATGGCCTCTTTGGATACTTGATACATGGCCAGCGGATCGTTCCCGTCGACGGTGATGCCCGGCATCTGATACGCAACGGCACGCAAGGCCACATTGCGCACGGCCGTCGATTTCGCCAACTTCGTGTGTTCGCCGTATTGGTTATTTTGGCACACGAAAACGACCGGCAACTTCCACACGGATGCCATATTCAGCGCTTCATGAAACGCGCCGATATTCGATGCGCCGTCGCCGAAATAGGCAATAGCCACTCGATCCTCACCGCTAATTTGCGCGGCAAGCGCGAGGCCATTGGCAATAGGCAAAGATGCGCCGACGATTCCAGTGGTAACCATGACTCCACTCGCGGGATGCGTCACATGCATCGGTCCGCCCTTGCCTTTGCAGGTTCCCGTTACGCGTCCCCCAAGTTCAGCCCAAAGGAGCTTTACCGGCACGCCCTTGGCAAGCATGTCGTGTATACCCCGATAAATCGTTACGATGTAGTCGCGATTCGTCAGATTCACGGAAACCGCCGAAGGAATGATCTCCTGCCCGCGCGGCGAGTAATACACCATGGCAAGTTTTCCGGACTTGATCACCGACCGAAATCGCTCGTCGTTCTGCTTGATGAGCGTTGCCCGCCGGTAAATATCGACCAAGATATCGCGACTCGGAAAATCCGTGTGTTTCATGGTGTCCTCAAGCGTTGCGAGCGCCAGTGTGCGGCGCGCGTGATCAGCGAGTTGCCCATTCTTTGTAGCAATCGCCGACCGGCGCGGTAAAATTGATGGTAGTGACGCGGAATACCCGGCTGGTAAAGCGCCATTCGCCACTTGATCTGGTCAGTTCGTCTGCGTAAGTACCCATCATCTGGATCCCTTTTGCGCCGCCTCCGCTGCTGACGATTTCTCGCATGGTGGAATGCGCACGTGCGCGGTCCCCGTCGAGCCAAATGACGGTCGCGTGCGGGGTTTGGATCACGAAGTCCTCCTCCGAGATTTTGGCACGTGCGACATCGAGGATGGAAGATCTACCCTGCATACGAAAGTTAAAGGGTTTGCCCACGTCCCATACCGCGTCTTCGGCGAAACAGCTTTCGAATGCTTGCCAGTCGCGTTCGTTGACGGCATAAGAGTATCGATCGATGAGCTCGCGAATCGCAATGCGATCCGCCAACGAGGAGTTTTCTGTTGACACGGTTAATTCCTTGATACTTGAGCGGGTTCATTGACGACGCGTGTAGGCGCATTGGCCGACGTGCCGGCGGACGTCTTCGACGCGTAGATGTACTCGTGAAGAACGCGATGAAAGTTCGATACGGTCACTTCCTGGACGGGATTGGTGCGCGCGCCGGAGAAACCGCGTGACTGCATGCCCTTTTGCACCATCAGGAGGTTTTCGAAATCCTGTTCGAGAAACGGCACGTTGTTCTTGAAGTCATCGAGTCGCTGGTAGAACTCGCGCTTGATGGCCGGCTCAGTGCCCGCCTTGTAGCGACCGAGCGACCACACATCGAAGATGCAGCTGTCGGAATCGACTCCATTGGGCCGGGCGCGGTACCACAACGCGCCGTCGATGGTGGGTAGAATGATGGTATTGGGAAAAATGTGCCAATCGATGCCGGCCTTTACCATCGCTTCGGCCGTGAGGTCCACCGGCCACTTTGCACCTCTGGACTGGATGATTTGACAGTGAATTTCCGCAAATTTCGCGGCGACCTCGTCCGGGGTGGCCTCGGCCGGGAGTTCCTCGATCATTCGCCGCGCCGCTGCGACCGCATTATCCGTGTACATCGCCTTGAGCGTATCGCTCAATTCCTCGATATAGGTCAGAAAGTACTTGCGCGCGTCCACGCCCCCCGAGACTGCGGTGGTTGAAGTCGACGTCGATTGCGCCAGGCCCTCGTCAGCCTGCGTGTAAAACATCGCGTGTTTACCATGAGCCGTCGTGTAAAACTTCGGATAACCGTACTTATTCATTTGCGGATGGGTGGCTTCCGTGTGGTACCCCTCATTGAAGGCATCCACCGCCGTCTTCCAGTTGCAAGGCATGACGAGGGTCTTGTACCAGTTGAAGCGCAGCTCGGATAACAGAAACGGCTCCAGTATTTCAGGCACCGGTGCCAAGTATTCCCCCAGGGATTCCGCGTGCGGATTCATGTTGACGAACACCGCCCCGCCCCACACATCGACGAGAACCTCCTTCAGCCGCAGATCCTCGTCTTGAAAATCCGGGGAACCAGCCCAGTCCTCGCGCGCGCGCACTCGCGCCAAGGAGCCATCCAGCTTATACAGCCATCCATGGAAGCGGCAAAAAATGGTACCGCCGGTGTTGCCGCAGCCTTCCTTGAGCCGTCGACCTCGATGCTGGCAAACATTGAAATACGCTTTGATCGTGGACGCACTCACACGGACGACGAGAATCGACTCTTGAACGATATCGAAAGTGACGAAATCGCCCACCTTGGGGATTTCCTCGACGCGGCAGGCTATTTGCCACACTGACGGCCAAAGCAGGTCATTCTCCAGCCTTGCAACCTCCGGTGACAGATAGTCGGACTTGGGAACGAAGTCAGCGCGGACCGAGGGACGACCTTCTTCAATGCCCATGTACCAACTCCTCGCATGGTTAGGGCGTTGTTCCTACGCCGCCCGCATGTTAATTATACCAATTATCTGACGAAGTAATATAATAGAAAAATTCGTGTTCCGGTACAGCGACCGCCAGAGAATTCACATGAACTTTGAGCCAAATTCCGAACACGACGCGTTTCGTGCCGAAGTACGCGGGTTCTTCAAGGACCAACTGCCTCCCGATCTCGCTCGCCGGACGTACATCGGCGCTCATCCCCCGGCTGTCGAGGATTACCGGACTTGCCAGCGAATGCTGAACCGGCGTGGCTGGGGAGCCCCCCACTGGCCCGTGGAATGGGGCGGCACCGCTTGGTCGGCGATGAAAAAACATGTCTTCATGGAAGAGCTCTACGAGGCGGACGTGCTCGATTATGGCTGGCAAGGTACGCACATGATCGGTCCGGTGATCATTGCATTCGGCACCGACGTTCAGCGGCACCGCTTTCTGCCCCCGATGATCGACGGGGAGGAATATTGGTGCCAGGGCTTCTCCGAACCCAATGCCGGTTCAGACCTTGCTTCGCTGCGCACTCGGGCCCGATTGGTGGGGCAGGAGTGGGTTATCAGCGGCCAGAAGATCTGGACATCCGACGCCCAGTATGCCGACTGGGGATTTTTCCTGGTGCGTACCGATGCGTCGGTGAAGCCGCAACGCGGACTGTCGCTGCTTCTCGTTCCGATGAACAGCCCTGGAATTCGCGTCCGTCCGATCGAGTCGATCCACGGCGGGTACGAATTGAACGAAGTCTTTCTGGACGACGTACGGGTACCGGCAGACAATGTCGTCGGTGAAGCCGGCAAGGGATGGACGTACGCAAAATATCTTCTGGACAAGGAGCGCACCGCCAGCGCCTCCCTGTATCAAAACAAACGCGAACTGGAAAAGGCCAAGGTCATAGCGCGCAACGAAATGGTCAATGGCTGCCGGCTGATCGATTCGCCGCCGTTCGCGCGCAAGATTGCGCAAATTGAGGCTGACATGTTGGCGCTACAGTGGTCGGTAATGCGGCTATTGGCCGAGGAAAGGAATGCGCACGATCCGCGCGCCGTTGTTTCCGCTCTCAAGATCAGCGGTTCGGAGCTGTTGCAACGCGTCACCCAACTGCAAATCGAAGCGCTGGGTCCGCGCTCGTTGCGCGCTTTTGGACATTTGGAGAGCACCGCCGAGTTTCTCTCTGGGACGCCTGAATGGCCTGCTCATGCTCTGGGCCGAACCGCACAATTCCTCTATCTGCGCGCCGCCACGATTTTTGGCGGTTCGCGTGAGATTCAGAAGAACATCATTGCCAAACGCGCATTCGGCTTATAAATAGCGGTTATGGACTTCAATCTGACCGACGAGCAGGCGATGTTGCGCGATAGCGCCCGTCGCTTTGTGAGCAATGAATATTCGTTGCAAAAGCGCAGGGCATTGAGCCAATCGGAACTTGGCTACTCGGCGGAGCTTTGGCGAAGCTTCGGGGAATTCGGATGGCTCGGTTTGGGGCTGCCCGGGAGTGTCGGCGGTTTGGGATGCTCGTTCGTCGAGACGGCCATCTTGATGGAAGAATTGGGGCGGGCCCTCGTGTTGGAACCCTATGTTTCCAGTGCCATACTGTGCGCCCACGTGCTCGACCGATGCGGCAATGAGGCGCTGAGGCTGCAGACGCTGCGCGACTTGGTCATGGCCAAGTGCCGGTTGGCTTTGGCGCATTGGGAAACGTCTCAACGGTACGATCAACCCGTACCTCGGACCCATGCGACCCGCGCCGATGACGGATTCGTATTGAATGGCGAGAAGTCGCTGGTGCTTGACGCGCATGCGGCGGATCAATTTATCGTCTCCGCGCGCGTCCGAGATCAACCGAGCTATTCATTGTTTCTGATCGGCCGCGGGGTGCCGGGCCTCAGGATCACGACCTACCCGCTGATCGATGATTCGCGCGCCGCAGACATCCGCCTCGATCACGTGTTTGTGCCGGCTTCTGCGCTCTTGGAAGCCCCGATCCTGTCGAGCGCGGTACTCGATTCCGCCATCGATCGCGCCGCATTGGGGCGGTCCGCCGAGGCACTCGGCGCAATGGAGGCCGTGATGCAGATCACGGCAGATCATCTGAAGAGCCGCGTGCAGTTCGGGCAGCCCATTGGAAAATTTCAGGCGCTTCAACATCGCATGGCGGAAATGTTCACGGCAGTGCAAGAGGCTCGATCGATGCTCTATTGCGGTTTGGCCAACATCGAAGCCGCCCCCGCTGAACGCGCCAAAGCGATTGCCGCCATGAAAGTGGTTGTCGCAAACGCCGGCCGCGTCGTGGGCGGCTTGGCAATCCAGCTGCACGGCGGCATGGGCCTGACGGCCGAATGCTACGCGGGTCACTATTACAAAAAGCTCGTAGCCTTCGACATGGTCTACGGCGACGTCGACGAAAACCTGGCTCGCCTGATCAGGCAGGGCAGTTCGACGTCATGAACGACGCAGGCGCGACGCCGGCACTGCGATGCACTTGCCCCGATGAATAGTGGTATGCAAGTGACATTCGGACCGATTCGCCAGATCGCGTTCGTCACGCGCGACATGGGGCGATCCATGGAGTTTTACACGCGCAATTTAGGTATCGGCCCCTGGTTCAGTACCGACCGCGCGGTATTCAAACAATGCCGCTACCGGGGTGGGCCCTGCCGCATGCATCTGGCTGCCGCGCTTGCCGCGTGGGGCCCCATTCAGATCGAGCTCATGCAGCAACTGGATGATTCGCCGTCAATTTTCAACGATTGGATGAAACGCCCGTTCGAAAGGGAGATCCAACAACATGTCGCGTACTGGACGACCGATTATGACGGCGCGCTTTCTGTGGCGAACGCCAGGGGATTCGTCGTGGAGCAGGACGGCGAAACGCCATGGGGTCGATTCTCGTATTTGCTGCATCCGGACAATCCGGACCAGATCATCGAATTTACCGACGCCACCAGCCAGCGTCAAACCTTCAACGCGGCAATTGCCGCGGCCGCGTTGAATTGGGACGGCTCGGATCCGGTTCGGCCGTTTTCCGCGGCACGCGCTTGAATTGAACAAGCGCGCCGAGGCTCGGGCGCATCGCCTTGACCTTCAGCGGATACCCATCCTGATGGCTCCATCGAGCCTGACCGTCTCTCCATTCAAATAGCCGTTGCGCACGATCTCTAGAACGAGCGAGGCGAATTCCGCCGGCTGACCGAGGCGCTTGGGAAATGGCACCGAGGCGGCCAGCGACTGGAGTACCGAGCCTGGGGCGGACAGCATGGCCGGGGTTGCGAAAAGTCCCGGCATGACGGCGTTTACGCGAATGGCCTCGGTGGACAAGTCTCGGGCGATGGGAAGAGTCATTCCGGCCACTGCAGCTTTCGAAGCAGCATACGCCGCTTGCCCCATCTGGCCATCCTGTGCAGCGACAGAAGCGACGTTGATGATCACGCCGCGCTCACCATCGACCGGATCGAGCGATAGCATGCCGGCCGCTGCGCGTGTGATGCATCGAAAGGTCCCGACGGTATTGAGCATCAACACCCAAGCAAACTCATCGGAAGGAAATATCCTCACCTCGCCGCTGGCTTTGTCGCGACGGACCGTCTTGATCGCATTGCCGCCGCCTGCGCAATTAACCAGAATTCGTTCCTGACCGTGGGCGGCGCGCGCCTTTGCAAAGCCGCCATCGACCGACTCGTCGGACAGCACATCCACTTCGGCATAGAGTCCGCCCACTTCGTCGGCGATCTTCGCGCCGGCTGCCCGGTTTCTGTCGAAAATGCACACGCGAACCCCTGCCTCAGCCAATGCCCTGGCCGTCGCTTCGCCCAGACCGGAAGCGCCGCCGGTGACCACGGCGGCGATCGAGGAGCCTACGTTCATATGGACCTACATCGCTATATTAGATATATTCACTATATTAGTATGCAATAGCACTTCCACCCAGGCAACGGCTGGAGACCCACAATGGCGACCGACTCGGCCCTGGATATCAGCGAGGCGCATATCGCTGCCTATCGCCGTGACGGCGCGTTGCTGCTCAAGTCCGTCATAGCGCGAGAATATCTCGAGTTGATCGAGCGGAGCTTGGAGGAGATCTACGCAGCGCCCGGCGATATGACTTCGCGGGTGACGACCGCCGCCGGGAAAGGAGACACGCTGACGGATCAGTTCGCATCGCTGCACAACGATAAGTTGGCGCGATTCATTGCGAAGTCTCCGGCCGCGGAAATCGCCGGTCGTTTGATGGCCAGCAAGCAGGCGCAGTTTGTTCTCGATCAGATTTTTTACAAACAGAGCGGACACGTCGTCTGTACGCCCTGGCATCAAGATACGCCTTTCCTGCGGGTGCGCGGCAGCGACCTGGCTCGTGTGTGGGTCTGCTGCGATCCGTCGCCCCGGCGCCTCACGGTACAAGTCGTACGCGGTTCGCAGCGGTGGAATGTCATCTATCGCGCGACCGGCTCTGCCGATGAAGACGCAGTGGCCGTCGATGTCGGCACCCGCTTCTCGTACTCCGGCGAATACGATGCCGCTCTGCCGGAGCTGCCGAATATCGCAGCCCATCGGGGATCGTTCGACATCATGTCCTGGGATGTCGAGCCCGGCGATGCACTGGTTTTCAACGGGAACATTCTTCATGGAGCCGAAGGAGGGTTTGACCACCCAACGCCGCGGCGCGCCTTTGCCAGCCTGTGGGCCGGCGACGATGCCCGCTACCACGTCTCCCGCAGCCACACCGTGCCCGATCTGGCCGTGTTGAAGGGCGCCCTCGTACCGCACGGAGCGCCGCTTAGCGACTATCCGCAGATATTTCCGGTGGGCTGGCGTCGTGCGGTTGAGGGGGAACTTCGACGCGAGTCGTAGGATTACGCCATGGTCCACCTCAGTCCGCAACTCTGGTCGCCGGCAACTCGATTCATTCGCAGCGGCGCCGCGGGCCGACCATTTATCGAAGCTCGGCGTTGCGACACCTGCGGCGCCAACTATCTTGAAGAGCGCATTGCTTGCGGCCGCTGCGGATCGATCGGCGGATTCACGACATTCACAGCCGCGGGACGAGGCGCCATTTACAGCTATACGATCGTCCACCGCAGCTACCCCGGGATCGTCGTTCCCTTCATATCGGCGATAGTCGATCTTGACGATGGCCTCGTGCTGAAAGGCAATTTGCTTCGCGTAGCGAGCGCGCCCTCTGCCTCCATCAGCGGGATGCGCGTGCAACTGATCTTTGCCGAGACAACGGGCGTGAAGAGTCCGGAGGGTCTGCCGTACCTCGCGTATTTCTTCGAGCCGGTGGAGATCGCAGCATGAGCGATGTCTATGTTGTCGGCTCCGATATGATCAAATTCGGCCGCTACCCGCTCCAGACGCCGGCGCGCCTCGGCTCAAAGGCCGCATTGCTAGCGCTCAAAGACGCAGGGCTGACGATTCACGACGTGGATGTTTTCTATGCCGCATCCGCCTTCACGGCGGCCTCCATGCTGGGCCAGCAGATCCTGCGCCAAATAGGACAGACCGGCATTCCCGTCATCAACGTGTCAAACGCCTGCGCGTCCGGCGCCACCGCATTTAGGGAGGCGTTCGTTGCGATCAAGAGCGGACTCTACCAGGTGGCGTTGGCAGTCGGCGCCGAACAGAATCCACGCGGCATGATCGAAATGCCCAGCGACTTCGGCCCGCCTCCGGAAGGACTGTTCGGGTCGCAGAGCATGCCGTCCGTCTTCGCCGAACTCGGCATGGCGCACCAGGCACGATACGGCACTACATTCGAGCAGTTTGCCAAGGTCGCGGTAAAGAACCACCATCATTCGACCCGTAACCCGAAGGCCATGTACCAAGTAGAGACTCCTCTAGAACAGGTAATGGGTGCCGAAATGATCGCGTATCCCAATACCAAGCTGATGTGCTCGATGAATGTCGACGGCGCCGCCGCAACGATACTTGTTTCCGAGAAGAAGGCTCGCGAACTTGGACTCGGCCGTGCGGTTCGCATCGCCGGCTCAGCCCTTGCTTCCGATCCCTATGAAGTGCGGAATCCGACGCTGTTGGATATCAATTCGGTCACGCGCAAAGCGGCCGATTCTGCGTATCAGATGGCAGGCATGGGGCCCGAAGCGATGGATCTGGTGGAGTTGCACGACTGCTTCGCCACGGCCGAACTCCTGCATTATGAAAATCTCGGCCTATGCAATGACGGCGAGGCCGGCATGCTGATAGACACCGGGCATACGGATCACGGGGGCCGGATGCCGGTCAACGTCTCGGGCGGCCTGCTGTCCAAGGGACACCCCATCGGTGCAACCGGTGTCGCCAACATCTGCGAAATTGTCGAGCATCTGCGCGGAGAGGCCGGTGCCAGACAAGTCGAAGGCGCACGAATTGGCCTTGCACACGTTCTGGGTTGGGGCACGGCGGCAGCCGTACACATACTTGAAAAGGCATGAACGCATATTGGCCGCCGGGAGAAAAGAGGATCTAGCGATGTCAATGGACACCTTCAAGAAGGAGCATGGTCAGGAACCGCCGGGTCCGCGGGCAATGGGATGGATTTGCACCTATCAGGCCATGCGCGATCCGGATCACCCTGCAATAACGATGGGGGACCGGCGCCTCACGCGCGGCGAATTGGACGCCGCTGCCAATCGGCTCGCTCGAGCTTTCGAAGCGCATGGCGTGCGCCAACAGCATATCGTGCCAGTCATCGTCACAGAGGGCCTAGGAATCCACTTGGCGAGTTTTGCGCTGTGGAAGCTCGGTGCAACCCCGCTCCCGCTCTCCGGAAAACTACCGGCCGCGGAGCTGCAGACCACTCTGCAACTGCTGAAACCATCGCTCGTAGTCGGCGCGCAACCCGGAAGCCTGCCGGGCTTTCGAAGCATTCCTCATGATGTCGACACTGCAGTTGCCGCCTCGGGCTCCCCACTACCCGAGCGCATCGCCAATCACTATAAAGCGATCACCAGCGGCGGCAGCACAGGACGGCCCAAAATCATCGTGGACAGTCATCCCTCCGTCTTCGATCCACACGAACCGATGGCTGCGCTCAAGATGATCGTCGATGACATCATCCTGCAGCCGGCGGCCGTCTATCACAACTCCGCATTCGCCCAGATCCACCTCGGCCTCTGCTGGGGTGCGCACGTGATCAGGATGGAGCGATTCGATCCGGTGGAGTGGCTGCGGCTGGTGGAACTTCACAAAGTCCGCTGGGCCTATATGGTCCCGACGATGATGAGCCGAATCTGGAAGTTGCCCGCTGAAGAACGTAACCGCCGCGACATGTCGTCGCTGCGGGTCGTCCTCCACACGGCAGCTCCGTGCCCCCCCTGGCTCAAGCGGGCCTGGATCGAGTGGCTCGGTCCGGACAGGATTTACGAGATTTACAGTGCGACGGAGGCAACCGGAGCGACGTTCATCGACGGCCGGGAATGGCTTGAACATCCCGGCTCCGTCGGCAAGCCTTTGGGCGAAATGCGCATCTTGAACGAGCAACATGCGCCGTGCGCGCCCGGTGAAGTTGGAGAGATTTTCTTTCGTCCGCCGAATGGGGCCGGCTCGACGTACAGTTATATCGGCGCCGAGTCGAAGCGCGTCGGTGAATGGGAAACCCTCGGCGACCTTGGACGGGTGGACGAGGATGGATATCTGTATATCGCTGACCGGCGGACAGACTTGATCATCAGCGGCGGAGCGAACATTTATCCTGCGGAAATTGAATCCGCGCTGGAGGCTCATCCCGACATTGCGGCCAGCGCCGTGGTCGCGCGGCCCGACGCTGATTTCGGTAGCCGGCCGCATGCAATCCTCGAAATACGCAATGACGTTTCTCCGCCCTGTGCCGCTGACTTGAAGTCATTCCTGCTGGAACGATTGGCGAGCTACAAGCTTCCCTTCAGCTATGAGCTCAGTTCCGAGCCGCTGCGCGATGCCGCCGGCAAGCTGCGTCGATCTTCCTTGCGTCTGTCCTTGGAAACACGGCTTGCGGCCGGCGAGCGGTTCAGTCGGCTGAACGGCGGCGACCCCGCATGACGGATGCCGAGAAGGCATGAGCAGCCCTACTTATCCTAATTTGTTCAGTCCATTGCGGCTGGGTCCGCTGCACCTGAAAAATCGGGTCGTGATGGCGCCGATGTCTACCCAACTCGGCGGCACCGATGGCGCGGTCACTCCCGCCAATATCGCGTTCTACCGCGAGCGTGCGCTGGGCGGCTTCGGACTGATCATCGTCGAATTCACTTGCGTCGACCCCGCAACCGGCCGCACGGAAGAGCGTCAGCTAGCGCTCAATTCGCGACGCAATCTCGACGGGCATCTGCGACTGGTCGATGCCCTGCACACGGCCGGCGCGAAGGTATTCTTGCAATTGCAACACGGCGGCCGCTTCTCGCCGGCGCACCTTCTACCGGACGGCATCACACGGGGTCCAAGCTGCGTGACCTCGCGCAAGGATCCGAACAAAGTCATCGTACAACCGTTTGAGTCGCGCGAGATTCAGCGGCTCGTGGACGCGTTCGCCACGACCGCCGCACTGGCGACCGAGGCCGGCTACGATGGCATCGAGATCCATGGCGCGCACGGATATCTACTTTCGCAGTTCATGTCGCCCTTGAGTAATCAGCGCGACGACGACTGGGGCGGCGATTTCAACCGGCGCCTGGCGTTTCCCCTTGCGGTGCTGCGCGCAGTCAGGCTGGCCGTCGGCGGCAACGTCCTGTCGTTCCGTCTGTCCGCTGATGAGTTTATCGAAGGGGGTCTGCGCATCGAACACAACGAGCGCATCGCGCCCCTGTTGGTCGCCGCCGGTGCCGACCTTCTGCACGCCTCCACCGGCCGTGGTCCCGAAGCCTTCGACAAAGTGATGGAACCGATCTCTGCGCCCGAGGGTTGGCGTTTGCCGTATGCGCGGCGGCTGCGCGAAGCGGCCCGGGTGCCCGTCATAGGCGTTGGCCAGATCCGTTGGCCTGAGACCGGGGAGGCCGCCATCGCGCGCGGTGATGCGGATCTGATCGCACTCGGCCGACCGTCGCTGGCCGACCCGCAGTGGCCGAACAAGGCCGCGGCCGGACGGCGTGAGGCGATCCGGCCTTGCACGACCTGCAACTGGTGCATCAGCGGCGTCAATGGCGGCCGAGTAGGTTGCGCCGAGAATCCGCGAACCGGCGCCGAACTCGATGCTCCTATACCGACCAATCTGGGTGCGGGACGCCGCGCCGCGGTGATAGGCGCCGGACCGGCCGGCATCAGCGCGGCGCTGCTGCTCGACAACGCCGGATTCGAGACGGTTCTGTACGAGGCCCGCGCCGAGGTCGGCGGCGGCCTGATCGCCTCTGCGACGCCGCCGGGCAAGGACAAGCTGTTCTGGTATCGCGATTATTTGCGGCAGCGCTTGCTCGACAGTGGCGTGGCCTTGCATCGAGACCGGCGTATCACGGCACAGGAGTTGGTCGCCGCTGCGCCCGATGTCGCCATCATCGCAACCGGTTCCCAGGCGCGGACACTGACGATTGAAGGCATCGAGCTGCCGATGGTGACTGACGCTTTCGACACGTTGATGGGCGATGGCAACGCCGCGCCACTTTCCGGCTCGCGAATCGTCGTCTATGGCGGAGGCGAAACAGGCTGCGAAACCGCGGAGTTCTTCGCTGAGCGCGGCGTCGCCGTGATGCTGGTGACGCGCTCGCGAAAGGATCAGTTGGCACGCTCGGCAGAAATGGTGTACCGCGTCGGCTTGTTAAAGCGCCTATTGACCAACGGGTCGATTGAGATCTTCGAGGCGTCCCGTATCGTGCATATCGCTGCGGGCGAAGTGACGATCGAGTCGGCGGGCGGCGTCTCCCGAACATTGAACGCCGATCGCCTGCTGCTCGCGCAGGGACGCGACCCTAGCAATATGCTGGCCGAACAACTGGTGGCGGCAGGAGTGTTATGCCACGTCGTGGGCGATAGTCGCCAGTCCGGGCGAATCGGCGACGCCGTCCACGCTAGTTATCAAGCGATGCGTGCGCTCTGCGCGCATTACGCCACCCTACCCCCTTTGGCCTGCTGAAGCGCAGTACTCGCCGGCCGCCAGGCCGCCAGGATCTCGTCCCAAAATAATATGCGGTCGCCGCATTGACAGCGGTGGCCTCCACGGGCTGTAATATGCCTAGTATTATAATTATTTAACTTAGTTTAGTTAATGTAATAATAGTAAAATTCGGCTGCAAACTCGCGTCATTTTTTCGGCAGTTTCGACCAGGGCTCTTGGGGGAGAAGTCATGAATAGAAAGATAGTGCGCTTGCGCAACACGGTACTGCAGGCACTCGGCATTGGCTCGCTTGCGTGCTTCTTATGCACCGCCGCATATTCTGAGACGTCGCCTGCGACCGTGGGCGAGCAGACTACGCTCGATGAGGTAATCGTAACCGCGCAAAAGCGCTCCGAACGATTGGTCGACGTTCCCATTTCAGTGACGGTGGTCGACACAACGCAATTGGAAAACGCGGGAATCGAGGGACTGCAGGACCTCGACAAGGTCGCGGTGGGTACGAAAATCAACCGCGTCGGCGTCTATTTCCAACCCAGCATCCGCGGCATCACGACCCAAGTGGTCGGAGTGGGGCAAGAAAACAACGTCGCGGTGTACGTGGACGGTTTCTACCAGCCGAGTCAAGTCGGTATCAATGCCGACTTTGACAATATCAAATCGGTTCAAGTACTAAAGGGACCGCAGGGAACATTGTTTGGGCGCAACGCGACCGGCGGTGCGATTTTGATCGACACGCTGGCTCCGTCGTTTACGCCCACGGGCAAGGCGAGCTTGAGCTATGGTCGTTTCAACGAAGTGATCGCTCAGGGCTATTTCTCCAATGGCTTGACCGACCATCTCGCATTTGACGTCAGCGCCTATTGGAAAACCAGCGACGGCTACATCAAGGACATTGCTGGTTTCAACACCGATCCCGTTCAAAATAAAAGCGTGCGTTCCAAATTGTTGTTTACACCAAACGACGAATTGCGCATAACCGGGACCTTGGAATACGCTAAAGTCCAGGATGCCGCGGCTCTTGCCGCCACGTATTTCGACCGGCAATTGGCGCTCCTCCTCGATCCGACCACGCCGATCGCGACGGCCCCGAACCGTACGTCCGTGAATTACGGGCCAATCAGCCGTACCGAGACAACCACAGGCGCCCTCAAAACAGAATATGATTTTGGCGCTGCCAAATTGACCTCGTATACACGATATAGCCACGAGCTCGGATTCATTAATTTTGATCTGGACGGTTCGAAGTTACGAATATTCGAGCAACAATTGGCGACCCGTCTGAACACGGCATCCCAGGAGTTCAATTTAGGATCCTCGGGCAGGCATTTTGACTGGGTTACCGGTCTCTTTGCGTCATCCAGTACGGCGCAGTACTTCAATAACGTGGTGCTCGTAGACGCCGCAGAAAACCTTTACGGACCCGCCAGCGACAGTAGATTGTGGACCAAAGCGGCCGCCGCGTTCGCCGATGCCACCTACCACTTCGATAATGCGATTTCAGTGACCGGCGGCCTGCGCTATAGCTGGGAGAAGCGCACCTTCTTCTTCGCACAACCGGAGGCTGCCGTGCTCGTCGACCATGCGGCCAAGTCATGGAATGCGGTCACGCCGCGCGTGGTTGTCCGCTATGAGGTTGCGCCAAGCTCCAATATTTATGCCTCGTTCAGCAAGGGATTCAAGAGCGGAACGTTCAATACCACCTCCCCCATCTCGACGCCGGTCAATCCGGAAAACGTGAAGGCGTATGAGATAGGATTCAAGACCGTGCAAGGCGCAGTGCAGTTCGATACCGCAGCTTACTACTACGATTACAAGGATCTACAAGTCAGCACGCTGACGATCATCAACGGCAATCAGGAAGCGGCCAACCTTTCGAACGCCGCCGTCGCCAAAATCTATGGCCTGGAGGCGCAGTTGTCGGTGGCTGCAACACAAGAGCTATCGCTGTCAATGTCCGCTGCGTACAGCCACGCGCGCTACACGAGCTACACCAACGCGTCGATCTTTCCGCCCGCAGGGGCATTCGCCAATAGCTTCATCCCGGCCGTGCAGGATTGGAGCGGATTGCGCATCATCGGCGCTCCGGACTGGACGGCTAACATGGGATTCCAATACATTCACCCAACCGCCATCGGCGCCGCAGGCATTGCCGGAAACATCTACTACTCGAGCGAATACGCGCCAGGTTATGATGATCAGCTCAGCGGAACATACCGATACCAACAGGGCGCCTACGCACTTGGCAATGTGAATGTCTCACTGGCGCCCGATACGCACTGGAAATTCATGCTATGGAGCCGCAACGTGACCAATAAATTGGTGAAGATCGCGAACGGCGGCAACCCGTTTGGCGACAACGTGGTGTACGCCGAACCGCGAACGTACGGCGTCAAAGCCGAGTATTCGTTCAAGTAACGAGGCCACATGTACGAGAATATCCGGGGGCTTAGGCTCGAACGTCGCGGTCGCATTTTGGTGATCACCATCGACAATCCGCCGATGAACGCCATGACGCCGCTGATGCATACGGAGCTGTCCTTTATCTTCGGCGAAATCAATCGTGACCCTGATACGGCGGTGGTTGTGTTGACCGGTGCCGGCGATGCGTTTTCTGCCGGCGGCAACATCAATACCATGGCGGCAAGAGCTGAGCAGAAGGACACTGCTTCCATGGTCGCAAGCCTCAACGAAGCGAAGGAAATCATCTACGGGCTGCTGCGCCTGCAAAAGCCGCTCATTGGGCGGATCAATGGCCACGCAATGGGGCTCGGCGCGACCCTGGCGGCGTTCTGCGACATTTCCTACATGGTCGAGACCGCGAAGATCGCTGACACCCATGTGAAAATCGGTATCGTCGCGGGCGACGGCGGGTCGCTCATGTGGCCCTTATTGATGGGTTTCGGACGGGCCAAGGAGTATCTAATGACCGGCGATGTGATGACCGGCAGGCAAGCGGCCGAACTCGGCTTGATTAATTACGCAGTGAAGAGCCAAGAGCTGGACGAGCGAGTCTATGGAATGGCCGATCGTCTCGCGGCGGGCGCTACCATCGCCATCAACGGCACGAAGACCGCCGTGAACATGCTGCTGCTGCGTCAGTTTGAATCGCTGGTCGAAAATCACGTTGCACTTGAACTCCAGTCGTTTCACAGTGAGGATCACCGCGAGGCGGCTGTTGCTTTCCGCGATAAGCGTGAGCCGAAGTTTACTGGAAAATAACGATCGCTCGGGGTGCATATGCGGAGGCGGCGCCGGCGCCGCCTCCGCATCCCAGCCAGCAACTTCGCGATCAGTGCTTCAACCGATAGTGCAGCTCCAGTCCGTAGGTTAGCGGCGCACCGAGGGTCATCACGGTTGAACCAAGGCCTACGATCGGTGTGCCCGACAGATAGTATTTCGCATTGGCGAAGTTACGGACAAAGAGCGCGGCCGAGACGCCTGAAGCCATGGCGTTTTGCCACTCGAACCGCAGGTTACCGACTGTGTAGCCTCGCGCAATTCCATAGGGCACCACGTTGATGTCCTGCTCCTGAATTTCGCTTTGGTGGTACCCGTCGATTCCGGCCATGAGCGCTCCTGCATCGCCGCTCAACGGAAAACTGGCTCGCACGCTGGCTCCCCCAGAATTCTTCGGTGCGTAGGAGAAGCTCATGTGGCTGTTGTCGGCAAAGGTGCCGTCGCCGTTCGGAACCAACCATTTTGTGTAACCGGCATCCGAATACGCCCAGTACGCGCGCAGTTCGAGATCCTTGATCGGCAACCACGTAATATCCGCCTCGGCGCCCTTGACGGTCGCTGTCGCGGCGTTGACGATTGTCGTCACCAGGCCGCCGTTGATGATGGTGGCCTGAGTTCGCTGAATATCGTTGTACGATTGGTAATAAATCGCGACATTGGTTCTCAGTGCGGTCTCGCCCGGGTGCCAATCGGCCTTCAGGCCCAATTCCTCCTGCGTGACGGTCTCGGGATTGAAGGGAGTAAATTGCGCTGGTGTCTGCGCCCGCAAGTTGAATCCCCCGCTCTTGTATCCGCGGCTCTGATTGAGGTAGAGCAGCTTATCCGGCGTAATCTGCCAGTCCACTCCGACCTGCCAGGTCGGCGAGGAAAAGGACTTGCTTGCCGATCCGTAACAGGGGTTCGCGGGAATGGTGCCCGCATTATCCAGACTGATCCCGCAGGCGCCGTTGAATATTGCGGTAGTGGTAAGTTCTCGCTTGTCCCGCGTATAGCGGGCGCCGCCGGTGAAGGACAGGGCGCTGAGCGACTCCAAGTGATACGTGCCCTGGGCGAATACGGAATCGCTGATATTGGTCACGTCCCCGGTCTGCACCGAATTCTGCGTTAAGTACGGCGCATAGTTCAACGTGGCGATCTGCTGTTCGGTTCCCGTCTCCTTGAACCAATACAGCCCGCCGATCCAGTCGAGGCGGTGATCAATAGCAGTCCCCAGAAGCTGCAACTCGTCGCTGAATTGCTTCGAATCGAGACTCTCGTGCGACGGAAAGATCGGTAGGGGCGTACCGTCGAAATCGAAGCCCTGGCCTGCGCTCACTTTTCGGTAGCCGAAGATATTCTTGAGTGTGACGGAGCCAGGACTCCACTCCGTCGTATTGGCGACGGTGGTCGTACGCACCTTGTCGCTCGGCGTCACCTCGCTTAGAACCGTATGGAAATCCGACGCCTGCTGCTGCTGCAAATAGCCCTGTGCGGCCGGCCATGCCAGCGCCTGAAGCCCGGTGGGGTCATTGCCCGTCATTTGAAACCCCGTACCGTGCTCATCGGCCTTGAAACCACTGACGAACAATGTGTTCTTCAGCGTGTCGGTGGGAGTGAAAAGTGCTCCAACACGCCAGACTTCGTTGTGCGCGTCGTCCAAGTCGACCCCTGTCGCAAGGTCGCGCGTATATCCGCGGCGGCGCGTGACTCCGCCGTCGAAGCGCAACTGCAGGACCTCGTTGACAGGAACATTGAGAATCCCGTTGAATGTCGTTAAACCGTAGTTGCCGACACTCAAGTCGACTTGGACGTCGAAATCCTTGGTGGGCGGCTGCGGCACCAGAAGTATGTCGCCGCCCGTGCTGTTGCGGCCGAACAGCGTTCCTTGCGGACCTTTCAAAACCTCGACGGACGCCAAATCGAACAATTGTGCGTTGAGGCCGTGGGCACGTTCCTGCACAACGTCGGCGAAGTAGACGGTGACCGACGGGTCCGCGGTGAGCAGCGGCTCGTATTCGGATTGGGAACGGATGGTAAATTTCGGCGTATTGGCGCTGAAGGCGCTGGGAACGATTTGAATCGCGGGCACCGCGCGGGTCAAGTCTCCCAGCCGCACCACCGAATTCTTTGCAAGGTCCGCGCCGCTGAGGACGCTCACGGACATCGGCACCGATTGTTCACGCTCGTCGCGTCGCCGCGCCGTCACGATGATTTCTTCAAGGCCCCCCGACGCCGCGGCAGGTGCAGCCTCCTGCGCCTGCACGCGAAATGACGGCATCATGCAAAGCATGCTCGTCAGCACGGCACAGGCCATGCGCGATTGAAGAAATACAGATTTTGTTATTTTCACGAACTTCCCCTGATGTAATCGTCTGTTAATAGGCCGATCGCCTGGTACTTCGTCATTCGCTGGTCCATTCATCGGGTGCGGCACAAAGCGCAGCCAAAGTGCGTAGAAATAGCGCACCCGGTGCACCGTCGATGGCACGATGATCGATGGTGAGACTCACCACCATGCCTTGTCGCCATTCGGCCCGATCACCGTTCCGCGTGTAGTATTCAGTGATCCGGCCTACGCCGAGAATGGCTGTCTCCGGAGGGTTGATGATGGGAGTGAACGCATCGATATCGAGGGCACCGAGATTGGTTACAGAGAAGGTGCCGCCGCTGACGTCGGCCGGTGCCAGTTTTTTGCCGCGGGCAAGCTCGGTCAGGCGGCGTATTTCGCTCGCAAGCTGCCGCAGCGACAGGCGATCCGCGTCACGCACGATTGGTACGATCAAACCATCCTCGAGTGCGACGGCAATGCCAATGTGAATGTGTGCGTGGCGTTGAATCGAGCGCCCATCGCAGGTGGCATTGAGCATCGGATGCCGGCGCAGAGCAAGTGCCACGGCTCTGACGATCAGGTCGTTGTAGCTGAGGGGACATCGTGAGGCGAGCGACTCTCTACTGGCCATCAGCGCGGTGACATCGACCGTTCTCGTCAACGTGAGTTGCGCGCTGTCCTGCAAACTCGCCTGCATGCGGCGGGCGATTTCGCCGCGCATTCCGCCGAGCGCGACGGACGGCTCGCCGGCGTCGGTTGCCTGGGAAGGCGCCGCAGCGCCGGTCGTCGACGTTCGTCGCACATCCTCGTCGGTCACGCGCCCGCCGGACCCCGTGCCCACAATGGTCGCCAGATCCAAACCGAGTTCGTGGGCCAATCGGCGTGCTCGGGGTGTTGCGACGACGGCGGCGGACGCGGAGACTGGCTCCGCACGGCGCTCTCGCGGCGGGGTCACGTTGTCTACATTTGCAGTTTCCCCTTCCGCGGTGATTTCCCCGAGCGGCTGATACACTTGGACGACATCTCCCACCTGCGCGACGATTCGCGCGAGCACGCCGTTTGCGGGCGCGGGGATCTCATTGATCGTCTTCGCCGCCTCCACCTCGAGCAACGGTTCCCCTTTCACGACGCAATCGCCCGGACTCTTGTACCACCGTACGATTTGCGCTTCGCTCATGCCCATCCCGAACTGGGGTAACTTCACTTCAATTGCCATGCTGGTGCCCGACTCGCTTCACTGCTTCATGGATTGATGGATTGCCTCGACGATTCGTTGCGACGTCGGATAGAGTCCGCGCTCCATCGACGACGCGAACGGGATGTGGATGTCGGGTGTCGTCACTCGACGCACGGGCGCCTTCAGGTCCCAAAATCCCTCCTCCGCCACGGTCGCGGCGATCTCGCTCGCGATGCTGCAGCTCTTGTGCGCAGGATCGACGGCAATGAATCGTCCGGTTTTGCGCACCGACTCCAAGACCGTTGCGGTATCGAGCGGCTTGATCGTGCGGGGATCGATGACCTCCACCGAAATTCCGTCCTTGGCCGCCTGCTCCGCCGCAGCAAGGGCCTGCGGGACTGAGCCGGCGATCGCAAACACCGTCACGTCGCTGCCCTGGCGCTTCACCTCCGCTTTGCCCAGCGGTACGACGAGATCATGGTCCGGCACGTCTCCCTTCATCATCCACAGATTGCCATCCTCAAAACAGAGCACCGGGTCATCGTCGCGAATCGCCGCCTTCAACAGGCCCTTCATGTCGTACGGGTTCGACGGCGCAATCATCTTGAGCCCGGGAATCCCCATGAAGGCGGGATATGGGCGGTCGGAATGTTGTGCTGCGTTGTTCACGTTGTAGAGCATGCAAACGCGCAACACGACGGGCACCTTCGTTTGCCCGCCATACAAATAGCGCGACTTGGCAATGATGCTCACGATCTGATCCATGGCCGGATACAGAAATGGTGCAATCGTGATATCCACGATCGGGCGCATTCCCACCATGGCCGCGCCCGCCGCGGTCCCCACGAATCCGGCCTCCGACAACGGTGTGTCCATGACGCGCTCGGCGCCAAATTCAGCGGCAAGACCAGCCGAGGAGCCGTACACGTTGTGCACCACATCCTCGCCCATCAGAAACACTCTTGGGTCGCGGCGCATCTCCTCGCTCATCGCGTCGCGAATCGCCTCCAGGTAACTCACAGTGCCCATACAGGTATTTCCATTCGTTGCAATTCGTTGATGACTGGTGAGCGTTTTTCAGCCGTGTCGTTAAGGCACATCGCTCACCCGATCGCGGTCGCGTAAACGTCGGCGAACGCGTCTTCTGGGCTTGGCTCCGGGCTTTCTCGAGCAAATGCGACGGCCGCGTCGACTTCCCGCCGCACCTGCCGCTCGAGTGCCTCGATGTCGGCTTGCGACGCAAGCACACCGCGCAGCAATTTCTCGCGCAATAGACCGATCGGATCGCGCTTTTTCCAAAATGCGATTTCTTCCGCGGTACGGTAGTTCACCGGCGGCAGGCCCTTCGCGTGGTCCATGTAGCGGTAAGTCTTGGCCTCAACCAGCGAGGGCCCGTCGCCCTTGCGTGCGCGAGCGACTGCGACGCTCACCGTGTCGTACACGGCAAGCACGTCCTGGCCATCGACCACTTCGCCGGGAATGCCATAGCCATCCGCGCGCCTTGCGATGTCCTTCACCGCAACGGAATAGGTCGCGGCGGTCGTAATCGCGTAGCCGTTGTTCTCGCACAGGAAGATGACGGGCAGCTTCCAGATTGCCGCGATGTTGAGTGATTCGTGAAAGGTGCCTTCGTTCGACGCACCGTCGCCGAAGAAGCACAAACTCACCCGCCCGTTCTTGAGCATTTTCGCGCCGAGGCCTGCGCCGGCAGCGACCGGTAACCCTGAGCCGACAATGCTGGTCTCGCCCAAACTGCCCACGCTGAAATCCGCAAGATGCATCGAGCCGCCCTTGCCCTTGTTCACGCCGGTCTTGCGGCCCAACAGCTCAGCCATCAGGCCTTTCATCTCGGCGCCCTTGCCGATGGGGTGGCCGTGGGAGCGGTGGTTGCCCACCATATAGTCTTCCCTGGTCAACGCCGTGCAGGCGCCGACGATCTCTCCCTCCTGTCCTGCGGCAACGTGCAGCGCACCCGCAAGCTCCCCCGCCGCACTCAGTTCCAGCGCCGCCTCTTCGAACCAGCGTATGCACAACATGCGCCGGTACATCTCGAGACCTAATTCTTTGATTACATTCATTTCCGCCACTCCTAAAGCCGCTACCCGCATCGAGCACGGCAATCGCCGGGCCGCGCGTAGAGTTTCGTTCGCTTCGATCTGTCGAGCGCCTGCTCAGCCTGCCGTTGCACCGCCATCGATCGGCAGCATCGCGCCGGTGATGAATGAGGCCTCGGACGAGCACAGCCAGAGTGCGGCCGCTGCCACCTCCTCAACCGTTCCCAAGCGCCCGAGCGGGTGTGCCGCGATCACTTTCGGATCGAACACTCCGTCATGTACGTAACAGCGCTCCGCCATGTCGGTGAGCACCACACCGGGACAGAGGCCGTTGATGCGAATCTTGTGGGAGGCATATTCCAGCGCCGCTGCCTTCGTCATCCCGACACCGCCCCACTTGCTCGCGGTGTAGCCGGCGCCGATCTCGAACGCTCTAAGGCCTGCTCCGGAAAGGACATTGACGATGGCGCCGGTGCCGCGCACGAGCAGCGCCGCGATTTCATGCTTCAAACAGTAGAAGAGCCCAGTCAGATTCACATCGATCACTTGTTTCCAAACTTGCCGATCGTAGTCAGCCGTCGGTACCGCGAACGTTCCTTCCAACCCCGCACTGTTGACCGCAATGTCCAGGCCGCCGAAGCGCTCGGCGCAGATACTCAGCATGTGCTCAACGTCCGCGGACTGTGAGACGTCGGCTCGCACGAACGCGGCCGAACCGCCGTCGGCTTCAATGAGATCGCGCACGCTTTCGCCCTCCGCCACGCGACGACCGGTGAGCACCACTCGCGCACCTTCGCGCGCAAATGCGATAGCCGTCGCGCGTCCGATGCCAGAAGTCGCGCCCGTGACGAGGACGACTTTTGATTCGAAGCGCGGCCTCATCGGAGCATCATCCCACCGTCAATCACGAGCTGCGTGCCGGTGATGAACCGTGCCTCGTCGGATGCCAGGAACAACACGCCGTTTGCGATATCCTGTTCGCTCTGGTATTCGCCCATTGGTATTGCCGCGAGAAACGGGTCTGCTTCGGCACGCTCGCCCGTGCCCCACTGCTCTGCATGAAGGTGATGCAGTCCCAGCAGCATCGGCGTGCGGATCATGCCGGGATGCACGCTGTTGCAGCGAATCTTGAACGGAGCGCCATGCTGTGCGACCGACAAAGTCAGATGGCGAACGCCCGCCTTGCTGAAGCCATAGGCAGCAATCGTCGGCGTGGGCATGAGAGCGGCAATCGACGACAGATTGACGATCGATCCGCCGCCGGTATGCTTCATCTCGCGCAGCGCGGACTGACACCCGAGCAGCGTACCTTCACAGTTGACGGCGATGATCTTGCGCCAAGTCGCGAGCGGGACGTCCTCCAACGCGTTGGGACCCGCGAGTTGCGCAATGCCCGCGTTGTTCACCAGGACGTCGAGCTGCCCCGCCTTCCTGACGACCGCGGCCACATGGGCGCGCCATTGTTCCTCTTGGATCACATCATGCTCGAAGTGGCCGGCGGCACCGATGGCCTTGGCGGTTTCCGCGAGCAACGCGGCATTGATGTCGGTGACATAAACGCGCGCGCCTTCTTGGGCAAGGGTAGCGGCGATCGCCTTGCCGAGGCCCTGTGCCGCGCCGGTCACCAATGCTACTTTGCCTGCTACGCGATTCATGATTGCCTGTTGCCGACTCGCGGGTCAGCTCGCCGTCCAGCCGCCGTCGACCGCGAGCAACGCTCCGGTAACGAATCCGGCAGCCGCAGAGGCCAGCCACAGGACAGCACCGACGACGTCTTGCGGTTCGCCCAGGCGGCCGATGGGATGCAATGCCACCAACTGGCGTTCAGCTTCGGGAGCCGACAGCGTGTTCTTCACCAGTTGTGTTCGAATGATGCCAGGGCACACCGCGTTAACGCGTATGCCCTGGGAGGAGTACTCGAGCGCCGCTGTCTTGGTAAGCCCCGCAACGCCGTGCTTGGCGGCGACATATGCAGTTCCGAGACTAGACCCGACGAGTCCCAACGCTGAGCACGTGTTGACTATGGCCCCGCCGCCCTGACTCTGCATCAACGGAATCTCGTATTTCATACACAGCCAGACGCTCTTGAGATTTACCGCAATCACGCGGTCGAAATCCTGCTCGTCGACGTCCGCCATCGGCACGGCGGCGGCAGAAATCCCGGCATTGTTATGTGCGATGTCCAGTCGGCCAAAGGCACTTACGGTCTCGGCCATCAATGTCCTCACATCCGCGGCGCGCGAGACATCCGCCGGGATGAACACCGCGTTGCCGCCCGTATCGCGGATGGCGCTTGCGGTCTCGCTACCGGTGCGCTCGTCGACGTCGGATACCACGACGTCGGCGCCGGATCGCGCAAAGCCTTCCGCGCAGGCGCGGCCGATGCCGGCGCCGGCGCCCGTGACGAGGGCGACTTGACCGGTGAAGTCAAGACTCGGGAACGATGTGAGTGGATCACAGCTCACGCGACGTGCGCACCGATGATTGACTGCGCTTCCAGGTATTCCCGTAATCCGTGGCTGCCCCATTCCCGGCCATTTCCCGAACGCTGTAACCGCCGCACCGTTCGCGCATGGTAGGAAAGGCCGTTGGTCAGCCGCGACACATAAGACATCTGTCGATCCCCCTTCAGTATCCGTGCCGCCTGATCGCGACCCGGCTGTCCAAATGCGTGGCTGCTCTGGTACCCGGGGCTGGCGCGTGACACACGGCCCGCGGCGATGGCGCCGACACAGGCCAACGATACACCTAGATGTATAATATAAACAAGTTGACTTACATTACTATATTGTCGGGCCGGTCATGAATGCTGACCGCCGAACGGAAGTGAAATGCTCGACTACCATGCGATGAGTGACGGCGGCTTCCAAGCACGCTCCGGGAGACCGCCGACATGACGGTATCGCCTCCCTCTGCACCGGAAGCTCCGCCATGGTGAACCCTCTCGCGGCTTTTCGCGGGCGGCGCCCGGACGCACCCTCCTGGTTTTCCGATGCGCTCGCCATCGCACCCGAACGTAGCCGCGTGCCGGTTCGGGATGTCAACATCGAAGTCCTGAGTTGGGGTGAGCGTGGGGCGCAGGGGCTGCTGCTGCTGCATGGCCTCGGGGCGCACGCGGATTGGTGGAGCCACCTAGCGCCCTTTTTGGCCAAGCGGTATCGCGTGACGGCACTTTCCTGGTCGGGGATGGGTGGGTCCGACTGGCGCGAGAGCTATAGCGCTGAGATCTACCTGGAGGAAATTCTGGCGGCTGCACAGACCAGCGGCATTTTCGAGTCTTCAGAGGCCCCGCTGATGGTTGGTCATTCCTTTGGCGGATTGATGCTGTTGGCCGCAGCGGCGGCTTATGGCGAGCGACTGAAAGGCGCTGTCGTAGTGGACTCCTATCTACATCCCGACGGGGAGTGGCATTTGCCGCCGTCGTCCCAGAGGGCGTTGCCGGTGTACGCCTCGCTCGAAGCCGCCCTGGCGCGCTTTCGGTTCTCGCCGCCCCAGGCGTGCGCCAATCTCTTCATCGCCGACCACATCGCCCGCGCCTCCCTCAAACCCGTTCCTCTGCAAGGGCAGCGCGAACCGGGCTGGACCTGGCGCTTTGATCCGCAATGTGCCGGCGGGCTGCCGCGCGTTCCAATTGCCGCATGCCTGGCCAAGCCGCGCTGCCCGCTGGCATTCATCGCCGGCGCGCGCTCGCCGCTCACCAATGCGGCCGTGGAAAGCCTCGTGCTCGGCACCGCTCCAAAAGGGACCCCTTGGACCAATATTCCCGACGCGGATCATCACGTGATGGTGGACCAACCTCTGGCGCTCATCGCCGCACTATTCGCACTATTCGAGTGCTGGCCGCGAGCGCTGCCGGTTTAACTAGGTGCGTGTGGATCATTCAATGTAACTAAATCGTCCGAGGAGGTATAATAATGAAACGTTCTTGAGTTTTCATAACCGAGTGAGTAAATGCCACGCAACAGTAATACAAAAGGCGCGATGAGCGTCTCCTCCACAGTGAGAATTCCCAAGGCGGCGGAACTCGTCTCCAAAGAGTTGCGCAACCAGATCATTCGCGGCGTTCTCAAGATGGGCGATTCGCTGAGTGCCGAAGCGGATCTGATGGCGCGGTTCGGGGTGTCCCGCCCCACCTTGCGCGAGGCAATCAGGATTCTCGAATCCGAAGGGCTTGTCAGCATTTCACGCGGTGCGCGCGGCGGCGCCTCGGTGCTCAGTCCAAGCATCAACATGGCCGCGCGGCACATTGGGTTCGTATTACAGGCCAATGGCACGACGCTGACTGATATTCATCGCGTGCACATGATCGTGGAGCCTGCGGCCGCGCGGATCGTTGCGGAGAACTCGCGCAAGACAGCGCCGGCTGTTCTGCGACGCTGCATCGAGGAAAGCCGGGCACAAATCGACGACGACTTCGGTTTCGGTATCGCGACAGCGCGCTTTCGCAACACCCTGATCGAACTGGCCAATGTGCCGACGCTCACGCTTCTGATGGGCATGCTCAACCACATCTTCGAGCTCTCGTGGGGCACGTTGACGGCCACCGCCGGACGCCAACTCGACAATGCTCCCGACAAGAAGCGCGGCCTGCGCTCGTTGGAGAAACTCGTTGACTACATCGAAGCGGGTAACGGCCCCGGCGCGGAAGCTCACTGGCGCAAGCACACCGAAGCTGTCGAGAAAACGATGACCAAGTGGCTCCCTGCCGCGAAAGTCGTCGACATTCTCGACAATTGATGGCCGGGCGCCCGCACGGGAATTGCGTGCTTCAGCCTAAACCTGCCCCAAGGCGCGCGACCGTGGGCTGCGGTCCAGGCGAAACTTCTGTACCTTGCCGGTCGCGTTGACCGGCAGGGCCTCCACGATTTCAACGTAGCGAGGCGCTTTGAAGTTGGCCATATGATCGCGGCACCACGCGATGATGTCTTGTGGTACCGGCTCGGTGCCCTGCCTTGGGACTACGAACGCCTTACCCACCTCGCCCAGGCGCTCGTCCGCAACGCCGATCACCGACACTTGTGCAAGGTCCGGATTCCCGGACATGATCTTTTCGATCTCCGCCGGATAGCAGTTGAAGCCGCCTGAGATGTACATGTCCTTCAGACGGTCGGTGATCCGCAAATAGCCCCGGGCGTCGAGCACCCCGACGTCGCCGGTGCGAAGCCAGCCCGCGGCGTCCAACACCTTCGCCGTTTCCTCGGGCGATTCGTAGAAGCCTTGCATCACATTGTAACCGCGCACCAGCACCTCACCCGCTTCGCCTAGCGGCAGGTCGCCGCCGAGCGAGTCGACAACGCGTAGCTCCACTCCTGGAATCGCGCGTCCGACCGTCGTCGCGACGATGTCGGGGTCGTCACTGGCATCGGTCACCGTGACGGTTCCGCAGGTTTCCGTCAACCCGTAGGCTGTGAGCACCGTGCTGATTCCGAGCTCTTCACGCATGCGCGCAATCAGAGACGGGGCCACCGAGGTCGCACCCGTCACTGACACTCTCAATGAAGCCAAGGCTGCTGCGCGCCGAGCCTTGGGCTCCGCGAGCAAAGCCTGGAACAGCGTCGGCGGACCGGGCAACACGGTGATCCGCGCGTCGTGCACGAGCTCGAGCAATTTTCCAATATCGAGTACCGGGAAAGGATAGACGGTGACGCCGTGAATCAAGCTCGCGAGCCAGCCTGACTTGTAGCCCGAGCAGTGGAAGAACGGCCAGAGCACGAGATAGCGATCGCCGGGCCTCACCCCCGCTGCCTTTCCCCATATGTCGTACACCCGGATGTTCTGACCATGGGTGGTGACGACGCCCTTCGGCTCGCCCGTGGTTCCGGACGTGAACATGATGTCCGACACGTCGTTCGGAGAAAGCGCCGCGCGCCGCGCAATCGCTTCCGAAAGATGGTCAGGTGTGGCCTGCGCGAGGAATCGGTCCCACTCTCCCGGCTGATCTTCGAGCGTGTCCAAGCGCACGATTCTGCGCAGCGCAGGTAGCTCCAGACCCGCAAGCAAGCCGGGATACGAGACGCCCAGGAACCGGCTCGCTACTATCAGAATCCTGGCGCCGCTGCGTTCCAGGACGAAGCGAGCCTCCTCCCCTTTGAAGCGCGTATTCAGCGGAACGATGGAAGCACCGGCTGACTGAGCCCCAAGCGCGGCTGCAATCCAATCCAAGCTGTTGGGCGCCCATATCGCGACGCGGTCGCCGCGCTCCACGCCGGCCGCTACGAACGCCGCAGCGATCCGAGTCGCCAGCGCGTCGAGTTCAGCGAACGTGAATCGCCTGCTCCGATCGTCGCCGGCAATGCCGCTTGGGTCCCGTCGCGCGGCGGCGGCGAGCACTCCCGGAATCGTAGCTGAATCGCTATCGGCGGCGATCGGAGTTGTTCTCGAATGTTGGTTTAACATCAAATAGGATCCCAGGGAAAGATATCCTGCGACCTATCGAGTTTTGTGAAACTGGCGCGGAGAGCTGGCAGCGCCACATCGATGCAACTCTGTGGAGTCCAACCCTCCGCCGTGTGCACGGTGCGAAGTGGCCGCGGCTGACTGAACAGCATGAGTTCATTGTTGCGCACGCCGAATATTTGCCCGGTAACCCCCTGTGCTGCGTCGCTCATAAGCGCCACGGCCAGCGGGCCGATCTTCTCGGGAGTCATGCGCTTGATGCGCTCCAGGCGCTGCAGATTATCGTCATTGTTGGTGGGGATCGTGCCAACCATGCGCGTATAGGCAAACGGTGCAATGCAGTTCGAGCGAACGTTGAAGCGCTCCATGTCCAAGGCGATACATTTGGACAGGCCGGCGAGACCCAGCTTGGCCGCGCCGTAATTGACCTGGCCGAAGTTGCCTATCAGGCCGCTGGTGGAGACCATGTGCAAATAGCAGCCAGTGTTCTGCTGCCTGAAGTAAGGCGCCGCCGCTCGCGCCAGATAAAAGCACCCGGACAGATTCACGCCCAGCACGGTGTCCCAATCTGCGCGTTCCATTTTGTGGAATATCGCATCCCGAACTACGCCCGCATTGTTGACGACGACGTCGATGCGCCCGAATGCGTCGACTGCCTCTTTGATGATCGCGGCAGCGCTGTCCCAGCCGGCGACGCTGTGAAAACTGGTTATCGCCTGCCCGCCGGCCTGAATAATCGCATCGACCACCGCTTGTGCGGGCCGCGCGTCACTGCCTTCGCCGCTCGAGGTCGCTCCGACATCATTGACGACGACACGCGCGCCGCAACCCGCCGCGAGTTTGGCGATCGCCGCGCCGATTCCGCCGCCGGCTCCGCTGACGACGACGACTTTGTTCTGCAATAGCCCCGTTTCACTCATGATTTAGATCCAATACACCAGCAGCTTAGGCTCCAAGAATCGGCAGTATCGCTGATCTAGGAGCAGTATTCTTCACTAGATATAATTATCTAAATAATATATCTAGATTGGCGCAGGAGCAAACGCGACGAGCGGCGCAATGCCCACGCTTTGGAGGAATTCGTCGCTCATGTCAAGCTGGTCCAGCAAGGCCGCTTTTCAGATATGTCGGGCTGAAACAGGGGCCGCTCAGCGTTATATATCGCTCCTGCCCGCCACGCCGGTCAAGCGATGAAACCGACGTCTTCATTACGAAAGACGCGGTCCTCAGGAGGTCTCCAACTAGCCCGACTTGTCCGGAAATAGACCCGGCATCCACCGCGAGGCAAGTGTTGCCGGGAAAGCGAGGCGCAGCGGCGCGCGCGTGCTTGCGGAGAAAAGCACGCCGCGCTCGATGAGAGCGGAGACAACGCGGCGAGCTTGGCGTTCACCGGTGCTGACTGTCACCGCGGCATCGCCGCGCGGGAGTTCGCCCCGGTAAAGGACGGCTTCGAGAATGGAGCTTGATTTGGGCGGCAGTCTGGCCAACCGAATTTCCTCCTCGGTCCACAGCAGGATGCGTGTGCGCAACCGGTCGGGTTGCATCAGGCTCTCCATGAACTTGACCTGGTCGAGACAGACCGTCAAAAAAAAGCGTGTGAATTCCGCGAGGCTCTCCTCGCTCAGATGTCCTCGGCCGTCGAGGTCATTGCGACGCGTCTGATCGCACGCGGCGAGGTGCTTCTTATAGTCGGCAACATTCCATGAGGCCCACGGACTCACCACGGCCCACGGCCCCTTTGGTGTCCGTTTCTTTTTTTCCAATATCCTTTTATAAATCAATTGATTATATAGAATCAAACGAATATTTAGTCTGCCAATATGTCCTCTTTCATGACCCAGCGAAAGGCTTTGCTGCAGACACCGCCACGCAATGACCCAAAGGGATCATCGGTCCTGAACCTTCGCGGGATCACACAGACCAGCACGTTCGAGTCATGTACTCACTAATCGCCCGGATCTAGGCTGTCTTCGCGCGGTGCGATACGTCATGCCGGACAACCGGCAAATGGTTCGCTCATTCTTTCAATCACTCAGGCTCATTCTTTCAATCACTCAGATGGAGGTTGATATGTCTTATCCCGTGGGCAACTTTTATCCCCAGGCAAGCTTCGGCACCCAGGGCAACTTCAATCCCCAGGCAAGCTTCGGCGCCCAGGGCAACTTCAATCAACCAGGAAACTTCACTCCTCAAGTGGGCTTCGGCCTCGACGGCTCACAGGGCAATCCTAATCACATCCCCTTCGCGAACACGCCTCACGGTTATCCGCAGCTAGGTTATCCGCAGCAGTATGGGTATCCGCAGCAATACGGTTATCCACAGCAATCGCCCAGCTTCGCTCAGGGCTTGCCTCAATCGCCGATCTGGCAGACTGCCCCACAGCAGCAAGCCGCTTCGCAGCATGCGCTCCAACAACTTCTGGCGCATCAACAGGCAGTGCAGCCGGCACTGCAAACACAGCAGCAGCAGCAGCCGCACCACCATTTGCTGCAGCAACTCGCCCAATATCATTACTTGGTAGCGCAGCAACTCGCACAGCTAGCGGCACAACAGGCAGTTCAGACCTCTGGCAACCCTTACGCGGGCAACCCTTACGCGGGCAACCCCTACGCGGGCCAATTCATATCGGGCCAGCTGGGAGCCAACTTCGTGCCTGGTATCACGATGCATTGAGCCTGGTATCGCGATGCATTGAAGATACATCTCACACAACCGAGGCAGGAGAAACGTGTCATGGCTGAGCAAAAAGATGATCAGGGTCAGGCGGCAAAGCAAGCCCAATCCAGAAAAGGGACTCAATCGAGCGGTGCGACGGAGCAATTCACCGCTCAAGATCGGGCCGCGCCAGATCCGACTATCGCCAATACCGACAAGACTTCTGCCGCGGTTGTGCGCCGTAAGCAACGCTATTTGATTGGATTCCGGTCGCTCCCTGGAATTACACCGCTGCCCAGCGATCCTTTTCTCGAGAGGCTCGCTCAAATGGACGGTGTGGAAATCATCCGCCGCCTGCGATGCCGCGGCTCTCAGCCTATCGCGATGACGCCGACCACGGCCCCCCACGAGATAGTGGTAGCGCGCATGGATGAACAGCGTGGCACGGCATTGCGCCAGAACGCGCCGCCTCACGTGATCGTCGAGCTGGATGCGCCCCTGGGATACTCCGACATGGCCATACCGGAGCCCATGAGCTGGCAGCTCACTGCTCCGGCGATGCCATTCCCTCGTCCACGCCGTGAACTCCGGTTCCGCATTCTCGGCGAAGACGATCGGCCGCTCGCGAACGCGGTTGTCAATCTCTATGGCCCTGGCTTCCCCGCCCAAACAGTCACGGACTCCTCGGGACAGGCGAGCCTGCAAACCTACGCCGTCGATGGCGCGGGCATTCATGCGGTCTATGTGCGTCCCGCGGCGGACTACTGGGAGCGGTACATTCAGAATCCGTCGCTCGAAGCCGAACAAGTCAACGTGATTCGGTTGAGCCCATTGCACCGGAATTCGGGAAGCTTCCCGGGCGAACGCCCCTACAGCTGGGGGCAGCGCATCATGAAATTCGATCGGGTATCCACGGATTGGAACGGTGTCGGCACGAAAATCGGCATTATCGATTCAGGCTGTGACAGCTCGCACCCGCTCCTTCGCCAGATCGTGCGCGGCTTGGATCTCACCCGAGACAAGGACCCTCAGAGCTGGAAATCGGATGAGTTGGGACAGGGCACTCATTGCGCCGGCATTGTCGCCGCCTCTGCTGTCGCGTCGTCCGACATTGTCGGCTGCGCTCCGGCCTCCGAGGTGCATGTGTTCAAAGTGGTGCCGGGTGGACATTTCAGCGATCTCATTGATGCCCTGGATGAATGCATCGAGCGGCGGCTGGATATCGTGCAGATTGGCGTCAGCGGCGAGCAGTTTTCCGAACTCGTGGCGCAAAAAATCGCCGAAGCTCGTTTGCATGGAATCGCCAGCATCGTCGGCGCCGGCAACACGGGCGGAGCCGTGCAATTCCCCGGCAATGTCCCCGGCGTGCTGACCGTTTCGGCGGTCGGCAAACTCGGCGAGTACCCGCAGGACACGCGTCATGCGCACAGGGCGTTGCCGCAACTGATCGCATTGCCAGGGATCTACGCAACCAATTTTAGTTGTTCGGGGCCGCAGGTGGGCGTGTGCGCGCCGGGTGTCGCCGTCATATCCAGTGTTCCCGGGGGCGGATACGCGGCTTGGGACGGCAGTTCCATGGCAGCGGCGCATGTCGTCGGGTTTTCAGCGCTGCTGCTCTCTCATCATCCCATGTTACAAAGCATCAATTACGGAGCGCGCGCAGACCAGCGAGTCTCGGTCTTGTACGACTTCCTGCGCGCCGCGGCGATACCCTATGCACAGGTCGATCCCAACCGGGTAGGCGCAGGATGTCCCGATCTGCAGCAAGTACCCGGGTTGCTACCCGCCGGCCAGCAATTCTCGAGCCAACAGTTCTACGGCGCCGGGATAGCGGCGGGAATGAGCGCCGGCAGCTTGCAAGCACCCTTCGCGCTTCCTGGTGCTCCCTATCTAGGCAACCCAATGAACGCCATCCTGCAATTGCGGGCAGCGGGATTGTGGGTTTGAACGGGAGCCCGCATGGCCGGCTAGGAGGAGCCAAGACGCTCGCCGATCAAGGTTTGCAGCTTCGCCACCGCCTGGCCGCGCCGATGTACGCCCAGCTTGTGCAGAATATTTCTGATGTGGTTTTTCGCGGTGCTAGGCTGCATTCCCAAGCGCCATGCAATCTCCTTCGTGGGGCAGCCGCGATTCATCAAATCGGCGATTTGAAGCTCACGCGCGGTCAACGGGGTGGCGCCGGCAGCCCTGGAAAGGCCGACGCACTGGTACAGGGATGCGGCCACTTTGGGCGAACAGGCCAGTTCGCCCCGCACCACGTTCTCGATGGCGGTGACCATATCGCCCAACGCGGCGTCCCTTGGTACATAACCGTCAATACCGGCGGCAGCACAGGCCAGGACTTCACTCGTGGTCTCGCGAATTCCGATGGCCAAAATCCGCACCCGGGCACACATTTTTCGAAGGGCGCTCACCGTATCAGAATCGCTCGGCGACAGTGCATCGATCAAAGCGACATCGATCGCCGTCGTCAGCAAGGCGTTCCGCGTTTCTTGGATGTTGTGTGCACCGAGCACGTCGATCGTAGGGCAGCCGCGGAGCAGGGCCGCCAAGCCCTCCCGATGCAACCGCACAGCGCTCAGAATGAATACCCTGATTTGCAACGATGCTCCCCGGCTCGAATGCATGGGTAGTGTGGACCGAGAATGCCCGCGAAAGTTTCTATTCGGGTCGCGCCGTTCGGGCGTCAGCCGGTTGCTACTGCGTTGAGCCGGCTCCCCTCTCGCAACTGAGTTGCTTGCAGTACACCGATTCTCGCCCGCCGTACCGGCTCCTTGCTCGCACCCGTTGCTGCAGGCCAACGGGCATAGCGCCAAAAACAACGCCAATGGCGCTCAAGGAATCAACTATGTGAAATTTTTATTGCATGCCAAAAACGTTGCAGCAGCGGCGCTGCCCGACGCAGGTTAGATTTTCTGAAGACCATATCGGCGCACTTTCGACAGTAAGTCGCGATTACTGGGCAGCGACGCCGTGAGAGCCTTGGCGTATCGGGCCGTCTCGTTGATTTTTTCCCGCGCCAGGTTTCGGTCGCCGTCGTTCAGAAGCCACGGTGCCGTGTGGGTCTGAAATCCCATCCCGTAGAGGATGTATTGGTAGCTCGCCGCCGAGAACACTTCCTCACGATGCGGGAAGTCTTCATGCCAGGGGCAATGGTCGCGCCAGAACTCCAGGCCTTCGCGCAGGCTGTCCGGAATCGATTCGGCAATTCTATTGTCGATCCAGAATCGAGAGTCGGTCCGCCGGCTGAGCACGTAGTGCAACTTCAGGAAATCGACAATGCGCTCCCAGCGATAGCGAAAAGTGTCGTTGAATATTCGCGCGGCCTGCCGCATGCCGCCGCGGCAACTCGGCAGCAGGTTCGCAATGGACTTTGCCGACAGCTCGATCATGACGATGGCCGATGCCTCGAGAGGCTCGAGGAACCCGGCAGAAAGTCCCACCGCAACGCAATTGCCCGTCCAGAATTCCTGGCGATACCCCGAATTGATGTCGATTTTTCGAAAGCTCAAATCCCCCGATACGTCGCCCCGCGCGCTAAGGTAGTTCCTCAGCTCCTCGAGCGCGCCCTCATCCGACATGTAGCCGCTGGAGTATACATACCCGACGCCGCGGCGGGTCGTGAGGCCGATGTCCCACACCCAGCCCGAAGACTGTGCGGTGGCCATGGTCGCCGAGGTGATCGCGGCGTCATCGGTCGGGTACGGAATCTGCACCGCCCATGCCTTGTCGATGAAGAGCACATTTTTTTTAGAAAGAAATGGGACGCCAAAGTGCTTGCCGATCAACAGCGAAGAAAATCCGCTGCAATCGATAAAGAGGTCCGCGGCGAGCACCTCGCCGGACTTCGTCACCACCTGCGAAATGTCGCCGTCTTCCTTGGACTCGACCCGAACGATCTCGTCGTACAGGTGCGTGACACCGAGCTTGTCGATACAGTGCTTCTGGAGAAAAGGCCCGAATTTGCCCGCGTCTAGGTGGTAGGCGTAATTCGCCAAGCCCGTAAACTCGCGTGTCGTGATCTGCTTCGGCGCCAACGCATGGCTGCAGACATCCGTCTGAAAGCACATGCTGGCCGCGAAGCGTTGGCCCCGTGGATCCTCCAGCCAGTAAGGAGCCAGGTTGCGTTCTTCGTAGCCCACCGGCAGCGTAAATGGATGGTAGTAGGCGTCCGCATCGCTGCCATCCACCCACTTCACGAAATGCGATCCTTGCTTGAAAGACGCATCGCACTCACGGAGGAAATCAGTTTCCGTGATGCCGATCTGTTTCAATGTGGCGCGAATCGTCGGCCAGGTGCCTTCGCCGACGCCGATCGGCGGCTGCTGGCGCGATTCGATGACGGTGACTGAAATGCCCTCTTCGCCGCGCCGCGGATAACGCGACGCGAGCACGCCGGCGGTAATCCAACCGGCGGTGCCTCCGCCGACTACGAGGATTTTTCGAACCGGTTGCGATTCAGCCTGTGGTGCCACTTCCGGTCCTCTTAAGGTCGCGCGGCGGTCGCGCCGGAGAGAAGCCGGTTCTTGCGGGCGACGAGAGCGGAGAGGTGCGCGAGCGATGCCATCTGAAAGTACATCCACTCGAGAAACTCGCGATCGCGTAACTCCGCCAATTGCGCCGCAGGCAGCGCCTTGAGACCGGCGGCTGCAATCCAGTAAAGACCCTGCAGCTTGGTCTCGCTGCCGTTGACGAACTCGATATCGATGCGCACGGGTTCGATCAGGTTGAGTTCAGCCAGCCGTCCGGTGAACGCATAGGCTTCCGTCGATCCGCTCACCAGCGCCGAGAGCATCGAGGTGATGCTTTGCAAGAATTTCGAGGGCTGGCCATCGTTGAGGAATAAGCGTTCACCTTCCTGCGTTCGAATGTGAGGGCTGTCCAGGTCGAGCGCCACGTCCAGCGCAGCCTCCTTGCCCTCGGCACCGCCGTGCCGCGGAATCAGCGAGAACGGCTGCCGTTGGATCTGCAAGGGCACGTAGGCCGCGTCCCATCGGCCGCCCATCAAGAATAGGTTTTCATGGTGCTCGAAGCCCAGCAGTGCGGCCGGCTCGAACTGACCGGTCTCCGGGCTTTTTGTGAAGAAGATCGGGTAATGCGCGAGCAGACGCGCAAACTCTCGAGGGATCACGCTCACGGCATTGACTGCCGCGTCCCCACTGGACGAGCGCGTGGCCGCAATGCGCACATTACGGTGAGTTTGACTGCTGAGAACTACCAGGTTGACCACAATTGCCTCCAGCTCTCGACAATTATAACGCTCACGATGAATCTAGGTTGGCCCGGTGTCGCGTGGGGAACGTTGAGTAGCGCTACAATACCAACCATTGCTTTACGGCGAGTGCTTCGAATATGCGCGAACCCCAACACGCGGCGGAGTGGCATGATGTCGATGCCGAGCTGTTTGAGAAAACGATAAAGCCGCGCGGCCGCCCGGCGGTAATGCGGGGCCTCGTGCAGGATTGGCCCGCCGCCCAAGCGGGCCGCGAATCGCCGCAGTCGCTCACCGCCTATCTCAAGAGCTTCTATAGCGGTCACCCGGCGCCATTGTTCGAAGCACCCGCGTCCATCCGGGGACGATTCTTCTACAACGACACATTGGACGGTTTCAATTTCGAGTCCAAACGTGCGTTGCTCAGCGATGTGCTGGACCGGCTTTGCCATGATTTGAGGAATGAGTCCTCGCCTGCTCTGTACTCGGGTTCCGTGTCATTGCCGATTTACCTTCCGGGTTTTTCAAATGCCAATCATGTCCGCAGCCTGATTACCGTCGAGTCAGTGCTCGAATCGATCTGGATCGGAAACCGCACGTGCATTGCACCGCATTTCGACAATACCGAAAACCTGGCCTGTGTCGTGGGCGGACGGCGCCGCTTCACCATGTTTCCGCCCGATCAAATCGGCAATCTCTACGTGGGCCCGCTCGATTTCACCCCGGCAGGTCAGCCCGTCAGCCTGGTTGATGTCCGCAATCCAGACCTCGCGCGTTTTCCCCGATTTGCCGAGGCAGCCGAGGTTGCCGAAGTTGCCGAACTCTCGCCCGGCGATGCGGTCTACATTCCCGCCTTGTGGTGGCACAACGTCGAGGCGCTCGAGGACTTCAATGTACTCGTCAATTATTGGTGGCGGGACGTTGCGGACTATTTCGATTCGCCGTCAATGAGCCTCCTGCATTGCCTTCTGACCGTGAAGAGCCTGCCGCCGGAGCAGCGGCGCAACTGGAAAGCGGTATTCGATTACTTGATTTTCCAATCCGAGGGCCCCGCCCTCGAGCATCTGCCGCCTCGAGTGCAAGGTCTTTTCGGAGAGCTCACTCAGGCACGGGCGGATCGCCTCCGGTCGATGTTGCTCAAGAACCTATCCCGCAAATCCACCTGAGCAATCGCGAGCTCCGCGACCGCCCGGCGTGCGGCGGCCTGGTAATTCCGATGCGTACCCGGGAGCCTGTCCGGCTCCTAGAGCGCCGCGCGAAAGCCGACCTGGTATCGGGCGAAACCCTCCGAAGCTGAAATGAACTGCTCGCTGTAGCGGCCGTACTGGCGTTGCGATGCCGACGTCAGATTGATCGCGTCGAAGAAAACAGAGAAGTGCCTGTTGATATCGTAGCTTGCACTCATGTCCAGCTGGCCGTACGCCGCCGTGTACACCGGCTCGTTCGCCTGTTGTATCTGGGCCAATCCAGCGAGGAATGCGCCGCGATGGCTGTACGCCACGCGAGTCTGGAACCCGTACTTCTCGAAGAAGCCCACCACATTGTAGGAGCGGCTCAGGCCCGGCAGCGCGAATTGAGAGCCGATTTCCTGCGAGTTGAAGGAGGCACCGCCGCTTGGGATGGACCAGTTTGCCTGCAGACCAAAGCCGCTGTCGCCGAATATGTGCTGCACCGAGAATTCGAATCCGTGGATTTGCGTCTTGTTGGCGTTTGTTGGCGCAGTGACATCCCATATCACCAGCGGGTCGCCCGGTTGCCCGGCAAAAGTGAGCTGCCCGGGATTGTCCGCCAGCATCTGCGCGAATATGGTCTGCGCGGAGACGGCCGTACCGGCCGCTTGCAGCTCGGCAATCGCCTTGTTGGCCACCGCTCCCGCATTCGGATCCGTAATTCCGAACAGAGGCTGCTTGACGGTGGTCTGGGTCAGGAAGTTCGTGACGTGCTTGGTGAACCAGTTGACCGACACATAACTACCCTGGGCGTAGTACCACTCCGCCGCAAGGTCGAAATTGTTGGATTCGTAGGGCAGCAAGGCCGGGTTGCCCGCGGTGGCCGTGCGCGAGCCCGGCTTCGGTGCGTTGGTCACCGAGGTCGTACCGACCATCGAGGTCAGGTCGGACCGCGAGATGGTCTTGCTATACGAGGCGCGCAGCAACACATCCGGCAACACCTGCAGACTGGTGTCCAGGCTGGGCAGAAATTCGTCATATTGGGCGCGGATGTCGCTATAAATGGCATTCGCCGCATAGTTCGTACTGAATTCGGTCGGATTGTTCCACTGAATCGAGGTGGGAACTTTTTGCAGGCTTTGGGCAGTCACGGTGCTTTTCTCGTACCGCAATCCCGCCAGGGCCCGGAACCTCATGCCGTCGAAGCTCGTGTCGAAGTCCATTTGCACAAAGGGCGCCGGCGTCTCCTCTTTGATGTGATCATCGCTAGTCGGCGATTTCGCTTGGGCGAAGGTATAGGGCGGGAAGTTGCCATCCCCTGGCGCGCCGCCGGGTTGCGTCGCCGCGATGGCGCTGGCCAAGCTATAGGTATAGAAATACGGAACGGCATTGCCGCAACCGCCGCCCGAAAACGATTTGAGAATGCTGCAAGTCGACACTTTCGTGAACGCGCTCGCCGGTATCAAACCGACGTAGTTGGGGTTGTAGTAACCCCAGGCAAAATTGCCGCTGTTGAACGCTTCGGCCTCCGTCGTCATTCGCTTCAGATCGACGCCGGCCTTGATGCTCTTCAATCCGCTATCGGATGTGTTCTTCCAAGTCGCATTGAGACGCACCTCATCGATGACAGTCCTGAAAGTCGTGTTATTGGCCTGGCCGAACAGCGGATCGATCGTCGACGTGCCGAGGTTACTCGTCGTGTTCGGTGGAACGTAGGTCCAAGCGGTGGTCGGAATCGTTCCGTTACCCAGCGCAAATATCTTGTTCACTGCCAGCGCCGGGTTTTGACCCACGATGCCGAAATTGTTGTTGCCTAAAGCTCCGCCGCCCGAATCGGCGGTGGAATGATGGCCGTCGAATTCGACCGCGATGTTATCGGAAGCTTGCCATTTTAGGTTCAGGCCGGCAGATCCGTTCTGGTTCATGAACTCATCGGCGGCCGAGAAATATGACAGGTCGCTCCCGGTATCGACGAGGTTGGTGACCGTTCCATGGGAATTGATGGTGGCGCTCGAAGGGTTCGGACCGTAATCGAACCAGGCACCGAAGGTGTGCTTGTTGACCATGTCTTTGAAAAAGGTGTACGTGTAGTCCGCCGTCGCGACCAGCGAGTCGACCGGCCTGAATTGCAGCACTGCCTGGCCGTTCACTCGTTCGCGTTCGTGATCGATGACTCCCCAGCCTTCATTGCGCGGCGCCCAATTGTGGCCGCCGGGATTCGTGTTGGAGCTGGTCACGCGCGGATCGCCGGCCGCAAACTGGTCCTCGAGCCAGCCGTCGATGTTCGCGTTTTGCTCCTGGCTATTGCGCTTGGAATAGGAACCGTTGATGAGGAAGCCCACCCGCTCGTCGAAGAAGGTGTCGCTGAACAGGCCCGAGAATTCCGGCGTGACTTTATTGCCGACTTTGCTGGACGTGTCATCGGTGGCCTTGGCCTGAAACGTCGCGCGCAGCGAATGAAAATCGAAGGGGCGTGAGGTGGTGATGTTGATGGTCGAGCCGATGCCGCCGCTTGGAACGTCGGCGCGGCCGGTCTTGTACACGGTGATGCCGGCAATACCGTCGGCGGAGAGATTTTCGAAATCGAAGGAACGCGTCGTCGCTGGGCTCGGTATGCCGCCGTTGTTGCCCGGGATGATGTTTCCCGGCATCGAGCGGCCATTCAAGGTCACCAAATTGAATTCCGGACCGAAGCCGCGCACCGTCACCTTCGAGCCTTCATTGTTCATGCGGTCGATGGTCACGCCGGGAATGCGCTGGATGGATTCGGCCAGGTTCGTGTCGGGGAATTTGCCGATGTCTTCGGCGGTAATCGCATCAACGACGCCCGCCGTCTCCCGCTTGATACCCTCAGAAGTCACCAGCGACTGACGCAATCCCGTGACGACGATCTCATCGAGACCCTCCGCCGGCGCCACAGTGGTGGAGTCGGCGGCCATCGCTCCTGAGCAGTACATCGCTATCAGTACGGCCAGAGGCTTCATTGGAATGGGCGGTAGCGGATGCCGCGTCTTTTTCGAGGCGCGCGAACGGCTGGACTTCTTCAAGGTACTCCCCCCTCCCGTCTCCCGGGATCATGTTTATTCTGCTGTGCCGACGTCGAGCGTCGATCTGTGCGAGCGGTTTCTGAAACCGGTTGCAGGGCCAATACTGCCGCTGTCAATTTCAAAATGCAAGAGGGCTAAAGCCCTTAAACCATGACTTTAGGGGGTGAGCACGGTACCCTGCCCTTGACAGGGGCAGCTCCCTGCAAGCAGCATTCCTGAAACCGGTTGCAAACACGCGGGCGCCAGACTCGTCTATAGGTTGGGAGGGGGATATGAACCGCACAATTCAGCTCCTTGGGCCGCGGGCCCCCGCATGACGGGCGGCGAACTCAAAATCGTTCGCATCGCCTCGACGGTGGCGCTGGGCGGCTTTCTGGTCGGATTCGATGCCACCGTCATTTCCGGCGCCGTGCCCTTTATTCGCGACTATTTCGGCCTCGGCGGCGCGGCCGGCAGCCTCAAGCTCGGCTGGGCGGTGAGTTGTCTCGGTTGGGGCGCGATGGCCGGAAATCTTGCGGCCGGACCCTTGAGCGATCGCTTTGGGCGCAGAAGCGTGCTGCTGCTGACAGCGGTGTTATTTCTCGCCTCATCCCTGACGGCCGCGTTGTCCACTCGCTTTGCGGTGTTCGTCGCGGCGCGAATCTGCGGTGGTCTCGCGGTCGGGGCGGCAATTCTCACGGCCCCCGTGTACATCGCGGAAATCGCGCCTGCCCGTAGCCGCGGAAGTCTGGTCTCCCTCAATCAGCTGATGATCGTCATCGGCATCTCGATTTCGTTCTTCTCCAATTATTTTCTGCTTCCGCTGGGTGCGGACAGCTGGCGATGGATGTTGGGCGTGCAGGCCGTACCCGCCTGCCTATATTTTTTGCTGTTGACCTTGGTGCCCGAAAGCCCGAGATGGCTCTTGAGCAAAGGCCGCGAAGAGCGCGCGCGGGCCGCACTTTCCGCGGTTCACGGCCGAGCCGGCGCGCATCGTGAACTTGAAATCATGCAGGCGAACCCCGTCAAGAAATCGCGGCATTTCGGCATCCGCGAGTTGCTTACGGGGCGGCTCAAGCGCGTCATGATATTTGGTTTTGGCATCGCGTTCTTCCAGCAGGCCACCGGCATCAATGCAATCTTCTACTACCTACCTACCATCTTCGCGTCGTCCGGGGGCGAGCTGTCGACGTCCTTCGCTCAGTCCGTGCTCGTGGGCCTCGTCAACGTCGGCATGACATTCGTCGCCATCTGGTTGATCGATCGCCTGGGACGCAAGCCGCTCTTGGTATTTGGACTCACAGGCATGACCTTGTCGCTGCTGACCATCGGCTGGGCCTTTCATGCCGCGCGCGCATCGCTCGGGGTCGGCTCGCCGGTCAGCCATGAAAACGTGGTGCTGATCGCCCTCATCACCTACGTTGCCTCCTTCGCGATCTCCCTGGGGCCCGTGATGTGGGTGCTGTTGTCGGAGATTTTTCCAAATGAAGAGCGCGCCGCGGCGATTTCAGTCGTCGGATTTTGGAACTCCCTGGTCAGCGCCAGCGTCACGATGCTCTTTCCCACGGAGCTCGCAACTTGGGGTCCCGCGGGCACTTTTCTCGCCTACGGTTTGGTCGCCGCCGCCGGCCTCCTGTTCGTCATGCGGCTGGCGCCCGAGACCAAGGGTAGGACGCTCGAGGAACTGGAAGGGATTCTCACACAGCCGAAGCAGGCTCTAAGCTCCTGAACGCGGGCGAATCTCATATGGGTGAATACGGCATTTGCAATTACGCAGACAATGGATAGCGCGATGAAATCAAAGTTTCCTTCGGCACCGAGTCCTGGCAAGAGCGGCCCGCGGCCGCGCCAGTCGGCTACGCTCAGGATGGTTGCCCGCGAAGCGGGTGTCTCCGCAAGCACCGTGTCGCGGATCATTAACGGCACGGTCAATGTGAGCAATGGCCTCAAACACGCCGTCGAGGCGGCCATCACGAAGTTCGATTTTCGACCGAACGCCGCGGCGCGTGGACTCGCCCTCGGCAAGACGTTGACCATCGGCGTGGTCGCGCAAGCGATTGATAGTCCGTTCTATGGCGAGGGGCTGCGAGGAATCGAGGCCTGTCTACGGCAGCGCGGATACGCGCCGCTGTTCATGAGCGGCAATTGGCACGAAGAGGACGAAGAACGGTGCATGCGGGAATTTATTGCGCGTGGCGTCGACGGGATCATCGTCTTCGCCGGTCGCCTCAGCGATGCCAAGCTGAAGAGTTACGCCAAGCAAGTGTCGATCGTGGTCACAGGCCGCCGTCTGCGGGCGCCTGGACTGTTCAGCTTGCAGATCGACGATCGGCATGGCGCGATGCTTGCCGTTCAGCACCTGATCCAGGTTGGGCACCGCAATATCGCCTTCATCGCCGGGTCGGAAAATCATCCGGACGCGGTCGAAAGACTCGAGGGATACAAGAAAGCGCTGGCGGACGCCGCAATTGATTTCGATTCCAAGCTGGTGGCGGTCGGTGATTGGCACGAGGAAGGCGGCTTGCGGGCAACGCTCGAATTGCTCGGCTCGAAAGCCAAATTCACCGCGCTCTTTTGCGTGAACGACCAAACGGCCTATGGCGCCTGCCTCGCGCTTTACCGCAAAGGGCTCTCGGTGCCTGGAGATGTGTCGGTGATTGGATTCGACGATTTGCCGTCGTCTGCATACCGGCTTCCGCCGTTGACTAGCGTACGACAATCAATCGGCGAGCTCGGCGATCGATCTGCGCAGGCGATTCTTCAGCTCGTCGCCGGACGTCGACCGCGTCTCAATCCTCCCCCCGTCGAGCTCGTGATTCGTGAGTCGACGGATCGCAGCGGACTGCCACGTAAATGAACGACCTCAAATCTCTCGACGAGCTCTCCAATCGCTTCCCGACGAGTTTCGTCTGGGGGGTTGCCAGTAGTGCCTTTCAGATCGAGGGTGCCTCGACCGCCGACGGCAAGGGCGCTTCCATCTGGGATGAGTTCTGCCGGCTTCCCGGTGTCATCGCAGACGGCTCCGATGGAACGATCGCGTGCGATCATTACAACCGACTCGAGTCGGATCTCGACTTGATCGCGGGGCTCGGCGTGGGGGCGTATCGCTTCTCGATCTCATGGCCGCGAATTCAGCCGACAGGCTCCGGCGCGGTCGCGGGATCCGGCATCGATTTCTACAACCGTCTGGTTGACGGATTGCTCGAGCGCGGCATTGAACCCTTCGCGACCCTCTACCACTGGGACCTGCCGGCTGCGCTGCAGCGCGAGCACAACGGCTGGGCCGACCGAAACACGGCCTACCGATTCGCGGAATACGCCGCGCTCGTCACGGAGCGGCTCGGCGACCGCGTGCGCTCGTTCGCGACGCATAACGAACCGTGGGTCACCGCGACGATCGGCCACGAATTGGGACATTTCGCTCCGGGAATTAAAGACCGCGCCGTGGCGATGCAGGTTTCGCATCATTGTCTGTTGAGCCACGGACTGGCCATGAAGGCCATGCGCAGCTCGCGCAGCAATCTCGATGTGGGCATCGTTCTCAATCTCTCGCCGGTCTATTCAGCGAGCGACTCGGCGGCCGATACGATGCTCGCGTCGCGCGAGGATGGCCTGCTGGTTCGCTGGTACATGGACGCCTTGCTGCGCGGGGAGTATCCAGCGGATATTTTGGAATATCTCGCGGCAGATGCGCCCGACGGCCAGGATGGGGACGCGCAATTGATTGCTCAACCGCTCGACTTTCTCGGTGTGAATTACTACAACCCGATCGTATCCATTGCGGGGCGGCCATTTTCTCCTGCCCGCGAAGGCGCCTCCGTCACCGACATGGGTTGGGAAGTGTCGCCTGCGAAATTCACCGACTTACTGATGCGCATGGATCGCGACTACGACCTTCCACCGCTGTTCATCACCGAAAACGGTGCAGCCTATCGGGATCTGGTCATCGAGGGAGGCGTTAAGGATGAGGACCGGCGCGCCTATATCGAATCTCACATACGCGCCGTCGCGGAAGCCATCGATCAGGGTGTCGATGTGCGCGGCTACTTTGTTTGGTCTTTGCTCGACAACTTTGAATGGGCCGCGGGATACACCAAGCGTTTTGGGATCTACTATGTCGATTATCAGACCCAGACCCGCATTCTGAAGCGAAGCGGTTTTTGGTACAAGGATTTAGCCGCCGCATTCAATCGAGGACACTCATCCACATGAACTCGCATTCACTTGTCCTCGGTCTTGCCATTTTCCTAATCGCCCCCGGAACGTGCCTGTCGCAGCAGGCGGCGACGCAGGCTTCGCCCCCATGGATGAACGCATCGCTATCGCCCGACCTGCGCGCTGACATGGTCATCGAGCAGCTGACGCTCGATGAGAAAATTCAGCTGGTGCACGGGATCGGTTGGGGGCCATTGCGCGCGGGCAGCCCTGTTCCGCCCGACAACAATGGCGGTGCCGGAGAAGTCATGGGCATTCCCCGTCTCGGTATACCCTCTGTGCAGCAGGCGGATTCGGCCGTTGGCATTCGAATGTCGGCCCAACAAAGCCGCTACGCGACATTGCTACCGTCAGTGTTGGCCGCCGCATCTTCCTGGGATCCAGAGGCGGCTCATTTATACGGAAACGTCATCGGACGCGAGCTCCGTGCGCAAGGGTACAATCAGTCGATCGGCGGCGGCGTAAATCTCGCACGCGACCCGCGAAATGGCCGGCTATTTGAGTACGCCGGCGAAGATCCGCTACTCGCCGGCGTTACGGTTGGTCATGTCATCCGCGGTGTTCAAGACAACCAAATCATGGGTGACATCAAGCACTACGCTTTCAATGATCAGGAGACTGGCCGCACCGTTGTCGATGTTCGCATTTCGAGAAAGGCTGCCCGTGAGTCCGATCTATTGGCTTTCGAACTTGGCATACGCATCGGACACCCTTCCTCCGTCATGTGCAGCTATAACAAGGTGAATGGAGATTGGGCCTGTGAAAACGATTGGCTGCTGAACCACGTGCTAAAAGGGGCCTGGCATTTCCCTGGCTTCGTAGTTTCCGATTGGGACGGCACGCACTCCACCGACAAGGCGGCGATGGCGGGTCTCGACATGCAGATGCCGGGCGATGAGTTTTTCGGTGAGGCACTCAAGCAGGCGGTCGCCTCCGGGCGGGTTCCCTTAGGACGTCTCGATGATATGGTGCACCGGCTGCTGCGCTCAATGTTCAGTGCCGGCGTCATCGACCACCCTCCGACTCCACGTAGCGTGGTCGACCCTTTTCGAGGGCTGGAAGATGCGCAGCATATTGCCGAGGAAAGCATCGTTCTATTGAAGAATGACGGCACGCTTCCCCTGAATGTTGCCTCTGTGCGTTCCATTGCCGTGATTGGCGCACACGCCGACGTCGGGGTGCTATCCGGGGGAGGTTCGGCGCAGGTCGATGCACCGGGCGGAAATGCCATCGATCGCGCGGCCCCGACCAAATGGGGCGAAGCGGTGTATTTTCCTTCATCGCCTTTGCGATACATTCGGGAACATGCGAGGGGGTCCGTCGTGCATTTTGATGCGGGCACCAATGCTTCCTCAGCGGCTTTGCTCGCGCAATCCTCGGACGTCGCAATTGTATTCGCCGATCAGTACATGAGCGAGAGCGGCGATGCCCCCACATTGGCGCTCCCGGGCAGACAAAATGAACTCATTTCTGCAGTGGCGGCCGCCAATCCGCACACCATCGTCGTGCTCATCACGGGCAACCCGGTGACCATGCCTTGGATCGATCGGGTCGCCGGTGTGATGGAAGCTTGGTATCCCGGAATTGCCGGGGGACAAGCAATCGCGAATCTCATCTTTGGGAATGTCGTGCCCTCCGGGAAGCTGCCTATCACCTTTGCAAAATCCGAGGGCGACCTGCCTCATGAGCGCATTTTCGGCATGACGCATGGCAGCGCCAACGGAAAGTCGTTGGGGTATTGGGCTGCTGATGATCCAGGGCGGCAAGGCTTTGTGGCTGATTACAATGAAGGTGTGCGCTTCGGATATAAATGGTTCGACTCCGAAGGCAAACAGCCGCTTTTTCCCTTCGGCTACGGGCTCTCCTATACAAAATTCAAGTACAGCGGTTTGCACGTCGACCCCACAGCGAAAACCGTGACATTTACGATTGAGAATGCCGGCGCTCTTAGCGGAACGGAGATTGCGGAAGTCTATGTCGGACTGCCGAAGGCTAGCGGGGAACATTTTCGCCGGCTCGCTGCCTGGCAACGCGTCGAGGTGAATGCCGGGCAACAAAAGGTTGTCACAGTTCCGCTCGAGCCTTTGGCCATTGCCACCTTCGATGAGAAAAAGGACGCGTGGGCTTGGGCTTCCGGCAAATACACGGTATTTGTTGGAGGATCATCTCGCGATTTACCGCTGCAGGCGGAAGTCAAGCTCTATTAGACCAGGAACCATACCCGGTACGGCAGGTCCATCATCATGGGCCTGTCGTACGCGAGCTGAGATTGGGTATGGAGGATTCAAACGGGTGGGGACTTCCGCGGTACTTGACGCTGCTGGTCGTGTTGGGCCTTCATCTGGCCCTGATCGCGGCACTCGTGATGACGTCCAGAACTCGAAGTCTCCCCGCCTCTCCCGTCCGGTCAGTTGAACTTCTGTACTTGCCGCCGGTTGTCCTGCCGAAGGTGCGCTCAGAAATGGCGCGGCCCCGCAGCTTGAGTTGGGATACGGCTACCACGGTTTCGCCCCCTCTCCTCGGGTCCGCCTCAGTTCCCATTTCGTCGCCGCCCGCATCATCGTCAGATGGGAACGGGTCGGGTGTCGACTGGGCGGCGGAAGCGCGGCGCGCGCTACATGCTTTCGATATTCGTAGCCATCAACCGCCGAGCAACAATTCGGTCTCGAGCGAGCCAGGCGACGAGTGGTTGCGTCAGGTTCCGCGCCACGCCGGCGAACAAATCAAAACTGCCAATGGCGATTGGATCGTATGGATCAATGCGAATTGCTACCAGGTAGCACGGTCAGGCTCGGGCATTTATGTGCCCGGTGCAACCCTGCCCCAGACTATTTGCCGCGACCAATCTGGCACCGCTGTGCAGTGACTGGCGAATTCATACCGACGTATCCTCGAAACCTGGCGAAAGGCAATCGAGTGCCCCGACCGGATCGCACGCATCAGTCATGCTTGCAGCGAGGTCATTCAATAGTGATGTCGCCGTCGAATGCGACGTTCACCTTGAGCCCCGGCACTTCGAGGGTCATTTTTGCGGGAAATGATTCTGTGCCTGTAACGGCGCCGGCGGCGACGGCCTTGGCTACCGCGTGCTCAATTTCCCGCTGCGAACTGATGCCTACCATTTTTAGGAACTTGCGTATGCTGAGATTTAGCGCTTCTTCGTTCATGGGAATCTCCCGATTTATTGGGCCGCTACAATTTACTCTCTAGCGATTGATTATACAGTTCTTTTCTGGAGTGATTTCGCGCCAGTTTCTTACCCACCCCCAGCGCAGCGCGGCACCCAGGTAGACGGTAGGCAATCCCACCACAATGAACAGGATGATCAGCAAATGAACGCTTACGACGATGTCCGCGAGCATTTTGAATGGTACGACTCGATGCGTACCGGCACCGCGCTCATTGCCGGCTGGTCACGGTTTGGGGCCAGGAATTCATGCAGAACGGACGGTGGCAACGGCATCGCGGCTCCGCGCGGGTCTGGTTCAACGGCCGGTGAATACGGGCTTGCGCTTTTCCATGAATGCCGCCGCCGCCTCGGCAAAATCGGCGCTGTTTTGCAGCACGGATGAATAATTGACCTCGGTCGTGACCGCCATGTCCACCGTATCGTTGCCGGTATTCAAGGCGGATCTCATCAGTGCCATGGCGATCGGCGGTGCGCGTGCAAACTTGGCCGCCGCCTCGAGCGCGGCGGAAAGCGCTTGCCCGGGCTCGCAGATCGAGTTGATGAGTTGAATCCGCAAGGCCTCGGGCGCGTCGAAACTCTCGCCGAAGGCGCACAATTCCATGGCCTTGCGGTGCCCCACCTTGCGCGGCAACGACCAGATCGCGCCGACATCCGGCATCAAGCCTACCTTGATGAAGGCACACGCGAATTTTGCATCGCGCGCCGCGACCGCGTAGTCGCTGGCGGCGACGAACGATACACCTGCACCCGTCGCATTGCCCTCCACGGCACAAATGAACGGCTTCGGTCCATTGACCAGCAATTTGAAAATACGCGTCGGCAAATCCATACGGGTGCGGGCCTCGAGGATCTCGCGATGTTTCATCTCGGAGATGTCGCCGCCGGCGCACAGATTGCCGCCCGCGCCGGTCAACACGATGGCGCGGCACGATTCGTTTGCTTCGATCTCGAGCAGACGTTCGTACATCGCCGAGCGCATTGCCCAACTGAACGCATTCAACCGTCTGGGATTGTTCATCGTCATCACGGCGATCTCGCCCTGGTACGCGACCTCGACAATATCTTGCGGCGCTTCGCTCACGGCAGGTCTCCGTTCAGCACTAGATCACCATAAAGTTCGACGTGATGCTCGACATTGCCCCAGCTCATGTCGATTGCGGTCAGTCGTTTGAAGAAATAACCGATGGGCATCTCATCCGTCATGCCCATCCCGCCGTGCAATTGCACCGCCTGCTGACCCACTAGCCGGCCGCAGCGGCCTATCATGACCTTCGCGGCAGAAATCGCCTGGCGCCGCTCTACTGGATTCGGATCATCGATTTTGGCCGCCGCGAGCAAAGCCATCGAACGGGCTTGTTCGAGCGCGATGGCCATGTCGGCGATGCGATGCTGCAACCCTTGAAATCTACCGATGGGCTGGCCAAACTGCTTGCGGGCGCGTAAATGCTCGGCGGTCAATTCCAGCAATTTTTCCATCGCGCCGACGGCCTCGGCGCAAAGCGCGGCGATACCGCGGTCCACGGCCCACTCCAGCGCGTCGATGCCGTCGTGCACGTGTGCGAGCAATGCATCGGAACCAACACGTACATCATCGAATTCGATTTCCGCGGCACGCTGTCCATCGATGGTCGGAAACCCGCGAATGGTGATGCCCGCGGCGTGGGCGTCGATCAGGAACAGCGAGATCCCGCGGCGCTCGGCCGCGGCGCCCGCGGTGCGGGCCGATACGATCAATCGATCCGCACTGTCGCCATGCAATACGACCGCCTTCTTACCGCTCAGTGCAAATCCGCCGGCGCAGGCCGTGGCGACGGTTTGCACCCGAGCCAAATCGTAGCGTCCCTCCGGTTCCAGCGCCGCCAACGAAATGCGGCAGGCCCCGGCGCCCATCTGTTCCAAGAGCTCCCGGCGCCGTGCACCGGGCGGCTCTGCGCTAATCAGGGCCACCGCAATGACCGCAGTGCCGACGTAGGGATCGACCACTAGAGCGCGGCCAAGGGCTTGCATCACCAAGAGGGTTTCGATTGGGCCGCCGCCCAAGCCGCCGTCGGCTTCGGCGATATTGACGCTCAGCAATCCCAATTCCGCCATGCGGGTCCAATTTGTCCGCGCAAGCTTTGGGTCGGCGGCAAAGCGGCGAAAATCCTCGAAGCGATAGTCGGTATCGAGCCAGCGGCCGACGCTGTCAGCCAACAGGCGCTGTTCCTCGTTGTAGGCAAAATCCACGGCTTAGAGTCCCAACACCGATTTGGCGATGAGGTTTTTCTGTACCTCGTTCGTGCCGCCGTAAATGGACACCTTACGCATGTCGAAATACTGGGGCGCCACGCTGTTGAGATGCGTACCAGCGGCGGTGATTCCGACGAAGCCCGAGTCGAGCGCTGCGGCGACGAAGGGCAGCGCGTAGGGACCCGCGCTTTCCATGAGCAGCTCGGATAAGTCCTGTTGAATCTCCGAGCCGCGGATCTTCAACATGGATGCTTCGATGCCGATGGGTTGACCTGTTTGCTCCAATGAGACCAGCCGCATCAGGGACCATTCGTGCGACTTCAGCTCGATCTCGAGTTCGACGATACGATCGCGAAAGCGAACATCGTCGAGCAATGGACGGCCGTGCTTGGGCTGACGCCGCGCATAATTCTTGAGACTCGCCAACAACCGCTTGCACATGCCGATGCCGGCGATATTGGTGCGTTCGTGACCGAGCAGATACTTGGCGATGGTCCAACCGCGATTTTCATCGCCGACCAGATTGTCGATCGGGATCCGAACCTCGTCGAAAAACACTTCGTTCACGTCTAGCCCTAGATCGAGAGTGCGAATCGGCCGCACTCTCACGCCGGGCGTGCGCATATCGATGAGCACGAACGAGATGCCCTCTTGAGGCTTGCCCTCGCCGTTCGTACGCACCAGGCAGAACATCCAGTCCGCAAACTGCGCGAGCGTCGTCCAGGTCTTTTGTCCGTTGATCACATAGCCACCGCCGTCCCGCCGCGCGGTGGTCTTGAGAGATGCGAGGTCGGAACCCGCTCCTGGCTCCGAATAACCCTGGCACCACCAGTCATCCATGGTGATGATGCGCGGCAGGAATCGCGCCCGCTGCACCGGCGTGCCAAATTTCATCAACACCGGACCGATCATCGACAATCCGAAAGGCATCTGGCGCGGCGCCCCGGCGTTATAGCTTTCATCCTCGAAGATAGATCGCTCCACCGCACTCCAACCCGTGCCGCCATATTCCCTCGGCCACCCCGGCGCGCCCCAGCCCTGTGCCGCCAGTATGCGTTGCCAGCTTACATACTGTTCCTTCGCCAAATGTTTGAAGGCCAACACATCGTCGCGGATGGCGGCCGGCAATTTCTGCCGCAGGAATTGGCGTACCGTCTCGCGGAACTGCAGCTCGCCAGGCGACTCGGATAAGTTCATAGCAACACTCCCAGGTACCGCCCGGTAAACCGCGGCGTGCGTTTTTCCATGAAGGCGCGTTTGCCTTCCTCGAAATCCTCGCTCACATTGGCGCGCAGCATTTCGTCGCTGTCGCTCAGCAGCGCCTCATGCAGAGATGCGTTTGCGGACCGGCCGCGGTTCCGGAGCCTCATCGGCAACCTGCGATTCCATGCCGCCGCGCCCGGAGGCACGCGCGGCGATATCCGCGATGATGGGGCGCAACTCCGCAATTCTGGGCTGCAAGCGCTCCGTCGGTCCACCGACCGCAATGGCCGCGGCGATGATGCCGTCGGCGCCGAAAACGGGCGCGGAAATTGCGGCGGATTCCGGAAACATTTCACCGATGCTGATCGAAATATGCGTCTTGCGTATGCGTTCAAGCTCTTCGCGCAATCCCTTCTGCGTGGAAATCGTGCGCGGCGTGCGCGCCTCGAGCTTCGTGGTCGTGATGTACTCCTCCTGCCAACGCTTGTCGGCGAAAGCAAGCAGCACACGACCGGCGCCCGTCGCGTACAGGGGCCGCACTGCGCCGACCGGCACCGAATAGCGCACGGAATGCGGGCTATCGATGGCATCCACGTAGGTGATGACCTTGCCGACCCGATCCAGCACGCCGAGATACACCGATTCTCGGGACCGCACCGCGAGTTCCTCGAGAAATGGCCGCACGGTATTCGAGAAATTCCAAACGGACATGATGGTGCCGGCGAGCCGGAATATCGACGGCCCAAGGCGATACCTGCCGGACTCCAGATTGAGATAGCCTGTGGAAACCAAGGGCCGTAACAGGTTGAGCAAGCTGCTCTTCGGGGAATTCAGGACGGTGTTCAGTTCGGCGAGACCCAAGCCGTCCTTCGGCGATTTGGCCAGTGCATCGAACAGACCCAACAAACGCATCAAGGAGCGGGGACCGGTCACCTCGCGCTGAATCACTGCCGACGTTCGAATTTTGGGCATAACACGAAGCCTATTCGGCATCAGTGTTCCCATATTAGTACGGCGTTCGTATATGTGTCTACCCGAGTTCCACGATACCGCTATTCAGCACCACCGTCGATTCGCCCGCGCGATGAACTCGCGCGCGCAAGTGAAAGGAACTCGAGTCACGCGCCCAGAGCTGGAACTTGATCGTTTCACCGGGCGTTACCGGCGCCGTGAAGCGCACGGCGAAAGCCCGAATACGCGACGAATCGTAGCCTGTCACGGCTCGCAGAACGGCGTGCGCCGCCATGCCGTAGGTGCAAAGTCCGTGCAGGATCGGCCTGGTGAAACCGGCGGCGCGCGCGACTTCGGGATCCGAGTGCAGCGGATTGTAATCCCCGCTCAAGCGGTAAATCAGCGCTTGTTGCTCGAGAGTTGCGAGTTCGACTTCGAGGTGCGGCGCGCTGTCGGGCGGCGCGGGCAATGCCGGTGGGCCTGGATCGCTCGGCGCGGGCCCTCCCCCCGAGCCTTCGCTATAGCCGCCGTCACCCCGCAAAAACGTGCCATGCACCACCTCCGCGAGTAGTTCCCCGCTCCCCTGATCCCTGATTTCGCGCTTGATGACCACGATCGCACCCCGCCCCGGGCCCTTATCGGTGATCGACGTCACGCGATTCTGCGCGACGACGGTGGCGGCGGCGGGCAAAGGTTTGAACACCCGGATCGCCTGCTCGCCGTGCACCAGTTTTACCCAGTCCACGCCGGTACGCGCATCGCGCCACCAGAATCCCGGGCTTCCCAGTACCGTCGCCATGGTGGGCATGGTCCGTAAGTGCTGTTCGTACACGTACTGGAGTTGGCCGGCATCGACGGCATCGGCGCCGATACCGAGACCAAGTGCATACAGCATGGAGTCGCGCTCCGTGTAGGTCTGCGCTATCGATCCAAAGTCCCAATTCTTGACGGCGTCATAATTCAGCATTGCGCTCACCCCGATCGATTAATAACGCGCCGCGGTAGCAGCGCTTCCCAAGATCAACACGGCTTCGCTGGAGAGTTCGCCGCCATTGCCGCGAGCAAGCGCAAGTTCGGCGCCGGCCACTTGACCCTCGCCGCAGACACACATTTATGAACAATGTTCAATAATATAAACGGTCCAGCACGCTGCGGTCAACGTACTCCAAGCCTGTCAGCCGCGCACAGTCCCGCGCTGCGTCATTCGAAATCCTGCATCGAAGCACGCAATCGCTCACGGCACTCGGCCACGATCCGCTCTATGAGCACGGCGCACGTCGGGATATCATCGATCAAGCCGATCACCTGGCCCGCGGTAATCACTCCGCCGTCGACATCGCCGATGCTCAATGCCTCCCGGCCGCGTGCACCGATCACCAGCGGACGAATTTCCTCGAAAGCCACGCCGCCAGGCCGCTGTTCCATCGCAAACACTTGTTCCGAAATCGCGTTCTTGAATACCCGTGCCGTATTGTGCAGCGTACGGAAAATCAGCCGCGTGTCGCATTCGTTGGCGTTCACGAGCGCCCGTTTGATATTGTCGTGAATGGGGGCCTCCACCGTGGCACAGAAGCGCGTTCCCATGTTGATGCCTTCTGCGCCGAGCACGAGTGCCGCGGCGAATCCGCGGCCGTCGCCGATTCCGCCCGACGCGAGGATCGGAATTCTCAAGCGTTTCGCTGCGATCGGTATCAACACCAGCCCCGGCACATCGTCTTCGCCGGGGTGGCCTGCGCATTCGAAGCCGTCGATGCTGACGATGTCGACGCCGGATTTTTCCGCGGAAATCGCGTGACGGACGTTGACGCATTTATGAATGCTGATGATGCCGTTGGCCTTCAGGCGCGAGACGAATTGTTTGGGGTTATTGCCCGCCGTCTCGACGATTTTGACGCCCGAATCGATGATGGCATCCATGTATCGATCGTAGGGAGGCGGGTTGACGGCGGGCAGTATGGTGAGGTTGACGCCGAATGGTTTGTCCGTCATCGCCCTCGTGCGCTCGATTTCCTCGCGCAATTTTTCCGGCGTCGGTTGCGTCAATCCCGTGAGCACGCCCAGTGCGCCGGCGTTCGAGACGGCGGCCACGAGTTCGGCCCTGCCCACCCATTGCATGCCGCCCTGAACGATGGGATAGCGAATGCCGAGCATCGCGGTAACACGATTTTTCATCATGATGAGTAGCGGGACCTCAAGGTGACTTTATTGATGGGATTGCGACAATGCGCCGGATTGGCTGGCAATTCCAACTGAAATGCGCCGCAACTCCGCGACGAACGGCCGACCCGTCGGCGCGGCTGGCGTCTATATCTCGCCCAGCGCGCTCTTGCGCCGCGGCGATCACTGTGAAAACACGGTCGAATCGGGCAGAATAGCCGCTGTTTCAGTTTGCGTAATGCATTACGCAAACGACGCAATCCCTTCTCTCATACGGAAAAATGATGGATACGACTCATGATTTGCGTTTGCAGTGCTGGGTGGCATCGGCCAACGGCCACGATCAGTTTCCGGTTCAGAATCTCCCCTTCGGTATATTCGCTCCGGAAGGCGGGCGGCCGCGAGGCGGCATCGCGATTGGCGACTCGATTTTGGATGTTGGCGGCCTCGTAGCCAGCGAGCTGCTGGACGGCGACGCCAAGGCCGCCGCCGCCGCCGCCGCCGGGGAAACTCTAAATCCGTTTCTAGCCCTTGGCGGCCGCTATAGGCGCGCCCTGCGACGCGCGGTGTCCGAGCTCCTCAGCGCGGCCGCCGCCCCAGCCCGCCTGCGCGAACTGGTACATGGCGCGAAAGACTGCACCTTGTGCATGCCGGTGGAAATCGGGGACTACACGGATTTCTATGCGGGCATCCATCATGCATTGGCGGTCGGAAAGCTGTTTCGTCCCGACGCTCCGCTGCTGCCCAACTATAAATACCTGCCCGTTGCCTACCATGGCCGCGCATCGTCCATTCGCGTCTCGGGAATGCCGGTGCGGCGGCCGCACGGACAAATCAAAACGCCCGACTCCCCCGCACCTGTCCATGAGCCTACCAAGCGCCTGGATTTCGAGTTGGAACTGGGCATCTGGGTAGGACTGGGGTCAGATCTGGGCGTGCCAATTGCCATCGCGCAGGCGCATGAGCATGTCGCGGGCTACAGCCTGTTGAACGACTGGTCCGCTCGAGATATCCAGGCCTGGGAGTATCAGCCCCTGGGCCCGTTCCTGGCCAAGAACTTCCTGACGTCCATATCGCCATGGGTCGTTACACCGGAGGCTCTGGAGCCGTTTCAGATTCCGCAGGCGCCGCGGCAAGCCGGCGATCCGCAACCATTACCCTACCTTTGGGACGAATCCGACCAAGCTCACGGCTCCCTCGACCTCGATCTCGAGGTTTATCTGGCTACCGAGACCATGCGTCGCAATGGAATGGACCCCGAGCGCATCAGTCTGTCCAACTCCCGGCATCTGTATTGGACGGTGGCTCAGATGCTCACTCACCACGCGAGCGGAGGATGCAACTTGCGCGCCGGCGACTTGTTTGGCTCAGGAACCATATCCGCAGAGGGCGGATACGGCAGCCTGCTGGAACTCAGCAAGGGCGGTACTGAGCCCTTGCAACTCGCCAACGGCGAGCGCCGCACCTTTCTGCTCGACGGCGATGAGATCATCCTCAAGGCACGAGCTCACCGGGCGGGATTTGCGTCGATCGGTTTCGGCGAGTGTCGAGGGACCGTTGTCGCCGGTTAGGACGCCCGCGAGCGACGGACGGCGCCAATCCGTGCGCGTCGTGGAAGTTGGCGCATCCGTGCTCAGCGCACTCGGTCGCCTGGGAGGGAGCGCCACACTTTCGGACCTCGCGGCCTACGTCCATCTTCCGCTCAGCAAGGCGCACCGATACTTGAAAGCGCTCATAGGCAGCGGTTTCGTCGAGCAAGACGCGGCGGGCAATTACGCTTTGGGCGTCGAGGCGCTGTCGCTGGGGCTTGTGGCACTGGCCGGCATTGACATCGTCTCCTTGGCGACGCCGTACATTGCGGCCCTTAGCGCGCAAGTCAATGAAACGATTGTTCTGTCAATTTGGGCCAACAAAGGCGCAACGGTGGTTCATGTCAAGGAACCGCCGCGGCGAGTCACGGTTGTCACTCGCATCGGTTCCGTATTGCCGCTCCTCTCCTCGGCCACCGGCTTGGTATTTGCCGCCTATCTCCCGGCGGAGGAGTCCAAGGTGAACACCCGGGGCACCGCGAAGCGTTCAGCCGCGGTTCTTGATAAACGGCTCCGCGACGTGCGCGCGAACGGTGCCGCGGCGGTGAAAAGCCTGTTCTTTCCGGGCATAGACGCAATTGCCGCGCCCATTTTTGATTCCGCCGGCCGAGCAGCAGCGGTCGTCACCGTTCTAGGACCCACCACGAGCTTCGACGCGTCCATCGACGGCAGGGTCGCGCGCCAAGTCATGTCGACCGCCGCTGCGCTGAGCGCCCGCATCGGCTACCGGGAGAGCGCCGCGCGCACGCGTTCCAAATCCTTCGGCGTGTCCACCCCCGCCGGAGGCGCCTTCGCCAGCGCGACCAAATGAATGCTCATGCCGTGCTCCAGCGCACGTAGTTGCTCCAGGCTCTCCGTAAGCTCGAGCGAGCTCGGCGGCCACGCCGAAAAATCGAGCAAACTGCGCACCCGATAAGCGTAGATGCCGATATGCCGCCATGCGCCCGCAAACATCGTGGGAAGGCCTTCGGCCACGCTTTCCCTCGGCCACGGCACGGGCGCACGGCTGAAGTACAAGGCGCGCCCATCGAGCGCGCGCAGCGCCTTGACGCAGCTGGTGTCCAAGAACTCCTCGAGGCTCGCGATCGGCGCAACGGCCGTCGCGATGTCGGTCGTCGGACGCGCCTGCAGCGCCGCCGCGACCTCGGCAATCACCGCGGGCGGCATCATGGGTTCGTCGCCCTGCAAATTCACGATGACGTCTTCCTCATTGAACCTGCGCGCGCGCGCCACCTCCGCGATTCGATCGGTTCCGGATGCATGTTGCGGCCCGGTCATGACGCATTCGGCTCCGAAATTCGCCGCCGTCTCGCGAATGCGTTCATCGTCGGTTGCCACAATGACGGAGGCCGCGCCGCTGTTGCGCGCGCATTCCCAAACCCATTGGATCAACGGCCGCCCCGCAATGGCAAGCAACGGCTTTCCCGGCAGCCGAGAGGCCGCGTAGCGGGAGGGAATTACCACATGAAACATGCGGCTACGCTCCAGGCCTCACCGGCTGAGCAACGGATCGTCGGCGCTGAGTACGCGCGCTTCCTCGGGCAACATCACCGGAATTCCGTCGCGGACGGCGTAGGCCAGCCGGTCGGGACGGCAAATCAGCTCCATGGTATTGCCGCTGCCCGAGGTCCGCAGCGGACCTTTGCAAATCGGACACACCAACAACTCGAGCAGCCGCTTATCCATTCATTGGTCCTTTCGACGCTTGATCGCGTTTCTCAATTCTCTTGATGACGATGTCCAACAATGTACCCGACTCGCCGCCATCGAAGCAGGCGGTCACCGGAACATACCAATGTTGTTCACCGGCGAACGCTGCGCATTTTACGGCATCTTTCTCGGTCATGAGCACGGACTTGTCATCGCCGAAGTCGATGTCGCCGTACGTCAGGCGCGCATGATCGGCAAGCGGACGGCCGAATACTTCGATTCCGCGGGACCTTAGCATGTTGAAGAATCTTTCCGGGTTGCCGATACCTGCGATCGCATGGATGGATTTACCGGCAAAAGCGCGCAGCGGCCGCACCGCTCCGCTGCGCAATCCCACGGCATTCTTGGCTTCTAGCCGCATGCTGAGTGCGCCGGGAAGGAGCGCCCGTCCGCCGTTCACGACGATCGCATCCGCGGCGCTGAGACGGCCCGGCGCCTCCCGCAGAGGACCAGCGGGGAGCAGCCAACCGTTACCGAAGCGGCGGTCGCCGTCGATCACTACCACCTCGCAATCTCGCGCCAAAGCATAGTGTTGCAGGCCATCGTCGCTCACGATGACATTGCACCCGGCGCTCACCAACAGCTGCGCTGCGGCCGGGCGGTCGCGCCCAATGGCGACCGGTGCACCGGTGCGTCGGGCCAATAGAATGGATTCGTCGCCCACCACGTTTGGGTCGTCCGATGCCGAGATTCGCCGCACGTCGCGCGATGATCCCCCGTATCCCCGGGTGACGACGCCGGGTGTGTAGCCGCGTTCGGCCAAATGTGCGACCAACCAACAGACGAGCGGTGTCTTGCCCGTGCCGCCGACCGACAAATTTCCGACCACCACGACCGGGCACGGCATGCGCGTCGCTCGACGCAGATGGTGCGAGTACAAGAAGCGCCGCGAACCCGAAACCGCCCCGTAGGTCAGGGACAGCGGCAGCAGCCACCAGGGCGGCGACGCGCGTTCGTACCAGATGCCGTTGAGCCAGGATTGAACCGACATGCTTGCCCGCTAGGCGTTGAATTGCATCCCATGCAGTGCGGCATACAGACCGCCGATCGACAGCAGCTCTCGATGGTTTCCCATCTCGACGATGCGTCCGTCATCGAGCACGATGATTCGATCGGCACCCTCGACGGTCGACAGCCGGTGCGCAATCACCAGGGTCGTTCGACCCTCCATGAGGAGAGACAGCTCCTGCTGCACGCGGCGTTCGGATTCGTTATCGAGCGCCGCGGTGGCTTCGTCCAAAATGAGGACCGGCGAATCCTTGAGGAGCGCCCGTGCGATGGAAATCCTTTGTCGTTGTCCGCCGGATAGGTTCTGCCCGCGATCATGCAACGGCGTCTCGAAACCTTGCGGCTGCAGCGCGACGAATTCCATCACGTTGGCGGCGCTGGCCGCGGCTTCGATCTGCGCCTGAGATTTATCGACCGCATTGAACGCGATGTTGTTGCGAATGGTGTCGTTGAAAAGAACGACGTCCTGGCTGACCAGGCTGACCTGCGAGCGCAGGTCCGTCAAGCGATATTCTCTGACGTCAACCCCATCCAACAACACCGCGCCCTCCTGTACGTCGTAGAAGCGCGGCACCAGGCCTACGAGCGTCGTTTTGCCGCTCCCCGACCGGCCGACGATTGCGACCGTCTCGCCCGGCCGCACGTGGAAGCTCACATCGCGCAGCACCGACCCCTTGTCGTCGCCGTACATGAACGACACGTTGCGGAATTCGACCTCGCCGCGGGCGCGCGCGATGGCTCGCGTGCCGCCGCTGCCCTCGGTGGGCTGGTCCAGCAACTCGAATACGCTCTGACCGGCGGCGATACCCTGCTGCAAGGGACCGCTGATGTTGACCAAGCTGCGCAGCGGCGAAGGAATCAGCATCAACGCCGTCAGAAATCCAATGAATTCGTCGACCCGCATGTCGTGTGCGAACACCTGGCGTATCGCCACGTACAGTACGCTCGCCAGCGCAATGGATGCGATGCTCTGGACGACGGGATTGCTGATGGATTTGGCGCGCACCAATTTCATGTTGGACGCGCGATTGAGTTCATTGGCGTGCTCGAAGCGCTCGGTCTGATGATCCTCGGCATTGAATATTTTTATGAGGCGATGTGCATCGATCGCCTCTTTGGCCACCCGCGTGATATCACCCATCGAATTTTGGATTCGCGTGCTGTAGCGGCGAAAGCTGCTGTTGGCGATTTGCATGAGCCAGGCGATGACGGGCGCCGCTGCGATGCAAAAGAGAGCCAGCCGCCAGTTCATGTAGAACAACGTCGCGAGCAAGCCGAGGATGGTCAGACTGTCGCCGATCAACGAAATGGATGCCGTCGTCGCGGCGCCGGCGACGAGTTCTATGTTGTTCGTCAGTTTGGACAATAGGTGGCCGGACTGCTGCCGATCGAGATAGGCCGTGGGCAAGCGCAGATAGTGTGAAAACACGTCGCGCCGCAGACCCTTGACGACCTGCCGTCCGACGTAGCTGGGATAGTAGTTCTGCACGAAGTCGCCGATGCCGCGCAAGGTGAACAGCACCACGACGCCGATCGGAATCTTCCACAGAATCTCGGGGTTTTTCCTGATGAACGCGCCGTTGAAAAATTGTTTGACGAGATAGGCCAATGCGGACTCGGTTGCCGCGAACAGCGCCATGCCGAGCACACCGACCATGAATACGCCGAGGTACGGCCTCGCGTAGCGCAACAGACGCCGGTATACGGACCAGGAGCTGATATCAGGTTGCGGAACACCAACGCTCGCGGCGGCGGTCGAGTTCAAGGGGATCCGCCCTCGTGAACCGTGGCGATGTTGAGCTGCGCAAATCCGAGCCGCCCGGCGACATCCATCGCCGTGACCACGGCTTGATGCGTGCTGCGCGCATCGGCGCGAATCGTGATCGGTCCGCGTTCGGTGCCGGCTTCCTTGAGAAGCGCTGCCCGCAAAGTCTCGGCGGAAGCATTGATGAGGGTGCGTTCATTGACCCGGTAATTGCCCTCCGCGGTGACGGTGATCACCAAGGGCTCCTTGGGCCCCCGCGGAACGGGAATTTGGCTTGCCTGAGGCAGCTGAACCTTGACCCGTCCCTCTTGCTGAAATGTGGTCGACACCATGAAAAAGATCAGCAGCACCAACATCACGTCGATGAGCGAGATCAGGTTGATCTCGGGATCTTCACGATGGCGCGGCCGCAGGTTCACGGTCAAGCGCCCGCGTTGACCGCAGTGCCGCGTTCGTCCAACGCATCCACGAGCTTCATGGCTTCCTTTTCCATCCGAATGACGAGGCGTTCGACTTTGCCGCGCAGAAAGCGATAGGCGATCAACGATGGAATGGCGACGGTGAGACCCGCAGCGGTGGTGATGAGCGCTTCGCCGATGCCGCCCGATAAGGTTCTCGGGTCGCCGAGCCCATTGGCCGTGATGGCATTGAATGCATGGATGATGCCGGCAACCGTGCCAAGCAAGCCCAGCAGCGGAGCCACGGAGGCGATCGTCCCGAGGGTGTTGAGAAATCGCTCCAGCTCGTGGATCACGTGCCGGCCGCCGTCCTCGAGACGCTCGACCAGCAACGAGCGCGGCTTGTACCGGTTGGCGAGACCGATGGCCAGCAGTTTGCCCAGCGGCGAGTTCTGTTCCAGGGCGACGATGAGCTTATCGCTGAGCTGATCCGCCTCGATCCAGTTCCAGACTTTTTGCGACAGGTCGCGCGGGATGACTCTGCTGCTCTGCAAGGTCCACGACCGCTCCAATATGATGGCGACCGCCGCAATCGAGCAAAAAATGATCGGCCACATGAAGCCGCCGCCGGCGCGGATGATCTCCCACATTGCGTCCTCATAAGTTAAGTCTTAGATCCGCCGGCATGATACTTGAGCGCCGACGCTTCAGATACCGCCCGGCGGGCAGAAGTCGCAGTTTTGAGCAATGGGCACTGCGGCGTACCTCCAACCTGCGGAAACGGCATAATGGGCGCTCGGGAGAGTGAACCGCATTCATGCAGCGCTGGCTCAAAAGCATCACACCGGAGCGCCACACGCTGGAGAAACTGTGGTGCCTGAAGCCTTTCGCTGCGCACGTGGTCAACCGGGGTTGTTGGACCTTCAAGCGGACCAGCGTCATCCGCGCATTCTCGTTGGGACTGTTGATTGCATTCGTTCCGCCGGTCCCGCCTCTGCCGCTGCATCTCACGTTGTGCGCCGTACTCGGGATACTTTTTAGGCTGAATATCCCCGTGTTGTTTGCGACGGTGTTCGTCAGCAACCCGTTCACCTGGTTTCCGCAGGTAGCCGGCTCGATCTGGGTCGGCGCGAAACTCATGGGGCTGAACCTGATGCCCCTGCTCCACCAGCTGAGCCATGAACCTTTTCGCGCGCAGCTCGATCAGCTGTGGGAGCCCTTGCTGCTCGGCGCGCTCGTGTTAGGCCTTTCCGCTGCGGCGCTCGGCTATCTGCTCGCACAAGGCGTGTGGCGGGTGCTCGCGCTGTATCGTTTGCGCCGCCGGCGCTCGAGATCAAGCCTGCGCGGCGCCGCGTTCCATTAGAACGCCATCGACCAAGGTCAAGATTCGATCGAGGCGCGCGGCCAACCGTTCATCGTGGGTCACGATGACGAGGCTGGTCTGCAGTTCACGGTTGAGTTCCAGCATGAGTTCGAACACCTGCGCCGCGTTCACGCCGTCGAGATTGCCTGTGGGTTCATCGGCCAGGACCAGCTTAGGCCGGGTGACCAGCGCCCGGGCCACAGCTGCGCGTTGACGCTCGCCGCCGGACAGCTGCGATGGACGATGGTCGAGCCGCGCCGCCAGCCCCACCCGCGTCAAAAGCGCCGCAGCCGCCGCCTTCGCCGCCGCGGGATTGGTGCGCCTGACCAGCAAGGGCATCGCGACGTTTTCAAGCGCGGTGAATTCGGGCAACAAGTGATGGAACTGATAGACGAAGCCCACGGCCCGATTTCGCAGGCGGCCGCGTTCCATATCGTTCAACTGATTCATCGCGGAGCCCGCGATCTCCACCGTGCCGCGCGTCGGCAAATCCAAACCGCCGAGCAATTGCAGCAGCGTGGTCTTGCCGGAACCGGACGCGCCCACGATGGCAATGCGTTCGCCCGCCCGAACGGTGATGCAGGCGCCGCTCAATACTTGCAGAGTTACCCCGCCCTGAATGAACTCCTTGACGAGGCCTGAGCCCTCGAGCACTTTGTCGGCGGGGTCATTCATGTTGGTGCGTTCCTCAATCATTGCGCAGGGATTCGGCGGGCAGCAGACGTGCTGCGCGCCAGGCGGGGTAAAGCGTCGAGATGCACGCCAGAACGAAGGCGAATGCACAGATTTTCACGACGTCCGAAAGCCGCACATGCGCCGGCAGATCGCTCATGAAATAAACGCGCGCATCCAGGAATTTGAAGCCGACCACATCTTCCAGACCGTGCACCAATGTCTGCAAGTTGATCGCTACAGTCCAGCCCAAGATCACCCCGAAGGCGATGCCGAGCATGCCGATGAGACTTCCTTGGACGATGAAAATCGACAGCACGCTGCGCGGCGAAGAGCCGAACGTTCGCAATATGGCGATATCCCGCCGCTTGGATTTAACCACCATCACCATGGTGGACACGATATTGAATGCGGCAACGGCGACGACCGCCGACAGCATGATGAATAGAATCCGCTTGGTAATTTCGATGGAGCGAAAGAAATTCGCGTGCTGCGTAGTCCAATCCTCGACCAGGTAGCTGCCGCCGAGCGCCACGGCGGCAGCGCGCACCACCCGCGGCGCGGCGTACATGTTCGCGACATTCAGCCGGATTCCGGTGATATCGTCGCCCATGCGCAGCAGTTTTGCGACGTCCGGCATGGCGAACAGCGCGATGCGGCGATCGTACTCGTACATGCCGACGGCGATGATTCCGACTACCTCGAACGCTCGCATGCGCGGCATGACGCCGACCGGCGTGACGTCGCCCTGCGCCACGATCACGACCACACGATCGCCGATCTTGGCGCCGATCTCCTCGGCCAGATCCTTACCCAGTATCACTCGATACCGGCCCGCAACCAGATCGCTCAACCGGCCGCCTGTCAAGTGCGGCCCCAGGTCCGCCACTTTACGTTCCGCATCGGGTAGCACCCCGCGAAGCAGAATCCCGGCGGACTTGTTGCCGTGGGTCACCATGCCTTGCTCTTCGATATAGGGTGCGGCCGCCACTACCCCGGGAAACTGCGCCAGTTTTTCTTGCTGCGGCCGCCAGTTCGAAATCCGGCCTTCGAGGCCGGAAATCGTGGCATGCGCGGTGAGACTCAGTATCCTGGTTCGCAGTTCTTCTTCGAAGCCGTTCATGACCGACAGGACGACGATGAGCACCGCGACGCCGAGCGCGAGCCCGATCGTCGCGATGCCTGCGATCAACGAGACGGATCCCCGTCGCGGCGAAGCGCGCAGGTATCGCAATCCCAAGAATCCCTCGTACCAGTAATGCATCATTCGTAGCGCAGTGCCTCTGCGGGCTGTGTCTTGGCGGCCTGCAGTGCCGGATAAATGGTGGCGACGAAAGTCAGAACCAACGCGCACAGCGCGATGCTGATGACGTCGCCGGGGCGTGTTTCACTCGGAATCGTCGAGATGTAGTACACATCCGGATCCATGATGTGAAGATCGAGCGCTTGTTCCAGGTAGGGCACATGCAGGGCGATGGCGAGACCGAGGGTGACGCCGATGGCGGTGCCGATCCAGCCAATGAGCACCCCCTGCGTCATGAATACCGCCAGCACGCCGCGCGGACTCATGCCGAGGGTGCGAAGAATGGCGATATCCGTGCGCTTATCGCTGACGACCATGACCAGTGTGGCCGCGATGTTGAAGACGGCTACGGCAACGATCAGCATCAGTATCAACGCCATCATGGTCTTTTCGATGCGTATGGCGCGAAAGTACGCTTCGTTCTCCTGCGTCCAATCACGCAGCGCCAGTCCGGGCTTGAGCCGCGCGGCAGCGGCCCGCGCCAGTACGGGGGCTTGCAGCACGTCGGCGAACTTGAGCCGAATTCCCGTGGGTCCGGAGAGTCCGCGCAGAGTCTCGGCGTCCGCTAGGTTGATGAGGGCCAACGCGCTGTCATGCTCCTGCAATCCAATCTCGAAAATCCCCGAGACGTAGAACTCCCGCAAGCTCGGCACCATGCCGCCATGGGCGGTGCCGGCCGCCTCGCCTCCGGGCGTCATCACCGTCACGGTGTCCCCCACCCCAACCTCGAGCTGATAGGCAAGCATTCGGCCCAGGATGATTCGGTTCTGGCCCGGCTCCAGATCGCTGAGTTTGCCCTCGCGCATGGAATCCGCAACCGTCGACACCTGCGTCTCCAGCCGTGGGTCGATACCCCGGAGAATGGCGCCGCTCATTGCAGGCTGTCGACTCAGCATCGCGTCGGTGTCGAGATAGGGGGCGGCGCCGACCAGTTCCGGCGCACCGTCCAATTGTTGGATTCGCTGCCGCCAGTCCGGGATGGCCGCTCCACCGGCGTTCAAAGTGGCGTGTGCCGACAGGCTGAGCAGTCGATCGCGAAGTTCCGACCCGAGGCCGTTCATGACGGATAGCACCACGATCAAAATCGCCACGCCCAGCGCGACTCCGAGCAGCGACACCCAGGTGATGAAAGAGACGAAAAAGCTATGCTCACGGGCCAGCGAGTAGCGCAGGCCCACGAAGACTGGAACGGGCTGGAACATGCGCGGCGATTAAACCACAGCCCGTCCGGCCGCGGGTCCAACATTAGTACTTTCGATAAAAAGCAACATAATCAGAGTGTTAAATCGGTCACCTATTGCAGCCGGGGGGCAGTGTTATAATTCAAATTGCAATACTGCAATCCTATAGCTAACAAATGAGGTGCGCCATGACGCGAAACCTGCTGGTTGCCGCAGTCCTCGCCGCGGGGCTCGCTGGATTCACCGGCATCGCAGAGTCCGGCTGGGCCGAGACCATTGCGGTGGACAACGGCATTGCTGTCAAGGAATCGGACATGGCCACGCCGACGCGCGGTATGACCATGAGCCAGGTATCGACGAAATTCGGCGTTCCGGTCACCAAAGTACCGGCAGTCGGCAAGCCGCCGATTTCGCGTTGGGAATATCCGGGATTCGTGGTCTATTTTGAGCACGAACACGTAATTCACAGCGTGGTAGCGAATTCTTGAAACGAATCGCGTAACATCCCTCCTCTCTAGAATCCATGCTCACCGCGGCTTTGGCCGCGGCGGGCGTGTTTTTGTGTTGAAATTCTCGAAGAAATGCCCCTAACTGATCCTGGCCTTCCCAACGCCGATTCCCCACGCATCAAATGGGGTAAGCTTTACGGAGCCGCCCCGGCCCTGATTCTTGCGGAAGCCGCGGCGAAGGCAGCGGGCCCGCTGCTCGTCATTACCCAGAATTCACGCGACGCCGAATCGCTTAGCGACGAGATTGCTTTTTTCATGCGGGAAGGACTGCCGGTGAGAGTCTTCCCGGATCTGGAGACGCTGCCGTACGACAGCTTCTCCGCGCACCCCGATATCACCTCTGCACGGCTCGCGACCTTGGCAGAGCTGCCGCGCGCCCGAAGAGGGATCTGGTTGGTGGCCGTCGACACCCTGCTGCAGAGGCTGGCACCGCGCAGCTACGTCGAGGCCCACTCTCTCAAGGTGCACGTGGGCGAGGCGCTCGACCTCGATGCATTGCGGGCACGGTTGACGATGGCGGGGTACGCCGCGGTGACTCAGGTGGTCGCGCACGGCGAGTTTGCGGTACGCGGTTCCCTGCTCGACGTCTTCCCCATGGGCTCGGACAATCCGTACCGCATCGACATGCTGGACCGCGATGTCGAGACCATCCGGCATTTCGATCCGGACAGCCAGCGTTCGGGCGATAAATTGGAGCGGATTCAGTTGCTGCCCGCGCGCGAAACGCCGCTCAATCCGGATGCGGTGCGCGAGTTCCGCCGCCGCTATCGCCTGCGCTTCAGCGGCGATCTCACGGAGCAAGCCGTTTATCGCGACGTCAGTGCGGGTCAAGCGCCGGGCGGCCTCGAATTCTTTCTGCCGCTGTTCTTCGACCGCACCTCGCATTTATTCGAATACCTGCCGCCGGCCGCCGTGCTGGTCGACATGAACGAAGCCGTTGCGACGGTCGACGCTCTTTGGAACGGCATAGGCCTGCGGCATGAGCAATTGCGTCATGACCGGCATCGGCCGATCTTGGACCCCTCGGAACTGTACTTGGCGCCGACGGACTTCCGCACCGAGTTCGCGGCATGGCAGCGGATAGAATTGCGCAGCTTCGAATGGCCGCCCGAAACCCCCGGCCGCGTTCAGAATTTCGCGAGTGCAGCGCCGGCGTCGGTCCGCATCGACCCGCGCGCCGAAACCCCCGCGGCGGAGCTCGAAGCCTACCTTGCTGCAGGCCACCCGCGAGTCTTGCTCGCGGCGGAATCGGCGGGACGCCGCGAGCTGCTGCTCGACTTGCTGCGCGGCCGCGGCATTCAAGCGAAAGTATTCGAGAATTTCGCGAGCTTCATCGCCGGCGATCAGAAGCTGGGCATCACCGTGTCCCCCGCGGTGTCGGGCCTGCGGCTCGAATCGCCGCCCTTGGAGATTCTCACCGAATCGCAGTTGTTCGGCGATCGTGCGCGGCAGGAGCGACGCCGGCGGCGTGCCGAGCGCGACCCCGCCAAGATACTCAAGGAGCTTTCGGATCTGCGCATAGGCGCGCCCGTCGTCCATGAATCCTACGGCGTCGGGCGCTATGTCGGATTGCAGACCATGGACGTCGCCGGGTACACCGGGGAATTTCTCGTGATCGAGTACGCCGACGGCGACAAGCTGTATGTGCCGGTGCAAGCGCTGTACCTCGTCTCGCGCTACACCGGTGCGCCGGCGGAGACCGCACCGCTGCACAAACTGGGCGGCGAGCAGTGGCAGAAGGCGCGGCGCAAAGCGGCGCAACGCATCCGCGATGTGGCCGCCGAACTGTTGGATCTCTACTCTCGGCGTGCGGCGCGGGAAGGCATGCGAATGGCGTCGGGAGAGGGCGAATATCGTGCATTTCAAGCCGGATTTCGCTTCGAGGAAACCGCCGATCAGGCTTCGGCCATCGAACAGGTATTGAGCGATCTCAAGTCGGACAAACCGATGGACCGGGTGATTTGCGGCGATGTCGGATTCGGCAAGACGGAAGTCGCGCTCCGCGCCGCATTCGTCGCCGTACAAGCCGGCAAGCAAGTAGCCATCTTGGTGCCGACCACCCTGCTCGCTCAACAGCATTTCACGACGTTCACCGATCGATTCGCAGATTGGCCGATTCGCGTCGAAAGCCTGTCGCGGTTCCGTACCAACAAAGAAGCGGAAGCCGTGATCGCGGGCGTGGCGTCGGGCTCGGTCGACATCGTGATCGCTACCCAGCGCCTGCTTCAGGGAAAGGTTCGATTCAAGGATTTGGGTCTTGTCGTGATAGACGAAGAACACCGCTTCGGCGTGCGCGACAAGGAGAAGCTCAAGGCCCTGCGCACGGAAGTCGATGTGCTCACGCTGACGGCGACCCCGATTCCGCGAACCCTGAACATGGCGATGGGGGGACTACGCGATCTGTCCCTCATCACGACCCCGCCGGCCGAGCGTCTCGCCGTCAAGACGTTCGTCCTGGAATGGAATGAAACCGTGGTACGGGAAGCGGCCATGCGCGAGATTCGTCGCGGCGGCCAAATTTACTTCGTCCACAACACCATCGAGACCATTGAAAAGACTGCGCAAGCCATTCGCGAACTCGTGCCCGAAGCGAATGTCGCGGTGGGCCACGGACAAATGCGCGAACGTGAGTTGGAGCAGCTCATGCTGGATTTCTACCATCGCCGCTTCAACGTGTTGGTGTGCACCACCATCATCGAGAGCGGTATCGACGTGCCCACGGCCAATACCATCATCATCGATCGCGCCGATCGGTTCGGCCTCGCTCAGATCCATCAATTGCGCGGCCGCGTCGGCCGTTCGCACCATCGAGCCTATGCCTATTTGATTACACCGCCGCGTAAAGCGATGACGGCGGATGCGGTCAAGCGGCTGGAAGCGCTGGAGTCGCTCGAAGAACTCGGCGCCGGCTTCACGCTCGCCACCCACGATCTCGAGATTCGCGGCGCCGGCGAATTACTGGGGGACGAGCAGAGCGGCCAAATCGAAGAGATAGGCTATAACCTCTACATGGAGCTATTGGAGCGCGCCGTGGCCGGACTGAAATCGGGCAAGCAGGCCGATCTTGAAAAGCCCATGCACTCGGGCACCGAAGTCGAATTGCATCTACCGGCCTTGATCCCGGAGGACTACGTGCCGGATGTGCATCTGCGCCTGGTCCTGTACAAGCGCATCGCGAGCACGCAGACGCGCGCGGAACTCGACGATCTCAAGGCCGAAATGATCGATCGGTTCGGCCCGATGCCGCAATACGCTCAGTCGCTGTTCCGTTCCGCGCAGATCAAACTTCGCGCGGGAGATCTGGGCATCCGAAAAATAGATGCGGGCGCCACCGGCGGCTACATCGTTTTCGAGGAACAGAATAAGATCGACTCGCAACGGGTCTTGAAATTGGTGCAGGGTAAGTCCAAGGACTACCGCCTCGACGGCCCGCTCAAGCTCCGCTTCACGCACGACGCGCGCACCGAAGAGAATCTCTTCACGCGAATCGAGATGTTGGTCGAACTCTTGGCTTGAGTCCCGCCGGGCGGCCCGGCGGGCGACAACCCGCCGGCAACTATTGAATCGAGCCCAGAAAATCGCCTTTGCCTATTTCCACGCCGCTCTTGCGCAGCAACGCGTACACCATGCTTTCATGGAAGTAGAAATTCGGCAGCACGAAATCCGTGAGGTAGGCAATAGCCGTGAACTTCCAAGCACCATTGGGAAACTTGATTTCGATGGTGCGGCTCTCGGCGCTATTGACTTGATCGGCGCGCACGGTCTTGAGAAAATCGAGCGTCTTCGCAATACGCTGTTTGAGCTCGTCCAGGGTCGTTTCCGTGTCTTCATGCTTCGGGACCTCGACGCTTGCGAGGCGTGCGGCTGCGCCCTTGGCGGTATCGCAGGCGATCTGCACTTGACGAACCAACGGATGCATGTCCGGATACAAGCGCAGCTGCGAAAGTACCGCGGAATCGTACTTCTTGGCGGCGGCGTGCGCGGCAGCCTTGTCCAGAATCGAGGACAAATTACTCAAGCCGCGGCTCAACGCGGGAATGGAAATATCGTACAGGGAAATCGACATCTCAAATCTCCTTACGTCAACCAACTCCGGGCCGACACTTTATCGAAAGCCGCGTCCAATGAGTAACAATTTCGCCCCCTTTCCAGCTTCTACCGATGCGCGTAGGCCTTGCTACAATGAGCGATCCAGACCCAATGAGGTGGCGCATGTTGCCGTTCTCTGAAGCTTGTGAGCGCAATAAGGGGCCCATCCTCGAGGTTTTGCGCGGGTATTTCGCGGACCGGTCTCACGTCTTGGAGATTGGCAGCGGCACGGGTCAACATGCGGTGTATTTTGCGGCGCATCTTCCCCATCTCACCTGGCACCCAACCGAGCGCCTGGGTTTCCTGCCGGACCTGGGGGCGCGCATCCAAGCCGAGGGCGGCAGCAATCTGCGCCAGCCCACCGTACTCGAGGTACGTCAGCCGATTTGGCCGCGGCGCCTCGTCGACGCCATGTTCACAGCCAATACTCTCCACATCATGTCGTGGCCTGAAGTAACCGCCATGTTTCAAGGCATTGGCGCAACATTGGCACCCAGCGGCGTACTCTGCATTTACGGGCCGTTTCGTTACGACGGCAGCTACACCTCTCCCAGTAATCTCGAATTCGACCGAATCCTGCAGGAGCGTGACCCGCAGTCCGGGATACGCGAGATCCACTCGGTGACGGCGCTTGCGGCAGGATTCGGCCTGAAGCTTGCTGCCGATCACGACCTGCCGGCATACAATCGGCTGCTGGTCTTCATTAAGGAGCCGGCATGAACGAAAACGCCCCGGAGGTCCGGGGCGTTTAATCTGCTTTACTCGATAAAACTCAGCGCTAAAAGCTTCAGCGCTTAAGCTACTCGGCAACGGTGATTTTATTGTGGACCGATGTAACGCCCTCGGTGTCCTTGGCAATCATCGCCGCGAGGTCGCTGGCATCCTTTGTCGGTGCTTTACCGCTGAGCCACACGACGCCTTGATTGTCGGTGTCGACTTTGACGTTGGTCAAGGTGGACATGTGCTTTGCGGCAAGCTTCGACTTCACTTTGGCGGTAATGACGGAATCTTTCACGAAAGCCGCAGGGTGCGATCTGTCCGCATCTGAGTCGGCCTTGCTATAGTCATCGGCCATTGCAATCGGTAAATAGAACGCGCCAGCCGCAACCAGACCTGTCAAAATTAATTTCTTCATTGTTACTCCTTCAGGTACACAGTACTGACGCCCATGATCCTTGAGTTCTCAATCCGCGTCTGTAGGCGACGAATCGCTCGCGGTGCCAGCATCGTCCCACACCGGCCGCGTCGCTCACCACGTCCCGCTTGCGGTGAAATCGCTCAACTCGCGCCGCGCGGCGTGTACGAAAATTTCTGGCCGGCAACCGACATTTGGCCCATCAGCCCGCCCTTCGCAATCGTGAATGTCGCCACCCCCTTCTTGTATTCCCCGCGCGTGGTGGCGTCCTTCTTTCCCGCACTGACGCCGGCGTCCGGACCCGTGGTGCCGGTACTAGCCGAAGCGCCGGCGGTCACGGCCACTACACTGGCATCCGCTCCAAACTCGAACGAGCCGGATTCGAATTCGTCCAGCGCTCGCTTATCCTCGAAGAAGATTATTTGACTGAATGCCTTCCCACCCGCCTGCAGGCCAACGCTCAGCTGCGTCATGGTCACATTGCCCACCCATTTTCCACGAACGTAGACACGACCCTTGCCTCGTGCACCGCCTACACCCAGCGCACCCTCGCCAATGGTCGGGAATACGGCGTACGCGTGACTCCTGTTGAAAAATTTTGCACTCTCGCCCGCGTTTTTGAAAAGGGCGATCGTCTCCGCGTAGCTGCTGGCGGCGTACGCCAACCCAAACGACAGCGACAATACGGCGCACACGGCCGCCACACGCTTTATCAATTTCATGAGCCCAGCCTTTGATTTATTGGTAATGCCAAACCATAGGCCGCGCGGGCGGATATATCTGTAGGTGGCCATGCCGATGCGACGGCACGAATTCCGACAACTGTAACGACCGCCAAGGATCCGCGGCCCGCGCGCAATGATCGCGCGCGGGCTGCGGGGCTCATCCGTAAGCGTGTAGCGGAACCGGCTTAGGCAAGATTTTTCGCGGCAAATTCCCAATTAATCAGCTTGTCCAGCACGGCATTCACGTGGTCCGCACGCTTGTTCTGGTAGTCGAGGTAGTAGGCGTGCTCCCAAACATCGATAGTCACCAGAGGCTTCGACCCTTGGGTGATTGGCGTCTCCGCGTTGGCGGTCTTGACCACCTTGAGCTTGCCGCTACTACTGTCCAGCACAAGCCATGCCCAGCCGCTTCCGAACTGCGAGACCGCGGCGGCGGACAATTCCTTCTTGCACGCATCGACGCTGCCGAACGCCTCTTCGATCTTGTGTTTCAGGACCGAAGGCGGCTCACCGCCGCCCTTGGCGCGCAGGCTGTTCCAATAGAACGTATGATTCCAGGCCTGCGCCGCGTTATTGAAAATACCGGATTTGTCGGCCTTGCCCGCGGTCGCCCTCACGATCTTCTCGAGGGGCAGATCGGCGAATTCCGTTTCGGCGATCATCTTGTTCACGGTATCGACATAGGTCTTGTGATGCTTGCCGTAATGAAAGCTGATCGTGTTGGTGGAAATTACCGGATCAAGCGCGTTCTCAGGCCAGGGAAGCGGCGGTAGCGCAATCGGTGCGGATGAAACAGCTACGGATGCCATTGAAACTCCTATGGGTTTTGGTGGTGATACATGTCACTTGTTCGCGGATCCTCGCAAATCGAGGCGTCGAACCCGTGAATTTCTTCTGCCGGATACCGGGCTCTTGGAATCAGGAGCGGTCACGGGCTTAACTCGGGGCAACTCGGCCCGCATGGAGGGCATGGCCGGGTATGCGCCGCGATCGGATTTTTTCCGCAGAATGGCGTCGATTCGATCGGCCATAGCTCTCTCCGTTGGTCCGTTTGCTGGGGGTGTATTTACCAATATATCGACACAGGACGCTCTCGACGAGAGTCACCCTCGTAATCAGTCGTAGGCGCATGCTGACAGGGTCGACTAGGGGCCCATTTTGAGCGATAGTCCGGCTCATGCGTGCACCTAAACGATTATTGGCCGTCGCATTCCTGGCGATCGCGCTTCAAATGCCGGACCTCGCGGCTGCGCGCGATATTTACCCAGGCCCGGAACAGGCCAAAAACGATCTCGCCGCCGCGCTGCAAAGCGCCGCCGCAACGCATCGGCGCATCATCGTCGACTTCGGCGGCAATTGGTGTCCGGACTGCCATGTGCTCGACCTTTACTTCCACGACGCCGCCAACCAACCCCTTCTCGAGACCAACTTCGTGCTGGTTCACGTCAACATCGGCCGGATGGATCAGAATCTCGATATTGTCGAGCGCTGCCAAATCCCGCTCAAAAAGGGTGTTCCCGCCCTTGCCGTGCTCGACACCGATGGCAAACTCATTTACAGCCAGAAGACCGGTGAATTCGAAGACATGCGGCACATGAATTCGGGCGCGGTCACGGAGTTTCTCACGCAGTGGAAACTCGGCGCTGCGGGATGAGCCGCCCGGGCAGCGGCGATCAGGCAGCCAAGGCGTAGGACACCGCGCCTCGTCAGAACCGAAGCGACAGGCAGGACAGGCCGCCGTCCATTTTCTTGAACTCGGACATTTCCAGGGGCAATGGGTGCAGCCCCTTGAGATCGAGCGCCTGCGTGATGCGCGGATACCCCGCGGGTACCGGCACCGACTCGTTCACGCGTACGCAATTCGCTGCGTAGCTTTCCGTTGCGGCCACGGAAATCAGTTCGCGAATGTCGAAACCGCCGAGCGCTTTCAGCTCGCGCTCGATTTCGCGGCAGCCTACCCAGACTCCGTCGCCGAGATAGGCAATACGCCCGTCGGCAGCGCTCGTCAGGCCGGACGCAAAGTTACGGCCCGGCGGACGGACGATGGCCCGGGTGAAATGCACGGCAGTTACTAGGCCGCCTGATTGCGGCCCGATTGCTTCGCGAGCTTCAAGTGCCGCTGCGATTTTTCGATCAGCATCGACGGGTCGTCCTTCGTACCGGGAACCACGGCACTGACGCCGACGCTCACACTCACATAGCGCAGCACGGCAGAGCGAGGATGATGGATCCGCAATTCCCGCACCCGCTCAGCCATCGTTTGCCCCAGCCGCAGCGCCTGTTCGTTCGACAGCCCGGGTGCGAACGCCATGAGGCTGCCGCCGTCGATGCGCGCGGTGACATCGCTCGAGCGGCGCAGGCATCCGGCCAGGCAATGGGAGACGCGCCGAATGGCCGAGTCGCCCGCGGCACGTCCGAAGGTGGTGTTGTACAAATCCAGTGCATCGATGTCGATGGCGAAGACCGCGATGCTGCGGCCCTCCCGCTGTGCGATCCCCCAATCGCGTTTCAACAGTTCCTCGAGATACGGCAGCGTGAACAAGCCGGTCAAGCGATCGTCGCGGATGGCGACCGATGTGGGTTGATGGGCGCCGCTCAACGAATCCCTCGACAGCTTGGGGTCGATGCGCAGCCGTTCGCCCGCATCGCGGTGATGCCCGGCAAAATGCGTGATACCACCCTGGGCGTCGCGCAGCGGCACTACCGTCATTTCGTTCCAAAATACCGTGCCGTCCTTGCGGTAATTGCGCAGCAAAGCGCGGCATGACTCGCCTAGCCTAAGCGCCTCGCGCAGGCGATGACGAGCGTCCTGATCGCGGTCGTCCGCCTGCAATAGGCGTAGATTCTTGCCGATGAGGTCGGCGGCAGAATAGCCGGTCAACGCTTCGAATCCCGGATTCACATACACGACCGGGTGCTCTGGCTTTTGAGCGTCGACCAGTACCACACCCTCGGGAGAGCTCTCCAGCAAGCGACGATACATTTCCACGTCCAAGCCCGTCATGACTGTCCCTCTGTCAGTACGAGCGGCGGCGCGGATGAAAGATTCACGATGCGCTGCGCCGTCTCCAGCCAACGCGGGTCGGCGGCAAGTCCCGCAGGCGGCTCGCCGCGAGCCCGCATGCGTACCAGCCGCGCCTGCGAGGCCGGCGATGCGGCCTCGGATTTGAAATTGTCCAGCACTGTCGACACCGCCGGCCGATCGTTGCAGATGAGCAGCACGTCGCAGCCCGCCAACAAGCTGAGGCGCACGCGCTCCACCACGTCGCCGAATGCGGCGGCACCCGCCATGGAGAGATCGTCGGTAAATACGCATCCATGAAAACCCATCTCGCCACGCAAGATATCCGTGATCCAGCGGCGCGACAGACTGGCCGGCAAGGCATCGACTGCGGCATACACGACATGGGAAGCCATGACGCCTGCCAGGTTATTTTCGATGAGCAGCCGGTACGGCCGTACGTCGCCTTCCATATCGACGAACTCGCGCCGGTCCACCGGCAGAGCCACGTGCGAGTCGGCGATGACTGCGCCGTGACCGGGGAAGTGTTTGCCGATCGCCGCCATGCCGGCGTCACGCATGCCCAGCATGTACGCCGCCGCCAGTGCCGCAACGGTCTCCGGGTTTCGATGAAATGAACGATCGCCGATGATCTCGCTGACGCCGTAATCCAGATCGACGCAGGGAGCGAAACTGAAGTCGACACCGGCGCTGCGAAGCTCGCTCGCCATGAGCCAGCCGACGGAGCGGGTGAGATTCAAGCCATCGCGGCGGTCCTCATCGAAACGTCGACCCAACGAGCGCGAGGCCGGCAGCTTCGTGAAGCCCTCCCGAAAGCGCTGCACGCGACCGCCTTCCTGGTCGACGGCGATCATCAGGTGCGGTGAGCGCACTGCCCGGATCGCCGCGGTCAGAGCGGCAAGCTGTTGCGGTTCGCGGTAGTTGCGGGTGAACAGGAGGACGCTGCCCACCAAGGGGTGTCCCAATACCTCGAGGTCTTCGGGAGTCAATTCGGTTCCCGCAATATCGACCATGAGCGGCCCCAGGCTCATGCGCCTCTCTCGAACACCGCGATCGATTCGACGTGCGTCGTATGCGGAAACATATCCATCACCCCTGCGCCGGTCAGTCCGTAGCCCTGGTCCTCTACCAAGATCCCAGCATCTCGCGCCAAACTCCCTGGATGGCAAGAAATATACACGAGGCGGCGCGGCCGCCAATGTGGCATACGTTCCAAGATTTCAGACGCACCGGCCCGGGGAGGGTCTAAAAGCACCAAATCATAGGGATTTTGGGCCCATGAGCCGACGCGGGAAGGCTCAAACAGATTATCCACGTAGAATCCCGCGTTTTGCCGGCCGTTGCGCAGGGCATTGGCCCGGGCCTTCGCCACCAATGCCGCATCACCCTCTACCCCCACCACCCTTGCGGCGCGAGCCGCCAGGCTCAACGTGAAATTGCCGAGCCCGCAAAACAGGTCGAGGACCACGTCGTCCGGGGTGGGTTGGAGGAGTTCCACGGCCGCCGCAACCATGGAACCATTGATCTCACGGTTGACTTGAATGAAGTCGAGCGGTCCGAACTCGAGGGTAACGCGATTTGCATCCACCGAATAACTGAGGGGTGGATACCCGTCGCGCAGAGGTCTGACGCTCTCGACCCCGCCGCTCTGCAGATAGATCTGGACGGCATGCTGCTTGCCGAATGCCTCGAGCTTGCGAAGATCATCCGGTTCGGGCGTCGCCATGACCCGAAACACCAGCGCCGCCGTCGGATGGCCGGCCGCCCCACCGCCCGCCGCCGCTCCATCGCCGGCGGCCGCCTCATCACCCCCGGCCACCTCGACCTGCGGGATTTTGTCGCGCAGCGACAAGGTCTCCACCAGCGCGGCCAGGTCCTCCGGCAGGCTCGCGAACCGCTCGAGGAGCACCTCGCAGCGGCGTATGTCCGCGACATAGGGCTTGTTCCGCTCACGAAATCCCGCGAGCACCCGCCCTTTTTTGTGAACGTACTTGACGCCAAGGCGGGCGCGCCGCCGATAGGCCCACTCTGGACCGCGCAGGGGCGCAAACACGCGTTCCGGCCGGACCCGGCCGATACGCTCGAGGTTGTCGAGCAATTGCCGCTCTTTGGCCGCCAACTGCGCCGTCGGCGCCAGATGCTGCAATGAACATCCCCCGCAGATCCCAAAATGCGCGCATTTGGGAACCACCCGGTCCGGCGATGCCGAGAGCACCTCGACCAAACCCGCTTCGTCCAATTGCCGGCGCCGCTTGAACACGCGAAAGGTTACGCGCTCGCCCGGCAACGCACCCTCGATGAAAACGGCCTTGCCGTCGACGCGCGCGATGCCCCGGCCATCATGCGCGAGATCCACGACCACTGCCTCTTGCACGTCGCCGAGCTTCAAGTCGCCGGCCACGCGGCAGCGAATTCTTTGAAATGCGCCGCGGCCGACTCATGCAGCAATTTTCGTACCCGTGCGACTTCTCCGGCGTGCTCCGCGGAATTCAAATGGCCGCGCAGCAGCTGGAAACGCAAATACACCAGATAGGTATTCAATACATCGGTCTCGCAATAATCCCGGATACGCGCGAGACCGCCCTCCAAGTACACCTCCCAAACCTGCGAACCATGCATGCCGACTTTGCCGGGTAGACCCAGGAGCGTCGCGACGTCGTCCAGACTTGCCCGTCCGCGGCCCTGGAATCCGGATAATACGTCCATCAAATCCATATGCCGCCAATGAAATCGGCTCAGGTAATTGCTGTACCGGAAACTACTGTCGCCGTCGCCGGTTTCCCAGTAGCGCGCTGCGGTCACGCTATGCAGAAGACTCCGGTAATGCAGTACCGGTAGATCGAACCCGGCACCGTTCCACGACACAAGATCCGGGGTGAACTTGTCGAGGCCGTCGAAAAACCGCTCGATCAAATCCTTTTCGGTCGAGCCCTCTTCCCCCAGGCTCCACACTTTCAACGACTCTCGGGATCGCATCACCACGGAGATTGCAACCACACGATGCTGTTCATGCGACAGGAACTCGTTGCCGGTCTCCTGACGGCGCTTGGTGAACATGATCTGTGCGACTTGTTTGTCGGATAGATCCTTGAGACCGTACAGACGGCGGCCCAGGTCGGTATCCGGCACGGTTTCGATGTCGAATACCAGAGTGTTCATGCGGGGCCGTTCGCCGCAGGACGGCGCATCAAGATCGCGACCGCCACGACCAGACCCGCCTCGTCCGTGAGGGTGACATGCCCTTCGCCGATGCCGAGGCCATCGCGCACTTTTGCACCGCGTTCGGAGTACACCACCTCAGGCTTGCCCCAGGAATTCTGCACGATGCCGACGTCGCGTATCCATACTCCATGCGCAAAGCCCGTGCCCATGCCCTTCACGATCGCCTCTTTCGCGGCAAATCGCATCGCCAGGAATCGCACCGGCCGGGCGGTACGCTGCAGCTGAGCGCGCTCCTCGGGCATCAATAGATGCCCGACGAAGCGCTCGCCGTGCTTCTTGAACACGCGCTCAATACGATCCACCTTGAGCACGTCGATTCCGATCCCGAATATCATTCAGTTCATCGCCGCGCCGCGCGCATCAGATCCTTCATGTCGCGCACTGCCTTCGGCAATCCGTCGAAAATCGCGCGTGCGATGATGGCGTGGCCGATGTTGAGTTCGACGATTTCGGGCATCGCGGCGATGGGTTCGACATTGTGATAGTTGAGCCCATGACCCGCGTTGACCGTCAATCCCAAGGACGCGGCCAGCCTCGCCGCCGCACGCAGGCGCTCGAACTCGCGGGCGCGGGCCGCGCCGCCGGCATTGGCAAAGGTACCGGTATGCAGCTCGACCACCGGCGCACCTGCCCGCTGCGCCGCCTCGACCTGGATGGCATCGGGATCGATGAACAACGATACCCGGATTCCCGCCGCGCCGAGCGCCGTAGAGGCCGCAGCCACCCGCTGCATTTGTCCGGCAACGTCGAGGCCGCCTTCCGTGGTGATTTCCTGGCGCGATTCGGGCACCAAGCAGCAATCATGCGGCAACACGCGCCGCGCGAAGCTTATCATCTCGTCGGTTACCGCCATTTCCAGGTTCATGCGTGTCTGCAGCGCCTCGCGCAGGGTCAAGACGTCGCGGTCCTGAATATGCCGCCGATCCTCGCGCAGGTGCAGCGTGATGCTGTCCGCGCCGGACTGTTCCGCCAGCAGCGCGGCGTGCAATGGATCGGGATACTTGCCGCGGCGCGCCTGGCGCAAAGTCGCCACATGATCGATGTTGAGGCCCAGCGCGATGCCGGCCGCTACCGCGACGTTCATGATTCTTCCCGCCGTGCCGGCGCACCCTGCATAGGATTCTGGCGCCGCAGCGCCAACATCACCTCGCGCGACTTGAGCGGACGGCCGTCGAGGCAGGCATCGATCGCCGCGCGCAGCACGCGTTTGGCATCCCGCAACGAACGCGCATCCGCGAAGGCCTCCGCCTCGAGATCGGTCAAAGATTGGCCATACACCGCTCCGGGCGCCTCCGCCACGCACAGTTGCGGACCACGCTCCAAGGCGAAGCGATAGTATCGATCCGGCTGTACCGCCAAGCCTTGGTCCGTCTGACTGAGCTCCAATCCGTACCCTAAGTCGTGCAGCAGGCGCTTCTCGAAAAGTCGCAGCGCCGCTTCCTCGCCGGCGCCGGCGCAGAGCGCCTCCACGCACGAGGCATAGGAGCAGAAGATCTCGGGATGGGCATCCCAGCGATGGGTCAGCTTCAGCAGCAGCTCGTTCAAATAGAAGCCGCTCATGAGCCGTTCCTTGCCCATGTTCGTGAGGGCGCCATCGACCTCCGCGGTCATCAGGGCGCACGCCTCCGTCCTCCCGGACCAGGAGAGGAGTAGCCGCTGAAAAGGCCGCAGCATGCCTCTCAGGGATGATTTCGGCCCGTTCGCACCGCGTGCGAACAACGTGACCCGTCCGTATTCGCGGGTTATCACTTCGACGATTCGGCTGGTGTCTCGGTAGGCGTATTGATGCAACACGTAGGCCGGTGCCAGCCATACCCGTCCGGAGCCGGATTTGCCGATATTTCTGATAGCCTCGACCCTCATTGCCTCAGAGCGTCAAAGGCTATCGTAGCCGAATTGACGCAGGGCCATTTCACTGTCCGCCCAGTTTTCCTTGACTTTCACCCACAGCTCGAGATGCACCGAGCGCTGCCATAGATCGTTGAGTTCGATGCGCGCGAGCCGTCCGATTTCCTTGAGCCGTTCGCCGCCCTGGCCGATGACGATGGCTTTTTGCCCGGCGCGCTCCACCCAGATGACCGCATTGATCATGATGCGGTTATCCTCATCGGCGAAACGTTCGATTTGCACGTTGATGCCGTAGGGCAGCTCTTCGCGCAGCTTGAGCGTCAGCTTTTCGCGCACCACCTCCGCCGCGTGAAACGGCTCATCGCGATCGGTCAGCACGTCGGTCGCGAACAGCGGCGGCGACAGCGGCAGGCGCGACCCCACCACATCGACCAATCGGACCAGATTGTCGGATGCGAGCGCCGAGATCGGCACGATCCCCGATGCCGGAACGCGCTCCGTCATGTCCTCGAGAAACGGCAGAAGTTTCTCCTTGGGATAAACGCGATCCACTTTGTTGATGACCAGGAAGAGCGGCTGCTTGAGACCGCGAACTCGTTCCCAAACCCACAAATCCTCGTCCGTGAATTGCATCGCCTCGATGACGAATAGAATGACATCCGCATCCTGCGAAGAGGAAATCGCGACGCGGTTCATATACTGATTCATCACGCGGCGTGTCGATTCATGCAGGCCCGGCGTATCGACCAGCACCAGCTGTGCCTCGGGCCGAGTCACGACGCCCAAAATACGATGACGCGTGGTCTGCGGCTTGGCGGTCACGATGGTTACCTTGCGGCCCACCAAGGCATTCACCAGCGTCGACTTGCCCACATTGGGGCGGCCGACGATGGCGACGTGACCTGCGCGAAATCCGGACCCGCTCATGGCGATTTACGCAATGCGGACGGCTGTATTTCGGATGGCAGAAGATCCAATGCTTTCGTCGCCGCCAATTGCTCGGCGCGACGCCGGCTGGCGCCCTCGCCCACGGCCGCCAACTCAAAGATCGGCACCTCGCACGTCACCGTAAACGATTGCGCATGCGCATCGCCGGTGACCGCGGTCAGCGTGTAGACAGGCAGAGCGAGCCCGTGCGCCTGCAGCGCTTCCTGCAGACGGGTCTTAGGGTCCTTCAGCAGGCCGGCCGCGGGCAGGGTCGCCATGCGCGGGCCCATGATGCGTTTGACCACCGCCGCCGCCGAGTCGAAGCCCGAATCCAGAAAAATCGCGCCCAATATGGCCTCCAAGGTATCCGCCAAAATCGAAGCCCGCCGAAAACCGCCGGATTTCAGTTCACCCGGCCCGAGCCGCAAATGCTCCCCCAGACCCAGCTGCTGCGCAACCTGCGCCAACGTATCGCCGCTGACCAACGTCGCTCGCAGCCTGGAAAGGACCCCCTCGTCCGCCTCAGGATGCGCGTCGAACAGCAGCAGCGCCACGCTGCAATTGAGAATGGAATCGCCCAGGAATTCGAGCCGCTCGTTGTGATCGGCGCCCGCGCTACGGTGCGTCAGCGCCGCGTGGCACAACGCCGGCTGCAAAAATGCATAGCCGAAAGATGCTTCGACCCAGGCTAAGATCTCCTCCGGTTTGAACTCGGGAATCACTGCACCTTCACGGTCTTGTCGAAGTGCACCGCCAGCGACACATTCGAGATATAGGGAGCCAAATCGTCATAGGCCACGTGCAGCGAGACGCCGCCTTCGTTTTTGACGATTTCCACGTCCTTGGAATCGACGCTCGAAATGTCTTCGATCTGCCAATGTTTTTCCAATGAACGGCGCATGCCGCCGGGATCCGGGTTGTCGCTTTTGAATTCCCCCGCCGTCGCATCCATGCTGCGCGCCACCTTCATGTAGTTGAGGTAGAGCGGCACCAAGCGCAGTCCGGCGTAGCCGATGACCCCGACCAGCGCGAGAATGCAGAGCAGCCCGATGAACGTCATGCCACGTTGATAGCGCATAAAATCCTCCCTAATTGACCTCTTATTGAATCGCAATCCCGATTCGCCGCCAGAGAGGTCCGTCACGAGTATCAAGATTAAGCCAAATTCGCACGGCTTTACCGACCAAATTCTGCTCGGGAACGAATCCCGGCGCATCGGGTTCGTCCAGCCAACGACTGTCCTTGCTGTTGTTGCGGTTATCGCCCATGAAGAAGTAGTGACCCGCGGGGACCACCCACTCCCCCTCTTTGACGCCGCCGTTGGCAAACATGATGAGATGCCGCTTGTGGCCCAGCGTCTCGGTTGCCGTGGGCACTCCCGCGTAGTTCCACATGTCCTGCTTCGGTCCGGCGTAGGTCGGGCCCGGCTCCTGGCGCATCGGAACGTCGTTGACGTACAGCTGATTCTTCCCGTCCACCCGAATACGGTCGCCGGGTAGTCCGACCAGGCGCTTGATGTAGTTGATCTTCGGGTTGGGCGGCAGCCTGAACACGATCACGTCGCCGCGCTGCGGCGAACCGGTGGGTACCACCAACGTATTGACGACCGGCAGCCGCAGCCCGTACGAGTACTTGCTCACGAAGATGAAGTCCCCGTCGAACAGCGTCGGCATCATGGAATCCGAGGGGATGCGGAACGGTTCGAACAAGAACGATCGAATCACCAAAACCAACACAATGACCGGGAAGAACGAACGGGCATATTCGACGGCGATGGGTTCACGCACCCGTTCAGCCGGCGTCCCGACCGAGGCCGCAGCCAGCTTCCGGCGGCGCGCGAAGAAAAGTCGATCCAGCGCCCAGATCACGCCCGACATCGCGCCCACCACCACCAGCATCAAGCTGAAATCGACCGCCTCATAACGGAACAGCCGCCACAGCATGGCGAGGGCCAACGCCACCAGCGCATAGCCGGCCGCTTTCGGCAGCCACGGCTCCTCGACGCTGGTGGCACTTGGATCGCGTTGCGGCCGCAGGAACCAGCCGTCGACCAGAATTACCAATACGCAAGCCAAGCTGGCGCACAACAAACCGATGAACAGGGTATCGCCGTCACTCACGAAAGACTCCCAACATTATGTATCCTCACCAAACAAGGGCGCGCGGGCGCAGAATCAGCTGGACTTCTTGCCTACTTGCAGCACCGCCAGAAAAGCCTCTTGCGGGATTTCAACCTGCCCGACTTGCTTCATACGCTTCTTGCCGGCCTTCTGTTTTTCGAGCAGCTTGCGCTTGCGCGTGATGTCGCCGCCGTAGCATTTGGCGAGCACGTTTTTGCGCATGGCTTTGACGCTGGCGCGCGCGATGATGTGAGCGCCGATCGCCGCCTGCACCGCGATGTCGAACATCTGGCGCGGGATGAGTTCCTGCATTTTGTCGACCAACTCCCGGCCGCGCGCGTACGAGTTATCCCGGTGCACGATGAGCGATAGCGCGTCGACGGGTTCGCCGTTGATGAGCACGTCCAGTTTGACCAGCGGCGCCGCCTGGAAGTGGCTGAATTCGTAGTCGAAAGAAGCGTAGCCGCGGCTCGCCGACTTCAGACGATCGAAGAAGTCGAGCACCACTTCGGCGAGCGGCAATTGGTACTGCAGCGACACCTGGCTGCCGAGGAACAGCATTTTTTTCTGCGCCCCGCGCTTTTCGCTGCACAATGTGAGCACCGCGCCGACATGCTCCGGCGGCACCAAAATGTTGGCGGTGATGATGGGTTCGCGCAGCTCCGAGATCCGATCCTGCGGCGGCAGCTTGGTGGGGTTGTCGACGTTGGCTACCGTGCCGTCGGTGAGCAACACCTCGTAGATCACCGTGGGCGCGCTGGTGATGAGGTTCAGGTTGTACTCGCGCTCGAGCCGCTCCTGGACGATGTCCATGTGCAGCAGTCCCAAGAACCCACAGCGAAAGCCGAACCCCAGCGCCGTCGATACTTCGGGCTCGTAATGCAGCGCCGAGTCGTTCAGTTTGAGCTTCTGGAGGGCATCGCGGAACTGCTCGTAGTCGTCCGAACTGACCGGGAAAAGCCCCGCGAACACACGCGGCTGGACTTGCTTGAAGCCGGCGAGGGGCGCTTTGGCCGGATTGCCGTCCAGAGTAATGGTGTCGCCAACCGGGGCACCATCGATTTCCTTGATGCCCGCAATGACGAAGCCCACCTCGCCGGTCAACAGCGACTCGCGAGGTACGGGCTTCGGCGTGAAACGGCCTAATTTGTCGATGACATGGCTGCGGCCGGTGGACATGACGCGTATCTTCGCGCCCAACCGCAGCGCACCATTCATCACCCGCACCAATGAGACGACGCCGACGTAATTATCGAACCATGAATCGATGATGAGCGCCTGAAGCGGGCCGTCCGGGTCGCCCTTCGGAGGCGGAATGCGCTTGACCAGATGTTCCAGCAGTTCCTGAACGCCGAGGCCGGTCTTCGCGCTCACCAGCGCCGCATCGTCGGCGGGAATGCCGATGATTTCCTCGATTTCGTGGATCACCTTGGCGGGGTCCGCCGAGGGCAGATCGATCTTATTGATGACCGGCAGCACCTCGAGTCCCTGCTCGAGGGCCGTATAACAGTTGGCCACGCTTTGGGCCTCGACGCCCTGGGCGGCGTCCACCACCAGCAACGCACCCTCGCACGCCGCGAGCGAACGAGAGACCTCGTAGGAGAAATCCACGTGTCCCGGGGTATCGATGAAATTCAGCTGATAGACCTCGCCGGTGACGGATTTGAAACCGAGGGTCACGCTCTGGGCCTTGATGGTAATGCCGCGCTCGCGCTCCAAATCCATGGAATCGAGCACCTGCGCCTGCATTTCCCGAGCGTCGAGACCGCCGCATTCCTGAATGAATCGATCGGCCAACGTCGATTTGCCGTGATCAACGTGAGCGATGATCGAAAAGTTGCGGATATTCTTCATCTAGGGGCGGGACCGGAAGCCGGGAGCCTGTCTGAATACTTCGCGTGGCCGCGACCGCGGCAGATTTCCCCTCAGGCAAGGCGGAGCCGACGCTGTTGGGTCGATACCCAATGAGGAGGCGACAACGCCGCATGAGGGGAAATCTGCCCGGTCCCGAAGGGTTGGCTGGGAGAGGGGCGTCTGCGGTGTTGCGCGGCTCGCCCGTAGTACCACTACGGCCCGCGCCGCGCGCCTTGCATCCGCTCCCTCTCCCAGCCAACGCGGCTCACGTGAAGTATTCAGACAGGCTCCTGAGGGCAAACTCCTCATTATACCGGTCGGCGCAGGCATGCGAGCGCCTTATGCACCTCCTCAGCGTCCAAACGGCCATGGCAAACCAAATCACCGGCTAATAACAGCACGGGGATTTTGTGACCGTAGCGTACGCGCGCATTCGAGTCGCCATCCACATCCACGACGTCGACGGGAACGCCGTTCGCTGCCGGCAGCGCGGCCAGTTCCGCGAGCATCTCCTCGCAAAGCCCGCAGCCGGGACGAGAATACAGCAGGAATCTCAATGGGGGGGTAGATCGCCGGCGCTGGACGACTTGACCGAATGCGCAATGAATTCGACGGTCTGGGCCGGAACTTCGCCCACCGCGGTCACTTGATGTCCTTGTACCACGGTTGAAAAGGCGAACCCCGACCCCACCCGCGCCAGTCCCTGCATCGGCGGCTCGGGAGCAGCGCTGGGCTTGTCGTCGGGCTTGAGTTTCTCGTCGGGCTTGGCTTCGACGAATACGGATACCGTCGCCAAGCCATCGGAGTAGACCAGGTGACTCGCCGGTACCGTCGCGCCGCCCAGCGTCTGCGCGCCCGACACCGTCAGGCGAAAGCCGGGCGGCAATTCGCTGGCCCGATAAGCCGACAGCGCCGGCGACGCCGAATCATGCGATGGGCCCTGACGCACCCAGCGCATGCCGTCCGTTCGTACCGCCGGCGTCAATTCGCTGTCGGGAATGTTCTCGGGCATATCCAAGCGGGCAAACAAGATTTGCTCGATGACCTGGCCGCGCGCGTCGCACAACTGCGTCTTCAACGGCATTGCCGTGTTCTCGTCCAGCCACAGGCGATAGCCGAAGCGAAACTGGTCTTTCGGGTTGACGACGATCACCCGCGCAGCGCGGCCGAGTACATGTGAATTGGGCAGCGCCTCGATGCGATAGAACTCGTTGACATCGGCGCCGAACTGCGGCAACGACCCCAAAAATGGGCCCCGGTCCTGGCGCGGCTCGACCAGCACCGTATGCTGATCGGGCAGATAACAGGTCAGTTCATCGTTGTTCCGCACGAACTCCCGGCCCGAGCCATCCAAGGAAAGGAGCCGTTCCGTCACGCGGCCGGCCCGTACCCGGTGCACGATGCGCATGGTCTCCACGCGGCCATCGCTCAAATGGAAGAACGTCCCGTCGTAGTTGCGCGTGGCCAGGGCGCGATTCATCTTCTCCAGCCACTCGCGCGGGTCTTCGGCACCGTGTGAACGCTGCGGCAGCGCAGTGAGCAAGGCGCCGACCACGGCGCAGGGAACGAGCCAGTTGGCCCGGCTACGCAGCGCTCTCGTCATGGAGCCGGGGCGACGCGCGCGTCCCGCGACGCAGCCTTGGGGGCTGCTTCCTGTTCATCGGCATCGGAAAGCAGGTTGGACAGCACATTGCTCTGCCCCAACACGGAGGAATACTTGCTGTGCGCGAACACGTAATTGGTCAACCGCGCCGCCGGCAAGGCGGCCGGCGCATCCGGCACGGCCGCGGGCACCGTATACGAGAGCGCCTCCCGGGGCTTGGCAGCGCCCGCCTGTGCGACCCGGCCATCATTCTGAGCGAGCACATTCTGAGCGCTCATCGGCAGCGCCGCCCGCATCGTCGGAGCAACCGCCCGCTGTTGTAGAGCTACCACGGCAACCGCGGCAACTCCGGCGGCCACCGCAGCACCTGCGAACGGGCGCCACCACCCGGAAGTTCGGCTCCGCGCCGGCTGCGAGTTGGCGGCCAACGGTTCACCGTCGATGGCGCGATTCACACGCGCGGTGAAACCGTGGGACAAGGTCGTAGGGACACCGCCGCGCAAGGATTCGCCGATGAGGGCGTAGCGTCCGAAGCTCTCGCGCAATTCCGCGTCGCGGGTCAGCCGCTTCAGCAACAGCTCGGTTTCCGAATTGGGCAGTTCGCCGTCGAGAAATGCCGAGACTTGTTCACGAATTTGTTCGCTCATGTGTCCTCAGGCCGACCAAGGCCGCCATCGAAAATGGGTCGTAGCTTCTTGTCTATCGCCTCGCGCGCACGAAAAATTCGTGAGCGTACCGTACCGACCGGGCAATCCATCGTCTGCGCAATGTCTTCGTAACTTAATCCTTCCAATTCCCGCAGCACGATGGCGGTTCGCAAATCCTCGGGTAGGTTCTCGATGGCTCGATTCACGGTGTCGCGAATCTCGTCCGTGAGCAGCAAGCCTTCGGGTGTTTCGGACTCCGCCAGACGCGCATGCAGGTCGTATTGCTCCGGATCTTGCAAGTCGAGATCGTAGTCCATCGGCCGGCGCTTGTTCGCCACGAGGGCGTTCTTCGCCGTGTTGATGGCGATTCTATACAGCCAGGTATAGAAAGCGCTATCGCCGCGGAACGACTGCAGAGCACGGTACGCTTTCACGAACGCCTCCTGCGCAATGTCTTCAGCCTCGGTTGCATCGTGTACGTATCGCATGATCAGCTTCAGCACCTTGTGCTGGTATCGCAGGACCAACAAATCGAATGCCGCGCGCTCGCCGCGCTGGACTTTTTCGACCAGTTTGAGGTCACTCTCTTCAACGCTCATCGGTGATCCCAAACCAGCCGGCTCATCAACCAGCCTGTCGCAATAGACCGACTGTCGAGGGAAAAGTTCGACAATTTCCGCAGGCATTTGACAGTAAATGTGACTTGGCGCACGGGGCCGATTCTAACAGCCGCGCAGGGCACCATTATGGGTCGTTCGTACGCCCAACGGTGATTCGCTCGAGGAGGGACGAAAGCACGGCATCGGGCGGCGGCTCGCGACCGAGGAAGTAGGCGTAGAGCAATGGATCTTGAGAGTCCAGCAGCTGCCGGAACGCCTGCTGGTGCTCAGGCGTGGCGTCGCGGTACTCCTCTTCGAGGTATCGCGACAACAGCACGTCGAGCTCCTTCATCCCCCGCCGGCAGCGCCAGCGCAGCTTGCCGATCTCGTGGTCCATCAAAGGCGCGCCCATCAATGACGGCGATGCGCCAGCACTTGCTTGATCTCGGCAATGGCCTTGGCTGGATTCAAGTCCTTGGGACAGGCGTCGGTGCAGTTCATGATGGTGTGGCAGCGATACAGGCGGAATGGATCTTCGAGTTGGTCGAGACGCTCCCCGGTGGCCTCGTCTCGGCTATCCACGATCCAGCGATAGGCCGCCAACAGCGCGGCGGGCCCCAAGTAGCGATCGCTATTCCACCAATAGCTCGGGCAGCTGGTCGAACAGCAGGCGCACAGGATGCAGGCCGAGGGACGATCCACCTTTTCCTGATCCTCCTTCGACTGCAGCCGCTCCGCATCCGGCGGCGCCGGCGTGCGGGTCTGCAGCCAGGGCTTGATGGAGGCGTATTGGGCGTAGAAATTGGTCAGATCCGGAATCAAATCCTTGATGACGGGCATGTGCGGCAACGGATAGATCTTGACGTCTCTCTTCACGTCCGCACAGGCGCTGATGCACGCGAGAGCATTTCTCCCGTCGATGTTCATGGCGCAGGAACCACAGATTCCTTCACGGCAAGAGCGGCGAAAGCTCAACGTCGAGTCGATCTCGTTTTTTATCTTGATGAGGGCGTCCAGCACCATCGGCCCGCAATTACCCATGTCCACTTCGTAACTGTCGAGGCGCGGATTCTCGGTCGAGTCGGGGTCGAATCGGTAAATCTTGAAGACACGCACGTTTTTCGCGCCGGCAGGCGCTTTGAACACCCGTCCGTCCTTGCGAACCTTGGAATTGGCGGGCAGCGAAAACTCAGCCATCGATCTTGCTCCTAGTACGTTCGAGCCTTGGGCGGGACGGTTTCGACATCATCGGTCAAGGTGTTCAAGTGCACGGTTCGGTAATCGAAACGCGTCGCGCCTTGGTCGTTGACCCAGCACAGGGTGTGCTTCATCCAGTTCTGATCGTCGCGGTTCGGGAAGTCCTCGCGCGCCTGCGCGCCGCGGCTTTCCTTGCGATTTTCGGCCGAATGCATGGTGGCCACGGCTTGACCCAGGAGATTGTCGAGTTCCAGTGTTTCGATCAGGTCCGTGTTCCAGACCAACGAGCGGTCGGTTACTTGCACGTCGCTGAACGACGCGAACACCTCGCTCAATTTCCGCTTGCCCTCGTTCAAGGTCTCGCCGGTGCGGAACACCGCGGCATCGCTCTGCATGACGCGTTGCATGTCCAACCGGATATCCGCGGTGCGCCGCGATCCCTTGGCGTGGCGTAGCTTGTCGAGCCGCGCCAGCGATGCGGCCGAAGAATCGGCTTTCAGCGCCCGGTGCGGCGTTCCGGGTTTGACGACCCGGGCGCAATGCCGCGCCGCCTCGCGTCCAAAGACCACCAGATCGAGCAGCGAATTCGAACCGAGGCGATTCGCGCCATGCACCGACACGCAAGCCGCCTCCCCGACCGCCATCAAGCCCTGCACCACCGTATCGGACTCGGCGCCCCGGCGAGTGACGACTTCGCCATGGAAATTGCAGGGAATGCCGCCCATATTGTAGTGGACGGTCGGCAGCACCGGGATCGGTTCCTTATTGACGTCGACATTCGCGAAGATTCTGGCGGTCTCGGCAATGCCCGGCAACCGCTCCTTGATGACTGCTGGGCCCAAGTGTTCGAGATGCAGGTGGATGTGATCCTTGGCCTGACCTACGCCGCGCCCCTCGCGAATCTCGATGGTCATGGAGCGGCTGACCACGTCGCGCGACGCCAGGTCTTTCGCATTCGGCGCATAGCGCTCCATGAAGCGCTCGCCGGCGGAGTTCGTCAGATATCCCCCCTCGCCTCGCGACCCTTCAGTAATGAGGCAGCCGGCGCCATAGATCCCGGTCGGGTGGAATTGCACGAATTCCATGTCCTGCAGCGGCAGGCCGGCTCGAAGCGCCATCCCGCCCCCGTCGCCGGTGCACGTGTGCGCCGAGGTGCACGAGAACCACGCTCGGCCGTAGCCGCCGGTGGCCAGAATGACCTGGTGCGAGCGGAAGCGATGGAGCGTGCCGTCGGACATGTCGAGGGCGATGACGCCGCGGCACTCGCCGTTTTCCATAATCAGATCGAGCGCGAAGTATTCGATGAAAAAACTCCCCTCATGCTTCAGCGATTGCTGATACAGGGTATGCAGCATGGCATGCCCGGTGCGATCGGCCGCGGCGCAGGTTCGCTGCGCAATCCCCTTGCCGAAATGCGTGGTCATCCCGCCGAAGGGCCGCTGATATATCTTGCCGTCTTCGGTGCGCGAGAACGGCACTCCATAGTGTTCGAGTTCGATGACGGCCGCCGGCGCTTCCTTGCACATGAATTCGATGGCGTCTTGATCTCCCAGCCAGTCCGAACCCTTCACGGTGTCATACATATGCCAGCGCCAATCGTCGTCGCCCATGTTGCCGAGCGCCGCGGATATGCCGCCCTGCGCAGCGACGGTATGGCTGCGCGTCGGGAACACTTTGGTCAAACAGGCAGTCGACAGCCCGGCTTCCGCCAAACCGAACGTCGCGCGCAAACCCGCGCCGCCCGCGCCGACCACGACCACATCGTATGTATGATCAATGAATTTGTATTCGTTCATGAGTCTTTCAAGATCCGAACGCGACGCGCAAGATGGCAAATATGCTCGCGCCGCCAAAGAGCACATACAGGAATCGCAACAGCATCAGCGACAAGACCTTCAATCCCGCGGCGTGCACATAGTCCTCGATGACGACCGTCGTGCCCAAGTAGGAGTGATACGTCAAAACGGCAACCGACAGCACGGCGAGGAAACTGCTGATCGGCAACGCCAACCACGTTCTGACCGTTTCATAATCGAGCGCGGGCAACGCCAGCAGCGAAAAGAAGAACCACAATGTGAGCGGTATCAGCGCCACCGCGGTCACCCTCTGAGCCCACCAATGTCCGGTACCGTCTTTCGCAGAACCCGTTCCCAGCACTCGGCCCAAAGGGCTGCGCAGACTCAAGTGCGCACTCCGTGCCAGACCGCCAAGCAGACGCACACGGTCAGCCCGAGCGCGCCGAGCACCGCAAACCAACCGCTGACTTGCCGCGGTGTTCGCTCGAATCCGTAACCCGCGTCCCAAAATAAATGGCGCACGCCGTTCAGCAGGTGAAACAGGAACGAAAAAGTCCAACCGAGCAGAAAAAGCAACCCCACAGGGCTGGAAAATACGCGCATGGCCGCGCCATACGTCTCGTCGCCGCCCGCCAGAGATATCAGCCAGTATGAGAGCGCCACGAGCCCCAGGGCGAGCGCCACGCCGGTCGCCCGGTGCAAAATGGACAGCGTACTGCCGATCTGCCAGCGGTAAACTTGCAGATGCGGAGAAAGGGGCCGGGCACGTACGGGCATTGAGGTTCAATCCTTATTTTCTAGAAATCAATACAGCGGCCCCGCATCTCCCAGTCGCCGTACCGCGTGGGTTCCGGCCCCTGGCGGCCGCCGATCTCTCGCGAAGGAGTGCTCGTAGGGTCCACCGGTTGGTCGGCCGGATTCATGCTATTCGTTTGTGGGTTGGCGGCCCCCGCTGTCGCGGGGTTGGCGGCGGAATGCGCCTGTTTGGTCATTTTCGGCAAATCTTCACAATGCGGGTCACAACTGAAGGTTCGGGTCACAACTGAAAGTTTGCCAGAAAACCCGCGCGAAAACCGCGCATGCGCGGGTGAATTTGCCACATGTGCTATGCATGGCGGGGGTTGACAGCACCGCGCGCGTACCCATCATGGTCCCATGAGTAGCACTGTCAGCGACGAGACGCCCGCATCCGGGCCCCTGCCTCATTTCGGCCTGTTGCGATTTGCCGGGCCCGACACTTTAAGTTTCCTGCAAGGCCAGATATCGAACGATACCGGCGTCTTGAGCACGGGTGCGCCGCTGTTGGCCGCCTATTCCAGTCCGCAGGGACGCGTCGTCGCGGTGCTGCATCTGCTGCCGCATTCCAGCGGCGTGATCGCCGTTCTGCCGCGTGAGATCGTGCTGCCGACGCTGGAGCGGCTGCGCAAGTACGTGCTGCGCGCCAAGGTGAAGATCGAGGATATCAGCGACCAATTCGCCGTGATCGGCCGCCACGGGATAGAGGCTGCGGCCCACGCCGACCTGCCCGTGCCCGCTGCTGCCCAGGGCTACGCGGAGCGCAACGGAATCGGGGTTGCACGTGTCGGTTCAGATGCCGGCCGCTTCTGGGCCATCGGCAATGCGCACGATCTCGTGAATCACGGAATTATGGGCGAACCCAAGTCGGCGCAGCGCGCCGAGCACGATTGGCGCCTCGCCGACATTCGCTCCGGCCTGCCGCAAGTCTACGCAGCCACGCGCGAGATGTTCGTCGCGCAAATGCTGAATCTCGATTTGATCGACGGCATCAGCTTCACCAAAGGCTGCTTTACGGGACAGGAAATCATCGCGCGCACGCAGCATCTCGGACGCATTAAACGCCGGCTGTTCCGGCTGCGCATGCCTGCCGGTACGTGGGCGATCGGCCAAGCAGTGCATTTGGCCGATGGACGAAGCGGGCGGCTGACGGAATTGGCCCAAACCGGTGCCCAGTTCGAAGCGCTTGCGGTGCTCAACATCGAGACCAAGGCGGTCGGACAGGACGCGCCCGATTCTGAGTCGACGAGCACGCTGATCGACGCGGCCGAACTGCCGCTGCCGTATGCGCTGGGCCCGGCGTAAACCCTGCTGGCTTGCGCTCGGGATGACGGGCTATGTCGTGCTCGAGGCATGCGGCGGCGGCGGCGGGAGCGGCAGCGGCGCGGTTGTGTCGGGCGGCGCGGTGACGGAAGCCGGAACCGACGTCTTGACGGACAAGAATGACCTCTCTCGCAGCGGTCAAAATCTAACGCAGTCCACGCTCACGCCGGCGACGGTAGCCGCTTCGACGTTCGGTTTGCTGCGGGTGTTGTCCGTCGACGGCAAGGTAGACGCGCAGCCTCAGCCTACCGCATTTCGGCCGGACCTCAGAGGTTGCGGCGCTTAGCCACCTCATCGGGTGTGACTCCGCCCTGTTTGCCGCCGAAGTGTGCAATGACATAGTTGGTCAGTGCCGCCACTTCGGTATTCGAATAGGCGCTGCCGAAGGCCGGCATAAACACGTCATGGCCTCCGATCCGCAGTTTCACCCCCTGCAGAATGGCCTGCGTGACGTTCGAGCCGTCGGGGTCATTGACACCGCGCGTGCCCAGCAGCGCCGCGTACTGCGACTCGAGTCCCTTGCCGTTCCATTGGTGACAACTCGCGCACGCTCCCTCGAACAATTTGAGACCTTGCGCACGTCCCAGCACTTCACCGCTTCCCGGACCGAGTTCGGTCGATGCCATTGCCGGTGCAGGGGCGCTGTTCACCTCGACCGGGCGCTTGCCTCCTTGCGCGGGCACACTTCGTAGATAGGCGATCAACGCGGCGACGTCTTCGGCATTCAGAAATTGCAGGCTGTGCGAGACCGCCTCGCCCATCGGACCTGCGGCCGACGCGTGTCCGTCGGCGTACCCGGTTTTCAAGTATTGTGCAATCTCGGCATCGCTCCACGCACCGATTCCATACTTGGGATCCGCCGTGATGTTGTAGGCACGCCAGCCTTGCAATTCCTCACCGGAAAGCTCTTTGCCATGCTGCAAGCCAAAACCCAGATTGCGCGGCGTGTGGCACTCGCCGCAATGACCCAGCGCCGTCGCAAGATAGGCGCCGCTGTTCCATTCGGGCGGCTTCGACGGATCGGCCGCGAAACGTTGGTTCTTGAAGAAGGCGGCATTCCAGAACCCCATGGCCCAACGCTGATTGAATGGAAAGGCAAGATCGTTGGTGCGATTCGCCTGGTGAATCGCCGGTTGACCGAGCAGGTACGTCTTGATGGCAAGCACGTCGCTGCGGCTCAGCTTGGTATAAGAGGTGTATGGGAATGCGGGATAAAGATGCCGGCCGCCCTTGCCGATGCCATCGCGCACCGCGCGCACGAAATCCTCGTCGCTCCAACCACCGATGCCGTAGGCGGGGTCGGCCGTGATGTTGCTGGAATAGATCGTGCCGATCGGCAGCTTGAACGCGACGCCGCCGGCGAACGGTTTGCCGGATTCAGGCACCGTATGGCAGGCGATGCAGTCGGCGGCTTTCGTCAAGTATTCACCGCGTGCCAACAACTCGGCCGAGGCAGGCGCGCCGGCGATCGCCGGCGCCGTACCCGCCGTGCCGTCGGTCCGGTTCAATGCGACATAAGCGACCGCCACGAGCACGATCAGCAACAGCACGATTGTTAGAAAGCGCTTCATACGATGCGCTTGAGCGCGCCGGGGTTCTGAGCCAACAAGGTACGATCCACCGGGAGACTTCGCAGGCGCACGCCGGTCGCCGCGAAGATCGCATTGCCCAGCGCCGGCGCCGCGATCGCCGTGCCCACCTCGCCGAGACCTCCCGGTGGTTGATCGCTCTCGATGCGGTGCAGCTCGACCAGCGGCGTCTCGTTGATGCGCAAGCTGCGGTAATCGTGGAAGTTGCTCTGCTCGATCGCGCCGTGTTTGATCGTGATGCCGTTGTATAGGGCGGCGCTCAGGCCGAACAGCAGTCCTCCTTGCACCTGGGCCTCCACCGAACTCGGATTGATCGCGATCCCGCAGTCGAGGGCAACGACCGTCCGCCGTAGCAGCACTTCACCCTGCGGCGTCACCTCGGCTTCGACGATCACGCAGACGCGGCTGCCGAACGGCTCGCCCAACGCGATGCCTCGTCCAACGCGCGCGGGTAATGGGTTCGAGCTCCACCCGATTTTCTCCGCCGCGAGATTGAGCACCGCCAGCGAGCGGGGATTCTTTTGCAGCAAAGCGCGGCGGTATTCGAGCGGATCCTTGTCCGCGGCATGCGCCAACTCGTCCATGAAGCTTTCAACCACGAATAAATTGTGGGTGGGCCCGACGCCTCGCCACCAACCCACGACCAATCCCTCGGGCATGTCATGGCGCACCCATTCCACTTTGAGATTGGGTATGTCGTAAGGCACTTCGGCCGCACACTCGACCGCGTCGGAATCCAAGCCATTCTTTTCCATGGCCATCGGCGCCCATCGCCCGAGCACGGTGCCGCCGGTGACGCGATCGCCGTACCAAATCGGCCGCCCGTTGGAATCGAGCAGCGCCGAAATCCGGTCGTAATACATGGGCCGCACGATGTCGTGCCGAATGTCCTCTTCCCGCGTCCATATCACCTTGATCGGGTAGCGGACTTGTTTGGCCAGATGGATGGCCTGTTCGACCGAGTCGGTCTCCAAGCGGCGGCCGAAGCCGCCCCCCAAATACTGGTTGTGCAACACGACCTTATCTTCGGGCAGGCGGGTGATCTTCGCAGCGGCCGCCACGCAGCGCGCCGGCACCTGGGTACCGACCCAGATCTCGCACCTGTCGGCGGTGACCCACACGGTCGTGTTGAGAGGTTCCATGGTCGCGTGTGCAAGCATCGGCGACTGGTAAACCGCTTCCACCAGCTTGCCGTCGGCCGGTTTCTTGCCCGCCTCGCGGGCGATGATGGGTGTGCCGCCGTGCGATTTATCCGCCAGCGCCTCGCGCAGTTTGGCGGTCGAGAGAGTGGCGTTATCGCCCGGATCCCACTCGATGTCGAGCGCTTCGAGTCCCTGCTTGGCCGCCCAAAAATGCTCGCCCACCACAGCGACTGCGCCGTCCAGCCGCAGCACATCGAGCACGCCGGGTATGGCCCGCGTCCGCTTGTCATCGAGGCCGACCAGGCGGCCGCCGAAGGTGGGGCAGGCCTTGACGGTCGCGATTTTCATGCCCGGCACCTGCACGTCAATGCCGAATTGAGTCGCCCCCTTCACCTTGTCCGCGGAATCGACACGCCGCAACGGTTTGCCGATCAATGCAAACGCTTTTGGATCTTTGAGCGCGACTTTGGCCGGTATCGGCAATGCGCCGGCCGGCTTGGCGAGAGATCCGAATCCCAAACTGCGTTTCGAACTCGGATGAGTGACCATGCCGCGGGACACCGTGCAAGTCGATGGATCGACATGCCATCGCTCAGCCGCCGCCGCGACCAGCATGGTGCGCGCGACCGCACCGGCTTCGCGTAGCACCTCCCAATGACCGCGTGTGCTGGTGGAGCCGCCGGTGATTTGCCCGCCCAGCAACGGCATGGCGTATAGCTCTTCGTTGGGAGGCGCGTGTTCAACCGTGATCTGGTCCATGCCGACGTCGAGTTCTTCCGCCAGCATCATGCACGCGCCGGTGTAAATACCTTGACCCATCTCGACGCTGGGCATCACCAGCCGCACCGTACCCGCTGCGTCGATGCGGACGAACGCATTCGGAGCGAACGGCGGATTGCCGTCGGCGGCCGCGGCCGCCGCATCGCCAGGCTGCCGCCGGGCGTTGATGGCGGCGTTCGCCGTCCCGCCGGTGCCTGCTGCCCAAAAAAACGCGAGCGTCAAGCCGCTCAATTTAAGGGTGTTGCGCCGACCCACATCGATCGGCTGCTCCAAGACGGGCGCTGCGCCATGACCTTTCATGCGGCACCGGCCCCGCCGGCCGTACCCGCCGCGCCGCCCGGCGCGATGGTCTGCAGCACTTCGGCTTTACCGGTTGCGGCCTGTTTGATAGCAGCCCGGATACGGATATAGGTGGCGCAACGGCAGATGTTTCCCGACATGGCGGCATCGATATCGCCGTCGGTGGGATCGGGCGTGCGCGCCAGCAGCGCTGCCGCCGACATGATTTGACCCGACTGACAGTAACCGCATTGAACGACGTCGACGTCCAACCATGCTTGCTGGATCTTTTGGCCGCTCGGAGTCTTGCCCACCGCCTCGATCGTGGTGACGGCCTTGGCGCCGACCGCGCTCACCGGCAACACGCACGAACGTACCGCTCGTCCGTCCAGATGCACCGTGCAAGCGCCGCACTGCGCCACGCCGCATCCGAATTTGGTGCCCGTGAGGCCTACGATATCCCGCAGCACCCATAGCAGCGGCATATCGGCGGGAACGTCCATCGAGTGCTGTTGCCCGTTGACGTGCAATACAAACATATCGGCCTCCCAATTGGGTCCGATAAGTGTACCGTCAATCGATGCCGTTTGGCTTAGGAAGCGCGCCGTATGAGCTGTGCCGTCGAAGAGTTCAGCGGCAGCGCAGCGACCAGGGTCTTGAGCGCGAGTTCACTGGGTATGTCGCTGACGAGTACGCGGACCACTTTGATTCCGGCGGATTGGAGCAGTTGGTCTTTACGGCGCTGTCTATCGCGCTGCGTGTCGCGGGGCTTGGCCCGATCCTCGAGCTCGACCACCGCCAGAGGCGTGAAATCCGGCCTGCAGACGACGAAATCCGCCACCCACTGCCGCGCCCGATTGGAGGTTGCTTTGGCTTCCTGGCCCGCCTGATCGGCCACCAGCAGCCGCGTCAACGCCACATGCGCCAAAACCACGTGTCCGGAAAACGCGCGCACCAGCCTCCCATAAAGGAGTTGCTCCGGCCGGTTTAGGAACGGTTTTGCGGTTGTCATCCCGCGCATGCAGTACTCTCGTAGTGTCGGAATGCCGCAGTATGCGTACCTACCCTGAAGCAATCCGCGAGCCGCGTCGCGAAAATCAGACGTGCGCCCGTTTGAAGAGGGTAACGAGTTCGTTCCAGGCGCGCTCGGCTTGCGGTTCGTTATAGATGGGCTTGCCCGCGGCAAGCGGCATGTCCTTGACGCACCAGCCATGCATGCAGCCAACATAAACTTCGATTTTCGCGGGTAGGTTCGCGGCATGAAACGCTTCGTCGAGCTTCGTCTTCGCGTCCGGCTGCTTTTCGTCGTCGTTTGCGGCGATCCCGAAGTAGTACTGCGCTTTGATTTTCGCCACCAATAGATGCGGGCTGTCCGGCTTGTCCGTGACCAGGCCGCCGCCGTGAAACGAGGCGCCCGCTCCAATGCGGGTGGGGTTGGCCGCCGCCGCTTGAATCGTCATGGGGCCGCCCATGCAATAGCCAAACACGCCCATTTTGGCTTTTTTGTTCACCGACGGCTGTGCATCGAGGAACGCGACGTATGCGATGGAGTCCTGCGTCACCGCATCGGTGGTCATCGGGGCGCGCAGCGCGTCGAGTTTCGCTCGGTCGGCAGCATTCGAAAAATCGAAGCCGGGGCCGATACCCGGGGCCTTGGCGGATCGATAGTACGGATTCGGCACCAGCACGGTGTAGCCGTCCGCGGCCAAGCGCTTGGCCATGTCGCGCATCGTCGGACGCAATCCGAACGCGTCGGGGAAGAGAATGACGGCGGGCCAGTGGCCGCCGCCCTGCGGATGAATGAGCGCCGCGTCGCACGTGCCGCTGGGCGTCGGTATCTGTACATCCGTGTCGATCATCTGAGCCGCAGCTGCGTTTGTAGTGCCGGCTGCAGCGGTGATGCCGGCAGCCAGCGTCAGTGCGGCAAATTCGCGGCGCGAAATCGTGTTTTGTTCCTCTGTCATATCTGCCCCCGTCATGTCGTGGTTGATGTGCGGTCTCGTCTCTCTGCTCGGCCGCGCAAGTATAAACCCTCAAGAGGCGCGCTTGCGCGGCGTCCCCGGCCCGGGAAAATCGCGCGCGGCGGCCAAGATCCATTCACGGAACTGCGCGACTTTCGGCAAGCCGAGAAAAGTTTTTGGGCAGACGAAATAATAGGAGGACCTGAACGGCAACGCCTCCTTGCCCGCGAGTTGCAGGCTCCCCTTACGCAAGGCGCGCGTCACCAGGGTCCAACGCGCCAGCGCGTATCCCAGCCCCTCTTCGGCGGCGGCCAACAGGCCGGCCGAATCGTCGATTTTGGGCGCGCGGGAATTCCAGGCGACCTCTTCATCCGCCTTGCGCCATATGCTCCAGGGTTCATCGTCGCTTTCTAGCAGCGGATACTTGGTGATATCCGCGCCGCGCTCGATCATCCCGTATTGCTTGATCAATTCCGGGCTCGCCACCGGCACCAACCAATCGTCCAGTAATTTCTCGCTGTGCAAGTTCGGATAGTCGCCGTGCCCGAAGCGTATGGCGACATGAGTGGACGTGCGCGAAAAATCGACAAGCTCACGCGAGGTGTGAAAGCGCAAATCGATGTCGGAGTATTTGCGGCGGAAAGAGCGCACTCGCGGCAGCAGCCACATCTGAAGAAACGATGCCAGTGTACTGATTTGCAGTGAACCGGAGCGGCGGTGCTGCTTGATGTGGTGCATCGCCGACTCCAACCGCTCGAGTCCGTCCCGAACGGCGGGCAGCAACTCCAGCCCCTCGTCGGTAAGTTCGACCCGCCGGCCCGTGCGTCTGAACAGCGGGACTTGTATGTACGCCTCCAGCGCCTTGATCTGCTGGCTGACCGCCGCGGGCGACACGTTGAGCGCATCGGCGGCGATCGAAAAGTTCAGGGATGTCGCGACCGCTTCGAACACGCGCAACGCACCGAGCGGCAGCCGATCATACGCGGCCGCCACGTTAAGTTTTCCTTAACACAGTGTCAGGCATTGCGTTTGTTGAGGCGGGTCGCATGGAGCAAAGTCACACCGTTCAGCACATTCAACGGAGATCACATCATGAACGAATTACACATCATCGCAAGGGTCGCGCAGTCGCTTCTTGCCATCGGCGTCGTCCTCGGCAGCGTCCTCGTGTTTCAGTACGGCCATTACATGATCTGACCGGTCGGCGCGCGGGTCACAGATCGATGATTTCGATCTCATCCGCGCGCAGTGGCTCACCGAGGAACGTACCGCTGACCCGGGCAAAACGAGCGGCGCCATCCGTGGCAAGCCATGTAACCCCGCCGCGTCCGCGGCGGTGGTCCGGCGCCGCCAGCTCGCGCGACACGGCCGCCGCGACGGTTGCCGCCGAGTCGACGATGCACACATGTTCCGGCAAAACTGCGCGAATCGCTCCGGTCAGAACCGGGAAATGCGTGCATCCCAGCACCAACGTATCGGGTATCGCGTAGCGCACGCCGGGTGCCCCGTAAAAAATCGGATCCAAATAGCGGCGGGCGACCGCCTCTGCAATGGGGCCGTCGATCCAACCTTCCTCCGCCATGGCGACGAACAGCGAACACGCGGCCGCGGTGACCCGAACCTCGGCGTTCAAGCGGTGGATGGCCGTTTGATAGGCGCCACCGCCGATTGTGCCTTCGGTGCCGATCACCGCGATGTGCCGAGACCGGGAGGCCGACACCGCGGCGGCGGCACCGGGCTCGATGACGCCAATGACTGGAATGCCGGTGTATCGCAAACGTAACGCGCCCAAGGCCGAAGCCGACGCCGTGTTGCACGCCACCACGAGACAGCGAATGCCGCGCGCGATCAGCGCTTCGGCACATTGCAACGAATAACGTACGACGCTTTCCGCACTCTTCGTTCCATAGGGCAGCCGCGCGGTATCGCCCAAGTAGATGAAATCCTCGGCCGGCAGCGCCGCCCTGAGGGCGCGCAGGACCGTCAAGCCGCCTATCCCCGAATCGAACACGCCGATGGGGCCGATCAAAACTCGGGACGCATGTGCGGAAACAACAGGACGTCGCGAATCGACGGCGAATTGGTGAACAGCATCACCATCCGATCGACGCCCAGCCCTAAGCCGGCGGCCGGCGGCATCCCGTATTCCAAGGCGCGCACATAGTCGGCATCGTAGTACATGGCTTCCTCGTCGCCCGCGTCCTTGCGTTCGACCTGATCTCTGAAGCGCTGCGCCTGATCCTCGGCGTCGTTGAGTTCGGAGAAGCCGTTGGCGAGTTCGCGGCCGCCGATGAAGAACTCCCAACGATCGGTGATGAAGTGATCCTGGTCGTTGCGCCGCGACAGCGGCGATACCTCCGCCGGGTATGCGTAGGCAAAGGTGGGCTGCACCAGCGTATGTTCACCGGTTCTCTCGAAGATCGCGATCTGCAATTTGCCCGGGCCGTCCCCGGCCTTGTAGGGAATTTTCATGTAATCGCAGACGCGGCGCAGGTACGTCGTATCGCGCAACGACATGGGGTCGAGATCGGGATTGTTGGCCAGGATGACCTCTTCGATGGTCATGCGGGCGAAACTTCCGGACAGCTCGTATTCGCTGCCTTGATAAACCAGCTTGCGGGATCCCAACAGGGTATCGGCCATCCCCTGGAACAGGCTTTCGATCATCTCCATCAGATCGTGGTAGTCGGCGTACGCCTGATACAGCTCGAGCATCGTGAACTCGGGGTTGTGCTGCGTCGACACCCCTTCGTTGCGAAAATTTCGGTTGATCTCGTATACGCGCTCGAACCCGCCCACCGTCAGGCGCTTCAAGTACAGCTCCGGCGCGATACGAAGATACATGTCCACGTCGAGCGCATTGTGATGCGTCTTGAACGGCCGCGCCGCGGCCCCGCCCGGGATCGGATGCAGCATCGGCGTTTCCACTTCCAGAAACCCGCGCGCGTCGAGAAAGGCGCGCAAATACCGCACGATCCGCGAGCGCGTTTCGAACACACGCCGCGTCTCCTCGTTCATGATCAAGTCGACGTATCGGCGGCGATAGCGCATCTCCGTGTCGGCAATGCCATGCCACTTGTCGGGCAGCGGCCGCAGCGACTTGGTCAGCAACACCAGGCGATCCACCCGCACCGACAGCTCGCCGGTCTTGGTACGGAACAACGCGCCTTCGGCACCGATCACATCGCCCACGTCCCAGCTCTTGAACTCATCGTAAACTTCGCCGAGCGTCTGTTGTTGAAGGAACACTTGTATCGCGCCGCTCGAATCCTCGAGCTTGGCGAAACTCGCTTTGCCCATGACCCGTTTGGCGCGCATGCGGCCCGCGACGCACACACGAATAGGCTCGGCATCCAAGCCTTCCGCGCTTTTCTCGCCGTAGGCGGTCAATAGGTCGGCGGCCAGGGCATTGCGGCGAAAATCGTTGGGAAAGGCAAAGCCGCGCTCGCGCAATCTCGCGAGCTTCGCGCGCCGCTCCGAGATCAGGTGGTTTTCGTCGTTATCGGTCATTGTCAAAGACCCTGTTTTAGACTGGCTTGCATGAATTCATCGAGGGCGCCGTCGAGTACCGCCGCGGTGTTGCCGATTTCGACCCCGGTGCGCAGATCCTTGATGCGCGATTGATCCAAGACATAGCTGCGAATTTGATTGCCCCAACTCACGTCCGATTTCGAATCCTCGAGCACTTTCGCAGCGGCATTGCGCTTGTTGAACTCGAGTTCGTAGAGTTTTGCCTTCAGCATCTTCATCGCCGTCGAACGATTCTTGTGCTGGCTGCGCTCGTTTTGACAGGCGACCGCGATGCCGCTAGGGACATGCGTGATACGCACTGCGGATTCGGTCTTGTTCACATGCTGCCCGCCGGCGCCGCTCGATCGATAGACGTCCGTGCGTAAATCCGCAGGATTGATCTCGATCTCGATGTCATCGTCCACTTCGGGCGAGACGAACACCGAGGCGAACGACGTGTGGCGTCGATTTCCGGAATCGAACGGCGATTTTCGCACCAGCCGGTGAACGCCGGTCTCTGTGCGCAGCCACCCGTAGGCGTAATCTCCCGTCATGCTGATGGTCGCGCCCTTGATGCCGGCGACCTCGCCGTCGCTTTGATCGATGATTTCCGTTTTGATGCCGTGCCCGTCCGCCCACTTCAAGTACATACGCAGCAGCATGGCGGCCCAGTCCTGCGCCTCGGTGCCGCCCGCGCCGGCTTGAATATCGAGAAACGCACTGTGCGAATCCATCTTGCCGGGAAACATGCGTTGAAACTCCAGCCGTTCCACCTCCGCAGCCAAACCGGCGACGTCGGTCTCGATCCCGTCGGCCGCGTGGGAGTCGGCCTCTTCGGCCGCGAGTTCGAGCAATTCGCCGGCGTCGCGCAGGCCCCTCCTGAGCCGGTCCAGGCTCTCGACGATGCTCTCCAGCTTTGCCCGTTCTTTTCCGAGTTCTTGCGCGCGCTCGGCGTTGTCCCAGATGCCGGGCTGCTCGAGCTCGCGAGTTACTTCTTGAAGGCGCTCGTGCTTGTTATCGTAATCAAAGATACCTCCTCAAGGAGTCGGTGCGTTCCTCGAGATCTTTGATGAATCGTTTGAGCTGATTGATTTCCATGCCGTTACTTTAGCACAGACCTACGCCGGCTTGAGATGCTGGCAGTTGAGTTGCACGCTTTCGGCGCCGCGGTAATCGTTCAGCTCGAGCCGATACGCGATCCGCACCTGATTTCCCGTCCGCACCGACGCATCCTCGGTCGCGCCGCCGATGTAGCCGAAGGCGATGGCATCGATGCCGCGCGAGCCGCCCGCGGCGGCCGAACCGGAAGCCGGCTCGAGCTGCAGCTTCAGATGCTTGTTGCCGACGATACGGGCATCGATGATCTTGAATTCGCCGTCGAAGACCGGCTCGGGAAACCCCTGGCCCCAGGGACCGCCGCCGTGCAGGATGCGCGCGGTATCCACCGATAGTTCGGCACCTTGCAGTTCACCGTCCGAATGGATGACTCCGGTGAGCGTCTCGAGGTCGGCACGCGCGGCGATTTCGGCGGCGAAAGCCGCTCGGAATTGATCGAGGTTCGCTTCCGCCAGGGTCAGGCCGGCGGCCATCGCATGTCCGCCGAATTTAACGATGAGGCCTGGGTGACGCGTGGCGATGCCCTCCAAGGCATCCCGGATGTTCACGCCCGAGACGGAGCGCGCCGAGCCGCGCAGCGATCCGTCCTCGGCCCGCGCGAAGGCAACGACCGGCCGATGCAGGCGGTCCTTGATCCTGCCGGCCACCAGTCCCACCACTCCTTGATGCCAGCTTTCGTCGAACAGACACAAGCCGAGCGACTCGTTGCCGATGGCGTTGAAGCGCACCCCGGCGGCAATATCCACGGCCTCGAGTTGCATGCGCTGTTCGATTTCACGGCGCTCCTCGTTGAGCCGCGTGAGCTGCCCGGCGAGCTGCGCCGCCTCGACCGGGTCATCAGCCAGCAGACATGCAATGCCTACGCTCATATCGGTGAGACGGCCCGCGGCGTTCAGGCGCGGCGCCACCGCAAATCCCAAATCGGCCGCGGTCGCCTGGTCGAGCCGCCGCCCCGCCGCCTCGATCAAGGCGCGAATGCCGGGAACGCAACGGCCGGCACGGATCCGGCGCAGGCCCTGTGCGACCAATACTCGGTTGTTGCGATCGAGCGTTACCACATCGGCTACCGTGCCGAGCGCGACCAAGTCGAGTAAATCGGCCGCTCGAAATTCGGCTTGGCCCAATTCCCGCGCAAGCGCAGCCATCACATAGAACGCCACGCCGACGCCGGCCAGCGCCGGGCTGGCGAAGGCAGAACCGGTCAGGTTCGGGTTCACGATGGCATCGGCGCGCGGCAACTCCTTGCCAGGCAGATGATGATCCGTCACCAGCACGGGGATGCCCAGCGCGCGCGCTGCCTCAACCCCCTCGATGCTCGAAACACCATTGTCGACGGTGACGATCAAGGAGGGTTGGCGCGTCGCCGCCAACGCAACGATTTCAGGCGTCAAGCCATAACCAAACCGAAATCGATTGGGAACCAGGAAATCGACATGGTCGAACTTCATCGAGCGCAGGGCGCGCACCACAAGCGCGCTGCTCGTCGCCCCATCCGCGTCGAAATCGCCGACGACGAGAACGCGTCCTTGACGCCGGTGCGCCGCCAGCAGCCGCGCCGCCGCTTCGACCCCATCGAGAGAACCCACCGGCAGCAGCCGGTCGAGGGAAAGATCGAGCTCATCGCTGCGCGAAACCCCGCGCGCCGCGTACACTCGGCGCAATACGGGATGCAATTCGGCAAATTCGAGCGGGGTTCCCGCGGGACGACGCCTGATCTCACTGAATGCCATCGGACTCATCTATCATGCCAAACGACTCCCACCACGGCCGCGGTCGGCGCCAAAACCGCCAATTTGGCGCTCTTCTCAGGCTGAAGCGCCAATTGCCCGCCGACAGATCAAGTCCCGCTATCCGGCCCGATTTCAAAGCGGTCAGCGCCGGAGCGAGCCATCGTTGTTCCACCGCGGGCCATGCACTCGAGCCTGGCTGATCCACGCATGCAACCACGCCGGCACCCGCTTCGCTCGGGAATCGCGCCTCCTGGCCGAAGGCGGCGAAGAACACGTCCTGGCCCGCAGTCCAACCGTGCACCGTAGGCCTCGTCGAGCCCGTTGCTCCTCCGCCCCACAGCCACAGCCCGGTGATGACCTGGCGCGCATGCGCCGCGCGGGCTCGATTCACTTCGTGATCGAAGAGCCACATTTCCATTTCGCTCATCAACCGGCGCAGCCGCGGCGCGTCGGCGCCTGCCGGCTGAAAGTCGAACACATCGTGACCCCCCGCCGCCTCGGGATCGTGGGTGGTGACCTCGAGCCGCTGATCGAACACGCACAATAGAACCGCTCCGCGGCTCACCCTCAAACGCATTCCCGCACCGGCAAACACTCGATTGAAGTCGGTCGCCAAGGTCTCTGCCTCCGCGTTGTCCAGCTCGACGATGCCGTCCGCCGGCATCGTGACATTACTCATGCCCGCACTGAAATGTACCGCGGTCGCGATGCACACCCACGCCCCCGCCGCAGTGCCGGCATTCAACGCCGTTGCAGCGATCGGCGGCATGACCCCCTCCTCGGGCGCTATGACGCGAAATGCCTCGGCGCGCCAATCGGCCACGCGAGCGGGCGTCGAGGCGCGGGCGATCAACCGCTCCAACAGGGGTGAGCGCTGCAAAGTGTCCAACCTGCGCGCTGCGAAACGAATGTACACCCGGCCAAAGGCATCCCGGTGCGAATTTGGGTATCTTAACGCTATGCGCTTCACACAGGACCTAAGTTCGAACGTCAACGTCATCCGCGGCTATGGCGCGGGCGAACTGCGGATCAACAATGACGTGTTTCACGACACCATGATCGTCGCATCGTCTTCGCTCCGCGCGGAACCCGCACTCGCCAACGTCGCTGATCTGTCCACGGAACACGCGGCGCATATCCTCGAGCTCGAACCCGAGCTTGTGCTGATCGGAACGGGTCATCGGCAAGTATTCCCGGCGGCCGCCTTCGGAGCGCAATTCCTCAAGGCCGGTATCGGCTTCGAAGTCATGGATACCGGCGCTGCCTGCCGCACGTTCAATGTGCTGGTGAGCGAGCAGCGGCGGGTGGTCGCGTTGATCATGCTCTGAGACTCTATCTCAAGCTTGCTTAGTCAAGCTTGGCTCGCATCTGGGTTGCAGTCCGAGTGTAGCCGACGAGGTCGGCAGCTTTGGCGGCGCCCGTCACCGCTCCGCGCCTGCCGGGAGCGGCCGCCAACGACGCCCGAAATTCTCGCAATGCCTGTTCCGGACGATTCAGCGTCAGTAGCAATTCGCCCAGTTGCTCACGTGCCGGAACGACGGGGCCCGGCGTAACCGACGATTTCTCAACCGACTCTTCCTCTTCGGCCGCCCCTCGAAGCAATTGAACCGATTCCGTAGGGCGCGCGGTCGCGGCCAACTGCCACGCCGTGGCTTCCTTGCCGAGCACGTCGACCTGCAGTGCCCAGTAGGCGTTTCCCGCCGCCTGCAGCTGTCGTCTGCAGGCCTCAATCTTTGCAATATCGCTTTCCGCGGCCTGGGGGCGTCCCGCGCGCGCGTTGGCAACCGCACGCGCCCAGAATACGATGGCGGCGACGTGAGGAGCCGAGTCCGGAAGCGGCTGCAGTTCAACGGCCTCGCTCCACCTTTGACGCTCAATCGCGAGTCGAACCGGCATGACCGTCGCGGCATAGTCGACTTTGAAATCGCTCCCTGCCGAGACGTGCATTGCATGCAGCGCCGCGACAATCTGCTCGGCGTCGGACCCTCGTCCTCGCTGCAGGTAGGCATAGGTCAAATAATCCATCGCATGCAGCTCTTCGCCCTGATCGCCTTGATCATGCGCCGCCGCTCGCGCAGCCTGATTTGATGCGATGGAATCGTCCCATAGACCCAACCGCGTAAAGATATGCGATGGCATGTGAAGGGCGTGCGGCGCGGAGGGCGCAATCTTCGAATAGGCACGCGCGGCAGTCAAACCGCGCGGCGCCAGCTCCGCGCTGTCGTAGGCATGGATCAGGTAGTGCGCTGCTCCCGGGTGATCGGGTTGATCTCGGAACACGGGTTCCAGCAGCGCCGCCGCGCGCTTCTGGTTGGCATGGGTGCCGTCCTCGAGGGGTGCGGTTGCGATCAGCGACAAAGCGAAGAACACTTGCGCTTCGGTATCCTTCGGGTTGCTCCGGGACGCCGCCCCCATCGCCTCCGCATAGGCCTTGGCTCGAACCTGCGGTGCCACATGGTCCGAGTCTTTATAGTAGGCGGCAGCGGCTGCGATGAACTGCTTTTCCCGCGCCGATACGCCATTGAGATGACTGGCCTGTTCAATTTCAATTTGACCTCTGCGCAAATCCGCCGGGCCAGGGGGACTCCACAGCGGGTGAAAATAGGACATGGCGATGCCCCAGTGAGCCATCGCGCAAGTAGGATCGGCCAGAGCGATTTTACGGAATGCCTGCTCCGAATCGGTGTAAGAGAAAGAGTGCAGCAGCGCAACGGAGCGCTCGAATTCATGCGCGACGCTCGGCGCGCAGGACGTCGGGAACGTGACAGTGCCCAATTTCTCCGGCGGCGGATGCGAATGCGTCTCCTGCGACGACACCCGAAAAGTACACACGGTGCAGACCGCAAGAATAACGGCGACTCGTTTCACGCAGCACCCTCCGCGACAGGCCATTCGATCATATTGTTTCCTTCCGCGCCGATTCTAACGGCATATCACCGCGCGGAAGCGAGATAGCGCAGCGGATCGGTGGGCTTGCCGTTCACGCGGATCTCGAAGTACAGCGCGGAGATTTGATGCGGCCCCGTGCCCATGTGTGCAATGACCTGCCCCGCCGCCACCTGTTGCCCTTCGTGCACCAATAACTCACGATTGTGCGCATAGGATGACAGCAGACTCTCGGCATGCTTGATGATGATGAGGTTGCCGTAGCCGCGCAGCCCGCTGCCGGTGTAAACGACGCGGCCCGAACCCGCGGCCCGCACGTCCTGGCCCAGACGGCCCAACAGCAAGATGCCGCCTCCGGGTACAGGCCGCGGCGCCGATAGCCGCTCCGTGGGCCATACCCATTTCGAGCTCCCCGCAATCGCCGGCGCAGACTCTGGTTCGTGCGGCGTCGCGCCCGGCACGGGTGCAGGCGTAGTTGCAGGTGCAGGTGCAGGTGCAGGTGCAGGTGCAGGTGCAGGTGCAGGTGCAGGTGCAGGTGCAGGTGCAGGTGTAGGCGCAAGCGCAGGCGTAGGCGGCTTCGGGGTATTTGGCATCACGGTGCTCCCCGCCACCCCTGCGGCCGCCTGCCCGGCCGCCGGAGCGTCGAGGGGTGTGGGTTTGCCGACGCGCGGGATGTCCCTGTCCCGGGCATGCGGCACGGGCTGCGATGGCTTGGGAGGTGCGTTCGGCGCCGGTGACGCGCTCGGCGAAGGCACCGCGCCGAGCGCGGCGGGCCTCCCGCTGGGTCCAAGCACGAGCACTTGGCCAATGGCGAGCCGATAGTCCACGCCTATGTCGTTCCACTTCGCCAGTTCCCGAAAATCGAGATTGTGCCGCCAGGCAATACTGTACAGAGTGTCTTGCGGGTGGACCACATAGGTTGCGGGTCCCGTGAACTCGCCGCCGCTGGATGCGCAACCGCCGATCATGATGCAGCACAGCCCGGCGACGATCACTCGCGTGAGGCTCACACTAGCGCTGCAGTCCTGACAGCAAGGGAACAAAGCTCACCAACCCGAGCGATTCCTTATGCAGCCGGTTCTCTCCCTTGGTATAGCGCATCAATTCCTGGCGCCCGTCCGGACCCACCGGCGCAATCAAGCGGCCGCCGACCACCAGCTGATCGAACAGCGCCGGCGGAACAGAGTGCGGCGCCGCCGTCACCAGAATTCCATCGTATGGCGCGCGCGCAGGCCACCCGAGGTTTCCATCCTCGTGACGGCAGTGAACATTGCGAATACGCAGCTCGCGCAACGTGCGCCGCGCTTTGCCCAACAAGCTCGAGATGCGTTCGATGCTGTAAATCTCTTTGACCAACGGCGACAGGATCGCCGATTGATAGCCGCATCCGGTGCCGATTTCCAGAACCTTGGGGGTCGGCCCCGCCGCCAGCAACGCCTCGGTCATGCGCGCAACCACATACGGTTGGGAAATGGTTTGTCCGAAACCAATGGGCAACGCCGTGTCTTCGTACGCACGCGTCGCGAGTGCCTCATCCATGAAGAGATGCCGCGGGACGTTGCGAATTCGGTCGAGGACTCTTTGATCCTTGATGCCCTGGTCCTGCAGCCGCTGCACCAAACGCTCGCGGGTGCGGGCCGAGGTCATGCCAATACCGCTTAGACGTGGACCTTCCATGAAACTACTCAAGTTTTAGCCAACGCTCCAGTTCGGGCAAAGCGGCATGACGCGTCAAGTCGATCTGCAACGGCGTGATGGACGCATAGCCTTCGGCGATTGCATGAAAATCGGTGCCGGGCCCGGCGTCTTGGCCGGCGCCGGCGGATCCAACCCAGTACACGTTTCGACCGCGCGGATCCTTGGCGCGAACGACCGGTTCGGCCCGATGGCGATTGCCGAGACGCGTCACCTTGACGCCGCGCAGCGAGCCGTCGGGCAGATCCGGCACGTTGACGTTGAGGATCACAGACCCTTGCAACGGCGACGACGACATGCGCGCGACCAAATTCGCGGCGACCTGGGCCGCGCTCGCGAAATTGCGCGGACTGCCGGGTTCGACACATAGGGATACGGCGATGGCGGGCAGGCCCAGAAAGCGCCCCTCGACGGCGGCCGCGACCGTGCCGGAGTAAAGGGTATCGTCCCCGAGGTTGGCACCGTCGTTCACGCCGGACACGACGATGTCATGTTCGAAGTCGAACAGCCCGGAGATGGCAAGGTGCACGCAGTCGGTCGGCGTTCCATTGCAGTAATAAGAATCGGCGGCGTAGGTCGTGGCCCGTACCGGCACATCCAAGGTCAATGAGTTGCTGGCGCCGCTGCGATTTCGATCGGGGGCCACGACCGTTACCGCGCCTAAGGGTTTGATGGCGAGGCCCAATGCCTCCAAGCCCTCGGCCCGATAGCCGTCGTCGTTGGAAAGAAGGATTTTCACAAGAGTTAACAGCCTGCCTAAAGATGGCGGGTCTCGCCTTGCGGACTATACTGTAACGCTGGAAACCCTGCGCGATCGGATCACAGTTCATGGCCAAACAACGCAAAACCGACCACGGCGCTCGAGCCCCGGCTGACGATGATGCTCTGGCATTTCGCGCCGCCGTGCGCGACGTCAAGCCGCTGGCGCACACGCCCTCGGCGCAGGGCCTCGCTAAGCCGAGATCGCGAACGCGCCCGGCGACGGCCTTGATCGATATCCCGCCGATGAACACGAACGGCGACGCCGCTCCAGGGGACGCCGTCACCGGCGCCGATAACCTATCGTTTCAGCGTGCGGGCGTGCGCACCCAGGTCGTTCGCCGTCTGCGCCGCGGTCTCATCCCCATCGAAGACGAATTGGACCTTCATGGACTGAGCCAATCGGCGGCCCGCGACCAGCTCGCGCAATTTCTCGCATACAGTCGCGCTGCGGGCAGGCGCTGCGTCAGGATCATCCACGGCAAAGGGTATCGGTCCGGCGCGCGCGGCCCGGTGCTCAAGATCGCCGTGGATCTGTGGCTGCGGCACCACTTGGACGTGATGGCATTCACTTCCGCGAAAACGATCGATGGCGGCACCGGCGCTGTTTACGTGTTGCTGCGCGCGTGAATCGCAGCGGTGGCCGAGGACTGTCCGAAGCTCCTACTCCTCGTCCGACTCCAAACCGCGGGCCGGCCCCAACTCGCAAATTTCCCGCAACACCGCAGTGGCGAACTGCCCGCGCCCCAGCATGAAGCTGAACGTGAGCGTCCCGGACTCGGCTTCGACCAAGAGTTCACGGACTGGACACCGCAATGAGCGCCGCTCCTGAGCAAGATCCGCGGAAGCGAGCAGATCGGCGACCTCTTTGAATTCTTGAGCAACCGCGATCTCATGCGTGCGGGGCTGGCCTTGCGTTTGCGGTTCGCCGCGGCCCCACAGCGGTCCCGAAGGGTGAATGTCGAATGACGACAAGCGTCGCTGCAATTCATCGTCCACGACCGTTACGTGGAAATGGCTGCCGCTGCCGTCGAGGCTGGCGAGATCGCCCGGCGCGAGTTGCGACCAATCGCCCGCTTCCACTCGCCGCGCCAACACCGCGTTGAACAGCAATGACCGGGCCGCCGACAACGCAAAGCCGCGCTCGGCGCGCCCGCGCGGCGCCTGTCCGCTCTGCACCCAGGCTTGAACCCGGTCGAGATTGTAGCCTTCGCGGCCAAAGCGTTGCGGTCCGAAATAATTCGGTACGCCGTGCGTACGCACGGCCGCCAATTTGAGCTCCAATTGTTCACGGGACCACGCCGCTTTGCGCAATCGGATGCGGAAGCGATTGCCCGCGAGGGCACCCCGCTTCAATTTGCGCGAATTGCCCTGAACCTCGAGTACTCGGAATTCAGCAGTGTGCACGGCGCTCCAGTAGTCGGCGCTGGTCGCGAGAGCGGGCACGCTGAACCACTGCACGGCAACTGCTTGACGATCCTTGAGGCCGGCATAGCCCACATCGTGGGCCGGCCGGTGGGCAAGCCGCGCGATTTCAGCTGCGACCCACCGCGTATTGGCAGCTCTTTTCTCGACCCGCATCAGCCAATGCGGCCCTGACCCTGAGGGAATGAACGATAGCTGCTCCTCGACCCGAAAATCCTCCGGAAGCGCTTTCAGCTCGGCGAAGGGCAGCGGCGCGCCGTGGGCGCGCGGCGGAAAGAGTGCAGCTCGGCTCCAGACATCGGCGTGCCGGCCGTGCACGCTCACCGCGATGTATGGGCGTCGAGCAAAACGGCAGCGCTCGCGGCAAGGCCTTCGCCGCGGCCGATGAATCCCAAGCGCTCGGTCGTGGTCGCCTTGATGTTGATGAGCCGCGCCGAGACGCCCAGATCGGCGGCCAGGTTCTCTGCCATGGCGCTGCGATGCTTGGCGATGCGCGGCGCCTCGGCGAGAACGGTGACATCGGCATTGACCAGCGTCAGGCCCGCTGCGCGCATGCGCGCGGTAACCTCACGCAAAAACACCCTGCTGTCGGCTCCCCGATATCGCGCATCGCTGTCGGGAAAATGCTGACCAATGTCGCCTTGTCCAAGCGCGCCCAACACGGCATCGCACAGGGCATGGATCACGACATCGCCGTCGGAATGCGCTACCACGCCTCTCGGGTAGTCGATTCTCACGCCGGCGAGCACCACGTGATCGCCGGCGCCGAAGGCATGCACGTCGAAACCTTGACCGATACGCATGCGGCTCGTCTCCGTACCTTTCAATATCGCCTCAGCCATCGATAAGTCCTCGGCCCGGGTCACCTTGATGTTGAAGGGCGATCCGCGCACCAACCGTGCGGGCAGCCCCAACCGCTCCATCGCCTGCGCCTCGTCGGTCACGGCTATCCCGCCGCGCACCACATCATCGAGCGCCTGTCGCAGCCGTGCGAATCCGAACACCTGGGGTGTCAGAGCGCGCCACAATCCGTCACGATCGACCGTATCGACCGCGATGCCGCCCCTTTCTCGCTTGACGGTATCGACGATGGGCGATGCCAGCACGGCGCCGTTGACGATGTCGGCGGATTCCGCGCCGGCCCCCACGGCGTCGATCAGCGCCGTAAGATCGATCGAGGTCAAACACGGCCGCGCGGCGTCGTGCACCAATACCCAATCCTCCGCGGCCGCCAAGGTTTCCAAGGCTTTGAGTCCGTTCATTACGGACTCCGGCCGGGTGGCGCCGCCGATCGTGGTGTGAATTTTGGAAAGAGGCATTGAGGCTGCGATGTCCGGCCAGCGCGTATCGTCGGCGGCGAGCGCGATCACGATGCCTTCGACACGAGGTTCGCTCAGGAGCGCCGCCAACGACCACTCCAGCACCGTGGCGCCCGCCAGCGGTGCATACTGCTTCGGTAAGTTCGCCTCCGACTCGAACCGGGCGCCGCGCCCGGCTGCCGGAACAACGGCCCACACCCGTCGCAACGGCCGCGAACTCACTGTGCGCGGGCGGTGATGGCGGTAGCGGGTGCGGGTGGGGCAGGCGTGCCGACGGTGACGACCTGATAGAACGTTTCGCTGTTGCCCACCATGCCCAACTCGCTGCGCGCGCGTTCTTCGAGCGCAGTCAGTCCGCCTTTGAGATCATTCACCTCCGCCACCAACTGACGGTTTCTTTCGCGCTGCTCGACGTTGGCCGCCGCTTGCGCCTCGACCGCGGCGCTCAAGCGCGATACCTCGCGGACACCGTGATCCGAGACCCATACGCGATACTGCAGCAGCACCACGGCAAGGCCCAAAATAGTCGCGAAAATCCTCATGAGGACAGGAGCTTAGCATGAACTCTTAAGGCTAAGGAACCACCGCGCCCGGAGCCGCCAAGGCGTTGCGCCCGGCGTAGGTCGCTTTGGCGCCCACTTCGGCCTCGATGCGCAGTAATTGATTGTATTTCGCTATGCGATCGGAGCGCGACATGGAGCCGGTCTTGATCTGGGTGGCCGAGGTGCCCACCGCGATGTCGGCGATGGTCGCATCCTCGGTCTCTCCGGAACGGTGCGAAACCACCGCCGCGTACTTAGCCTTCGCTGCCATGTCGATGGCGGCAAGCGTTTCCGTCAGCGTGCCGATTTGGTTCGGTTTGATGAGAATCGCATTGGCAATTTTCTTGGAAATTCCTTCCGCGAAAATTTTGGTGTTGGTCACGAACAAATCATCGCCAACGAGCTGTATCTTCTGTCCGAGCTTCTTGGTCAGTATCGCCCAGCCATCCCAGTCGCCCTCGGCCATGCCATCCTCGATGGTGACGATGGGATATTTCGCCACCAATCCTGCCAGGTAGTCCGCAAACTCGGCGGCGCTGAATTGACGGCCCTCGGATTCCAAATGGTAGGCGCCGTCCTTGTAGAATTCGGTGCTCGCCACATCGAGTCCCAGATAGATATCCCGACCGGCGCGATACCCCGCCTTGTCGATGGCTTCCAAGATCGTGGCGAGCGCCGCCTCGTTCGACGGCAGGTCCGGCGCGAATCCGCCCTCATCGCCCACGGCGGTATTGAGCCCTTTCGAATGCAGCACCTTTTTCAAGGTGTGAAAAACTTCGGCGCCGTAACGCAGCGCCTCCGACAGCGACGGCGCACCTACGGCCAAGATCATGAATTCCTGAATGTCGACGCTGTTGTCGGCGTGCGCGCCGCCATTGATGATGTTCATCATGGGGACCGGCAGCGTCAGCTCGCCCGCTCCGCCCAAATGCCGATACAAGGGCAATTTCCGGTCGCGCGCCGCGGCGTGAGCAGCCGCCAAGGAAACCGCGAGGATGGCATTGGCGCCGAGCTTGGCTTTGGTATCGGTACCGTCGGCCGCGATCATCTTGGCGTCGAGGCCGGCCTGATCCTGGGCATCGAGCCCCACGGCCAGATCGCGAAGGGTCTTGTTGACATGGAGAACGGCGTTAAGCACGCCCTTGCCCATGAAACGCTTTGCATCGCCATCGCGCAATTCCACCGCTTCCCGCGAGCCTGTGGAGGCGCCCGAAGGAACCGCGGCGCGGCCGATGACGCCTGATTCCAGTATGACGTCCGCTTCTACGGTCGGGTTGCCGCGCGAATCGATGATTTCGCGGCCGCGGATATCGATGATACGGCTCATAACAAGGATTCCTCGAATGGTTTCTTTTTGACCGCAAGATCCAGTTCGACGAGAGTCGAGAGCAACGATGCCATGCGATCCAGGGGCCACGCATTGGGACCGTCGGACAGCGCCTTGGCAGGATCAGGATGGGTTTCCATGAATATCCCGGCGACGCCGGCGGCAACCGCCGCGCGCGCCAGCACCGGCACGAACTCGCGCTGGCCGCCGGAGACATTGCCCAGGCCGCCCGGCAATTGCACGGAATGCGTGGCATCGAAGACCACCGGGCATCCCGTGGCGCGCATCACGGCCAAAGAGCGCATGTCGGACACGAGATTGTTGTAGCCGAATGAGAAGCCCCGTTCGCACACCATGATCTGCGCGTTGCCGGTGGAGCGCGCCTTGTCCACGACGTTCTGCATTTCCCAGGGCGACAAGAACTGGCCCTTCTTGATGTTCACCGGTTTGTTTTGCGACGCCACATTCACGATGAAATTCGTTTGGCGGCACAGGAACGCCGGCGTCTGCAGCACGTCGACGACCTCGGCCACTTCGCCGAGCGGCGTGTCTTCGTGCACATCGGTAAGGACGGGAACTCCGATCTGCTTGCGGACCAGCGCGAGCGCTTTCAAGCCCGCATCGATGCCCGGGCCGCGAAAGCTCGAGCGCGACGAACGATTTGCCTTATCGAACGAGGCCTTGAAGATGAACGGGATGCCGAGCGTCGTGGTCATGTCGCGCAGGCGCCCCGCCACCTCGATGACCAGCGCCTCGCTCTCGATGACGCAAGGACCGGAAATCAAGAACAACGGACGTTCCGGTCCGACCTCGAAAGCTCCGAGCTTCATGCAGTCGCGCGCCCTGGCTGCAACGCAGCGCGGTATTCCCGCGCCGCTCGAATGAAGCCGGCGAACAACGGATGGCCGTCGCGCGGAGTCGAGGTGAATTCCGGATGGAACTGGCTGGCCACGAACCAAGGATGATTCGCCAATTCGATGAATTCCACCAGGCCGTCGGCCGAGAATCCGGAAAAGGTCATGCCGGCACGCGACAACTCATCCAGGTAATGATTGTTGAATTCGTAGCGATGGCGGTGCCGCTCGTAAATCGATTCCTTCCCGTACAGCGAATGCACCAGCGAGCCGGGAACGAGTCGCGCTTCCTGAGCGCCCAAACGCATGGTGCCGCCCAGCTCGGATTTTTCATCCCGCACCTGTTGGCCGCGCGCCAAATCCTGCCACTCCGTGATGAGCGCGATCACCGGGTGATTGGTGGCACGGTCGAATTCGGTGCTGTTGGCGCCTTTCAGCGCCAGGACGTTGCGCGCATATTCGATGATGGCCAACTGCATGCCCAAACAGATGCCGAGGTACGGGATGCGATTCTCGCGCGCGAAACGAATGGCTTGAATCTTGCCTTCGATGCCGCGGTCGCCGAATCCGCCCGGTACCAGGATCGCGTCCATTTTTTGCAGCACCGAAGGACCCGAGCGTTCGATGTCCTGCGATTCAAAATAGTGAATATTCACGCGCGTGCGCGTCTTGATCCCGCCATGCATCAATGACTCGTTCAACGAAATATACGAATCGCGGATTTGCACGTACTTGCCGACCATGCCGATGTCGACTACCGCCTCGGGATTTTGCTTGGCGGCGACCACCGCGCGCCAGTCGGACAGATCCGTGGGCGGGACTTCCAGGCGCAGCTTGTCGACCACGATGTCGTCCAAGTCCTGTTCGTGCAGCAGCATGGGAATTTTATAAATATCGTCGGAATCGACCGCCGATATGACCGCGCGCTCTTCGACGTTGGTGAACAATGCGATCTTGCGCCGCTGCTCGTCCGGCAGAGACTGGGCGCAGCGGCACAACAGGATATCCGGCTGAATGCCGATGCCGCGCAGTTCCTTCACCGAATGCTGCGTCGGCTTGGTCTTGATTTCGCCGGAGCCGCCCACCACGGGAACCAATGTCAAATGCATGTACAGGACGTGATTGCGCCCGAGCTCGACCCCCATCTGACGGATGGCCTCGAGGAACGGCAGCGATTCGATGTCGCCGACCGTGCCGCCGATTTCGACCATGCACACGTCGGCATTCCCTGCGCCCATTCGTACCCGGTATTTGATTTCATCGGTGATGTGCGGAATCACTTGGACGGTCGCGCCCAAGTAATCGCCGCGGCGTTCTTTGGCGATGACGCGCTCGTAGATTCGGCCCGTCGTGAAATTGCTGTTGCGCCCGGTGGTGGTACGCACGAAGCGCTCGTAATGACCGAGATCGAGATCTGCCTCCGTGCCATCCGCCGTGACGAACACTTCGCCGTGCTGGAACGGACTCATGGTGCCGGGATCTACGTTGATGTAGGGATCCAGCTTCACCATGCTGACCTTGAGTCCGCGTGCTTCGAGGATGGCGCCCAGGGAGGCGGACGCGATACCTTTACCGAGCGAGGAAACCACGCCGCCGGTGACGAAAACAAATCGTGTCATGATGGGTCACCGCCGATTGAATTGCGGCGCATGATATTGAACACATGCGGGCGCACACAAAGCCAAATGGAATAATGGAATTCGACGGGAGTTCAGGTTACCAGATCACATCGCGTGCGACAATCAACTTACGCCCCTACCTGGCTTAAAGCCGGCCGGCTTAGACCAGGATCGGCGCGTCCTGCCAAACGCACCCGAAGCCCGGGGCCCCGGCCGCGACGCACCAGCGGGCGTCCAGCCATAGATCGCCCACCGCGATGAGTTCATCGCCGGCATACAACAAAGGAAGCGCATCGCGCATCCACGGCAGCACCCCTAAGGATTGACACAGGTGTTGCAGGCTCTGGGTCCTGGCGCGCCGCTGCGGCTTGAGGGTTTCGCCGCCCCGGCGACGCCGCACGGAGAGCGTTGCCGGCAAGCGGTCGCCATCCAGACCGCCGATCTGCGCCGACCACCGCAAAGTGCCGAAGTTGCACCCTAAGTCCAGATTCGTGCCCGAGGCAACAATCCACTCGCGCTTTTCGTCCAAGCAAGGAGGGCTCGCCGTGGTCAGGAACAAGCGGTCCCGGTAGCGCCGCAGCGCGTGTTCACCCCAGACGACGGCGGGCAGGTGATCGGGGTCCGCCGCAATGATCTGGCGCAGCGCCTCGCGGAGGCGCGCGCTGGAAGGCGGCGCCGCCGCGTTGGCGGTAATCCAATATCGCAGCGCGTTGAGCTGCTCGGTTTCACAAAGCGCCCGCAAGCCCGTCACCGACAGCGTCGTGCCGTCGCGCACCTTTTGAACCGCAAGCGCGGCCGACTGGTTCAGCAACTCCTGCGCGTCCGCGACGTGCCGCGCCGTGCGCGACAAGGTGATGGCGGCGCCCGGCCACCGTTTCTCGATCAGCGGCCACAGGCGCTCACGCAAGTAAGCGCGATCGAAACGCAGGTCGAGATTCATCGGATCGGCCACGGCAGCGACTCCCGCGTCTGCGCCGAATTTGCGCAGGTCGCGGGACGCGACGCTGAGCAGTGGCCGAAGGTGCCAGCCGCCGCTCCAGGCGCGGCAAATCGGCATCGCGGACATGCCTTTGAGCCCGGCGCCGCGCAGCAGCTGCAGCAGCAGGGTCTCGGCCTGATCCTCGGCGTGATGCGCGGTCAACAAGCACTCGCCGGGTTTAAGGTTCTGCGCAAGGCCCTGATAGCGCGCCGTGCGGGCGGCTGCTTCGATCGACACCCCGCCGCTCGAATCGACGGTCACCGCAACGACGTTGAAGGGAACTCCCAAGCGCCGGCACAAATCGACGCAGGCGCGGCGAAAGTCGGCGGCAGCGGGTTGCAGACCGTGGTCGACGTGCACGGCTCGCACCGGCAAATTGCGGAACGGCGCTGAGCCGAGTTGTGCCAACGCGGTGAGCAAACACGCCGAATCCGCGCCGCCGCTGATGGCGACGACCAAGCCGGTCGTTGCGAGCGGCGCATGGGCGGTAAGGACAGCGCGCAGGGCGGCCGCTGAAAAACTCATTCTGTGACGCGTGGCGCTGGCGCGCTGGCCGTCGCTACGCCTCCCGGAATACGCCGAAGCTACGAAGGCGCGCCTGCCGCGCATCCAGCAAGGTCGTCACGGGTTGATTACATAGCTCCGCTAAGTGTTTGATCATACTCTGCTTAACGACCTCCGCCATGCCCTGCGGATCGCGATGGGCGCCGCCATGCGGCTCCTTCAAGACTTCGTCAACGAGCCCCAACTTCTTGAGCCGCTCCGCAGTGCCGCCCATGGCATCCGCGGCGATCTCTTTTTTATCCGTGCTCTTCCATAGTATCGACGCCGCAGCCTCCGCCGAGATCACCCCATAGACGCTGAACTGCAGCATCACCAAGCGGTCGCACACGCCGATGGCGAGCGCACCGCCCGAGCCGCCTTCACCGATGACCACGCTCAGTACCGGTGCCGCCAGGTTGGACATTTCAAACAGATTTCTTGCGATGGCCTCGCTCTGGCCGCGCTCTTCGGAACCGATTCCGGGATAGGCGCCCGGCGTGTCGATCAACGTAATCACCGGAATGCGAAAGCGCTCGGCCATGCGCAGCAGCCGCAGCGCCTTGCGATAGCCCTCGGGCTTCGGCATCCCGTAATTGCGCCGCACGCGCTCCTTGGTGTCGCGGCCCTTCTGTTGGCCGATCAACATGACCGGCAAACCTTCCAGCCTTGCCAGCCCGCCGACGATGGCGAGGTCGTCGCTATACATGCGATCGCCATGCAGCTCATGCCAATCGGTAAAGATCATCGATACATAGTCGAGCGTATAGGGACGCTGCGGATGGCGCGCGAGCTGGGTGATCTGCCACGGCGACAGGTTTGAAAAGATGCTGCTGGTCAGCGCCCGGCTTTTCGATTGCAGACGCTTGATTTCCTCTGAAATGTTGACGCTCGAATCCGAGCCCAAGAACTTGAGTTCTTCTATTTTCGCCTCGAGTTCCGCAATGGGTTGTTCAAATTCCAGAAAATTCATTGCCATGAAGAGGTTTCCTCGCCGCGAATATCATTGCGCGGACCATACACCAAATGCCAGCCATCGCGTCCGACCAATGCGGACAATTTATCGAGCAACTCCCGGCTCGGCCGAATCGACCAAGCATCCCCCAAATTGAGCCTTCCGACGTACTCGGGCCGGCTCACCACCACGCTCACGCCGCAGGGTCCCCTGAGGTAAGGCTTCAACAGTTCTTCGAACCGGTTCATGCCCAAAGGCCCATCGAAGGACGCGGGCCAGCGCAGCCACAAGCGGCGTGCGAAGCGCTCGCGCGCGCGGTCGATATCCATCAACGATTTGGCCTGCAGCCGCCACGCTTCGATGAAATCGTCATAGCGCAGCGATCCATCGACGACGACAATGGCGTCCTTGACGATGATGTCGCGGTGTTGCTGGAACGTCTCTTCGTACAGGCTGACCTCGAGTCGCGCGGTCCGGTCATCGAGAATCAACGTGACTCGATTCGGGCGGCGGCGGATCTCGAGCACGAGACCGGCCACCGTCGCCGGCTTCGCCTGGGACCAGGTCCGTTCGCCGCCCCCCGCCGCCACCGGCTTGGGCGTAGGCCTGGGGCCGCCCACATCCACGAGGCGCGCACCGACCAGAAATTTCAAATCCGGTTCGTAGGGAGTGATGGGATGGCCCGTCAAGAAAAGACCGAGGGTATCGCGCTCTCCGGCCAGCCGCGTGGCTTCCGTCCAGTCCTCGATGTGCGTGTTTTCTGCGGCGCTCAAGCCGAACAGATCGACTTGGCCGACGCTCATCGCGCGCGAATTCTGCTCGCCCAGATGCACCGCGCGATCGAGTTGCGCCGTCAGCGAAGCGCGGTTCACGCCGATGCGATCCATGCTGCCGGAACGAATCAAGGCCTCGAACACGCGCCGGTTGACCCGCTGCAGATCGACGCGGCGGCACAGGTCCGGAAGACTTTGATAGGGACCGTGGGCGGTGCATTCCTCGATGATGGCCTCGACCGCCGACGCACCGACGCCTTTGATGGCGCCCATGCCGTAACGAATGCTCTTTGGGCCCGAGACCTTGAACGCATAGACCGATTCATTCACATCCGGCGGCTCGACGATGAGGCGCATGCTCGCGCACTCGTCAATGAGCGTGACCACCTTGTCGGTCTTGTCCATGTCCGACGAGAGCACCGCCGCCATGAAAGCCGCCGGATAATGCGCCTTCAGCCATGCCGTTTGATAGGACAGCAAGGCGTACGCCGCCGAGTGCGACTTATTGAAGCCGTAGCCGGCGAACTTTTCCATCAAGTCGAATATCATCGTGGCCTGCGCTTCGCGCACGCCGCGCGCCACGGCACCGGTCACGAACACCGAACGTTGCTTGGCCATTTCCTCGGCCTTTTTCTTGCCCATCGCACGGCGCAGGAGATCCGCGCCTCCCAGGGTATAGCCGGCCAGGATCTGCGCGATCTGCATCACCTGTTCCTGGTACAGGATCACACCATAGGTGGCCTCGAGCACGGGCTTCAGATCAGGGTGCAGATAATCGATGGTCGCGCCGCTGGTATCGTGTTTGCGCGCGATGAAATCGTCGACCATGCCGGATTGCAGCGGGCCCGGCCGGAACAGGGCGACCAAGGCGACGATGTCGCCGAAGCGATCGGGTTGCAGACGGCGAATGAGATCCTTCATGCCGCGCGATTCGAGCTGAAACACCGCAGTGGTCTTGCAGCTCTTGAGCAGCTGATAAGTCGCCGCATCGTCCATCGGCAACGCGCTCATGATGAGTTTGGGCTCGCCCGCGCGTTCTCGCTCCGCGTTGATGTCGCGCACCGCCCAGTCGATGATCGTGAGCGTACGCAAACCCAAGAAGTCGAACTTCACGAGTCCCGCAGCCTCGACGTCGTCCTTGTCGAACTGCGTGACCGGGGTGGTGCTGCCCTCTTCACAGTAGAGCGGCGTGAAGTCCGTGAGTACGGACGGCGCGATGACGACACCGCCGGCATGGGTACCGGCGTTGCGGGCCAGCCCCTCGAGCGTGCGCGCGAGATCGATCAACTCGCGAACATCCTCGTCGCCGTCATATAAGCGCCTGAGCTCTTCCTCCTGTGCCAAGGCCTTATCGAGCGTCATGCCGATTTCGAATGGAATCAGCTTCGCGATCTTGTCGACATAGCCGTAATTGTGGCCGAGCACCCGGCCAACATCGCGAACCACGGCTTTCGCCGCCAGTGTGCCGTAAGTGATGATCTGCGAGACGCGTTCGCGCCCGTACTTGGTGGCGACATAATCGATGACCCGGTCGCGCCCTTCCATGCAGAAATCGACGTCGAAGTCCGGCATGGACACGCGCTCGGGATTCAAGAATCTTTCGAACAGGAGGTCATGCTCGATCGGATCCAGATCGGTGATGCCGAGGACGAACGCCACCAGGGAGCCCGCTCCCGAGCCGCGGCCGGGACCGACCGGGACGCCGTTCTCACGCGCCCAACGGATGAAGTCGGCGACGATCAGAAAGTACCCGGCAAATCCCATGCTGCAAATGACGCCGAGTTCGAGCGCCAGACGTTCTCCATAGGCCGCGGCATCCCGCACCACGCCCTGCAGCACTTTGGCTTGTTCCAGCCGCTCGCCGAGGCCGCGCTGCGACTCGTCGCGCAGAAACTCATCGGTGGTGCTGCCGGCCGGCACCGGATAGGCGGGCAGCATGGAGGAGCCCAATTTGATTTCGAGCGAACAGCGCTTGGCCACCTCTACCGTGTTGACGAGGAGTTCCGGTGCGTCCGCAAACAGCTCGGCCATTTCCGCCGGCGTCTTGAGATACTGCTCTTCGGAATAGCGCCGCGCACGGCTCGTGTCCGCCAGCAAGGCGCCATCATGGATGCATACACGGGCTTCGTGCGCTTCGAACTCCGGCCGCGTCAAGAAGCGCACATCGTTGGTCGCGACCGCGGCCACGCCCCGCCCTTGCGCCAGATCCAGCACCGCCTCGGTATAAACCTGCTCGCCGGCGCGCCCCGTGCGCTGCACCTCGAGATAGAAGCGATCGCCGCACAATGCCTGCCAGCGCTCGAGGCAGCGCGCCGCTTCCTCGTCCTTGCCGCGGGCAAAAGCCCGTCCGATATCGCCCTCCGGGCCGCCCGACAGCACGATCAATCCCTCGAGCATGTCCCGCTGCAGCCAAGCGCGCTCCAACATCGGGGCACCGCGCTGCTGCCCCTCGAGGAAAGAACGCGTCACGAGTTCGGTGAGATGCCGGTACCCGACCAGGTTCTGACAGAGGAACACCACGCGGGACGGAGCCTCGCCGGGCGTTCCGGGCGCCGCGCCGCGCATCTCTCGCTGCCCCTCGCGAATCCACGCGTCCACGCCGATCACCGGCTTGACGCCGGCGCTTTGCGCCTCTTTGTAGAACTTGACCATCGCGAACAGGTTGCTCTGATCGGTCAGCGCAACCGCCGGCATTCGCGCCGCCGCCACCGCGGTCATCAATTCCGGCACGCGCACGATGCCATCGAGCAACGAATACTCGGTGTGCAGCCGCAGATGCACGAACTGGGTCAAGACTCAACGCTCCAGGAGGGACTCATCGGATTCCAAATCCAGCGCGGCCTCCAAATCCAGTTCAGCTTCCAACTCGAACTCGGGGTCGCGTGCGCCCCAGTCCACCGCCGCGTCCAGCAGGGATCCGACCGGCGCGAATGACCGCCGATGCAACGGGCAGGGGCCATGCAGCGCCAATAGGCGGCGATGCAATACCGTGGCGTATCCCTTATGACTGGCAAACTCATATTCAGGAAAGACCGCATGCATCTGATTCATATAATGATCTCTGGCAGTCTTGGCCAATATCGACGCCGCGCTGATCGCCGCCTCCGTGGCATCGCCGCCGATGATAGGCCGCGCGCGCATCTCTTTACCCAAGCCGCCCAAACGAGGGAGCCGATTGCCGTCAACCAGCAGCACGTCAGGACAACACGCCATCGCGAGCACCGCTCGGCGCATGGCGAGGAACGTGGCATGAAGGATATTGAGCGAATCGATTTCCTTAGGGTCGGCCCAGCCGATGCCGAAACAAAGAGCGCGCCGCCGAATGGTAACGCTCAGACGGGCGCGCGACGCAGCGGTCAGAATTTTCGAGTCCGCCAGGCCCTCGATGGGACGACCGGGCCGCAAAATCACCGCGGCAGCGACCACCGGTCCGGCGAGCGGGCCGCGCCCGGCCTCATCGACCCCGGCGACTCGCAATTTCATGGCGCGCCTTCCCGTGGCTGTTCAGCCGGGGCGGATCCCTGCGCCGCGGGCAGGTGTCGCCGGTTCGAGAGCGCGAATATGGCCTGAGCAGCCCGCGCACTCGCGTCGCGCCTGAGGTCTAAGTGAATACCCAAGAACTCACTCTCCAATGCCTCGCGGCGCGGCGTATCGTCTAGCCACATCAAGAGCTCCGCTCCGATCGACTCCGGGACAATCTCCTGCTGAAAATACTCGCCGACCACGCGCCGATCTGCAAGCAAATTTGGCTGCGCAAAAAACCTCGATTTCACCAGATTCAGGCGCCTCAAAATCCAGGCGGTCATCGCCCCGAGCCGGTACACCACCACCATGGGGCGTTTGCACAGCGCGGCCTCTAGACTGGCCGTTCCGGAGGCGACTAATACCACGTCCGCCGCGATCAGCACGGTTTGCGCACGGCCCTCCACGAGCGTCACCGCTACGAGAGGCGCGATGCGCTCGAGCGCCGCCGCAAATAGGCCGCGCACCGCGGTGCTCGCCATGGGCGCGATAAAAAGAAGACCAGGCCGCTGCGCTGCCATCCAGCGCGCAACCTGGGCAAATTCTTCGGCAAGCCGCGCCACCTCGCCGCGCCGGCTGCCCGGCAGCAACGCCACTATCTGCGCGTCGCCCGCCAGGCCCAAATCCGCACGCGCCTGACGTCGATCCACCGTGAGCGGTATGGCATCCGCCAGCGGATGACCGACGAATTCCGCCGCCATGCCGTGACTCTCATAAAAATGTTTTTCGAAGGGGAGGAGGCATAGCACCAGGTCGACCGATTCGTGGATGGTGCGCACGCGGTTCTGTCGCCAGGCCCACACCTGCGGACTCACGTATTGCACGGTCGTGATACCCGCGTTGCGCAAGTCGCGCGCCAGCCGCAGATTGAATTCAGGCGCGTCGATGCCGACGAACACGTCGGGCCGCAGCGCGAGGAACTCCCGACGAATGCGGGCGCGCAACCGAAACAAGCGCGGCAGGTCGGTTATGATTTCGAACAGGCCCATGACGGCAAGCGATTCGGAAGGCTCCCAGACTTCGCACCCTGCGGAGTCCATCTTCGGCCCGGCGATTCCAAAGAATTCCGCATCCGGCGCGAGCCGCCGCAGAGCGTGGATCAAACCTGCGCCGAGCGTGTCGCCTGACGCCTCCCCCGCCACCAGACCCACCCGCAACGGCATCGATATTCTCTAGCGAACGATGCTGCGGGAGCTGCGTCTGATGAAGTCGACGAAGGGCCGGATCTCCGCCTGCGCGATGGCCGCTTTGTCAAGTTCCTCCAGCGCCGTTTTCAATTTGAGGCCCGAGCGGTACAGCACGCGGTAGGCTCGGCGGACATTGCGTACTTGATCCTCGCTGAAGCCGTGCCGCTTCAGACCTACGGCATTGACGCTGTGCGGTTCGGCCGGCTGTCCGACCGCCATCACATAAGGCGGCACGTCGCGGGTCACCGCGGCGTTGTTGCCGATGAAGCAATACGCGCCCACCTTGGTAAACTGATGCACCGCTGACAATCCGCCCAGAATGGCGTAATCGCCGATCTCGACGTGGCCGCCCAACGTGGCCGCGTTCGACAAGACGATTTGCCTGCCGAGCCGGCAATCATGGGCCACATGCGAATAGGCCATCAGTAGATTGTCATCGCCGATGCGCGTCACACCGTCGCCCTGCACCGTGCCGCGATTGACCGTGACGCACTCGCGTATGACATTGCGGTCGCCGATCTCGAGCCGGGTCGTCTCTCCCTTGTACTTTTTATCCTGCGGCGCATCGCCGAGCGACGCGAATTGGAAAATCTTGTTGTCCGCGCCGATGCGGGTGGGACCGTTGATGACCACGTGCGGTCCAATCCATGTACCCGCTCCGATGATGACGTCCGGGCCGATAATGCTGAACGGCCCGATCGCCACGCCCGGCGCAATGTCCGCTTGCGGCGATATCACCGCGCGCGAGTCGATCATCCCAGATCTCCCGCGGCCGGGGCGGTCTTCACCAGCGGTCCTTTGGTCTCCGGCGCCACCATGATTTCGGCCGACGCCACTTCCTGGTTATCGACTTCCGCGATGCAAGCGAACTTCCAGATGCCCTTGAACGAGCGCTTCAGTACGACCTTCAGAACGAGTTGATCGCCGGGCTCGACCGGCTTGCGGAACCGAGCGTTGTCGATGGCCACGAAATAGAAGCGCGTGTCGTTGTCCGGAACCACCCCGACGGTCTTGAACGCGAGGATGCCGGCCGCTTGAGCCAGCGCTTCGATGATCATCACGCCGGGCATGACCGGGCGGTGCGGAAAATGTCCTGGGAAGAACGGCTCGTTGAATGTCACATTCTTCAATGCATGCACGTACTTTCCCGGCTCGCAGGCCAGCACGCGATCCACCAACAAGAAGGGATAGCGGTGCGGAAGCTGGCGCATGATCGCTTCGATATCCATCTTGAGGGGTTCCGGCATCATCGCTCCTTTTCACCAAATCGTCTTAAATTAGCCACCATGCGCCGCCAAAGCCTCGTCTCGACCGTGGGCATGCCGCTCGAATAGCTGCCCGCCTCCCTGATCGAGGCGCTCACCAGACTGCAGCCCGTGACGGTTACATCGTCCGCTATCGTCAAATGGCCCGCAAATCCCACCATACCGCCGATCATGCAGCGCTGGCCGATCGTGGTGCTGCCCGAGATTCCCGTGCAGGCCGCGATGGCTGTATGCGCACCGATGACCACGTTGTGACCGACCTGGATCTGATTGTCCAGTTTTGCGCCGCTCTCGACGATCGTATCCCCGATGGCGCCGCGATCGATGGTGGTGTTGGCGCCGATCTCCACGTCATCGCCGACCCGCACACTTCCCACCTGCGGCACCTTGACCCAGGTACCGGCATCCGCCGCAAACCCGAAGCCATCAGCGCCGATGACCGCTCCTGCGTGCAGCAGGCACCGTGCGCCGACGCTCACCGCGGGATACAGGGTGACCCGCGGCATGAGTTGCGTGTCGTCGCCGACGCTCGCGCCGGCAAGGATGGTGCATCCCGCTCCGACCTGGACCCGCTCGCCGAGTACGGCGCCCGTCTCGATCACGCAGAGCGGGCCTACCGAAGCCGAAGCCGCAATGCGCGTGCCGCTTGCCACCACCGTGCTCGGATGAATTCCTGGCGTCGCCGTAGCGGCCGGGTACATCAGCGTCGCTATTCGTGCGTAGGCCAGGTAAGGGTTGGAATCGACGAGCGCGGCGACCGGACAGGCATCCACATCGGCCGGCGCGACCACAATTGCCGCCGCACGCGACGATGCCAAGTGCTTGCGGTACCGGGAATTCGCTAGAAAGCTGAGCGAGCCCGCGTCCGCCTGAGACAGCGTCGCGACGTGCGACACCCGCAACGCGGGATCGCCGTGCAACTCCAACCCGAACCGAACCGCCAATTCGCCGAGGCTGTAACCCTCAAGCACGTGCACACAACCTTGAACGCGTCGGCGGCTCTTGTTAGATGATCATTTGGGTGGAGTGGAGGGCTTGGTACCGGCCGGCGCAGGCGGTTGAGCGGGCATCGTCGCCGGCTTGGTGGCGAGCAGCGCCAACACGTTCGCCGTGATGTCGAGCGGCCCCTTCGCAAAGAACACGCCGTCTCCCAATACCAAATCGTACCCTTGGGCAGCGGCATATCCCTGGATCTCCGTCACCAGGTAACGCTGCACCTTGCCGATCTCCTCGTTGCGCCGCGTCGATGCGTCGTCCTGAAATTCTCCGGCCTTGCGTGAAAACTCCCGCTGCTGGTCGCGCAGCGTCTTCTCCGCCTTGGCACGGTCGGCTTCGGCCATTACCGCGCCCTCTTTCTGAAGCTTTTCATCCTTTGCCTTGAGATCGTTCTGCATGGTCAACAATTCACGGCGGCGCGGCGCGAATTCGTTCTCGAGCGCCGCCATCGCAGTTTTGGTCTGCGGCGCTTCCTCCAGCAGTTTTTGAAAGTTCACGACGCCCATTTTGACTTCCGCGCTTGCCGGGTGCGCTGCCAGTAGGCCGCACAGGCATAGGGCCAAGAACGGAATGCTGCGATTGAAAGTCGACATGTTGATATTTAGGACCTCGAGTAATTGGGTCAAAATGCTTGACCTATAGAAAACTGAAAACGCTCTGTTTCGTCGTTGAATCTCACCGTGTCTCCGGGATATGGATTCAAGGGAATCCCGTACGAGAATCGGAACAGCCCCAGCGGTGCAAGCCACTGCACCGCGATGCCGGTCGATCTCTTCAGATTAGCATAATTGAAATGGTAATTGACCGGGGTAACGTCGTCGACGCCCAGGAACTGCACCTTGTTGCCGGTCTGGAACACATTGCCCATGTCGTAAAACCAGCTGACCCGGGCGGCGCTGCGCCATTTCTCGGGCACCGGAAACAGCAGTTCGACGCGGTTAACCACCCGAAAATTGCCGCCGTAGGGGTTGCCGTAGCCGATGTTGTCCCTCGGGCCCAGGCGGCTCTCGCGGTAGCCGCGAACGCTATCCGGGCCGCCGGCATAATAATTCAAATAGGGGGGCAGCGAGGTGGTGCTGCCCAGCGGCGACGCATAGTCCACGGTCGAGTTGAACGACAGCAGCCATTTGCGCCAAATGGGTACGTACTGCAGATACTGGAAATTCGAGGTGTAATAGCGCACCGAACTCACGGGAAGCGTCAAACGGCCGGACACCGCCAGGTGCAAACCCCGGTCCGCGAACAAGGCGCGGTTGCGGGTATCGAGGTTCCATCCCGCAGTCAGCTCGTAGGTATAGAAATTGGTGCCGAATACCGTATAGGGGCTGTCCAAGGAATTGACGACGCCGTCGCCGTTGGTATCCGTAAGGTCGCGCTGAAACGTGGAGCCGTTCGATTTCACCCAGTTGACCGACTGTTGTGCGCTATACCCTTGCGACACCACCAACGTGTTCTTGTTGGCGGATAGGCCGGCCTGCAGGTATTGATATTCCGTGATCGGGTAAGACCATTGCACCGCGCCGGTGATCTGCTTGGTCGAGAACGCCGACGACGCCGCGACGAATTGAGTGATATCACGGAACGATATGGAACTAGTGCGCGCCACGCCGTCGATGGTCGTGTACGGGTCGGTGTGGGAGAACACGTAGCTCTTGCTGTAGACGCCGGCATTGATTTCCAACGCGATGCGATCGCCGGTGCCCATGAAATTGCTGTGCACGAAATTGCCGTTCAGGCTGAATTTCTGGGACTCCGAGTAGCCTATGCCGCCGCCGAACTGTCCGGGCAATCCTTCCTTGACGTTGAAATCCACGTCCACCAGATCCGCGCTGCCGGCGACCGGCTTGTTCTCGAATTCCACCTTCTCGACATAGGGTAGACGCTGCAGGCGCTCTTTGGAGCGTTCG
>DASXYI010000022.1:0-4150 GCA_036502605.1 Steroidobacteraceae bacterium
GGAAGAGCAGGATCGCAGCCTGTGGGATCAGCGGCAGATCGCTGAAGGCCTGGCTCTGGTGCAGGAAGCGCTGTCGGCGTCCGGCCGTCCGCAAACCTATGCGGTGCAGGCGGCGATCGCAGCCCTTCACGCGCAGGCGCCAAGTTATCAGGCGACTGATTGGCCGCAGATCGCGGGACTCTATGAAGTGCTGCTGCGGATCAGCCCGTCCCCGGTGATCGAGCTCAATCATGCCGCCGCCATCTCGATGGTGGACGGTCCGGCGCAGGCGCTGGCCTTGGTCGATGCGCTGGCGGCGCGCGGCGGGCTCGGCGGTTATGAATTATTGCCCGCGGTGCGCGCCGATCTGCTGCGGCGACTCGGCCGCCACGCCGACGCACGCGAGGCGTATCTGGCGGCAACCGCTGCGACGCAGCTCGAGCCGTTGCGGCGGTTGTATGCAAGAAGGTTGGCGGAGTTGGAAACTTAGCCATCATGCCGGCCTTGTGCCGCGCATCCACGTGTTGCTTCCTCTCCAACTGTACGGGCCGGAGCCCAAGCGCGGCAGCGAGAGTTGTTCATATTTCTCGTTGCCCGCTTTTCAATATCACTGACAGTGATAACATCGCGGCGCAGACATTAAGCATTTGATTTTTCTATACTTAAAGCTCCAAGTCTGCGCGGAGCAGACTAGAGAAACCCGATGGCAGAACAGGTCGAGATGGATTTCGGACCGCCTCTGCCGAGTCTACCCCAGTTGTGGACGCCAGACGACATTTTCGAATCCTGCACTGCAGAGACGATCCAGCGGTTTAAAGAGGATCATCGAGTTGAGCGAAAACCGGGCTCAATCAAGCAAAACGCGTTATCCGACTATGTTTCGATGTGGGCCAATACTCAGCCTCACGGCGGCGTCACGCTTCTAGGTGTTGCCGACAATGGCCGTATCATTGGATGCAAGCATCTTCATGAAAATCAGTTGAATGATATCCGCACGGTTCGACGTCTTTGCCTCGACGCAAAGATCGAGTTCAAACGCGTCGCGGTCAAGAATGCAAAGGGCGAAGATGATTTTGTGGAAGTTATGCGCGTATACTATTGTGAGGACAAATTAGTCGAGACCGTATCTGGAGAAGCGTTCGTCAGGGAGGGCGATCAAAAGCGATCTCTTAGAGAAGAAGAGAAGCGAGAGATTAAGCTGAACAAGGGGCAGCTTGACCTAGAGACTGAACGAGTTTCCGCGCAATATCCAAATGACTTTGACAGTTCCTTGCTTGCGACCTTTCGGCAGGAATTTATCAAAAAGAGGAGACTTCAGGACAGGTTCACGATTGAAGACGTGCTTGCTATGAGCAAGCTAGGAAAGAAAGTAGCTGGAGGCTTCTCACCAAACCTCGGATGCGCCCTGTTGTTTGCCCGTGATCCTCGTCAACTCATTCCGGGCGCATTCATCCGAGTAATTCGTTATGAGGGCACCGAGGAAAAGTTCGGCAGCAAGCTCAATGTTGTAGCTGATCGCGTGATTGATGGCCCGCTTCCCATCCAGATCGCAAACGCGGTGAATTTCATTACCCCACTAATTCGCAGCTTTACGCGGCTTGGCGTCGACCAGCGTTTTGAGACAAGACCCGAATTTCCAGATGAGGCTTGGTCCGAGGCAATCGTAAACGCTGTAGTTCATCGTTCTTACAATCTCAAGAACATGAACATCTTTGTGAAACTGTTTGAGGATCGATTAGTCGTCGAGTCTCCAGGTGCCTTCCTGCCCCCGACAACCGCCAGCACTGTGTTTGAGGCTCACAACCCCCGCAATCCGAATACGATGTGGGCGCTCTATTACTTCGACTTTGTTCAATGCGCCTTCGAGGGTACGCGTCGAATGCGCGACACTATGCGAAATGCAAATCTTCCGGACCCAATCTTCGTCCAAAATTCAGAGGGGACGTTCCGAGTAACAGTTACGCTCAAAAATCATGTTGAGCATCGCAGGAACTATGTTCGCTCCGAGGCGGCCGCTGGGATCAATCCTGAGCTATATGCGTCCCTATCTGAGAGCGAGAAAATGATCGTCAACTATTTGGCGGATAACCCGCGCGTCAATGTAACCGACGCCGGTCGGGTCATCGCCCTAGGTTGGCGCGCCACGAAACGCATACTCGACCAGTTGGAGAAAAAGGCAGTTGTCGAGAGGTCAGGAGAATACCGGAGCCGTCATCTCTTCTATTTCCTTAAAAACCGCGTTCACCCGAAGTGATCGTTTCCGAGGCGCTACTCGAAGCGAGTTGAGCGGAGCGATGGAGTGAAGCGCCGTTGTTTGCGACTAACCCGCCGCGGCCTTGTCGTTACTCGGCATGCTCGACAATAGCGAATGCAGCGTGGCGAGCGTCGATTGATCGGCGACGCCGTCGACGCGGGCCGGACGGAAGTGACGCTGGAAGGCGGTAACCACTTCCATGGTCGCGCCGTCATACTTGCCTGTTATCGGCACGCCGTAGCCATAGCGCGCCAATGCCTGCTGCATGTGCTCGACGTCCTCGCTGATGGTGCCGAGCTTGAGCGCTTCGCCGCGCACGATGGCCGCGGGCTGCACCCAGTGACCGACGCCGGAATTGGCCAGCGAATGCCACGGGAATTTTTCGCCGGGATCTTTCTTGCGCGAGGGTGCTACGTCCGAATGCCCGAGCACGCGATGCGACGGGACTTTCCGGCGCAGCATAATGCCGCGGCATAGTGCGATCACGGCGGCGGTCTGCCGCAGCGGGAAATCCGGATAACCCCAATCATGACCGCGATTGACGATTTCGATGCCGATCGAACAGGAATTGATGTCGTCGTCGCCGGCCCAGGACGATATGCCGGCGTGCCAGGCGCGCTTGGCCTCCTGGACGCATTGCACGATCCGGCCGTCTTCCAGCACGATGTAGTGCGCGGAAACGTCGGTGCCGGCGGTGCAGAGTTTGGCGATGGCGCCTTCCACATCGGGCATGCCGGTGTAGTGCAGCACGATCATGTCGGGCAGGCGGCCCTTGTTGCGGTCGCCGTAATTGGCCGACGGAATGACGTCGGAGGCGATCGAGGAATCCGGAGTAAATGTCTTCATATGCGCGTTGGCCCTGGGAATCGGGAGGGCGCGTTGACGCTTCGAATCAACTCCAGATGCGAACGAACCAACTGACATATAATTACTCAAACCGGGCAAGAGAACGGCAAATTGAACGACAAAGGGAACGATAAACAGAAGGCAAGGCGACCATCAAAATGAACCCGTTTACTATTCCTTTACGATGTCTTCAGCGCAATGCGCTGGCGGTCCGGCCCCGCGCATTTTGGTCGAGTGTGTGCGGGGCGCATCACCAATTCGAGTCACGGCCGATCGGCGTCTGTTTGTAACGGATTGTCCCTGCGAAAAATGCCGGAATCGTTGCGGGATCCCGTGAACGCTTTCTTAACGCTAACTGCCGTTACTAAGTGGTGAAGTGCCGACCCGGTTTGCGGACGGCCGAGGCCCCGTTTGACGCTCAAAAACCCACATGGCAGCCCATCAAATTCCATGCGGCAACCAGGGTTGGCAGGCTGGGGCATGGGGAATCGGTAAATCTGTCCCGTTGCGGCTTTTCGAGCGGAAAAGTCGCGCAAAACCCGGGCATTTGAGGCGCAATGGACCCGTTGGCGTTCCATCTGTTCTGCCAGGCTCCGTCAGCAGATGGGGCCGGAGCATGATTGCGTCCGATCATTCCATGGGTTCCATCCGTCATATTCCGGTGCTCGGGCGTGAAGCGGTCGCCCAGCTGGCGCCGCGCGCGGGCGGCATCTATCTCGATGCGACCTTCGGCGCCGGCGGCTATAGCCGGATGCTGCTCGAGGTCGAGGGGACCCAAGTCATTGCGATCGACCGCGACCGGACGGCGATCGCCGGTGGATTCGATCTCGTCGATCGTTCGGCCGGCCGGCTGACCCTGGTCGAGGACCGCTTTTCCAATCTGGCTGAGGTGTGCGCAACCCAAGGTCTCGCTGGCGTCGACGGTATCGTCATGGATGTCGGCGTCTCCTCGATGCAACTCGACCAGGCCGATCGCGGCTTCTCGTTCCGGCTCGACGGTCCGCTCGACATGCGGATGGGGCAGGCCGGGCCGACGGCGGCGGATGTCATTGCCAGGGCGTCCGAGGCTGA
>DASXYI010000023.1:0-26580 GCA_036502605.1 Steroidobacteraceae bacterium
AGAAGGCCCGTCGTGGCGTACACGTTGATATCGATATGGCCGGTGAGTTGCTGCCAAATCGTGTGCACGAGAAGGGCAATGATGGTGACGGCCGCGAGGAACAAGGCGCTGCGCGGCGGCAGGAGAAACGCCAGACTGCCCACGGGCACCAGCAGCAGCAACCCCAGGCCGCCGGCGACACCGCCGCAGGCGTGCAGCAGCAGCATCAAGACCACGATGTCGAGCGTTGCCTGGAGGATGGTTTGCAGGTAGGCGCTTCCCAGGCGTCTGCGCACCAAAAGGACGCTGAAAAGTCCGAAGCACAGATAAAAAATAGCGGCGGAAAAGAACAGCCGCGGCGAATCGACGCTAAGGCCGCGGCCGCCGCCCAGGGAGTACAAGCTCACCAACACCAGCGGCACCAACACGCGGTACAGGTTGAGGATACCGAGCACGCGCCAATTGAGTGCGAGCTTGGAGCCGTTATTGCGGTCGAATTGGGGGTTCAACGGTTTTTGTTTCCCTGGCGGCTTTGCGCTCGGTTCCAGCTTAATTCAGAATAGCGCGCCTCAACGCGGTCAGATCGGCAATGAAGGATAATTGATGAATTTGCACGAGTATCAGTCGAAACAGCTTTTTGCGCAGTACGCCATCCCGGTGCCGAAGGGCCAGGTGGCGACTTCCCCGGACGCAGCGGTGGCCGCCGCCCAGGAATTGGGCGGATCCCTGTGGGTGGTTAAAGCCCAGGTGCACGCCGGCGGCCGCGGCAAGGCGGGCGGCGTCAAAGTCGCCAAGGATTTGGATTCGGTGCGTTCCGCCACCCAGACCATGCTGGGTACGAGGCTGGTGACCCACCAGACCGGACCCGAAGGACTGCCGGTCCATCAGGTATACGTCGAACTGGGCTCGAAAATCGTGCGTGAGATTTACTTGAGTTTGGTGCTGAATCGCGAAGCAGGGCGTATCGCCTTTGTCGCCTCCTCTGCCGGCGGCATGGACATCGAAGAAGTCGCCGAGCGCACGCCGGAGAAGCTCATTCACGTCAATATCCACCCGACAGCGGGGCTTCAGGACTTCCAGTGCCGGCAATTGGCATTTGCGCTGCAATTGAGCGGGCCGCAAATCGGCCAATTCGGCAAGATCGCCCACGCGCTCTACAAGTTGTACCTGGAACAAGATGCCGCGCTGGTGGAAATCAATCCCTTGATCGTTACCGGTGAAGGCGACCTGTTGGCCTTGGACGCCAAGATCGGCATCGAGGACAACGCGCTGTTCCGGCACAAAGACCTCGCGGCCATGCGGGACGCCTCCCAAGAGGATCCCATGGAGCGCAAGGCGGCTGAGCATGAGCTCAACTATGTGTCGCTGGACGGCAATATCGCCTGCATGGTGAACGGCGCCGGCCTTGCCATGGCGACCATGGATCTCATTCAGCTGCACGGCGGCGCGCCGGCCAATTTCTTGGATGTGGGCGGCGGTGCGACCAAAGAGCGGGTCACGGAAGCGTTTAAACTGATTCTCTCGAATCCCAAGGTCACGGCCATTCTCATCAATATTTTCGGCGGCATCGTCCGCTGCGACATGATCGCGGAGGGCATCATCGCCGCGGTCAAAGAAGTGGGCGTGAGCATTCCCGTGATCGTGCGACTGGAGGGCACGAATGCGCCCCTGGCACGCGAAATTCTGGCGAACAGCGGCCTTGCCATCACGGCGGCGCGCGATCTCACCGATGCGGCGACCAAAGCCGTGGCCTCGGCGGGAGCGCACTCATGAGCATTCTGGTCGACAAGAACACCAAGGTCATTTGTCAGGGCTTCACCGGCAAACAAGGGTCTTTTCACTCGGAACAATGCATCGCCTATGGCACGAAGGTCGTAGGCGGCGTCACCCCCGGCCGCGGTCACCAGAAACACCTGGGGCTCCCCGTCTGGGATACCGCCAAGGAGGCGGTAGCCAAAACGGGCGCGACGGTGAGCATGATTTACGTGCCGGCGCCGTTCGCGGCCGACGCCATCCTGGAAGCGGCCGATGCGGGGGTCGAACTCATCGTCTGCATCACCGAAGGCATTCCGGTGAACGACATGGTGCGGGTCAAGACCACGCTCGCGAGCTACAAAACCCGGCTCATCGGCCCGAATTGCCCGGGAATCATCACGCCGGACGAATGCAAAATCGGCATCATGCCGGGCTTCATTCACAAGAAAGGCCGCGTCGGTATCGTCTCGCGCTCCGGCACGCTGACCTACGAAGCGGTGTTTCAGACCACCAACAATGGCCTGGGACAGAGCACCTGCGTGGGCATCGGCGGCGATCCCGTCCGCGGCATGAATTTCATCGATGTGCTGGAATTGTTCGAAACGGACCCGCAGACCGAAGGCATCGTGATGGTGGGCGAAATCGGCGGCAGCGACGAAGAGGCCGCCGCAGCCTACATCCGCAAGAACGTGAGCAAGCCGGTGGTGGCGTATATTGCCGGTGTGGCCGCGCCCGCAGGCAAGCGTATGGGCCATGCGGGCGCCATCGTTGCGGGCGGCAAGGGTACCGCGGCGGCCAAGTTCGAGGCGCTGGAGGCGGCCGGCATTACCACGGTGCGCTCGCCGGCGGAACTGGGGTCGGCAATCGCCAAGCGGCTGAGCCGTAAGAGTTCGGTCAAGGCCAAGGTCAATACCAGCGTCAAGGGCAGTGCCAAGCCCAAGAGAAAAGCCGCGAAGAAGGCGGCGCAGAAAACCTCGAAATCCGTACCCAAGAAGGCAGCAAAAAAAGCCGTGAAGAAAATCCCGAAAAAGGCCCCGAAATCGGCACGGCGCCGGCCGAAGTAGATAGGGAATGACCGGTCCGGGGCAGCTGCGTTGTGTCATGGCGCAGCTCAACTTGGTCGTCGGCGACGTCGACGGCAACACCTCGCGCATCGTGGCCGCGGCCCATGAGGCGCGTGATCGGCACCATGCGGACGTGGTGCTGTTGCCCGAACTCGCGGTGTCGGGTTACCCGCCGGAGGATTTGCTGTTTCACTCCGGGATGCGCACGCAGGTCACGAATTCCATCGAGCGGCTGCGACGCGAGGTTCGCGGCATCACCTTGATCGCGGGTTACCCGGAATATGACGGGACACGGATTTTCAACGCCGCCATCGTGATCCGGGATGGCGTGGTGCTCGCGAATCATCGCAAGGCGTGCCTGCCGAACTATCGCGTGTTCGACGAAAAGCGCTACTTCACGCCCGGGACCGAACCCACGGTTCTCGAACTGAACGGCGTCAAAGCCGGGGTGCTGGTCTGCGAGGATGTCTGGGACTCGCAGCCCGCGGCGCAGGCGCGCGCCGCCGGCGCCCAGGTGCTCCTGGTCATCAATGCCTCGCCTTACGAGGTGGGAAAGCAAGCGCAGCGCGAGCAGCAGATCGGGCGCTCTCGGGTGGCCGAGACGGGCATACCGCTGGTGTTCCTCAATCTGCTCGGCGGTCAAGATGAACTGGTCTTCGACGGCAATTCGTTCGTCATGGACGCACGCGGCGAAGTCACCCTGCGGGCCCCCGCGTTCACCGAGGGCATGTACGTGGTCGATCTTGCGGTCGACGCCGCCGGTGTGGTCAGGCCGGTCCCCGGTGACATCGTCCCCCTGCAAGGCCAGGAAGAAAGCGTCTACGGCGCGCTGGTACAGGGCACTCGCGACTACGTGGACAAGCATCGCTTTCCGGGCGTGGTCTTGGGTCTCTCGGGCGGCGTCGATTCAGCGCTGACGCTGTGTATTGCGGTGGATGCGCTCGGTGCGGATCGGGTGCGTTCGGTGGCGATGCCATCGCGCTATACCTCGCAAATGAGCAAGGACGACGCCGCCGAACAGGCGGGCAAACTGCACGTCAAACACAGTGAGATCTCCATCGAAGGCATGTTCGAGGCGACCCTGGCTGCCTTGCAGGAGCAATTCGTCGGGCGCGCTCCGGACACGGCGGAGGAGAACATCCAATCGCGCTGCCGCGGCGTGCTGCTCATGGGTATTTCGAACAAGACCGGCCGCATGCTGCTCACCACCGGCAACAAGAGCGAAATGGCGGTGGGGTACGCGACCCTGTACGGCGACATGGCCGGCGGCTTCGCCCCTATCAAGGACTGCAGTAAATTGCTGGTGTACCGGCTATGCGCCTGGCGCAACGCTCAATCGCCGGTCATTCCCCCGCGCGTGATCGAGCGCGAGCCCTCGGCGGAGCTGCGGCATGGCCAGAAGGATACCGACAGCCTGCCGCCTTACGAGATCTTGGACCCCATCCTGGAAGCCTTCATCGAAGAGGATCTGTCGGTGGATCAGATTGCCGCGCGCGGCTTCGATCGAAAGACCGTCGGCCGCATCTTGGATCTGGTGAAGCGCAACGAATACAAGCGGCGCCAGGCGCCTCCCGGCGTCCGGGTGAGCGGCCGTGCTTTCGGGCGCGACTGGCGATATCCCATCACCAGCGGCTACAAGTCGCACTGAACCGTCGTGGCCGTCGCACTTGGACCCCGTGCTGCGCGCCGGGCCCCGCGCTACAAGTACCGCCGCCACCACGCCTTTTTCTTTTCGATATCCTTGGTGTTGCCGGGGTAATTAGCGGCGTAGACGCGTTCCGCGTTGGCGGCGAGATCCGTCATGTGGAGCTGCCGATAGGCATCCACCAGCACTTTCATGGAGCCGCGCACGGCGGGCGCGCCGTCGTAGTTCTCGACGCAGAACTTGGCGCGATTGATGGCGCCCACCCAGGCGCCGCGGCGCATGTAGTAGAGCGCGACGTGCAGCTCGAAATCGGCCAACCGGTTGCGCAGGAAAATCATGCGTTGACGGGCATCGCCGACGTACTGGCTGTGCGGATATTTCTTGATGAGCTCTTCGAATGCTTCGAACGATTTGCGCGCATTGACGGGTGGCCGCTGCGATAGGTCGACGTTGAAATAGCGCTCCAAGAAGTTCGCCTGCCGCTCGAAATACACCAGGCCCTTCATGTAGTAGGCGTAGTCGACCCGGGGATTCGTGGGATTTTCGCGGATGAAGGTGTCGGCCGCATCGATGGCCGGATCGGTTTGACGACTCTTGTAGTAGACGAAAATCAGGTCCAGCTGCGACTGGCGTGCCGGTTCGCTGAACGGAAACCGCGACTGCAGGGCCTCGAGCTGTTTGATGGCCTCGGCATAGCTCGAGTTCTTCATCGCCTTCTGAGCCCGCGCATAAATCACTTCCGGGCCGGACTTGGCGTCGTCGCCTCGATGGCTGCGGCAGCCCGTGGCCAGCATTGCTACACCGAGGGTCAGCAGCAGGATGCGGCTAGGATGGACAAGATCACGCAGTCTCACAGGCGATTCCTTACAATAGGGGTCCAAAACGCAGCGGCGAAGTATACCCGATGCTCCGCCGCTAGCTTCGAGTACCCCCATGAACGCAGAGTTCCAAGTCATTGATCTGCAAATTCCCGAGGAACTGGCAGGCCAGCGCCTGGACAGCGCCTTGGCGCGTCTGATGCCGGATCACTCGCGTACCCGCATCAAAGGGTGGATCGAAGCGGATCAGGTCCTGATGGGGGGGCTGCCCTGCAAACCCCGGGACGTCGTGGAAGCGGGTGCACGGGTCAATATCCGCATGACCGTGGAGGCGCCGCGGCCCGGCGTGCTCCCCGAAAACATTCCGCTCACCCTGGTGCACGAGGACCGGGACGTGTTGGTGGTGGACAAGCCGGTGGGGCTGGTGGTGCATCCCGGAGCAGGCAACAGCAGCCATACGCTGCAGAATGCGTTGCTGGGGATGGATGCCTCGTTGGCGACCCTGCCGCGTGCCGGGATCATCCATCGCCTCGATAAGGACACCAGCGGCCTCTTGGTGGTGGCGCGTACCCATGAAGCGCACACGTCCTTGACGCGACAACTCATGGCGCGAACGGTCTCACGCGAATACCTCGCCGTGTGCGTGGGCGTCATGACCAGCGGCGGCACCGTGGATGAGCCGATCGGACGTCATCGCACCGATCGGCTGCGCATGACCGTGCGGCAGGATGGCCGGCCGGCCGTCACCCATTACCGGGTGCTCGAACGATTCCGCGCGCACACGTATTTGAATGTGAAGCTGGAGACGGGCCGCACTCATCAGATCCGTCTGCACCTAGCGCATCTGCGCTACCCCATTGCGGGCGATCAGGTGTACGGCGGACGCTTTGCGCAGCCGAAAGGCGCGACGCAGCGGCTGCTGGCGACCCTGCGGGTTTTCAAGCGCCAAGCCTTGCATGCGGCGAATCTGGCATTCGATCACCCGCGGAGCGGGGAGCGCTTGACCCTGCAGAGTCCCTTGCCGGCGGATTACGCCGAATTGCTGGCCGCCTTGCGCGAGGATGCGCAGGTCCATGGCCCAACTTGAGTCCGTGCCGCAGCGCTCCCCATTGTGGCTGACACCGGACTGGCCGGCGCCCGCCCGCGTGCGTGCGCTATCCACGCTGCGCGGGGGCGGCGTGAGCGAGGCACCCTATGCATCCTTGAACCTGGGGGACCATGTCGGCGATGCGGCGGCGGCGGTCGCTGAGAATCGCCGGTCGTTGCGGGCCGCGGCGGGGTTGCCGGGAGAACCGGCTTGGTTGGCGCAGGCTCATGGAATTTGCGTCAGGGATCTTGATTCCTCAACTCCGCCCGCAGGTCCCACCGGCCCGGCGGATGCGGCCGTCACACGGCTACCCAATCGGGTTTGCGCCATTCTCACGGCCGACTGCTTGCCGGTGTTGTTGGCGGCGGACTCGGGCGACCGGGCGGGTGCGGCGCATGCCGGCTGGCGCGGGCTGGCGGCGGGAGTGATCGAGGCGACCGTAAAGGCTCTGGGAGGCTCGCCACGGGAATTGCTGGCATGGCTGGGACCCGCCATCGGCCCGCGGCATTTTGAAATCGGCGCCGAGGTGCGCGATGAACTTCTGCGGGGCGACCCGGCCGCCGAGGCGGCCTTCGAGCCCAACGCCCGCGGCCGCTTCATGGCGGATCTCTATGCCTTGGCGCGTAGTCGACTGGCCCGTCTCGGGATCGAACGTATCTACGGCGGCACTGCGTGCACTTACACCGAGGAGGATAAATACTTTTCGCATCGGCGCGATGGTACGACCGGCCGTCAGGCCACGCTCATTTGGCTGGATGGGTATTCCTAGGCGCTACGCGCCGACTCTACGGGGTCGATGCGCATTGCGCTACGCAGTCCCTGCTGCGCGCAAGCCCGGGGTGGCCATCCTTGGCCACCCGTGCGCCGCATGCGTCGCACCCGACCGAAAGCTGCTCGCTGCGCGAGCATAAAATCGCCGAGCGGTTGAATTGGCTCTCGCCCATCCCCACGTAGTCGACATTCTGAAAGGTTTTTCAAGGGTACACCTATGCGCATGGACAAGCTGACGACCAAATTCCAGGCAGCCCTGGCGGACGCCCAGTCGCTTGCCGTGGGCCGCGACAATCAATACATCGAGCCGGTGCATTTAATGGCGGCTTTGCTCGATCAGCAGGGGGGCACTGCCCGGCCCTTGCTGGAGAAAGCGGGCGCCAACGTGGCGAAGCTGCGCTCCGAGCTGTCGGGTGCCTTGGAGCGGTTGCCCAAGGTTGAGGGATCGGGAGGCGAAGTCTTGCTGGGCAACGATCTCAACAAGCTCCTCAATGTCACCGACAAGCTGGCGCAAAAGCGCGACGATCAATTCATCTCGAGTGAATTGTTCGTGCTCGCGGCCTGCGATGACCGCGGCGATCTGGGCCGAATCTTGAAATCCTGCGGCGTGGCGCGCCAGGCGCTGGAGACGGCCATCGACGAAGTGCGCGGCGGCTCCAAGGTGGATGACGCCGGGGCGGAGGAGAATCGTCAGGCGCTGGAGAAATACAGCATCGACCTTACCGAGCGGGCGAGCCAGGGCAAGCTCGACCCCGTCATCGGCCGCGACGATGAGATTCGGCGCACCATCCAAGTTCTGCAACGGCGCACCAAGAACAATCCCGTGCTCATCGGCGAGCCCGGCGTCGGCAAGACCGCCATCGTCGAAGGGCTCGCTCAGCGCATCATCAACGGCGAGGTGCCGGAGGGCTTGCGCGACAAGCGCATTCTCGCGCTCGACATGGGCGCGCTCATCGCCGGCGCGAAATTCCGCGGCGAGTTCGAGGAGCGCCTGAAGGCTGTGCTCAACGATTTGTCGAAGCAGGAAGGCCAGATCATTCTCTTCATCGACGAATTGCACACCATGGTGGGCGCCGGCAAGGCCGAGGGTGCCATGGACGCGGGGAATATGCTGAAGCCGGCCTTGGCACGCGGCGAGCTGCATTGCGTGGGCGCGACCACGCTCGATGAGTACCGCAAGTACATCGAGAAGGACGCGGCCCTCGAGCGGCGCTTCCAAAAAGTCCTGGTCGATGAGCCGTCGGTGGAGGACACCATCGCCATCCTGCGCGGATTGAAAGAGCGCTACGAAGTGCATCACGGCGTGGAAATCACCGATCCGGCCATCGTGGCGGCGGCGACGCTGTCGCATCGGTATATTTCGGACCGGCAGCTGCCCGACAAGGCCATCGACTTGATCGACGAAGCTGGGTCGCTGATCCGCATGGAAATCGACTCGAAACCCGAGGCGCTCGACAAGCTCGACCGGCGCATCATTCAGCTCAAAATCGAGCGCGAGGCACTCAAGAAGGAGACCGATGAGGCCTCACGCAAGCGTTTGAGTACGCTGGAAGTCGCGTTGAAGGCGCTGGAGAAGGAGTACTCGGATCTCGAGGAGGTCTGGAAGGCCGAGAAGGCCACGGTGCAGGGCGCGGCGCACATCAAAGAAGAGCTCGAGCGGGCACGCCAGGATCTGGATACGGCGCGCCGCGCGCAGGATCTGGCGCGCATGTCCGAACTGCAATACGGCCGTATCCCGGATCTGGAGCAGCGGCTGGCGAAGGCGCTGGAAGTGGAAAAGAAGCCGAATCAGCTGTTGCGCAATTCCGTGACCGAGGTTGAGATCGCGGAGATCGTGTCCAAATGGACCGGGATACCGGTGTCGCGCATGCTCGAGGGCGAGCGCGATAAATTGCTCCGCATGGAAGAAGTCCTCGACAAGCGCGTGGTCGGCCAGAACGAGGCGGTCAAAGCGGTGGCCGATGCCATTCGCCGTTCGCGCGCGGGCTTGTCCGATCCGAATCGGCCCAGTGGTTCGTTCATGTTCTTGGGCCCGACGGGCGTCGGCAAGACCGAGCTCTGCAAAGCCCTGGCCGAGTTCCTGTTCGACACCGAAGAGGCCATGGTGCGCATCGACATGTCGGAATTCATGGAAAAACACTCGGTGGCCCGCCTGATCGGTGCGCCGCCGGGATATGTCGGCTACGAAGAGGGAGGTTATTTGACCGAAGCGGTGCGCCGCCGACCGTACTGCGTCATTTTGCTCGATGAAATAGAGAAAGCGCATCCCGATGTGTTCAACGTACTGCTCCAGGTATTGGACGACGGACGGCTGACCGACGGCCAGGGTCGCACGGTGGATTTTCGCAATGCCGTCATCATCATGACGTCGAACCTGGGCAGCCAAGTCATTCAGGAACTGGGCATCGATGCGGACTACGCGCGCATGAAGGCCGCGGTCATGCAGGTGGTAACCCAGCATTTTCGCCCGGAGTTCATCAACCGGGTGGACGATATCGTGGTGTTCCATTCGCTGGGCCGCGAACAGATTCGTTCCATCGTGGACATCCAGTTGGGGCGCTTGCGGCAGCGGCTGGCGGAGCGCGATATTCAGCTCTTCCTCGACGATGACGCGCGCGACCGGATCGGCGAGGCGGGATTCGACACGGTGTATGGGGCGCGGCCGTTGAAGCGCGCCATCCAGTCGCAGATCGAGAATCCTCTGGCGCAGCGCATTCTGCGCGGGGATTTCATCGCGGGCGATCGGGTGGTTGCCAAGCTCAAGCGCGATGGACTGGTGTTCGAGAAGGAACGTCTGCACTAGACAGCGCTGCCGCTGAAGCTGCGGGATGGCCGGGGCGCCTGGCCCGCAGCTTCGCTATACTTGCCGCGCCCGAGTTTTAAGAGGAATTTCATGCCTTTCTACGAGTATCAGTGCAAGAGCTGCGGTCACGCCTTGGAGGCCATGCAGAAGGTCAATGATTCGCCGCTGAAGAAGTGCCCGGATTGCGGCAAGCCGAAGCTGACGCGGCTGATGTCGGCGCCGGTGTTTCGCCTGAAGGGCGGCGGCTGGTACGAAACGGATTTCAAGGGCGACCAAGACAACAAGAAAAATCTTGCCGATCGACCGGAAGCGGAGCCGGCCAAGGACGCAAAAGACGGTAAGGAGGGCAAGGACGGGAAGGATGACAAGAAAGCCGACGCCAAGGCGGATGGTGCCGCGAAGGACCAACCCAAGGCTGCGGAGAAGACCCCCGACAAGCCGGCCGAGAAAGCCGCTTCGGCGGAATCGGCGAAGAAGCCGGCCGGCGGCGGTATTTCCAAACGTGGTGCGGCGCCCGTGAAGGCTTTGTCCCGTCCGAAAAAAGCGATCAAAAAGCCCGCCGCGAAGCCAAAAAAGCGCCGCTAAGCCGTCGCGGCGCCGACGCCCGTTCGAGGAAGTGTTTTACCGCTCGCGAAGCGAGCGCTTTCGGACGGGGTGTCGGGCACCCCGTAATCCCGCGCGTCAGCGCTAGGGTACGCCGGGGTGCCCTGCACCCCGTAGTCTCGCGCGCCAGCGCTAAACCACACTTGCTCGCGCGGGTTCCAGGCCTTAGCATCGCGCGCTTTCCCTGTTGCAGTTCCAGCTTATGCGCACTCATTATTGCGGCCAAGTCGGCCAGTCATTGATCGGTCAGGTGGTTACGGTGGCCGGCTGGGCTCATCGCCGGCGTGATCACGGCGGCGTCATTTTCGTCGACCTGCGCGATCGCGAGGGTCTGTTGCAAATCGTGTTCGATCCGGACCGGGCCGCGGTGTTCGCTCTGGCGGAGCGCGTGCGCAATGAGTACGTGCTCAAAGTCAAAGGGTTGGTGCGCGTCCGTCCGGCCGGCACGGCCAACGTGAATCTCAAGTCGGGTCAAGTCGAGTTGCTGTGTCAAGAACTCGAGATTTTGAACCGCTCGGAGCCCTTGCCGTTTCAGTTGGATGAAACCGTGAGCGAAGAGGTTCGTCTGCGATTTCGATACATCGATTTGCGCCGCGAGGAGATGCGCGAGCGCTTGCTGCTGCGTCATCGCATCACGCGTGCGATGCGTCATTATTTGGACGACGCGGGATTCGTCGACATCGAGACGCCGATGCTGTCGAAGGCGACGCCGGAGGGTGCGCGCGATTACTTGGTGCCGAGCCGCACGCACGCGGGGAAATTCTTTGCATTGCCGCAGTCGCCGCAGATCTACAAGCAGCTGCTGATGATTGCGGGTTTCGATCGCTACTACCAAATCGTGCGATGTTTCCGCGACGAGGATCTGCGCGCCGACCGGCAGCCGGAATTCACGCAGCTCGATATCGAGACCTCGTTCCTGGATCAGGGGGACATCCAGGAATTGATGGAGGGCTTGGTGCGGCACTTGTTCAAGCAGGTACTGAACGTGGAGTTGCCGAACCCGCTGCCGCGCATGACCTACGCCGAGGCGATGCGGCGTTACGGGTCGGACAAACCGGATCTGCGCGTGCCGCTGGAATTGGTGGATGTGGCCGATCTCGTGAAGGGCTGCGACTTCAAGGTGTTCGCGGGTCCGGCGGCGGATCCGCGCGGCCGCGTAACGGCGCTGTGCGTGCCGCAGGGCGGCAAGCTGTCGCGCAAGGAGATCGACGACTACACCGCCTTCGTGGCGCGCTATGGCGCGAAGGGCCTCGCTTACGTCAAGGTCAACGAGATCGCCAAGGGCCGCGAGGGATTGCAGTCGCCGATTTTGAAATTCTTGAGCGACGCGGCGATCGCCGGAATCCTCGAGCGAACCAGCGCGCGCGACGGCGACCTCATTTTCTTTGGTGCCGATTCGGGCAAAGTGGTGAGCGATGCGTTGGGCGCGCTGCGCTTGAAAGTGGGTCAGGATCTCAAACTCGTGGCATCCGGATGGCGGCCGTTATGGGTCGTGGATTTCCCGATGTTCGAATACGACCCTGAGGCCAAGCGCTGGGCGGCCATGCATCATCCGTTCACCAGCCCGGTGAACTTGGACTATGCGGCCCTGTCGGCGAGTCCGGGGGAGGCGCTGGCGAAGGCCTACGACATGGTCCTGAACGGCTCAGAGATCGGCGGCGGGTCGGTGCGTATTCACATGCAGGAATTGCAGTCCGTGGTGTTCGATTTGCTGGGTATTTCGCCGGAGGAAGCACGCACGAAGTTCGGCTTCTTGCTGGACGCGCTCAAATACGGCGCGCCGCCGCACGGCGGCATTGCCTTCGGTCTCGACCGGCTGGCGATGTTGATGGCGGGGGCTGAGAGTATTCGCGACGTGATCGCGTTCCCCAAGACTCAAACGGCGGCGGACCTCTTGATGGATGCGCCCACGGAAGTGAGCGAAGCGCAGTTGAAAGAGCTGCACATTCGCGTCCGTGCCCCGCTCAAGGTCGAGTAGACGTTGGAGCAATTTCGCCGCCCGGAATCCGTGTTGGTCGTGATTTACACCGCGGGCGGCGAGTTTCTATTGCTGGAGCGCTGCCGGCCGCCCGGGTTTTGGCAGTCGGTGACGGGCACCCTCGAGTGGGGCGAAATGGCGGACGACGCGGCGCGCCGCGAAGTCATCGAAGAAACCGGCATCACGCAGGGGCTGCTGCGGAACCTGCAATGGACCCAGGTGTATGAAATCCTGCCTGCCTTCGGTAAGAAATACGCGCCCGGCATCGTCCGCAATTTGGAACATGCCTTTGCGTTGAAGCTGCTCCGGCGGGTGCCGGTCACCTTGAGCACGCAGGAACATGTGCAGTTTCGCTGGGCTTGCGCCGGCGAGGCCATTGAAATGGCTTCTTCGAGCACCAACCGCGCCGTCATCCAGCAGTTGCGGCACTAGGACGGAAGCCTGCCGCGATGGGAGCCGTCGTCGTCTACGTACATGGGCTGTGGCTCGGGGGTGCTGAGTCGGTGCTCCTGCGCCGCCGCCTGTCGCGAGCGCTTGGCGCGGAGAGTCGCGTGTTTTCCTATCCATCGGTCAGCGCGAGCGTCACCGAGAATGCCGCGGCGCTGGGAAGGTACCTACGCTCGATCCCGGCCGATGTCTTGCACCTGGTTGCCCACAGCATGGGGGGGCTGGTGATTTTGAAGCTATTCGAAACGGGGTTCGCAGCGGGTCCCCTTGCGGGCGTGGCGCAGTCCCTACCGCCGGGACGGGTCGTCCTGACCGGATCTCCCGTGCGTGGCAGCCGCTCGGCTGAGCGGCTGGCGCGGCTGCCGTTCGGCCGCGCGCTGCTGGGAAGGTCGGCAAGCGAGGTGCTGCTCGAGCCGTGCGAGCGGCGTTGGCAGGGCGGGCGGGATCTCGGCGTCATTGCCGGCGAATTGGGCTTAGGGCTGGGCAGGCTGCTCGGGAAAATGGAGGCGCCCAGCGACGGCACCGTGTGGGTGACGGAGACGGATCTGCCTGGCGCCACCGATCAGCTCCGGCTGCGGGTGAGCCATAGCGGCATGGTGTTTTCCGCGCGGGTCGCCCGGCAGGTCGCAGCGTTCTTGCGCGATGGGCGGTTCGAGCGGGAATGATGGCAGTCATTTTTTACTGCCAAAATCGGCCGTGAAACCAATGCCTCGGCGCTGCTGCGGAAGCGGGCGCAGAAGCTCGCGGTCCCAGCTTCAAGGTCCCAGAATGTGGACCTTGAAGCGACGACCTCAAAGCGGCCAACTCAGGCTTACTCACCGCCGTCCAAGTGTTTCAACCGGAACAGCAGCTCGAGCGCCTCGCGCGGGCTCACGGAATTCGGATCGATTCTTCGCAGCGCTTCGAGTGCCGCGGATTCCGGCGGCGCCTCTGTCCGTGGCGCGACGAACAGCGGCAGCTCGGTTTGCGGCGAAGCCGAGGTTCGCAACGCGTCACGCTCGCGTTCCAGCTCGGTCAGATATCGGCGTGCTTGCGCGGTGACGGATTTTGGAATTCCCGCGAGGGCGGCGACTTGCAAACCGTAGCTTTGATTGGCGGGACCGTCCTTGACGCTGTGCAGGAACACGAGCCGGTCGCCGTGTTCGACCGCTTCGACGTGCACGTTGACCACGCCGGGCGCTTCGGTGGCGAGACTCGTCAGCTCGAAATAATGCGTGGCGAACAAGGTGAAGGCGCGAATTTTCGCGGCGATGAACGCGGCGCAGGCCCAGGCCAACGACAGTCCGTCGAAGGTGCTGGTGCCGCGGCCGACCTCGTCCATCAACACCAGACTCTTGTCCGTGGCGTTGTTGAGGATGTTTGCCGTCTCGGTCATTTCCAGCATGAACGTAGAACGGCCGCCGGCGAGATCGTCGGAGGCGCCGATACGCGTGAAGATGCGATCGAGCGGACCCAACACCGCGCGCTTCGCGGGCACGAAACAACCGATGTGCGCGAGAATGACAATGAGCGCGGTCTGGCGCATGTAGGTGCTCTTGCCGCCCATGTTGGGGCCGGTGATGATGAGCATGCGGCGCGCATCGTCGAAGCAAAGATCATTGGGAATGAAGGGCTCGCGGCTGGCGCGTTCCACCACGGGATGGCGGCCCTGGTTGATGAGCAACATGGGATGGTCGACCAATTCGGGCTTAGCGCAGTCGAGCGTGGTGGCGCGTTCGGCAAAACAGGCGAGTACGTCGAGTTGCGCGATCGCCGCGGTGGTTTGCTGCAAGGCCGGCAGGCGTGCGGTCAACATTTCCAGCAGCGCTTCATACAGGTCTTTCTCGCGCGCGAGGGCGCGATCGCGGGCGCCCAAGACCTTGTCCTCGAACGACTTGAGTTCAGGCGTGATGAATCGCTCGGCGGACTTCACGGTTTGGCGCCGCAGGTATTCCGTGGGCACCCGATCGGCCTGGCTGCGATTCACCTCGATGAAAAATCCCTGCACGCGGTTGAAGCCGAGCTTCAGGCTCGAGAGCCCGGTGCGTTCGCGTTCGCGGCGCTCGAGATCCAGCAGAAACTGCTCGGTGTTGCTGCCCAGCAGCCGCAGCTCGTCGAGCTCGGCGTCGTAGCCCGCTGCGATCACGCCGCCGTCGCGTAGAAAATGCGGCGGCGATTCCACCACTGCGCGTGCCAGCACGGCATGCTCGTCGCGGTGATCGCTCAACTCGGTCAGGAGTTGCTGCAGCAGAGGCGAGGGAGCCTGCTCCAGGGTCGAGCGCAGCGACTGACAAAGCTCGGGTAATGCGCCGAGCGCGGCGCGCAATTGCGTCAAATCACGCGGCCGCGCGGAGCGCAGCGCCACGCGGGCCAGTATGCGCTCCAGATCGCCGATCGAGCGCAGCGCCTCCGCGAGCGCGACGTGACGAGCGGCGTCGATGAGCGTCGAGACAGCGTGATAGCGAATCCGCAGCGTATCGTGATCGCGAAGCGGTCGATGCAGCCAGCGCCGCAACAAGCGACCGCCCATGGCGGTCGAGGTGCGGTCGAACACACCCGCGAGCGTGAGTTCCGGTCTACCGGCGAGACTCTCGTCGAGTTCCAGATTGCGGCGCGTTGCGGGGTCCATGATGAGGGCCGCATCGCGTTCTTCGGTGGTCATGGACAGCAAATGCGGCAACGCTGCTTTCTGCGTCTCGCGCAAATAGGCCAGCAGCGCGCCGGCCGCGGCGATACCCAGCGGTTTGTCGGCGCAGCCGAATCCCTTGAGATCGTGAGTGCGAAATTGCTCGGCCAATGCGCGTGCCGAGGATTCGGTATCGAAATGCCAGGGCGCGCGCAAGCGCCAAGGCCGATCCTGGTTACCGGCCATTTCGCCCAAGACGGGTTGCGCGCCGTCAGGCGCCAAGATTTCCGCGGGACGCAGCCGCTCGATTTCCGCATCGAGGGCAGCCAGCCCGCCGACTTCCATCACGGTGAACCGGCCTACCGACAGATCGAGCCAGGCGAGACCGAAGCGCCCGTCGGCACCGCAAACGCTCGCGAGCAAGTTGTCGCGGCGCTCATCCAACAGCGCTTCATCCGTGACGGTGCCGGGCGTGACGATGCGCACCACCTCGCGCTCCATCGGGCCTTTGGTCTTACCGGGCTCGCCGCGCTGCTCGCATATGGCGACCGACTGGCCCTTGCGCACCAATTTCGCCAGATAGGAGTCGAGCGTCACCGCCGGCACGCCGGCCATGGGGATCGGGGCGCCCGCGGATGCGCCGCGCTGGGTCAGCGCGATGTCCAGCAACTGCGCGGCGCGGCGTGCATCGTCGTAGAACATTTCATAGAAATCGCCCATGCGATAGAACAGCAGCACATCGGGATGCTGCGCCTTGATGCGCAGGTACTGCTGCATCATGGGGGTGTGTTCGCTAGTGTTTTGAGGAGAAGCCGCGTCCATATCCGTATTTTCGCATATGCACTCGGGTTCTATGCTCAAAGCTCGCTCGCCGGCACTGCTGACTGCCGAAACCCATCCTAACGAACCGGGCTAGGGTCGTTTGACTTGACGGTTGGCGACATGTGCCGCACTTTAGCGGCACGCGGAACTGCGGCAACAGCAGATTGACAAATTTTCTTGAATTCGTGGACTATTCGCGTAGACTGGTCTGACGCATAAATGCGGCACGCGCATGTGCGGCACGTGGAAGCAACTTGAGCGAACGTAAAATACCAGGGAATCCCTTTCGGTACGGGCGCGAGGCCGACGTCCTCGTTGACCGGATCGACGAACTCGCCCGCGTCGTCCGCGTCGGCGATGAGTGTGGGACCCTGTTCCTGATTGGCCCGCGTCGCTTTGGGAAGACCTCAATCCTGCGGGCCGCTGAGGCCAAGCTCACCGACGCCGGCAAAGTTGTTCTCCGTTATGATGCCGAGGCCTTCGACGACATCGGCAGTCTCGCGGCGGCGCTCCTTGCTGGCGCCGTGCGCAAGTACTCCTCCGCCCTCGACAGGGCCCAGGCCATCGCCAAGAAATTCTTCGTCGCGCTGAAGCCGAGCCTTACGCTTGATCCGTCAGACGGCAAGATCACCGTGGCCGTCGGCGTTGAGCCAGGCGCTCGCCTGGGTGCTGTCCCGCTTTTCACGGATGTCTTGAATGGCATCGAGCGGCTCGCGGCCGAAGACGGCCGTCCCGCGCTCGTCGTCGTCGATGAGTTCCAGCAGGTCGTCACCGAGGCCGGAGAGAAGGCGGAGCGTCAAATCCGCGCGGCGGTGCAGAAGCACCGAGCGGTCGGCTACGTGTTCGCGGGCTCGAGCTCGCGGATGATGACGGAAATGGTCGCGACCTCGAACCGCGCATTTTGGCAGCTCGGCGACCAGATGCACTTGGGCCCCATCCCGCGCCCGGCTTTCGGCGATTTCCTGCGCAAGGGATTCGAGTCTGCGGGTGCCACTATCGCAATGGGTGCGCTTGAACACATCCTCGACTTGGGCGAGGACGTCCCCTATAACGTGCAGCAGCTCGCAAGCGAATGCTGGGTACTCATCACGGACAACCGGCGCAGGCACCTAACAGCCACGCTCGTTGACGAGGCGCTCGGCCGCGTCGTTTCAATGCAGCATGTCAGCTACCTGCAGCGGTGGCTCCTCCTGGCGCGCGCCCAGAAGCAGACCCTCCGGATCGTGAGTGAGGAGCCGATCGGGTTCGAGATTTCCGCGGCGGCGCTCCGGCATGGGCTACCGCGTACCACGATGCAGCGCGCGCTCGAGGCGCTCGAGCGGCAGCATTTCCTGCGCCGGGATCTCACCGGGACTGCGGCAATCTGGCGGTTCGAGGACCCGTTCATGCGGGCATGGCTTGCCACGCTCGAGAATCAGTGATCGCATCAGCGCTTTGCTTTAGGCTTCCAGGATGATTACCGATCAAGAACTCGCACGTCTCGCTGTCCGGGCGGGGCGGCATCTGCTCGGAACGAAACGGTGGGCGGCTACGGCGGAGTCGTGTACCGGAGGTTGGATCGCAAAAGCGCTGACTGACATCGCCGGAAGTTCTCAGTGGTTCGCCGAAGGGTTCGTCACGTATAGCAACGAGGCGAAGTTCCGTCGCCTCGGTGTGCCGCGTTCGGTGCTGAAGGCTGAAGGTGCGGTGAGCGAGGCCGTGGCGCGCGCGATGGCCAGAGGCGCGCTGCTGCGCTCGGGCGCGCAAGTCGCTGTTGCGGTGACCGGCATCGCGGGCCCCGGCGGGGCGGTGCCTGGCAAACCCGTTGGCACGGTGTGGCTGGCGTGGGCGGTCATGAGCGGGCGCAAGATTCAAGTGAGCACGGAACTCAAGCTTTTCAAAGGGGATCGCGATGCGGTGCGCCGTAAAACGGTGCGAACGGCGATGGCGGGCATCCTGAGCCGATGAGCGCGCGCTTGAGTGAATTTGAAAATTCCAAGGTGCGGCTGTTTTTTGCTGTGATGCCAGATCCAGAAACACGGGAGCGCATCGCAGCCGCAGCCGTATCCATGCGGCTGGGCTCGGATGTCCGGTTGGTGCTGCCCCACAACTACCATATGACACTCGCATTTATCGGCGAAGTTCCGGCGCGGCAAGTGCCGACGTTGCAGCGGATCGGGGCCGCACAACGGATGACCCCGTGTTCGCTGCGCATCGATGCGTACGAGTTCTGGCCGAAACCTAAGGTCGTGGTGGGGGCGGCGCAAACGTTACCGGCCGCGCTGGAGCGCTTGTGGCGGCAACTGCACCGCGATCTTGCCGAACACCAGTGGGCACTTGATCCCCAACAACTGCGCCCTCATGTAACCCTGGCGAGGAAGGTCTCGCAAGCGCCTGTGTTGCAAGCAATGTCTGCATTCGACTGGCTTGTTCGCGATTTCAGTCTCGTGCGTTCCGATACGGGTGGGATTCAGTCAGCGTATACAGTACTCGACACCTGGTCACTACTGGATGACTCTGGAAATGCGTAGAAAAACTCTGCCAATTCGATGCATATGACATGAGCGTAAGGCGCTGAGTATGAAATAATGACGCTACATTTTGTCGAGGACTCGCCATGGAAGAGAATCGTAAGAAAGCTCTCGCAGCCGCGCTGAGCCAGATCGAAAAGCAGTTTGGCAAAGGCTCCGTGATGCGCCTGGGCGATGCGGGCGCCACCTATGAGGTAGAGTCCATTCCGACCGGCTCGCTGGGCCTCGATATCGCGCTTGGCGTGGGCGGCATTCCGCGCGGCCGTGTAATCGAGATCTTCGGGCCGGAATCCTCGGGTAAGACCACGCTGACGCTTGCGATCATTGCCTCCGCGCAAAGCAATGGCGGTACCGCGGCGTTCGTGGACGCCGAACACGCACTTGATCCGGTGTATGCGGAGAAACTGGGCGTCAAGGTCAACGACTTGTTGGTGTCGCAGCCCGACACCGGCGAACAGGCGCTGGAAATCACCGATATGCTCGTGCGCTCCGGCGCGGTCGATGTCGTGGTGGTCGACTCGGTGGCGGCGCTCACGCCGAAAGCGGAAATCGAAGGCGAAATGGGCGATTCGCATATGGGGCTGCAGGCGCGCCTCATGTCGCAGGCATTGCGCAAGCTGACCGGCAACATCAAGCGTTCCAACACCATCGTGATTTTCATCAACCAGATCCGCATGAAGATCGGCGTGATGTTCGGCAACCCTGAAACCACCACCGGCGGCAATGCCCTCAAGTTCTATTCTTCGGTGCGGATGGACATCCGGCGCATCGGGGCCATCAAGAGCGGCGAGGAAGTGGTCGGCTCGATGACTCGAGTCAAGGTGGTCAAGAATAAGGTCGCGCCGCCGTTCCGTGAAGCCGAGTTCGAAATCATGTACGGCACGGGTATCTCCAAGGAAGGCGAGCTCATCGAGCTCGGCGTGCTGCATAACATGGTGGAAAAGTCCGGTTCTTGGTATAGCTACAAAGGGGAGCGGATCGGCCAGGGTAAGGACAACGCCCGCACCTTCCTGCAGCAACATCCGGAGATCTCGAAAGACATCGAGGCTCAGGTTCGCGCCAAGCTGATTCCCGAGAAGGCGACCATGAATCGCGGCGGTGACGTCAAAGAGGCGTGATGCCCTGGGCCGCGCGGGGATGGATCCTCTGGATTCGCGCGCCGCGCGCGTGGCGGCGCTCGACGCGCTGGCGCGGCGCGACCACGCATCCGAGGAATTGCGCCGCAAACTGCTCGATAAGGGTTACGATCCGGCAGTAGTCGGCGAGGCGATCGAGCGGCTGTGCGCCGAAAAACTCGTCGATGATCGCCGCTTCGTGGAGAACTTCATCGGCTTTCACGCGGCGCGGGGCCAGGGGCCCATTCGGGTGCGCGCCGATCTTCGAAAAATCGGACTCCAGGGTGAGCTGGTCGACGAGGGCGTCGAGGCCTACGGCGACTGGATTGACCAGCTGCGAAAAGCGCGTCAGAAGAAGTTTGGCGCCGATTTGCCGACCGATTACGCTGCCAGGCAGCGTCAAGCCCGGTTCTTAGGTTACCGCGGTTTCACGGGCGCTCAGATACGAATGGCTTTAGGCTTCGACACAGACATTGATGTAGACACATAAGACATGAAACGCGACCCCAAAATGAGAGAGATGACGAGTTCGGAGATCCGAGCCAGCTTCTTGGAATTCTTTAGAAAGAACGGTCACACCGTGGTGCCATCCGGTTCCCTCGTGCCCGGCAACGACCCCACCTTGCTGTTCACCAATGCCGGCATGGTTCAGTTCAAGGATGTGTTTCTCGGTAAGGATGTCCGCGATTACTCGCGCGCGGCGACGGCGCAACGCTGCGTCCGCGCCGGCGGCAAACACAACGACCTGGAAAATGTCGGCTACACGGCCCGCCATCACACGTTCTTCGAGATGTTGGGGAATTTCAGTTTCGGCGACTATTTCAAGCGTGAGGCGATCCACTTTGCGTGGAATTTCGTGACCGGCACCTTGGGCATTCCGAAAGACCGACTGTGGGTCACGGTTTACAAGGAGGACGACGAGGCGGCGCGCATCTGGACCGAGGAGATGGGCATCGATCCGACGCGATGCACCCGGATGGGCGAGAAAACGAATTTCTGGTCCATGGGAGAGACCGGGCCGTGCGGCCCTTGCACGGAGATTTTCTACGATCATGGGCAGGAAATAGCCGGCGGGCCGCCGGGTTCGCTCGATGAGGACGGCGACCGGTACGTGGAGATTTGGAACCTCGTGTTCATGCAATACGATCGTTCCTCGGATGGCGTCCTGGTGCCGCTGCCCAAGCCGTCGGTCGATACCGGCATGGGCTTGGAGCGCGTTGCGGCGGTGATGCAGGGCGTGCACAGTAACTACGACATCGATTTATTCAAGTCTCTGATTCGCGCGGCGGCTGAGATCACGGGTACGGATGATCTTGAATCGTCGAGCCTACGGGTGATTGCCGATCACATTCGGGCATGCACCTTTTTGATCATCGACGGGGTGGTGCCGTCCAACGAAGGGCGCGGCTACGTTCTACGACGCATCATCCGGCGCGCCATACGGCACGGCTATAAGTTGGGCCAGACGCAACCGTTCTTCCATAAGCTGGTGGCGACGCTGGTGCGCGAAATGGGTTCGTACTACACCGAACTCGTGAGCGGCGAGGCGCGCGCAACCCAGGTGCTCGCCCAGGAGGAAAGCCGATTTGCGGAGACGCTGACGACGGGCATGGCATTGCTCGATGCCGAGGCCGCAAAGCTGGAATCGTCGGTGATTCCCGGCGAGACGGTTTTCCGGCTTTACGACACGTACGGGTTCCCGCTCGATCTCACCGCTGACGTCGCACGCGAGCGCGGTTTGACGATCGATCAGGCCGGTTTCGATGCCGCGATGGAAGCGCAGCGCGGCCGGGCCCGTGCCGCAAGCAAGTTTGGCACCGATCTGCGGGAGTCGGTCAAGCTGTCCGGCAAGACTGATTTTTCCGGGTACGACGCCCTCGCCGGGATGGGCAAAATCACCGCGCTGATTTTCGACGGCGCGGTGGTCGATTCAATGCGGCCCGGTCAAGAAGGACAGGTTGTGTTGGACCAGACCCCGTTCTATGCGGAAAGCGGCGGCCAAGTGGGCGATACGGGCACCTTGGTCGGCATAACCGCACGCTTCGCGGTCAAGGACACCCGTAAAATTGGCGCATCGTTCGCTCACGTGGGTGTGGTCGAGTCGGGTGAATTGCGCGTCGGCGACGAAGTGCAAGCGCGAGTCGACGGGGATAGGCGTAAGTCCATTGCTCTGAATCATTCCGCAACGCATCTGCTGCATGCCGCATTGCGGGAGGTGCTGGGCAAACATGTTGTGCAGAAGGGTTCGCTGGTGGCGCCCGACCGGCTTCGATTCGATTTTTCGCATACACAGCCCGTTACTCCCGAGGAACTGCGTCGCATTGAAGACGTCGTGAATGCGGCGATTCGCCGCAATGCGCCCGCTGAGACGCGTGTGATGGCGTTGGACGAAGCGGTCGCCGCCGGCGCGATGTCGCTGTTCGGCGAAAAGTACGAAAGCGACGTCCGAGTGCTATCCATGGGCGACTTTTCAATGGAACTCTGCGGCGGCACTCACGTCGAAAGAACCGGAGATATCGGTTTATTCAAGATAATCAGCGAGTCTGGAGTCGCTGCGGGGGTTCGGCGAGTCGAGGCGGTAACCGGTCAAGCCGCATTGGAGTGGGTGGTGCGAACGGATCAGGTATTGCGCGACGTTGCCGCGATGGTGCGTGGGAGCCGAGAGGACGTGGATGAGAAGGTCCGCGAACTGGTCGAGCGCTCGCGTCGATTGGAAAAAGAACTCCAACAGCTTAAGTCAAAGCTGGCCAGCGGCCAGAGTGGCGATTTGTCCACTCAAGCTAAAGATGTCGATGGAATCAAGGTTTTGGCGGCGCAAGTCGATGGTGCGGACGCGAAGGCCTTGCGAGACGCAGTGGATCAGCTCCGGAATAAGTTAGGTTCCTCAATCATCGTTCTCGCAACTGTCAAGGATGGTAAAGTTGTCCTCGTTGCCGGGGTTTCCGCGGATTTACTGGCGCGATTCAAGGCGGGCGACATCGTCGGGGCGGTAGCGGCTCAAGTTGGCGGGCGAGGCGGCGGCCGCGCTGATTTCGCTCAGGCAGGCGGCACCCAGCCAGAGAATTTGGGCCCGGCGCTTGCTGGGGTTGAAACTTTCGTGCGCGGCCAGCGGTCTAATTGAACGATTTATTTATTCCCCGTAACAAGATGCAGGATTCAGGCTTAGGATTCTTGTATTCTCATTGGACGGATTGAAAATTTCCGTGGCGATTTGTACCACCGTTCGTCATTCAACCAATGACGGTGGCCGACGCAGGCATCTTAGGCAGTCAATTGCGCCGCTACACGAGCCAAGGAAGCTAGGAGCACGAATATGTTGATATTGACACGACGAGTCGGCGAAACCGTAATGATCGGCAACGAGGTTACCGTGACCGTTTTGGGCGTCAAGGGAAACCAGGTGCGGATCGGCGTCAACGCTCCCAAGGACGTGGCGGTTCATCGCGAAGAGATTTACGACCGGATCAAACGCGAAGAAGAAGGCGAGCCCCGCGCGCAGCAAAATCCGACTGTGAAGGTCATCGACGACGCCTGAAGAAGGGCGTTTAGCCTCGCCGCTTTACCTGGACTGCCTCGGGAAGGTACTATCCCGCGCTTGCTTGCATGGGCAATGCCCGGGAGAGGTGGCCGAGTGGTCGAAGGCGCGCCCCTGCTAAGGGCGTATGGGTCAAAAGCCCATCGAGGGTTCGAATCCCTCCCTCTCCGCCAAGCGTTAGGTAAATTCTCGTCGGTTTGGATCAGTCGGTAGCGGGGCGACGAAGCGGGGATAACGCCCGAAGGGCGGCCCCGAAGGGGCGAGGCGCGGAGCGCCGAGTAATCCCTCCCTCTCCGCCATTATAAAATCCCTGTAAAAGCAGGATCTTGTGGAAGAAAATAGAAGCAACGGATAAAAGCCGGTTGCTTTCTACTGCCAGCCTACTGCCAGCTACGTAGGATTTTCGGTCCGATATCGTCGATGCCGATCTCGCTAGCCTTGTTAATGTAGGCAATTACGCCCAGCCCTCGATCCGGACAACAGCCCATGAAGCTGCGGACCCCACCGGCATTTCCGCTACTCCAAAAGGTAGGCGTGCGGGTCGCCGTGACCTTGCGCCAGCCAATTGCCATTCGCGTATCTGCATCGTCCCCTATGAAGCGGCTGTTCCTTCTGATTGTCCACCCGTCGCACAAGGGCATCGAGAATTTCCGCATCGCGCACTGACAAATAGCCCTGTGGTCTGCTGTTTCTGTGGCCCCTATATCCGGGATCACCATAGCTTAGCTTAGCGGCGCCATTACATGGAGGTCCAACATAGGCGCGCCACGTTGAGCGATGATGTCGGGTTTTTGCAAGGCCATAAGTCATGCCCCGCCGAAAGACGCTGAGAGAAAAGGTTGAAAAACGGTCCGCGTTAAAGGTCGTTTTGCGAGGCAGCTCGGCTATCGGGGCAACACCCTCGTGCTTGAGCGATAGCGTGAACTACGACCCTGCCGAGATTCTCGCCGCGCAGGAACACTTCGGATTCGCGCGGCCAGCGGCGATTGAAAAGGCGGATTCAATCAGTCTGATCGGCGGCAGTGCGAACCGGAATTCAATTCCACAACTCACCGAAATCGATCACTGTGTCGAAATAACGTTCCTCCAAGACGCTGTCATCGACGCCGTTGACGTGGATGAGGACAGGTCGGAAGGTGTAGTTGCGCGGTTTCGCAATGCTGCGGATCTTGCGATCGACTTCCGAGATCACGGCACGCTGTAACTGGCTTTTACTGAATTTGATCTCGCACACATACACCGTGTTATTGCGGCATTGGATCATATAGTCGATCTGGCAGCCGCGTGTCTTCCGCGTGGCTGTTTGCCAGTAGGGATTGTCGAAAACGATATCGTCTGCGCCGATGCCGACCTTGGCCCACACCGAGGGCCTGTTTTTCAGGATCAGATTCTCGAACTGCAGGCCGAGGATTCCGTCGCTGCCAGCTGGCAGCCGAACCGCGCCACGCTCAACTGCCGCTTTGTTAGGTTTGATGCACCTGAAGTAAAACCGCGTGTAATTGTCGATGACGCGGATTAAGCTGCGTTTCGCAGGTCCGCCTGTTTTTACGCTCCAGGTGTAATGGCGAGCGAGGAAGCCTGCCTGGATCAAGTCCTGGATACACTCCGAGATGTAACCAGCCTTCTCCACGTTGAGCTTTCGGTAGATGTCCTCCAGCTCAAGCGGTTTTTCAGCTACCGCTGCGATCAAACGGCGGTAGAACTTCTTCTTTTGGAAAAGGTCGTTGAACAGTAGATCGAATTCACGGAAGAGAAAGCCCTCGCGCGTCAAGCATAGGCGGTGGATATTGGCGTCGGCGCTGGATGCGGGGTCGATGCGCTCGAGGTACGACGGGATGCCGCCCGTAACTGCCACGAACTTGAATTTCTCATAGCTCGAGAGAAATTGATGTCCGGTCTCCAGAAACGGGACGCAATCACGCAGGGGCAGTTCGTCCAGCGTCAGGTCGAGATGGACGCGTCCGACAAATCCGGTGCTATGCAGGATATTTCTTTCGATCCAGCTGCTGAGAGACCCGCTGAGGATCAGGATCAGCTTTTTGTTCTTGGAGAAGTGAACGTCCCAGGCGGACTTCAACTTGCCCAGAAAAGTCGCATCCTTCGCTCCGAGCCAGTTGATTTCATCGAGGATGACGACCCATTTGCCAGTCGCCGTTCGGTCAGCGAGGGCCCATAGCAGCGTGTTCCAGTCATCCGCGCGTGGCGGGGGCATGGAGAGTGCGCGGGAAAGCTGTGAAGCAAAGTCCTCCCGCTCGTCGGCCGCCGTGACCTTCTCGTCAGGAGCCATGCCTGTGATCAGAATCGACCGATAACCGGAGAGACGGGCTGCGAATTCAGTGGCCAAGCGGCTTTTGCCCACGCGGCGGCGTCCTTTGATTACGACTAGACTCGGGACGTTTAGGCGTGCGAGCTCCTTGAGCTTGGCGAGTTCGAGATCGCGGCCAACAAATGCGGTCATTACGAATGCGAATTGGTGAGGTAAGGGGCGAGTCAGATCCTACCTCACCAAATAGCTAATTTCCACTTTGGTGAGGTTCTTGCGAGCGCCAAGACTGCTACGTCGTCACGATCGAATCTCTCCGGGCCAGCTGCGCACATCCAACCATGGCGGTGACTGTAGAGGGGACCCGTTGGTGGGCCTGCGTATGCACCAAGAGTCGCGCTTCTACTGCCAGCGACGGGGAAATGAGGGGAATGCAGGGGACGGCGACCCGTTGTGATTCAGTAAGTTGCTGATTCCTAAGAGTCTTTCGGGGGGTCAAAAGCCCACCGAGGGTTCGACGAACCGATGCGGAGCAGCGGCGAAGGACGCCGGAGCGCCTTGGCGACGGCGGTCCCGAGCGACAGCGAGGGATGAGCGGCGCACCGCGAACAATCCCTCCCTCTCCGCCACGCCTTAGGCCAACGACTTGCCGCTGGATCTGCTCTTGTAACGCTAATCAACCTCACGTCATATTGCGCCTCGATCTTCATGCGCATACACTATGCGCATTCGCAATGCGGGTCATTCACCATGGGCGCCAAAAAAGCAGTCAACGTTTCA
>DASXYI010000024.1:0-1744 GCA_036502605.1 Steroidobacteraceae bacterium
CAGACCGATGTTCAGAGCACGACGGTTCTTCTCTTTGCCGGCGATGGCACGGGGAACCTGCTGACTGGTCAAACGATCACCGTGGGGCAAAATCCGCAGACCACGCTCGCGGCCGACTTCAACCATGACGGACACATGGACATGGCGGTCTCGAACCGGGGCGACGCCACCATGTCGATCCTGCTCGGCGACGGCCACGGCGGCTTTACGACCAAGGCCGTTTTACCGGTAGCGGTTTTGCCCGCTCCCTGAGCGATCAGGGCACGACACGAATCCCGAACGGCACAAAAACCTGCCGGCCACCAATCTGCACCTGGGCGAATAGCCTGACGTATCCAGGCCGGGTCGCGTAGATCTTGAAGTCCAGCTCCGGTCCGCCGCGCACATTTGGGTCGGTGATCGGTACGCCTATCGGGTGCATGTGAAGCACGGTTTCCTTGTCCTCGTTGAACCCAACAAGGTGCGCGAAGGCCGCCATCACCGGCTCTAACTGGTCAAACCCGCTTCCGTCGCGCTTGGTAATGCGCAGCTTGGCGCCGGTCGGCTCCCCAACCTTGATTTGCGGCTTGGCCAGGACGAGCTCGAAGCGCAATCCCTCCGCGTCACCGGATAAGCGCGGTTCCTTGTTCGTCACCGGCTCCGAGTTTCCCATCCCGGCGATGATGGCCGGTTCATATTCCTGCAGCCCCATCGGCAGCGGACGCAGGTCCGCCCAGGCCAGATACGGACCCGGCTTGCTCGGTCTGAAATCAAACGCGTAATCGCCCGGCGTCGTCGCCGGCTGCGGATGTTCGTGGTGGTAATCCGTTAGGCTGCCATCCACCACCAAAAGATGAATCTTCCGCGTATGGGTTTCGATCAGTTCGGCCGGCGTCACCGGTTGGTCGTCGGCGCGGCGCAAATGGAGAATGGCATGCGCCGGTTTACCTGCCTCCAGCGGCGCGTCGGTTGTGATCGTGGCACTCACGGCATGCTGCGAGGAGGCGTCGTTAGGCAGGAGCACGACCAACTGGTCAAGCATCATCCCGCACTTGCCGCAGGTATCGTCCTTCGCGCCGACCACATCCGCATGCATCGGGCAGGTGTAGCGCTTCGCATATTGATGCGCCGCCTTTAGCACCTCCGGATTCGAGTCCGCCTCGAGCTTTTCAAATTCATCCTCCACCCGCTTGAAGAGCGCGACGCAGGCCTCCTCTTGCGCGGCGTCGGCCGCGGTGTGCAGGGCGGAGATTTCCCTAACGAACACGGTCCAGGCAATCTTCTGCGCCGCGGCGTCAGGCGAACTACCCAGTTCACCGATCAACTTCGAGACCGCCGTGCTTGCGACCGGATCTTCGATATGGACGAGGGTCAGGTCATGCCGCGTGACGGCGCTCCGGAGGCGATCCATCATCTGGAATAGCATCGCCCACGACTCGACAGCGGGCGGCGGCGGAGTCGGCTTCGGCCCGGGCTGCACCTCTTTGGCGTGAACTGGGGCGAGCGCTGCGCCCAGCAGGGTGATTGCGAGACACGATAGAATGGTTTTCCCGAAGCCAGACATTGTTCCAGAACTGACATGATCTCCCCGCTGCGGCAACCGGTCCGGGAATTTTCGCCTAACGAGAGGACGATTCCTTACCTGCGATTACCCCGCGGTCCGCTGCTTTCCGGGGAGCGCACGCGCCCTCGCGTGCGGGCAATGGCGCCCTCGCCATCGCGAACTTTTTCCCCACTCCCGTCTTTTGTCAGGCAGCGCAAAGCG
>DASXYI010000025.1:0-129389 GCA_036502605.1 Steroidobacteraceae bacterium
ATTGAGTGGGAATAATCCATAGCTCAACGCTGAAAAAACTCAAGGCGAAACAAGGCAATGAGCGAGGAACTGACCCCGTAACGGGGCTGGAGACGAGCATCGTCGATATACAAGTGGAGCAGGGCAGTTATGACTCCGAGCTCGGCCAAGTTCTATCGAAGGCCCTTGCCGGTCATTCCGAGGTTCCGAGGAATGCGAACTCGTAGCTGGATGCATCTGGGTTTATGCCAACGCGGATCCGAGCATTAATCGCGAGCAAGCAGCCCTTAGATTTGTCAACCTGCTATGCGGAAGAGTTTCCGATGAACACCAACGTAGCATACGCAAACCGAATTCGCAGGACCGCGATCGTGTCGTTCCACTGCTTTGGGGATTGTACCATCCAATCTCCCTTCCACTTTTCCTGAGAAACTTGGGCGTTGATGTAATTGCATCTACGCTCTAAGGTGATGCCGCCATGTAGGTCATTTTGTCACGGTTGGCGGCGGTTTCGAAGGTCGCTCACCGGCCGGGATTTGAGTGATACTGAACAGAATGGGGTGCATTCTGTTCACTTTTGGCTGGGGTCTGGGAATACGTCGGGGCCAAGTGCGCCAGCCAATTCCCGCGACAACTTTCCATTCCGCGAAATAGCGCTAATCGGCGAGAGATTGTAGATCCCGCAGGTGATATCAGTTTATGATATATTATGATAGTCGTAATCGACGGAGGTTTGGAGTCATGCCCTCAAGCTACACAATCGGTGACCACTTCGAGAACTTCGTGAAGGAGCAATTGGACGGTGGGCGTTACGCTTCCGCTAGCGAGGTCATCCGTGATGGGCTGCGACTTCTGGAAGAAGATCAGCAGCGTCGCCAGGCGGTAATAGACGGCCTACGCGGCGAAATCAAAAAGGGTCGCCACAGCGGCAAACCAAAACCAGCCGCCGAGGTACTTGACCGTCTAGAGCGCAAGTACACCAAGATGGCTAAAGACCGCGCGAAATGAATGCGCGCGCACTTCACACCACAAGCCGAAATTGACTTGGAGGAGGTCGGCGACTACATCGCGCTCGACAATCCTCTACGCGCCGCCTCGTTCATTCGCGAGATACGGCAACACTGCGAGGAGATTGCCGACGGACCGCATCACTACGTTTCGCGCCCAGACCTGGGCGATGCCATACGAATTTGCGCACACGGAAATTACCTGATCGTCTTCGAGCCTTTCGACGACGGCGCCCTCATACTGCGAGTGCTTCACGGCGCCCGAAACGTGCCTGGAGTTCTCGGCGGCAACTGAACCATTTAGCCCTATTCGCGTCGCATGGGTGTTACTGCACCTAGCCTTTCGGCATCTATCGGTATCAATCGCCTCCAAGCAACATTTTTTGTCGGTCAACCTGACGGTAAAATTGGATTCGCGGGTACAGGAGTCGATGAGTTTCAAGGAGTCGGAGGTGCCGGAAACAATTGAGTGGGAATGACTTTCATAAGCTATTGTTTATAAACAAATTAGTAAATTCTCCACCATGAAATATCGGTGTTAGAAACCGAAATTTCATGATAGTCTACTGCCGATGATAGATCGCGAGTTGCATGCGCGGCAGATCACCGGCCTATTGAAGCGCTTTCCCGTGGTTGCAATTCTTGGGGCGCGGCAGGTCGGGAAGACGACTCTGGCAGCTTCAATAGCGCCTACCTTAAGCGCTCGCATCAGTCGCTTCGATCTGGAGAATCCTTCCGATCTCGCTCGGTTAGCGGATCCGATGCTTGCGCTTCAGGAACCCAAGGGCCTGGTCGTGCTGGACGAGGTGCAGCGCCGACCGGAGCTGTTTCCGGTATTGCGCGTATTGGCGGATCGCAAACCGGTCCGCACAAGGTTCCTTGTCTTGGGGAGCGCAGCTCCTGATTTGCTCAGGCAGAGTTCCGAATCGCTAGCCGGGCGAATTGCTTACTACGAGTTGCCGGGTTTGGCAGTCCGAGAAGTTGGTTTCGAGCATGCAGATCGCTTGTGGGTGCGCGGCGGATTTCCCAAGGCCTTCCTCGCGCGCTCGGACCGCGAAAGCATGGAATGGCGGCAAGCCTTCATCCGGACTTTTCTCGAGCGTGATTTGCCGGCGCTCGGCGTAAATATTGCCGCAGACACCATGCGGCGTTTCTGGTCGATGCTTGCGCATCATCACGCCCAACTATGGAACGCATCTGAGATAGGTCGTTCGTTCGGCGTGGCGGATACCACCGTGCGCAACTATCTCGACAAACTGACCGATGCCTTGGTCGTGAGGCAGCTGACGCCCTGGCACGAGAACCTTGGCAAGCGGCAGGTGAAGTCGCCCAAGATTTTCATTCGCGACTCCGGGTTACTGCACGCCCTGCTGAATCTTCCCACTAAGCGGGATATCGAGGGGCATCCCAAGCTCGGCGCATCGTGGGAGGGTTTCATCATCGATCAACTGGTGCAACAGTTGGGCGTTTCCCCAGAGGAGACCTATCACTGGCGAACCCATCAGGGTGCCGAACTGGATCTACTCGTCGTGCGTGGAGGACTGAGGCTGGGCTTCGAGGTCAAGCGTACGGTTGCTCCGACGCTTACGCCATCGATGCGTTCGGCGATGCATGATCTGAAGCTCAAGTCGCTGACCGTCGTACATGCCGGCGACCAGACATTTCCTCTTTCCAAGCAGGTTCAGGCGGTTGCCTTTCGCGACGTATTGAATGCAATCAGGCCGCTGCATTAAAATTTCCTATTTTGGCAGTGCCAAAAATGACCCGGCGACAAGATAGCCCTTTAGCTGAGAACGCGATCCGTCCCTTTGCCCTCGGCCGGCGCAACTGGCTCTTCGCCGACACCGTCAGCGGCGCTCGTGCCAGCGCCCATATGTACGGCCTGGTCCAGACCGCGCGGGCCAACGACCTTGAACCCTACGCGTACTTGCGTCGCTTGTTCGCCGAGCTTCCCGCCGCGCAGACGGTCGAGCAGATCGAGGCGTTGCTGCCCTGGAACATCAAACCCTAACGCCTGGCAAGGGTGGGGCCACACCCAAATATTTGCATGCGTTCCAACAGAACGCCATCTCGCGTGCGACCACCCGTCGAAGTTCGTGGGATTGCTTCGCGGTTTTCTGTCTGTTGCTATGACCAAGGTTCATATTAGGTAGGTTCTCACGGATTGCGCGCCAGCGCAGGGGGAAGATTCGGGGAAAATATGCTGGAAACCCGCACGAGGGTTCATTGATCGAGTGGAAGTTTACGTCGCGTTTTGGCCGAGCGACGCCTGCAGGTCGCTGTGTCTTGCGTTGTCGAGTTATCTGGCCCCAAACGGTTAATGGAGACGTTCGGCACCTGGAATTGCCCGCAACAAAGCGGTCATACTCAGAATTCGCTAAGCTCTTAGGGAGTGCCGGCGACTGACCGACGTCGGCGGCCCAATCGCATCAAATGGGGGTGACATGCGCGTGCTGATAGGCATTTTTGCAACTGCTGCCCTGTGCGGTGCCCCATTCTCGGTCTGCCTGGCTGCCAGCCTTGCGTCTTCAGAGCACGGCGTGTTCCTTCTACACGATGAGGAGCGGCTCGCCGGCAAGGAAACTTACAATATTTCTCCGGACGGCGCGGGTGTCAAGGCCAGCATTGATTTCAATTTCGCAAATCGCGGCAGAAACGTACCGCTCTCAGCGACTTTCAAAGGCCAAAAGGATTGGACACCGATCTCTTTTGACATTAAAGGACACACGTCTCGTACGACAACCATTGACCAGGATGTCGAGGTGCAATCCGGGAAGGTGCACACCCGCAGTCGCGCAGATAGGCGCGACGTCGACACCCCACAGCGCTTCTTTACAATCGCCGGATATTCACCGGCTACGATGCAAATGTTGATGTTGCGCTACTGGCGTGGCCACGGTTCACCCGAGCGACTCGATATCCTTCCACGCGGGGGACAAGTGGAAATCATTCCCCGGGGCTGGGATACGGTGACCGTTAACGGCAGGAAAGTCTCGCTGCAGCGTTACCTGGTCAATGGGCTGATTTGGGGCCATGAGTCGCTATGGGCGGATGCGAAGGGAGACTTGGTGGCGGTGGTCACCCTCAGCGCGGAGTTGGCGCATTTTGAGGCGATTCGCGAGGGGTACGACGATGCGTTGGGCGCTTTGGTCGGGCTGGCCGGAAAGGATGGCATGAAGGCGCTGGCCGAGCTGCGAAACCAAACGCCCATCGCTAAGAATCGGACGATCGCCATCGTCGGCGGTACCTTGATTGATGGCAATGGAGGCGCTCCCATGCGCGACTCGGCTGTCATTGTGCGCGACGGACGCATTGTCGCACTGGGTCCTGCCACTGTCGTAGCAATACCGAGCGACGCTTACCGAGTGGACGCTGCCGGCACGACCATCCTGCCCGGGCTTTGGGACATGCACTCGCATTTTGAACAGGTGGAGTGGGGACCGATCTATCTGGCCTCAGGCGTAACAACGGCGCGCGATTGTGGAAATGAATTCGAGTTCATCACGGCCGTGCGCGACGCCATACGCGACGATCGAGGCGTCGGACCGCGACTGTTGCTGGCTGGGGTCGTTGACGGTACCAGTCCTGAGTCGGCCGGTGTGCAGCGTGTGGATACGCCGGCACAAGCCCTCTATTGGACACGTCGATATCACGACGCCGGTTTCCAGCAGATGAAAATCTACAGCTCGGTGAAGCTCGACGAAGAGAAAGTCGTGATTGCCGAAGCCCATCGCTTAGGTATGAGCGTCACCGGACACGTTCCAGACGGGCTCGACGCCTATCAAACCGTTGCGGCTGGTCAGGACCAGATCAATCACATCAGTTACGTGGCGGACATTATGCACCCCTTGCTGCCGCCCAATGCCGATCGTGTGACGCACAAGAAAGCCGCGGCTGCCATCGATCTCGCGTCGCCCGAAGTTGCGAAGGCCATTGAGTTCCTGAAGGCCCATAACACGGTGCTCGATCCCACCTTGGCGACGTTCGAAATCGATGAGGCAACGACAGAGAAGCCGGTGGCATCTATCGAACCGGGCGCCAACTTCATAGCGCCGGAGCTGGTTCAAAGTTTGACCGACGTCGAGCCACCCTCGGAGGCTTCGAGGCTACAGGAACAGGTTGATGCCAAATACCTGGAAATTCTTGGGGCTTTGCACCGAGCGGGCATACCCATCATGACTGGGACGGATCAGACCATCCCAGGTCACAGCATTCATCGGGAAATCGCACTCTATGTGGAGGCCGGATTCACTCCAATGGAAGCGATCCAGGCTGCTACGGTCGTCCCCGCGCGTGCAATGGGCCTCGACAAGGATTCCGGTAGTCTGGAAGTTGGCAAGCGCGCCGATCTCATCCTGATTGACGGAGATCCGCTCATGGACATTCGTAACACACGAAATGTCACTGCGGTTATCGCAAACGGCAAGTTGTTTGATCCTTCGGTCTTGTGGCGCAGCGTGGGTTTCAAACCCTGGGAGAAGCAGTAGTGGCCACTCGCAGCCGGGGCCTCGCGGCCCGGACATTATGCGCAGGTCAATTGCTGGCGTGCCTGCTTTTGTTACCCGTCGCGGCGAGCGGCGCGCAACCGGATTATCCTGCGCGCGTAGAGCGGGTGCTGACCCAGACCCCGCTCATCGACGGCCACAACGATCTGCCGTGGGAGATTCGAGACCGCTTCGGGAGCGATCTCGGTGCCATCAATCTGAAGGCCGATACTTCAAAACTGCCGAAACGCCTTGACGACGCCCCCTTAATGACGGATATCCCGCGATTGCGGGCGGGCCTTGCGGGTGGGCAATTCTGGTCCGTTTGGGTACCAACCAGTCTCCCGGGACCCGAAGCTGTTCAGACGACCATCGAACAAATCGATCTCGTGAAGCGCATGGCTGCTCAGTATCCGGCGGATTTCGAGATGGCCTACACGGTCGCTGATATCCGGCGGATACACCACTCGGGGAAAGTAGCCTCCCTCATCGGTGTCGAAGGGGGGCACCAGATCAACAATTCAGTCGCGGTACTGCGCCAATTCTACGAGCTTGGAGCACGCTACCTAACGCTTACCAATACCTCAAATACGCCGTGGGCCGATTCTGCCACCGACACCCCGGTTCACAACGGGATCACTAAGGCTGGCATAGCCATCATTCATGAAATGAATCGGCTGGGAATGTTGGTTGATCTGAGCCATGTATCTCCGGAGACCATGAGAGCCGCGATTGCGGCAAGCGATGCACCGGTCATCTTCTCGCATTCGTCGGCCCGCGCCTTAGTTGATCATCCCCGAAACGTGCCCGACGACGTGCTGCGCCTAGTGGCGGACCATGACGGAATCGTGATGGTCAATTTCTTAACGTACTATGATTCCGAAGCTCGAAACCAATGGTTTGCAGAGAGGGCGGGCGAGCAGGCGCGTGAACAAAGCCCGCCCTACGCGGGTGTCTATGTTGGTCAACCGGATCGAGCCAAGGCCGCCTTGGCAGCTTGGGATCATGAGCATCCTAAGCCCGTCGTCACGCTGCAGCAGGTAGCGGACCATATTGAACACATTCGGAAGATAGCGGGAATTGGTCACGTCGGGCTCGGCTCCGATTTCGACGGCATGCCGGACACGCCTGTTGGGTTGGAAGGCGTAGATTGCTATCCGGCACTGCTGATCGAGTTGATGCTCAGGGGATGGACGGATGGTGACATTGCGAAGCTGGCCGGAGAAAACATGCTACGCGTGATGTCAGCCGCGGAGCAGGTTGGCGCTCGAATTCGGAGTAGGACACAGAAAGGCCCGATTGCCGTGAATTGAGCCCCGTCAATACCGTCACGCCGCGGGCTGCCTTCTGCGATAGAATTCCGTCCCGAGTGTTCAGCTCGGAAGGAGGAGATGCCGCTATGAAAGGCTTAGGAGCTTTGGTAGTTCTGGGACTGATGGCTCTTGCCCCCGCTGCGATGTCGCAGAACGTGTTCACCGGAACATGGCGGCCGGATCCACAGGTATTCCGTCCGACGCGCCAGACGGATGTCATCAAATTGGAAAACGGCGTCTAAACATTCACCCATCGTCAGTAGGGAGACGAATCGAACGTTGCGCCCCTGGACCGCGGCGCTACAAGAACAAGAGCGCCCAAGGCAGATGCTGCGCCATCCAGGTTCGCTCAAGGAAACAGTAGAATCGATCGAGCGCGATCCGCGGTTCGACGTGAACAATTGGTGGGTCATCCAGTACCAGATCGCAGTCCCAGCTTTCGACATCGATCGCCTACCGAGGGCGCGGCGATTTTAACCATCTCGACTTGATTACTCATGTCATGAATGATTATCATCCATAGCATGAAGACCCTTCCCAGGCTGGTCGGAGCCGCCCTTTCGGAGCGCATCCGGGTTATGCCGGCCGTCGTCGTCACCGGCGCGCGTCAGACCGGAAAGAGCACTTTGGTCGAACATCTCGTCCCTGGAGAGCGGCGCTACGCCACGCTCGATGATCTCGACGTGCTCGATGCCGCTCGGCGCGATCCGGAGGCGCTTGTGGGCGGCCCGGGCCCTGTGACGCTCGACGAGGTGCAGCGCGAACCGGAGTTACTGCGTGCCGTGAAGCGCGCCATAGATCGGGACCGAACGCCTGGTCGATTTCTACTCACGGGCTCCGCCAATCTTCTGTTGATGCGACAAGTCTCGGAATCATTGGCTGGCCGAGCCAGTTATCTCACGCTCTGGCCGATGACCCGACGCGAGCAGCGCGGCCTAGGACGATGTGGCCGCTGGGAAGACTTGTTCGCCACGCCTGATGCCGGGTGGCGCGAGCTGTTAGGCGATGAGAAAGACAGCCCCGAAGACTGGCGCATACTTGCTCGCCGCGGCGGCTTTCCAACGCCGGCGCTCGAGCTCACTACTGCCTCGGATCGACGTATCTGGTTCGACGGCTATGTTCGCACCTATCTCGAGCGCGATCTGCAGGACCTAGCGGCGATCAGCGGATTACCCGACTTCCGTCGGCTCATGCGGGCCGCTTGCCTGCGCATGGGCCAGCTTGTCAACCAGACCGAACTCGGTCGCGATGTGGCGCTGCCACAGCCCACCGTGCACCGCTGGCTCAACCTCCTGGAAACCTCCTACCTTCTCGTGCGCTTGCCTGCCTATGCGGTGAATCGCACCAAGCGTCTCATCAAGGCACCCAAAATCTATTGGGGCGATACGGGCATTGCGATGCATTTGGCCGAAACCGAGGAACCGGGCGGTGCGCATTTGGAGAATCTTGTGCTGCACGATCTGCTCGCGTGGCGCGACGCGCGCATCGAGCGTGCGGAGTTGGGCTATTGGCGTACGTCCATTGGAGAGGAAGTGGATTTCGTGATCGAGGCGGGCGGCAAGCTACTGCCGATCGAAGTGAAGTCAACTGCGCGTCCGAGACTTTCTGATGCCGCACACTTGCGTACGTTCCGCGCTGAATATGGCAAGAAGGCGCGCGCTGGGCTGCTCCTGCACACTGGTAAGGCGATTGAATGGCTGGCGCCGGACGTGCTGGCCGTGCCCTGGTGGACTGTTTTGTAGGAATTTGGAGAGAGATACTGAGCCCGCATTAGCAGGGACTTTGGACCAGTTCGAATAGTTAGAATGACCGTGTGCTCCAGAGCCGCTTGCAGTTGTCCTTTATTGCTCGAAAAATCGCAATTGTTCTTTTTGTAGCAATGAACAGCAGCGCGATACTTGAACCGGGATTTCAGACATTGCGGGGAAAGTCGTTGGCCCGCATGCTTTGAACCTGCGCCATCCGTGCCCTGAAGCGCCAGAGCCCACCGTCAGAACGTACGAGTCGATCGAGATAGCGGCCGAAGCAATAGGTTTCGGGGTTGCCGTCGATGTCGAGCAGTAATTGGAAATAGCTCGCCACCCGGGCTTCATTTCCATGAAGCTCGATCAAGGGATTGATGAGAAGATGCTTGTGCAAAGCCGCAGGAGCGCGCGGATGAGCGGCGACGAAAGCTGCGAGTTCTTTCTCTCCTGCACAATGTATCGGGGGTAACCCTCGGGGCAACTCCACGTGGAAGACACCGTCCGGAGTGAACAAGCCGACCCACTTCGCCTCTTCGCCGTAGTCGATGGCGTGGCAATAGGTGTACAGGACACGCAGGATCGCTCGTTCGTCCGCGATGGCACTGGCCAATTCTATCTCCAGCTCCGCTTCTCTCATTCGCTCCTGTCTCCCCGTAGTTCAGTTGACGGTACTGCCCATTCCGCCATCGACCCGTAGGGTTGTCCCGGTAATGTAGGAGGCCTGCCTCGATGCAAGGAAACAGACGGCAGCGGCCACTTCCTCAGGCCGTCCGAAGCGGCGCGTAGGGTTGGGCCACACGTCCGTCGCCATCCTCTGCTCGAGTGCATCTCCCATCTCGGAAAGCCCCATGGCCCGCGCGTGAACCTTCATCACATTTTGCGTATTGCCAGTCAGTATCGTGCCGGCACACACGGTGTTGACGGTGATACCTTGAGCGCCGAGCGCGGCAGCAAGACCCGGGGAGGCAACATGCAGCGCGGCCTTTGCGGCCGTGTAGTCCGGGGCGAACGCGCTGGGTTGATATACCACCGCACTGCTGATGTTGATGATTCTGCCCCAACCATGGCTGCGCATCGCGGGCACCATCATTTGAATCAGCCGCACTGCGTACAGCGTACTCAACTGATATTGCTTCTCCCACGTGCTCACGGACGTGTCGAGCCAAGGGTCGAAATGGTCCGCCGCGCCGGCGCTGTTCACCAGGATGTCGATGCCCCCAAACGCCTCCAGGGCGCCGTGACCGATGGCCTCCACGGCAGCTCGATCCCCGAGGTCGCCGCAGATGATGACGGCCTCTCCGCCCGCGCTTCGGATGGTCTTCGCGACCGATTCGGCACTGTCTTTATTGCGGCCATGAATGACGACGCGGGTGCCTTCGGCGGCGAGCGCGACGGCGATCGCGGCTCCAATGCCGCTGGTTGATCCGGCGATCAGAGCCCGACGGCCGCCGATACCAAGTTCCATACATGCATCCTCTGGTGACATTTCGCGCCATTGCCGCCGCTATCTGAGACAAATTTGCACTGGGTGTCAAGATGCTTAGAGCGACAGTTTGATCATGGCCGTTTCCCGCTTCGGGAGGTCGCAACGAGGAGATGGCGAGGCTGACGGAAACTGAGCGATTACCACTGGATGGTCGTCAAGGAGCTGCGTGGATCCTTTTCGCCGGAGGTGACCAGGATTTTTAGGTTGACGGCTCAGGTGCATATTATTACACTCAGTGCAGATTAATTGATGAGGCGGTCAAGCGATCGACGGGCAACGACGGAGAGTCCCATGGGTTCAGGAGCCTCAGCAGCGTCAATCGACCCCGCAACCGCAGTCAATTCTCGCGCTTGGGAACTGATTTCCTCGTTGCTCTTCGATACCCAAGGACGGGTCGATCGTTACGATGTTTACGGTGAACTGCATGCCATCGGCGATGATTTTCTGACGCCGAACGGCACGCATATGGTCATCGGCTACACAGCCCTGGCCAATATGATGCGCGACCCGAAGTTCCTGAAGAACAACGCGCATGGGGCCAGTCAAAAGACCCAGCCTTTCAGCCCGCTGACGCCTGAGCAGGCGGCCGAACTCGATCGCTGGGACGCGGATAGTGCTCCGCTCCTAGGCTCGCTCGACTCGCCCGATCACATGCGCATTCGCAGCCTGGTGCAGCGGAACTTCCTGCCCCATATAGTTGCCAAGACCCGCGACAAGATCGCGGCCGAAATCGAGACATTGCTATCCAGAATCGACCCCACGCAGCCGGTGGATATCACGTCACAGTTTGGCGAGATCTTCGCGCCGGACATCATGGCGGATCTGATAGGTTTACCGGCCGAGGATCGGGCTTATGTGTCGCAGCTTACCGGCGTGTTCATGCAAGGCATCGATCCGGCATCTTCTTTCGACCTGAGGCTGGCGTCCGCAAAGGCTGCGCATGAGCAACGCAAGTATGTGAGGAAGGTCATCGTGGCGAGGCGCGCTGAGCCGCGCGACGATCTGGTGAGTGCGCTCGTACAAAATGCGAGTGGCGTGCTCTCGGAACCGGAGCTCGTTCAGCTTCTGACCATCCTCTATCTCGGCGGCTACGAGACCACCGCGCACATGATCGGCAACGGCCTGGTCGCTCTGCTCACGAACCCCGATCAGATGGCATTTCTTCAATCTGACCTGGAGGGATTGATGCGGCCGGCGGTGGAGGAAATGCTGCGCTTTGACGGCCCCATCTCGCTGACGCAGGTGTTCCCTGTGGAAGGCGCGACACTCATGGGGCGTCCCGCCGACGTGAACATGCCCTATGTGGGACTGTTGACCGCAGCCAATCACGACCCCGAAGCTTTCGAGGAGCCCAAGCGCTTTCTGATCTCCCGAGACCGCAGGCCGATCCAGACGTTCGGCGGCGGTCCTCACTTCTGCCTCGGAATGAATCTGGCGCGCCTCGAGTTGCAGATGGTTTTTCACGCGTTGCTGTCGCGCTTTCCGAAAATGCAATTGCTCGATGCGCCTCCACCTCGAGTCAAGACCTTCCAGCAACAGAGCTACACACGAGTACCCGTGCTGTTGAGTCCGCCCGGCGGCGCAAATGGGAGAGCGCAGGCATGAAAGCGGCCTATCTACTGAGCAGCCAAATCCACGTCGGTGAGCTCGACGATCCGATTCCGGGCCCCGGGGAAGTACTCGTTCGCACCCATAGCTGTGGGTTGTGCGCTTCGGACCTGCACATCACGCAGCATGGCCACGCGCTCTCGGATTGGTCTCGTCAGCACAACGGTCCGTTCAAGATGGATTTGTCCCGTCCGATGGTTCTGGGGCACGAGTATGTTGCAGAAATCGTCGACTTCGGGCCGGATACGCAACGGCGCCTGAAACGCGGCACACGGGTAACCTCCCAGCCGCTTGCCAAGAAGAGCCAGGGGTTTGAGATCATCGGCATCTCCAACAACTACCCGGGGGGGTTTGGCGAGCTGATGGTGCTCTCCGAGGAATATCTACGACCCATTCCCGATGCGCTCGATGCGGATCTTGCCGCCATGGCCGAGCCGATCTGCGTGGGGATCTCCTATGTCAGGCAGGCTCGCTTGGCCGGAGACGACGTCCCGCTCGTCGTGGGATGCGGCGCAATCGGTTTGTCGATGATCTTGGCACTGAGATTCCAGGGCCAGCGCCCGATCATCGCCAGCGATTTCTCTCCGCGTCGCCGGGAATTGGCGCTGGCGATGGGGGCCGATCATGCGGTCGATCCGCGCGATATCTCCCCATTTCAAGCGCAAGCCTCGCTCGGCGGCAGAGCGCCCAATGTTATTTTTGAGTGCGTTGGGGTACCCGGAGTGATCGACCAGATCATTCGCCAGTGCGACTATTTCGCGAGAATCATCGTACCGGGTTGGTGTCTGGAGCCTGATCACATGCTTACGGTGTGCGCGCATACCAAGGCACTGAATATTCAATTTGGATGCGGTCCCATGGACGTCGATTTCGATCAGGCGGTGCGCGCTTTGGCCGACGGGCGCATCGATCCGTCACCATGGCTGGGAGGGCGCATCGGCTTGTCGGAAGTCGCCGCACGGCTGGATGGCATTTCCAACCCGCTAAACCCGATCCGCTTTGTCGTTGACCCGAGGTCTTAGACCTGAGGCGCTGCCGCCACGGATAGATGCCTCCGGGAGTTCCGGGTCGGCCTGCATGTGCCGGCAGCTCCGAAAACGCATCGATCACCGCTCCGCTCGCAAAACTTCCCCCGATGCGCGCGAAAGGCCATTATCTACACGTGTGCCAGAACGGGAAGCCAGCGGGGGGCTCGGGGATGACAGCCAGAGGATCGACATTGCCGAGGAATGCTGCCAAACCCGAAGGCTTGCGAGAGCGAAAGCGTAATGAGCTCTACGATCGGATCGTGCGCGTGGGGCACAAGCTTTTCCTGGAACTGGGATATGAGAGCACGACGATCGACATGATCGCCGAAGAGGCGAAGATTTCGCGCCGCACCTTCTTCCATTACTTTCCATCGAAAGAGGACGTGCTGTTCACCGTCAAGGGGGAATTCGAGTGGATGAAAGAGGCCGCCGCACGATGCGCGGACGATGTTCCTCCCGTGACAGCTGTCGAGCAAATCCTGGAAGAGATTGCAAAGAGATTTTCAACGCACGAGTTCAAGGCGGTGGACGAGATTGTTCGACCAACGCCCTACCTCATGGCGCGCCGTCATGTCCATTACGAGCGCTGGGAGAATGCGCTTTCGGCGGCAATGGTTCACCGTTGGCCGGAGCGGGATTATCTCGCGATGCGGATGGCGGCGATCAGCGGCGTTGGAATCCTGAGAGTGGCGTCGGATCTCTGGAGCCTCGAACGGTACCGCCGTCCTCTGCATACTTACCTTGCGAGCGGCTTCGCGGGTTTGCGACGCGCGATCGGCAATGACGTCTGAGAGTCGCCACTGTTCAGATGAGCTGCATGATGAATTTTTCTTCGTACGGCCTCAGCTTCTCGTTCCGGCGAATTCTCAGCGCGAAGTCGGGATTACTGAGCATCGCGCGACCGACGCCGATCAACGAAAACTCGCCGCGATTGAACCGGTCGATCACGGGTTTGAGGTCCACCAGGCCGACATCCCCCTCTTGAAAGCCCTGGTAGAGATCCTTGTTCAATCCGATGGATCCTACGGTCATGGTCGGCTTTCCCGTGATGCGTTGGGTCCAGCCTGCAAGGTTGAGGCTCGAGCCAGCGAACTCGGCCTCAAAGAATCGCCGCGTGCTCGCGTCAAAGATGTCCACACCCGCCGCACTGATGGGTAGAAGGAGCTTTTCGAGCTCATAGGGAGTGTTGGCAATTTTCGCCATGTAATCCTGCTGCTTCCATTGGGAAAAGCGCAGCATGATCGGCAGCTCCTCGCCAATCGTTGCGCGGATGGCCGCGACGAGCTGCCTCACGAACAAAGTACGGCCGTCGACATCGCGGCCATATTCATCCTGCCGCAAGTTGGTTCCGCTCCAGAGAAAGGCGTCGGGCAGGTAACCATGCGCACCGTGAATCGCGATACCGTCGAAGCCCACTTCCTTGGCCATGCGTGCTGCCTCGGCGTAGGCATCGAGGACCTCCCGAATGTCGTCGTGAGACATTTCGGGGCCTGCGACTCGAGCCAGCCGCAACTGCTCTGAATCGATTCCCCAGACGACATGACTCCCGATCGATCCCCAGACCCCGGAAGGCCGGCGCGGCTCCACATCAGGGTGGGGCCCAAAACCCCGCTTCAACATGGGCCCCATATGCCAAAGCTGGGGAAAGATGATGCCGCCGGCTTCATGAACGCGATCGACCACGTTTCGCCAGGCGGCCCGAGCCGCATCACCATACATGACGGGTATGTTCTCGTTATCGACCGCCGCGGGATCGTTGATGGCGACGCCTTCCGTGATGATCAGTCCCGCCCCGCCGGCTGCGCGCCGTGCGTAATAGGCCGCAACGTCGCCGGTTGGAATACCGCCCGGCGAGAAGAAACGGGTCATCGGCGACATCACGACCCGATTTCTTAGGGTGACGCCACGTATGGTCAGGGGCTCGAAGAGCGGAGACAAATCAGACATTCCGGCAGCTCCCATTCATGATGCGCACGTCACGAGAATAGGCGGCAATAAAAATGCACTAAGTGCAAAAAATGACAGATTCTCGGGGGAAAAGCAACTTCGCCCCTTCTCATGCATCGTCTACTGATGCAACGACGTGAAAACGCCAGGGCGCGGGAGACGCATCACCTAACACCATTACCACGACCTCGGCCGCAACTTGCCTCGACTTGTTGGCAGGCACTCCGCCGGATTCGAGCAACTGTGCGATCCGTCGCCGGATAATGCGCATGCCAGATTGATCGAAGACGCGCGAAAGGTCAGGGAAGCGCCAGCCGTCCGCGACGATCAGTCGATAAAGCGCTAGCGCGTCCGGCTCGATCAGCGCCGAGGTGAAGGCACGTAGCTCATCCGCGAGCCTTTTCGCGGCGGGTTTATGAACGTTGGCCGACGGTGCGTTTTCAAGGCCCTCGCGCATGTACTCACACATGGCCGTGACCAGCCCCTCGAACAGCGCTTCCTTGCTGGGAAAGTGCCGATAGAGAGTCATTTTAGAGATCCTCCCTTCAGCCGCGACCCGGTCAAGCGTCGTTCCACCCAGGCCATCCCTGAGCAGAATGGGACGCGCAGCCCGCAGGATTTCGGCGCGCTTTTCAGCCATGCGGAGCCTGCGCGGGTCATCCTGGCGCCATTTACGGGAATCAGCGACGAGCTTAATCTGCTGGAGGTTTTTCAGCAGATGGGCGCAATCCCGATGCAACACGGAGCGACGCGATGAGCCTTGCCGTGGTTGTGAACGGCATCACGGCGCTGAGCTTCAGATCTCGTGCGCAAGCTCCCAGACATGGCCTGCGGGATCCGCAAAGGCAGCGGTGCGGCGTCCCCAGGGCCTGTCCTGGGGGCCATTCAAGAGCCGAACGCCCAGAGTCTTGAGCTTGCCGCAGACCTCGTCTACGTTCGGCACCCGCACTGTGAACATGAGCCGCTGCCCCGCGCTGCTGTCGGCGACCTTGGCCGGCACGATCAGGCCCGGCGCCTCCGAGATCTTCAGCAGATTGATCATCACGTTCTCAAGCTTGAAGACCGCCGAGACCGGGTCTTCATACACGATCTTTAGATCGAAGATTTCCAAGTAGAACTTCTTCGAAGCCGCGAGGTCTTCGACAAACAGGGTGATGCATTCGAGGTTCTTCATCTCCGAGATTGTGCCGGCTCGCATCACTTAGCCTTCTTGACGATGCGCACGTGAGCGACGGTCTTCGAGGGGATGTACTTGGCTACCTCGTAGCTATCTGAGAGCCCATCCAATCCCTCAAAGATCCTTTCGCCGCTGCCCAGCAACATCGGCACCAGTACGAAATGCAGCTCATCCACCAGGCCAGCCTTCAGATACTGGCTGACCGTGGAAGCGCCTCCTCCGATGCGAACGTCCTTGTCCACGAGGCCCTCGGCACCGCCCTCTTGACCGGTCATCTTGGCGAAGTACTTGGTGGCAAAGGCCCACTCCATCAGGCGCATGCCGTCCTTACCAAAGGGCGCATCGAGCGCTTGGCCCTTGGCGGCGGAGAATCCGTCTAACGAGATGGTGAGACAACGGGCGACGAGCTTAGGCATGCTGGATCCTTGAAGGAGAAGTTCAGTCTTGGTCTTTTGCAGCACCCGGCCCAGCAGGTCCAACTGCTCGCCGATGCATGGACCCGCATCTGGGGTACGCGCCTTGCTCCAGCTCCTGGCCTCCCACGCGGAAGTCGAGGCTGTGGGGACGCTGGCTCCAGTCTTCGGTGGAACCGAACCAGCGCTTGCGGTACTCCGGCTCGGAGAAATAACGGTAGACCTTGGCTGGCGCGGACGGATAGCGGCGCTCCGGCGTGAAGGTGTCTTGGATCAGGGCATGCTTAGCTTTCATCGGCGCCTCTTCTTCTCTGCCGCCTCATCCTCTTCAAGCAGCTCGCCCAGGCGGTCCAGACGGCTCTCCAACAGGGCCATGCGCCCCTCGATCCATTGCATCACTTGGTCCATGGCCCCAAAACGCAGGCGGCAATGCCGCGTACGCCCCTGTTTATAAGAGTGCACCAAGCCGCTGGCCTCCAGGATGCGCGGCCGCCTTTGCAGCCTTGGGTATTGGCCTGAATGGACTACTCACCGCGCTGATTGTTCCCGCCTTGGCCGGGTTCTGGCAAGCCCAAGCCTGACGAGCGACTTATTCCGCTGAGTTCAGGTATCGCCGCTTCAACTTTGTAATCGCCTCTTCATGGGCGATTTACCTGATGATTCGCCTAATGGGGTAGAAATGAAGCCGCAGCGCTCCAGGCGTTTGCAGGGAGATTGACATGAAGCTCGTACGTTTTGAATCGAACGGTCGTCCTATGTGGAACTGCCACGCTCGGAGTCATCGTTGCCAGAATGTCCTAGTCGTCCGGAACCCGACTAGAAGTTAAGATTCGCCCCATCTATCGCCGGCCGCCCCACGGGGCGTCCACGCCGATTTCGCGCCACTTACCCAGCGCCAGTCCTTCTACATTTACCTTACCGATGGCCGCGCGTATCAGGCGGAGCGTTGGAAACCCCACCTTTGCCGTCATGCGCCGCACCTGGCGGTTCTTTCCCTCACGTATCGTGAGCTCAACCCACGCAGTGGGAATTTTCGCTCGATAGCGGATAGGCGGATCGCGCGGCCACAGTTCTTGAGGTTCCTCGATGAGATTCGCGTTCGCGGGCTGCGTCGTGAAGTCGCCGAGACTCACGCCTTTGCGCAGCTGATCGAGTGCAGTTTGAGACGGAGAACCTTCCACCTGCGCCCAGTACACCTTCGCTATCTCGTGCTTCGGCTCCGCGATGCGCGCCTGCAAGACGCCGTCGTCGGTGAGCAGCATCAGGCCCTCGCTGTCGGTATCGAGGCGTCCGGCGGGATAGACGCTTTTTATGTCGATGTAATCCGCCAGAGTCTTGCGGTCCGGCTCCGGGCTGAATTTACACGCGACACCGAACGGCTTGTTGAAGGCGATGAGCACGCGGGCGCGTTCAGGCCAACGCCCGCTCGATTAGATCAGGCGGCACCGTCGTGCGTGGCACGGCGCCGGCCGCGCGGCGGCGGGCCCTTTTGCTGACGCCTCGAACAGACGCGCGTTGCTCGAACCATTCGCGCACGTCGAGATCAAGTCCGATGCCGAGCATGTAGTTGTACAGCGCCTTCTTGAGCGCCGCGCCAAACACATCGTGGTCTATGCCGGTGAGGTCCGTGAAATTGATATCGTTGTTGGCGAATGTGGCCCGGAGCGGTGGTGATAACGTCACGCCGTACTGTTCGGGATGTTTGCCGACCGGCGAATGTACGGTGCAGGTGAAGCGATGGAAGAAAGCCGAATGTATGCAACCGGCCGCGAACAATTGGCGAACGTATTCCAGGGCGTCGACGGTGTCTTGCGCGGTTTGAGTGGGAAAGCCGTACATTAGATAGGCGTGTACGAGGATTCCCGCGTCGGAGAAGGCACGTGTGACCCGGGCCACCTGTTCGACCGACACGCCCTTCTTCATGAGTTTGAGCAGGCGATCGGATGCCACTTCCAATCCGCCGGTGATGGCGATGCATCCGCTTTCGGCCAGTAGCTGACAAAGGCCGGCATCGAATGACTTCTCGAAACGAATATTGCCCCACCAAGAAATATCCAGTTTCCGTTGCAGCAGTGCGTTCGCAAGCGACTTGAGTGCCTTGGGCGGCGCGGCTTCGTCGACGAAGTGAAATCCAGTTTGTCCGGTCTCGCGAATCAGTGATTCGATTCGACCGATCAGCACATCGGTAGTCGCCAGGTCGTAGCGCGAAATGTAGTCAAGGTTTACATCGCAGAAGCTGCATCTCTTCCAATAGCAGCCGTGTGCGACCGTCAGCTTGTTCCAGCGGCCGTCCGACCAGAGGCGGTGCATGGGGTTGAGCATGTCCAGCAGTGACAGATAGTCGTGCAGCGGCAGGCCCGCATAGGTGGGCTTGCCGCTTTCGGAGAAAGCGATATCGGGCTCTCTGAAGTCGACGTACTGATGCTTGCGCGTATACGTGCGCACCAACTGATCGAGCGGTCGCTTGTTCTGCAGGTGTTCGATGAGTGCAAGCAGCGGACGTTCGCCAGCGTCGAGCGTTATGAAATCGAAGTAGTCGAAAACACGCGGCTCGTTCATGGCGCGCAGCTCGGTGTTGCAATAACCGCCGCCTAATGCCGTGACGATGGACGGGTGGGTTTGCTTGGTGGTTTGCGCGATGCGAAAGGCGCCATAAACATTGCCCGGAAATGGCGCGGTGATGAGCACCAAGTTCGGTTGATACTGCGACAGCGCTTCGAGCGTCAGTGCATGCAGGGATGCATCTACCAGATTGTGCGGCGCACTGAGCGCCGTTTGCAGCTGATCGAACGTCGGTTGGCTCGCCGCCAGCGATTCTGCATAGCGCACGAACTCGAAGCGCGGGTCGATGGCATCGCGGATGACGTCCGCGAGGTCATTGAGATACAAGGTGGCAATGTGTTTGGCGCGATCCTGCAGTCCCAGCGCACCAAAGGCCCAGTCAAGTGCGTCGCCTTCATGTTGCTGGTTGCCGATGTAGTGCTCGAGCGATGCAAACCGCGGGCCTTCGGGAAGGTAGTGCCTCGAAGCGATACGATGAGCCAGACTGGGATCACGATTTTGCAGAAATCGAATGGCCGGCGAGATTGTAGTGCGGTAGGACTCGAAATGCTCGGCGAAAAAGCGCGTGGCTACCGTGTGCTGTTTGCGGGGCAGCGCGCTCACTTTCCCGTGAATCGCCTGCACGCCCTCCACCGACAGCAACTTGAGCGCCAAGGCGATGGAGAGATCTGCCTGTTCCGCTTTGAACCCGCGCGAGCGCAGGAATCCCGTGAGATACGCCGTAGACGGATACGGCGTGTTGAGCTGCGTCATCGGCGGAATGATCGACAGAATGCGCACTTCGGTCATGTCCGAAAGTATATCGCGTGGGCCGCCTTGGAGGATTGGGATTAAGATTGGGCCATGGAGTTTACCCTAGATTTTTCCTTTATTCGCGACATACAAAACCGTGCCGCCAAAAACCCCGTCAGCGCTTCCGAAGGATTGGATCAAGCTCAGACGCTGCGAAAGGCTACGCCCATTCGCGTCGACAAGGCATCGAGATTCTTGTCGACAGTCCACAGCAACGTGTCCGAAGTGAGAAGGACGGAGGCAAGTAGAGACAAATCGACAGCTCCGCAGCCTAAATCGTGAATCTGCTCTCGCTCTATCAGTTCGAGCGTCTCTTCGGTTGTCGCGACAACGGATTGCTGCAGCTTCTTCAGATCGCCGAGGGTACGCTCACGTGGGGCCGGGGGCGTCCCGCAAGCGAGTTCCAACACGATTAGCGGATGACACAACACCTGGTCGGTCGCCAATAGTGATTGAAGTAAGCCGTTGGATTTGCGGAAATGTGCAACCCAGACCGACGAATCCGCGAGCACGGCAGCCAAGGACTGGGGACCCTATGCGGGACGTCGACGTGGAATCATCCTCATCTTCGGCGCTTGGCCGCCGAGCGCGGATAGTCGCTTCGCCGCCTGAACGCGAACGAACACCTTCATTGCTTCGCGAAACAAATCGGCCTTGTCCATTCCGGGATCGGCCAGGTCCAACGCTCGCTGATAGAGTTCATCGTCGACGGTGATAGTGGTTCTCAAGAGCAAGCCCTCTTGCGCATCAAAGATGGTGCATATTAGCATCAATTCGTGCATAGATGGGTCTGGGATTTCTGCTGCAAAAGTCTCGATTCGCGTGATTTGGTACCCGTGACGTACCCGTCATCGTTATGCGCTTGTTTTATATACGGTTGTGAGGGCCGACTACGATGGGCACCATATTTGCCAACGCAACCAAGAGTGGCGCAGTCTGTGCCTGAGGGAACGCATTTCCTAAAAGCGCAGGAACCGCGCAGCCATGTTCCCGTGAATTCAGACCGTACGCGCTAAGTCTTTCCCGGAGACTTCTATGGAATCTGAGATGAACGAACAACGGCGGCGCGTAGTGCTTGCCGGACTTGCCACCATTCCACTAAGGACGATAGCAGCCATGGCCGACGCCGATAATCCTTCGAAGATTACTTTCACTGTCGAAGCAAAGCCCGAAGCGGTCACGCTGGACGTGACGAGTACCGCGCTGATCGTGATTGACATGCAGAATGACTTTGGCAGCAAGGGCGGCATGTTTGATCTTGCGGGAATTGACATTTCGGGTATTAAGAAGGCGACAGCGCCCACCGCACGCGCGCTGGCCGCTGCCCGAGATGCCGGCATCAAAGTCATTTACCTGAAGATGGCCTATCGCCCGGATCTTTCGGACCTCGGAGCTCTAGATTCAGTAAATCGTGTGCGGCACCTGCATATGAATGTCGGAAAGACCGTTTGTGCCCCGGACGGCCGAGAGAGCCGAATTCTGATTCGTGACACGTGGAATACCGATATCGTCTCGGACCTCCAACCGAAGGCCGAAGATATCGTGATGTACAAGACCCGATTTAGCGGTTTTTACAAAACGGAACTCGACGCCACGCTCAACAGACTTGCCGTGAGGCACCTGATCATTACCGGCTGTACGACAAGCATATGTGTGGAGTCGACTGTACGGGATGCGATGTTCAGAGATTATTTGCCCATCTTGCTAGCGGACTGCATGAGCGAGCCGATCGGGCAGGGCCTGGCTAGAAGCAATCATGAGGCCACTCTGCTGTCCACCGAAGTGCTGCTGGGCTGGGTATCGAGCTCGGATCAGTTCATCGTCGGCCTCTCGCGATCCGAGAGATCGAGCCACGCTTGAACCGTATTTTATGAAGAAGGGCGATCTATGTTGAGAGCATCGGCAATTTGGTCTTGTTGGAGCGGTGTCGCTGTGAGCGGCCGGCACGTGACTGAGGTAGCGCTGCCCTCTCGCCCGCCCGCTCCCAAGTATTCAATGTTGGTGATGTCAGCCTATATCCCGACCAGGCTGACTTCGCGCGTCCACTATCACTCGGGCGTCGAAGCCTTCTACACGGTCGACGGGGAGCAATGTCTGTGACTACGGGCTCGCAGACTTAGCGGGGAGGGACGAGCATCACAAACGCGGGTGATGTTGCGAGTTGTTCGATAAAAGGAACTTCGCCAGGACGAGACCAAGCACTGCGCCGCAGAGTTGCGCCGCGATAAACCCTGCTACGTGCATTGGCGCAATGCCGGCGAACGTATTGCTGAGAGAACGCGCGATGGTAATCGCCGGATTGGCGAAGGATGTCGATGCTGTAAACCAATAAGCGGCACCAATCCACGCTGACACGCGCCAAGCGGCATCATTTGGTCCAGACGACCCGATTATCACCAAGATCAACCCTGCTGTGGCTACCGCCTCGGATAGCCATTGCGCGGGACCGGTCCGCAAATGCATCGATGCCTGGACTAGGGGTAACTCGAACATCGCATGCGCCAACAGTGCGCCCAGACAGCATCCCGCGATCTGCACGATGACGTAGGCGACCGCTTGTTGCAGAGTCAGTTTTCCGCGGATCGTCTCAACGATCGAAACTGCCGGATTAAAGTGGGCACCGCTGATGGGGCCGAAAAGCGCGATGAGTGTCGCGAGAACAGCGACCGTGGCCGCGGTATTTGCCAGCAACGCCACCGCCAAGTTACCGCCAGCCAGTCGTTCGGCCATGATGCCGGAGCCGATCACCGTCGCGGCAAGGACTATCGACCCCAACCCTTCGGCGGCAAGCGCCTGGTACACCACGTCAGCCTGACTCGGCAGCGGTGCTTCTCTCGCCGATCTCACGTAGCCGAGACTGCAGCGTCCTGCGATCGAGCGAGTCGATCGGAAGACTCGTGAAGAGTTTGATGCGAGTCTCCAGCTCCTTGAATGCCTTCCGGAAGGCGAGCGTCTTGTCCGACTCCGTCCCTTCAACCGCTGCTGGATCAGCAATCCCCCAGTGTGCGGTCATAGGCTTTCCGGGCCAGACGGGGCAGACCTCGCCCGCCGTGTTGTCGCAGACGGTGAAGATGAAGTCGATCGGCGGCGTCCCTGCCGCCGCGAACTCATCCCAACTCTTGCTGCGAAAGCCCTCGGCCGGAAGATTCATGCGCTGGAGCAACTCGATAGCGAGGGGATGCACCTGCCCCTTCGGAGAGCTGCCAGCACTGAAACCTTGGAACTTGCCTTGACCCCAGTGATTCAAGAGCGATTCAGCGAGAATGCTGCGCGCCGAGTTGCCCGTGCATAAGAACAGGACGTTGTAGATCTCGTTCGCAGTCATTTTGCGCAGCAAGCCACCGCCGGCTGAGCCTTGTGCGCCGGAACGCAGCATCGTGCTGCGGAATTCTCGAGAGGTACGATCGACGCGCCGTCGTCGAACACAACCGTATTCTCGCCGTAAACCGGCCGTCCTCGGATCTTGAGCGGGTCGGTCATGGGGTGTCTTAAGCGGCTTTGGCCGCGCGTTTGACGGCTTTTGCAGGCAGAGCCGGCGCACAGTTCGGTGAACATTCCGCACCGTTGTTACCGCAACAGTTCTCGGTCAAGTAACCCACGAGACCATTCATTGCCGTAAAGTCAGCCGAGTAGAACAGCTGCCGGCTTTCGCGGCGCTGAGTAATGAGCCCTGCCCGTTGTAGATTCTGAAGGTGGAACGTCAGCGATGAAGGCAAAAGCCCCAAACGGTGCCCGATAGCGCCCGCCGGCAACCCTTCAGGCCCGCGTTGAACGAGCAATCGGTAAATCGCGAGCCGGTGCTCGTGTGCAAGGGCGCCGAGTGCCTCGATTACTGCAGGAGTCTTCACTGTAGTACGATATTACGAGAATAATCGTAATGTCAAGGGCAGAACCGGGCGGGCCACACTTGGAGAATCTTGTGCTGCACGATCCGCTCGCGTGGCGAGCGCGCAGTGTTGGGTTAGTGGCGCACGTCCATTGGAGAGGAAGTGGATTTCGTAATCGAGTCCGGCGGCGGAAACGATCTTGCCTGTCGCCGCGAATTTGACGTAGTCTGTCGCGTCTGCCAGGGAGACCATAAATTGCGCCTATTTCTGATCGCGACCATGCTCGCTGCGAGCCTCGCCGCACCCGTGACCGCCGAAATCCGGCCGGATCAGGTGACGTTCCGAGAGTTGTACAAGGAACTCGTCGAGACCAATACGACGCTGTCCGCGGGAAGTTGCACGCTGGCAGCAGAGCGCATGGCGGCGCGGCTGAAAGCCGCCGGATACAAAGAGGGCGATATCCGGCTGTTCGGCGTATCCGACCACCCCAAAGAAGACGGGTTGGTCGCGACATTGAATGGAACGGACCCCAAGGCCAAGGCAATCCTGCTGCTCGCCCACATCGATGTCGTGGAGGCGAAGCGCGAGGACTGGACTCGCGATCCATTTGTGTTGATCGAAGAGAATGGCTATTTCTACGGCCGCGGCTCGTCCGACGACAAGGCGCAAGCTGCGATTTTCACGGATACGCTTGTTCGCTTGAAACAGGCTGGAACCAAGCTTCGGCGGCCCTTGAAACTGGCCCTGACCTGTGGCGAGGAAACCGGCGGGGCGTTCAATGGCGCCAACTGGCTGGTAACCGAGCACAAGGACTGGATCGATGCCCAATTCGCCCTGAACGAAGGAAGCGTCGGCCTGCGCGATGCCAGCGGCAAGAAGCTTTCACTCGGTATTCAAGCGGGAGAGAAGGTCTATCAGGATTTCCGTATCGAGGCGAGCAACCCCGGTGGCCACAGCAGTCGCCCGCGCCCAGATAACGCCATTTACAGCCTAGCCGCGGCTCTTGTTCGCATCGGTCAATATGAGTTTCCCGTTCAATTCACCGACACCACGCGCGCTTACTTCACCGAGACGGCAAAACTGTCCGGGGGCGAAGCGGGTGCCGCGATGATGCGGCTGATTACCAATCCCAACGACCTCGAAGCCAGCGCCATGGTGTCGAAGGATCCGACCTATCACTCGATGCTGCGCACTACCTGCGTTGCAACGAGGCTGGATGGTGGCCATGCCAACAATGCGCTCGCACAGCGTGCGGGCGCCAATATCAATTGCAGGATGTTTCCCGGCGACACGATCGACAATGTCCTCGCACAGCTGATCAAGGCGGCGGCCGACCCGTCGCTGACCATAGCCCCGACCGGCGAAATCAGTCCGACCCCAGCCCCGCCGCCGCTGACCCCGCTGGTCTATGGCACCGCCAAGACCCTTGCACAAAGGCACTTTCCGGGCGTACCGATGCTGCCAGCGATGACGACGGGCGCCACCGATGGCCGCTTCCTCAATGCTTCCGGAATTCCCACCTATGGCGTCCCGGGTCGGTTCTCCGACCCCGACGGCAACGGCGTTCACGGCCTCAACGAACGCAAGTCGGTCGAGGGCCTCTACGAGGAGCGCGATTATCTTTTCGAGCTGATCCAGGCCTACGCGAACAGCAAATAGGCGGCTTCCGCAAGGCCACCTGGCCGGAGCGGAGCGCGCTTTCATCAGCAATGCTGTCTGTGCGGGGGCGCTCGGGTTCGGCGGAAACAACGGAGAGATATTCCTTGGAACTTTCTGCCTATTTGCATCGCATAGATTATGACGGCAGCGTGCGGCCGGATCTCGCGACGCTCAGAGCCGTACATCGCGCTCATCAATACGCGATCCCTTTCGAAAATCTCGACGTGCTGCTGCGTCGTCCCGTCGTCCTGGATCTGGAGGCGAACTACGACAAGATTGTCTGCCGGCAACGTGGCGGCTGGTGCTATGAAATGAATGGCGTGATGGGATGGGCGCTGAAAGAAATAGGCTTTGAAGTGATGCGCATGAGCGCTGGTGTCATGCGAGTGCGGGAAGGTGATGCACAGCTGGGCAATCACTTGTGCCTGCTAGTTTGCCTCGATCAGCCCTACCTCGTCGACGTCGGATTCGGAGGAAGCCTGGTGGAGCCGCTAGCGCTGAGAGCATCGGAACGCGAGGATCGCCCGTACCGTCTCGGGCTGAGCGAACTGGGCGATGATTACTGGCGATTTGCTGAAATTGCGCACGGCGACGGCGACGCTTTCAGCTTCGACTTCCGCGCCGGTCCGGCCGACGAAGCGCTACTCGCGCGGAAGTGCCAGTTCCTTCAAACTGATCCGGCTTCCCCGTTCATCCAGAGTCTTGTCGTCCAACGCCGCACAGCCGATACGCACCTCTCGTTGCGCGGCCGCGTTCTGGCGGCTATTCATGCGGCGCGTGTCGACAAGAAGTTGCTAAACTCCGCGGACGAACTCGTCGCGACCCTCCGGGACAGTTTCGGCCTCGACACGCCCGAAGCAGCAACCCTCTGGTCTTCAATCTGCGCCCGCCACGAAGCTCTATTCGCCGGCACTTCTGACGAGAAGTATCTCTAGCGCATGCTCAAGGTTCGATCGAGATCAAGTTGATCGCCACGCGCTGGATGGCGGTCCCGCGGTTCGTCGGTTCGACAGGAATAGGCAAGAAATCGAGGCGATAAGGTGCGTGGGCAACTCCGCGAACCCTCAGACTAAGGGGCAACGAGAAGCACCATCTCGTATGGCCGACCGACGAACCGCGATGGTCACCGGCGTCAATAAGGTACGGCTACAAGATCGCGCTTCGCGGTACCTCATTCCTACAAGGAGACGATTATGGCCAAGACATTCGGAGCTGAATCCACGACCGACGATGTGCTCGATGGCGTCGACCTCGCCGGAAAGCGCATCCTCGTCACAGGCGTATCGGCCGGCCTCGGTGTGGAGACGGCGCGCGCGCTGGCCGCTCACGGCGCCTTGGTATTCGGAGCGGCGCGCGATCTGCACAAGGCCCGCAGCGCGACCGAGCAGGTCCGCGCGGGGGTCGCGAATGGGGGTGGATTGGAGTTGGTGGAGTTGGACCTAGCGTCGCTGACGAGCGTGCGTGCCTGCGCTGATGCGCTGGTCGCCGCCGGCAAGTCCTTCGACCTTGTGATTGCCAACGCAGGCGTCATGGCCTGCCCCCAAGGGGCGACGGCCGACGGCTTCGAGACCCAGTTTGGCACGAACCACCTGGGCCACTTCGTGTTCGTCAACCGAATCGCGTCACTCCTGAAGCCGGGGGCGCGTCTGATAAATCTATCATCCGCAGGACACCGCTACTCGGACGTCGATCTCGACGATCCTAACTTTGTGCGTACGCCCTATACCGAGTTCGGCGCCTACGGCCGATCGAAGACGGCTAACATCCTATTCGCCGTGGAGTTCGACCGCCGCCACAAAGCCGGCGGCGTGCGTGCGGCCGCCGTGCACCCTGGCGGGATTCGGACCGAACTCAGCCGCCACATGACGCCGGATGCTCTGCAACAACTGATCGAATCGATCAATGCGAGCCAGCCGGTCGGGGCGCCGCCGTTTAAGTGGAAGAGTATTCCCCAGGGCGCGGCCACATCGGTTTGGGCGGGTGTCGTCGCGCCGGCGAGGGAGGTCGGCGGGCTCTACTGCGAAGACTGCCATGTGGCCGAGATCGTCGGCGATCCCGCCGTTCGCGGCGGCGTTCGTCCCTACGCGCTCGACCCCGACCGCGCCAAGGCGCTTTGGGCCAAGAGCGAGGAGATGGTGGGCGAGCGATTCTGACCCCCGGCCCGCTGCGTCAGTACGGTCTGCGGTTGGGCGTGACGTTCTGGAGGGTAGGAGCGTGACGCTTCAGGCGTGACGGCGTTCAGCGAGCGAGAGCCGCGCAATCATTTCCTCGCGGATCAGGTACTTTTGAATCTTGCCCGTCACCGTGGTGGGAAACTCATTCACGAACACCACATACCGCGGCACCTTATAGTGCGCGATCTGGCCCCGGCAGAAATTCTTGATGTCTTCTTCGTCCGCAACCGATTCGGCGCGCAGCCGTACCCAGGCGCAGACTTCTTCACCGAACTTGTCGTCAGGCACACCGACCACCGTCACATCCTGGATCTTTGGATGCTTGAATAAGAACTCCTCGACTTCGCGCGGATACACGTTCTCGCCGCCGCGAATGATCATGTCTTTGCTGCGGCCCACGATGTTGCAGTAGCCGTCGGCGTGAATCACCCCCAAATCACCGGTATGCATCCAGCCGTCGGCGTCGATGGCCTCGGCCGTCTTCTCAGGTTCATTCCAATAGCCGCGCATCACGGCATAGCCCCGGGTGCACAGCTCGCCGGCCTCGCCGCAGTTAAGCGTTCGGCCGTCAGTATCGATGACTTTGGCCTCCATGTGCGGCTGGATGCTGCCCACCGTCGTGACGCGCCGTTCCAGCGAATCCTCGGTGGAGCTTTGAAAGCTCACCGGACTGGTTTCGGTCATGCCGTAGGCGATGGTGATCTCGTGCATGTGCATGCGCTCGACCACGCGGCGCATCACCTCGATGGGGCAGGGCGAACCGGCCATGATGCCGCCGCGCAGCGTCGACAGATCGAACTGGGCAAATCGCGGATGTTCCAATTCGGCGATGAACATGGTCGGCACTCCCTGCAGTGCGGTGCAGCGTTCGTCTTGCACGGCTTTGAGCACCGCCAGGGCGTCGAATCCCGGCGACGGGTACACAATGGTCGCGCCGTGTTTCACACAGGCCAGATTCGACATCACCATCCCGAAACAGTGGTACAAGGGCACCGGCACGCACAGCCGATCTCCCTCGCGCAGTCCCATGCTGGCACCCACGAATTGCGCGTTGTTGAGCAGATTGCGGTGCGTCAGTGTCGCGCCCTTCGGCAAGCCGGTGGTGCCGCTGGTAAATTGAATATTGATAGCGTCGTTACGGTCGAGCAGGGCGGCAATGCGCCGAATCTCCGCGTGTCGCGGTGCGCTGCGCCCGGCGGCCACAAGATCATTGAAATTGAACCAACCTCGGCGCGGCTCGGCGCCGATCTTGATGACGCTGCGTAGACTCGGTAAGCGAGCAGCCTGCAGCTCAGTCGGTACGCAATCGGCTATCTCGGGTGCGAGGCTTTCCACCATGCCCAAGTAGTCGCTCGACTTGAACGAATCCGCGGCGATCAGCGCCTTTACCCCTACCTTATTCAGGGTGTATTCGAGTTCGCTCAACCGGTACGCGGGGTTGATGTTCACTTGAATCACACCGATGCGCGCCGTGGCAAATTGCGCCAAGGTCCATTGGGCGCAGTTCGGGGCCCACACGCCCACGCGGTCGCCGCGTTCCAGATCGAGGGCGAGAAGACCGGCCGCGAGCGCGTCGACGCAGGCATTGAACGCGGCGAACGTGAAACGTGCAGCTTCCTCCGCCGACACCAGCATTTCGGCATCCGGCCAACGCCTCGCCGCGCGTGCCAGCGCGTCGCCGATCGTGGACTCGTCGATCGTTGGCGCCGTGTCGCCGCGCACGTGGCTCGATTCGCTCATGGTAAGTTGTCGTCATTGCCGAGCTCGGCGCCGGGGTCGATTCCGACTTCCCTATTTGCACCTTTTGCACGCCGCCGGAACAGCCGAAAAAGCCAACCCCTGCTGATATTCGCTAACATGTTTAAACAGACTCTATAAAGAACCGCGCCGCCCGTCCAGCAGGTATACCCTGCCGTTGAGCCGCAGTTTTGTCCAGCGTTTCAAGCAGATATAAACCGCGAAGTTATGCCCGCGGGGGTCAAAAGATTCCGGAGCGGGTAAATGCTGACCGAGCGAATCCTTTCGCACAGTTGGTTCGTCATTGAGAGTGAGGGTCGAGCACGGGGTCTCGGCACTTCACCATATGAACCCACCGGAGCCTACCTTGAAACTCTACACGTTTATCACATCGCCGAACGGCCGCAAGGTCGAGGCCATGGTCAGCCATCTCATGAGAATCTTGCCAATGATCGCTTTCGGGGTGGCCGTCACCGCGGAACCTATCTGCGTCCAAGCTGCGACCTATCCGCCGGTGCAGGCCTACATGATCCCGAAGGACGAAGAAGTGGCGTTAGCGCGTACTGCGGCCCCGGCCAACATCTCCGGAAGCGCAACGATTAAAGTACTTGGTCTCAGCGGCTACAAGGTCGAGGTCAGCGGAACGAACGGGTTTGTCTGCTCGGTGATGCGGGGTTTTACGGCCCCAACCTATACACCCAAAGATTTCCGTGACCTCGTCTACGATCCCTCCGTCCGCGCGCCCATTTGCTTCAACCCATTGGCGGCCGAAGTAGTGATGCCCTACTACGAGCTGCGGACCGAATTGGGCCTGAAGGGGCAATCTCCCGACCAGATCATGTCCGGTGTTCAGGCCGCCTATGCGACCGGAAAGCTACCCAAGCGCGATGCGGTCAGCTTCGGCTATATGTGGTCAGCGCTACGCCCTGACGGTCGGTGCGAGGTCGGCCGCGCTGCCGCGCGCGTCAGCGGCAGCAAGCCGAACAGGCGTTTATGCAGGTCAGTCGTCAGTCGCGATCTGGAGCGCCCAAAGGGAATAACTTCCGGTACGGTCGCGCCTCTTCAACCGTCCGGGCAATGGACGGTCGCGCAAGAAGCCGCGCCCGGTAGGTGCAAACGCCTGGAAAATGGTCGCCGATCGGATGAACCCAATCGGCATAGAAAAGAGCGGGGGCAGCGGCGCAATCTCCCAGCGTAAAATTGTTGCTCACCGCCCACGATTGATGTGTAACTTGTTTTTCCAACCAAGCATACGCGACATCCAGCGACGCCCTCGCTTCGGCGACGCCTTTGGCGTCGTGCTCACCTTCGGCTCGCATTCGATCCGAAACCAACTTTTGCATCGGCGTCATGACGTAGTTGTCAAAGAACCGATCCATGAAGCGCACCTTGAGAGCCGCGTCGATATCGTCGGGGATTAACCGCATTGTTCCCGGGTGGCGAAGCATCAGATGTTCAATGATGACGCTGGATTCTATGACCGATGCCTGGTCGTCTTTGAGGACAGGGAATTTCTTGAGCGACCAGAGCGCTTCTAGCTCGGCGAACCCTGCCGCATCGTCCACAAGGCGATAGCGGAACGGCGTGCCGTTCTCATAAAGAGCGATCAGCACCTTCCAGCAATAGGAGGCGAATGGGTGAGCGTAGAGCGTTAACGACATACTGATTGCCCCCTAGAATTACCTGCGATTCACAATTTGTCGAGGGCCTTCGCAATCGCCCCCCATCCATCCACTATTTGAGCGAATTCCCCAGCGCATCGAGCAAAAACTTCGAACCTCGCTCGCGCGAGCCGGCATCATCGTAGCCATCTAGAAACGCCCCCTGCTCAGTCATCACGAGATGGGTACCGGTACCCGCAGGTTTCAGCTCGAACGTGGCTAGGGAAACCGAGATCTTGCGATCGTCTAAGTGCATCTCGTACGAGTAGACGATGCGTTCATCCGGTACGACATCGTGGTAAACCGCGTCAAAAGTCGTTACGACGCCACTCTCCCAACGACCCTTCACATGCTCGCGACCTCCCGGGCGCACATCCATTTGGCGAGCGAGCAGCGTGTAGCCGTTGCCACCGGCGAACCACTTCGCCTTGGCTGCGGGATCGGTCAGCGCCTTGAACACTTGTGCGGTGGAAGCCGGGTAGGCGCGTTCGATACAAAACGTCGCGTGCACCACCGAACGACTTGCAGGTAAGGACTTTTGAATGCGCGCCACTTCGTGACCGAGTCGATCGAGTGTTTGGCTCCATCCTTGTGGAGCGCCTTGAATCATTGGCGCCGCAGCAGGATCGAGTATTGTGTAGCTCTGCGTGACCTCAAGTCTTGTCCCGCCCGGCTCGTCCGCGAGACTCACGATCGTGTAGGCGCGAAACAGCGGCCGGTCCAGCTCTGCGACAGCGTGCATGTCAATTACCAGTCGAGTATGCGGGACAATCTCGGTGTACCGGCCGCGGGTCCAGTGGTCCAGTCCCTCGGGGGAGCGCATACAGATGTCAAAAGCACCGCCGACACGAAATTCGACCAGGGCCTCGGGCACCGAGTAGCCTGCCGGACAAAACCAGCGCCGGAGGTGCTCCGCAGAACTCCAGGCTTGAAATACCAGCTCGCGCGGCGCCGGAAACACGCGCGACACCACCAGTGGCTGCAGAACTGCCGGACTTTCACTTGTTTTTACCATGGGTTTCTCCTTCATTCGCGAGGGTTTTCAGATACTCGCCGAGCCGGTCGAAGTGCTGCTCCCACTCCGAACGTCGCTGGTTGATCCATTGTTCGGCCAGGCTCAGGGCCTTGGGCTCGATCCGGCAGGTACGCACACGTCCGACTTTCACCGAACGCACCAGCCCCGAGCCCTCGAGCACCGCCAGATGCTGCATGACAGCCGGTAACGACATGGCCAACGGCCGCGCCAGCTTGCTGACCGAACTCGGTCCCCGAGTCAGTTGGGCCAAGATCGACCGCCGGGTCGAATCGGCGAGCGCTTGAAAGGTCAAGTCGAGCCGGGCATTGTTAAGCATATACTTAAGTATAGCGACAATTGACACTTAAGCAATGACTTTAGCGATGTAGCTCCTTTCAATCACGCCCCCCGGCCTATACGAATTTCGCATCCACAGAGCCGGTGCTCGCGAGCGGCAGCTCTGGGGTCGCCTTGTGATCTTCGCCGCGACTCAGGTCGGTGATCGGCGCCGAACGGCGAACAGTGGTTGAATTTCGAGCGACGACGAACGAATCGTCGGCCACCGTCGCCCGGGACTGTGATGGAAGTAATACTGCTACAGCCCGGCGGCCGCGACATACTCGGCGGCGACCGCCATGTCTCACGTCTTGAAGGATCTCCTCGGAAAGTTCGACTGTGTCCAGGGAAGTCTTCTTTTGATCTATGTCGGGCTGGAGCAATGGCCGAACAGCTCTTATATCGCCCATCCGCGCCACACGCGTCAAGCGAGGTATCCGACGTATTCAACGCGAAACGCGAATTTTTTGATCCCTCTTCTACTGGCCCTGGATGATCGCTCCGCATTGAAGCTGACGATCGGAGAGAGAGCAGTGGTGTTCTAGGTATCGCACGAGGAAATCTTTCCAAGAGGAGGCCGGATGGCGGAAAATACGAATACGTTGACGACGCAGTGGAATGCCTAAAAAATCGCGGACGACGTCAACACCACGTCGGCGTTCTTCCATGCCGCGCGGAATTCGCGCTCGACCTCGTCCGCGGCATCCGTTTTGTTCTGCGCGCGCAGCGCCGCTTGCAGTCCGAACAGCGACCAGCCATTGGCCGGGTTCTGCTCCAAATCCTTGCGGTAAACCGCTTCCGCTTCAGGCGCGCGTCGCGCCGCCATCAACTCTGCGCCCAGCAACTGTCGCACGGGAAAGAACCAATCCTTGGGCTCGTCGTAGGCGAGCCTGTCTTCCTTCGCCGCGGCTTCACTCAGGAGAGAAATGGCCTCGTCGCGGTGATGTCCCGCGGAAGCGATGCGCGCCTCGACGATTGCAGTGGCCACCGCGAACACATCTTTCGCGCTATTGAATCCCGCGCGCGTATCGGCAGGTAGGCTTGCCGCGAGCCGCTGCAATTGGGCAAGCGTGGCTTTTGCCTCGTCCATGCGACCCTTGGATGCGAGCGCCATGCCCTTGCCGTAGAGATAGCCGCCCGTGAGCGCCGGCAGTTTCGGATTTGGCGCGGGCTTTGCAATCATGTCCTCCCACAGCCCGAATCGCACCGTCGCCGCGTATTCCTCTGCCAGGGGCCAATCGAAGCCGGGCATCGCGAGGAGCATCTCGTCCGGAATCATATCGCGAGAGCCACGCACCGCCTCGAGAGTCTCCGCTTTGCGCCCTTCCATGGCCGCGGAGTAGGCGAGGAATTGATAGTTGTGGCCTGTGTACATTCGGTAGTAATCAGGAGGCTGAGTCTTCGCGAAATAGCTCTTATCTGCGGCGGCGCCCTTGCGATTCGCTTCCGCGGCCTCTTCATAACGACCTACCCGCTGCATGATGTGCGCCGGCATGTGCTCCAGGTGTCCGGCCGCCGGCATCATGTCCCGCAACCGCTCGGCCGCGGCTATCGCTTTTTCCGGGTGCGGTGACGCTTCCAGCGTGTGAACGTAGTAGTGGTTCGCGCCCGGATGGCGTGAATCGCGTTTGAGGACGGATTCGAGCGTTGCAACAATTTCCCCGGTGCCGGGGGCGGCCTTGCCCTCGGGCGTCCAGAGTCTCCAGGCGTTGAGGTTCATCATTGACTCGGCGTACAACGTTTGCACATCGAGGTCGCTCGGAAATTGCGCGGCCACGGCCTTCATCGCCTGCGCGTACGCGGTCAGAATCGGCTCCGAATTGCTTGGATCGAGCGGCTGTGCATTTGGATAGCGTTGCGCTAGCGCGCCGATCAGGGCGCGGTCGGCGGGGGAGGCGTGCGCGGCGGCCTTTTGCGCCTGGGTGAGCGCATCGAACGCGACTTGTGCGCGCGGCGGCGCCATGACCGGCAGATTGTAGTTGGGACCTACGGTGAGCGCGACGCCCCAGTAGCAGGCGGCGCAGTCCGGATCGAGCTGCGCGGCGCGTGCAAACGAGCGTGTCGATTCATCGTGATTGAACGCCCACAAAAAGCGCATGCCCTGATCGAAGTACCGCTGAGCTTCCGGCGACTCCGTTGCGATCTTGCGGTGAAAATCTCCCAGGCCTTCGAACAGGCTCGCGCCCTTTGCCCACTCGTCAATTGAGGCTGGAATCGCGGGCATCGGCGGCATCGCCGTTGCCGCGGTCGGCGCCGATGCGGCAGCCGGCGGGATCGCAGCTGCGGTCGGTGGTTTTGGCGAGGGGCTGCAGGCAGCGAGCCCGGTGACCGACACCACGAGTCCGAGAATCTTGCCGTTGATTGCACTCATTAGGTCTCTCCCCTCGCGTGAACTCTTATGGCAATCAAATGCGCATTGTAGCGCCTGCCCTTGGCGAGCTGCGCCCGCGCTTGCCAGACACGGACTTGGGTTGAGTGGGGGGCGTCCACGATACCGCCGGTTGCGTCGGCCCAAAATATTGGCCAGAGCATCCTTGGCCCAGAGCGGACGGGTTGGTGAAGCGCGCTCCGTCAGAGAACTGCCGTCCGCACGAACCCAGAGATTCTCGACTATTGTATTTGCGCGAGCGAGACGGTATAAATATGCAAACGTTTGCATCTTGGCGGGAGTTAGAGAATAAGGGTGCGATCGTCGTGGAAGCGAAATTGCCGGAAGGAATTTAAGATGTCGAAGGCGAACCTCAAACAATATCGGCTGGGGTGGGTTGGAACCGGCCGTATGGGTTACGCCATGGCCTCGAGGCTGCTGAAGAACGGCTGCGACGTTGCGGTCTACAATCGTACCCGGGCCAAGGCGGAACCTTTGGCCGAGTTTGGTGCCACTATTGTCGCTTCGCCGGCCGACCTGGCCGATCGCGATATCGTCTTCACCATGGTCTCGGGGCCCGACGATCTGATCGAGGTGGTGACCGGGAGCAAAGGCATCCTGTCGCACTTGAATCAGGCGCCCAAGCTCTTGGTCGATTGCTCGAGTGTCTCGACCGAGGCCTCGGCTGCCGTCCGCGAACAGGCTGCGGCTCGCGGCGTCGCGATGTTGGCGGCACCGGTGTCCGGCAACGCCAAGGTGGTCAAGGCCGGCCTGCTTTCCGTCGTGGCCTCAGGCCCCGAAGCGCAGTTCAAGATTGCCGAACCCTATCTCGCCCTGCTCGGCCGGGGTGTTTCCTATGTTGGCGAGGGCGAATTGGCGCGCATGGTCAAGATCTGTCACAACATCCTATTGGGTGTGGTAACCCAATCGCTGGCCGAGATTACGGTTCTGGCCGAAAAGGGCGGAGTGCCGCGCCATGCCTTTCTCGACTTCATCAACAAAAGCGTGATGGGCTCGTTGTTCACAAAATATAAGACGCCGGCTTTCGTCAATCTCGATTGGACCCCAACCTTCACGCCTTATTTGCTGCGTAAGGATCTCGATCTGGGACTCGAGGCAGGCCGCAATCTGGGCGTGCCTCAGCCGTTGACCGCGCTCACGCGCGAAATTGTGCAAAGCATGATCGGCAACGGCTACGAGGACAGCGATTTCGGTGCGCTGTTGGAGATCGAGGCCAAGGCTGCGGGACTCGCCCTCAAATCCGAAAACAAAGAGGTCAATGACGGGCTGAGTGAGAAGAGTTAACTAAGCAGCGCCTGTTGCGCCCTCCAACCGGGTCGTGATTGGCTCGTCGCGATCAGCGATGCCTTGCTGCCTGCTGATAATGTTCATCGGCGTAGCGCGCCGGATCAGTCAGCGTCTTGTGAGGAAGTCCGAATTCGGACCTTATCCGCAGCACCGTCATCATTCCTTGCGAGTCGAGCGCACCGCCGCGCGTGAAGCCTTCACGCTCGCCGAGCAGCGCATTGACGTGCCGCTGCGCTGCGTCCTCGGGCACGTTCGGCAGATGCGTCCGATAGATCGCTACCGCCTCGGCGCGATTCTGCGGATCGAACAGCCAGTCGATCGCTTCGGTCGATGCGCGGATGAAGCCGACGAGCGCGTCTCGGTTGCCCTTTGCCCATCTGCGCCGCGCCATTCCGACAATCGTCTGGTACGGTCCGAGGACATCGACGGCGTTCGCTAGGCGCCGATACCCCCGCGACTCGGGCGCGATCTCCAGCGGTGTCGTCAAGATCGTTCCAGAGAACTTGTTCTCCATCAGCGCCTGCGCGCGCATTCCGGTTGCCCCAACCGATTCAAGACGATAGTCGCCTTCCTTGAGCCCACCCAAATGCAATAGCTTTTGCAAAACCAATGAGTAGCCGGTCGCAACCGCGTCTACGGCAAGCGTCTTGCCGCGCAGGTCGTCGTAGTCCTTGACGTCGGGACTCACCACCAGTCGAACGGTCCCTCGCGAGAAGCCCATGAACGCGAAGAAGTCGGGTGTGGTGGAGAGTTTCACTTCCCCCTGGCCTTCCTGATAGGCGACAACATTGTCGAACGCAGCCATCGCGATGTCCTCCGAATCCTCGACCAGGCTCTGGACCAGTACCACCGAGTTCGGAGTGGGGCTTAGTTTCACCGTGAGCTGCTCACGCGCGAATAACCCTTTGTCCTCGGCAACCCAAAGCGGCAGGTTCGCGCCGCCAGGGAAACTGATCACCCGTAACGGCGTCTGGGCATGGACGAGCGAAGCTAGACTCAAGGCGGCGAAGCCAAGCAAGGTTCGGTGAATCATCAAGAAATCCCTCAGCCGATCGTTGGCGTGAATGCGCGCACGCTACTTCGCCGGCCAGGCATGGCAGACGATACAAGCCGCGCTCACGCTTCGCGCCTGGTGGCAGCTGATGCAACTCGCCATCCCGGTTACGGCCGTCGTTTCCGACATGGCGTCGAGGTCGCCTACCATTCCATGGCAGGTTTCGCACTGCACCCCGGCATCCAAATGCTTGCGATGAGTCCACGTTACTCCCGGCAGCACCTTGTAGACGCGCACCCACGGAATCGGCTGTTTCGATTTGGCATACTCCGCGAGCTTCTTGATCGCCGGCCGGTCGGTGACTAACGTGGCGTGGCATTTCATGCAGGTCGCTGTGGCCGGAAACGTCATCTGTTGACCGGGAGCAGGGTGGGTGTGACAGAGTTGGCACGGCAGCCCCATGCCGACATGGGTCTTGTGACTGTACGGCAGCGGCTGTTCGGGTGCCGGGTGCGGCGCGAGATTGGACTGCACAGCAGTGGCCGCGGGCGCGGGAGGCTGCGCCTGCGCGGCGCCGGCCGCCAGCAACATGAGCGCCGCAGCGATCATCGCGACAATATCAAGAAGCTTCTTCATCGCAGCGCTCGCCCTCGTCCGGAATGCTTATCGATCGACTCGCTCAAGCGGCGCGCCCGTTGCCGACAATCTGCTCAAGAGTCTTGCCGTCATCCTGCAGAATGATCGCAGCGGCGTTGCGCCCGGGCAGACCGGTGACCGAGCCGCCGGCCTCGGTACAGGCACCCGTCTGGTACAAACCGGGAATGGGCATGCGGTAGGGCGTGAAATTGCCCCAGCGTTTGTCCCTGTGGTGCACGCTGCCGCGCCACATCGCCGGATTCATGCGCTCGACATCCAGCGGGCTCATGATGACTTTCGCGAGCACTTTGTCCTTGGTGAGGTTCGTGGTGTGGCGCAGGTACTGAGTCAACAGCGTGTCAGCCACGCGCTCCTTTATTTCATCCCAATGCTGAGGTCCCTCCTTCAGTGCGTACGGTATGGCGCCCTCGATTTTGAGCGCGCAGCAGCCGGGCGGCACCCGACTCGGGTCGTACACCGAGGCATGCACCACCTGAAGGGGGTAGTCATCCAGGGTCAACTCGCCGCGCGCCTGATCTGCACTCAGCACGAAGATGCTCTCGGGCCGCTGCATGATGGACGCTTCGGCGCCGGAGACGGTTGCTCCGTCGGCCAACGGATACTTCGGCGGTTCGCTGAACGCGTAGTGAAATACGAACATGGCGTGCTCCGGTTGCCAGAGATCTACGCTGGCCTGCAGCGCATCGCCCCAGAGTTCGCGCGGTGCCATTCCCAACAGGTGCTTGACGTGAATCGTGGAGACTACCGCTTTCCTCGCCCGGTACTTGCTGCCGTCGGCGCACTCCACGCCCACGCATTTGCCGCCCTCGATGATCAGCTGCGCCACCGGTTTGCCGGTCAGGATGACGCCGTTGTGCGCCTCGATGAATCGTCCAAGTGCCACGCTCAGCATCCCCGAGCCACCCTTGGGCATCGGTCGGCCCGCCATGTGGTCCATCATCGAGAACGCCTGAGCGCCGGTACCGGCATCGCTTCCGGGTATACCGGGCCACCTTCCACCCGAGAGATTGGCCGCCTGCATGATGGGACTTTCCCAGACTTGGCGCGCCGCGTCGTAGCCGGACAAGACATCCAGCCGTTGAAAGAACAGCCCCTCGGGCGAGTTGGCGCGCTCCGCCGGAGGCAGCGCGGCCACGCGCGCGCGCGCGGCCGCCAGGCGTCTGAAAGTCTCCGCATCCTTTTTCGATATGCGCGCAATCGTTGCCGCGGTACGCTCGGGATCCTTCAGAAACACCGTCAGAGAAGCGCCGTCCAGAAACGGAAAATGCACGACTACTTCCGGATCGAAGGTCTCGTAGCCGTAGTCGCGCAGGGTGAGTTCGTCATTGCGCAGCAGCGGATTGCGGGCGATGAGGTGATGCGAGCTCGAACAAAGGTCCTGCTTGAAACCCGGGAGGAGAATTTCGGCGGTCTTTACGCCGCCGCCGATCATCGCGCGGCCTTCAAGCACGAGCACGCGATTGCCTGCCTTGGCGAGGTACGCGGCGCAGATGAGGCTATTGTGCCCGGCACCCGCTACTACATAGTCGAAGACCTCCGCACGTGATGCGCCCGGGCCCGCCCGCATCGGCACAGTGCCAGTCTGTCGTGATTGCGCAGTGCTGCTGGACTCCGCGAGACCTAAGGGTGCGAGGGCGAGGGGCGCGAGAGCCGCTGTTTTCACAAAATCGCGGCGAGTCGTCAAATTCATTGCTGGGTTTCCTGTTCAATCGTCTCTTGCTTCGAGTTGGCAGACGCCTTCCCGGCCCACAGCAGAATTCCGCTTTGGCATCTCACGCCAGCGCGGCTCTCACGCGCTCCGGCGTGAAGGGAATGTCTCGCAGCCTGCGTCCGGTCGCGGCCGCGAAGGCGTTCGCGATCGCCGCACCGGTCGGGCCCTGCGCGCCTTCGCCCACGCCGAGTGAGTCTTCGGTCGGACGCTGGATGACCTCAACATCGACTGCGGGCACTTCACTGAAGCGCAGGATCGGGTAGTCGATCCAGCTCTTCGTCTGGATGCCCGATCGGTCGACCTTGAGGGCTTCCTTCAGCGTCCAGCTGGCCGACTGAATCAGGCCGCCTTCTATCTGGTTCACAATGCCATCTGGGTTGATCGCCAGGCCCGGATCCACCGCCGACCAGGCGCGCGTGACACGCACGATGCCGCTGACGCGGTCGACCTCGACCTCGGCGATCACTGCGCAATAGCAGGCATGGTTCTTATATCGCGCGAATGCAATCCCGTGCCCCCGAAGCGTGTTGCCGGTGCCGCGGCCGCCGTCGCCCAGGGCGTTCGGTCGCCAGCGGCTGTTTTTGGCCGCCGTTTCGATCACCGTACGCGCGCGTTCGTCGCGCAGGTGTCTCAATCGAAATTCCACAGGGTCGGCGCCCGCCGCCGCGGCGGTTTCGTCCATGAGCGATTCGATGGCGAAGACGTTTGCGTAGGCACCCAGCGATCGCAGCGAGGAGGTCCGCAATGGCGCGTCGGGCATGTAGTGCTTGAGGATCTTCTGGTTCGGGAAATCGTAGAGTGGGATCGCGTTTCGGTCGGAACCGCCGTTCGGCTGCGGCACGTCGGTCGGAAACGTCGGCTGCGAGGGATGCGCCAAATACGACGCCGCGAGCAAATTCACGCCCTCCCGTCCACCAGGCCGCCTCGCATGAGGATAGCTCCACAACTCGTGGTGCCAGTCGACGATCTTGCCGTCCGCGCTCAATCCGGCTCGCACCTTCACGCTCATCGCCGAGCCGGCCGGCTCCCACATGAATTCGTCGTCCCGCATCCACTGCACCCTGACCGGCCTGCCCGGGACGGCGCGAGCCAGGAGGGCAGCATCGAAGGCGGCGTCGTCGGCGCCGTTGTGGCCGTAGCAACCCGCACCTTCCATGTGGATGCAGGTGACGCTCGCCATTTCGATGCCAAGCGCACGTGCGATGTCGCCGCGCAACGCAAACACGCCTTGGCTATGAGTCCACACGGTCAGCTTGCCATCCGCGTCGCGCGCCACGGCGCAGGACGGACCGATCGAGGCGTGCAGCTGAAACGCTCGGGTGTAGCGCGCCTCGATCTGCCTCACGGCAACCGAGGCGCTCGGCGAAGTCTTTTCGTACACGACCGAGTCCTGCGTTTGCAGTTCTGGATCGGGGCGATCGAAGGTGTCGGCAAGCGTCGGCGGCAACTCGGGTCGACTCCAGTGGGCTAGCTTACGCAGGGCGAGGCGGGCATTGATCGCCTGTTCCTCGCGCTCGCAGACGACCGCGACGAAGCTGCCGTCGCGCACGACCTCGATGACCCCGGGCATCGCCCTCAGGGCCGCGGCATCGAGGTTGACAAGTTCGGCGCGCGGCACCGGCGGGCGCCCGATTCGCGCGTGCACCATGCCGGGCAGCCGCAGATCCTGCACGTACGCCGCACCACCGGTGAACTTCCGAGGAATGTCACGCCGAGCGAGGCTGTGGCCGATTAGCTGGTACTCGCCCGCGGCTTTCGGCTTAAGTTTTGCGGTGACCTCGCGCCGCAGCATCGCGTCCGTGGCGACCTCCCAATACGTCGTCTTCTTTCCGCCGGGTGCCGCGATCGTCCCATCGGCGACTGTGAGATCGCCCGCCTCGACGCCAAGCTTCGCGGCCGCCGCCGCGAGCAGCAACCGGCGGGCCTCGGCGCATGCGAAGCGGATGGCGGTTCCGCTTTGCTCGATCGACTGGCTGCCCGCGGTAATACCTTCATCGGGCGTGCGGGAGGTGTCGGCCGTCACCATGTCGATGCGCCCGTAGCCCACGTCGAGTTCGTCGGCGGCGATCTGGGCCAGTGCGCTCGCGATGCCTTGTCCGAATTCAACCTTGCCGGTGAACACGGTCACGCTGCCATTGGGATTGACGCGCAGCCACGCCGACAACAGGCGATTGCCGTCAAGGCTCCCGGGAAGATGTTTTGGTGCCTCGGCGTCTTGGGCCAGCGCCACGGTCGGCGTAAAGGTGATCCCGACCACAAGCCCGGCACCGGCCTTCAGGAGACTACGGCGCGACACATTCCGAAGTGCTGCCGTCATGACAGTGCTTCCTTGGACGCGCGCAAGACCGCACGCACGATGCGGTTGTGTGCGCCGCAGCGGCACAGATGGCCCTCCAGCGCTTGCTTTACCTCGGCCTCGCTCGGCTTCGGGTTGTGCGCGAGCAGCGCTTGCGCCGCCATGATCATTCCGTTGCTGCAATAGCCGCACTGGCAGGCCTGTTCATCGATGAACGCCCGCTGCAAGGCACTCGGGTGCTGCGCCGTCCCCAGACCTTCGATCGTCGTGATGCGACCCTTGCTGGCGGCGCTGACCGGATACACGCAGGAGCGCTGTTCAATCCCGTCGATGAGCACGCTGCATGCGCCGCACTGCGCCTGACCGCAGCCGAATTTGGCGCCGCTCAACTTGAGGTCGTTGCGCAGAACGTAGAGCAGCGGCGTGTCGGGCAGGGCCCTGACGGAGCGGGGGGCGCCGTTAACCCTCAATCTAAACAACGTAGGCATGGATTAAATGCCGGAGCGGCCCGGTTGGAGCCGGCTATTTTTCAGATCGGGATATTTTTCCGTCAACAGGGACCCGAAGTAGTAGGTTTTTGAGAACGCTGGGCGCTCACGAAGCGCGGCGAGCCAGCGATCGATTTCGGGCAGTTGTTCCCAGAGCGTGCCGAGATCTAAATCAGCCATTCGCACGAGCACTGGCATGATCGCGATGTCGGCCAATGTGAGGTCAGGGCCCATCAACCAGGGTCCGCCACTGTCACGCAGGGTCTCGGACATTCGCACGATCGCGCGGTACAGCCGCTCCAGTGCCTTGTTCATCTCCTCCGCGGAGAACCCAGTGCGGCCCATCGACAGGAGAAATTCTTTGCGCAGGGGCTTCGATTCGGCCAGCGCGACGAAGTCGGCCTCCGGCATGTCGCGGTAGTGAGGCAGGAACGCGATATTGTAGGACGGTACGCGCACCGCCGGGGTCGGCACCTCGTCAATGTAGCGAATGAGCGAGCGCATCGATGCCCGAGCCACCGCGTCGTGCGGTACGAGCGGTGTAGGTTCGGGAAACACCTCGCTCAGGTATTCGATGATAACCGCCGAGTCGATGATTACTCTGCCGTTGTGAATCAGGCTGGGAACGACTCCGTTGGGATTGATTTTCAGATACTCAGGACGAAGTTGATCCCCGGAAAACAGGTCCAGCTTGATTTCGGAGAACGCAAGGCCCTTCTCGTGGAGGGCAAAGCGAACTCGCTGGCTGCAGGTGGACTGCGGCGCGTTGTATAACACCAGACTCCGCATGGGCATCCTCTTCGCCGCTCATGAGAGCGATTGCCGTATTGCCTTTTAGTGTAACCGGCGTATTGTGCCTGATGCAAACGTTTGCCGTATACTCAATTTAGGGCTTGATCGGCGCGGACCTTTGTCCGCGCGCAAGCATGTAAAGAAGTGAAATCAGAGCAAATCATGAGCGACCAGCAGCAGAAAAACCGCAAGGCTCCCCGGGACGTTCCGACAAAGGCGGCGGTCTCCGAGCGCCTCGAAATCAAGCCCGAGGATATCGATCCGCATCACGATTGGTCGCGCCTCAACGCTCACGGAGTCATGAATGTCGATTTCGAGGAGCGTGTCGATTTTCGGCGTCTGCACCGCTATCGCTTGGGACGCGCGCGGCAAGCCGTCCGCAATTCCACGCTCGGCGCATTGCTGTGCTTCGATAACAACAACATCCGCTACATCACCTCGACAGCGATCGGCGAGTGGTCGCGCGATAAATTCTGCCGCTTCGCGGTGCTGACCGGCAATGGCGAACCTCATTTATGGGATTTCGGCTCGGCCGCCGCCCATCACCGAATTTACGCCCCTTGGCTGCAGCCGATTTGCTGTCATGCCGGCAATGTCGGTCTGCGCGGCACCATTCCGCCCGATCAGGGTCTGGTCACGCGTGCGGCGCAGGAAATCTACGACGTGCTCAAAGTGCAAGGCGTCGCCGACATGCCTTTGGGCATCGATGTGATCGAGCCCCCAATGCTGTTCGCGTTGCAAAAGCTCGGCCTGACCATCGTCGACGGCCAGCAAGTCATGCTGGATGCACGTGAGATCAAAAGCCGTGACGAGATCATGCTGTTGAACACCGCCGCCGCCATGGTCGACGGCGTCTATCAGGACATTTATGAGGCCCTCAAGCCGGGGGTTCGCGAGTCCGATATCGTTGCCATGGCGACCAAGCGGCTGTTCGAAATGGGTTCCGACGACGTCGAGGCAATCAACGCGGTGGCCGGCGAGCGCTGCAGCCCGCACCCCCATAATTTCACCGACCGCATCATACGCCCGGGCGATCAGGCTTTTTTCGACATCATCCAAGCCTATATGGGCTATCGCACCTGCTACTACCGCACCTTCGCCGTGGGAAAGGCAAGCGACGCGCAAAAGGATGCCTACACCAAGGCGCGCGAATGGATGGATGCCGGAATTTCCAAGGTTCGTCCCGGGGTAGGCACCGACGAAATCGCGGCCGTGTTTCCGCGCGCCGAGGAATTCGGCTTCCCCAGCGAAATGGAAGCCTTCGCGCTGCAATTCGGCCACGGCCTCGGCGTGGCGCTCCACGAGCGGCCCATTATTTCGCGTCTGGTCTCGCTCGAGCACCCTCTCGAGATCAAGGAAGGCATGGTGTTTGCACTCGAGACTTACTGTCCGGCAGCGGATGGCCGATCCGCCGCCCGCATCGAGGAAGAACTGGTCGTCACCGATAAGGGCTGCGAAGTCATTACCTTGTTCCCCGCTCAGGAACTGCCGATCGCCAATAGGTATTGAGTGCGCGGCGGCACAGTCCGCCCGCGGTTCCCCAAGGGGCAGTCCCTGCCTCATGGTCTTGGCGTTTCCTATTCCCGCAGCCTTTCCAAGGGACTTGCGAATTTTGCCAATGGTGCATATATTGCAAACGTTTGCACGAGAACGCAGCGCGGTTACGCCACGGCCGACCGACACGCGCGGCTGCGCCAGCCGATAGGGGTAGTAAAAACGACGATTAGGGAGTCATTATGAGTGAATCGGTACGTCTACCCGCCCTATCCCGGGCCGGTCGAGCAGTCTGGATACGGGTAGGTCTGGCCACTCTGGCAGTGGGATTGGCTGGAGGTTTCAACGCGACCGTATCCTTGGCTGCCGCCGATAAGGCCGCTGCGTCCTTTGGCGACACGCAAGACAACAATCTCGTTGAAATTGTGGTCACGGCGCGAAAGCGTTCGGAGAATCTCCGCGACATCCCGGCGTCGATCACCGCCATTTCGGCTGCGACTCTCGAGGAGGCGCACGTCACCCAGCTCGACGACCTGAATTCTCTGGTTTCGAATCTCAATATCGACGAGGCGCACGACAACACGCCGGATGTGGTGCTGCGGGGCGTCGGCAGCTTTGGCCTCGTCGCGGGAGTCGGCTTTTATGTCAACGACGTGCAGGTTTTTGAAGGGCAGATCGCAAGGCCGGTTGACATCGAACGCATCGAAGTACTGAAGGGCCCCGTGGGCACCCTGTTTGGCGGCGCCAATGTCGGCGGCGCCATCAAGTACGTGACCAAGGACCCCACCAGCACGTGGGAGAACGAGGCGACTGTCGAACTCGGCTCATACTCCACTCGCAATTATCAGGCCGTAGTCTCCGGTCCGCTCGGCGACACGGTCGGCATACGCGCCAGCGTGTACTACGACTCCCACGACGGCAATGTCTACGACACCGTCAACAAATTCGACTATGGCGCGGCCAACGACCATGGTGCGCGCGTCACCCTCGTTGCTGCGCCGAACGAATCCAACAAGATCCACCTATGGCTCTCCGCGGACGACTACAATACGAGTTCGCAGAACCTCATGTACGAGCCGCCTGACGCGCATACCTATTCACGCACGGTGGAGGATTTCTTCATCCCGTCCTTTGTCCGGCACATCGGCTCCGTCGCCCTCCAGTTGGACCATCAGATGGAGGCGAATCTCGCGCTGACTTCGCTGACTTCCTACTTCACCTCCTACAATCGCGGCGTTACGGATTTCTTCAAGATGCCCGTACCAATCGACTTGTTGCAGCAGAATGTCGACAACCGGGTCTATAGCGAGGAGCTGCGGCTGGCATCGACCGGCGGTTCGGACGTGGACTGGCTCGTCGGTGCGTTCTTCCAGGGGCACAAGATTGAGACGTTGGCCGTCGACAACAACTACAACAGCGATCCCAACAACCCGATGCTCATCCAGCCCGGCCCCGCCGGACTCCCCGTAGACTTTGATCGCAACGAAAAGATGCAGCGGCAATACGCCCTGTTCGGCGACGTCACGCTTCATCGCGGGAACTGGCAGTACGAATTGGGCCTGCGGGGGGAGTACTACACGAGTTCGCTGTCGGCCTGGAACACAAACAACGTAGCCGACGGCGACTATACGACTCCGGTTCTTCCCATTCCGTCAGGCTCGCTCTCCGGGCACGAGTTCTCGCCGCGAGTGTCGGCGCAGTACAAGTTCAGCCCGACCGCCAACGTCTATGGCGCGATTTCGCGGGGCTTCACGCCCGGCGACCTGGTCGAGGAGAATTTCCTGATCCATCCGTTCCGTCCGGAGATTGCCACCCAGTACGAGGTGGGCTACAAGTCCTTGCTGGCGCACGGCGTGCAGGTGAATGCCGCCGTTTTCTACACCTACTACAAGGACAGGTTGTATCTCTACCAGCGGCTCGCGAACGGGCCAATTCAGGATTTGACGGCCAACATTGGCCCCTCGACGAACGTCGGGGCGGAGTTCGACCTTGCCGCGCCACTGCCGGCGGGATTCAAGGTGAGCGTCGGAGGGGGCGTGCTGCGTGCGCGGTGGGGCGAAACCAATGGCTTCGTGAATCCAGGCAACGGGAATATTCCGCCGGGCACGCCGCAGCAGCTCAACGGCCTCAACGTGCCCTTTTCCCCGGCGTATACGGCGAGTACGACGCTCGACTGGAAGCATGATTTCGGCGGCTACCTGGTCGGGGCCCGCACGGAGGCTACGTTCATCGGCCGGTCCTATTGGGATCCCCAGAACTCGGCTTTTCAGGAGGCTTACCATCTGTTGAATGCCTCTGCGTGGCTCGAGCACGGGAAATGGAAGCTGACGGTCGCCGGGACCAACCTGACGGACACCTCCTACAACACCGTGTTCTGGCCGGTTCCCGATGTCAACCCGTTCCACAACATCGCGCGCGTGAATCGGCCGAAATGGTTCACCGTGAACGCCACGGTGCGCTTCTAGCGCAGACGAAAGTCGGCGCGAGCCGATAAAAAAGTGGGCGGCGGCCGTTCCCCCTTTTTTGCTCGTGCAAACGTTTGCGTGCCCCTGATATACTGCTCATGACGCCTTGGGCCGGCACGGCTCGCAAACGCGTCGAAACTAGAGGATACGGTCTTGGAACAAATGCGCACGGCGGCCAATTCGCGGACGGAAACGAATGACGAGATCGGCGCAGAGACGCGCCTCGCTTTATATCGCAGCCAGTTCGCGATTCGCTCGGTGGAGAAACGCGCCTATGATCTGTTTCTCCAGAATCTCATCAAGGGCACCAGCCATTTGGCGATCGGGCAAGAGGCGGTCGCCGCTGGATTCGCGATGTCGATGAAACCCGAAGATTGGAGCTTCTGCACCTATCGGGGTCACGCTCATACGCTGGCGCGCGGCGCCTCGATGACAGGGGTTTTGGGCGAACTCATGGGCCGCGAGTGCGGCTTGATGGGGGGCAAGGGCGGCTCCATGCACCTGACCGATATCGATAACGGCGTAATGGGATCGTACGCCATCGTCGGCGCGCATCTGCCCATCGCGATGGGCGCCGCTTGGTCAGCGCAATATCGCGGTACCGATCAGGTCGCAGTGTGTTTTTTCGGCGATGGCACGACCAATATCGGCGCGTTCCACGAAGCCCTCTCCATGGCCGCGATCTGGAAACTGCCGGTCGTGTTCGTGTGCGAGAACAATCTCTATATGGAATACACGCCGATCGCGGCCGTGACGCCGGTCAAGAATCCGGCCGCCGATCGAGCGTCGGCGTATGGGCTCGACAGAATTCTGATCGACGGCAACGACGTCGACGTGGTGTATCGCACCGCCCAGTCTGCCATCGCGCGGGCGCGGGCCGGCGCGGGGCCGTCGCTGATCGAAGCGCTGACCTATCGCCACCACGGGCATTCGCGAGCAGACCCGGCCAAATATCGGCCAACGGAGGAAGTCGATGCGTGGATGAAGCGGGATCCCATTCCGCTCTATCGCCGACGCCTGATCGAATCCGGCGTGGCCGAACCGGCAATCTTGGCGATGGAAGAAGAAATCAAGCAAGCGGTGGATCAAGCGACTGATGCGGCCAAATCATCGCCGCCTCCCGCGGACGAGTTGATCTACAAAGACGTTTGGGCGAATGGAGGCTGGGCATGGCGGAACTGACCTATCGCGACGCGGTCGCGGCGGGCATCGCGCAGGAAATGGAACGCGACAACTCGGTCGTGTGTTTGGGCGAGGATATCGCGGCCGCGGGCGGCGTATTCAAGGCCACTGTGGGTCTGCTCGAAAAATTCGGGCCTCTACGGGTGCGGGATACGCCGATCGCCGAGCAAGCGATCTTGGGCGCCGCCATGGGAGCGGCGATGACCGGGCTCAGGCCAGTCGCCGAGATCATGTTCTCGGATTTTCTGGCGGTGTGCTGGGACATGATCGCTAACGAGATTGCCAAGACGCGCTATATGACCAACGGACAAATCTCGCTGCCGTTGGTCATTCGCACCGGCAATGGCGGCGGTTCGCGCTTCGGCGCACAGCATTCGCAAAGCGTCGAGAACTGGGCGATGGCCATACCGGGCCTCAAAGTGGTGGCACCGTCAACGCCGGCCGATGTCAAAGGGCTGCTCGCGGCCGCGATCCGCGATCCTGATCCAGTCGTCTTCTTCGAACACAAAGCGCTCTACGCGACCAAGGGCGAGGTACCGGACGGCGAGCATGTCGACACACTCGGCACAGCAGCGATACGTCGCCAAGGCTCGGACGTGACCGTCGCGGCCCTTGGCTTAATGGTGCCGCGCGCGCTGGAAGCCGCCGAACGGCTGCAAGCCGAGCACCGCATTTCCGCGACTGTGATTGACGTTCGTTCGCTGGTGCCACTCGACACTCGGACGATTTTTGCCGAAATCTCAAAGACTGGCCGCTTCTACACCGTCGAGGAAAATCCGCGCCTGTGCGGCTGGGGCGCCGAGATCTCGAGCTTGGTGGCCGAGGAATTGTTCTGGGATCTGGACGCGCCGATTACCCGCATTACCACGCCCCACGTGCCGTTGCCCGCCGCCGACCGGCTCGAGGACTTAACCATTCCCAGTGCGGTGCGCATCATCGAAACCATTCTCAGGACCATCGACTAGAGGCGATCCCGAAGCTATGAGTGGACCGATCATTTCTGTACGGACCGGCCTTTATATCGACGGCGCGTGGCACGCCGCATCGGACGGCGCCGAGATGGAAGTGCTCGATCCAGCGAGCGAAGAGGTCATCGCCTCGGTCGCGTCGGCAAGCATCGAGGACGGATTGGCGGCGGTCGACGCGGCCCACCGGGCGCTGCCCGCTTGGTCCGCTACCGCACCGCGGCGGCGCGCCGAGACTTTGCGCAAAGCCTTCGAGCTCATGACCGAGCGCGCCGAGGGTTTGGCGAAACTCATGTCTCAGGAGAACGGCAAGGCATTGAAGGATGCACGCGCTGAAGCCGCCTATGCGGCCGAATTCTTCCGCTGGTATTCGGAAGAGGCGGTGCGCAATATTTCCGAGATTTCAACCAACCCGGGCGGCACCAATCGGATTTTGGTTTTGCAGCAGCCGGTCGGCGTGTCGATTTTGGTGACGCCGTGGAATTTTCCGGCGGCCATGGCGACCCGCAAGATCGGCCCCGCACTGGCGGCGGGGTGCACGGTAATACTAAAGCCCGCCTCGGAGACGCCGCTCACCGCGCTCGCGATTGCGAGCCTGTTGGAAGAAGCGGGTGTGCCCCAGGGCGTGGTCAATGTCATACCGTCGCATCGCTCATCCAAAGTGGTGGGCGCCATGATCAACGATCCTCGCGTGCGCAAACTGTCGTTCACGGGCTCGACGCAAGTGGGCAGCGTGTTGTTGCGCGAAGCCGCCAACACGATTGTCAATTGCTCGATGGAACTGGGCGGCAATGCGCCCTTCATCGTGTTCGACGACGCCGATGTGGATGAGGCCGTGAAGGGCGCGATGATTGCCAAAATGCGCAACGGCGGCGAGGCCTGCACGGCAGCGAACCGGTTCTATGTGCAGAACGACATCGCGGATGAATTCACGCAAAAATTTGCCGCCGCGATGCAGGCGATGAGGGTGGGGCCGGGACTCGAAGAGGGCGTCGATCTCGGCCCGCTGATCAACAAGAGCGCGCAGAACGCGATGATTTCCTTCGTCGATGATGCCGCCAAGAAAGGCGCCAAGATCGTGACGGGCGGCCACCGACTCCAACGCAGGGGGTTCTTTTTCCAGCCCACGCTTCTAAGCGGCGTGCCGGACGATGCGAACGTCCTGAATAATGAGATTTTCGGGCCGATCGCACCGATCCAGCGCTTCTCGACCACCGACGAGGCGATCGCCAAAGCGAATAGCACCCCTTACGGTCTTATCTCTTATATTTTCACTCGCAGTCTGGCCAAAGGCCTCGACGTTGCGGAACAAATCGAATCGGGCATGATCGGGCTCAACCGCGGCGTCGTTTCCGACCCGGCGGCGCCCTTCGGCGGGGTCAAGCAATCTGGCATTGGCCGCGAAGGCGCCCATGAGGGCATGCTTGAATTCCTCGAGAAAAAATACATCGCGGTCGACTGGTAGGGGAGCCTCGCTATGGACGTCATCATGCCGCAGTTGGGCGAGACCGTCGACGAAGGGACGGTCGCGGCCTGGCATAAAAAGGAGGGCGACAAGGTCACGGTCGACGAATTGTTGCTCGAGATCGAAACCGACAAAGTGGCGACCGAGGTGCCGTCGCTGGTCGCCGGAACTCTGCTCAAGATACTGGTCGGCGTAGGTGAGACCGTCAAGGTCGGTACGACGCTCGCCATCATCGATTCGGGCGGTGCCAGCGCCGCGATGTCCAAGGTCGCCGGCGCACCGGCCGCGCCCACGCCGGGCGCGAAAGCGGCCACGCCGGTAGCGCATGCGACTTCGCCGCGGCCAAATCGGGTTGGCCAGGGCGCGCCGCTGTCCCCCGCGGTACGCAAACTCGTCGCCGAACACGGCGTCGATATCGCGCGCATTCAGGGCACCGGCCGCGATGGCCGCGTCAAACGCGACGACGTGCTGTCTCATTTGCAAAAGCATCCAGCCGTATCTACGACAATACGCGGTTCCAGGATCGTGCCGTTCAGTGCGCTGCGCAAGCGGATCGCCGAGCACACGGTGCGTTCGAAGGCCACGAGCGCTCATGTGCTGCAAGCCGTCGAGGTCGATTTTTCGGCCGTCGAAGCGGCTCGCGGTGCGCTCAAAAGAGCGTGGAAGGAGCGCGAGGCAACATCGCTCACTTATCTTCCCTTCATCGCCCGCGCGGTGGCGTTGGCGCTGTCCGAGTTTCCGCAATTGAATGCGCATGCGGCGGCGGACTCCCTCACCGTGTATAACGCGATCAATCTCTCTATCGCGGTGGATCTCGATCGCGGCGGGTTGGTCGCGCCGGTGATCAAAAATGCCGCCACCCTGAGCGTGCCCGAAATGGCGCGGGCCATCGCCAAAATTGCCGAGCGGGCGCGCACCAATGCACTCAAGCCCGACGATATGACCGAGGGCACCTATTCACTGACCAACAATGGCAGCTTCGGCACTTTCATGACGGCACCGGTGATCAATCAGCCCCAGGTTGCGATCTTGTCGATCGACGGCGTGCACCGCCGACCCTGGGTGGTCACCGATGACGAAGGCGAGCAGATTGAAATACGCTCAGTGGGCATACTCGCTCACAGTTTCGACCACCGGGCGGTGGACGGCGCCTATTCCGGCGCCTATTTGCGGCGGCTGAAGCAGATCCTTGAATCGCGCGAGTGGATTGGCGAGTTCCTGAGTTAGCGGCTATTTCTGGATGCCTGCGGTTGAGCCTCGCACGACGAGGACGGGCTCGAGGTGCATGGAGGGAACGATGACCGCGGGGTCGCGCATCATTCGCAGCAACAGCAAGCTACTCTGCACGCCGATTTGATCGTGCGGAATTCGCAGCGTGGTCAGCGGAGGATTGAAGCGATCGGCGAACGGCATGTCGTTATAGCCTGTGATCGAAATGTCCTTCGGACATGAAAGCCCGGCCTCAGTGAGTGCATCGTAACAGCCTAGCGCCAACATATCGTTGGCGGCAACAATCGCCGTGAAGGAGCGATTCGCCGTGGCGAGCAGCTTGCGCGCCGCGGCGGCGCCGGCTTGCACCGTGAACGACGCGCAATCGGCAAGGAGTTTCTCCCGCACGCTCAGCCGGTAGGCCTTGAGCGCCGCGATGAACCCCGCGCGCCGACCCGTCGCTGTCGACGTGTTGAGCGGGCCGCCAACGTACGCCAATTTGCGGTGCCCAAGCTGGAGTAGGTGATCGACAGCGAGGCGAATACCGTAGGCATCATTGGTGACGACGCTGGTCACGCTTTCGTCGAGTACCGTGCGGTTCACAAGCACAAAGGGAATGTTCTGCTCCTGGCATCTCGTAACGATATCATCATGGAGCCATGCGGTAGCGAGGATGAGTCCATCAACCTGCCGCGCCCGCAGCGAGTCGAGAATGGCGGATTCCGTTTCCCGGCTATTGTCAGAGTCCGCCAGCATCGTCACGTAGCCCTCTTTTCCGAGGGTGCGCTCGACCGCGCGCACAATCGGAGGAAATAGGGGATTCGTGAGATCGGGGACGATGACTCCGACAGTAAACGAGCGGCGGGTCTTCAGTCCAAAGGCGAGCGGATTACGCGTGTAGCTGAGGTTACTGGCTATTCTCAGGATGCGCGTCGCCACTTCCTGCGACACCATGGTGCGCGTTTGCGGATTGAGCGCCCGCGAGACCGTCGAGACGTGCACTCCAGCCCGTTGCGCGATCTGCTTGATTCCTGACAGCGGTTTACTCATGCCGGCGAAGAGTAGGTGATGGTGCGCGGCACCGCAAGCAACCACGCCGCTCGGACCGCAGCGGAACGACGGGAGGCGGCTATTTCGTACCGGCCTGGGTCGCGCCGGCCTCGGCTTCAACGGCCGAGAGTACCTGGGGGTGAGGCGCCGGCGCGCTCGGCCCGGAGATGTCGCCATCCGGTCCTAGCTCGAGGCGGCGATTGAGTTCCGCGACGTCCAAGTCCTTTTCCCAGGCGGCGATGGCGATGGCCGCAACGCCGTTGCCTACGTAGTTGAGGAGACCTCGGCCGCGCTGCATGAACGGATCGATGCCGAGCAGCAGGGCGAGACCGGCCATGGGGATATCCGGCAGCGCCGATAGAGTGCCGGCCAAAACGACGAAGCCCGCGCCGGTAAAGCCCGTGGCCCCCTTGGACATCAGCATCGCGACCAGGAGAATCACCAGCTGACGATCGAGCGGCAGCGGCGTGTTGGTCGCCTGAGCGATAAATATCACGCACAAGGTGAAGTAGATGCTGCTGCCGGCGAGATTGAAGGAATAGCCGGTGGGTACGACCAGGCCAACGATCGACTTGGGGACTCCCATGCGCTCGAGTTTTTCCATCAGGCGCGGCAGCAGCGCCTCGGAGTTGGCGATGCTGAGAAAGAGCAGGATCTCGTCGAGGATGTAGCGGCAGAATTTGAGCACACTGAAGCCGACGCGGCGGGCGATTGGCACAAGCACGATGAGCACAAATACCAAGCAGGCGCCGTAGAACAGGAGAATGAGTTTCAACAGCGGCAATAGCGAGTGAAGGCCGAATCGGCCGACGGTGAAAGCCATGGCGCCGAAAGCCCCCAAGGGCGACAGCGCTATGATCATGCCGACGATTGCGAACACCACCCGAGAGAGCTGATCCACCAAATCCTTGACTAGGCGCGCTCGATCACCCAGGAAAATGAGCGACAGACCGAAGAGTGCGGCAATGAGCACGACTTGCAGAATGGCGCCCTTTGCGAAGGCGTCGAACATGGTGACCGGGATAATGTTCAGCAGGAATGAGACGACGCCCTGGTCTTTGGCGGCGGTGACGTAGCCGGCGATGCTGGAAGTGTCGATCGAGCGCGGATCGATGTTGAGTCCGACGCCGGTCGGTATTAAATTCGCCGCGACCAGACCGAGCACCAGCGCCAGCGCGGAGACTACGTAAAAGTACACCAGGGATCTGACGCTGATGCGGGCGACCCGGCGAGCGCTCCCCATTCCCGAGATTCCCGACACGATAATGCAAAATACGATCGGGGCGATCATCATCCCGATCAGCTTGATGAAACCGTCGCCCATCGGCTTCATCTTCACCGCCGCCGTCGGCCACGCTGCACCCATGATGATCGCGGCGGCGATGGCGATGATGACTTGATTGTGAAGTTTCGCGTAAAACGGCTTGGCCCTGCGAGTAGTCGCTTGCATTCAACCTCCGACGGGTAGCGGGCCTACGCTGAGCCCAATCCAGTTATAAGCCAATGTGCAATCGTTTGCAACGCGGTGCGCTATTTCCTTTCATGCGCCCCGCTACCAGTACGCGCCTGAACCACAACGTCTCGCCACGCCAGAATGGCCGGCAAGCTCGACGCCTGCACCAGCGTCATCTCGGCGTAGCCCACCTCCTCAAGGCCGCGCTGTAGAGGTCGATCAGTGCTAAAGCGGAGAATTCGGTCATGCATGCATGATCGCATCAATAGGAAACAAGGACATTCCTGACTTCCCTTGAGGCCAGTGGTAAGGTAGCTGGCTTGTTGAATTGACAGCTACCCGAACCGATGAGAACAGCGCCGGTTTTTTAGAAACGAGTTTTCGGAGACATCCATGACGATTTCGATGTACCAGGCGTCGGTGCCGGCTTTCATCCGCGCGCTCAGCAATCTCGCCGCGATCTTGGAAAACGGCGCTGCGCACGCGCAAGCGCGTAAGATTGATGATGCGGTGCTGCTGAACAGCCGTCTCTTTCCGGACATGTTTCCGCTGGTGCAGCAGGTTCAGATTGCGACGGATACCGCGAGGAGCGGTGCGGCTCGTCTTGCGGGCGTGGAGTTTCCCGCCTACGAAGACAAGGAGGCGACATTTCAAGATCTGGTCCTGCGGATTCGCAAAACTATTGCGTACCTGGGATCTTTGGTGCCGTCGCAAATCGACGGTCGCGAAGACAAGACCATTTCATGGCAGACTCGCAGCAGCACCAAGAGCATGCAGGGGCTGCCCTATCTCGTGAATCACTTGCTGCCCAACGTTCATTTTCACGTCACGACCGCCTACGGCATTCTTCGTCACAACGGCGTCGAGATCGGCAAGAAAGACTTTCTCGGGCCGTGACCGCGGAAGGAACGCGCCTAAATACAGGCTGATATGAAGATTCGCGTTCTTTCCGACTTGCATCTGGAGTTCCGTGACTGGACGCCGCCGGCCGCGGACGCGGATGTCATTGTGTTGGCCGGCGACATTCATGTTGGCGTGCGCGGTCTTGAGTGGGCGCGAGAGCAATTCCCGATTACACCTGTTATTTACGTGGCGGGTAACCATGAGTTCTACGGTGGACAGCTGAAGAAGGTGTCGGCGGCGCTACGCGAGACCGCGGACGGCCTCGGAGTCCACCTGCTCGATGCCGATGAACTCGTGCTTGGCGACACTCGCTTCTTGGGCGCGACGCTGTGGACCGACTTTGCTCTTTACGGAACGGGGCAGCGGCTCCTCCAGGCAATGAATGATGCGAAGCAGGGGATGAACGATTTCCGCCTGATCCGCCATGGCGATACGGGATTCTTCCGCCCCGAGGACGCGAGGGAGATTCACCTCGAGCAAGTGAAATGGTTGGAAGGCAAGCTCATCGAAATGTTCGACGGGCCGACCGTCGTCATTACGCATTACCTGCCGCATCGGCGCAGCATTCATCCCAAGTACGAACGTGATCGGCTCAATCCCGCCTTTGCCAGCGATTTGGCTCGGCTGGTGAAGCTTCCGGCGACGCTGTGGATCCACGGACACACGCACGAGTCATTTGACTACGTCGCAAGCGGTACGCGCGTCGTCTGTAACCCACGCGGCTATCTGCCGATGGAGCCGAACCCTGCCTTCGATCCGAGGTGCGTCGTCGAGGCGTGACGCCAGCGGACGTCGCGGGCCTCGCTACTCCGGCAAATTCTCGCCCGAGCCTCCCATCTCCTTGGGCATGTCCTTGAACTTCGGCTTTCCGTCGCGAATGCGCAGCACGGTTTCCTGGTAATTCACATGCACGCTGGGCTCGAAGTTCAGCCGCGGAAGCAGCGCCGCGTAGATGTCCACGAGCCCCATGGTCGGATGCTCCGTGAATATATGGCCGCCGCACTTCTTGCACCACTTGCGGTAACTGATGGGCGTCTTATTGTGAGTGGCGATGCTTGCCGCGCCGTGCGTTACTCTGAGAGCTTCCGGTTTCCACAAGGTAAAGGCGTTCACCGGGCCCGCTGACCAGTGCCGGCAGGATGCGCAGTGACAGTATCCCATTGCTTCCGGCTGACCTGAAGTCTCGAATTGCACTTCGCCGCAAAAGCAGGTGCCCGTATAGATGTCTTCAATACTCATGATCGCGACTCCCTGTAAGATCGATGGACTTTCGCCTGCCGGATAGTCTAGCGATCGGCTGTCGGCGTTCAAATGACCACCCGTCCAGCGATCTTGCTCGATCGTCCGCGGAGAGAATCATGGATGCTTTGTCGGATGTATTGCGAACGGTGCGGCTCACGGGAGCCATCTTCTTCGACATCCAGGCCTCAGCGCCATGGGTGGCCGAAACGCCGTCGGGCGAGGCGATCGTCGGAGCGATGTTCCCGGGCTCCGAGCACCTCATTTGTTATCACATCATCACTCAAGGGAGCTGTTGGGCATGCATTCCGGGCCAGCAGCCGATGCGGCTTTCGGCCGGCGACATCATCGTCCTGCCGCACGGCGATACGCACGTGCTATCGAGTACTCCGGGCCTGCGTCGCACGCCGGACATGTCGCTCTATCGCCTGCCGAGCGACGGCCATCTGCCAGTTAGCCTCTCGATGGGCGATCCTCAGGGCGATCCAGCGCACTTCGTCTGCGGGTTTCTGGGCTGGGATGCGCGGCCTTACAACCCGCTGCTAACCGCGCTGCCGCGGGTTATCGTGGTCAACGATCACGCGGGCGGCGCGCTGGCGGCGTACGTGCAGTTCGCGTTGGCGGAGTCGAAGCAGCCGCGCATGGGCGGACAGTGTGTGCTCGGCCGCTTGAGCGAACTGATGTTCGTCGATGTCGTGCGCCGATACCTGGAGACGTTACCGGCCGACCGTACGGATTGGCTTGCGGGGCTGCGCGATCCTTTCGTCGGGCGTGCGCTCGCGGCGTTCCATCGCAACCCCGCTCGCGCCTGGACCATCGAGTCATTGGCGCGAAACGCGGGACTCTCACGGTCCGGTCTGGCGGAGCGCTTTACGCAGTTTGTCGGCCAGCCTCCGATGCAGTACCTGACGAGCTGGCGCATGCAGCTCGCCGCGAACCAGCTGCTGAGCGGCATGGAAAGCGTCGCGGCAATTGCTAGCCGAGTTGGCTACGAATCCGAAGCCGCATTCAGCAGGGCGTTCAAAAAGGCGGTCGGCACGCCGCCGAGCCAATGGCGCAAGCACCGCGACGACGCGCGCCGATAGCCGCGGGGCCTTGGTCGCGGATATTACGAAATATCGAATTGAGTTGGTTGGTCCCGGGTCAAACCGTGGAATCTACCGCGCATCGCAGCAATAGGACCTCGAACGGGCGAGTGCGCGGTCAGCGGGCGGGCGCGCTCGCTACGCAAACTCGTACTGAATGTCCAAGAGGCGCCCGCGCCAGTAGGGCAGCGGACCATTCGGAAGTTGCCATTCGGCCTCTGCCTCCAGCGGTACTCGCATTCCGCCGCGCTGCGCGTAGCTGCCGAACCGACCCTGCCAAGGCGAGGTTTGGGATGCCTGATCGGCAACGCGGCAGCGCGAACGTGCCCACGCGGTCGAGATCAGCCCGTCCTGATCGAACCTGAATTCGAGCGACGCGCTGGTGGCGCCATCGACGAGGGTCGCGCGCGCCGATGAATCGTCAATACCTTCCCAATGGACACCTTGACTGGGCAACAAGGCCGTCGGGTACCAGGCCGCTTCTCCGAGGTAACGCAACAACTCCCCCTGGGCCAGTTCTCGGGTGCCATGCATCTCCGCGACCGTGAAGAGGCCGAGCACCGCAGCATGTACGGTCCCCATTCCCGCCGCGTAGGCGTCCTGCACGTACATCTTGACGCCGGCGGTCACCTTGACGCGCGCGTCCCAGTCGAAGCTGGGCGGGCGGATGGTGACGAACTCGGCTGCGTTGAACGACTGCCAATTTTGCCTGGTTTCGCTGCGTCGAAATTGCCCTTGCTGCACCACGTGCACGCTGGCGATCATCGCTTGCCCCTCCTGCAGCACCGCGCGGAAGTAGCGTTTCACCGGCGCCGGCAGAGTCTCGATTTCGCGCGCGTCGTACGCGGTCGGCGCGATGGGCCGGCGTACGGCCTGCATCTTTGCGTGCAGGATCTTGGTTTCCTCTTGCCAGGACGAATCGCCGTAGACGATAGCGCCGGCCGCGGCAAGCGCGATGACTATCAGCACGATGATGATTAACGTCATATTAGGGACGCCGGAGGTGTGCGCTCAGCTTACGCCTTCTGGTGCGCCAGACGACACGGTGGAACACCGTAGGACCGTTCATCGAGCAATCCAATCAACTACCGCGATCCCTCCGCGGCGTAGATTCTCCGCACCGATTCCATGGTGTCGGCGTCTTCGGCCCGCTTGTCGTCCCGATAGCGCTTCACGCGCGCGAGCCGCAAGGCCAAACCGCCGGGATAGCGGATGCTCGCCTGCAAGTTGCTGAAGGCAACCTCCGCGACCAACTCCGGGCGGATGTACACCGTCCACTGATCCCGGTGAGTCTCCCGCGCCAGAAACTCCTTCGTCTGCCATTCGAGCATGGCATCGGTGAGGCCTTTGAAAGTCTTGCCGAGCATGACGTATTCGCCCGTCGCCGGCTCCACGGCGCCGAGATGCAGATTCGACAGCTTGCCGGTGCGGCGGCCGTGGCCCCACTCGGCGGCCAGCACGACGAGATCAAGGGTGTGAGCGCGCTTGATCTTGAGCCAGCTCGCGCCCCGATTGCCTGCTTCGTAGGCCGCATCCAACGATTTCGCCATGAGACCCTCATGTCCGGCAGCAAGCGCGGACTCGTAGAAGGCGCGCGCCGCCGGCTCGGATGAGGTGATGAGCCGTGGAATTTGCAGCAATGCCGGAACAGCCTCTGCAAGCGCTTGGAAACGCTCGCGAGCGGGGCGGTCAGCGATGCTTCGCTCGTTGAAGCGCAGGCAATCAAAGAATAGCGCTCTGATCGGCAGTTCGGCGCGCGACTTCTCAACGTTCAGCTTACGGCCGAAGCGGCGCATGGTGATCTGAAAGGGATGCGGCCGCTCCGATGCGTCGAATGCAATCGCCTCGCCATCGAGCACGAGCTCGCGAGCGGAGAATCCACGCACCGCCTCCACGATTTCCGGCACGGCGCTCGTAACCTCGTTCAATCCACGCGTATAGATGCGGACGTCGTCGGCCATCTTGTGTGCCTGTACGCGTGCGCCGTCCATCTTCCACTCGAACGCCACTTCGCCGGGAAGCTCCTTCAATGCCTCGGCTACGTCTACCGCCGTTTGTGCGAGCATGGGCGCAATGGGCGAGAACAGCTCTAGCTGGAATCTTCCCAGGGCATCGACTCCCTGCCGCAATGCAACGCGCGCGACCGCGCCGAGGCTCTTCGAGTACATTACCGCACGGCGCACCTTTGCCACGGACAAGTCAGCTGCCGCAGCGATCGCGTCGATCATGACCCCGGCGAGCGCGCCTTGTCGGAGTTCGCCGACCAGAAGACGAAGCAGGAAGGCCTGTTCAGCGGGCGTTGCGCGTGAGAACAGCTCACGCAGCGCTTGCGAGCGGCGGGCCGCCGATCCAGCACCGCGAATGGCGGCGATTGTGCTTAGGCTACGGTCAGCCTCGGCGATCGACAACGTCCCCTCGTTCGCAGCCGTTTTCGATGCGGCGGCCCGCAACGTCGAGTAGCCGATGCCTATTCGTCCCTGAGGAGTCTCACCCGACAGGTAATGCACGGCCGTTTCGATCTCCTCAGTCTGCAGCGCCTTGAGGAAGGCGGCCAGCTCCCGCACTTTGGTCAGACGGGCGGAGCTGGCGCCCACGCGCTGCGATACGCCGACCAGGTCGGCAAGCAGGGTCACTAGCGGTTCACCCATACCACAACAAGCATACCGAGTTCCTTCGACGCACTGAATCAACGCATCGAGCGAACCGAGCGCTGCCGGCGGCGGCATTTTCTGCGATGCGCTCCGTATATTTGCATGTTGACTTAATTAAGTGATACCTACACAATGGCCCCATGCAGAGTCTGACCGCGCTCGCCGATCCAACCCGCCAGCGCATCGTGGAGATGCTGTCCGCGGGCGCCATGTCGTCCGGCGACATCGCACGGCGATTCGACATCAGCGCACCCGCCATCTCGCAGCATCTGAGGACATTGCGCGAGGCCAGGCTGGTGCGCGTGCGGGCGCAGGCACAGATGCGGTTCTACGAACTCGATGCGGAAGGCGTAACGGCCTTGGCTGATTGGATTGCACAAATCCGCGGCTTCTGGTCGAAGAAACTCGATGCACTGGAAGAGGAGTTACTCCGATGACAATGCTGGACGGCACCGTGCTGCGCAAGGACGGGGGATATGTGGTGGCTTTCGATCGTCTGATCGACCGGCCGGCCGAGAAGATCTGGGCGGCCCTCACCGATCCGAAGATTCTTGCCAACTGGCTCGGCGATGTCGAGGTGGACCTGCGCGTGGGAGGCGCATACATCATCCGCTTCCGCAAAATGAGCGTGGTGATGGTCGGCACCATCACCGGCCTCGAACCCGGTCGGCTGATCGAATATTCTTGGCTCGAGAATTACGGTATGCCCGGTTCCGTGGTGCGCTGGGAGATTTCACCCGCGGACAGGGGTTGCCGCCTGAGGCTAGCCCATAGCTTTCCGCCGGAATGCGCGTTGAACGAGATCGTGGGCTTCGCCGGCGGCTGGCATGCATTCCTCGACGTAATCCCGACCGCGGCCGACGGCGTGTTTGCGCCTTATGGCGACGAAAAGGCGCTCGATGCCGGTTATCGTCAACGCTATCTGGGCGATGCCGCGCGCGATGAGGGCGCGGCGTTCTTGAAGCTGGCCGGCGTGCGCCTGGAGCGCCTGCTGCCTGGGCCGATCGAACGCGTGTGGAATCACCTGACCAAGCCGGAGCTTCTGCCCCGCTGGTTCGGCGACAAGAGCCGCATCGAGCCACAGCAGGGCGGCGTGATACGGCTCATGGACGGCCATGTCCGCGGGATCGTCACGCAATGGGCCCCGCCGCATCGGCTGAGCTACACCTGGAACGTGTTTGCACCTGGCGATGCAGAGGATGCCGCATCGGCTTACCCTGAATCCTATTTGACGCTGACGCTCGAACCGCGGGGGGAGAACGTGATGCTGACGCTCGTTCACATGCCCGTGCTGGACCGTTTCGAGCAGCAGAATGCCATGGGATGGCATACCTTCCTCGATATCGTACGCGATACCTTGGCGGGCCAGCCGGTGCGCACGAGACAGGAGTACATGGTGCGCAATGCTGCGCGCTACGGCGTAGACCTCAACGATCTTGCGCGGTGAGCCTGGGGATACATCCCAGCACACGTCGGGATAGTTGACACACATGACCCGCTTCGGACTACCATCGAAGGGCTGGTGATACGGCCACCGCCGAGGGGGCCAGCTGTGAGTAAGATTCGTTCCAAGCAGATCGAATTGCGCCTCGTCGCGCAGCGGCTTGCAATCGGGCTGCTGCTTTTGGCTTCGGCATCGAGTCGAAGTACCGACGCCATCGCACCAGCACCCGCTGATCGGTTTGCAACTCTCATCGAGCTCAAGGGTCCCATAGGGCCCGCCATGAGCCGCTACGTCGAGCACTCGCTCGCGGACGCCAGCAACCAGCGCAGCGCCGTCGCCATCCTGCAGATGGATACGCCCGGCGGTCTCGACACCTCCATGCGCGACATCATCCAGGCGATACTCGCCTCGCCGGTGCCGGTCGTGACCTATGTGGCGCCCAGCGGTGCACGGGCGGCCAGCGCAGGTACGTACATCCTTTACGCGAGCCACCTTGCCGCGATGGCTCCCGCGACCAATCTGGGTGCAGCGACACCCATATCGATAGGGGGTGAGCCGAGTACGCCGCCGGCAGTTCCGTCGATCAATCCCAGCGATGACAAGAAACAAAAAGGTCCGCCGGAGATCCCCGAAGGCACAGCCATCGAGCACAAAGCCGTCAACGACGCCGTCGCGTACATCCGCGGGCTGGCGCAATTGCGTGGCCGCAATGCCGATTGGGCTGAAGCCGCCGTGCGGGAGGCCGCAAGTCTCTCCGCAGGCGACGCGCTCGAGCAGCACGTGGTTGATATCGTCGCGAAAGATGTACCGGATCTATTGCAGCAGCTGCAGGGGCGCAAGGTCAAGGCGGCGGATCATGAGATAGTGCTCGAGACCCGCGAACTTGCGGTGCGCAGCATCGTGCCGGACTGGCGCACGCGTGTGCTGTTGTTATTGACCCATCCCACCATTGCCTACGGGCTGTTATTGGTTGGTATCTACGGCCTGCTTCTCGAGGGATATAACCCCGGAGCGGTCCTGCCGGGTGTCGCAGGTGCGGTGGCGCTGCTGCTGGGCCTCTACGGCTTGCAATTGCTGGAGGTGAACTACGCGGGCCTCGCGCTCATGGCACTGGGCATCGGCCTAATCATTGCGGAATTTTTCATGCCGGCATTTGGATCGCTGGGCGTCGGCGGCCTGGCGGCATTTGTCATCGGTTCCATCATTCTGTTCGACAACCGTGCGTCGGGACAGCGAGTGGCTTTACCATTGATCGTGGGAATCGCAGTTGCGGGCGGTCTCGCCATCGTCACCATCGGCTGGCTGGCGGCTCGTGCGCGACGCCGCCCCTTGAGCACCGGGGTCGAGACGATGATCGGTGCGCCGGTCGAAGCGATCAGCGATTGTCAGGTGCAATGCGTCGTGCGCTATGGCGGAGAATTGTGGAACGCTCGCACCGCAAGTCCGCTGCGTGCGGGCCAGCAGGCGCGCATCGTCAAAGTGGCGGAGATGACGCTTTGGGTGGAACCGCAACAGGATTAGAAGGAGTCGCTGATGAGTCTTTCGTTACCCATCGCCGCCGGCATATTGCTGCTGCTGATCATGAGTTCGATACGCGTTCTGAAAGAGTACGAACGCGGCGTGATGTTCACGCTTGGCCGGTTCACCGGCGTCAAAGGCCCCGGTCTGCGGCTGGTATTGCCGGTGATTCAGCAAATGAAGAAGCTGGACTTGCGCACCGTCGTGCTCAATGTGCCGAAGCAGGACGTGATTTCCAGGGACAACGTTTCGGTGAAGGTGAGCGCGGTGGTTTATTTTCGTATCGTCGATCCGGAAAAGGCCATTCTGCAGGTTGCCAATCCGTGGGAAGCGACTAGTCAGCTCGCCCAGACGACGCTGCGTTCGGTGGCAGGGCAACACGAAATGGATGAGATGCTGGCTCAGCGCGATAAGCTCAACGCCGCCATTCAGCAAATCCTCGATGCCAATACGGCAGCTTGGGGCATGAAAGTGACCAATGTCGAAATCAAGGATATCGATCTCGATGAGACCATGATCAGGGCGATGGCGCGGCAGGCCGAAGCGGAACGCGGCAGACGCGCCAAAGTGATCCACGCCGAAGGCGAGAAGCAAGCGGCGCAAACGCTGGCGGAGGCCGCCAAGCTGCTATCGAGCGAACCCGCGTCGCTGCAACTGCGCTATCTACAGACGCTTGCCGACATCTCCAACGAAAAGAGTTCGACAGTCGTGTTCCCGTTGCCCATCGATCTCATCACGCCGCTGCTGCAGCGGGGGCCACGCTAGCGGTACCAACCGCGCCGGACACCGTGAAGGGCATAGATAGCATCTATCAAATCGATTAGCTCCGCCGGGCGCCACGTGGGATTCGCTGAGCCGTCTGTCGCCTGCGGATATTAGGGCCAAAGGTTTGTTTCCGGCCGGATTCATGCCTCTGCCGCACCCGAATCACCCCGAAGGCGGCATGGTGTTTCCAAAGTTTCACATCGACGAGATCAAGAAGCAGGAAGGGCGCGACCTGACGCGCTTCGACCGGGCGAAGGCCAGTCCCGCGGAGCTGCGCGGCGTCGAGAACGGCGACACTCTGCAAACCACCGCGCTGCCCGATCCGACAGAGGGAACCGCTATTTTGTGCGATTTTCTTTGCCGCGTCGTGTCGACGGCGGGCATACTCGCGCGTCCTTGGGAGAATAGACCGGAGGATGCATGCTTTACGCCATACTTTGTTATAACGATGAGGACACGGTCTGGTCCTGGACCAAGGAAGAGGAGGCTGCCGTCATGGGCCGGCTGGCCGTGGTGCGGCAGAGGCTGGCGGGAAAGATGGGGCCGTCGGCGCGCCTGTTGCCGACCACCGCCGCCACCACGCTGCGCAAATCGCCCGAGCCGATAGTCATCGATGGCCCCTTCGCGGAGACCAAAGAGCAGCTCCTGGGATTCTATGTCATCGATGTCGAGAATCTCGAGGAAGCGCTGGATGTCGCACGCCAGTTGGGGGCGGCAAATCCCGGCGGCGCCTACGAAATCCGGCCCATTGCGCTTTATCAGCCCGACCAGCGCGCGCGATGACCGATTTCGCCTGGATCCACGACGCGATTACCGGCGCTCGGCCCCAGGCGGTCGGCGCGTTGCTGCGGTATTTCCGCGATCTGGACAGGGCGGAAGAAGCGTTCCAGGAGGCGGCGCTGCGTGCGCTCAAGAGCTGGCCGGTGAACGGCCCGCCGCGCGATCCGGCCGCGTGGCTCATCCTGGTCGGGCGTAACGCCGTGCTCGACGACCTGCGCAAGCAAGCCAAGCAAACGGCACTGCCGCCGGATGAGCTGATTTCCGATCTCGACGACGCGGAGGCGCCCCTGGCCGAGCGGCTGGACGGTTCGCATTATCGCGACGACGTGCTGCGGTTGTTATTCATCTGCTGCCATCCCGAATTGCCTGCGACGCAGCAGATCGCACTGGCGTTGCGCATCATCTCTGGGCTGTCGGTGGCACAGATCGCGCGCGCCTTCCTGGTCGGCGAGGCCGCGATGGAGCAGCGCATCACACGCGCCAAGGCGCGCATCGCCAAGGCCGAGGTGCCCTTCGAGGCGCCGGGTCCGGTGGAGCGTGCCGAACGCCTCGGGGCGGTGGCGGCGATGGTCTACCTGCTGTTCAACGAAGGTTATTCGGCAGGCGACGACGCGGCTCGCGGCCCGTTGTGCGACGAGGCAATACGGCTCGCTCGACTGCTGCTGCGGCTGTTCCAGACCGAGCCTGAGATCATGGGCTTGACGGCGTTGATGCTGTTGCAGCACGCGCGATTGCCGGCGCGGTTCGATGCCGCAGGCGAGGCCATCTTGCTGGAAGACCAGGACCGCACGCGCTGGAACGGCAAGTCGATCGTCGAAGGGTTGGCGCTGATCGACAAGGCAATCCGGCACAACCTGCCGGGCCCGTATCAGGTACAGGCCGCCATCGCCGCCATCCATTCCCGCGCGACCCGGGCGGAAGATACCGACTGGGCCGGGATCGACACGCTGTATGCCGCGCTTGAGCGCTTGCAGCCGTCGCCGGTGGTCACTCTGAACCGTGCCGTCGCCACGGCCAAGGTGCGCGGAGCCGAGGCAGCGCTGTCGATGATTGCGCCGCTCGAGGAGCGATTGTCCGGCTACTTTCATTATTTCGGGGCGCGGGGCGCGTTCCTGGCGCAATTGGGACGCGTCGGCGAGGCGCGCACAGCCTTCGACCGCGCCATCGCGCTCGCCAACAGCCCAACCGAGGCGGCCCATATCCGCAGGCACCTCGACCGCCTGATGCGGACGTCATGAGAAAAGTAACGGATCGGAATTGACCGCGTGGCAATAGCGTTTCCGCATCTGTTTGCGTCCTTGCGGATTCGCGGCTGTACGCTCAAGAACCGCATCATGTCCACCGGGCACGACACCACGCTGCCGGTCGACGGTACGGTCAATGAAGCCCTCGTGGCCTATCAGGAGGCGCGGGCGCGCGGCGGAGCGGGCCTCATCGTGCTGCAGGTCTCGGGCGTGCACGAAACTGCGCGCTATACCAACCACGTCTTGATGGCGACGGACGATGCAGCCATCCCAGGGTATCGGCGTGTCGCTGAGGCGGTGCATCGCTGGGACACCGTACTGTTCGGACAACTGTTCCATCCGGGACGTGAGATCGCCGAAGCGGATGGCGGACTTCTCAGTGTGGCGTACGCGCCGTCGTGCGTGCCGAACGAGCGTTTCCACGTCATGCCGCGCCAGTTGAAGCGTCCGATGATCCGCGCCATCGTCAATGGTTACGGGGATGCTGCATGGCGCATGGAGAAAGCCGGATTGGATGGCGTCGAGATCGTCGCCAGCCACGGGTACTTGCCGTCGCAGTTCTTGAATCCGCGCGTGAATCTGCGCGACGACGATTATGGCGGTGATCTCGACGGGCGTTTGCGGTTCCTCCGCGAAGTGATCGCCGACATTCGCGGCAGAGTGAACGAACGATTCGTCGTCGGACTGCGAATCTCGGGAACGGAAGCGGACGACAAGGGCCTATCGCAGGAAGAAAGTCTGGAATCGATCATCCGAGTCGCCGATAGCATCGACTACGTCAATATAACCTTGGGCACCTCGGCGAGTTTGGGCGGTGCCATCCACATCGCGCCACCCATGTCGTCGAGGACGGCGTACGTTGCCCCCTATGCTGCCAGCGTCAAGCAACGAGTCGGCATACCGGTCTTCGTGGCGGGCCGCATCAACCAACCGCAGGATGCGGAAGTCATCATTGCCTCCGGCCAGGCCGACGTGTGCGGCATGACGCGCGCGTTAATTTGCGACCCCGAGCTGCCGAACAAGGCCGTGCGCGGCGCCGCCGAAGATATCCGCGCCTGCATCGCGTGCAATCAGGCGTGCATCGGACATTTTCACAAAGGGTACCCGATCTCCTGCATCCAGAACCCGGTGAGCGGGCGTGAACTGCGCTATGGCGTGCAGTCGCCGGCGAAGGTCCCGCGCCGGGTCATGGTGGTGGGCGGCGGGCCGGCCGGCATGAAGTCCGCGGTCATAGCCGCACAGCGAGGCCATGACGTGACATTGTTCGAGGCACAGAAACGCCTGGGCGGCCAGGCGCTGCTCGCTCAATTGTTACCAGGCCGTGCGGAGTTCGGCGGACTGATTACGAATCTGTCGCATGAACTAGCGGCCGCCGGTGTGAAGGTCTGCACCGGGACGAACGTCGACCGGGCGATGATCGTGAAAGAGTCCCCGGATGTCGTGGTGATGGCAACGGGTGCAGTTCCTTACCGGCCTCAATTCGCCAGCGAGGGTGCGCTGCAGATCGTGGATCCGTGGCAGATATTGCACGAGACCGTCGTGCCCGGGCATTCCGTCGTCGTCATCGATTGGCGGGCTGACTGGATCGGGATCGGCATCGCGGAGCGGCTGGCGCACAGCGGGCGTTCGGTGCGGCTGGCGGTGAGCGGCGTCGCGGTGGGAGAAACTCTGCCGCTGTATGTCCGCGATGCCGCGGTGGCATCGCTGCACAAGCTGGGCGTCACCGTCCTGCCGTACATGCGTCTGTACGGGAGCGATTCCGACAGCGTCTACTTGCAGCACATCACGAGCGGCGAGGCCGTGGTCATCGATTCGGTCGATACGCTGGTGCTATGTACCGGCCATGCACCCGTCACCGGCCTCGCCGACGCGATAGAAGATCTTTGCCTGGATGTGCGGATCATCGGCGACGCCGCGTCCCCGCGCACGGCGGAAGAAGCCGTGTACGAAGGGCTCCAAGCCGGCACGGAGATCTAAGGGGCTTCAGTCGGCTTTCACGGCCTCCACTTGGATATGGAGCGCCACGTCCTGTTTGAAACCGTACTGCTGGCCAAAGTTCACGCCGAAGTCGGCGCGGTTGAAAGTGCCGCTCGCGTCCGCGCCGCACACTTCCTTCTTGAGCATGGGATGCTGGATGCATTTGAAGGAATTGATCTTCAACGCCACCGGTTTGGTTACGCCGTGCAGCGTGAGGTTGCCGGTAACCGTCGTCGGTGCGCCATTGGTGAAGCCGCCAAGCGTTCCCTTATAGGTGGCGGTGGGAAATTTCGCCACGTCCAGAATCTCGGGGCCGGACACATGTTCGTTCAGCTTATCGTGCGCCAGATCGATGCTGGCCGCGTCGATGGTGACATCCACCTCGCCGGTCTTCGCCGCTGCGTCCAAGGTGATCTTGCCGGAAGTCTTTTTGAAAATTCCGCGCCACACCGACAAGCCGCCGAAATGATCTACATCGAAACTCGGGTGCGTGTGGTCGGGATCGACATTGTAGGTGACGGGCGCGGCGGTTGCCGCAGCGGCAAGACCGGAGAGAGCAAGCATCGCGATATACGGCTTCATAACGAACCTCGAGAGTGGTTGGACACAGAGAAACCAGGAGAGCATAGACTCGTTGCGATTTGTCCACTAGATCGAATATTCGGTATTCTCTAGTCCAAATAACAGAGTATTCCTAGCCACAGTATTCCTGGGCAACCGATGGCTTGGCCGCCTTCAAATGTCCCGGCCGGAGTTCGCCCCGGTCGAGGACGACGACGAGCTGGCGCCAGTTGTCGAGGAAATGCCGGGCTCGCGAGGCGCCGATGCGGCCGACTATCATGGGCTCGAGCTTTCCTTCCATGGCTTGGAGCTCATGCTGCGCCAGCTCAAGGTACCAGGCATGCCGGTCGCGAATCTCGACATCGACGAAGCCCGCACAGCGCAAGGCCGCGGCGCTCTCTCCGAGCGTGGCCATGTTGTAGGCAATGCCCTCGAGGCGAAAGAACTCCAGCATCTCGGCCGAGTAATCGCCGCTGCCGCCGCGCAGCCAGTCGCTCGCGATGAAGCGGCCGCCGGGCCGCAGGACCCGCAGGATTTCGGCAAATATCGCCGGTTTGTCGGGAATTTGGACCAAGGAGTCCTTGGAAAAAACCACGTCGAAACTTGCCGCGGCGAACGGCAGCGGCCCCGGCTGCACTTTGACGCCGCGCATCCGGCTTGCGAGTCCCGCGCGCTCGGCCCGGACTCGCAGGCCCTGCAGCAGCACGGGATCGATGTCGACCCCGACCACCGAAGAGGCTCGGTACTGGGTAACCAGGAGTTCGTCGACGGCGCCGAGACCGCAGCCGATGTCGAGAACTTCGCAGCCGCTAATGTCGCTGCCCTCGAATACGCGGGCAACCTCATCGGCACCGCCTGGCGACAGAAAACCGTCACCCCAGATGATTTGCAGCATCGCCAGCATGCCCTCGTCGTATTCGCCGGGCTCGCTCGGCTGGCCAATCTTTGCGGATTCCGAAGCGCTCATTCTTCGGTCATCTCCGCCAGCAACGATTTCGCCCCATACACCTTCTCGAGGGCCTCGCGAATGATGGCGGGATGCAGGGCTATGGCGCGATTCTTCGCCGTGTCGAACCAGTAGTCGCCCGAAATCGAATGAATGTTGCCGTCGAACATGAGGCCGACTACGCGACCCTCTCCATCGATCAGTGGGCTGCCGGAATTTCCGCCGACGATATCGCTGCTCGTTGATATGCAAAAGGGCGTGCGCATGTCGAGCTGGCTTTTGACTTTCATCCAGCTGTCCGGGATCTTGAACGGCGATGCGCCGGTGGCCCGTTCGAATGCGCGGTCGAGATAGGTGAACGGTTCCACCGGCGTTCCATTCTCCACCCATCCTTGTATCGTGCCGTAGTTCAAACGCAGCGTGAATGTGGCGTCCGGGTATACGTGGGTTCCGTAGGCCTTGAAGCGTTCGGCGGCAATCCGTTCCGACGCCGCCGAAATCGGCGCTTCGACTTCGTCTTCGAACTGCTTGCGGATCGCGCGCGCATCGCCATCCAGCGAGCGGGCGAGTACGATCATGGGATCTCGGGATGCATCGACCGCGGATTTGCCGCCCTCCCATAGCTGTTTGCGAACCAGGGGGTCGTTCAGTTTCGTCTCGGCCACGAGGCGCGTGGCGAGAGCGTCGGGCGACTCCTTGACCAGCAGTTTTCGCACTACAGGGTGATCGGGGCCGAGCCACTCTCGCATGCGTTGCAGAGAAAACGACATGGTGAGCACTTCCACCTCGGAATAAATCGGAACTCGCGCGTAGAGCTGCTGCTCGATGCGCGGCAGAGCAGCATCGGTATATTCGCGCAGCCGCGCGGTATTGGGTTTCGTTTTCTCGTCTGCGCCGCGCACCAGCAGGCGCGCATAACGAAATAGAATGCTGTTGAAGCCTGCACCGCCTTCGATGAATGTGTGCGGCAGGTGCAGTGCGCGCTGCCGCGCCGTGGCCTTCTCGATTTCAGTCCACGGATCCAGACCGGCAATCTGCGCGCTTGCTCGCAGAGCTTTTTCATCCTCGCTCTTGCGCGCCATCAGCGCATCGTCGTGCAGTGCATCGAGCAGTTTGCGGCGCACTTTGAGTCCGTTTTCCAGGCTGTTGAGCGGCGCTTCGACCAGTTGCTCGTCGGCGGGAGCGCTCCGGCCGAATTGAATGTACCGGCCGCGAAGTTCCGCCGTGCGCAACAGCGTGCTCGGCAGCGACACGTCGCGTTCGAATTCCAATTGAGCGCGGGTTTCCAACCGTTGCGTGGTACCGGGATGTCCGGCGACGAACACCAATTCGTCCGCGTGAGGTCCGGCGAAATTGACCCGCAGATGATTCGGCGTTTTCGCGGGCTTGCCGTGTTCATAGGCGCGCAACATCGAGAAATCAAGGGACCAGCGCGGAAATTGAAAATTGTCGGGATCCCCGCCGAACGCGGCGATATCGGCTTCCGGCGCGAACACCAACCGCACATCGTCGTAGCGCTTGTACTTGTAGATGAAGTACTGACCTCCGTCGTAAAGCGTGACGGCTTGGCATTTGACCTTGCCGGACTTCGCCTTCGCGCTCGCTTGTTCGCAGGACTGTTCAAGCTCGGTCAGCACTTTCTTGCGCGTCTCGTTGGCCGCCTTGTCGTCGAGGCCGCCGATGGATTTGGCCACGGTACGCGTTACGTCATCCATGCCTACCAGCACGTCGGCAAGCTGCGTGGAACAGCGTCGCTCGTCTGTTTGCTTCGCCGCCATGTAGCCGCGGTCGAGCAGGCTGTCGTCCTTGGAGGAAAGTTCAGCCAAGCAGGATTCGACGCAGTGGTGATTGGTGAGGATCAAGCCCTCGGCGGAAACGAACGAGGCCGTGCAATTCGTCAGTCGAATCGTCGAAAGACGCACATGGTCCAGCCAGGCCGGGGTCACTTCGGTCGCGTAGGTCTTTTCCACCGTACTCGCCGGAAAATTATCGAATGTCCACATGCCTTCGTCGGCCAGCGCCGGGAGGGATGCAAAGAGAGCCATAATCAACAGTATGATTCGCATGCCAGCCTCGTAATCTTGCTTTGGTTCGTCACTGCAAGGCGGGAATTCTACGTGAAAATGCCATGCCGCCGGCAATCAATATGCGCGGCCGACGGCGTGCCGCGCTTCTCGAATGGATAAGCTACAATCGATACCAGGACTAACCGCATCGAGGCGCCCAAGCCCTTTGAACCCAGATAGCAGTGCATCAGCGGCGCCCGTACCCGGCCACCGCGCTTTTTCGTCATTCTCAAACCGCGATTTTCGGATCTATTTCCTCTCCGCGACCGCAGCGATGATGGCGGATAACGTCGAGCACGTCATCAGCTACTGGGTGATGTTCCAGAAGTTTCATTCGCCCGCGTTGGGGGCGTTTGCCGTGGTCTCACATTGGGTGCCGTTTCTCCTCTTGGCCGGTTATACGGGATCATTGGCTGATCGCTTCGACATTCGCCGACTCATTCAAGTCGGGATGATGCTGTTCATCGGCGTTTCCGTCTGTTGGGGGTGGATGTTCCTGACCGATTCGCCGGCGATCTGGAAAGCCATGGTGCTGCTGACGGTGCACGGAATTGCAGGTGTGATTTGGACTCCCGCGGCGCAGGTATTGATTCACCAGATCGTCACGCCTGAACAGCTCCCGAGTGCCGTGCGCCTAGGTGCCACGTCGCGGTACCTTGGTTCCCTGGCGGGCCCCGCGGTGGGTGCGGGCTTGTTGTTGGCGTTCGGTCCCGCGTACGGCATCTTCATCAACGCATTGATCTACGTGCCGCTGTTGGTGTGGCTCGTCAGCGCCCCGTATGGTTCGGCCGTCAAGGGCCGGCGACCGCCGCCACCGGCAATCAACGGCTTCGCTGATATCTGGGCCACCATGCGGGTCGTCGCGCGAAGCCGGGTGCTGTTGTCGATGACGGTCTTGGTCGGCGCGGCTTCGTTTTTCGTAGGCAACGCTTATCAGGCGCAAATGCCTGGGTTCGCCGTGGATCTGGGGCACGGTCGCGCGGATTTTTCCTACAGCGTATTGTTGGCGGCTGATGCCGCGGGCGGGCTTGCGGGAGGGCTGCTCCTGGAAAGCGGCGGAATGCTGCCGCCGCGAGCACGTACAGCCTTTATTTTGGCGATGATTTGGTGCTGTGCCCTCCTGGGGTTCGCCCGCTCAAACACGTATGCGGTGGCGATTACGCTGTTGTTCGTGGCGGGGTTTATGGAACTGGCGTTCAATTCGATGGCGCAGGCCCTGGTGCAAATCAACGCACCCGCCGAGATTCGTGGACGGGTCATCGGCGTTTTCTCGATGTCGGCCCTGGGTCTACGCACCTTTAGTGGCTTGAGCGTCGGTTTGCTCGGCGCCAGTTTGGGCATTCACAACTCGTTGGCCTTGAGCGCAGCCGGCCTGTTCGTCGTCATTGCCATGATGTTCCTTGGACGCAACTTGCGCGCCTTTGTGAGAGCCGGTCTATGAACGGCGTGCGCACAGACATCGATTTCATGCGCCAAGCGCTGGAACTGGCGAAGCGTGCGGGCGACACCCAAGAAGTTCCCGTGGGCGCGGTGGTAGTGAAAGACGGTACGGTCATTGGCGAAGGTTGGAACCGCCCGATCGTTGATCACGATCCTACGGCACATGCTGAAATCGTGGCGATGCGCGCGGCTGCGATGCAACGGCAGAACTACAGACTCGAGGGCGCAATCCTTTACGTGACCTTGGAGCCGTGCGCCATGTGCATCGGCGCGGCGCTCAATGCGCGTATCGCGCGCGTGGTTTTCGGCGCTTGGGATCCCAAAGCCGGCGCTTGCGGCAGCGTGTTCGATTTACCGCGCGAACGAAAATTGACGCACCGAATCGACGTGTTTGGCGGCGTTTGCAGCGAGGAATGCAGCGCTTTGCTGCGGCGCTTCTTCGAAGCGCGGCGTTAGTCGCGCGGGACGCTAGTTGAGCGCAGCGCCGGTGCTGCCCCAAGCCCACTCCAACATGTCGCGATAGTCGCGCACGTTGTCGACATAGCGCACCGGTTCCCAACCCCGCGCATAGCCGTTTTCGGTTTGGGTGTACCACGCTTCTTTCTCGAGCAGCGGCAGAAACTCACGCACGTCGTCCCAGGAATCCGGGTCGCGGCCGGCCTTCTGGGCAAGTACGCGCGCGTCCTCGAGATGACCGTAGCCGATATTGTAGGCAGCCAGAGCAAACCAGGTCCTATCGGGCTCGGGAACGTGATTGGGTATTTTTGCGTAGACCTGTCCGAAGTAACGCGCGCCGCCGAAAATGCTCTGCCGAGGATCGGCGGGATCGGTGACCTTCGCCGCCGTTGCCGTGTTCACCGTCAGCTGCATGAGTCCCTTGGCGCCGGCGGCCGAGGATGCACCGGGATTCCATTTCGATTCTTGATAGCCGATTGCGGCAAGCAAGCGCCAGTCTTGGCTACTTTGTTCCGCGGCTTCTTCGAACCATTTTTTATAGAGAGGCAAACGACTCTGTAGATGCCGCATGAAGCCGCGCGCACTGACGAATTCCATATCCTCCGAACGACCGTAGTAACGCTTGACGATGGCAGCGAGTTCGCCGTCGGTGTTCATGCGGGAAAAATAGTAGCTCACGTCGCGCAGAAAATCAGCGTCATACGTGCTCACGGCCCATGCCAAGGATTGGCTGCCCGGGAAATCGAAAGCGATGCGCAGATCCGGATGCGCATCGTGCGCCAATGCAAACTCCGTGGAATCGGCGATGGTGTAATCGATGCTGCCATCGGCGACCCCGTCCAGCAACGTCTGCGAATTGGTGCTGGCATTTTCGACCCATGCGAGATTCGGCAAGGAGTCGCGCGCCGCGCGCAGCGTCTTCGCATGCGAGCTGCCGGCGGCGATTTCCAAATCGCCGTCGCCGATCAGTGCAAGCGAAGCCGGCCGCTGCGCGCCGCGCCTGTAGACCAGATGCTCTCGCACACGCTGATAGACCGGGCCGAATTCCACGCCCTCGATGGGCTTCGCGGGCACCTTCAACGCTGCCGCCGCCAAGTGGGCGCGGCCGGAGGCCAGCGCACCATAAATTTCGTCGTAGCTGCGGACCGGGGTGATGACAAGTTTTACGCCCAACTCGTCCGCAAAGCGACGAGCCAGATCATACTCGGGTCCTTCCGGCAGATTGTCCGCGCCACGGTAGAATGCCAATGGACTGGTGCGCGTGACCACCCGTAACTCGCCGAGGATCATGATTTGATTGATCACGCTCGGCAGCGGGGTGCAGCTGCCCAGCCATAGCGCAGCCGATGCCGCAATGCCGACTTTGCACCACCGTACCCGGTACATTGAAAAGTTGATTTTACGCACGGTCGTTAGCTATGTAGATTCCGTGAGGCGGGGCAAGTTCCGAACATGAGGCGAGCCCGTTGCCGATGAGCTAGAATAACCCTTTATTAGCCTCATCGGACCCTTGACAAATGCGTTTTTAATCTGACCGTCTACCGCGTCACACAAGCTCAGAAGCTTAAGTTAACGCGGTGGAATCATAAGTTAACGGAGAGGTACCGAAGTGGTCATAACGGCGCCGACTCGAAATCGGATGGTCGGGTAATTCCGGCACGTGGGTTCGAATCCCACCCTCTCCGCCAAATAAAAAGGGCCTGTCTTTCAGGCCTTTTTTATTTGGCGGTGCAGGGTGTGTGGACGAACGCACCGGTTCGACAAAAATCGCGGAGCGATTTTTGGACGTCGCGGCCCAGCCGCGGCGGTCCGGAGCGAAGCGGAAGACGAGCGGCCGTCCCCGGCCGCGAGCAATCCCACCCTCTCCGCCACCTATGTCCACTGAGAGCGGAGGCCGGCTGTGGCGTTTTAAGTACCGCTTCCCGCCGAGGGCTCCGGGCAACAAAGAGAAATGCATCTCGCTCGGGGCCTACCCCGAGGTGTCGTTGGAGCGGGCGCGTAAACGACGCGATGCCGCGCGTCTGGATGTGGCCAACGGAACCGACCCGAGCCTTAGGCGAGTCTGCGAGACTATTTGAACCTGCCACTCCTACGTCCGGGACTATGATTCCGCGGTGCACCGCCTTCGGCCACTGGCGGTTGGATTGCCGAGCCTATGCGCTCACTTCGATTGACTTGCGGTAGCGGCAGACCGCTGGCTACGAACCCATAATGAGCGGAGCGGGACGGCCAGTAGACGCTCACCGAACGGCAATACATGTTCGCCGTCTGTTTTTCAATTTCGCCAAATACAAACGTCTCAATCGACGGTATAGGGTTGCAGCCATACCGGCCAATTGAAACCCTTATTAGCGGCCAAATGAAACCCTTGGTGCCGGCCAATTGAAACGTCAATAAAAAGATTCGCATTTACAAGTTGCTATACTTGGATCCAATATCCCGACTGCTTTGGCCTGCTCAAGTGCTCGCTTACATTGGACCGGCTTACTCTCGAGCTACACATAGCTCCTCAACTCGCCGCGCCGCCATCGAGTCCACAGCGCCGCGGTCATTTTGCAGTCGCGCCAATATCGACAAGTCGCTTAGCGCCTTCCAAACGCTCTTTCGGGGATCGATACGCCCGATAGACATCGGTGGTGACATCCAGCACTCCCACGATGGTGGTGCCCCAATCAAACGCTAATACCTCACTCATGGAGATTGCCTTCGCTGCGCGCCCGAACGCGGTCCAACTGGTTGGTGGCAGACCGACATCATCATGTCCGCCCGATCGACGCTAAAAGATATTTCCTGAGTGGGGTACATTTGGGTTCTGGTGCATTAACGGTGAAACCTATCATCAGGATCTCGTCCTTGGAGATCCGACATTCCAGAGCCGTGCCTCGCGACCCGATCTACCGCCGGCGTCGCAACTCCCCTGAACTCATTGAATTGTGCGTCCGTTGGTACCTGACGTACCGGCTCAGCTATCGCGATCTGGCCGCCATGATGGCTGAGCGTGGCGTCGCGGTGTCTCACACGACCAGCACTCGACTTTGCCGCGCAGCGGGGCAAAGCCCCGGTCGGCACAAGGGGTGTGGGGACAGCTATCTGCGCCTCAATTCGCCTCATACACGCGGATCTCGGCGCTTCGCTCACCTTGTCCTTGGGCAGCAGCGAAAAGTCTTCCCCATTCGGGAACGAACAGGCCGGTTTGGGTGTGGAGTGGCGTCGCGTAATGAGCGATCCTGTCGTAGTGAATGTGATCGCTGTCTTGGAACACTTCGAGAAAGCCTGCACCGGTGAGCACGTAGACGCGGCCGCGGCGCGAATCGTAGAAGAGGTCGTCCGAAGGACCCGCGGTTTCACCAGCCGCGATTTCCTTCCCGGTCTGTGTGTCGAAAACAAGCATTCGCGATGGTGTCCAGGTTGCCAAGAATAAACGGTGATGAGCTTCGTCGAGCGCCATCGGAAAATTACCTTGCGCCGACGTGACCGGCCAACGCGCCAGGACAGTGAGCTTGACACGGTCAATGACCTCGATCTCTTTCTTATCTGGAACGTTGACAAAAATCCGATTTCCCCGTTCCTCGAGCCGAAACGATTCGGGATGGGCATCGATCACGACGTCACCGATCTTGTTCCCATTAGAGTCCAGAAACCCAAGTCCTCCGGTTCCCTCCGCTCGTTTCCGTAGCTGTTTTGCCCCGGCATATCCGACAATAACCCGCTTCCCGCGGGCGTCATACCGGATGTTGTCGGAATCGTCCGGGAACTTTGCGGTCGCGAGAACTTGAAAGGTCGACCCGTCAAAGATTTTCGCAATGCCGTCAAGAGCGCAGGCAACAAACAGACGATTGGTGGAGGCGTCGTAGAACACTCCTTGTGGTTCGGCCAGATCGGCAATCGTGTGGACTCGTTGGCCGGATTTCAGATCAATTACTTCGAGCGTGTGGTTATCGACGGCAGCCACAAAGAGGCGCTGGCCCTTCACGTCGACGCTTAAGTGATCGATGCGTCCGTTGACATTCGGCAGGGCGATGTGGGTTTTCAGCGACAATACAGAGGATTCTTGCCCGGCGGCCACGCCGCAGAGAGCGAGCAACGGCGCGAGGAGCAGTCTTGGGATGCAATATTTCATTGAGATTCCCTCACGGCCTTCGTCGGTGTACTACGAGAGGATCTGACTGAGCAAATACTAACCTAACTGACCCCCGGTAGTGGGTCTCGAGCGTTTAGGACGGGTTCCGGCGTCGGCCTCAGCGTCGTGCTCACGGCGCGCGCAATTGGTCTGGGACGAGCGAGCATCGTCCGCCCCCGGGGCGCCGATGTGCTGTGGTTGCTCGGAGCCATCGCCTTTGGCGGCGCCATCGGCCCGTACCTGCTCATGTACGGGCTGCACGAACCGACCGAGCACGTTCACCCGCACTATCCCGATGTCCATCATCGGCATGACCATTGATACGAGAGCCAACGCCTTTTCTTGAGAAGGCAGAATCGCGATTGAGAGCGCAATTGCCTGTTGCCTGTCTTTTCAAGCATCAGATGTGCGCCTCCGACCGCAGGAGTCCACGCGGATGCTTAAGCTGATGTCGTCGGAGAACGAGACCGCAAATCGCGGGCAACACAAACAGGGTTAGTATCGTCGAGGTGATGAGGCCGCCGATGACAACGGTGGCCAACGGCCGTTGCACCTCCGCGCCGGCTCGAGTCGCCAGCGCCATGGGCACAAAACCGAGGGACGCCACCAGGGCTGTCATCAGCACAGGACGCAAACGCTCGAGAGATCCTTCGACGATCGCTGCACCCGTTTCCAAACCCAATTCGAGCTTGTGGCGAATGGAGGCCATGAGAACCAGTCCGTTCAGGACCGCGACGCCCGATACGGCGATGAATCCGACCGCGGCGGAGACTGAGAACGGAATACCCCGAAGCCCAAGCATAAACACGCCGCCCGCAAGCGCCAGAGGCACAGCGGTAAATACCACAAATGAGAGTGCTACGCTGCGTAACGACATATACAATGCCACGAGGATCAGCACGAGACAAATCGGCACCACCAGCATCAGACGTGCTTTCGCCGCCTGCAGATTTTGAAATTGTCCGCCCCATTCCAGCCACGATCCAGGCGGTAATTTCACTTGCTTGTCGATCAACGCTTGCGCCTCGGCGACGAACGAGTTTAAGTCGCGACCGCGTACATTTGCTTCGACATAGATTCGGCGTTTCCCATTATCGCGACTGATCTCATTCAACCCTTCCGAAGTCTCGAAACGCGCAATCTGCCGTAACGGTATCGACCCGCGGAGACCGTTTTCGGTGCGTGGCAACATGATCGGGATTGCACCGATTGCCTCGACATCGTTGCGCTGCAGAGTCGCCGTGCGCACGACGATCTGAAAACGCTGATCGCCAAAAAACAGAAGCCCCGCCGGCGAGCCGCCGAGCGCCACCTCGACGGTGCCGGCCACCTCTTCCAGCGTTAGACCGAAGCGCGCAATCGCGTCGCGATCAAAATGAATGTCAAACGTCGGAAACCCATGAGTCTGTGCGGTCCGCAAACCGCTCACCCCCTGCACTTTGCGCAATTGCGCTTCGATTCGCCGTGCCGTGTCTGCCATTTGCTCCAGATCATCGCCATAGATCTTGACGGCGACATCGCTTCGTACGCCGCCGATGAGTTCGTTGAAACGCATCTGTATCGGTTGCGTCACGTCGTATGCATTGCCGACAATGGTCGCCGTCATCTGCTCGATGCGGTCAATGATTTGATCTTTGGTGCGGATGCCCTCGGGCCACTTGTTTTTAGGCTTCAACATGACGTAGTTATCCGACGCATTCGGCGGCATCGGGTCGGCGGCGAGGTTCGCGGTTCCGGTCTTGGAGAACACTAGATTGACTTCGGGGAGCTTCAAAATCTCACGCTCCAGCGGAAGATCCATTTCTACCGATTGGCCGATCGAGGTTGACGGGATGCGCACCGATGACAAATTGAAGTTTTGTTCATCCAGTGTGGGCATAAAAACCTGGCCCACGAATGCAAAAGTCACGGCGGCGCCTGCGAACAGGATGAACGCGCCGGCGATGATGGGATAGGGCTTGGCGATCACGCGCCGTAGCTGGGGCTCGTAGAGCCGTTTGGCGCGGACGATCAGCGGCACTTCCGTTTCCGACACTCGACCTCGGATCAGCAATGCGGCCGTAGCCGGCACAAAGGTCAGCGTCAAGATGAACGCCGAAGCTAAGGCCAGCATCAACGTAATCACCATGGGGGAAAACATTTTGCCTTCCACACCTTGAAACGTGAGACAGGGGATGAATACCAAGAAAATGATGATTTGACCGTAGACACTGGGCCGAATCATTTCCTGGGAGGAGGCGACAACTTCCTCCAGGCGCTCCGGTTCGTTGAGAATTCTTCCCGCGGTCGCTTGCCGCGCGGCGATACGACGCAACGTGTTCTCGACCACGATCACCGCGCCATCGATGATGAGACCAAAATCCAACGCTCCCAGACTCATGAGGTTGCCGGAGATCTTGAGCGCGTTCATGCCAGCCGCGCTCATGAGCAATGACAGCGGGATCACGAGCGTCGCGATGAGCGCGGCGCGCACATTGCCCAGCAGCAAGAACAGCGTCGCGATCACAAGCAGGGCGCCGATCGCAAGATTCTCACCCACGGTCGTAATTGTCGCGACCACCAGCTCTGACCGGTCGAGCGCCACGTTGGCGATGATCCCATTGGGGAGCGTTCTAACGACATCATGGAGTTTGAGATTCACGGCCCGTGCCACGGTGCGACTGTTGCCGCCCACCAGCATGAGGGTCGTGCCGATTACAACCTCATAGCCGTTCTTACTCGCAGCCCCCGTGCGCAGCTCTCCACCGACGAGAACTCTGGCGACATCTTTTACCGTTAAAGGCACGCCGGCGCGCGTCCCGATCACCGCGCGTTCGATGTCGTCCACCGAATGGAACCGCGCATCGGCGCGAACCAGGTAAGATTCGCCCGCGCGCTGAATGTAGTTTGCACCCACCGCGAGATTACCCGCTTCGAGCGCTCGCGCGAGCTCACTGTAGGAAATTTCGTAAGCGGATAATTTGGTGGCGTCGGGCTCAACGACATACTGCTTTTCGTACCCCCCGAGCGAGTCGATATCGGCAACCCCCCCGACACTGCGCAGCTGAGGCCGGATGATCCAGTCCTGTACCGTACGCAGGTATGCAAGGCGGGCGATCTCGTCCACGAGATGCTCGCCGGTATCGGTGAGAAACGTGCCGTCACTCTGCCAGCCGGGCTTCCCGTCCTTCACGGGTGCACCTTTCCCTTGAGGGTGCACGAACTCGACCGTGTACATGTAGATTTCGCCCAGCCCCGTCGATACGGGACCCATTTGCGGCTGCGCGTTGTCGGGCAGACTCCCTTTGGCCTGCGCCAGCCGCTCCGCCACCTGTTGACGCATGAAATACAAATTGGCGCTTTCTTTGAAGATGACCGTGACCTGACTGAAGCCATTTCGCGAGAAAGAGCGGGTGCTTTCCACTCCGGCTAAACCGGACAGCGCGGTTTCAATCGGAAATGTCACTCGTTTTTCGATTTCGACCGGCCCCAAGGTCGAAGCGACGGTGTTGATCTGGACTTGTTTGTTGGTGATGTCGGGCAAGGCATCAATGGGCAGGATCGAGAGTTGCCATGCGCCGACGCCGGCGATCAGCACGGCGAGCAGCACGATGATCCAGCGGCCGCGTACCGAAAACGCCAAGATAGCGGTGATCATTCTTCCTCTCCCGCGCCTTTACCCATCTCGGCTTTGAGCAAGAATGCATTCTTGCCGGCGATGACATCGCCTGCCTTCAGGCCCGACACCACCCAAGCGCGGCCACCACTGCGCGCGCTTATTGTCACCGGCGAGAGCTTGAAGCCGGTCGTGGTCCGTACGAACACAGCGGCCTGACCCGCGAAGTTTTGAACGGCCTCGTCATCTACCGCGAAGCCTTGCGTTTTGGCGGCCTTCGTCGTCATGCGCACCTGCGCGTACTCTCCCGGCGTTGGCGGTGATTGGCCGGGGGAGATCGACAACGTGACAGTCGCGGATCGGGTTTGCTGATCAAGCGTCGGTGTGACCGATATCACCACCCCATTCAAACTGTCCCCGGCGGAGGTGATGACTTTTGCCGCATCGCGGGCGGCAATTTTTTTCGCGTCGAGCACGGGCACCGTCGCTTCAATCAGGACATAGCGGGGATCGGCGATACGAAAAAGTTCGGTGGTCGGCTCGACATAGGCCCCTAATTCCGCTTTGGACCACGTGATGCGTCCTGCCATGGGACTGGTAATGGCGATCGACCGGCCATCACTTGTGACACCCGATGCGGCAGCGGCGGCCCGCGCCTGTTTGCGGTCGGCTTCTGCGGCGGCATATTGCATCTTGGCCGTGTCGAGATCCTGGCGCGGCGTGACCTTTTGGTCGAATAGGCTTTGCTCACGCTCGAGAACCGAGCGGGCCAGTTCTACCTTGGACTCCGCGGTGGTTAGATCCGCGGCCATCGCGCCCGCCTCGCGGCTTTCAACTACTGCGAGTGTCTCACCCGCCTTGACCGCATCGCCCAATCGCTTGAAAAGACGAATCACGGTGCCGGCAGCATGAGCGCTCAACACCGCTTGGCCGTTGACGGCAGCTACGACGGTGGCGGGCGCCCGGACTTCCGCGGTCAAATCGCTGGGTGCGACCGTTTCCAACGAGATGCCCATCGTATTGAGCGATTCGTCGGACACCTTGAGCTCGTCGCTTGCTTTAGTGCTTGTCGAGGCTTCTGCGGCAACAGGCGGCGGGGCCGCCGAGGTGGTGAGTCTTGCGATGAAAAAACCTGTGGCGCACGCAACGAGCAAAGCACCGGCAAACATCAGCCACTGGGAGCGTTTAAAAGTCTGGTTCATGATTCTTTACTCAACAAAAGGAATGCGGCCCGCGAGGCGGGCAAGGGAAGCTTCGGCCTCAACGCGAGCGAGTCGAGCATCGAGCGAATGCAGCTGCGCGTCGGTGAACGCACGCCGCGTGCTCAGCAGCTCGATGAGCGGCGTACGGCCGGCTTCGTACCCTATCCGCGCCAGCCTGTAGGCCTCGCGCGCCGCGGTTTCTCCCCGCTCGGTGGCGGCAAGACGACTGTTGGTAGCAATGACTCGCGCAGCGACGGCGCGGCGTTGTGCAGCCACCTCGAGCCGCGCAGCGTTCAACCTCGCGTCCGCTGCCCGGACGTCCGCGTGTGCCGCCGCGATCTCACCGCGATTGCGATCAAACAAGGGAATCGGAATCGAGAAGCCGGCGACCCATACCGTTGCATCATCCCCGGCAATCCTGCGTACACCGACCGACAATGACGGGGTGGGAATGGCACGCCTTTGTTCAACGATCAGTCGGCGGTCGGCGAATTCGCGATCTGCTTGCGCGGTTTGAATGGTGGGTTCCGTGAGTGACTCAGTGGCATCTAAGGCCTCGGCGCGCACGGGATTGGCGGTCAGCAACAGCGAAGGCCTCACGCTGGTGTAGTTGTTCTCAACACCCACCAGGCTGCCCAGCCGCGTAAGGGCGGCAATTTCCTCGGCACGGGCCGAGGCCAGCTCCGCCTCGGCGGCCGCGACTGCGGCGTCAATCTGCACTACGCGCAGCTCGCCTTCTTTACCCGCAGCAACCAGCGCGTGCGCGATTCGCAAGTCCTCCTGGACCCGGTCGGAGTCTTGCGCCAGGAGATCCACTCGACTCTGAGCGGCCTCGGCGGTAGCAAAGGCCACCGCGAGATCGAAACCGAAGTCCGCTCGCTGCTGTACGCCGCGCGCTCGTGCCACGTCTAAATTCGCGCGCCCCGCGGCAGCCCGGGCCCCGCGCTGCCCGCCGAATTCCAACGGCTCACTAATCGTGAGTGTGGTTTGCGACTGCGCCGTGCCGCGATAGGCGCCGGTGCCGGCGATGTCCTCTACCTCGGCGCCGGCAACCGGATTGGGCCAAGCCGCTGCCTGTTTCGATCGGCCGTCGGCGGCATCAATGCTCGCTTCAAGCTCCATCAGGCGAGGCGATGATCGCTCCGCCTGGCGCACGACTTCAGGAAACGAGGGGGACTGATCAGCGAGTGCCGCTGTTGCCATGCAGAAACTGAATATCGGCCACGCAAATTGAGCGCAAACGGTGGCTGGTCGGCGCAAAGTCGCTGCGCCGGTCAACCGGATTCGATAATTCATGTCGTCCTACCATCAATTCTCTCGAGCTAAACGCCATCGATCTTGAATCGCTAAAGATTCATCGCGGATGCCAAAGGCCCCAAAGCCTAGCTCCGCGTCGCGCGCACAACGGCGCGATACCCACGATCGAAGGGATACAGGTCTATACGAGAGGAAGCGGAGGTCCCCGCAGCGGGGGGCGCCAAAAGGATTGCTTACTAGGCGCTGAACAAACGAAAGCAGAAACCGGAAGGAGAACCGACACTAGCAATGGGCACAGAATCCAGATCACCGCCGCCAAGGACATCATCATGAGCAGCGGTGTGTGATGCACGCCGCTGACTGCGGCGGCCGCCTGCAGGTCGATCACATGGGGGCCCGAGTGCGAGTCTTCGTCTTCGTGCTCATGGAAATGGCCACCGTGCACGGTCACATCATCATCATTCGCTTCCATATGCGCATGCAGCATGCCGGCAGGCACGGACGCGATGCTCGCACTCAGAATAAGACAGAGGAGGATGACTATGCGGCGCACTGTGTCAGTCTACCTATGCTAACGCTTCAATACGAGGGTGTTCGCCGCACCCCCACTGTCCGGTGTGCGCTGTTTGATGCGCCAACCGTTTACCCTGACTGTAAACTGGGGGTTCTCGACCCTCGTAGCGCCCATGAGCTAGCAGGATCTGAATCGCAGTAGATTTGGCAATAGCAATTCTGACGCGCACGCGATCGATTCGCGGACCGTGGTGACCCATGCGAAATCGTCCGCCCCCGCAATGATTTCCAGTGCCCGTGATCGACCGGCCAGGGCCGTGAGCCATTCTGTTGCGCCACCCCCCGGCACAACTGCGCAACCGACTTCGATCTGCGCGAAGATCGCCTTTTCGCGGCTTACAAAACGGATATCGCAAGCGAGAGCCAGTTCGCTTCCGTGTCCGCGCGCACGGCCCCGTACTTTGGCGATACTAATCACCCGCGATTGCGCCAAACGCGTGACGAAGGCGGGCCACTCGCTAAAAGGTGCTGCGCTCGACTGGGCGGCGCTAGCTGTAGCCCGCCTTGAAGGCGTGGCTGTGCAACGCAGGAAAGGCCGGCCGCTTCGCGGCCTGCCAGAAGGCATCTATCTCCGCTGCCAACCGCTCTTCGGCCGGAAGTGTCGCAGCGTTGACGAACCGCTTGATGTCGGCGAGCGCGAGCAGATCGAACCGGGACACCTCAGCTTCAGTTGCCTGCTTGCCATAGTCACTCTCCGTCCCGTCGCGCGTTCACAATGGTAGTCTGCAGTTGTGCGCTCTTCAGAAGGAGTGCACTTCGTCGCCGGGCGGTCCGATATCGGCAACGCCATTCGGCAGTTGCGCCTGCGCCATCGCCAGCGGGTTGAAGGTTTCGCGCAGCAACTTGATCTCGTCTGCCTTTGCGACCAGGTACCCCGTGAACAGGTGATGGACCGTTCGCCCGGTCGCAGCGGCGCGTGCAAGGTCGAGCAGCCGCGCGTCGATTCCAGCCCGCTTCCTGAGGTGCTGAAAAATCCAGTGGGCAGGCCTCTCCGAGAAACGGCCTTCGCGGGTACTGCCAACAATGACGGAAATGACGTTCATGCATGACTCCTTGATGGCTGCAGTATCATTGGTAACGGGACAGGGATAAACGCGCAGAAAGCGGAATCACTGTCCGGGGGTGCGGGGACAATGGATTGACTGATGGCCCTGCAAGCGTTCGCCCGCGTCGTCGAGCTGGGCGGATTCACCAAAGCGGGAAATTCCCTGCAGTTGTCGAAGAGGACCGTGAGTGGCCTGGTGCAGAGCCTCGAGAAGCACCTTGGGGTGCGATTACGGGGGACCTTGATTTTGGCGTCAAACTCATCCGCAAAACAGAACGCGCCACGGCAATGCGCTGTTTAATCGCTACAAGGTGCTCCCGTGCGCGGCGCAGGTTGGCTTCCGATAGTCGATGCTCGTGCTCTCATAGAGGGTGACCTGGGTCGCGTTGACAACAATGAATTTACGTTTTATCATGTCAGTATAACGAGACATAAGTCAGGGGCGAACACGGCAAGTCAAGCTGCTCACCGCTGAACTGCAGGAATAGACCCATGAAACTCGATTCAACCATTTCCGCCGTCATCACCGGCGGCGCGTCAGGGCTCGGTGAGGCCACGGCCCGTCTTTTGGCGTCGCACGGGGTCAGGGTCGCCATTTTCGACCTCAACGCCGAACGCGGTGAGGCCGTGGCTCGGGAGCTCGGTGGGGTGTTCTGCCTGGTCAATGTCACCTCGAACGAGGAGGTCGACGCCGCTTTCGCCAAGGCTCGGGCCGCCATCGGCCAGGAGCGCATCCTGGTCAATTGCGCCGGGGCCGGCGCTTCGGCGAAGACCGTCTCGCGCGACAAGCAGAGCGGCGAAATCAAACAATACCCGCTCGAGGACTTCGAACGGATCGTCCAGATCAACCTGATCGGCACCTTCCGCTGTATCACCAAAAGCGCAGCCGGCATGTTGACCCTTGACGCCCTGGCCGACGGAGATCGCGGCGCGATCGTCAATACTGCGTCGGTGGCGGCCGAAGACGGCCAGATCGGCCAAGCAGCCTATACCGCCTCTAAGGCCGGCGTCGTCGGTATGACACTGACCGTCGCCCGCGACCTCTCAAGCGAGGCCATCCGCGTCAACACCATCCTACCCGGGATCTTCGATACGCCAATGCTCGCGCGCGCGCCCGCGGCACTCAAGGCCGGGCTGTCCGCCAGCGTGCCATTCCCCAAGCGGCTCGGCCTGCCAGAGGAATACGCCCATCTCGCCCACACCATGATCACATGCGGTTATTTCAATGGCGAGGACGTACGCCTGGACGGCGCCATCCGCATGGCCCCGCGCTGACAATTCTCAACCCGATAAAAGGATCCGGGGCTCTATAACAACTGTTTGAATTCGGGACTGGGGCCGACAGAACCTCGCGCCCAATCGAGATACTCAGAGGAAGCGCCATGGCCGACATCAATTCCGTGACCGATCTAGTCGTCGAAGGCGACCTCGCCGTCCTGACCCTGAACTCCCCACCGGTGAACGCCCTGTCCTACGGGGTGCGCGACGGCTTGGCTTTAGGCGTGGCCCAGGCGATCGCTGATCCTATGGTCAAGGCGGTGGTGTTGATCTGCGACGGCCGTACCTTTATCGCCGGCGCGGACATCACCGAAATCGGGGGCGCTCACAAGGGCGCCACCCTATCCGAAGTGCAGTCGATCATCGAAAATTCGCCCAAGCCGGTGGTCGCCGCCATCCACGGCACGGCTCTAGGTGGCGGGCTGGAGGTCGCCTTGACCTGCCATTATCGTGTGGCCGTACCCTCGGCAAAATGCGGCCTGCCCGAGGTCAATCTGGGCCTGTTGCCCGGCGCCGGCGGCACCCAGCGCCTGCCACGGATTGTCGGCGCCCAGAGGGCGCTGGAAATGATGACCAGCGGCCAGCATGTGCCAGCCAAGGCCTGCCTGGCCATGGGCCTGGTTGATGAACTCGTCGACGAAGGCAAGCTGCGTGAGGGGGTCCTCGCCTTCGCCGGCAAGATCGTCGCTGAGGAGCGGCCGCTGAAGAAGGTCCGCGAGCTATCCGACAAGGTCGAAGCCGACCGCGCCCATCCCGAGATCTTCGCCGCCTTCCGCAAGGCCTCTGCCCGCAAGTTCCGCGGGTTTTTGGCCCCCGAATACAACATCCGCTGCATCGAAGCGGCGGTGAACCTGCCGTTCGACGAAGGGCTGAAGGTCGAGCGCAAGCTGTTCGTGGAGCTGCTGAGCGGCCCGCAAAGCGCCGCCCAGCGCTACGCCTTCTTCGCCGAGCGCCAGGCCAACAAGATCCCCGACGTGCCCGAAGACACTCCGCTGATCGCGATCAACACAGTCGGCATATTGGGCGCCGGCACCATGGGCGGCGGCATCGCCATGAACTTCGCCAACGCCGGAATCCCGGTGACCGTCGTCGAGGTCAAGCAGGACGCGCTGGACCGGGGCCTGGCCACCATCCGCAAGAACTACGAGCGCACCGCCCAGCGCGGCGGCATCACTGCCGAACAGGTCGAGCAGCGCGCCTGCCTGATCACCGGGTCGCTGGACATGAACGCCTTCGCCGACGTCGACCTGGTGATCGAGGCGGTGTTCGAGCGCATGGACATCAAGAAGGACATTTTCGAAAAGCTCGACGCGATCTGTAAACCGGGCGCGATCCTGGCCACCAACACCTCGGCGCTGAACATCGACGAAATCGCCTCGGTGACCAGGCGACCAGAAGCGGTGATCGGACTGCACTTCTTCTCGCCCGCCAATGTCATGAAGCTCTTGGAGATCGTCCGCGCCGACCATACCGGCAAGGACGTCATCGCTACCTCGATGAAGCTGGCCAAGAAGATCGGCAAGATCGCCGTTTTGGCCGGCGTCACCCCCGGATTCATCGGCAACCGCATGCTCCTCCAGCGCCAGCGCGAAGCTCAGAAGCTGATACTCGAGGGCGCCATGCCCTGGGACATCGACCGGGTGCTCTACAACTTCGGCTTTCCGATGGGCCCCTTCGCTATGACCGATCTCGCCGGGCTCGACATTAGCTGGGTAAAGGAGAAGTCCAAGGGTGAAACGGTTCGCGACCTGCTATGCGAAATGGACCGCCGCGGCCAGAAGACCGGCGCCGGCTATTACGATTATGACGAAGCTCGCAACGCCATCCCGTCGCCGGTAACCGAGAAGATCATCCAAGACTTCGTCGCCAAATCGGGGGGCAATCCGCGTGAAATCTCCGACGAGGAAATCCTGGAGCGGACTATCTATCCGATGATCAACGAAGGCGCGAAGATCCTCGAAGAAGGCAAGGCCCTTCGCGCCTCGGACATCGATGTGGTCTGGGAGAACGGCTACGGCTGGCCGGTCTATCGCGGCGGGCCGATGTGGTACGGCGACCAGGTCGGCCTCGACAAGGTGCTGGCCAAGATGAAGTCGTTCCAGGCGACCATGGGCGAGCAGTTCAAGCCATCGTCCTTGCTCGAAAAACTGGTCTCGGAAGGCAAGCGCTTCCAGGACCTCAAGGCCTAGAAATACAGTTGCCCTTTTGATTTGAGCCAACCCTTTTTATAAGGAGCCCCCAATGCCCGAAGCCTATATCATCGACGCCGTCCGCACGCCCCGCGGCATCGGCAAGGTCGGCAAGGGCGCTCTCGCCGGCCACCATCCCCAGCACCTCGGCGCGACCGTCCTGAAGGCGCTGGCCGAGCGCAACCGCCTCAACACCGCCGAGGTGGACGACATCATCTGGGGCACCTCCGCCCAGCGCGGCAAGCAGGGCGCCGACCTGGGCCGGATGGCGGCGCTCGACGCCGGCTACGACGTGCGCGCCTCGGGCGTCACCCTCGACCGCTTCTGCGGTTCCGGAATCACTGCGGTGAACCTGGCCGCAGCCCAGATCATGTCGGGGATGGAGGAGCTGGTGATCGGCGGCGGGACCGAGATGATGTCATACACTGCCTCCAGCGCCCCGCCACGCGACCCCAACGAAGGGCCCATGCTGTTGGATAGCGGCAATCTCAGACTGCGCGCCAGACACCCGCAGTCGAACCAGGGCGTCTGCGCCGACGCCATCGCCACGATGGAAGGGATTTCGCGCCAGGCGCTTGACGAACTCGCTTTGCTCAGCCAGCAGCGCGCCGACCACGCCATCCGCAACGGGCACTTCGAAAAGTCGCTGACGCCGGTCTATCGAGAGGACGGCTCGGTCGCCCTCGACCGCGAGGAGTTTCCGCGGCCGCAGACTACGATGGCGGGCCTCTCGGCCCTGAAGCCGTCGTTCGAGGCCATGGCCAATGTGCCGCTGGACGAGAAGGGCACGACCCTCGCGGGTCTGATCAATCAAGTCTATCCGGGCCTGAAGATCCGGCACTGCCACCACGCGGGGAACTCCTCGGGCGTCGTGGACGGCGCTGGGGCGGTGCTGCTCGCCTCCCCGGACTATGCCGCCAGACACGGTCTCAAGGCCCGCGCCCGGGTGGTGGCCATGGCCAACGTCGGCGACTGCCCCACCCTGATGCTCAACGCTCCGGTCCCTGCCGCCCGCAAGGTGTTGGCCAAGGCCGGCCTCTCGGTCGACGACATTGATCTTTGGGAGATCAACGAAGCCTTCGCCGTGGTCGTCGAGAAGTTCATCCGCGGCCTGAGGCTCGACCGCGAGAAGGTCAATGTGAACGGCGGCGCCATGGCGCTCGGCCACCCAATCGGCGCCACCGGGGCAATCCTGATCGGGAGCATGGTCGACGAGTTGGAGCGTCGTGGCGCGAAACGCGGACTGGTCACCATGTGCGCCGGCGGCGGTATGGCGCCGGCAATCATTATCGAGCGGGTCTGAACTCGCGACGAGAAAACGGCAGGACACCCAGCGCATGAATTTCGATTTCTCCGACGACCAGAAATTCCTCAAGTCCGTGGCGCGCAAGTTCCTGGAAGCGAACGCGCCGACCCGCCGCGTGCGGCAGGTACTGGACGACAAGGCCAGGCTCTTTGACCACCCGCTGTGGAAGGCGGTGGCCGAACAGGGCTGGCTGGGCGCGGCGATCCCGGAACAGTTCGGCGGCCTCGGGCTCGGCCACCTGGAACTTTGCGTGGTGGCCGAGGAACTCGGCCGCGCGGTGGCGCCGATCCCCTTCGCCTCGACCGTCTATTTCCTGGCCGAAGCAATTCAGTTGGCCGGCGACCACCGGCAGAAGGCCGACATCCTGCCGAAGATCGCCGCGGGCGAGGTGATCGGTGCGGTCGCCACCTCCGAAGGGCCTGGGGTGCTGACGGCCGCCAGCGTCCAGACCAGCGTCACCGGCGGCAGGCTGTGGGGCGTGAAGATCCCGGTGACCGACGGCGATATCGCCGACCTGTGCTTGGTGCTCGCCAAGGAGAACGGCCAGCCGGGCCTGTTCCTCGTCGACCTGAACGGCGAGGGCGTGACTCGCGAGGCGGTCACGACGCTGGACCCTACCCGCGACGCCGCAAAGCTGACTTTCAAGGGCGCGTCAGCCCAGCGGCTGGGCGCCGCGGGCGAGGGTTTCGTGCTGATCGAACAGGTGTTCGACCGGGCCGCGGTGCTGCTGGCGTTCGAACAGTGCGGGGGCGCCGACAAGTGCCTGGAGATGGCCAAGGCCTATGCGCTCGAGCGCTACGCCTTCGGCCGGGTCATCGCCTCCTACCAGGCGATCAAGCACAAGCTGGCGGACATGTACGTCAAGAACGAGCTCGCCCGCTCCAACGCCTACTACGGAGCCTGGGCGCTCAACACCAACGCCCCAGAGATGCCGGTGGCGGCCAGCGCGGCGCGGATCGCCGCCTCGGAAGCCTTCTGGTTCGCCTCCAAAGAGAACATCCAGACCCACGGCGGCATCGGCTTCACCTGGGAGATGGACTGCCACCTCTATTACCGGCGCTCGCGCCAGCTCAGCCTCGTGGCCGGCGCGCCGCGGGTCTGGAAGGAGCGGCTGGTCAGCCATCTTGAGCGGCGCAACGCAGACTAAGGGATTCTCAGATCATGGACTTCAACGACACCCCCGAAGAAGAAGCCTATCGCGGCCAGGTCCGGGCGTGGCTCGAGGTCAACGCCCCGAAGCGCGCCGTCGGCGACGATCTGGAACGCGGCGGCGCCTCCATGCCCCCGTCCAGGGCCTGGCAGGCCCAGAAGGCCGCCGCCGGCTATGCCCAGATCACCTGGCCGAAGGAATGGGGCGGCCAGGGCGGCACCCCGATCCAGCAGGTGATCTTCAACCAGGAAGAGGCCAAGCATCCGATCCCGCCGAACCCCTTCCAGATCAGCCTCGGCATATGCGTGCCGACCGTCGCGACCTTCGCCGACGACGCCACCAAGGTCCGCTTCGTAGGGCCGGCGCTACGCGGCGAGGAGATTTGGTGCCAGTTATTTTCCGAACCCTCGGGCGGCTCGGACCTGGCGGCGGCGCGGACCCAGGCGGTGCCGGCCCGCGACGGCTCCGGTGACTGGTTGATCTGCGGCCAGAAGGTGTGGACCACGGGCGCCCACTTCTCGGACTTCGGCATTGTGGTCTGTCGCACCAATCCCAACGCGCCCAAGCACAAGGGGCTGACAATGTTCTGGGTCGACATGCATGACCCTGGCATCGAGGTGAGACCGATCCACCAGATGTCAGGCGGCCCCGGCTTCAACGAGGTGTTCTTCACCGACGTGCGGGTCAGGGACAGCCAGCGGCTAGGCGCGGTGGACGACGGCTGGAAGGTCAGTCTCGTCACCCTGATGAACGAGCGGCTGGCGGTGGGCGGCGCTACCGGCGCGGGCTGGCGGGAGTTCATCGACGCCGCGCGCTCCGTGCCCGGGCTCGACGGTGGCGGCGCGTTGAAGGATCAGGCGCTGCGGGAAAAGCTCGCCGACTGGTACGTCCACGCCGAAGGCCTGAAGCACACCCGCAACCGCACCATGACCGCCCTGTCGCGCGGCCAGACGCCCGGCTCCGAGAGTTCGATCGGCAAGATCGTCTCGGCGCTGCAGATGCAGGACCTCGGCAACACGGCCATCGAGATGCTGGATCAGTACGGGATCATCAACGATCCGGAACTCGCGCCGCTGCACGCGGCCTTTCATACCTCGCTGATGTTCGCGCCCGGCTTGCGGATCGCCGGCGGCACCGACGAGATCCTGAAGAACATTATCGCCGAACGTGTGCTGGGTCTGCCGGGCGAGATCCGCGTCGACAAGGACGTGCCATTCAAGGACATGCCGACCGGGCGTTGAGCGCCGGCAAGCCGCCTACCAAGATTTGACAGCTCAAAGCTACAAGTTATTATGTGCGCATGGTCTTTTATAAATTGATAGGGCATGTAGTTCCCAACGAGGAGTGAGCATGCGGGTCGAGACAACCTTCGAGGATGGCGTCGCGGTCATCACTATCAATCAACCGGAGCGTAAGAACGCTATCACCTTGGGCATGCGCACGGAGATCGAGCACGCCTTCCTCAAGGCCCAGGATGACAACGATGTCTGCGCCATCGTCCTGACCGGGGCGGGATCGAATTTTTCGGCGGGCGCTGACCTCAGCGAGGGGGGTGGCGACGGGGTGCGCGGTTCGCTCTACCGCATGCGCCTCCTGCATCGCATGGCCCGCGGGGTGGCGGGGACCAACAAGCCGGTGGTCGCGGCGGTGCAGGGGGTCTGCATCGGCATGAGTTGGGCCTTGGCCCTGGCCTGCGACATGGTGGTCTGCGCCGAGAACGCCCGCTTCCAGTTCGCCTTCCGCCACATCGGCCTGGCGCCGGACGCGGGATCGGCCTTCCTGCTGACGCGCTACCTGCCGCTGCAGCGCGCCAAGGAGATCATGTATTCGGGCCGTTTCGTTAGCGGGTCTGAGGCGCGCGACCTGGGCCTGGCGCTCTACGCCCTGCCCACGGCGGAGGTGCTGCCCAAGGCCTTGGATCTGGCACGCAGCTTCGTCAACGCCCCGACCTTGGCCCTGTCCATGGCCAAGCGCATGTTCGACGCCGCCCCCGGCCATACCTATGACCAGGCACTGGACTTCGAAGCCAACATCCAGCCGCTGATGATCCAGACCCAGGACGTCAGGGAGGGCACGATTTCCTTCAAGGAAAAGCGCCAAGCCGCCTTCACCGGGAACTGAGGTCCACCGACGAGTTCGGCCCGGACGAAACCCCGTCATACACCTTCTTCCAGCGGTAGAAGGTCTGCTCCGAAACGCCCATCCGCCGGATCACCTCCGCAAGTACAGGGCATCGCGGTCGGTCTCCCGGAGGCGGATATCTTCCCAAATGAAGCCGCGATCTATTACGCGCCAACTTCGCCCCGTGCGCTGCTCCGACCGCCTTGACAGCAATAAATTTACGACTTATCATGTTCCAATAACGCTCCATAAGAAGAGCCGCGTTAGAACCTCACGGATTCGCACCGGTCGGCAACAAAAGAACTCAAGGGGGAAGAAAATCATGGCCAAAGTACTACGCTACACCTTGTTCACCTGCGTCGGCATCGGCTGCCTGCTGTCGGGGGCCCGCCCGGCGGCGGCGCAGACCGCGCCGTCGGCTGCCGTGAAGGTTGCGGACGATCCCGTGACACTGGGGGAAATCGTGGTCACGGCAGAGCACCGCGAAACCTCGGTGCAGTCCATACCGATCGCGATTACCGCCTTGACGTCTGAGACGCTTGATCGCGCGAACGTGCAGACGGTCGAGCGACTGGTTCAGCTGACGCCCTCAATGCATTACAACGACGTGGCCGGTGAGGCCTTCCTCTCGATCCGGAGCGTCGGCGGCGAGCCGAACACAACGGTCGGCGGCGACCCCTCGGTCTCTTTCAACGTGGACGGGGTTTACGTTGCGCGGCCGACTTCGGTTTCATCGATCCTCTTCGACGTTGACCGGATTGAGGTGCTGCGGGGCCCGCAGGGGACTCTTTACGGTCGAAACGCGACGGGCGGGGCCATCAATGTGATCTCCAACGCGCCGAACTTCACAGAGTTCGGCGGGACCGCAGACGTGTTGTTCGGCAACTACGACCGTCAGCGCGGCCGCGCCGCGATCAATATCCCACTCGTGACCGACCGCGTGGCCCTGAGGGTGAGCGGCGTGACCGAGCGCCACAATGGCTACGAGAAGAACCTATTTTATCCCGATGGGACCAACGACCTCGACGACCTTGATGTTCACGCGTTTCGGGCGCAGCTAGGGATTCGGCTCACCGACGACGTCGAGATTATGCTGCGGACCGACACCACCCGTCGCGGCGGCCGCGGGCCCGGGACCCAGGTGCAAGGCCGGTACGGGAATCCCGCCCTGACGGCGCCGCCGCCGTTCGGCTATGGCGCACCCCCGAATCCCGACATCCCCCTCGCCACTTCCGAGGACCTGCGCTCCGACTTTAATGTGAAAGAGACTGGCGTGAATGGCGAGCTCCAGTGGCACGGTCTGGGCGGTGCCGGATTGACAGTCATCGCCGCGCACCGGGATCAGCGCTACAGCTTTTTCCAAGACCTCGACACGACCGGGGCGAGGCTCACGAGCCTCCTCGCTTTGCAGCACGCGCAGCAGGACTCAGTCGAGGCGCGCCTGGCGTCGGAGTCCAGCGGGAGCCTGACTTGGCAGGTTGGCACCTACTATTTCCGCGAGGCGGGCTTCACGGACGCGGCACTCAACTTTTTTGTGCCGAGCGGTTCTGTGTTGCTATCTACGAATCCGCGCCTCGACATCAAGTCCCGCAGCGAGGCCCTATTCGGTCAGGCAACCTATGCGCTTAACGATCGCCTGAACCTGACCGGCGGCCTACGATACACCTGGGACCAGAAGGATGCGGTGCAGTACGCCCGAACAGCTGGGTTCCCAAACCTCGTCACTCCGTCGAGCAGTTCGTGGTCGTCGCCGACCGGCAAGGTGACGCTCGACTATACCCTGAACCCGGACGCGTTTCTCTACGCGACGATCTCCCGCGGCTACAAGGCGGGCGGCTATTCTCTCGACGGTCCAGCCTTTAATCCGGAGACGATCTGGGCCTACGAAGCGGGCTTGAAGATGCGGCTGTTCGACCGCCGCCTACAGCTCAATTTCTCCGCCTTCGACTACAACCAGAAGAACCTGCAGGTCACGCAAACCGGCATCGGGGACTCGGGCGCGCCTACCTTGATCACCGCGAACGCGGCAGCAGCGACGACACGGGGAGTTGAAGCCGAATTCCAGGCAAAGCCTGTGCGCGACCTTCAACTCCGCGGAAGCGTTGCCTATCTGCACGCGCGCTACAACCGATACACCTCCCTTGATCCGGTTAATTCTGCGGCCGGTCTACAAAATCTCGATGGACGGCCCGCAGTGTTCGCCCCGGACTGGACCGTCTCATTCGATGCGTCTTATCGGTGGGGGCTCGGCAGGCTCGGCAGCCTTGAGCCAGGCGTCAGCTTCTACTGGGCCGACAGGCAGGTCCTGCGCGTCTACGCGACCCCGCCCGGCGACATACAGCCCGCCTATGACACCGTCGACCTGCGACTTCTTTATCGTCCACCGGCTGGCCGTTGGTCGATCGAGGCCTTTGCGGAGAACGCAGGGGACACGAAGTACAAGCTGCTTAGCACGGCTGGCAGCCTGACCAACAACATCGTCGTGGCTTATGCGCCGCCGCGCACCTACGGAATAAAGGTGGCCGTCGATTTTTAATTATCTTGTGAGTAGCTCTCCTAGGAAATGAAGGAACCTATTTATGCGGAAGGAAGAGGATGAGGTTCGGAAGCGCTTCGCGCGCATGGGAGGCGCGACCGACGTAGCCTCGATGCGGGCGGCATATGACGAGCTCGGTCAATCCCTCGGAATGCCGGATGGCGTCGAGGTCGCTTCCACGACCGTCGCCGGCTGTCCCGCGGAATGGCTAAATTCCGGCGGCGAAGCCCCTTCCGTGGTGCTCTACTTGCACGGCGGTGGATTCATGGGAGGCTCCTTGAAGAGCTACCGGCACCTGGCCGCGAAGATCGCCAAGGTCGTAAATGGACGTGCGCTGCTACTCGAGTACCGCCTCGCGCCCGAACATGTCTTTCCGGCCGCGCTTGACGACGCCGTTGCCGCCTACCGCCACTTGCTGAACGACCAAGGGATCGCTCCCAAGCACATCAGTTTCATGGGCGACAGCGCCGGCGCCAATCTGGTGGTCGCCACTTTGCTCGCCGTGAGAGACGCCGGTCTGCCGCTGCCGGCGTGCGCCGTTTGCGTCTCGCCTTGGGTCGACTACGAATTGAACGGACTATCCACACGCACCAAAGCGGCGGTCGACCCGGTCATCAACCGAGACGGCGCGCTGCATGTATTGCAGCTCTACTTCGCCGGCACCGATATGACGAAGGCGCCCGCCACGATCCTAAAGGCCGATCTCAAAGGCTTGCCGCCGCTCCTGATCCAGGTGGGCTCGGACGAAGTGCTCTTGGATGACTCAACCCAATTGGCGACGCTCGCAGCTCACCACGAGGTCGAGACCACATTAACGGTCTGGCCAAGGATGGTGCACATCTTTCCCTTCTTTTATCCCATCCTCAAACAAGGGCGCGAGGCGATCGAGCAAGCCGGTGCTTTCATCGTGCGGCACACCCGGCCCGCGGACTGAAGGGATGGCTCGGGCCGAGGAGGGTTTGAAACAGAGCAAACGTTCAGGAGACACCATGAAAAAGCATGAAAAAACTGTCTTCGCTTCAAGCGCACCTCGAAAAGCCATGACCCGAGCGCTTCTGCTCGGCTCCTGGCTTGCAGCAGGCGTACTGTCGACTGCCGCGATGGCCTGGGACCAGGATGAGGAGCGGGAGGAAGGACCCGTCGTGAAGACCGCGGATGGCCCCGTTCGTGGATTCGTGCGGGACGGAGTATCTGAGTTCTTAGGCATCCCGTACGCGGCTCCCCCGGTCGGCGCGCTGCGTTGGATGCCACCGCAGCCCGTGGAACCTTGGTCGGAACCGCGCAAGGCGACGAAATTTGGGCACACGTGTCCGCAGGTTACCGAGCTTGGTGCGTTTGCGGGCCCTTCCAGCCTCACGGAGGACTGTCTCTATCTCAACGTCTTCACGACGCGACGTGGAGCCAGGGACAGGGGGAACGCGGTCCTGGTCTGGATCCATGGAGGCGGAAACATTGATGGCGAATCCAACGACTACGACGCCAGCAAGCTCGCCACGGGTGGGCCTCTGGGGACACCCACGGTGGTTGTCACGCTCAATTACCGTTTGGGTCTATTCGGCTTTCTAGCGCATCCTGCGTTGGATAGTGAGAACCACCCCTTCGCCAACTACGGGATCCTGGACATCCAGGCCGTACTGCAATGGGTTCAGCGCAATATCGAGGCCTTTGGCGGCGACCCCGGCAGAGTCGCGCTCGGCGGACAGTCGGAAGGAGCGCTAGACACCGGAGCCAACCTGTTATCGCCGCTTGCCGCGAAATTATTCAACCGGGCGCTCTTCCAGAGCGCTCCAGTGTCCGGCAGCCTCTTTTATCTTCCGTTGTCGGTCGGAGTGACCGCCGGCATGGGGTTTGCGCGTGCTGCTGGTTGTCAAGGCGAGGACTCTGCTGCTGCCGCGTGTCTGCGAAAGCTGTCGGCCCCACGGATTCTTCAGCTTCAAGGAACGCCCAATGCAAGCGGTCCGTACGTGACCGGCCCGATGGTGGATGGCACCATTATCCCGATCGCGGCGGAAACGGCCTACGCAACGGGACAGTTCAACAAAATGCCGATAATGGGTGGAAACACGCAGAACGAGCTAACCTTCGCAAACGCTATAACGGAGTATTTCTCCGGGCCGCCCCAGATGCCCATGACAGCGGCGCAATACGAGGCGAGCATCAGGAGTTCCTACCCGCCAGGAGCAGCTGACGCGGTGCTAGCCGAGTACCCGGTTTCCAAATACCCATCGCCGCAGCTGGCCTCCAGTGCAGCCAGCACAGACCTGCTTCTTGCGTGCACGGCTCGGCATGTCGTGCATTTATGGGCCAAATCGGTGCCGGTGTATCAGTACGAATTCAATTACCAGAATGCGCCGTATTACTTCCCGGAGATGCCTGGCTTTGTTCCCTTGGCGTCACACACCATCGATCTCCAGTTCCTGTTTTCGAATTGGCACGGTGGACAGCTTGGAGTCAACCCGCGTTCGCTCAACGCGCAGGAGACGATGCTCTCCGATGAGCTGGTTGCTGCCTGGACAAATTTCGCTCGGACCGGCAATCCGAACGGATCGGGGAACTCACCCTGGCCCCAATTCACTAATCAATCCGGCGCGCCGGCCATTTTGTCCGAGAACGTACCCAGTTTGAGCACGTTTACCGATGCACAATTTGCAGCGGAGCATCATTGCGCGTTCTGGGATCCCATCCTGGGTTACGGCACCTGATCGGTCGATTTACGCCGGTTGAAGACCGGTTTCGGGTTGTTTTCTTGCGGGACAGACGTCGCTTCTGACGAACGTCCCGCCAACCGGAGGGATATCCGCACTCGCTGCGCGTTATATGAGCGCTTTACCTATGAGTACAATTTCTTCGACGCTTGATATTCGTTTCAAGAAGATTCCTTATCGTACTTTTGGCCTCGACATTGCGGAGAGGTACCTCGGCTCCGAAGGCGCGGGTCCGATGGGGAGGTTAGGCCGACAGTTTCAACGCCTCCATCGCCATAGCCTTGGCGGCCTTGTAGTCGACCTTCCCGTTCGGTAAGCGGGCGACGGGGGCCAGGACCAGTTCCCGCGGCGCCTTATAGTCCGCCAGATGCTCGCGGACATGGGCCGCGAGCTCCGCGAGGCTCGGCGCCGGCGCCGCGGGCCTCAGGTCCACAATGGCGCAGATCCGTTCGCCAAAGCGCGGGTCGGGCACGCCGACGACCACGGCGTCACACACCGCCGGGTGCCGCTTCAGCGCCTCTTCCACTTCCTCGGGGAAGACCTTCTCGCCGCCGGTGTTGATCACCTGCGAGCCCCGGCCCAGCAGCTTCAGGGTGCCGTCGGCCTCCACCGTGACGAAATCGCCGGGCATCGACCAGCGCCGACCCTCAAACTCGCGGAAGGTAAGAGCCGACTTTTCCGGATCCTTGTAGTAGCCCATGGGCAGGAAGCCGGCGAGGGCCAGCAGGCCCCGCTCGCCCGAGCCCGGCCCGATGCGCCGGCCGTCCTCGGTGAAGGCGGCCGTATGGGGGCCCACCATGAACCGCGCCGTCTCGGCCGCGGCGCCGGCGCCGGACTGCGAATTTCCAATCCCCAACGCTTCGGACGAACCCAGGCTGTCGAAGAGCACGCAGGGGGCGGGCAGGTGTTTCAGAAGGCCCTGCTTGTTCTCACGGCTCCAGATCGTGCCTGAGGAGCGGATGAGGCGCATGGAGGCCAGGCTCCAGCGGCCGGGTTCGGCCTCCAGAGCGTCCAGCATCGGGGCGGCGAAGGCCTGGCCGGCGATGGCGATGAAGGTGACGCCCAGTCGGTCGACCTCGCTCCAGAGCTCGGCGGCGCTGAAGTTTTGGGACGGCAGCACCGCCACGGTTCCGCCGACCGTCAGAACGCCGAGGGCGTTGAACTGGGAGGTGGCGTGCATCAGGGGCGCGGCGGCGAGCATCAGGCGCGGCCCCCGCATCTTGCCGACCCCGGCGGTCAGGGCGCGCTCGCCCGCCTCGGCCGGGGTCTTCAGGGGTGGCAGGTTCTCGGTCGGGTTGCCGCCGCCGCCCGACACATTGAACAAGTCGTCCTGGCGCCACATCACCCCCTTGGGCATGCCGGTGGTGCCGCCGGTGTACATCAAGAGCAGGTCGTCGCCCGACCGGCCCCACGGCGCGAAGGTTCGTGGGGCGCCGGCCGAGGCGACCGCCTGATAGTCCGTGGCCCAGTCCGGCGCCGGGTGGCCGGGCAGAGGGACCGCCAGCCAGGCCTTCACCTTCGGCAGGCGCCCACGGATCTTGTCGAGCACCGGCGCGAACGTGGCATGGAACACGACCGCCTCGGCATCGGCGTTGTCGAACAGATAGATCAACTCCTCGTCGCCATAGCGATAGTTGGTGTTAACCGGGACCAGTCCCGCCTTGAAGGCGGCGTAGTAGGATTCCAGATATTCCGGCGAACTGTATAGAAAGGCGGCCATCTTCGACTGGCGGCCGAGACCGGCCTCCAGTAGGAAGGCAGAAATGGCGTTGGCGCGGCCGTCGAAATCGCCCCAGGAAACCACACGGTCGCCTTGAATCAGCGCCGGCCGGTGTGGGACGACCGCCGCGATTTCTTCCCAGATATCCGCATAGGTCCATTCGCCCATGAAAACCTCCAACAATTGTAGTGGTGGGAAAATAGGGGGGGTCCAAAGCCCCCTCTGTCTTCTCTATGTGGTCGAGTTTTCGGCTGAACTGGCCGGCGAACGTGCTGGGGCTGGGTGCAGCGCCCGCTTTAAGGCGGCGCGGCTGTCTCGACGCGCCCGGTTCGAGACGTCCACATCTGGGACGGCGTCGAAGCCGTGGAAGGCACCCGGAAACACGTGCAGCTCCACGGGAACGCCTGCATGTATAAGGCGGCGCGCGAAATCCATATCCTCCTCGATGAAGAGGTCGAGAGCGCCAGTGGAGAGGAAGGTCGGCGGCAGGCCGACAAGGCTTTCCGCCCGGGCGGGAGCGGCGTAGGGCGAAACGCCTTCGGATCCTGGCTCGGCGCCGAGCAGCGATCGCCAACCGTAGCGGTTGTTGTGATGTGTCCAGATGAACTCGCCAGCGTAGGGGTGCGGATCGAGGGGCAGGCCCGCCGAGGTCCGATCATCGAGCATGGGATAGAGAAGATGCTGGAAGGTGAGGGGACACTCGCCTCGGTCGCGCGCGAGAAGCGCCAACGCCGCGGCGAGCCCCCCGCCGGCGCTTTCCCCCATCACCCCCACGCGTTCAAGGTCGACGCCGACGGCTTCCGGCCGCTCGAACAGCCAGGCAAGGGCGGCGTAACAGTCCTCCACAGCGCCGGGGAAGGGCGTCTCCGGCGCGAGGCGGTATTCGACCGTGACGATGGCGCAGTCGAGTTCGAGCGCGAGGGCCTGATGCACGCCGGCCTGCGCGTCCGCCCGGCCGCCGACGAAACCGCCGCCATGGATGTGGAGTATGCAGGGCAGACGGCCTTCCGTCGCAAGGGGCCTGTAGGCGATCAGCTCCACGGGCGGCGCGCCCTCGGGTCCGCGCACGATATGGCTGCTGGTCGCCACCTTCGCGGAGACCTCGGGGTTGCTGGGAAAAGCGAATACACCCCTCCGGACCGCAGGAAGAATTTCGTCCGACAGCTCAATCGCCGGTACGAGATCCAGAAACCGCGAGAGCTCAGGATCGACAAGGTGGCGGCTGCTGTTGGGCGTCTTCATGGAATCTCCGGCGATATCCAGCTGGGTGGTGTTAATTGGGTTGGCTTTTGGGTGTGTCGCGATCATGTATTTCAGCCCCATGGCCGTAGTGGCGTGGCCTTGGCGAAGGTCAATGCGGGATCAATGGGGGAGATCGGGCCGAAATATATCCATGGGCACAAACCTCATCCTTCGCGCCGTTAGGCGCCCGTGAACGCGGCAGGGCGACGCTGCAGGAAGGCGGCGAAGCCCTCCTTGAAATCGGCGCTCTGCATGCTGGCCGCCTGTTCCCGATCCGCCAGGGTGGCGGCATCGGCGAAACTCTGCTCGAGGCTTTGTCGCAGCTGCTGTTTGATGACCCGCATCGAGCGCGGCGAACTAAGTCCAATCATTTCTGCCACGACCTCGCGCACGCGCACAAGAAAACCGTCGGCCGGCAGCGGCCGCACCAGTCCCATCTGCGCCGCCTCGACGGTCGAGACGTTTCGACCGCTCAGCAGCAAATCAGCTGCGTTTTGGGGGCCAATAAGTCGGGGGAGCAGCCAAGCCGAACCGTGTTCGGCGATGAGGCCCCGGCGCGCAAAGGCCGTCGTCAACTTTGTGTTGTCCGCCATGTAGCGGAAGTCACAATAGAGTGAGATCGAAAGGCCGACGCCGGCGGCGGGCCCATTGATGGCGGCCACCAAAGGCTTCGAGATCTGATGCAAGAAGTGGAAGCGATGCTCGCCGGGCGGCGGAGCTGGCAAAGGCCGGACCGTGCTGGCCGACGGACTGAGGTCGGCTCCAGCGCAAAAGCCCCGGCCCGCGCCGGTGATGATGATCGCTCTGACTTGCGCATCGCCATCGGCGAGCCGCGTCGCGTGTCGGACCTCCGCCTCCATGGTCGGCGTCCAGGCGTTAAGCTTGTCGGGTCGGTTGAGCGTAATGGTCGCCAGGCCGTCCGCAACATCGAAGAGCACGTGCTCGTAGGTCTCGGTCACCGCCATCCTCCGATCAGGCCGCAGTCCAATGGCCGGGGCGACGCTCTCGGACGGAGCGGACGCCTTCGCGAAAATCCGCGGTTTTGAACAACCGGGCCTGTTCTTCTTGTTCCCAATCGGATTGGGTCTTGACCGCCGCCGCGAGGTTGGCGCGAAGCGTTCGCCGCGTCGCCTGAACGGCGAGCGGGGCGTTCGCGGCGAGCTCATCCGCGAACCCGATGGCCCGGGCCCGCAGATCTTCCAATGAGACCAGCTCGTCGGCCAGGCCCAACGCGACCGCGCCGGGACCGTCCACCCGGCGCCCGGTATAAAACAGGTTCGAGGCGGCCTGCACGCCAATCAGACGCGGCAACGTGTGGGTGAGGCCAAACCCGGGGTGGATCCCGATCTTCACGAAGTTCGCCGCAAACCGCGCTTCGGGTGCGGCGATCCTGAAGTCGGCGACGAGGCAGAGGCCAAGTCCGCCGCCGATCGCCGGTCCCTGAACCGCAGCCACAATGGGCTTGAGGGTTGAAAACAGACGGACCGCTTCACGATAGAGCGCCCCAGGTCCAGTATCTGAATTACCCCCTTCATCACCGGAAAAGCTGGCGCCCGCACAGAAAGCCTTGCCCTGCGCGGCGAGCACGACCGCCCGCACGTCAGAGGTCACATCAGCCCACTCGAGGGCTTCGGCCAATTGGATGATGAGGGAGATATCGAAAAAGTTGTTAGGCGGTCGCTGAATTTCGACGATGGCGACATGGCCTAGGGTTGAGACCCCGATATCCGGCCAGTTGTTGAGTTCGGGCATTACGCAGGTCCAGGATTGTTGGTGGACGACATGAGAAAACGCTGACTTAAGCTAATAAATCTCAAACAGCCCCGCCGCACCCATGCCGCCGCCAACGCACATGGTGACCACGCCGTATTTGGCGCCCCGCCTTTTACCTTCGAGCAGCAGGTGACCGGTGCAGCGGACCCCGGTCATGCCATAGGGGTGGCCGATGGAGATGGCGCCGCCGGAGACATTCAACTGGTCGCCCGGGATGCCCAGTGTGTCGCGGCAATAGAGTAGCTGGCTGGCGAAGGCCTCGTTCAGCTCCCAAAGATCGATGTCGTCCATCTTCAGGCCGTTGCGGGCCAGCAATTTGGGTACGGCGAACACCGGGCCGATGCCCATTTCTTCCGGACCACAGCCGGCCACGGCCATGCCACGATAGGCGCCCAGAGGGGAAAGGCCCAGGCGTTCGGCTTGCTTGGCCTCCATCAGCACCACCGCGGCGGCGCCGTCGGACAATTGCGAGGCGTTGCCGGCGGTGACGAACTTGCCTTCCTTGACGAAGCGGCCGCCCTTGAACACCGGCTGCAACTTCTGCAGATCGGCCAGGGTGGTGGAGGCGCGGTTGCCCTCGTCCTGGGCGAGGGTGACTTCCTTTTCCGTGACCTCGCCGGTTTCGCGGTTGGTGACCGTCATGATGCTGGTCAGAGGCGCGATCTCGGCGTTGAAGCGGCCCTCGGCCTGGGCCCGGGCGGTGCGCTGCTGCGATTGCAGGGCGTATTCGTCCTGGGCCTCGCGGCTGATCCCATAACGTTCGGCGACCACCTCGGCGGTCTCGATCATCGAAATGGTCAGTTCGGGGACGTGCGCGCGCAGCCAGTCGTCGCCCATCCGCGCCAGGTTCATCTGGGCGTTCTGCACCAGGGAGATCGACTCCAGGCCGGCGCCGACGACCACTGGGGCGCCATCGTTGATGACGTATTTGGCGGCCGTGGCGATGGCCATCAGACCTGAGGAGCACTGACGGTCCATGGCCATGCCGGCGACGGTTTTCGGCAGGCCAGCACGCAGAGCCGACTGGCGGCCGATGTTGCGCCCGGTGGTGCCCTGCTCCAAAGCGCAGCCCATGACCACGTCGTCGATCGAGGCTGGATCTATGCCCGCGCGCTTGACCGCCTCGGCGATCACATGGCCGCCAAGGGTGGCGCCGTTGGTGTTGTTGAACGCCCCGCGATAGGCCTTGCCGATCGGGGTGCGTGCGATGGAGACGATGACTGCTTCACGCATGCTGGGGTCTTTCCGGTTCAACGGGATTGGCGAACGCCTCTCCCCCGATGTCGATGACGCCGGTGGTGATGGCGTGTCGCGTCACCACACCCGGCGGCCGGGCCTTGAACATCCCTGTCACGAACTGAAAGCCTTGGCGAGCAGATCCTTCTTCGGCGGCTCAGGGTCCCACGTTCGACGGAGCAGGCTCTCCATGCTCTCGCCGGCTCGGCGCCGGGTCAGATAGTCGTCCGGATCGAATTCCACGCCGACGGGATTGATGCCCGAGACTTTGATCACCTCTTCGTTGGCGGCGTCCATATCGGTGAAGTTGTCGACCTGAAGCTCAACCCGGTTGTTGTCGGGGTCGAGGTAGTAGAGCGAGGTCGTCACATTGTGTCTCACCGGGCAGAAGGGCGTCACGCCGGCTTGCTTTAACCGCTCGTAAGTGGCGAGGAGATCATCGAGGCTCGCATAGGTGAAGGCGACGTGATCCAGACCCATGCTGCGCGACAGCCGTTCCGCCAGGCTCGGATCCTGCACGATCGCGACGCGATGATGCTCGTCGTCATAGGTAAATGCGACGACGCGGTCGCCGCCGGCACCCACCGTGCGGCCGTTCAAGACGAGAGCGTACCAATCGCGCATCGCCTTGAGATTCGACCGCGTGCGCAGGACCACATGGGCGAGCTTCACGGGTGAGACGGCGCGCGGTGAGACCAGAGCGTCGCCACCTTGCTCGCCTACGAGGACTGTTGAGTCTTTCATAGTGACCCTTGTCTCCTTCTGTGAGGCTGGAGCGGCAACCGGCGCTGCCGGTGCAAAGGGCAATATTTCCAGACGGGCAAAACGCCACCCTTCTGGGGAGGCAGCTAGTTCGGCTCTCATGTCGGCCACCATGACGGGTGCGACGCCGTCGCCGAGTCGATACGATATCACCACGGCTGTGGCGCCGATCATCTCTGCCGAGGCGGATTTCACCCGGATCGATCCGACGCAATGTCGGCTGCGGTGGCCTGATTGCGCGCGCGCCTGCATTGCCCTGGCGAGCGCCGCAACGCCCGGCATGGGTTGGCCCACCATCTCGAACGTTTCCGTGCAGAGGTCCGTCACCTCGCTGAAGCGCTGATCGTCGACCCGCCCAACGAACTCCGCAAACAGGGCCATGACGATCCCGGCGGCCGTCCCGGTCTCATTCCCAATCGTATCGACGAACATGATAGTGATACTCGCTTGAGTGATTGCACTGACCGGTAGCGCTGCCCTTTCTTATGGAACGTTACCAGAGCATTATATAATGTAAATTTGCGGGTGTCAACGCAATCTTTGCCCTTGGGCGCCGGACGCACCGAACCGGATGCATGCAGCACGCTCTTGGTCCATCCGTAGCTCGCCGCAAGCCCTCGCCGTTCGACCACCCGCTCGTGGAAATGCTTCACGTTCCACCCGCATACCGGTCCCGGTAGAGCGAGACGATCCGCTCCACCTCGTTCACCGTGGTCCGCGCCGAGCTCACCCAGCACATCACGTGTTACCGACACGGTGACCCGGACTGCGTTGACACCGGAAAATTTACAACATATCATGTTCTGGTAACGCTTCATAAGAAAGGCGCGTTACGAGTCCAGATGCCGAGCGGAACCCTCGGGTTCGCACCGGTGTCGGCGCAAAAAATGTTTGGACAGAGGAGGGAGCGGAGTAGCCGCCCCAGCCTGAGGCCGGGCTTAGTCAGCGTTTTCTCATGTCGTCCACCAACAATTCTGGATCTGCGTAATGCCCGAACTCAACTACTGGCCGGATATCGGGGTTCCAACCCAATGAGCGTTCCCCAGCTTTTTCAAACCCCTGCGGGCGTTGTCCGCGCCGGTCCCGCCGGATGGTCGTTGATCGAGGGCGATCTCACGCTGGACGCCGCGATTCAGGCCAATGGCGTGGGCGAACTGTGCGCCCGCCCGGGCCGACCAGTCGATCCCGTCGACCAGATCTTTCTGCCTCCGCTGGCGCCGAACCGATTGATCCTCGTTGGCTTCAACTATGAGTCCCACGCCACCGAAGTCGGCGTCGCCATCCCTAGCGACTTGGTGTTCCGCGTCAGCGAGCCGCGTCCGGGGGTCGTAGTGGGTTCCGGGGCCCGCGTTCCGCTGCCTCAGGAAGCGCCTGGGCAGGTGGACTATGAGGGTGAGATCGCGGTGGTTATCGGCCGCCGCGCGAGCAAGGTCTCCGAGTCGGAGGCCGCAACCGTGGTCGCCGGGATCACAGCCTGCATCGATCTTTCTGCCCGCGATGTCCTGAGGGCGGCGGCTCAAAAGGGCGGACCGCATGACCCCGGTGTCGTCGGATCCAAGATGTATCCGGCCTTCAAGCCCCTGGGACCCGGGCTGATCGTTCTAAGTTCCGCCGAACTGCGAAGTCCGGACCTCAGCCTGCAGACTTGGGTCAACGGCGAACTGCGCCAGTCGGCCACGGCTGCGGACATGATCTTCTCTATCCTTCGCTGCGTCGCGGAGATCTCCGCTTCGGTGGAGCTGCAGCCAGGCGACGTGATCTCCACGGGCACGCCCGCAGGGGTTGGCTTTCCCACGCAGCGGTTCCTCGTCCGGGGTGACACAGTGTCTGTCCAGGTCGGTCCGCTGCCTGCCCTTTCGATAACCGTGCAGTAGCTAAATGAAGAGCTGGCATGAGCGCTACGAGACGATCCGGTTCTGGTGGAACCAATTTGGTGTCAGCGCGGCCCGCGCGGAACCTTACAGAGAAAGCCATCGTCTGCGCTGGGCGGTAGGCCTGCGGGGGCGCGCATCGGAACGAGGGTAACGGAATGAGCGAAGTAAGCGAAGCGGTCGAAAAGCCGGTCTATTTCCATTCGGCGTTGGCCAGGGCACTGAGCGACAACGGCGTCAACACGATATTCGGCGTGATCGGCGACGCCAACCTCTACATGGTCGACGATTTCATCCGCGAGCACCACGGCGATTACGTTGCGGCCGCCACCGAGGCCAGCGTCGTGCTCATGGCCCTGGGGTACGCCAGTGTGAGCGGCAAGCCCGGCGTCGCCACCGTCACGCACGGTCCTGCCGTGACCAACACCCTGACCAGTCTCATCGAGGGCGTAAAAGCGCAACTGCCAATTCTGCTCGTGTGCGGCGATACCAGCGTCGAGGTGCTCGGCCATCCACAGGACTGTGCCCAGCGGGAGTTGATCGTCGCCACGGGTGCCGGGTTCGAGCAGCTGCGCTCGCCGGCCACGCTCAGCCAGGACCTCGCCCGCGCTCTGCGCCGTGCAGTGCTGGAGCGGCGGCCCATTGCACTGAACGTACCGATCAATTTCCAGCAGGAGAAGGTGGTCTACCACAAGGTGGTGCGGTCGCTGCCCGAGGCGCAGGGCCGCGTGCCCGGCGGCGACGCCTTCGACAACGCTGTGGGCATCATCGCGGCGGCGCGGGCGCCCATCGTGCTGGCCGGCCGCGGCGCCTCGAACCCTGAGGCTAAGGCTGCCCTGATCCGGTTGGCGGAGCGGATCGGCGCGCCCCTGGCGACGACACTGAAGGCTCAGAGCCTCTTCCGGGGCGAGGCTTTCAATCTGGGGATCTTCGGCAGCCTCTCCACGCCGCCGGCGGCCGAGGCGATCCAGAAAGCCGACTGTGTGGTCGCCTTCGGCGCCTCCATGAATGTCTTCACCGCGGCGCGTGGTGGATTCCTGAAGCGCAAGCGGGTGGTCCAGTGCAACACCGACCTGGCCGACATCGGCCAGGTCTATCCCGTGCATGCGGCTCTCGCCGGCGATCCGGTCGCGGTCGCCGACGCCATCGTCCGGACGCTGGATGAAGCCGAGATCTCCGCATCGGGCTTCCGCACCGACACCCTTGAGGCGTCGCTGGCGGCTTACTCTCCGATTGATGGCCTCACCGACATGGGAACCGACACCACGGTGGATGCACGGCTGGCGATCCACCGGCTGGGCAAGGCCGTCCCGGCGGACCGCACCCTCATTATGGATGGCGGCCGGTTCCTGGGTTCGGCCTGGGAGTTCCTCGAGGTGCCGGAGCCGCAGGCCTACGTGCATACGATAGCGTTCGGCTCGGTCGGCCTCGGCGTCGCGTACGGCGTCGGCGCAGCCATGGCGGCCAAGGGACGGCCCGCCCTGGTGATGTGTGGGGATGGCGGCTTCATGCTGGGCGGTCTCGTGGAGTTCAATACCGCTGTTCGCTACGGCTTGGACATGATCGTCATCGTCTGCAACGACTCCGGCTACGGCGCCGAGCACATTCAGTTCCGCAACAAGAACATGGACCCGTCGCTCGCCCTGTTCGCCTGGCCCGAGTTCGCCGACGTGGCGCGCGCGCTGGGCGGCGACGGCGTGACCGTGCGCAACGCTGCGGACCTGCCGAACGCCGAGGCCGCGATCCGCAACCGCAGCCGCACGCGGCCGCTGCTGATCGAGTTGAAGTGCGACCCCGACCACATGACGCCGAGCCCGTGGTGACGCTCCTCGCCACCGCCGTTCGCTGTCGCATCGAAAGCCGCCGACCGCGCACGTCACTGATGTGCCGTCCATCCTTGAAGAGAACTGAAAATGCGCGCGCAAAAGTCAATTCGGTCTGATATCGCCTGGAGCACAAGCGACCGCATCGTCGTGCGCGGCAAAGACCTGCCTGGCGAAATCCTGGGGCACATGAATCTTGGCGATCTGGCGTTCCTGCAGATCACCGGCCGCACGGCGACTCCCGAAGAATCCAATGTCTTCAACGCTATCGTGATCACGCTTGTCGAACATGGCATCACGCCCAGCGCCATCGTCGCCAGGATGACCTACGCCGGCGCGCCCGAGTCCCTGCAGGCCGCCGTCGCGGCGGGACTATGCGGCCTTGGCACCGTCTTTGTCGGCAGTACGGAAGGCGCAACGAAGATGCTCTACGAAGCGCTGGAGGATCGCGGGGACGCGGATCTGCAATCGATAGCCGTCGCCACGGTGGCAAAGTATCGTCGCGATGGAGCCGTTATCCCAGGCCTCGGCCATCCGGTGCATCGCCCTATCGACCCGCGCACGCCGCGACTGTTCGAGATCGCGGCCGACAACGGCATGGCCAACGACTATTGCAAACTCATGCAACTGATCGCCACGGAAGCGGAGCGGGTGTCGGGTAAGCGCTTAACCCTCAACGCCACCGGCGCGGTTGGCGCAATCTGCTGCGAACTGGGCTTTCCGTGGAATATTGTGCGTGGGCTCGGTGTGATGGCTCGCGCCATCGGATTAGTCGGGCACCTTCTCGAAGAATCCAAGAATCCCATGGCCATGGAAATCCTGTGGCGAGTCGACGAGGCGGCGAGCGCCCACCTCCGCAATGCCTAAGCCCAGGATGTACGGGCGATGCGCAGATCGCTTTAAGAGCGGAGAGCCATGAACAACCTGACTTCGCAATTGGCGACCTACGTCGCTGATGCGCGCGCTTCATCGTTCCCCGAACGCGCGCTTGAAATCGCGAAGTTGGGGCTTATGGACAGCATCGCTACCATGTTCGCTGGCGCCCACCAGCCAGCGGTTGCGATCATGCTCGAACACCTTGGCGCCAGGGAGCGCTCCAACACAGCCCCGGTGCCATTTGCCGGGATCGACCTTTCCAGCCAACACGCGGCGATGGTCAATGGCGTCGCCGCCCACGTTCTCGACTATGACGACGTCGCCCTGTCGGCGCATCCGAGCACCGTCCTCATGCCGGCGATTCTCGCTGAGGGCCATGGGTTGTCCTCGTCCGGGGAAGATGTGTTGCGGGCCTATGTCGTCGGCTACGAAGTGTGGGCGCAACTGGCCGCCCGCGATAGCGATCCTCTTCACGTGAAAGGCTGGCACCCGACCGGGGTATTTGGCGTGGTCGCGGCCGCCGCGGCCGTTGCGTATCTGAATGGGCTGCCGTCCAGCGTCGGATCTCACGCCTTCGGCTTGGCCGCGAGCATGTCCGGCGGATTGGTCGCCAACTTCGGAAGTATGGCCAAGGCGATGCACGCTGGCCGGGCCGCATCCTGCGGGATTGAGGCGGTTCATCTGGCGATGCTCGGGTTTACGGCCAGTCCCGACGTATTGGAGCACCCGGCTGGCTTTCTGAAGGCGTTTTCGCCGGCAGGTCGTGTGGACGTGGACAGACCGGTCGAAATTGCCCCCGCCGACCCGGCGATCCTCAGAACAGGACTGTCGATCAAACAATATCCGATCTGCTATTCCTCGCACCGTGTTGTCGATGCGGTGTTGGACATCGTCTCTGACCTGGACCTGCGTGGCGACGATATTGAACACGTAGACATCGCGATCGGCTTGCCGCAGGCGGCAATGCTGAGAAATCACGCGCCCGTCACCGGGTTGGAGGCCAAATTCAGCCTTGAGTTCGCGGTGGCGGCGTCAATCGTCTCACGCGCTGTGGGTTTGGATCAGCTGGAGGACTCGTTTGTCGCGCGCGGTGACGTCCAAGCCTTGTTTTCAAAGGTGCGGATCAGGGTCGTCGATACGGTGTGTCCCTTGGATCGGGCGTTCGCCCTTACCGATCGGGTGGTCATCCAACGGACGGGCGGTGGTGCCTGTGACTCTGGAGAAATCCGTTTTCCGCGCGGCCACGCCATGAACCCGATCAGCGCCGCCGGTCTGCAGAAAAAGTTTCATCAGTGTCTCGGTCGGGCGCGTGGCGTTTCGCCCGCGACCGACGAACGCTTCCGCCACCGCCTTCATGACCGCCTGTTGTCCTTGGACAGGCTAGCCGATATCCGGACCCTGTATCAATTGGATGCGTAGCTATTGGATGCGTACGCTTATTCGCAGTTGATCAATTGCCCGGCCGCGCCGATAGCGAAGTCGGCGGCCGCAGATCCGCAGCCGCGCCAGGCAGTGCTCCAATACCCAACGTCAGGAAAACACCCAGCTCCCGGCCAATGCTGCGCTGGTTTTCCAAATCCCCGGTTTCCATTCGCACGAGCCAATTTGAAAGACCTGGCAAGGTACGCTGAAGGATATCTAGATCGATCTTGCGATATTCGCCCGCAGCCACAGCGTCTCCTGTCAACCTACGCCAGCGTTCCCCAAATTGTTGGGACATATTCTGAATCTGCCCCTTTGAGCTTGCCGAGAGCGCGTCGAAGCTAGCGAGCTGCGTTATGGGCGCCACATCCTTGCGCATTTGGGCTTGCGTCCAGGCCTGTTCGTATGCAGCAACGGCTCCCAGTCGCGAACCGGGTTGCTCTAGCGCGCGGTCGATTATGAAGAGCGACAATTGGGACGCTCGCAAGTAACACTGGGTGACGAGTGTCTCCTTGCCACCAATGTAATGATAAAGGGCTCCTGTCGTTGCGCCAATTTGACTCGCAATCTCCTCAAGCGTCGTAGTGTCCACACCCTTTTCGTTGAACAGTCGGGAGGCTGTCGAAAGAATCGCTGCCCGCTTTACGTCGGTGATCCAAATGCGATCGAAGGCCTGCGCAGCGGACCCTCCCGGCGCCTTGAATTCGATTTCTTCATAGGGAGGCATGGCGCTACGGTCGGCAGCCGTTCCCTTCAGTATGAGCGACTTAATGAACTCCCGATAGACTTGGCGCGGAGCCTTCCGCCCTCCGGTGGGGACCAGATTTGCGAATGGCTGCCAAAGAATAAGGCTGACGATTGCGGGAGCGGCCACGCCGGTTTCGCAGGCCCGGAATTCTCCCACGTCAATCCCGCGCTTCAAAAGTCCGGCAAGCTTCTCAAACAACTCGTCAATTGCCTGGACCACCATCCGACGGCGCACTTCGTCCATCATACCGAGATTAATCGGCCCGCAGAGCTCCACCGCATCGTCTGCGAGCACCTCATCGATAAATCTATGGATTCTTTCCGTCTCTGTTGAGGACGTTGCTAAGACTCCATCAAGGTGGAGGTTCAGGGTTTGCGCGGTTTCAAGGTAGCAATGAGATACCAGATCATTCCGGTCTTTGAAGTAGTAGTAAAGCGCTTCTCGAGTAATGCCGAGCTTCTGGGCGATGCGCCTCAGGGTTTCTTGCGAGACACCGCGGCGATTAAGCTCGTGCGAAGCCTCGTTGAGAATCGCATCGCGTCTGGACCTGCGTGCTGGCGCGGCCGGAAGTTTTTTCGTCGATTTTCTACGAGCTTTCATCAGTCGCACCAACCTCCAGAATCTTATCGGTCAGCCTCAAGCGTGGCATAGTTTGCGGACGCGAGAGGATAATTTTACTATCAGTTATTCGCCCGTAGCATCGATCGCGCTAGCCTCGGATTTTTCAACCTGAAGCATTGAAGGAGATGTAGGGCGGACGCGGGGGCTGGTGCGGAGCCTCTAGCCTGAAGATGCCGATGGTCCGAAGCAATACACCGCCTACGAAACTGTTCCCGAAGTTCGCAGCGCTTTGATCTCTGCAGGGCTAAAGCCCCACGAGGGCAAGACTTCATGGGCGGATTGCGCCGCGGCGTGCGGAGGAGACGGCTTTTCGGCCGGTGTTCGCGAAAATCGCGGGGCCGGCGCCGGTTGCACAATTCCGTCCACCTCCACCAAGGAGCCTCTTGCCCGAAGATGCGCATGGTCCGGCGCTTCAGCCATCGAGAGAACTGGAGCGAAACAAGCGTCCGTGCCCTCGAGAATCGCACACCATTCCGCCCGGGTCTTTTCCGCAAATGCGGCGGCAAACAGCGCCTTCATCTCGTTTCGGTGCTCCGGACCATCGCGGGTGACCAACGAAGGGTCCATGCCCAGTCTTGCGTACAGGCCGGCACGGAATCGGTCTTCAAGTGGGGCGATTGAGATATATTCGCCGTCCTTGCACGCATAAACGTCGTAGTACGAGGTGCCTGAGTCCACCAGATTGGTGCCGCGCTGAAGCGACCACATTCCGGCGGCATGTAAGGCATAGAAGGCGGTCATCATCGACAGCGCGCCGTCAACCATGGCTACGTCGACCACCTGCCCTTTGCCCGAGGCGCGCGCTTCTATCAAGCCGCAGGCGATGCCGAGAGCCAGGTACAGACCGCCTCCGCCGAAGTCGCCTAACAGCGCCAGAGGCGGGGTAGGGGGAGCGTTCTCACGGCCGATCGCGTGCAAGGCGCCTGACAAGGCGACATAGTTGAGGTCGTGCCCCGCCGCCTTCGCCAGAGGTCCATCCTGTCCCCAGCCGGTGACCCGCGCATAGACGAGCTTGGAATTGCGGGCCAAGCATTTCTCAGGCGACAAGCCCAGCCTTTCCATGACTCCGGGACGAAATCCCTCGATCAGGGCATCAGACCGATCGATTATCCGAAGCGCCGTCTCGATACCTTCCGGCTCCTTCAGATTGAGCTTTAATGTCTGCCGGTTCCTCGTCAGGAGATTGAAGCGCGCCGGCTTGTCGGTGCCGAGTTGGACATAGTCGTGGCGCTCCAGCCGCAGCACCGTCGCTCCGAGATCGGCGAGCAGCATTGCTCCCATAGGTCCCGGTCCGACACCGGCGAATTCGACAATTTTGATACCTTCAAGCGGTCCCTTAGGCATTTTCATGCTCCCCATCGGCCACGCGGACGACGCATCTACTGTTCCGCCGTGGCGGCCTTAATGCGCTCTTCAAATTCAATGGCTCTTCGTGCGATCCGGACCGACGCGGCGTCGACCATTTCACCCTCGAACTGAATGGCGCCGTTCCCGGCTGCGACCGCCGCACGATAAGCGGCTTCCATACGTTGCGCCCGTTCGACCTCCTCCTTCACGGGCGAAAAGGACCGCATCGCGATCGTCGCCTGGCCTGGATGGAGAGCCCACTTTCCGACGCAGCCGAGCGCCAACGCGCGACGACATTCAACTTCATAGCGCGCGTGGTCGGCCAGGTTGGCAAATGGCCCATCGACAACGTCGATCCCATTGGCGCGCGCAGAGATCACGATCCGATTTCTCGCGTAGTGCCATATGTCTCCAGGATAGTCGGACTTGCCGACAATGCTCAGCGGATCAACACACTGGGAAGCTGAGTAATCGCCTATCCCGAAAACGATGGCCTCCAGCCTATCGGTGGAGCGGACGATATCATCCAGGTTGAACATTCCTTCCACTTCCTCGATCAGGATTTCGAGGCCGATGGGCGAGGAGCGAGAGATTTTCTGCTCCAATTGCCCGAGCAGGAGATCGAAGAAATCCATATCGGCGGCCGACCTGATTTTGGGCAGCATGATGGTGTCGAGTTTGTCACCGCAACCCGTTACGACCGCAACCATGTCATCCAGCGCCCACGGTGACGTGACATCGTTTACGCGCACACATCGGGTCTTCCGACCCCAGTCGAGCGTGTTGATGGCGGTGATGACCTTGGCGCGCGCAGCCTCCTTCTCGCGCGGCGCAACCGCGTCCTCGAGATCCAGAAAGACATGATCCACCGCCATCGCGGCCGCCTTCTGCATCATGTGCTCGCTGCTGCCCGGCACCGAGAGTTGGCATCGCCTTAGTCTGTTTGATCGTCTGCCCATGTTCTTCTTCCTTCGCTTACGAAGCATCGTTCTGGGCACGCGCTGTCCAGTTCGAGTCATTCAGAATTTTCTCGGTATGCTCCCCGAGTTTCGGAGCGCGCACCATTTTGGACGGAACCGAACGTGTCATCTTGACAGGCGTTCCTACGATCTCGACTGCCCGATCGAGGCCAGGCTGTTCACATGAGACCAACATGCCGCGGGCCGCGACATGCGGGTCGATCGAGATGTCTGCGGCATCATTCACCGGTCCAAACGGAATGATCCCCCCCAGGAGGGCCGCAAGCTCGGATTTTGTACGTCCCGCGGTCCAAGTCTCGATCATCTCGCAGACGAAATCGGAATTCGCCGAGCGCGCCGGGTTGGTCGCACATCTCGGATCGTCGGCAAGCTCCCGACGCCCGATCACACGCACAAGATCACGCCAGAAACGATCCGTCGGACAGGCGATGGCAACGTGCCCATCCTTGGCCCTGAATATCCCAAACGGCGCGAAGATGGGATGTCGGTTCCCTTCGGGCTTCGGCACCGCTCCGAGGTAGGAATGCTGATGCACGATACGCTCGGTGATCGCCAAAACGGCGTCCATCATCGCAACATCGACGAACTGGCCCCGGCCCGCACTGCGCGCTTCGTGTACGGCCGCCAATATTCCGAACGCCGCGAACATCGCCGGGACGATGTCGCCGATACCGGGACCCACCTTGAAGACTTCGCCCTCGGCGGTGCCTGTGACGCTGATCACACCACCCATGCTCTGCGCGACAACGTCGTAGGCGGGCCAATTCGCGTAAGGGCTGCGTCCGGTCCGCGGATCGCCGAAACCGCGTATCGCACAATAGACCAGTAAGGGATTAGCGAGCGCCAGCGTCTCGTAGCCGAGCCCAAGACGCTCCATGACTCCGGCGCGGAAATTTTCCACTACGACGTCGGCGGTGCGCGCCAATTCCATGAACGCCTGGACGCCTTCACTGGACTTGAGATCGAGCGCGACGCTCAGCTTGTTGCGGTTGATGCTTTGAAAATAGCCGCCAAAGTCGGTCATGCCGGGAAGGGACGGAGCGAAACCGCGCGCCGGGTCTCCCTCCGGAGGTTCGATCTTGATGACCTCAGCGCCCTGATCGGCCAACATCATGGTGCAATAGGGCCCCGCGAGCATCTGCGTCAGGTCCAGCACGCGCAGACCGTTGAGGGGGCCCGTCATGGAGCAGACCTTGGACGCTTGGAGAGACGAACCTTTCGATCACCCGTGAACACGATTTCCGAGCGCTGGTTCACGCCCCAATGCCTGAACGAGATAATGCCGCTCTCGATATGGTCATCCCATTTCTCGAGTACTTTGGTGAAAGCGTACAGCGTATCGCCTTCCAAGACCGCGCCCGACAGGCGCAGCGTGTTCATGCCGACCTCGACCAGGGCATGCTCGCCGGTGTCTTGCATGGCGAGTCCGAGCACGAGGGCGATGGTCGCGCCACCGAACACAATCCGGCGTCCCTCGGCTTCGCTCGACATGCGGTGGTCGTTGAAATGGCTGTCTGCCGTGTTCATCACCAGATTCGTCAGAATCGTGTTGTCGAACTCGCCGATGGTCTTTCCCCGCGCGTGACGGAACAGGTCACCAACAATGAAATCCTCAAAGTAGTTATTCCGGCTCGTCAAGCGATGCTGATCCGATACCTGCGGCGTCACTGGAACTGACCCTTTCCCAAAATCTGATCGGAAATAATGCGCATCTGGATTTCCGAAGTTCCTTCGAATATTTTCGTCAACCGTGCGTCGCGCCAATATCGCTCGACCGGGAAAAGATTGGTGTACCCGGCGCCGCCCAAGATCTGCATCGCTTCACTGGTCACGCGTTCCGACATCTCGGAGGAAAAGTATTTCGACATCGCCGCCTCAACATCGCAGCGCAGTCCCTTATCGAGATTCACGCACAGATCTTGCAACAGATGCCGAGCAGCGCTCACTTCCGTCGCCATGTGCGCAATCTTGAAGCGAATGGCTTGGAATTCGGAAATTGGTCTTCCGAACTGTACGCGCTGCTTGGAATAGGCAATGGCCTCGTCAAGAGCGGCGCCTGCCAAGCCAATCGAGCGCGCCGCCGTATGGGCGCGGGCCGACTCCAGCCACTTGCTGACCACATAGAAGCCCTCTCCGCGCTCGCCGACCAAGGCGCTCTGCGGCACGCGGCACTCGTCGAAATAGAGCTCCCACGTCTTCCAGCCGAAATAGCCGATCTTCGGGATCGGAGTGCCGTTTACGCCGTTTGGCAGTTCGCCACGCGGCTTCTCGACGATAAATGCGCTCAAGCCCTTATGCCGAAGAGCCGGATCCGGCTCCGTGCGCGCGATCACGAGCAGATAGTCGGCGCCGTCAGCGAACGTGCACCAGTATTTGGGACCGGTGATGACCCATTCGTCACCCTCGAGCACAGCGCGGCATTTGATCCCGGCCACATCGGAGCCGGTGTCCGGCTCGGACATTGCAAGCGCTCCGAGAAGCTGCCCACTTGCGACCCGTGGCAACAGCTCGCGCTTCTTCTCCTCACTCATTTTGTAAGTGCCCGGCATGCTGTTGCCGCGCGCGATGAGGCTGGCCACGCTCATCCAGCCACGGGCCAGTTCTTCGGCAATGATGCAGTATTCGAACTGCCCGAGGCCCGAACCGCCATACTCTTCGGGGATGAGAATCCCGAAATAACCGGCCTCAGCCATCTTTTCCCGCAGCGAAATCGGCATGTCTCCCTGCTTGGGGTCCAGTTCGTTAGCTACGGGCAGAACCTCCCGCAACGTAAATTCACGCGCCATGTCACGGATGAGGCGGCGCTCTTCCGTCATGTAGAGCTCGGTCACGGAATTACCCATTCTCGCGCCTGACCAAATTCGTCCGACGGAAGCTAACCACCGGACGTCCGGCCTCGTCACGACCTTCGGTATGCCACGTGACGATGCCGAAGCCCGGACGGGACGTAGAGGCGCGCGCAGATATCACGGTGCTGTGGGCAGTGACCGTATCACCCACATGGACCGCCTCAAGGTAAGTAAGGTCGTCCACGCCGAGAAAATACCCGCCGATCTCGCTCAGGTCCTCGACACTCAAGCCAAAGGTAGTGAGGAACACCAGGAACGGATTGACGGGTTTGCGCTCGTGGCCGGCCTGCTTGGCCAACATGCTGTTGAAGTAGATCGGATTGTAGTGGAGGCTCGCTGCTGAGAAAAGAACAACGTCGCTCTCGGTAAAGGTGCGGCCCCAATGGTGATCGAAGCTCTCGCCCTCGCTGACATGCTCGAAACCCCTGCCTCTTCGCCATATCCTGGCGTCTTTCAATTCGGAAGGAAGCTTCTCGGTCCATTCGACCAAGGATGATGGGTCAGACATCGATGCCTCTTATATATCGCGTTTGATGAGAAATTTGCCGACACTCTTCATCACGGTTTCTCCTCGCTGATTGACCGCGTCACGGCTCATCGTCACGATCCCGCTGGTCCCCTTTGAGGTCACCTTCATGTCGGTGATAGACACCACGACATGGATCGTATCCCCGAGGAACGTCGGTTTCGGCCACTGGCAATTTAGATCGAGCAGGCCCTGAATTGCCGGTCCCATCTGAACGATGAACGGCAAGCGACTAGTCAATCCCGATACCATCGACAGGATCAGCAATCCGTGGGCGACACGCTGGCCAAAATCGAGGCCCTTTGCGAATTCAGCGTCGACGTGGAGACTATTGTAATCAGCCGACAGGCCTGCAAAGTTAACCACATCAGTTTCCGTCACAGTACGTCCAGGGGTCTGATATTGATCGCCGACCCTCAGATCGTCGAAGTGTATCCCGCCATTTTGTTTTGTCTGTGTTGCCATCTGTCTTTCCATCTTCAGCCGTATCGTCCGCCAGTCACATGCAAAACTTCGCCGGTTATGTATCCAGCTCGCTCGGATGCGAGGAAAAGCGCTGCACTCGCGATATCGTCGATCTCACCCGGCCGCTTGATCGGCGCAAGCGCAAGGGCTCGCTCCGTGATAGCTGCGGAGTTTGGAAGAGCGGCGATCAATTCGGTTCGAATGTAACCCGGCGCAATTGCATTGGAGGTAATTCCGAATTTTCCAGACTCGAGCGCGATAGCACGGGTAAAGCCGAGCAATCCGGCTTTCGCGGCTGAATAGTTGGATTGGCCCGGATTGCCGAGATGCGCGCGCGAGGAAATATTGATGATACGACCATAGGAGTTTTGCGACATGCGCTTGATGCTGGCCCGCGTGCACAGAAACGCCGCCTTCAGGCACACGTCCATGACACTATCCCAATCCGTCACCGTGAGGTTTGAAATATAGCCATCCCTGGGAAACCCGGCGTTATTGACCAGTATGTCAAGTCGGCCGTATTCGCCGACGGCCGCTTCGATAAGCCGCTTGACGTCGTCTGGGTTGGTGACGTCGGCAACCACTCCGGTGACACTATGTCCACCCGCCGCGATCGCTCGAGCGGTCTCCTCGACCGTCTCACTTATGTCCGCGATCAGGACCTTGGTCCCTTCGGCAGCGAAGGCTCGAGCCATCCCAGCGCCAATGCCTCGAGCGGCGCCCGTGATGATCGCAACTTTTCCGGAAACACCAAGTTCCATTCTGCTTATCTCCAATCATGACAAGGCGTGAGCGACCAATCAGCTAAATGCCGATAGCCCAAGTATTTCGCGCCCAATGACCAAGGTCTGAATTTCGGACGTGCCTTCCGGAATCATGGCTCCCCTGGTATCCCGGAATATCCGTTCGATCGGATAGTCCAAGCTATACCCGATGCCGCCATGTATCTGCATTGCCATGCTGGCAACCTCGTGGGCGGCCTCGCTGGCGAACAGTTTCGCGATCGAGCACTCAAGCCGGGATGGCTTTCCCTGATCCATCGTCATAGCTGCCTTGTATCCGAGCAGCCTGGCCGCTTCGACGCGCATGGTCATGTCGACGATATGCTTCTGAATGAGTTGGTAGCTACCGATTGCGCGGCCAAACTGCTTCCGGTCCTTGGCGAATTGGATGGAAAGGTCGAGCGCAGCTTGGCCCGCGCCAACTGCGCCCATGGCAACGCTCAGGCGTCCGTAGCTCAATCCCGTCAGGATCATTTTGAGCCCTGCGCCTTCCCGACCGAGAAGGTTTGCCTTTGGAACGATGGCATCGGAGAAAGACAGCGCCGATGTTCCTGTGCTTCTCGCAATCATCGTCGACACGCGCTGCGCATCGTAGGTCGTCTCTTCTCTATCGACGAGAAAAAGACTGATCTGGCCATCGCATGTGGAGCTGTAGGTCTTCGCGACCAGGATCCCGAAGTCACCCCAGATGCCGTTGGTGATCCAGAGCTTGCTGCCATTCACTAGATAATGGTCGTCGCGCGCGACCGCTTTGGTCTCGACACCGGACACGTTCGATCCATGATTTGGTTCCGTCACACCGAGCCAAATTTTGCGCTCGCCTGCAAGAAGCGGCTGCAGGAAGCGTTGCTTCTGCTCGGCGGTTCCGGACGTATGGAGAAGCATGGCCACCATGTTCATGGTGTTCAAAGTGGCGCGCAGGGCCATCCACTGATAACCGGCTTCTTCCATCAACACGGCATAATCGAGATGACCAACCCCCATGCCACCGTCTTCTTCGGGTAGCATGCCGCCCAAATAGCCGAACTCCTTCAGCTCGGGGATCAGCTCCCACGCAAACACTTCTCGCTTCTCGTAGTCCGAGATGATCGGCGCGACCCGCTTTGTCATGTATCGCCGCACGCTGTCCTTCAGCTGAATCTGCTCGGCGGTAAGTTCGAAGTCCACGCGCTTCTCCTATTGCAGGCGATATTGGGGGAACCAGCTCACGGCAACGCGGGCTTCAAGGACTCACGTAGATGCCGCTTGAGGAATTTCCCGGTGGCGTTGCGGGGAAGCGGCTCGGTGAGGAACCAGAGGTGGCGGGGGATCTTGTGCTTGGCCAGATGTTCCGCGCAATGCGCGCGTAACGCGTCAGCTGTCAGAGACACACCTGAACGAAGTACGACGGCGGCGGCCACCTCTTCGCCCAATCGGACGTCGTGGACACCGAATACGCAGCATTCTGCCACGGCCGAGTGCCGGTGAAGGCAGGCCTCGACTTCGGCGCAAAAGATATTTTCGCCCCCCCTCAAGACCATGTCTTTCTTGCGATCGACAAGGTAGAGGAAGCCATTCTCGTCGAACCGGGCCATATCGCCGGTGTGCAGCCACCCATCGGTTATCGCTTCGGCCGTCGCGTCAGGGTGGTTGAGATAGCCTTCTATCACCGGCGAACCCTTCACCCACAATTCACCGACCTCGCCCTGGGCCAGCGTCTGGCCGTCCTCTCCAACGCACCGCGCCTCGAAGGCCGGCATGACCCTGCCGACGCTGTCGGGGCGATGAACGAGAAAGTCGCCGAAATTCGAAGCGATGATCCCGGAGCTTTCGGTCATCCCATAGCCGGTGCCCGGCCGTAGCTGTGGTGCGCGCGACCGGATCTTCTCTACCAAGTCTGGCTGCAGCGGGGCTCCGCCGCCCCCCAATGTCGTAAGACTTGATGTGTCATGCCGGTCGAAGTCTGGATGGCTGATCAGCTCGCGCGCCATCGTCGGCACTCCGCTCAGCACCGTAACTTTGTGGCGCTCGATCAGCTTCAAGGCGTCACTCGCGTCCCATCGATACATCAGGATGATGAGCCCCCCCGCCGCGGTGGTGGCGTAGCCGCCGCAATTTGTGGCTGCGACGTGGAACAACGGGGTGGGGAGGAGTGAGACCGGCGTGGGCGGGCGATCAGGAGCAACGCCGGACGCTCGCGCGACCGCCGCCGCCTGAACCTCGGCAGCGAACGCCATGTTCAGCAGGTTCGCGACACAGCCGCGATGGGTGAGTTGCGCGCCTTTCGGAAAGCCTGTCGTTCCCGAGGTGTAGAATATGCACGCGACCGCGTCAGGGTCGACGTCGACGCTCGGCAAGGTGCCGCCCGCAATGACGGATGACCAGGGTGTCACTGCCGGCGGGATCGTGTCAGCCCGTGTAGCGACCAGCATCGCGTGCGGCGCGCCTGCCCAGAGATCAAGAATTCGCTCGAGGCGCTCCGGATCGCAAAACACCACTTTTGGCTTGGAATCCTTGAGCGCGTAGTCGATCTCTTCGGCGACCCACCACGCGTTCATGCCGACAACGGCAATCCCGACCGAGACACAGGCCCAGTAGATCAGCAGCCATTCCGGATAGTTGCGCATCGCGATAGCGACGCGGTCACCGGGCTGGATGCCGCGTTCGAAGAGCCAGCTTGCGATGGCCCCGACCTGTCTGTGAGCTTCGCGGTAGGTTATACACTCGCCCTGGTAGACGACATAGTCGCGGTCAGCGAACTGGGCGGTTGAGAGCCAGAACGTGCGGATGCTTGGCGGAGCATTGCGGAATGTCCGAGTATTTGCGCCGCGGACAATAGTGTCGACGATCTCGAACCGCGCCCCCGGCGCGGTTAATTCGGACCATACCTGATTGAGTTCTCTGTGGTGCATCTAAATCATTCGGACTTTCGCTCTAACATGCACGCCGCACAGCCGGCCGCCGCTGGCGCCGGCCAGCTCACACCGCCGGTTCGATCCTATGGGGTCTCGGCTCCTGGTCATCGCGGCCGGTCATCGCTGAGCGCGTCTTGCAGTCTCTTAGGCGCTGCCATCGGCGCATCGTAGTCGTAGAAGAGCAGCTCCTCATCCGAAGCGCCGGCCGCCATCATCGCCACCAGCTTGTTGGGATCGATCGAGACGCCGATAGGATTCCGGTCGAAGTTCGCGTCGATGAAGACCTGGGTCTCTTCGGCGTTCGGAAAGCGATCCACGCCGAACTCGACGCCGTTCCCGTCAGGGTCTGAATAGTAGAGCGACAAAACGGTGCCGTGATTAATCCCGTAGGTGGGCAGGATGCCCTTTCCCTTTAACTCGACATAGTTCCGGAGCAGATCCCGGACCGAGTCCAAGAAGAATGCGATATGGTGAAGGGCGCTACCTTTCCGATCTACCGGGGCGCCCGTCGCCTGGCTAAACCCAAGGCGATGGTGCTCGTCGTCGTAGGCGACGAAGCTGAGGACTGGAAGACGTTCGTAGACCACACGGGCGCCCAGCACCTCGCAGTACCAGACCCTCGCCCGCTCGACGTTGGGGGTCGAGATGACCACATGGCCCAATTTGTTGGGTGACTTCATTTCTTGCTTGCCTCCGCAGGGGACACGCCTGACGACGCCCGATTGGCCGAGCGTTTCCAGGGCAGGTCGATGAGAACCGAGGTTGGCTCGGGTTGTTCAGCCAGGTTGCGATTTCCGCTCACTGTTCGCCTCGGCGGCGTTTTTGCGCGAAGTCGACACTGAGCCGCATCAGCTCCCATTCGATCGCGGCCTTGTCCGCTGCACTCATGCCTCTCGGTGCCTCTCATTGGTTTATGTAAGTAGTTTTACGAGACGTGATTTATACATCATACTCCATAAATTCTCTTGGTCAACCCGCCAGGATTCCGGCCGATGCAATCGTCGGCAAACACATGACCCTTGAGTCGAGCCGTTCCGGCCCCTGAGGAATTCAATCCGCGCACGCGTGGCGCGCTGCGCCGTCCACATGCGGGTCGCTTTTGGGGTGCGGCGGAGGGTGTCGATCCGGTGATCTGAGATAGCCTTCGAGCACCTCGGCCAGCAGCGAGGCGGGCGTATTGACATGACGGGATTACGGTATACTATGCAAACATAAGAAATTGTAGAATTGAAGCGGCCGCCAACGGCACTCTGGGGTGGACATGCCGACCAAAGTCAACGACTTCCGCGACCGCTTCGAACGGGCCGGCGGCGCGAACTCGCCTCATGCACCCGCCCGTTCCCTCTCGACGCGCGAGCCAGTTCAGCTCATTTCCTGGCCGGCCTAGGGGGCTCTGAATGAAAGATCTCACCGGCAAGTCCGCCTTCATCACCGGCGGCGCGAGTGGCCTGGGCTTGGCGATGGCGGAAGCGTTCGGCCGTGAAGGCATGAACGTGATGATCGCCGACATCCAACAGGATGCTCTGGACCGCGCGGTGGCCGCCCTTCGTAGCAAGCAGGTCCGCGCCGAGGGAGTTTTGGTGGATGTGACGAGCCCCGACTCGGTCCGAAATGGCGCGCTGGCTACGCTTGGCGCATTCGGGAAGGTGCACTTGGTCTGCAACAATGCAGGCATCTCCATCGCCGCGCTTTTCGGACAGGTGCCCGAGCGCGATTGGAACTGGGTGATGGACGTCAATTTGAAGGGCGTCGTCAATGGCATGGAGGTGTTCGCCCCGCTCATCGAGAGCCACGGCGAAGGTGGACACTTCGTCAACACGGCTTCCGTGGCGGCGCTCTACTGTCCGGGGGGCGGCGAGCCCTACGGCGCCACAAAATATGCGGTATTGGCCATGAGCGAAGGCTGGAGATCTCAGCTTTCGCCGAAAAACATCGGCGTATCGGTGCTGTGTCCGGGCGTCGTCATCACCAACATCTTCAGCAGCCATCGAAACCGCCAAGCTGCCTATGGAGGCGCCGTGGCCATGTCCGATTCGGACCGGCAGTTGGCGAACAACATGATGCCGCTCGCAGTCGAGGCGTCGGTCGTGGTGGTGCGCACGCTCGAAGCCGTCCGCAATGACGAACTCCACATCCTCACCCATGTGGAGTTCAGCCAGGTCGTTGAGCGACGTGCAGCTCGAATTTCAGAGGCGTTCGACCGGTTGGATCACAGCCCCGCGCTCGACGCTTGAGCCCGGCCTCCGCGCCCGAAGATTCGGCAGATCACACGTTCGCCGCAGAGGTGAGCCTTGCTCGAGGTTGAAATATGAAAGACTTGCGCGGAAAGACAGCGTTCATAGCGGGCGGCGCGGATGGCGCCGGGTTCGCCATGGCCCGGGCGTTCGGCGGCGATGGCATGAATGTGATGATCGCCGACATCGACGAATCAGCACTGCGCCGGGCGGTCGAAAACCTGCGTGAGAAGAACATCAACGCCCGCGGTGTGCACACTGACGTGGCGAGGCGAGATTCAATACGCAAGGCGGCTCTCGAGACGATCTTCGCATTCGGAAAAGTGCACGTCGTTTGCAACAGTGCAAACGTGCCTCCAACGAATGGACTGCTCGGTTGCCTGTCCGAGCGCGATTGGGACCGGACAATCGACATCAATATCCACGCGGTGGTCCATGCCGCCGAGGTGTTCGTGCCGCTCATCGAGAGCCACGGCGAAGGTGGGCATATCGTCAATATTGGATCTGCAGCCAGCTTCACCGTGCAGCCAGGCGAGGAGGCCGACTGTGGCACGCACTTCGCCGTCGTCGCCTTGACCGAAGGGTGGAACGAGCAACTAGGGCCGCGGAATATCGGAGTCTCCATCGTTTGTCCCGTCGTCGGGATTGCACCTGAGAGTCTGGGGCGCCGAGTTTTAGACGGGATCAAGAACAACGAACTCTACATCTTCACTCAGTCAGGCAAGTTCCGCGAAATGGCGGAGGGGCGGTTCGAACCCATTCGGGAAGCGTTCAGGAAATCGCAATTGAGTCCGACGCTTCGCGACCTACCGGCGCGGATTCTGCCTTTTGCCTAGGAGCCGCGATCCACGTAATCCTCAAAGACCCTCACCGCAAATCCCCAGGGCCATGAGCACTTCAAGCAGGCTGCTTTCGACCTGTTCTGGAAAGGCTCTGCCGTCTGAATATCATTTGGTTCAAAAATGAGTACGTACGCACGCAATGAAGGAAAGCTGATGAAACGCAACGGATTCACCGAAGCCGATGTTCCTGACCAGTCGGGTAAGTGCTTCGTCGTCACAGGGGCCAATACTGGCCTTGGCTTCGAGGTTTCCCGGGTGCTCGCGGCTCGCGGAGCACGGGTGCTGCTTGCCTGCCGCGACCACGTGAAGGCCGAAGCCGCGATGGCGCGGATCAGTCAGGCGAGCCCGAAGGCGAACCTTGCCTTTCTACCTTTTGACCAAGCGGACCTTACAAGTGTTCGGACCGCAGCCGAACTGGCAGCAAAAGAACCACGCGTCGATGTCCTCATTAACAATGCCGGTGTTATGAGCCCACCTCTGATGCGCACGAAACAGGGATTTGAGCTTCAGTTCGGCGTCAATCATCTGGGGTGTTTCGCGCTCACCGCGCTGCTCTTGCCCAAACTGTCTGACACGAAGGGGGCGAGGGTCGTTGTGACCTCAAGCATCGCTCATCGGAGAGGGAAAATTGACTGGGACGACCTCAATGCCGAAAAAGGCTATGACCGGATACGGAGTTATGCAGCCAGCAAGCTCGCCAACGCACTGTTTTTCTACGAGCTGGATAGACGTCTGCGCGCTTCGGGCTCGCCGGTCACGGCAGTGGGCTGCCATCCGGGCGTTGCCGCGACCGATCTGGTACGTCATATGGGAGTGTTCCAAATCCTGGTACCCCTGATCAAGCTGTTCCTCAATAGCGCCGAGATGGGTGCCTGGCCCACCCTGCAAGCGGCGACTGGGCACGTGACATCCGGCGGGTATTATGGTCCGACCGGCTTCCAAGGGATAAGGGGCGCCTCCGGCGAGGTCGAGCGTAGCGCAGAGGCGCAGGATCCGGTACTCGCCCAGCGACTGTGGCATGTATCCGTGGACATGACGGGAATCGAACCCAGCTTGCCGCCCGCGGTTTGAAACATTAAAGGGTGGCGCAATCTCCTGCTGAGCGAGCTGGCTCTTGCGGCTCCAGCGCATGAATACGCTATTCCACTCGCCGAACACCTCGGGAAGATCTCGCCAGGGAAACCCGGTCCGGACAATCCACAGCACACCCCGCGAGGCAAAGGCGCGGCGACCATGGCGGGCTGCACGGCCAGATCGGCCGGCGGGGACGCCGCTCAGAAGGGTTTCGCCGCGACCCCAACTCTAGCCAGATAGGGGGCAAGGGCTGAGACTTCTGCCCCGGAGACGATGGCGCCCACGTAGCCGTCTGGCCGGACCAGCACCCAGTCGCCGGGCGAGAGGCCGTAGGCGTCGCGCACATGGCCGCCCTCGTCGATGAAGTCCCCGCGCGGGCCGACGAGGTGGATGCGAAGTCCGACGCGCGGCGCGATCGTCGATCTGCGGTCTGTTTCATACCCCAGCAGCGTCCAGTGAGAACCCTCGAACAATTTGAAGAGCCTGGTCGGCTGCCCCGCGGCGCCGCGAACCGGCGCATCTGGCGCGCGGTCGCCGGCCGCGATTCCTGCGGCGCGTTCCGGCCTCTCCAAGGCCAGCGAGGATTTCCGGTAGCCGAGGTCCAGCTGATGGACCTCGCGGCCCCGGGAGCTCACGCCCGGGGCCCCCTGCTCGAGCAGTTTGGACGCGAGGCCAAGCATCTGGGCGGCGATCGGGCGACGCTCTTCCTCATAGGTCGCCAGCAGCGCGTCTGGCGCACCGCTCAGCACCGCGGCCAGCTTCCAGCCGAGGTTGTAGGCGTCCTGAATGCTGGTGTTCAGGCCCTGTGCGCCGGCAGGCGGATGGGTATGAGCTGCATCCCCCGCCAGCAGGACACGACCGACCTGGTAGTGATCGGCGAGGCGGGCGCTCATGGCGTATACCGAAGCCCACGAGACCGAGCGCACCACGATGTCATCCCGACCGCTCCGCGCGGCGACCAGCTGTGACAGCCCTTCCACTGAAAGGTCCATATCGCCCTCGACCGGAACTGGGCCCTGCAACTGGAACATGTCCGTGCCCATAAGCGGAGCCACCGCTAACCACTTGTCTGGTCCCAGGACGTTGAATTGGTGCCAGACGCTCCTGTCACGCCCCTCCAGAACGACGTCCGCGCAGATGAAGCGAATATCCAGGCTCTCACCCGGAAATCCGACGTCGAGCGTGCGCCGCACGAAGCTGCGGCCGCCGTCCGCGCCAACCAGGTAACGGGTCCTCACAGTCTCCTCACCGTCCGCGCCGCCTATGCGGGCGGTCACGCCCTCAGTGTCCTGCGTAAAGCCCGTCAACTCGCGGCCGAACTCCGCGCGGCCTCCCAACTCCGCCAGACGCTCGCGCATCGCAGCCTCGGTCAGGAACTGCGGCGACATCAGCCTCATCTGGTAGGGCTCGGCTGGCGTCGGTTCCCCGGCGTCGCCTATCGGCATCGCCCCAGAGCTCCCGTCGGCGCGATACACCCAAATTGGCGGGTAGATCCCGGCGTTCGCGACGACGCGATCGAGAATACCGAGGTCCTCGAACACTTCCTGTGTTCGCGGCATGACGCCTTTGCCCCGCGAACCGCGGAACGGCGCGTTCAGCATTTCGACAAGCCGGAAGTCTACGCCCCGCCGGGCAAGCTCGATGGCCAGCGTGAGGCCCGCGCCGCCCGCGCCGCAAATCAGTACCTCGATGCTGGAGAATCGAGACATGGTCATCCTCTTTGGCTACGTCATTGAGAGATTTGGGGTCCTGATTTCCTTAGAGCCTTGACGGAAAGCAACGGTGTTCAGAACTTAGAATGCGACCTGGTCGCCGCCCTTGGTCTTCATCATCGCCCGCGCCTCGGCCGGGCTCGCGACCTCGAGCCCGAGTTCCTCCACGATGCGGCGGATTTTGGCTACCTGCTCCGCGTTGGAAGCCGCCAACCGACCGCGGCCAAGATAGAGGCTGTCCTCCAGGCCAACCCGCACCGATCCGCCGAGGATGGCTGACAGGGTCACGAGCGGCATCTGATGGCGGCCCGCCGCCAGCGCGGAGAACAGGTAGTCGTCGCCGAACAGCCTGTCGGCTGTCGTCTTCACGTGCACCAAGTTATCGGGATCGGCGCCGATGCCGCCCAGGATGCCGAAGACACCCTGGATGAAGAAGGGCGGCTCGACGATCTTGCGATCCACGAAGTGGGCCAGGTTATAGAGGTGACCGATGTCGTAGCATTCGAACTCGAAGCGCGTGCCCATGGCGGAGAGCTCGGTCATACCGCGCTCGATCTGCGCGAACGTGTTCGAGAGAATGAAGTTCCGCGACGACTCGAGGTAGGGTTTCTCCCAGTCGAACTTCCAGTCTACGTCTACGATCTTGCTTCCGGCGCCGGCGATGTTGAAGTTGACCGATCCCATGTTCATGGAGGCGACTTCGGGCCGCGCCCACTTGGCCGCGGCGAGCCGTTCGTCGAGGGTCATGCCCATCCCGCCGCCGGTGGTGATGTTGACGATCGCGTCCGTGGACTGCTTGATCCGCGGCAGGAACCTTTGGAAAAGCGCGGGCGACGGGCTCGGCCGGCCCGTCTCGGGATCGCGGGCATGCAGGTGAAGCATCGCCGCGCCGGCCTCCGCCGCCGCGATCGCCTGGTCCGCGATTTCGTCGGGCGTGATCGGCAGATGCGGCGACATGGTCGGCGTGTGGATCGAACCCGTGACGGCACAGGTGATGATGACTTTGTTCGATCGCTTCAACGGCCGCCTGACCGTCTGTGTCATGCGAAGCGTCCCGTCTCTTCGAAGGCCAGCCTTGGATTGCGCGGGAACAGTGAGTCTGGCCTTCCGTGGCCCAGGCAGCAGATGAAGTTTGATTGGATCCGCGTGCCGGCGAAGAAGGCCTGATCGACGCCCGCGTTATCGAAGCCGGACATAGGCCCACAGTCGAGCCCAAGCGCGCGCGCTGCGATGATGAGATATGCGCCCTGGAGACTGCCATTGCGCATCGCCGTGGCCTCCGCGAGGCCCGGCTGCGCGAATGCCTTCTGAGCCGTCTCGGCATTGTAGGGTAGGAGCTTTGGAAACTGGCTGGGAAAATCCAGATCGTTGCCGATGATGACTGTCAACGGCGCCTCCAGGATTTTGGGCCGGTTCTTTTCCGCCGCAAGCCCAGCCAGTTGAGCCTTACCCTCCGAACTCCGAACCCAAACAAACCGCGCCGGGGAGCTGTTGGCCGAGGTCGGCCCCCATCTCAGGAGGTCATATAGGTCGCGCACGATGCCCTCATCCACGGGCGTGTCGCTCCATCCGTTGTAGGTTCGAGCGGCGC
>DASXYI010000026.1:0-62545 GCA_036502605.1 Steroidobacteraceae bacterium
CGCCTTGGTCACTCCGACGCGCGGGTTGTCAGGCACGAGGATCGTCGGGCTCGAGCCATAAAACTCGAGCATCCGCACATGGCTGCCGAGCCAGTCCGGCAACGTCGCCGTGCGCGTCGCCTCCGCGTACGCATAGCCGCTCGCGCCCAAGGCGCCGACGAAGAGGGATGCCCGGAAGGCCTCCTCGCAGGAGGCGCCGTAGATCGGCACCGTACGTCCCGCGTAATCGACGAACAGTTTCTCGCCGGCGAAGTGCCGCTGGCGCATCGAGCGCTGCAACCGCCTCGCCCACTGCCGATACCGCTCGCAAAAAGCGCTGTAACGCAGCGCCGCGCGGCCGTGGCTCGCGTGATATTCCTCCCACAACAGCTGCATCGTCACGTGTTTGTGGCGCTTCATCTCCGTGTGGATCCAGGCGCAGTCCGGCGCCGTGGTGGTCGGCGCCCGGCGCAGGCGGCGAGCCGCAAACACCCGTCGCTCCAACTCTGTTTCCTCCAGCGCCAGCGCCGCCTCCCACATGCCGCAGGCGGCGAGTACCGCGCGGCAGTACTTCGATACCGCACCCTGCGAGAGGGATAGCGCCCTTGCGATATCGCGCGTACTTAAATTGTTCGAGCGCAGCTGGATCAGTTGCTTGAGCTGACTGACGGAGATTCTCGGGTTGGGCATCGGCAACGCATCCTTCGTGGGTGGTGATCGCCGGCGATTCTTGCCCTCCACCCCGCGCCGTCACATCGAATCTTGTAACGGAGATGCCCGTAATGAGCCGCTTTTCTCCCTCGGATCAGCGACTTGGCCCGGCCTCGTCTCTTGTAACGCTAAGAAGCCTGATTTCCCAACCCGATCATCAGGTTGCATTAATATCATCTCTTGTAACGGTTCCCCGATTAAGGCCGGTTTTCGCCAATATCCGGGGTTTTGCGCACGCCACGCCTGCACGCGATCCACGTGCTGTTCGCCGCTGAAGTACTCGTGGTTTTCAGGCTTTCGCAGCCAGCGTCGCTGGCTCGAGCGCTTGCTCGCCGCCCGGCACTCCGGCTCGGAACAGTATTTCTGCCGGTCGCGTAGGCGGGGGTCGCGGCTAAACAATTTCTGGCAACACAGACATCGACGTCGTCGGGGTTTGATCACGGGGCATTCAGGTCCAATGGGGACCGAATCATGCCCAGAACCGCGCCGTCAGCCGACGTCGCGTGACCCCGATGCGGTGATTCCCATCGCCGGTTTCATGATCATCGATGCCGGCACGGCATCGTCATCACCATTCCAGCGCACGCCGACAATCGTTCTCCATCACGCTGGAATCGTGTTCACGTTCATCTGGAATCCGCGTTCACGATGCGCTGGAAACCGTGAACACGATCGGCCGGAATATGCACCGAGGAACTGGCCGGGATCTTAGAGGGGCAGAGGTAGACGCGGATAACCCGCCGGTTCGCCTGTTGTTCGGTTCGTGGCTACTTCCCGTGATCAAGAAGATCTACGAAGGGCGGCTTGAAACTTGGGACAAATGGGCGGACGTGTCGCACGCCGCACACGGCAATCGCGCCGGCTGAGGCGTTGATAACCGGCATCCGGAAATTAAGATTGGGGAACAAAAGTCTTGTTGGGAAACGCCTTCTCGACGACGTCGAGAAAGGCTCTAATCTTGGCGCCTATGAGGCGACGGGAGCTTTGGAGGGCCCAGATTTCGACGGGCGGTCCGTCCTGAGTTCCCCACAAAACAAGGCGTCCCGCGGCAAGGTCGTCAGCGACCAGAAGTTTTGGCAGCAGCGCTGGCCCCGCGCCGGCCAGCACGGCGTCGCGTGCCATCAATAAGGACGATAGACGCAGCATTGGTTCAGGTCGGATGACCAAGGTCTTGTTGCCTCTTACGGCGCGCAGGCGCCAAAGCGTGTCGGGCGGGGTGTTCGTTAGCAGTACCCCCCTCACTGCAATCTCAGCCGAGGAATCCCATTTGGCGGCAGGGCGCGGCATCATCGGCGGCGCCACGATCAGTCGTTCATCGTTCAAGATGCGCCGGCCGACCAATCGCTCGTTCGGCGCAGGATCGATCCGGATCAGCAGGTCATAGCCATCCTCGACCGGATCAACCTTGCGATCCTCTGCAACAATTTCAAGTTGCACTTCGGGATAGGTCAGTGCGAACCGCGCTCCGATCCGTCCGAACGCGACATGCGCCAGCACCACCGGGACGCTGATGCGCAAACGTCCTCGCGGGGCGGCGGAGCCCAACACGACCGCTTCGCCTGCCTCGGAAATCTCGGACAATGGTCCGGCTGTGCGCTCGTGCAGCGAACGTCCTTCATCGGTGAGTCGCAGGACATGAGTCCCACGCTCGATCAATCGTACGCCGAGGCTTTGCTCGAGTTCGGTGACCCGTCGCGACAAGGTCGCCTTGGGGCGCCCGGAAATCCGGCTCGCACGGCCAAAACCCCCGTGTGTGGCCACCAAATTGAAATCGGTTAACGACTGCAGATCCATGTGCGCGTTCCATTATTGATACAACCCATCCCAAGTTTGCCTCTTCCGCCATCAAGATGGAACGATTATCGTATTTTCACTGCTCGCCAATCGGCGCAGCCAACAAGGAGTCTTCAACATGGCAATTTTGGTAACCGGAAGCACCGGACGTATCGGATCTCAAATTCTCAACAAACTGCAGGGTCAAGTCGACGACGTGCGCGCACTGACGCGCTCGCCCGACAATGCGCAGCTTCCGACCGGCGTCACGCCGGTTCGAGGTGACCTTGGAGATGTGGATTCATTTCGCGCGGCGCTCGCTGGTGTCAGCACACTATTCCTGCTCGCGCCGAACGTTCCCGATGAACTGACCCAGGCGATGCTCGCCTTGAGCACCGCTCGCGAGGCCGGGGTGACCGGCATCGTCTATCTATCCGTCTTTAAAAGCGAGGCGTACGCGGACGTGCCGCATTTCGCCGGCAAGCACACGGTCGAACGCATGATCGAAGATCTCGATTTGCCGGCAACCGTATTGCGTCCGGCCTATTTCATCCAGAACGATCTGGCCCAAAAGACGCCACTGTTGACCAAGGGCATCTACGGCGCGCCGATCGGATCGAAAGGCGTGTCGATGGTCGACGTCGGCGATATCGGCGACGCCGCGGCGCTCGAATTGTTGCGACGGCATCGCGCAGCGAAGCCGCTCGGCCGTGAAACCTATGATCTGATCGGGCCGCAAAGCCTCACCGGCGCAGACCTTGCGTCAATCTGGACCGAGGCGATGGGCCGGCCGATCCGCTATGGCGGTGACGACTTGGAGGCGATGGAACAGCGCCTCAAGAGCATGCTGCCGAGTTGGCATGCCATGGACCTCCGCCTCATGTTCACCCGCTACCAGACGGACGGTGCTTCTGCGACGACAGACGGCCTTGCACGGCTGACCACGTTGCTGGGTCGCGCACCGCGCTCCTATCGTGACTTTGCGAGGAATGCCGCTGCCCAATGGACGAAGGGCTGACGGCCACCGTGCATCCTCTTACGCCCCACGATGCGCCGATTGTCGCCGAGATGCGGCGCGTCGCTCGAGTTGGTGGACGGATTCCCCGCGGGGAATGCGATGCCGTGAGAGATCATCCAACGTTTCTGGTGCGAGGCCCGCTCGAGTCGGGCGATGACGCTTTTATTTCCGCGGCGTTCAACCGTGGAGATGCCGTCCCTTATGACGAGTGGTTGCCGGTCAATGACCTTAACCTGGTTGTCGCGGGACAACACATCGCAGCCGAGGATGTCGCGGGAATCGCCAGCACCGAAGTGATCCTCGGGATAGAATACTGGCAACTAAACCGGGCCAACTCGAACTGGTTGAATCTGACTTACTTGGACTTTGATGGGGTCGGCTTTTACAGCGCGGGTCGATTTGGGCGCCTCCTTGGGCAAGTGTCTGCCGCCACGGATAGGGCGCACATTTTGCCCTTCTACGACTGTCCGCGCGGCCTACTTACCAATCGGAGGCTGTCTCCTCCCGCGTAGCGATCAAGCCACGGAACGAGCGGGCGCTATCTTTTGCACCCATAGGCGTGTGAGCTTGAGCGTTTTGATGAGCCAACGGCCGCCGACTCGGACATAATCTTCGTGATAGTGTCCATAGCCGTGAAGGTATTCGATCCCATGAACGGTAGTGCGGTCACTCGGCCAGTAAATCTTGTCTTCGATGGCCCAGATTCCGTGCGCCGCATCGGGCGATAGAATTTCGATCTCCGGCATGTGCCCGTGGTGCATGCTCGTGCTGCCCTCGAGCGCTTTGATGATGAAATCAATCGTGGTTTTTGCGTCGGCGGGCTCTGTCTGATTTTCGGGGAAGAACATCGTTGCATCGGGCGTAAACAGAGACGCAAGCAGGTCCCACTTCTTGGTGTCAACGAAACGAAAATACTGAGCCTTGAGCGTATATATGTCCAATATGGCCGGGACATCTTCGGGCTTCGTGCAATTGATCACCGCGCACTCCTCATCGTTAATGGCCACCCATTCCCGCATTCTTGTCAACGTCACGCCGGCTTTGCTGTATTGATAACGTGGATTTGCGTGAATTCATTAAAACCCTCTTCCGCGAATTCGACGCCGACTCCGGATTGCTTGGCGCCGGCGAAAGGAATTCCGGGCCCGAAGTCTAGATGGGTGTTGATCCAGATTGTGCCCGCATCCATGCGCCCAGCAAGATCGCGCGCGGCCGCGAGATCGGCGGACCAGACAGAGCCACCGAGCCCAAGAAAGGAGGAATTGGCGCGAGCGAGCGCATCCTCCGGATCGGCAAATCGGATGATGGGGAGGATCGGGCCGAATTGCTCTTCGTCTACCAGCTTCGTACCGTCGCTGATATCGCGTACAATCGTGGGGCGGAGAAAATAACCTCGACGCTTCTCTACGGTGCCTCCGGCTATAATCTTGCCGTGTGCGCGCGCATCATCGAAGAAGCCCTTGACCTTCTCATATTGCGCCTTGTTTTGCAAAGGACCAATGCGTGTGCCTTCGTTTAAGCCGTCGCCAACCACGGCGTCCTCAGCAAGCGCGGCGAGAGCGGCGCACATCGGTTCATAGATGGCGGCATGAACATAGACGCGCTTGATGGCGAGACATGTCTGACCAGCATTCACGAAGGCTGCACCAAAGACAGCTTCAGCAGTCTTCTTGACATCTACATCGGGTAGGATGATCGCGGCGTCATTGCCGCCGAGCTCTAGTGTCAGTCGCTTGACGGTGGCCGCCGCGCTCGCCATCACCTTCCGCCCCGTCGCCGTTGAACCCGTAAACGAGATCTTAGCGACATCGGGATGCGCCGTGAGTCTGCCGCCTAGGTCGTTTTGATCGGTGATAATGTTGACGACGCCTGCCGGGAAGATCTTCGACATAATCGCACCCAGCTTCAGCGCCGTGAGCGGAGTCGTGGGCGCGGGCTTTAATACAATAGTGTTTCCCGCAAGGAGCGCGAGGGGCAGCTTAAAGGCAATTATCAACATCGGGAAGTTCCACGGGATGATCGCGCCCACAACCCCAAGCGGCCTACGTGCGGTGGTAGGAGGGTGAGGAATGCTGGAATACATGTCAGGGTTCGGCAACACGTTCGAGACGGAGGCGCTGGTCGATGCCCTTCCGAGGGGACAAGTTTCGCCGCAACGCTGCCCCTATGGCCTTTCTGCCGAGCAGATCTCCGGCACGTCGTTTACCGCTCCATGCCGGGAAAATGGCCGTAGCTGGTTTTACCGCATGCGCCCGTCTGTCAAGCGCCACACTCAGAAATAGTAGTGCGTACGCCGGCTTGAGATGGCGATCCTCTGTTTTGAATGTCAACTCGCGATTGAGGCTGACGGAGCCTAAGGCAATGTCGGCGAGCTGGGGATTGGGATCAAATATCTGGCGGCTCTTGCCCGTCCTAGGATCGGTTGCCAGCAGCACGGAGGTTCGTTCAAGCTTTCGTGCACGCGGAGTTCGATGACGGAACGGGATTTGACAGACGAGCGTTTGTTAGTGTGCCAGACAGATCCGCGCCGGCGCAGGACTCTTTCCGAATATGTTGACTGCCCGATGACTTTGTACCGAGCGCGAATTTCGTCACCGTGCGGCAAATGGAGTCCAAAAATCGCCGGCCCATTCTGATCAGGGCTGGTAATGCATCGCGCCTCAGTTGTTTCAATGCGTAGGAGCGCGATTTCGCTTGGGGTGGACTCGCTAACTTGTCTTGCAAGCTGGACCTTCGTAAGCGCGATCTGGGAAGCACCGGGCGCCCACACCGCACGATATCGACCCGATTGGTCGCTTGCAATCGGCACACTGCCCAACGGTGTGCCCCGCCCTGAGCGCAGATCAATCGTCCGATAATGTTGTGTTGTCGTGTTGTCGCAGCCGCGGCGGAGCCCCATGACTGGTGTCGACATCAACATTCTCTGTCGTTTATTTCAGCATCACTGTCGTCGAAAAGCGGTCTTTGCAGGTCTAAATCGCAATCGTGGCCCGGAGAACGTCGTTTTCGCTGTTTTCGGGACAGCCCCTGCCCGCGGATCGCGACATCGACTGTTGATAAGAAGACAGTTTGCGACAACCACTACTGCGAATGCGGCCGTCGTCATTTCTTCACCCGGAAACGCCGCCTGGCAGATAATGCTCCTGCATTTTCAAAATATCCGGAAAGCCAATGAGCGCGTTGAATTCTTCGAGAGCCATACGCTTCGCCGGCAAGGCGGCCGTGCTACGCGCCGCCGCCAGGGCGCTTAAGTTTTCCTGCAGCGCCGAGGCAACGCTCAGCAGTGCGACAAACGGATAGGTTGCCAGTCCGGCAACACTTGCAATGTCATCATTGCTGAGATCGGCCTCCAGCCACCCAAATAGCTGCAGCGAGAGGGGCGCGCCACTGCCTTGTCGAAGCGCCTGAAGCCCTTGGATTGATCGAAATGTTCTGCTGATCGGCTGGATCAAGTCCGCTCCCGCTATTACATAGCGCCGAGCCCGCTCAATTGCCGCCGCTTCATCCATTACGTCGGTACGGGCAATGATGACCGTTTCTGGATTTTGACGGGCGTCGACGGCTGCTCGGATCTTCCCTTCCGCCTCCTCGACCGAAATGACTTCTACACCCAGCACCGATACCGGGCATCGCTTCGGCGCCACCTGGTCTTCGATGATGATCGCGGAAACGCCCGCCCGCTCAAACTCTCGGACCGTTCTCATCACGTTAAGAGCATTGCCATAACCGGTGTCGATATCGGCGATCACTGGAATTTTGACCGTAGCCGCCATATTCCGCACGACGTCGAGATTCTCCGTCATGGTATACAGCCCCGCATCCGGACGGCCGATCGCGGACGCGGCGATTCCAAGGCCCGAGGCCACGACAGCTTCGAAGCCCGACCGCTCGATGATGAGTGCGGAGAGTGCGTCATAGGCGCCCGCCGCCAGAACTGTTTTCTGTGCCGTCACTCGACTTCGGAAATCAATCATTTGTCAGTAATCTCCATTTCGCGTTTCAGGTACGGAATTAGCCCGCCAGCCTCGAGCATCGCCAGATCGCCCGCCGAAAGGGGCTCGAACTCCAGCGACGAATCGGTGCTGTGGTTGTATACGCGCTGCCGCCCCCAATCTACCGTAATTCGATCCCAGCGCCCGACCAGGCCGAGGATGCCGGGGCAGGCAATCTGCGGAAACCCCATGCTTATCTCTCCGCGCCAGTAGCCCGGCGCAAAGGACTCGGCAACCACGCCGGCGATTCCCATGTGCCTCATTGCGCGCATCGGTGGATAATGCGGATGGCCATAGCCGAAATTGTGGCCGCCGACGATCAAATCACCGGGCGCAACGAGCGCTCGGAACTTAGGATCATAGGCTGTCATCGCCACACTACACAGCTCCTCGACGTCCGAGATCTTTACGTTGGCAACGCCCACGATTTGATCCACGTCGAAGTCGATTTCATCGAAGATAAATGCAACTCGGCCGACTAGATTGAGCACCGCTCAGGTCTCGCTGGTCATTGCAGATAGAGTCGAGGGTCGGCAATCGCCCCGGCTACGGCGCTAGCTGCCACCACCGCCGCATTGCAGAGATAAATCTCCGAATCGGGACTGCCCATGCGACCTCGAACGTTCAGTGTCCCCGTTGATACGGCGCGCTGCCCCGCCGCCATCGCGCCCGCACGTCCAAAACAATGATCGCAGCCAGGAATCGACAATACGGCGCCGGCCTCGATGAATACCGCCAAAAGGCCCTCCTTGGTAGCCGTATCCCATATCTCTTGGCTCGACGGAACGACATTGAGTTGAACGGCGGGGGATACCCGTCGGCCTCGAAGCACAGCGGCGGCTGCGCGCAAGTCCTCAATCCGTCCCGCGGCGCAGGAACCGAGATAAGCATGCGTAATGGCCAAGCCGAGGTAGTCGGTGAGTTTGCGCGTATTAGCGGGAGAGGGAGGAATGACGATTATCGGCACCAGCTCGTCAAGATCGATGTAGTGCACTTTCGAGTAGTTTGCGTCCGGATCGCTGGATACCGGAGCAAGCTTCTTGCGAGCGCGAGGCAATGCGTAGGCAAGCCGAGCGTCATCCGGATTTACGATTGCGGTCAGCGCCCCGGCGAACATAGCGAGCCCTGTTATCGTCTGAAGCCCTTCGTTGGAAAACTGCGACAGTCCCTCGCCGCCGAGTTCCAGAACCTGTTTCCGGCATGATGCGGGGCCGAGTACACGCACGAGGTGATGCAAAACGTCCCGCGCCATGACTCCGCGTTGAAGCTGTCCTCTCAATTCGACCAGGACCGTCGCAGGAACTTGGATCGCGATCCGCTCACGAACGAACGCTTCGAGAATATTACGACGCAGGCCGATTGCCAGAGTGCCGAATGCGCCGAGCTGGCTGACATGACCATCGAAATGGACCACGAAGGCACCCGGCGTCGCAAACCCGACTTCGGTCGCTACTTGGTGACCGATGCCGCGCCGCTCGAATAATTCCACCCCATTAGCTGCGCACCAGGCACGCGTACCACGATGAAGCTCTTCTTCGCGGTCGGTGACTCTGGTTAGCAGATGATCGATGAATATGCCGTAACGTTGCGGGTCGACAACACGATCGATGCCGAAGTCCTTCTTCATGGATTCGAAATACACGTCGGTGTATCCGAAGTAATCGTAAGCCAGAACAAAATCCGGCTTGGCTCGAATGTCGTCTCCGGCGCGCACACTGTCCCGCTCACTCGCACGAGCCAAGATTTTCTCGGTTATCGTGTAGCCCACGGGAATACTTCAAAAATTCTCTGAATCATGGAGCAACTGCCGGTCGTAAGACTTATGACATAACTCGGCGAATGGCCGATTCTAAGTCGGTCGGGGAGGGCGCAAACGCCGTTTCCAGCGGTTTGGAGAAAGGTACCGGCGAGAAAGCCCCGCCCACTCGCGCCACCGGAGTTTTCAATATTCCGAACAGGGATTCCGTGATTCGAGATGCGATCTCGGCCCCGACCCCGAAACTCTTGACGGCCTCGTGAAGAATAATCGCGCGCCCGGTCTTCCGAACGGAGCCAAGTACGGTTTCCAAATCGAAAGGCGCGACAGTGCGCAGATCGACCACCTCGACACTGACGGTATCGCGCAGTTTGTCGGCAGCCCCGATCGCTATCGGTGTCTGAGGGCCATAGGTAATCACGCTGACGTCGCTGCCTTCGCGGATGACCTTTGCGACGCCGAGCGGCACCCGTGAGCCGCGAACAGGAGGAGGGCCCTTTTGGAACAGCACCTTGAGCGGTTCGACAAAAATGCAGGGATCGTCGTCCTCGATGCATGATCGTATCAGTCCGTAGGCATCGGCCGGGTTCGATGGGATTACAACCTTGAGACCGGGAGTATGGGCAAACCATGCCTCCAAAAAATCGCTGTGCTGTCCGCCGTTGCTCAAGCCGGAACCCGTCATGGTTCTCAGTACCATGGGGACATGGGTCTGTCCGCCCGACATAAAGCGCAATTTCGCCGCGTGGTTGACGATCATGTCCATGGCAACCGCACAGAAGTTCATCAGCATGATTTCGACAACGGGTCGCATGCCGACCATTGCAGCGCCGATGGCGGCTCCCACCATGGCCTGTTCTGAAATCGGCGTCGAGCGCACGCGGTTGCCGAATTTGGTCGAAAGTCCTTTGGATATTCCAACAACGCCGCCGCCCTCCCGGTCGGCAACATCTTCTCCGAAGACGATCACGTTTTTATCTTCGCTCATCGCATCCCAGAGCGCCTGGTTGATCGCTTGGGCGCCGGTCACTTCGGCCATATCGTTCATTCTGGGATCTCCTGGGCAAAAACATCGCGCCTCAGTTCGACTGTGTCCGGGAAGGGGCTTGCAAGCGCAAACTCCAGCGCTTCATCGATCTCGCGTTCGATCGCCTGCTCGATTTCGTTCAGTTGACTTTCAGAGGCATGTCTCTTGGCGATGAGCCAAGCGCGAAACGGCGGAACTGGATCCTTGGCGACCCACTCGGCTTTCTCCTTTGGGTCCATGTAGGCGTCGGCGTCGCCAAAAACATGGCCTTGGAAGCGGAATGTCATTGCCTCGATGAGTGTGGGCCCGCCGCCACTGCGGGCACGATCCACCGCTTGTTTGGCTGCCGAATACATCGCCAACGGATCGTTTCCATCCACATGTATGCCCGGCATGCCGTAGGCGTCCGCGCGTTTGGCAATCTGATCGATCGGTGTGGTCACCGCATACCGCGTGTGCTCACCGTAACGATTGTTCTGACAGACGAATACGACCGGCAGTTTCCAGATTGCGGCCAGGTTCAGCGACTCGTGAAAGGCGCCGATATTGGCTGCGCCGTCACCAAAATTGGCAACTGCAACGCGCGTTTCGCCGCGGATCTGTGCCGCCAGAGCGAGGCCGTTGGCGATCGGCATCGACGCCCCGACGATGCCCGTCGTAACCATGACGCCCGATGCCGGATGGGTGATGTGCATCGGACCGCCCTTGCCCTTGCATGTCCCCGTAGCGCGGCCCGCCAACTCGGCCCAAAGCTCCTTCACCGGCACGCCCTTGGCGAGCGAGTCGTGGATTCCCCGATAGATGGTGCAGACATAATCTTCAGGCAGCAGGTTGACGGACACCGCGGCAGGAATCACCTCTTGACCGCGGGTGGAGTAGTAGGGCATGACCAGCCGTCCGGATCGAATGACGGCTCGAAATCTCTCGTCATTCCGCAGGACCAAGGCAATACGCTTGTAGATCTCGACAAGTATTTCCGACGATATATTGTAATTATCGTGAGTGGCGCCCGCAGGCGAAGACTCCTTCCGCAACGTAGAATCCATCTCACCCGCTCCTTTCGCGAGCCCGCCGGCCGCGGGCATCATTTGTGCCAGATACCTATTGGTCATCTATCCGTCAGACGATACTGCGCTCCACTTTTTTCATCGTCAACGCCGAAGCTCTCAGCTCGTGCAGCGCGGCGGCCGGGCAGGCAGTCGAAATCGTTGCCCGCCTTGGGCGTCGACAAAGGCATTGCAAAAATGAGAACGACCTCGATCGCACAGACGCGAGGTCGTCAAATTACAACTCCGCGAAATCCTAACGATTAACGAGGCGGAAAGCGCGCCGGCGTTGTTAGTTAAAGTCACTATCAAATAGAAGAAAGATAGACAAAACGTCTGTTGGGAAACCACTACGATGACCTGAAGACCTGGCGGGTGGGGTAAAAGATGCCAAAAGACGTAGCATGCGCTGAGCCGGCTGACTCGGCTCTGCATTAGCCGATGAATTGGGGTCCTGCCGGTCCGACTGTTCGTATAATCTGCAGCTGGTAGTGGCGAAAACTGCATCAAATGCAGAAATGCTGGGTAGTCGTGTCTCGTAGTTCATGCGTCGACATTAACTGGTGAATATTCTTAATCTCCCCGTTGGTGGCTTTTAATTCCTGGTGCACTCGATCTCTGGTAATCGTATATGAATGAATCCCTAGCCGTTGACCGTAAGCCTCAAGTGCCTGTGTCTCTTGAGGCGGAGTTGTTTGCACGGGCGCGGGCGATAGCTCCCGTGATCGAGCGCGAATCCCCCAAGTCCCAGGCCTTGGGAGAGCTTACTCCGGCAGCTGTTGGTGCGCTCAAGGAGGCGGGGCTATTCTGGATGTGGACGCCCCGGCATCTTGGCGGTGCAGATATCAGCCTGTCCGGCGGCATCCGGGTTATCGAGGAAATTACCCGCGCCGACGGTTCGGCAGGGTGGTGCCTGATGGCAAACGCCGGGGCAATCTCGATCGCCGCGTCGTTTCTGGGTGATGCGGCTCGCAAGGCAATGTTCGGCGGCACAGAACTTCCGATCGTGGCGGGAATGTTCGGGCCCGCGGGCAAATCATCCAAGGTCCCCGGGGGTTATCAGGCGGGCGGGCGATTCGCCTTCGGCAGCGGGACCGCCCACGCGGCCTGGATCGCCGCGGGAATGCTGGTCATGGAAGATGGCAAACCCAAGATGCTCCCTACCGGTATTCCGGAGGTGCGGGTCTGCTTCATACCCAAGGGAAAGTTCGAGCTTCAAGGAGGCTGGGACGTGATCGGACTGTCGGGAACAGGAAGCTACAATTACGAGATACCGGAGCAATTCGTGGCCGATGACTTCACGATGGAGCGCACATCATCCGAAGCCGACGCGGTGTTGGCGCCATCCCCGGACATCGTAACGCTGGGCACGTGCTCGCACGCCGCCGTGGCTCTTGGCTTGATGAAGCGGGCGCTGCAGGAAATCATCCAGATTGCGCGCTTTAAAAAGCGCCCCAACTATAGTAAGCCGCTTGCAGAAAACGACGTGTTCAAGCAAGAATTCAGCATGAATGAAGCGGCCTATCAGGCAGCTCGTGACTACGTCCTGCATGTTTTCGATGATATCGACGCGACCTTGCGTTCGGGGGTGCGTCTATCTTTGGCACAACGCGCGCGGATGCGCCAATCCTGCACATGGTCGCATAGGGTTGCTGAAGATGTAATTCGGTTTGCCCATCGGTGGGGCGGCGCAATTGCCGTGCGCAATCCGACAAATCTGGGGCGGGCGACAATGGACATGGCGGTGGTGATCAACCACATAACCGTCGACCCGAGCACGCTTACCGACGCTGCGCCTGCCATCATGAACGAATGGTTGAGCGATATGGCGATACAGCAATCGTGAGCATCGACGCCGACGCCTGAATCTTTATTGGTTGTAGTGTAGTTTATTTGCAGTGTTTTAAATGTCGTTGGAATACGGAGATTATTTATGGCCGTGAAAGAACGCACTGATGGGAAAAAGGCTGCTTGGACCGAACCATTCTATATGCCGCCCGAACTTGCGAGGCCCTACGACGTTCAGGAAGTTCTGCGGAACGATTCTGTCCCTCCTGCCGAAACTCTCCGGCATGCTTCCAATCATGGCGTGGGCGAGGAACCGGTGGATGTCTCGCGCTATTTCAGTACGGACTTCCACAAGCGTGAGGTCGACAAGCTGTGGAGCCGTACTTGGCAATGGGCCGTCTGGAGCTACGACATCCCAAATCCCGGCGACGTTGGCGTGTATCGGATCGTGGACCGATCGGTCATCATCGTTCGTCAGCCGGACCTCTCCCTGAAAGCCTTCGTCAATTCTTGCCTTCATCGAGGGCGGGAATTATGTGCGGCAGATGGCCAAGTCAACCAGTTGCGTTGTCCTTACCATGGCTTCACTTGGTCGATCCGTGGTGATTTGAAGCGGATCCCGGCCCAATGGGATTTCCCGCAAGTGAAGCCGGAAGAGTTTCGGCTGCCTGAAGTGAGAGTGGAGGAATGGAACGGCTTCATTTTTGTAAATTTTGACAAGGAAGCGCCTTCGTTGCGGTCTTACATGGGTGCGATGTTCGATCAATGGGGCGGTGAAAAGCCCCAGGGAGCGTGGAACTTCGAGGGAAAATACAAAGCCGTGCATTTATATCGGGAGATCAAATGCAACTGGAAGGTCTGCCAGGAAGGGTTCATGGAGACACATCACGTGAACTATACCCATCCTCAGCTCATGGGAATTACGCCGGAAACCTCGGCGCAACATGACATCTATCCGAATGAGCCGCATTTTAGCAGAGCGCATTTCATAACTGGATTTGCCTCAGCCGCACTCCGCAATCCACGATCAAATCAGGAGGTGCTGGACGCTTTCACGAGTTCGTATATGACGGAGCATCACGGGACGGAATTCGGAAAGATCCGCGAGGGCGAGACACTGCGCCAGGCGTTCAGTCGTCTGTCTCGCGACGTATTCGCAAAGCGCCTTAAAATGGACGTATCGAAACTCTCTGATGCCGAACTGATTGATGGAACGCAATATTTTCTCTTTCCGAACTTTCTTCCCTGGCCTTCCGTTCTCCACCCGCTGGTTTATCGCTTCAGGCCCCTGGGCGACGATCCGAATTGGTGTATCTGGGAGACTCTGCTATTCCTCCCGTTCGATGGGGAGCGGCCGCCGTCATGCAAGATTATTCACGTCGGTCAAAACGAGAGCTTTGAAGACTATAAAGCCATGGGCGCGCTGGATCGGATCCTGCAGGAAGACTCTGAGCAATTGCCGCTGGTACAGGCTGGACTCAAGGCGAGCGTGACCGGAAAAGTGAACTTTTCGATCTATCAAGAAGGCCGTATTCGTCATTTTCACCAAACGCTTGATAAATACCTAAAGGGCTAGTGTAGAACCAGCAATCCTTGTGGGCAGCCTCGCGGGTATCCGGTTCCGGCGCTACAAACGCAGAAACGTCATGTTATCAATGGGGCTATCCTATGGCGAAGACACTGAGGAGCGGCGATCCAGCGGTTCAATACTTGCTAGACAAGGACTCGATACGCGACGTGCTGACACGATATTGCCGCGGCATCGATCGGGTGGATTCCGAGGTGCTGGAGAGCGTGTTCTGGCCTGACGCGCCGACTGACTATTTCGCCTATGTCGGCCTGTCGCCGGGATTTGTCGATTTCATGATGGAAGCGTTGCCGCAGATCGAACAGACGACGCACATGATCGGCAATATCCTGCTAAACATGGCAGGAGAGAAATGCGAGGCCGAGACCTACGTGCAGGCGTATCACCGCATGCGCGCCCCTGCAAGCCCTTTGCCTCCCGGTAGTAAAAAAGGCACACCATGGGACTTTGTGCTGGGGGCCAGATATATAGACCATTTCGAGAAACGAGATGACGAGTGGCGTATCGCCCGGCGCTACCTATGCTGGGACTGGTGCCGTAATTATTCCGATAGTTTCGATCCTGCTGCGGGCATGCTAGGACTTTCTGTGCCAAGAGGCGGGCTGCGAAAGCCCGATGACGAAATTTACAAGCGATTTTCCATACCGACTGGCTTTGCCAAGGGTAGAGATTCTTAGCAGTCCTCCGGCCATCAGCTATGAAGTGGTCAGACTGAATGTCTCAAATCGTTTTCACACCCATACAACTGGGACCGGTGACCGTACAAAATCGCATTGTGCGAACGGCGCATGCCACCGGTATGGCGGCCCCGTACTTCACGGATAGCGCCATCGAATATCACGTCGCGCGTGCCAAAGGGGGATGTGGATTGAGTATTTTGGGCGCGGCAAGCGTCCATCCGTCAAGTATCCTTGATCAGGCCGTCTTTCACGATGATTGTATCCCGGGGCTCAGTAAGCTGGCTGCCAAGGTCAGACCCCATGGCATGAAGCTGTTTCAGCAGCTCTGGCATGGTGGGAATCTGTACGCCACAGGCGGCGTGGCGACGTTTTCGGTTTCGTCCAGTGCCAGCTACACCGGAGTGGTCGGGCAACCGATGACAACCGAACAGGTTGAGGAACTCATTCAAGCATTCGCCGCCGCCGCCGTGCGTTGCCGCGACAGCGGATTGGACGGCGTTGAAATTCACGCTGCGCATGGATACGTCTTCGATCAATTTCTGTCGCCTTTGACGAATGACCGCATCGACAAATACGGCGGTCCGTTCGAGAACCGCATTCGTCCTCTTTTGGAAACCTTGCGGGCTGTTCGCGCTGCAGTCGGGCCGAATTTCTGTGTAGGTGTCAGGCTGGCGGCGAGCGAAGCGCCGGGAGGAGCGGACGAAGACAGCGGTCAGCGCGTTCTTCATTTGCTGCAAGAGGAAGGCCTCATCGACTACGTGAACGGCTCATTCGGTGATTATTATCGGCCGAACTCGTTTTTCGCGACCATGGACAAGCCTCTGGGCTATGCGCTTCCGTCGTCGGGCCGGATTATCGCCGCCAGGCGCGTCCCCGGTATCGTGGGCGGAAGATTTCGAACTCTGGAGGAGGTGGAGCAGGTCCTCCGCGACGGGACGGCGGATTTGGTTTCAATGGTGCGCGCCCATATCGCGGATCCCGACCTCATTCGGAAAACTCGGGAGGGTCGCGCCGAGACTGTTCGCCCCTGCATAGCATGTAATCAGGGATGCGTGGGAGGTCTCGCTCGGGGGCGCATAGGCTGTACCGTGAATGCGGTTGTCGGGTCTGAGGCTGAGTTCGGAGACGGCCTGATTCCGGTCGTCAAGTCGCCAAAAAAGGTCCTGATTGTCGGCGGAGGACCGGCGGGGCTCGAAGCTGCACGCGTCGCCGCGAGCGCCGGCCACCAAGTGATTCTGGCCGAAGCAGCTGCAAGTTTGGGAGGCACGGTAAACATAGCCAAGCGCGCCCCCAAGCTGCACACGCTTGGAGACATAACTTCCTGGCTGGAGCAGGAAGTCTACCGGTTGGGCGTCGAAGTTCGCTTGAGCACATATATGGATGCCCAGGATGTGCGCCTATGCGGAGCGGATGCTGTAATCCTCGCTACGGGATCAATAGCGCGAATGGACGGCGTGCAGAACACCAATCCGGGGGAGCCCGCGCTGGGCGTTGATCAGGCGCATGTCATTTCGTCGGCAGACGTGTTCGTTTCCCGGCGCGAACTCGGAGTGCATGCATTGGTGCTCGATTGCGTCGGCCACTATGAAGCCTTGGCCGTTACCGAGCAGTTGCTGACCAAGGGACTATCTGTCGCCTTCGTTACCGGCCATGCGAGTGTAGCCCCCAATATCCAATCGGCTTTGCGAGATACGCCGGCGCTCGAGCGGTTCTACAGACTGGGAACCTTCACGCCGTTTACACGCCATCATCTGGTCGAAATCCAACGTGACGCTTGTGTCATACGGCCCTTGCAGGGGGAACGCGCGAGTGGATACAGCGTGCGCGCCGATACGGTTGTATTGGTTACGCATAATGAACCTCTTCGATCGATGTATGATGAATTACGCGGCGAGATTCCCATGCTATATCTCATCGGCGACGCTCGGTCACCGCGGGATTTGCAAGTGGCGATTGCGGACGGATACAGAGCGGCTCGACAGATCTTCTGACGTTCATTCATAGAGGGCGAGACCTTCAAGGATTTCTGCCGTGACATCGTTAGTGCGCAATCTGCGTAACCGCCAGTGCCGTTTAGTTTCCTATCCGACGGGAATGATTGTTGATGACAACATTGCCGTCAAAGAGGCGTCCGTGACGGATTTGAAGCAGGAAGAATTGCTCATTGCCGTGAAATTCATCTCCGTCGATCCGGCACACCGCATCTACTTGGATCCCAGTTGCTTTGTTGGGGACAACGCGGATTTGGATGTTCTCGTAAAGATCGGGGACGTCGTGCGGGCGTGGGTGGTCGGCGAGGTGATTGCAAGTCGAAGCGATCGATTCCCGGTTGGCAGCTTCGCGCGTGATATCTCGGGGCGAGGGGGCGTTCAGGAGTATTGCGTGTTATCAGATCAGGACGCAGAGCTCGCCGACCCCGCTATCGCTCCCCTGCAGGCGCATCTCGGCGCCCTGGGAATGCCTGGCATTACCGCGTACGCCGGCATGGTCGACATTGGACAGGCGCGGCCCGGCAAGACGGTTGTGGTGTCCGGCGCCGCCGGCGCCGTCGGCAGCGTTGCAGGCCAGCTCGCTAAGATTCTTGGCGCGCGTGTGGTCGGAATCGCAGGAGGTCAAGAGAAGTGCGACTTCGTCGTCCGCGAACTTGGTTTCGATGCCTGCATCAACTACAAGGAAGGCTCCCTGCCGGAAGCCATCCAGGAACATTGCTCCCATAGCATCGATGTCTATTTTGACAACGTAGGCGGCGCGATGCTTGATGCTTGCCTGGGTAAGCTGGCCATGAATGCTCAAGTGGTTGGATGCGGGGCGATCTCAGGCTACAACGATAAGATCGAACCTCTCCGCAACTATATGAATTTCATGTCGCACGCGGCAAGTTGGACTTGCTTCCACTATCATCAAGTCGTGACAGATCGACTTCGATCCGGGAAGATTCAGCAGCGATTGAACCAATGGGTTCAATCCGGAGCCCTGAAGCATCATGAGTATGTGCTCGAGGGTCTGGAAGGTTTTGTTCCCGCACTCAAGCAGATCTATCAGGGACTCAATATTGGCAAGACCGTTCTGCGCCTGAACGGCGAACTTTCGCAAACCACAAGGACTCAGTAAGGTTCAGGAGTGCGCCGTGGCGACCGGGATGACCGCCCGGCGTAGACGGGTAAGCTTTAGGGTCGCAATGCGCCATTCTCCGTTCTCGCGCCGATATGTCTCGTGATAGTGTCCGGCGCCATGCAACTCGGATATGCCCAAAGGATTGTCACGGGTGCTCGGCCAGTACAGATGATCCTGCATCTGCCAAATCGCCCTGGCGTTGTCCGCGTCCAGAATCTCAATCTCCGGCATGTGGCCATTGTGAATAGTGACGACCGCATTATCGAACACACCGGTGATGAACGTCATGCCTTCCTCGATGGGCTTTGGCGTATCGAATCCCTCAATGAATAAGACCGTCGCATCGTCGGTAAACAGGGCTCGAAGATCGCTCCATTTCTTTGTGTCCACAAAACGGAAATATCGCGCCTTGAGGGCGCGGATCTGCTCCATGTCGAGCAGCACTTCCGACACGTTCATCGGCGATTTCATCGTGGCATTCTCCGGTGCAGATCCGCGTTAGGACAATGTTGCCAGCGCGTCCGGGCTGAACGGCAAAAGTTCGTGATGCGCCCCTCTCTGGATTTTGGCCGCCCACGAGTGATCCACCAGGAGAGACCGTCCGACGCCGACGAGATCGAAGTCGCCTCGATCGAGCATCGCGAGCAGTTTTTCCAAACTGGCGGGTTTGCTCGTCTGACCCATCAAACTGGGCATCAGGTCCAGGTCAAGACCCACCGAACCTACCGTCATCGTTACTCGTCCAGAGATCTTTTTGACCCAGCCGGCAAGGTTGAGGTCGCTCCCTGAAAACTCCGGCTCCCAAAATCGCCGCTGCGAACAATCGAAGATATCAATGTCGGCATCGATCAACGGCCGTAAAAACAGCTCCAATTCCTGCGGCGTATCGCACAGCTTTGCGTTGTAATCGTGCAGCTTCCACTGGGACATTCTGAACATAAGCGGAAAATTACGGCCTGTTCGGCGCCGGCATTCCTTGATGACATCGCAGGCAAAGCGCGTTCGTTGCGCTATGCCGCCTCCGTAGTGGTCATCTCGAAGATTGGTCTCCTTCCAGAAAAATTGATCGAACAGATATCCATGTCCGCCATGCAAGGCGACTCCGTCGAACCCCAATTTCTGCGCCGACTCCGCACCAGCCGCGAACGCTTCGATGACCGCATCGATGTCCGCTTGTGTCATCGCGCGCCCAAGTCTGCGCGGCATCTCACCGGTGGCGCCGACCATTCCTGAAGGGCCGATCTGAGCGTTGGTGAGCCATGCTTTATCGTCGATACTGTCGAGCGTCGACGATGCTAAGAGGCCGGTATGCCAGAGCTGCGGCATGATGCGGCCGCCGGCGGCATGGACTTCCGATGCAACGCGGGCCCAGCCCTCGAGCGCGCGCGCCCCATAGAAGCATGGAACATTTTCTATGCCGGACGCCCCAGGATGCGGGACCCAGGTGCCCTCGGTTACGATCAAGCCCACCCCGGATTCTGCGCGCCGTCGATAATAGGCCGCAACATTCTCGCCGGGCACCCCTCCCGGCGAGAAGACACGGGTCATGGGCGACATCACGATCCTGTTCGGGAGGTGCAAACTCCCGACATTTACCGGTTCGAACAATCGATGATTTTCCATTAATCTTCTCCAGCGAGAGCTCCGGTCAGGCACTGCCGGCGATAGCCCGAACTCATCTGCGTCCGCGATACTGCGCCTCACTTTTTTGGTCGTCAACGCTGAATCCGTCCACCGCTGCGATGCGAAGGTTGAGCGGGCAGTTGAAATCGCAGGCGCCCCTCGGGCTCAGGCGGGCGGCCCGCAGGTCGGCGCAAGAGCGCGGGTTCGCAGCCGTCAACGATGCTGCCAATTTATTGGTTGAATCAACTGCCAGCATCATGAAAGATAGAGAAAACGTCTACGTGAGTACCATTACGATGATTCGAAGACCTGGCGCACGCTATTCCTGAACGCATGCGATGATGCGGGGTACGCACGTCTTCCTAGGATGTGCTGCATTCATACTAGTGCGAACGCGGGCGAGGGTTAATTTATGCTGGTTGAGCTAAAGGGGGCGGCCGCACGAAGAGCGGTTATGCTACGGGCGTACCAACAAACGTCAATATCGGAACAAAGGTCGAAGGTGCGTGTCCTGGGCGGAATGTGGCTTCTGACGCTTGGTGGCAGGTAAAGAAGAGACATGAACGATATCTCTGCTCTTGAACAGTCCGGTGTTCCGGAAAGCCTTAGCCCGCGAGAGGCAAAGCTATTTCGCCGTGCCAAGGATCTTGCGCCGTTGATCGAGCGCGAGGCGGCCGCGTCGGAGGCGGGAAGAACCCTTTCGCCCGTGTTGGTAGAAGCCTTCCGCGACAGTGAACTCTTCTGGTTATGCGTGCCCGAGGAGTTTGGCGGCGGCGGCGGCGCGGGCTTGGCTGGAACCGTGCAAATACTGGAAGAAGTTACACGCGCCGATGGTTCCGCGGGGTGGACTTTGATGGCCAACACCGGAGCGGTGGCCATAGCGGCCAGTTTTCTCGGTCCGAAAGCGTTCGACACCGTGTTTGGCGGTTCGGAGCGTCCCATTATGGCGGGTATGCTCGGACCGGCCGGCAAGTCGGTACAGGTTTCCGGCGGATATCAGGCCGGCGGCAAATTCCAATTTGGCAGCGGCGCGGCTCATGCCAATTGGATGGCGGCCGGGATGCTGGTGATGGAAGAAGGCAAACCTCGCATGTTGCCGAGTGGTCTTCCCGAAGTGCGGATTTGTTTCATGCCGAAGGACAAGGTCAAGATGCTCGACGGATGGAACGTCACCGGTCTCGTCGGCACCGGTAGCTTCGATTACGAGGTGCCCGATCAGTTCGTGCCGGACGATTTCACGATGGAACGCACCTCGACTGCTCCGGAGAGGGGGCGTAGCGCCGGCATTGCCGTATACGGCTCCGCTGGTCATGCCTCCATCGCGTTGGGGCTGATGAAAAGGGCGCTGCAGGAAGTTGTGCAAATTGCGACGGAAAAAAAACGTCCGGGCTACAACACTGTGCTGGCGAAGAATGACCTGTTCAGAAACGAGTTCAGCGTCAATGAGGCCACTTACCAGGCCACGCGGGACTATGTGCTGCACGTCTTTTCAGATTGCGATGCCACGCTGCTGTCGGGATCTCCGCTTTCGCCGGAACAGTGCGCGCGCGCCCGGCAGTGCAATACATGGGCGCACAGGAACGGTGCGGACGTGGTGCGCTTCGCTCATCAGTGGTGTGGGGCCCAGGCTGTGCGCACTCCCACCGACATGGGTCGGGTGTCCAACGACATGGCTGTTGCGACCAACCACATTTTCGTCGATAGGGTGACGCTCACGGACGCTGCGGGTCCGATCATTGAAACCTGGCTGCGGCGCCGCTGATTCAGATTACCGTCACTTCAGTGCATGCCTGCTGAGCGCGGCGGTACAAGAGACGGCGGGTCCGAGTCGGGCATTCACTCGAGGTAACCATGCAAGTCGAAGAACTTAAGTATTATTCGAACGGTAAGGAGTTCAAAGGCGTGCTGGCTTTTGACGAGACCGACACCGCACCCCGGCCGGGGGTGTTGGTGATGCCCGATGGATGGGGTCTGGCTGAGTTCACGGTTGACCAAGCCAAACGCCTGGTTGGGCTCGGGTACGTGGCGTTAGCCGCCGATTTGTATGGGAATGGGCTCAACGCGCGTGACGCCGATCATGGTCGGCAACTCGTGGGCACTATGACCGCGGATGCCAATCTCATGCGCTCGACGGCAAAGGCAGGCATGGACGCTCTCGCGGCTTCCGCTCGAGTAGATGCTCGGCGCTTGGCGGCCATCGGTTTCTGCGTTGGAGGCGCGGTCGTGCTCGAGTTGGCGCGAAGCGGGTACGATTGTGCCGGCGTGGTCAGCTTCCACGGCCTGTTGTCAACCAAGCTGCCCGCCAAAGCGGGTGATTTGCGGGCCAAGCTGTTGGTTTGCACCGGGGGGTCCGATCCACTGATTCCGCTGGACCATGTCGTTGCGTTTCAAGGCGAAATGACCGCCGCGCAGGCCGATTGCCAGATTGTTGTCTATACCGGTGCCCAACACAGTTTCACGAAGCCTACGGCGGCGGCCTTGCCTGGTATGAAGTACGAGCCTGGAAGCGCGAGACGCGCTTGGAAATCGATGGCTGCTTTCCTGGCCGAAGCGTTCGGTGCCGGCTAATGGAGAACTACCCCCCTGAGCTGCGCAGGTTGCTCGACAAGGAAGCGATCCGCGACGCGTTGATGCGGTATGCTCGAGGGATTGATCGGCACGATGATGAGATTGCCGCGCAGGCGTATCACGCCGGCGCGACGGACGACCACGGTTGGTACGTCGGCAATCCTGCCGGACTGCTGGATCGAGCCAGAGAACTGCATTCGCGCACCTCTGATGTCCACCATCACTATGTCATGAATCAGACCATTGATCTCGATGGCGACATGGCCCATGTCGAGACCTACTATCTTGCGGCAATGCGCCGGCCGGAAGGACCGATCGATATGGTCGGAGGCCGTTATATCGACAAATTTGAGCGCCGTGGCTTGCGCTGGGCGATAGTAAACCGGGTCTGCTTGGTCGAATGGACGGGTGCGCTCGACAAGACCGATATTGCGACGAATGCCGATTTGTTCAACCGGGGAACGTGGGATAGAACCGACGTCTCCTACCAGCGGCCCCTCGAGGTGGGCCGGCCTGATCGCGATGTAGCCATATAAGTGCAGTGACGACTCGTTGAAGGCAATGGCGCCAAGCCGTTTGCCCTGAGTTGTTGCTCGAGAACCTTCCGCTTGAAGTATTAGGAGTAATTGAACATGACTCAGTCTACTGAAAAACAATCGCAGGATTGGATTGATCCGGTCGTACCTCCCAAGGAGCTGAGCCGCCCCTATGACGTGCAAGCCGTCCTTCGCAAGGACACGGTTGCGCCTGCGGCAACTCTGTTAGAGGCCTCAGATTACGATCTGGGCACTGCGCCGGTGGACGTCGATCGCTACATCAGCAAGAAGTTTCACGACCTGGAGGTGGAGAAGGTCTGGAGCAGGACGTGGCAATATGCGTGTTGGAGTTACGATGTCCCGAAGCCTGGCGACGTGGCGGTTTATCGCATTGCCAGCCAATCGGTTATCGTCGTACGGCAACGAGATCTCTCGTTGAAAGCCTTCTTCAATACTTGTTTGCACCGCGGCCGCGAGCTTTGTCAGTCCGATACCTGGCGCAATCAGCTGCGCTGTCCATATCACGGCTTTACCTGGTCCTTGGCAGGCGACCTGGCGTGGGTACCCTCGCAATGGGATTTTCCGCAGGTGACGCCCGACAACTTCAAGCTGCCGCAGGTTCGGGTGGACGAATGGAACGGGTTCGTATTCGTGAACTTTGATGCGGCGGCGCCTTCGCTGCAAGAGTACATGGGCGCGATGTACAGCCAATGGGGAGGCGATCAGCCGAAAGGATCATGGGATTTCAAGAGCAAGTATAAGGCCGTGCACTTGGAGCGGGTCATCAACTGCAATTGGAAAGTTTGCATGGAAGCGTTCATGGAATCCCTGCATGTGGCTTCTTCACACCCGCAAATGACGCCGACGGTTCCGGAAAGCTCCGCCCAGTACGATGTCTATCCCAATGAGCCGCATTTCAGCCGTTTTCACACGATTACGGGAATGCCGTCGAGCGTGCTGCACAAAGTACCAAGCCCACAGGACAGCGTCGATGCGCTCACGGGATCGTATTTGCCGGAATATCACAAAACGGAGTTCGGGAAGATTCGAGAGGGCGAGTCGACTCGGCTCACATTCGGCAGGCTGTCGCGCCAGATCTTCAAGGATCGGCTCGGCATGGATGTCTCGAATCTGTCGGAGGCTGAACTGATAGATGGAACAGAGTATTTCCTATTTCCGAACTTTCTGCCGTGGCCTTCAGTATTGAACCCGCTTGTATATCGATTCAGACCCGCGGGCAACGATCCCGATTGGTCGATTTGGGAAACCATGCTGTTCCTTCCCTTCGAAGGCGAGCGTCCTCCTTCTTGCGAAGTCATTCACATGAAAGAGGGAGAGAGCTTCGAGGACTACAAAAAGATGGGTGCCCTCGACCGGATTCTGCAGCAGGATGCCGTACAGCTTCCATTGGTCCAGGCCGGGCTAAAAGGCAGTGCTACGCGCAAGGTCACATTAGCCAGGTATCAGGAGGCCCGGCTTCGTCACTACAATCAAACCTTGGACGATTACATTGCGCGATAAGGTGCGGTGTCCTGTTGGCACGAGATTCCGTTAAACCGCTTCGGCTGTTTCCCATGGTGAAATTGCCCGGGGCGGTGATGGCGCTCTTCCGGGCGCATTTCGATATCGTGGAGTCCACGGCGGGCGACCATCTGGCGCAGATCTCAAGTGCCTCACCCGACATACTGCTTTGTTCAGTGGGCAGCACGAGGCTCGGCGCCGGCGCAATCGCGGCGCTTCCGGCTTCGGTGAAGGTCATCGCGACCTATTCCGTGGGACACGATCATGTCGATCTCGACGCCGCACGTTTACGGAGCATCGCTGTCTTTTATACGCCCGGTGTTCTAGCCGATTCCGTCGCCGACTCAGCGCTGCTCCTTTTGCTTGGCGCGGCGCGCCGGGCCACGGAGAGCATCGCGCTGATACGCAGCCGCGCTTGGACGGGCTGGCATCCTGACCAGTTGTTGGGCGTTGAACTTCGCGGCAAGCGATTGGGCATATTTGGCATGGGTGAGATCGGCCGACGGATTGCACGCCGTGCCAGCGCGTTCGGCATGACAATAGCGTATACGAACCGCCGCCGGGTGCCGGAAGACACGGAGGCGCTGTTCGTACCTGACCCGCGCGACCTGCTTCGAGACAGCGATGTTTTTCTGCTGGCTTGTCCATCGACGCCCGAGACACGAGGTTTCATCAATTTCAGCACGCTGATGCTTGCCAAGGAGTCGCTCATAATCGTGAACACTGGACGAGGCGATCTCGTCCAAGACGACGCGTTGATCGATGCGCTTCTCCACCGCCGTATTCTTGCCGCCGGCCTTGATGTGTTCAACGATGAGCCGGCGATCGACACGCGTTACTTCGCGTTGCCCAACGCGTTCATTCTGCCGCATATCGGCAGTTCTACCTTTGAGGCTCGCATCGGAATGGGTCAGGCGCTCGTTTCAGCAGTGTGCGCCTGGTCCGCCGGCGAGCATGCACCCAACCGGCTGGTATAGTGGAACGCGGCTTGATCGCAGTTGAATTCGCACCATTGAATAAGTCACTGAAGAGGATGTTTTAGCATGGAGATCATCGTTCCGAAGCTGGGATTTTCGATGGAAGAAGGAACGTTGGCCGAGTGGCTGCTCCCGGACGGCAGTCATGTGGAGAAAGGCGCTCCTCTCTATACTCTGGAGTCGGACAAATCGGCGCAGGAGATCGAGTCTCCCGGCGCTGGAACGCTCAAGATCCTGGCCGACGCCGGGGGGACTTATAGAGTCGGAACAGTGATTGGCCTGCTCACCTGAGTGAAAGGAGCAGAATGTGGCTCTTGAGTCTGTTTTCAGCCCAATTCGGCTCGGACCCGTTGAGATACCAAACCGCGTCGTTAGTACCGCCCACGGGACCGGGTTGGCTGTTCCATATGTCACGGATGACTTCATCGCATATCAAACAGCGCGTGCGAAAGGGGGCTGTGGGCTGAGCATTCTGGGCGCCGCAAGCGTTCATCCATCCAGTGTCCTGGACCAGATAGTCTTCGACGACGAGTGCATTTCGGGCTTTCAGAAGCTCATGGCGGCGGTGAAACCGTACGGAATAAAGATATTTCAGCAACTCTGGCACGGCGGACACCTCTATCCTGGAGCCGAGGGCCCTCCGCTGGCCGTTTCCACCATCCCGGGATTTTCCGGTATCGTCGGCCGGCCGATGACCACCGGCGAGGTGGAAGCGCTCGTGCAGGCGTTCGCCGATGGTGCCATCCGGTGTCAAAAAGGCGGATTAGATGGTGTCGAGCTGAACGCCGCGCACGGCTATATCTTTCAGCAATTTCTGTCGCCAAAGCTAAATAACCGAAGCGACCGCTACGGTGGTACGTTTGAAAATCGCTTTCGCTTTCTCAAAGAGGTTGCGGGCGCCGTTCGCGCGGCAACCGGTCCTAACTTCTGCGTGGGAGTGCGCCTTTCTGCGAGCGAGGCTCCGGGAATGCTCTCGGAGGATGAAGGGCAGAACGTTCTGCGGCTGCTGGAGGACGAAGGACTGACAGACTACGTCAGCGCGTCCAAGGGCGACGGCTATCGGCTCGAAACGATGATCGGCGCAATGGGCAATCCAACGGGCTATGCGCTCTCATCTTCGGGGAAGGTCATAGCCAATCGCCGTGTTCCGGGAATGGTGGCCGGCCGGTTTCGCACGCTGCAGGAGGTCGATCAGGTGTTGCGCGAGGGGACCGCCGAACTCGTCTCCATGGTCCGGGCGCAGATTGCGGATCCCGATTTGGTTCGCAAGACGCGTGAGGGCCGCGCCGATCAAGTCCGGCCCTGTATCGCTTGCAACCAAGGCTGCGTGGGGGGGTCGGTGCGGACTGGCCTCATTGGGTGCACCGTCAATCCTGTGATAGGTCTGGAGCGGACACTCTCCGAGGATCTCATTGAGCGGACGGTTTCGCCCCGAAACGTATTGGTTATCGGCGCGGGTCCGGCTGGTCTGGAAGCGGCCCGTGTTTGCGCAATAGCCGGTCATCGAGTGACCCTTGCCGAAGCAACCTCCAGGTTGGGCGGAGCGATAAATATTGCGAAGCAGGGACCGACGCTGCGGACACTGGGCGACATCGCCTATTGGCTGGAACAAGAGGTCTACCGCCTGGGAGTTGAGGTACGACTGGGAAGTTACATGGATGCGGACGATGTCCGTCGCAGCGGAGCCGACGCAGTCATTATCGCGACGGGGTCAACACCGCGCATGGACGGCTACCAGATTGCCGATCCGGGGGAACCCGCGCTCGGCGTAGCCCAATCGCATGTAATTTCGTCCGTTGACCTGTTCCTCACGCAGCGCGACCTCGGGAAAACTGCGCTGGTGCTCGATACCGTTGGCCGCTATGAAAGTTTGGCGGTCGCAGATCAACTGCTCACCAAAGGCCTGTCAGTTACGCTGGTGACCAACTACAGCAGCCTGACTCCCAATGCCGAGACAACGTTGCGTGACGTTCCGGCGCTGGAACGGTTCTATCAGTTGGGAGATTTCCGCGTTCTCACAAGGCATCATCTCGTCGAAGTCCAAACGAACCAATGTATCGTCAGGCCGCTTCAGGCAGGAGGCGACCGAAAGGTAACCATATCCGCTGACACGGTCGTTTTGGTGACCCAGAACGAACCGCTACGAGAACTGTATGACGAGCTTCGAGATGAAATCCCTTCGATATTTCTCGTCGGAGATGCTCTATCTCCCCGGGACGTGCAATATGCAATCGCCGACGGACATCGGGCGGCGCGCAGCCTGCCGTGAAGAACGACAGCAACAACTCGATCACCAACGTCGACGAGGACGTATTGGCGCCTCTCATCCTGGATCGTGCGGATGAGATCACTTGGGACGATAGCGCCGACGTTGTCGTGATTGGGTACGGCGGCGCCGGTGTTGTAACCGCTCTTCAGGCGAAGGAGCGCAACATTGACGTTCTCGCCATCGACCGCTTCGACGGCGGAGGCGCTACCGCGCTGAGCGGCGGCGTCTATTACGGCGGCGGCACTCGCTTCCAACGAGAGGCCGGGTTCGACGACAGCGCTGAGGAAATGCTCAAATATTTGTGGATGGAAGCGAAGGGCGTAGTGGCCTATGAGACCATGCGCCGCTTCTGTCTCAATAACAACCGTGATCTCGAATGGCTGGAAGCGCACGGCGTCAAGTTCGGGGGTGCGTTGACCACCGAAAAAACAGCTTATCCTGCCGACGGCAAATTTCTCTATTACTCCGGTAATGAACGAATTGAGCGCTACGCGCGGGCGGCGAAGCCGGCGCCGCGGGGCCACCGCACGATCGGCACGGGGTTTTCGGGCTACGCTTTCTACAACGCCCTGCGTGAGTCGGCCGACAAAGCGGGAATCAGAGTATTGACGCATGCACCGGTTTCCCGGCTAGTCGCCACAAAAAACGGCGCAATTGTCGGAGTACAGGTTGCGGCGCTTCCCGATGCGGCTCGCGATAAGCATATCGCGCTGTTCAAAAAGATTAGCCCATTTGTGCCTTTCAAGGGAGAAAAATCGGAAGAGGCCATTAGGAATGCGCGTGTTCTGGAACGAATCTGCGCGCGGCCGAAGTTGGTTCGGGCGCGCAACGGCGTTGTTCTGTGTACAGGCGGATTTGCCTATAATCTGAGGATGCTGGCCAAATATCGGCCGCTGCTTGCCCAGAACTACACCGCGCTGATGCGTCTCGGCTCCATGGGTTGTGATGGGTCCGGCATCGAACTCGGACAATCAGTTGGCGGTGCGGTGGCGCTCATGGACAGCGCTTTCGTTGCGAAAGCGCTCGCGCCGCCTAGCGCCCTGCTGTACGGCATCGTTGTAAACGCCCGGGGCCAGCGCTTTGTCAACGAAGACGCGTATGCCGGCTTTCTCGGAGACGCCATCGCCGCACAGCCCGGCGGCAGAGCCTGGTTGATTATGAGCGGAACCGCGCTGCGCAAAGCAATCATGGGTTCGATGCCGGGAGGTAATCGACAGTTTGCCCGTTACGGACTTCCCATTTTGCTGAATTTGGCTTTGGGCGGGACACGCCGCGGTCGGTCGCCTGAAGCCCTGGCTCGAAAATGCGGTATCGACCCAGCGGCATTGAAGGAGACGATTGACGTCTACGGTGCCACGGCGGAGAAGGGCGCCCCCGATCCGTTGGAAAAGTCCGCCGACTACGTAGAGCCGCTGGGCAAGGGCTCGTACACCGCCATGGACATCTCCATAGGCAACAAGTTTGCTTTCACGGCACTCTTTACCCTCGGCGGCCTGGTGGTCGACGAGAACAATGGCGCTGTGAAACGAGCCGACGGGGCACCGATAGAAGGGCTTTATGCAGCGGGCCGAGCGGCAGTTGGTCTGTGTTCGAGCGGCTACATTAGTGGAATGTCGATTGCAGATTGCGTTTTCTCCGGCCGCAGGGCCGGAGAGGCAGCCGCGCGCAGAGGCCGTTAATATCGGAGTTCCCTAGGAAGGCGGCGCGGAGAGTACCGGCGCCAGCCCTGCCTCACGCCATCGGGCAAACTCGACCACCTGGAGCGCGACAACCGACAGTTGCTTGGCTGTCTTTTCGTCAGTGCACGTCCCATCCGTTTCGCGGGATAAATGAGCCTCAACTCTCCGAACCGCCGCCGCTCGCGTCGGACTCAAGTTTATATTCGCGCGATTTAAAGCCTACGCCCTGATTCGAGCCGCTGGTCATCAGTTTGATTGAAAAATTTCGGGACCGAAGCTCATTGAAAAATCTGCGCGGCGCGCTGCCCAACGCCTCGCGCCAGGCCAATTGCTGCCCGGAAATCTCCTCCTCCGACACGAACGCGACCTCCAAACATTCCGCGCCGGGCTTGAGATCCGGCTTGGTAGCGAGCTCGATTCGGAACGCGATCGATATCTGATCGATCGATGTAATATTCATGATCGAGGAAAGCTCGACTTTGCCCGGATCAATGACTACACCCGTTTCTTCGAAGGTTTCGCGCGCAGCGCCCTCCTCGAGCGTCTCGCCACATTCCAGGAAGCCCGATGGCACGGTCCATTGCCCACGAGCCGGCGTGTGTGCGCGGCGGCACATCAGAATCCTATCGCTCCAGTAGACAATGCAGCCGACGATGATCCGCGGATTTTGATAATGGATGGTGCCGCAGGACGGACAGACATAGCGCTCGCGCCCGTCCTGATGAACCCATTGACGGGTGATTGAAAGTCCACATTCACTGCAATACTTCATGGCCGTACTTGTGAATCAAACCACGGTGGGGTAGATCGCCGCTCGTCGAATTCATGTGATGGAAACCTAGAATGCTAGCTTCGTCGCTTCCTGGAGCGGGCGGAGGCTACCGGCGTCAATGGCAGCCGCGCGTCGGCCTTTATTTCCTCCAAAGTGAAATATGTGTGGGTATTCTGCAGTCCGGCTATCGATGTGAGCTTCTCGACCAGAAAGCGGCGAAACGCGACCATGGACACGGCCCGCACCTTCAACAAATAGTCAAAATTACCGGCAACCATGTGACATTCGATTACTTCATCGATTTCTCCGACCGCGAGCCGGAAGCGCTCGAAGAAATCCGGATTTGTCCGGTCCAGCGAGACCTCTATGAAGGCCAGAAGATCAAAGCCAAGCCGCCGGATGTCCAATCTGGCGATGTAATCCTTGATAAAGCCATCGCGTTCGAGGCGGCGCATCCTCTCGAGGCATGGCGTGGTGGAGAGGTGCACGCGGCGTGCGAGCTCGGCAACCGCCAAGCGGCCGTCGGATTGCAGCTCGTCCAGTATTTGACGGTCTACGCGATCAAGATCCGAGACGTTACGTGGGGAGGAATCAGCCATAGAGGAGCCGCATATCAGATAAATTAACTGGAAGAGTAGCATTAGCATAGAGGTAAGCGCTACAGGGAAAATGTGCGCGCCGAAGTCATGCGCGGATTGCTGCTGTGAATGCATTTACAGGGCTGCGCTGGGTTCCGTCGATGCCGAGGAAAGCCGAATTACATAATCACGCCTCTTTGATGTGACCCCTGACGATTCAATTCGGGAACGAAGCACACGATGCATCGACGGCTGGACAGATGCTGTTTGTGCATGTCGGGCAATGTCAATAATGGAGTTATTTCGCATTCATGCTCACAGAATCCAAACTCAAAATCCCAGTCACACCGGCGCGACCAGGGGAACCTTCCGACTTTCGTTTTCTGCGGCTAAGTCCGGCGGGGGCGGTAAAGCGTCCGCAAACCGCCGTCGCTGCACAGGACACGGCGGATGTTGCTTCTGGGCTGGTCCGGGTACTTGATGATGCGGACGCTGCCGTGGGGCCATGGGATCCGCGTCTACCGGTTTCGGAATTGCGCGAAGGGCTCATGACAATGTTGCTTACGCGCGTGTTCGACGATCGGATGCAGCTCATGCATCGGCAGGGAAAAATAACTTTTTACATGAAGTCCACGGGTGAGGAGGGAGTGTCTGTCGCGCAGGCAATGGCTCTTCGCAACGACGACATGCTTTTCCCATCCTATCGCAATCAAGCGCTCCATTTTGTGCGCGGTCGAAGCCCTGTCGACCTCATGTGTCAGTGTTTATCCAACACGCGGGACATGTGCAAGGGCAGACAAATGCCTGTTTTCTACCACTGGGGCGCAGGACATATCTTCTCGATATCAGGCAATCTGGCGACACAGTTTCCGCATGCAGTCGGATGGGCGATGTCGGCAGCGATTAAAGGCGAAAGCCGCATTGCCGTCGCCTGGATCGGCGAAGGAGCAAGTGCGGAGGCTGACTTTCACCATGCGCTCCTGTTTGCAGGCGTCTATCAGTCCCCCGTGGTGTTGAACGTGGTCAACAACCAATGGGCGATATCGACGTTCCAAGCGGTGGCAGGCGGAGCGTACGGGACATTTGCCGCAAGAGGGGTGCCGTACGGCATCGCTGGATTGCGGGTCGATGGCAACGATTTCCTGGCGACTTATGCGGTAACGCGCTGGGCAGCCGAACGCGCGCGAATGGGATTGGGCCCCACATTGATCGAGCTGGTGACATACCGCGCCGCAGCCCACTCCACAAGCGATGATCCTTCACGCTATCGGCCGAAGGATGAGTGGCCGGCCTGGCCCCTCGGCGATCCTATCGCGCGCTTGAAGCGGCATTTGATACTCCTTGGGGCATGGTCGGACTTGCAGCACGAGGCGCTGCAGAAGGAATTGGAGCACCACGTGCTCTCGTGTTGGAAGGAAGCGCTCACCTACGGCACCCTCTCCGAGGGACCCCGCCTGGATCCGAACGAAATGTTCGAAGACGTGTTCAAGGAAATGCCGCCGCATTTGCGGCTGCAGCAGGCGGAACTCAACGCGCTTCTTCGGGCCGGCAAAGGCTGAGTGCCATGGCGCAGATGAGCATGATCCAGGCGTTGAATTCCGCGATGGACATCATGCTCGAGCGCGATCCGAACGTCGTCGTGATCGGCCAGGATGTGGGGTATTTCGGCGGAGTATTTCGCGCCACGGACGGACTGCAGCGCAAATACGGAAGTTCTCGTTTGATCGACACTCCAATCTCCGAAGGAGGGATCATAGCGGCGGCAATTGGCATGGGCGTCAATGGACTCAGGCCGGTCGCGGAAATTCAGTTCGCCGATTATGTGTATCCAGGATTCGACCAGATCGTCAGCGAGCTGGCTCGATTGCGCTATCGGAGCGGGGGAGAGTTCTTCGCTCCCGTCACTCTGCGCATGCCGTGCGGGGGCGGCATCCGGGGAGGGCAAACTCACTCGCAGAGCCCGGAGAATCTGTTTGCCCACGTCTGCGGCATCAAGGTTGTGATGCCGTGCAATCCATATGATGCGAAAGGCCTTTTGATCTCTGCCATCGAGGACGACGACCCTGTGATTTTTCTCGAACCGAAACGGCTCTATAACGGTCCTTTCGACGGAGATCCTCATAAACCAACGGTTGGATGGAACGGACATTCGAAAGGAGAGGTGCCGGAAGGACATTACCAAGTACCGATCGGGACCGCAGCGATAGTACGTGCCGGCCGCGATGTGACGATCGTGACCTACGGTACGATGGTCTTTGTTTGCGAGGCCAGCGCGGCGGAGGCCGACATAGATGCAGAGATCATAGATCTGCGGTCACTGGTGCCGTTGGACCTGGCTGTTATCTGTGAATCCGTCGCCAAGACGGGCCGCTGCCTGATCGCCCACGAAGCCACACGATTTGCGGGGTTCGGCGCGGAACTAGCCACTGCCATCCAAGAGAATTGCTTTTGGCATCTGGAGGCGCCGATCGCGCGGGTTTGCGGTTGGGATACGCCTTATCCTCACGCTTTCGAGTGGGAATATTTTCCCGGTAGAGATCGCGTTACTGCGTCGCTGCGGTCGGTCGTCGAGGCAACATGAGGAGCAATCGCCCCGCACACCCCGCTACAATGTTCCTATAGCATTTCCGACGAGGGTAGACATCATGAATACGGACGAAGGACCTCCCAGAGCTGACGTCTACGCGGGCGATACGACAAATCTCGTCCAATCGGCGGGACAGCCGGAAATGGTATATCTATATGCAATCGAGGCGGATGCCGAGCCTGACGTGCTGGCGCGTGTGGCCAACTTGTTCAATCTGGCCAACGTAGCCCCTTTGAGTGCGGAGTTACGGCGGAAGCCCACGGATCAAGTCGGCATCTCGGTTGCGATCGGACCAATGAGCTTTGTTATCGCCGGAATGATCCACCGGAAATTGGCGCAGCTCACCTGCGTCAATAACGTGGAGCTGACTACCGATACACCGGTGCCCGGAACGGGATGAAAGAGTTGCATAACGAACTGGCAGGCAAGACGGCTTTTGTAACCGGCGCATCCAGCGGCTTTGGCGCGCATTTCGCGGCGGTGCTTGCGGGCGCCGGAGCCAATCTGATCCTGGCGGCACGGCGCATGGAGCCCCTCGAACAGGTGGCAGGGCAGATCCGCACCCACGCCAAAGGCACGATCGTTACTTTGAAACTGGATGTCACCGACCGGGCGTCAATCGCCGCGGCCTCCGATGCATTCGCGGGCGTGGACATTCTCATCAACAATGCCGGCGTGGTTCGCAACGCGCCCGCTCTGGAGCAGAGCGAAGAGGACTGGGATGACGTCGTTGATACGAACCTCAAGGGCGTCTTCCTCGTTGCTCAGGCGGCAGCCAGGGCAATGCGGTCATCACAAAAAGGCGGCTCAATCGTCAACGTGGCCTCGATCTTGGGAGTTCGGCAGGCCGGCACTGTGCTTTCTTACGCCGTTTCCAAGGCTGGTGTAATCCAAATGACCAAAGTGCTGGCGCTCGAACTGGCGCGCTTCAACGTTCGCGTCAACGCCCTGGTGCCGGGGTACTTCGATACTGAGCTCAATCGCGATTTCTGGCATACGGAAGCCGGGCGCGCGTTGATCCGTAGAGTGCCGCAGCGCCGGCTGGGCCGTCTCGACGATTTGAACGGACCATTGTTGCTGTTGGCTTCGGATGCCTCGCGTTTCATGACCGGCTCGGTGCTGGCGGTCGACGGCGGGCACCTTGTCAGCAGCTTATGATGAAGGCAATTTAAAGTATGGCACAGAAAATCTACGCTCATCCGGAAGCCGCTCTGTCGGGTTTGCTGTTCGACGGCATGACCATTGCTGCAGGTGGATTTGGTCTTTGCGGAATTCCGGAGACTTTGATCCGCGCGATTCGTGACAGCGGCGTGAAGGAAATTACCGCGATCTCGAACAACGCCGGCGTGGATGATTTTGGTCTCGGGCTCCTGCTGAAGACGCGTCAAATTACGAAGATGATTTCGTCCTATGTGGGTGAGAACAAGGAATTCGAGCGTCAATATCTGGCCGGCCAATTACAGATCGAATTCAACCCTCAGGGTACGCTTGCGGAAAGGCTGCGCGCGGGCGGCGCCGGCGTTGCGGCGTTCTATACGAAGACCGGCGTGGGTACGAAAATTGCCGACGGCAAGGAAGTGCGCGAATTCAATGGGGAGAGCTACGTGATGGAAACGGCGCTGGTCGCGGATCTCGCGATCGTCAAGGCATGGAAGGGCGACCCGTACGGCAATCTCGTCTATCGGAAGTCGGCGCGCAATTTCAACCCGATGGTCGCGACTTGCGGGCGCCTAACGATCGCGGAGGCCGAACATCTCGTGGCACGGGGCGAACTCGAACCCGATCATGTGCACACCCCCGGTGTATTCGTGCACCGCCTGATTCTCGCCACCAGTAATGAGAAGCGCATAGAACAGCGCATGATTCGCAAAGGGGGGGACTGATATGTCCTGGACCCGGGACGAGATGGCCGCACGCGCAGCGAGGGAATTACGTGACGGATTCTACGTGAATCTGGGCATCGGCATTCCGACGCTGGTTGGAAGCCATATTTTGCCTGGCGTCGATGTAACCCTTCAATCCGAAAACGGGATCTTGGGACTGGGACCATTTCCCACCGACTCGCAAGTCGATCCTGACATCATCAATGCCGGCAAACAGACCATCACTGAACTGGATCGCACGAGTTACGTCTCGTCAGCTGACAGCTTCGGGATGATTCGTGGCGGCCATATCGATCTTTCGGTACTCGGCGCGATGGAGGTCTCCGAGGACGGTGATTTGGCCAATTGGATGGTGCCGGGAAGGATGGTAAAGGGCCCCGGCGGGGCAATGGATCTTGTCGCCGGAGTCAGACGAATCATCGTGCTGATGGATCATGTCGCCAAGGACGGCACTCCGAAGTTTCGCGCGTCCTGCACACTGCCGCTGACAGGCTTGAATGTTGTCGATATGATAATCACTGACCTTGCGGTGTTCGAACGCAAGAATCGTCAATCCCCGTTCGAGTTGATTGAACTGGCACCGGAGGCCTCCGTGGCCCGGATTCGGAAGGATACCGAGGCGTTTTACATCGAGCCACGGCTGCCATGAGCGCTGTGGAGATGGAAAGGGCAATGAAGATCGCGGCGAGTGTCGAGAAATTCGTGCGCGACATCGTGATACCGTACGAGAAAGACGCACGACTTACCAATCACGGCCCGAGCGATGTACTGGTCGCGGAGATGCGCGAGAAAGCGCGGGCTGCCAACATCCTGACACCGCATATTCTGCCGGATGGGAGTCATCTCTCGCAGCGTGAGACGGCCATGGTACTGAAGAAGTCGGGACTCTCGCCGCTCGGGCCCTTGGCCGTAAATACGGCAGCGCCCGATGAGGGCAACATGTACCTGATGGGAAAGGTTGGCAGTCCTCATCAGAAGGAACACTATCTCAAGCCCCTCGTGGAGGGGCGGGCTCGGTCTTCTTTTTTTATGACGGAACCCGCCGAGGAGGGCGGCGCGGGTTCTGATCCGTCGATGATGCTGACAACAGCGGTATCGGACGGAAGCCATTGGGTGATTAACGGCCGCAAGACCTTCATCACCGGGGCGGCGGGTGCGACCGTGGGAATCGTCATGGCGAAGTCCAGCGACGGCGCGTGCATGTTCCTGGTCGATATGCCGAATCCGGCGATCCGCATCGAGCGGATCCTCGATACGATCGACAGTTCAATGCCCGGCGGGCATGCGGTCGTCAAGATCGACAATCTTCGGGTGCCAAACCACCAAATGCTGGGGCGGAGTGGTGAGGGCTTCAAATACGCGCAAGTCCGCTTATCGCCTGCCCGTCTGTCGCATTGCATGCGTTGGCACGGAGCCTGCACGCGGGCGCAGGAGATAGCGACCGGCTATGTGTGCGAACGCAAGGCGTTCGGCAAACTCTTGATCGATCATGAAGGAGTCGGTTTTCAACTTGCGGATAACCTGATCGAACTGAAACAGGCCGAGCTGATGATCGATTGGTGCGCCGATGTGCTCGATACGGGCTCCCTGGGCACGACGGAAAGCTCGATGACCAAGGCGGCCGTATCCGATGCGCTGTTCCGTGTCGCCGATCGCTGCGTTCAGGTGATGGGCGGCCGCGGCGTCAGCCGCGACACCATTGTCGAACAGGTGTTTCGCGAAATCCGGGCTTTCAGGATCTATGACGGGCCGACGGAAGTGCACAAGTGGTCACTCGCCAAAAAGATCAAGCGGGATTATTTCGAGGGCCGCGGGTGAGCGTGCGGGAGGAGGCGGACGCCGGTACCACCCCGGTTCGCCAAGAGCATCGCTTCGACGAACGCCGGCTGGCCGAATGGATGACGGCACATGTGGACGGGTATCAAGGGCCTCTCACAGTCTCACAATTCAACGGCGGGCAATCCAATCCTACTTATATGCTGACCACGCCGAAGAGAAGCTATGTCCTGCGTCGCAAGCCGTCAGGCGAGCTTTTGAAAGGGGCGCACGCGGTCGACCGCGAGGCCCGGGTACTTTCCGCACTTCGCCTCAGGAATTTTCCTGTTCCTGCTGTACATGGCTTATGTACCGAGGACAGCGTCATCGGAACCTGGTTCTACGTAATGGACATGGTGGAAGGAAGGGTGTTTTGGGATGCGAAGTTGCCGCAGGTAAGCCGCGAAGATCGTCCGCGCTACTTTGATGCCATGAACGCGGCACTCGCGCAACTGCATAGCGTGGATTATGAGGCCGTCGGCCTGTCCGACTACGGCCGGCCCGGCAGCTATTGCCGCCGCCAAATTGCACGCTGGTCAAAACAGTACATCGACGATGTCGACGCAGGACGCAATCCCGATCTGGATCGGCTCATCGAATGGCTCCCGGAGAACATCCCGGACGACGGTGATGAGGCGAGTCTCGTGCATGGCGATTTCCGCTGCGACAACATAATTTTTCATTCAACTGAGCCGAGGATAGTGGCAGTCCTCGATTGGGAGCTCTCGACGCTCGGCAGTCCGCTTTCCGATTTCGCCTATCACGCGATGATGTACAGAATGCCTCCGCACATCGTCGCCGGACTCGTCGGAACAGATCTCCTTGCCTGCAATATTCCAAGCGAGCGCGACTACGTTGCCGCCTATTGCCGACGTACGAACCGGGATTCGATACCGGCGTATGACTTCTACATGGCGTTCAATTTCTTTCGCATGGCCGCAATTTTTCACGGCATCAAAGGCCGCGTCATTCGCGGCACGGCTTCATCGGCGGAAGCCAGGGAACGCGTCAAGGTCTTTCCTGAGCTTGCCGGCATCGCATGGCAGCAGGCCAAGCTTGCCCAAGTTCACGGATGAAAGTTGCCGCGCTGCGCCGGGGAACTATCGAACCTCGCGGGTTGCAAAGCGCCGGAAACCGAAATTCAGGTTTCAGAAGTTTGTTTGATACTCATCCACAATGAGTACTTGGACGGAGTCCACATCAATGAACCGCTTCTCGTCTTCTCCGAGTGCCGCCAGACCTGACGCTTCGAATACTTGGTCGCCGCCTCTCCACGGCTCATCGATATCAAACACGAACTCGGAGACGCAGTCGTGGGACGAGAGAGGGAATCTGACATCCCGATCTTCGTCATCTCGCGCATAGTTTCTTACGTATTTTTTGCAGTTTTTCATCAGTGAGGTTGCCAGCGGCACATGATGGCCTTCGTAGTAGCTTCGAAACTCCTCACGAGTCATTCCGGCTTTACGGTTGAGAAGCACAATGACCTTCTTCATTTATATTTCCCCTTGGCCTGATGCCCCAGGTTATGCCCGACTTGCTTGAGCGGTTGCACGCCGCGCTCTATTTGTGTAACCAATGTCGCCAATGTATAACCAACAGCGCCAATGCTGTCAATCAATGCAGGCGAAGGATGCCCAGTCAAAACCACTCCTTTGTCGATTACTTCACGATGCCCTCGTGCTCCAATGCAGGATGATTAAATGAAGCTCTCGTTCAATCCGTTCGGAATTGAAAAATGGTTCAGCGGAAACATTGCCCCAGTGCTGGATCTGATTGTGTCGGCCGATAAAATGGGCCTCGACTCAGTATCACTGGCTGAACACGTTGTGATGGGGACGCGTGATCTTGGAGACTATCCCTACGCACCTAATGCCGATGAGCGAGTCAAGCAGTTCACGGAAAGGACGGATTTCTTCGAGCCAATTGTGTTGTTAACACAAATTGGAGCGATGACGCAGAATATTCGGCTGTCTACCGGCGTCCTGCTGGCTTCTCTTCGGCCGGCGGCCCTCTTGGCTAAGCAGCTGGCGACTTTGGATGTTTTGACGGGTGGGCGGGTTGACCTCTCGATCGGCGTGGGCTGGCAGAGGACTGAATACGAGGCCACGCAAATTCCCTGGGAGGGCCGATACGGCCGGCTGTTCGAAACGGCTCGTGCTTGCAAGATTCTGTGGACGCAAGCTCCTGCTTCGTTTGTCGGAAAGCACATGTCGTTCAATGATATTTATTGTTTGCCGTTCCCCATACAACCTGGCGGTCCTCCGCTGATGGTAGGCGTCGGTCCGTCTGACCTCAATGTGGAGCGGATGGCGCAATGGGCCGACGGGTGGACACCATTGGGTTTGCCCCTGGAAGTAGTCGCGAAAACGCTGAGCCGCATTAAAACAAGAATGGAAGAAATTGGCCGCGATCCCACCAGCTTTCGGCTGCGGCTCCCTCCAATACCGGTGATCAATGCCGGCAAGTTGGATATCGACGCCACCTTTGCCGGAATTCCAGAGCTCGCGCATGTGGGCTGCACTGAAGTGGACATTCATATTTCCGGCTTTTGCAACGGGCCGGAGAATTTTGCATCCGTTCTGAAGAGCTATATTGCCTATGCTGGAGCCTAGAGCCTGAGGGCCGCGTTGAAGCGCTCACCTGCGGTGGGCGTCATCGGCGGCGGCCGAGCCCTCGATCACTTGGTCTTCCAACCTGGTTGCTCGACGAGTTTCGCAATCGCAACAGAGGCGACCTGCCCGTCCTCGTGAGATTGGCCTCCAGAAACGCCGATTCCGCCTGCTCGACGGCCCTCGGTTGTGATAGGTAGCCCCCCTTCCACTGCGACCAGTCCCGACGAGATTATGGCTGGATTAACCTTAATGGCATCCTCGAGCAGCTTGGTGGCGAACCCCGTCACGGCGGCCGTCCGGGCCTTTTCGATCGCCATCATCACACTCGCAGGACTGGAATCGTCCATCCGAGCCAGGGCAATTAATGCGCCGCCTTCGTCCGCGACAGCGACCGCCATCTTCCACCCTTGGGACTGCGCGTGCGCCACCGCCGCCTGAGCCGCTGCCTGGGCTTCCGCAAGATTTACCGCGTATTGAATTCTCATAGAGGGACCTTGTATGTCGTGTAAAAGTTTGTAAGCCAGCTGAGCAATTCGCGTGGACGATGTCGTCGGCTGCAGCACATCCTCACGCACAAAAAAAGATTATAGCAACGACATCGCAAAGACCAGAATTTATGTTCTCATGCCGGTGCTTGGAATACAGCGGAATTAACTGGTTCCAATCGCAAAGGCGACTGAAAAAACGCTTCGCGCAAAATTCAGTTTCGATCGGGGATCGAGCCGCAAATGCGAGTCAAGCTGCGAACGAAGGTTTGCGAATGCCGATTGCAAATGCAAGCAGAAAAAAGGCTATCGCATATGTGAATATGATGAATTCGAATCCCCGGATATAGTTTCCCGAAACGTCGTGGAGCATGCCGACCGCCGGGGTAAGTCCGAAAATCAAGGGCACTTGGACAAAAAGCGACGCGCCGGCGATCTTCCCTGCCTCTTCCGGCCTGAACAGTTCTCCGATTGCCGCACCACTCAGCGCCGCCAGCGACGTGGTAAAGGATCCAAACAAGGCTGCCAATACCAATATGACATCAAGGGAGTAGATGAATAAGAAGCCCGTCCAGATTGCAGCCGAAAACAGAGCTATGAGCATCAGCTCCTTCACCGCTCCGATACGATCGGCAAACCATCCGCACGCCAACGCGCCGGCGATTCCGGCAGCTCCAAATGCAAAGACAATCTTTGACGCAGACTGGAGCGGAATGAGGCGCTCCGTGGCGAACGGCACTATGTGTCCAAGGAAGGTCGCGCCGGCCCCATTGAGAATACCGACGCCGAGTGCGAGAAACCAAAATCTACGATTCCTTATGAAGGAGCGTGAAGAGTCACTGGCTGGGTCGTTCCTCGAGTTGAGATTTATTTTTCCAAATGCGGGCTCGGGTGCGGCAGTATCGCCGGCAGGAAGGCGGACCGGTGGGTCGCGAACGATTGCCAGAGCGGCCGCGGCAACCATCAAACAAAATCCCGCTGCGGCCCACAGAATGAACCGGGCGCCGAGGCGAGGCTCGACCATGCCCGCCACCAACGGCGCAAGCGCAAGCAAAACGGGAGAGTTCATGACGGCCAACGCGAACGCGCGCTTCTGCGGGAACCATCGATTTATGAGAAGGAAGGGACATATCACGCCGGCCACACATAAGGAACAGCCCAACAAGACAAACGCGGCCAGATATTCAAAATACGAATCGGCGTAAGCGAGTCCAACCAGCGCCACACTCTCGACCAGGAGCGCAAGCGCTATAGCGCCTCGGACTGGTCGCCCGCCAAGAATGGCTCCCGCAAACGGCGAGCAAATACCCAATGTAAGAAGCATGATTCCAAGGCCGAGCGACGACTGGGCGCGATTCAGCTGGATTCTTTGTTCCAAAGCTCCGACAACGGTCCCGAACAGACCATAGACCAAGCCCAACGAAACATTCTGAGCCGCAAACGCGATTCCGGCCATTCTCCAACGCCGCGCAGCAGGCTCCGCTGACATGTTGATTCTCCATGAGTCATTCAAACAGATTCCCGCCGGACACCTTGTCGACTAGCCGCCGGCCACCCCAAGAAGACTGAAAGCCTCTCGAGCTCCTTCCATGCCCTGCAGCACTTGGCCGCCATCCACAACAAAAGTCTGTCCGGTCACGTAGGCCCCGCCGGGAGATGCCAGAAAAATCGCGCATGCCGCAATTTCATCAGGAACACCGGGGCGCTGCAGAGGAATGCGTCCAATCAAAACCTTGCTCTTTTCCTTGTCATCATGGAAACGGGCACTGGTTTGAATGCTGCCGGGCGCGATGGCGTTGACGCGAATGTTATCCGGACCAAAATCGACAGCGAGAATTGCAGTGAGGTGCTTCAAAGCAGCCTTCGCCAAACTGTACGATAAATAAGGCGGTGACGGAAAGATGCCCAGTGTGGAGACAATGTAGATGATGCTGCCGCCCCCCTGCCTTCGCATGATCGGAGCAGCCGCTCTCGCAAGCGCTGCATAGTTGCGAACATTAGCCTGCATCGAATCATCGATGGCTTGGTCTTCGGTATCTTCCAACCGGCCGATGTTTATGTGCGCCGCGTTCCCGACAATGACATCAAGGCGGCCCCACCTTTGCAACGATCGTTCCACGAGACGATCGACGTCGTCCCTGTGTGCAAGTGTAAAGGCCACTCCCGTCGCTGCTTCACGGCCGTAGCGGGCGTTCAGATCATTCGCCAGAGCCATCGCACGGCGCTCGGAACGGCTCGTCACGACGACGCTCGCTCCGTGTTCCACCATCCGTTCTACGATGGCCCGGCCGATACCATCAGTAGAGCCCGTTACCACGCAAACTCGCCCGGATAGATCAAATAATGATGTCACGTATGCTCCATGAAAGTGGCAATTCAAATTTTGGATTTCATCGAGGAGCGGACGATGCACATTTCATCGAACGTTTCGCGCTCGGAACCGTCCTCGAGTGTTGGTCTACCCCTGGAAAAACTTGGCGATGCTGAAGGAACGTCGTTACCGGAATCTACGCGATAGAGCTTGAGCAGGGAAGGGCGTCGAACAACACCAGCCTACCATTCATTCGTTATGCGGGCCGCCGCTAGGATGAATCGACTATTCACTGCGCCGATATTAGCCGAATCCACTGGACGCGTACCTTTAGGATGTAAGGAACCGCTACCACGAGTATTTGGCTCCGTTCGGCGGGTCGGATGTTAGAACTATTAAGATGACGGCGGTTAACGGGAGGAGACAATAATCATGAGCAAATTCAGTGCTATTTGAACCTCAAGCCATTCATGGTCGGACGTTGAAAGTGTGCGCGATCTGATCCCGTACCGGTTTCACACCTCTTAAACTGTAAAAGGTAGATCCATTATGTCTGTGATAGTGACAGCGACAGAACAGGTCAAAGCCATTGTTTTATTGACTCCCAAGCCGGGTATCAGTCGCGCTGATTTCAAGGCGTATTATTTGAACCATCACGCTCCGATGAATCGAGTGCTCCTGCCCATGCTGGGAACATATAGACTCAGATTTCTTGCGTCTGCGCCCACCTATATCTCGGAAGGCGCGCATAACCCGGATTTCGGCGTGGTGACTGAGCTCGGCTTCAAGGACGAGGAAGCCTTCCGGGCCTTCCAACGAGTTGTCGCAGATCCGGTGAGCCGCGGCAAGATTGATGCCGACGAAGACAATTTTGCGGATCGCTCGCAGACGCGTCTGATAAGGGTGGAGGAAGTGGTAGTAGCATGATGTGCAGTTTGTGTCTGGCCATGCCCTTTTGGCGAAAGCATGTGCAAGGCGGAGCAGCTCCATTCGCGTCGGACGCGGACGTTGTTGCAGGAGCCGGACTACAACAACGGACATGTTGAATGGATTATATAGTCCAATATCGCGGCGCGCTGCTCGTTCCGAAGTTAGCCCGAAATCGCTAGCGGAGCTGGTCCATCTGTCCTTCATCGGCGGCAGAGGCAAGCTTTGACTTAATAGGTTTATTAGAAGGGGGAATTATGTGGATCAAAAGATTAGTGTTGCCGGCGACCGTTGTCGTGTGCTTTTTACATCAGAATTCTTTCGCTCAGGCACCTTCGCCGGAAGCAAGCAGTGAGACGCTCGAGACCATCACGATCACCGCACGGAAAGTAACCGAAGACCTGCAGCACGCTTCCATCGCTGTAACGGTTCTAAACTCCGACGACATCACGCGACGCGGTATCACGGATCCGACAGAATTGCAGGCGGTCTTACCGAATATCGAATTCATGCCGGCCGGCACACCGATGGTCATCATCCGCGGTGTCGGTACGGAAAATAATCTGGCCGGGGTCGATTCGTCGGTTGCCTATAGCGTGGATGGGATCTATCTGTCCCATCCGACTGGCCTCCCTCCCATACTTTATGACATCAACCAGGTTGAAGCCGTACGCGGACCCCAGGGCACTCTTTTTGGCCGAAATTCGAATGGAGGCGCGCTTCAATTCAATACAAACGTGCCTGTGCTTAATCAGGTTCAAGCATTGGCGGCGCTGACGAGTGGAAATTACGGCCGCGTAGGGTCCGAGGCGATGGTGAACTTACCGGTCGGCGACACAGTTGCGCTTCGCTTGGCTTTCGCATCGGATGAGCACAGCCCGTATTTCGCTGATGGATATCAAGATGCCGACAATCAGGCAGGCCGTGCCCGGTTGCTATTTGCGCCTACTGAGAATCTACGAGACGTCCTCTCGTTTGACATATCCAAGGCTGGTGGCCGCGGCGTCGGATTAACGTACTGCCCGGGGCTCACGACATTGCCGCAGTGCCAAGGACGCGTTTGGGTTCCATTCGCCGGCTTGGGGGTCAATCATCCCAGGGATTTTTTGAATCAGCAAAGTTGGGCCGCCTACAACGACTTTCAATATACGACTCCGTGGGCAGCCTTGACATGGCTATCCTCGTTCCGCCGTTCCTCTTGGGACAATCCCATTTCGGTTGGGCCAATTGCGATTGCGCCCGCGACGTTTGAAAGTTCCCCCAGCAATGTGAGCGGTTTCTTCACCCAGGAGCTGAGGCTGGCGGGGGCGCCAACCGCGGTGAAACAGCTGAAGTGGGTCTTCGGCCTTTACTATGCGCACGAACGGATCCATCAGTTTGATCGATATGCGTTCGACGACTTCCCTTTGTTCAATTTTACGTCGGATGGAACGGTAAATTCTGCGGCTGTCTTTGGGCAGGCAACGTGGTCGGTCGTAGACAGGCTGCGAATTACAGGCGGTATTCGCGATACAAACGAAAGGAAAGCTTCGTTCGGCGACGCAATCCAAGGGGGCACCGGTACGCCGGTTCCGACAGGCGGCCGACAATCGGTCAGCAAGGTAACCTGGAAGGCGGGAATCGACTTTGATCTGTCAAATACGTCTCTTTTGTATGGAGCCGCCAGTACCGGATTTAAGTCGGGCGGCGTTTCCCAAGTACCTCCAATTCTTGCGGCTTTTTCAAGCTACGCACCCGAGTACATCAAAGCATATTCGATTGGATCCAAGAATCGCTTTTGGAATGAAAGGCTCCAAGCGAACTTAGAAGCGTTCTACTATGACTACACGGGTTATCAACAGTACATACCTGAATCCGACCCCGCAGGCGGACTCTACTTTGCTACTGTAAATTCTCAGAAGGCGACGATTTACGGCGCTGAGCTCGAAACGGTTGCCGCACTCACTTCGGTGGATCGCTTGAGCGTGGCCCTGTCGGTGATCCCCAAGGCCGCTTTCGATCAGTTCGTGGTAGGAACACTGAATTTTTCGGGTAACAGGATGCAATCAACGCCAAAATATACGATCCAGGGTACGTTTGGGCACAAGTTCAACTTGAGCAATGGCGGTAATATTGCCGCCGAGGTCGAAACCAGGTTCGTGGACGGCCATTTTGTGAACAACTCGAATTACATCGGTAGCTATCAGACCAGTTATGAGAAGACAAATCTCAACATCAGATACGAAGATCCCTCGGGCACTTGGTCGGTGACCGCGTTTGGAAACAACCTGGAGAACAAAGCGGTCATCACTGCTTATACTGGTGTGGTCACCGCTCCTGGCGGTGACGAGGCATATCTCGCACCACCAAGGACCTACGGCGTCACTGTCCAATGGAGATACCGGTAGGTTCCGTTCTCAGCTGATCTTTAGAGTATTTACCAGAGGTAACTAGCTATGCCGAGAAGTATATTGCTGGTGATTAGTAATCCCATGCCTGGTCAGGAGGATGAATATAACCGGTGGTATACCGATGACCATCTGAAAGATGTTGTTGCTGTGGCAGGTTTTGCTTCTGCTGAGCGCTTCAAAGTAGTGATGGAAGCCACCGACAGGCTTCTTCCCGGGAAGTATGTCGCCATATATGAAATCGATGCCGACGATCCCAAAGCTGCATTTGCGCAGCTGGGCAAGGATTCTGAAGCTGGCAAGCTGCCACTTAGCCCTGCGTTTGATACCAAAAACGTATCTTGCTGCATACTGACCTCTATGGCGCCCATAAAGAGACAAGAACAGCCTGTCGATTCATTGACGTCCGAGGAGGCATAAGAGATCTCGTCTTCACCCGCCGTCAACCGGGAGAAGGCGACGATCTATGGCGGACCAAGATGTCCAATGTAGAGCGCCCCGAACACTTTGTTGACCGAACTCCCCTCGTGCTCGGCCCGGAGAACACGAAGGAGTACAGAAGCGCAGACCTGCTGATTGTTGGAGCAGGCGCCGCAGGCTTGTGCACTGCCATTGAAGCGCGGCAAAACGGAGCCGACGTCCTCGTCGTCGACCGGTTCGAGGGGGGCGGGTCGAGCGCTTATAGCGGCGGCGTTGTCTATGCAGGCGGAACTGCCGTTCAGAGGTCGGCGGGAATGGAAGACAGCGTCGATGAGATGTACAAGTATCTCTTGCGAGAATGGGGAGCCACCCTATCCCCCCATACTATTCGGGCCTATTGCGAGCAGATGGTCGGTAATGTCGATTGGCTGGTAGAGTTGGGCGTCCCGTTCGGTACGAATATCTATACCGAGAAGACGGCCTATCCTCCCGACGATTACCAGCTGTACTATTGCGGGAACGAAAAGATGACCGGCTACAGAGAATTCGCCAAACCGGCTGCGCGTGGACATCGGACGGCCGGGAAAGGATTTACCGGCAAAGTATTGTTTGCTCACCTTTACACGGCTGCCACACGAGCGGGCGTCAGATTCATCAACCATGCTCCGGTTGGTCGCCTAGTGGTGAACGAGACCGGAGACGTCACAGGCGTCGAGGTCAATCGGATTCCGGAAGCGCATTGGTCCGAGCATCTAGGACTCTACAAGCGAGTCGCACCGCTCAAGCCGTTTAACGGCGCTGCGGCCGAAGAGGCGATCGCAAAGTGCCGCGAGCTAGAGCGGAGGGTGGGGACGGCAGAGATCATGCGCGCCCGCCACGGAGTCGTGCTAGCAACAGGCGGTTTTGAATATAATCTTGGCATGCTTAGACGATATCAGCCTTTCTATGCCGAGAATTTTAAGGCCCTGTTGCGACTCGGATCTATGGGAGCCGATGGCAGCGGCATAGAACTCGGTCAATCTGTAGGCGGCAAATTGGTTTTCATGGACAAGTCATTTGTGGGAAGGACGATTGCACCGCCCAACGCTCTTCTTGGCGGCTTAATTGTCAATAAAGAGGGAGCCCGGGTTATCAACGAAGAGTCCTACACCAGCTTCCTCGGTGAGGCGATTGGAAAGCAGCCCAGCGGCATTGCGTGGTTGCTCGTGGATGGGCAAACCTTTTGGAAGGCTGTTCGGCAGTCGATGTCCGGTGGGCTCGGGCAATTCAAAACCGTCGGTGTTGCTGCGCTCATAATGCTCCTCGGCGGCACCCGCCGTGCACGAACAGTCAACGACCTCGCCAAGAAATGCGGACTCAACTCGGCTGAACTCATACGTACAATTGACGATCACAACAACGTAGCGGAGCGACGAGGCAAAGACCCGATGGGAAAGAGCGCGGCAAATCTTCGTGTTCTTGGGCGACCTATCTATGCCATTAATGTTTCGACGTCAAATAAGTTTACCTTGGCGCCCTTGTTCACCACTGGCGGATTGATGACGGACGACCACGCCCGGGTGGTCCGCCCTGATGGATCGGTGGTGAAGGGCCTTTACGCTGTAGGCCGCGCCGCAGCTGGAATGTGCGCAACGAATTATATTAGCGGCACTTCGCTCGGGGACTGTGTCTTCTCGGGCCGGCGGGCAGGTCGCCATGCAGCAGCCTTGGGCGCCCCTGCGCCGTACCGCTGAAGGGAGCTCCGCAGCAAACGTCTTAGTTTAGTGAGTCATCTGTCCCTCGCTACAGGGTTTTCAAATTCTCGGTCTCGTGCCGCAGTTCTTTGAGAAACTGTTCGGAACCGTTTCTATTGCTGGGGTGGCCAATCCCAGGGCAGCATGATTCGACGCACCCCGACGGTTGGAAACCAACGACGAAATCCGGGAAGTAAATCGCCGTTGAGGACCGCGCATCGCACTTGGAGAAGAAGATGGGCACCCCGCTTACTCCAGCACATGTGTTGGGACTTACACATTCGACGACCGATCAATCAGTTGACAGTACCTTCGACGGCGCTGGTCGGGATTCGTTTGCCAGCACTTCGCCACTCTCGGTAGCTGATGATCCCCGACGCATTCTTCTGTAGATAGGCTTCAAGGTCGCAAAGATGGGCGATTGCCATACGCGCCGAAGGTTCCGAGTCCGGGACTTCATCTCGCACTCGATCGAGCAACCAGACCAAGCGGTCGAACGATGTGCCCACGGATTGATTCCATGTGCCGCTTGCCCGCCGCCGTGCGCTCCAATTCATTTTCTGTAATGGCGAATTTTCGTACGCCACGAGCGAGACCTTGGAATCAATGACCAGACTCCGGCCTTCCGGCAGATGCAGGATCACATCGGGTAGCGCACGAGTCCCGTCCTCCCGGGTGTGGCTGCTTTGCACCACATATTTGGTTCCCCAGCGCCGATCGCGCTCGCGCAATCGCCGCGTTCATGCTCGCGATTCCAGCAGCCGGGCTCCTGGGTGGGCCAATCTCCGGAATTCTCCTGGGGCTTGACGGCGCATATGGCCTAGGCGGCTGGCAATGGCTGTTCCTGCTCCAGGGTGTGCCTTCAGTGCTGCTTGGAGTCTGGGTTCTCTCCTATCTCACGAACCGGCCGGAGGAGGCGCGTTGGCTCTCGCCGCCGGAACGATCCGCGTTGGCGGTCCGCCTGAGTGACGAACATCGAAGCGTCAGTGTCTCGCATGGCATTGGGGTCAGTGCGGCGCTGACGAACCGAACCGTGTGGCATCTCGGCACGATATTCTTTCTCGCCAACCTCGGGTTCTATGCGTATTCCATCTGGTCGCCGCAAATCATCAAATCGTTCGTCGGTACCAACAATCTGATGGTGGGCTTGATTTCCGGCGCGATAAGCGTCGTCGTCATTGTTGTGATGCTTTGGAATAGTGCTCACTCAGATCGATCGGGCGAACGGCCGCTGCACGTTGCCATTCCATTGTCCGTTATGGGCTGCGGATTTGCAGTGGCGGCATCACTGGGATCCTCGCCGATTGCGATTGCGTTCCTTGCCCTCGCCCCGATCGGCATGGGCGCGGCGTACGGCCCGTTCTGGTCGATGCCCGGCGCGTTCCTATCGGGCAAAGCCGCTGCGGCCGGCATCGCCATGGTCGCGACGATTGTCAATCTGTCAGGGTTTTTTGGCCCGGCGCTCGTTGGACTACTCAAAGGCCAGAGCGGGAACTACTCGACGGGTCTCTGGGTTCTAGCCACAGCATCGTTTGGTGCGGCGCTATTGACGCTGTCGCTGCGACGGACCGCCGCTCTCGCGATTTACCGACCTAAGCTGGGCGCGGTGTTGGAGCTGCCGCCGTAGCTACAAACGGTGTGCCCAGATTCCGACCTCTGATCGTCCGATGACACTGTTGAGAGTAGCAACCTCCCGTAGATCCTGTCTGGAAGTGAGCTGAAGCTAGTTTCCGTAGCCGTTGCGATCCGATGCTGTTCAAGCGTATGAACGAAGGCCTCCGGAAATACGGTGGCGAGGAGCCGCTTGACAGCGCCGGACGGATCACCCGGTCCGCCTGCAATGGCTTCCACACGCATGGTCGGCGGGAGAAAGCCGGCCCGAACGAACGCCTCCGGTCCGACTATTTCCGCAACGAGTAACGCGACATCACCCATGCCGCTACCGACATCGAGGACACGCATTCCGGGAAGGATGCCGGCCTCTAACAGGAAACGCTTCGTGATCGGGGCCAAAAGCTTGGCCTGCTCGACCAGGCGCCGGGATTCGGTGGGGAGTGTCCTAACATGTAGCTGTCACTCACAGAATTCACGCTCCTGGACGAAACTCCGTCGATTTCCCGTGGCCGCGATGACGGCCCGGCCATCGGAGAATACATCAGCCATGCACGTATCGATAAGCCGGAATCGACCGCAGAAACGGCTCTGGCTCCAGCGCCGATTCCCGGACTCGTCGTGGCCTGTCTTCGTTCTCCTCCGCCGGAGCGGGATAGTTGACCTCTGGGGGTGTGGGCCAGCGGCCGGCGGTGTAGAGCAGGGGCAGTTCGGCGGCGAGCTGGGCGCGGCCGCGACCGCGGGAGTCCAGGCGCGAATACGTGATATTGGCGCGGATGTTGTCGTAGTGGGGTTTGGTGACGGCGAGGTATTTGTCCTTGGGGCCCAAGGTCGAGAGGCGGGCGCGGTCGGCGGCGGCTTAGGGGCCTTCCATGGTGTTGAGCATTTCGTAGAGCTCGTCGATCGATTTGCGGTAGACGGCTCTGGTGGGTGAGTCGGGAACATTCGTGTAAAAAGTGCTCATAGCGCCCATAACTTGTTGGATGATTCTGCTCCCGAGGAATCGTTGACTTGCCCATTTGAGCATTTGGGCACAACAAGGACGCTCATCCCACCCGCCAATCTTCCAGAATCAACCCATCAATCCGCGCGAATTCACCTCCGTTGGACGTGACCATGACGAGGCCGCGGCGCAGCGCGGTTCCGGCGATCATGACATCGTAGGGGCCGATGGGTGTGCCGCGTTTGGCCAGCGCGGCACGAACGGCGGCCGTGGCGGTAGCATCTTCCGGCTCATAGGAAAATACGTACAGGTCCTGTAGCAAGGAACGAATCATCGGCTCGATCTTGCGTGCCCGGGCGGGATTGAGTATCAACCCGTACTCAATTTCCATCGCGGTGACCGTACAGATCGCCGTATCGTCCTTGCTCGTGGCTTTCAAGCGCGCGAGAACGGCTGGAACGCCGCGGGTAAAATCACTCACCACGGTGGTATCGAGCAGATACCTCACCCGAACGGGTCCTGTGCGGGCTCAGCGAGCTTCGCGCGATGCGACTCGAAGGGCGCAAATTTGGGATCGCCTTGCCACTGCAACACCGCCTCGGACCATTTTTGAGAGTGGGTTTCCTTCTCAAGCAACTCCTCCACCGCCTTGCGGATGAGGGCGTTGCGGGTCAATTTTCGGCGCTTCGCCAAGCGCTTGAGCGCTGCCCCGATCTCGCTATCGAGATAGATGTTGAAATTCATCTGCGATCTCTCCTCTCCAGACATAACTGCTCATAGGTTATACCAAGAAGAGATTCAGCGCAATGGCGGCAATCTGACGTTGATCTTCATCGTGTTCACTGCCTCCTCCAGGATCGATTTTCCTCCGTGGTCAGACACGGTCATCGTGCCGTCAATCATGACGGCAGACCCCTCTCCACCGGCACCGGGTCCGGAATCAAGTCCGTCGGAAAATTGCCAAAGCGTTTCAGATTGCTGGTGACATAGGGACTTAAATGCGCGAGGTCCGCGTTGCTGAACCGGGTTCCTTCGGATTTGAGCGCATGAAGCGCTTGAGTTTGATCGACGACGTTCTGCAACACGACGGCATTCGCCACCAGTTCGTTGTATACGATGGCCTTCTCTTGATCCGATGGATCGTTCGATCGCAAGAGGCCGTGTTCGCCGAAGGCTAAGTGTTTCGCGAACTTGTGGTGTCGCTCGATTTTGGTGGTGCACTTATGCACAGCCCGTCGCATCGAATCATTCATGATCCAGTCGAGCAAAAACGTCGTTCGCACCGCTTTGCCCAATTCCTGGAGGGCCAACGCGAAGCGGTTGCGAGTGCTGTAGCTATTGATCCGGGCGAGTACGGCGGATGGGGCGAGTGCGCCGCTTTGGATCGCAATGCTCAGCTGCATGGAGAGATCATAATGCTCGCGAATCAACGACCAGTTGACCGTCCCGCTGAACAGCGGATCGCGGCGCGAGTAGTATTGACTACGCTCTGACCGATAAAGGTTGAGTTTTCGCCAATGACGGATCCGCGGCATCAGCTCAATGCCGAGCAGATAGGCCAACCCAAACACCGCCGCCGATTGCCCGTGGGTATCGGCGTGCACGCGTTTCGGGTGCAAATCGGAAAGATTTTCTAGCAGTGCATCGAGAATGTACGTCGCCTCGTAGGTGCCGCAGGCAATAAAGCGGCTGAAGAGCGCGATGTAATTATCCGCGATATGCCGGTAGGCGATACCGCCGGTTTTGCCATAGCGGATATGGTGCTCGGCCAAGAGATTGTCTTCATAGATTTCGAAATGCGTCCCATCGGCCACCGCCGTCTCTCCGGTCCCCCATTGGCCCACGAGCTCGAATTGGAGGTACAGATTGATGAGATCAGCGGATGCCGCCCGCAGGTCCGCAATGTCGATGTGCCGGCGATCGACAAAGGCGAGTTGATCGGCGGTCACCGTGCCGCTCAAATGGCGCGCGGCCTCCGTGGGCCCCAACCCACAGCCGTACGCAAAGGCGGCAAACACGTACCGCCGAGTCGCTTCTTTGATCTGCGAACTTAAGCGCGACGGAGGACCAAAATGCCGGCTCCACTCGGTCCAGTGCTCGGAATTGGTTATGGCTTCCAGTAGTTGCCGATCCGGCATATGCGCTTTTAGCTGTTTCTCGAGCTCAATGACGGACGCTGGGATCGGCAGCGCCTGGATCGCCGTCACGATCGGCCGGCCGTCTTTGCCGCAGCGCATATATCCCTCCTTGCCATCGCTCAACGCCCGCTCGATGAAGCCCTCCTGCCGCCCGAGTGATTCTTGCAACGTGCGAATAAACCCGTCGGCGCCTTCACCCCATCCTTGGGAAGCAGCATAAGCCGCGATCGCGGCCGGATCCGCCGCTTCGCGTGGGAGACGGTCCCAGAACCGATCGTAGCTTAAAGAGCCGGTGACGAACGTCTCGCCGGCCTTGATCGCCGCGGCGAGTTCGAGCATCGCGACGACTTCCAATTGCCGCCGATTGAAGGCTTGTGTATCACTCGGATGATCGAGCACGAGGTGATCCCCGGTCGTCGCCGTTGCTTGTAACGGCAGTATACCGGCCACCCGCAGCAGTGTGCTACGCAACCGCTCAAAGGCCGGCAGCGCAAAGGGGCGCCAATTCCGCTTCTCGTGGCGCAAGTGCTGGGCGCAGGACTCTTTCAGCTTCTCCCGTCCGCCATGCGCGGTAAATAGCTCCTCGAGTCCGGCCACTTTGCGCACGGGCTCATCGGCGCTCTCATGCAGGATGAGCGACTCGTGAAATGCGCGGATGAGCGAGTCGGTTTGATGGTGACGAGTCACGTACCACTCCTGGAGACGGTCCGCGCTTTTCGATTCGACCTTACCCACCAATTTCAGCAACATCTGGGTCAAGTCATCGAGTACCTGGCCGCGGGCTTGGCGGATCACGGCGAGCAGCAGCGCATGGCGGCGCGGCTTAACGTACCTGCGCAGCTCGGGGGCCTTCAGGCGCTTGGCCGCATTGGCCCACTGCAGCACTTTGGAGTCGGCGAGCGCTCGCAACGCAGCCGTCGGATCGGGCAGCTTCTGCAGCCATTGATGCCGCTCTATCAGCGCTTTTCGGTTCTTGCGGGATGCACGGCCTGGGGCACGGCACAGCTGCGCAAATTGGGATTCCTGCGTCTGAGATTCCACCTTGAGGAGCGCCTCCAGCGCGCAGCTCTGTTTCGCAGTCAGGTGAGCGCACACCTCGCGCCATTGCGCCCCGTTGACCACGCTATGCGCCGTGCCGGCCAGGCGGCGCAGTGCAATCAGCGCAGGCAGCTCGAAGCGGTGACGTACGAGCGCGTCCACCGCCGCGTTGATTAAATCGGCCGGGTCCGTCCGCGCCTTCGCCACTTTTGTCATCGTGGATATGGCAAGCTCGCGGGCTTGATCGCCCCAAGAGGTGACTCCCAGGTACTCAAGGACAGCGGCTTGATGGCGGTAGAGTGTCGCGTGGGCATAGACCACGCGGGTTTCGCATTCAACGCCGAGTTTTTGGGCCACGTGCTCAATGCCCGATGCGGGAGCATCTTTCATAGGCAAAAAACGACCCACGGCCTGAAAGATCCTCAGCTGCACCAGCAGCGCCACTTGGGATGACGGCGAGCGAGCGACGGTGGGCGCCCACTGGCGCTCCTTGTAAGTCGGGCCAAAGATCCGGTGCAGATCTGCCGCTGTGAGACGCTGCGCGAGCTTTGGGTAGAGGAGCCTCGTCGTCGTTCGGTGTGCGCCTAAGTCGATACTCACTTTCGATATTCCTCGCGTTATTATGGGCAGGTGGGACAGAGCGCCAATAATGTTCATGTAGAATTGGCTGACTGGTTCGACTATCACGTGGAGAATGATCCACGTTTTGCGAAGCGAATGGAGTTCGCCCGCGCGAGTTTGCGTGCCGGCAAGGGAATCAGAATTAAGACCTCAAGTCTTAGTCGATCGGGCCAATGGTGGCGGGATATCCATTATCGCAGCACGCGGTCGCGCCAGCCGATTGTCGAAACGACGCTTTTGGCATCGAGATGCGTCGGAAAGCCTAGCTTTTCGGCCCTTTCGTGCGCTATGAGCACTTTTTACACGAACGTTCCCGACGGGCCTACTTATGTTCCACCCGCGACAGCGGGCGGGGCGTGTAGCACCACCACTAAGTCGACACCAATACCATTGGCGCTCACCTCGAGCTTCACGTTCGACACCGTCGGTAATGTGCATACCATAGACGGCCCGATCGCCGGTACGGTCGACACGACCACTTATTTGTTCGATTCTGCGCGTCGACTGACGACCGTGTCGGCGCCGCTCTCGGCACTGACTCGGTACTGCTACGACGCCGATGGTCAACTCGTGAGCACCAATCGAGCGCGATCCGCAACTGCTGATCCGAATGCGACGACGGCCTCTGGCTTGACGTCAAGCGGGCAGTGCCCGGCGAACTCGTATCCTACGGCAACTTGGCAGACCGAATCACGCACTTATTTTGCACCAGGGTACCTGAGGAGCGTGACCGACGCGCAGGCCAACACAACGCTGTATGGGTACGGCGTTGATGGGCGCCAGCAGGTGGTGCAGGACCCCGATGGTCGGCAAGTAGCCACGGTCTATGATCTTGCTGGGGAGACGCTGGCGACCTGGAAGGGCGGCTTAAGCTGGATCACGACGGATGGCAATCAGAATCCCTCAGCGGCGGCGCTTGCATTAGCGAACACCACGTGGATCCCGTCGAGCTACCTAGGGGGCGGACCGCTACGGTATGCCTCTTATCTCTATAGCTTGAACGGCAAACAGATCTCGATCCAGGATGCCGACAACAATACCACGCAGCTGCAGTACGATGGACTCGACCGTCTGCGCTTGACCCTGTTTCCAGATCCGGCCGCCGGCACGCGGTGCAGCTTTAACGTCTCCCCGACGAGCTACTATGACAGCGGTGCACCGACCTGCAGCGTCAATCAAACTTACGAGCTGTCCACGTATGACGCTAATGGGAACCGGCTGGGCCTGTGGACGCGCAAGGGTGACGCTATGGGGTATCACTTCGATGCGCTAAACCGTGAGGATATCAAGACGCCGGCGGGTCTCGGTGCCGTTACGACCGGCTTCAACCTGCTGGGGGAGCCGCTACTCGTGAGCGAGGCGGCCGGCGGTAGTCATGGGGCCCATACCACACAATATGCCTACGATGGGAATGGCCGGAAACTCAGCGAGACGAACGATAGCCGACAAGTGTCCTATACGTACGACACGCTAGGTGCATTCGATGATAACGCCGGCAATCGCACCCGCACGACGTGGCGGATGGGTACTATGTCACCTACCAGTACGATGCTTTGAATCGAATGCTCTATGCGCGAGAAAACAGCACCAGCGCCAATGAATTGGCCTTCTATACCTACGACACGCTGTCGCGCCGTCAGACGCTGCGTTTAGGCGGACAGAGCACGAATACCGTGGGGTACGGCTACGAGGCCGACAGCGACTTAAGTTCCCTCACCCATACGCTCAATACCCTCTCGCTGACCCTAGGCTATACGCATAACAACTCTCACCAAATTAAGACCATCAACGCAAGCGACAGCTTTTATTTGCCGCAGCCTTCGGCTACTAGCTCGACCGCCTATGTACCGAATGCGCTCAACGAATATGCGAGTGTTGGGGGTCAGACCTCCGGCTACGACTTGAACGGCAATCTACTGACCTGGTACCCGCCAAGCGGTCAAAGTACCTATACCTATGACAGTGAGAATCGGCTGGCAACGGCTGCTGTCAATGGGAGCAGTACGGCGAGCATCAGCTATGACTATGACGGGTTGGGCCGAAGGGTGTCCAAGACCGTCAGCGGAGTCAGCACCTCCTACCTGTTGGATGGGGATGAGGAGATTGCAGAATATAGCGGAACGACGGTGCTTCGTCGGTACATCACCGGTACGGCCATCGATGATCGAATTGCTCACGCCGAGGGCAGCCTCACGACCGCGCCGCCGAAGACGTACTACCACGTGAATCATCAAGGCAGCGTGGTCGCGATGACCGACGCGGCGGGCAATGTCAGCGGGTGCGCGGGGGGAATTCTGTGCCAGCGACTGGCGTATGACGAATATGGTAATCTCTCGACAAGCGCCAGTGGCACGGGCGAGCCGTTCCAGTACACCGGACGCCGGTTTGATGTCGAGACCGGGTTAAATTACTACCGAGCCCGGTACTACTCGCCGCAGCTCGCGAGATTCCTGCAGGTCGACCCGGTCGGGTACAAGGACGATCTCGATCTCTATACATATGTCGGCAATGATCCGACAAATAAAGCGGATTCAACTGGCACGGAAGGAATGTTCTCATACACTCCCGCTGAAGCGCAGGCATTGGCAGTCACGCAGCAGATGAATGCGGCGGAAGCTAAAGCCGCAACTTCATATGTGGGTCGACAGTTGGAGTTGAAAATTACTGCGGCAGTCTTGGGTACGGTCGGTTTGGTAGCGAAGAGTCCAACGCTCATGAAGCTCTCCCTCGTGGCCGCAGCAGCGGCTCTGACGGACCAAAAAGTGACTACGGGACATGTCGACCCGCGCGAGGTGGCCGTCACTGCAATAGGCGCAGTTCCTGGCGTAGAAGGCGTAGCAACAGCAGTATCTGGCATGAAGGAGGTCGGTGAAGCTGCACAGGTTGGCCAAGAATTCGCACATGCCGGAGCAGCCACGGCGGGAGCAGCCCTAGCAGTTGGCGAGGCGATGCCCAATCACGGATCAAATAGTGCTCCGAAGCAGCCATCATCTGAGCAAAGGCAAGAAAACACCACCTCTCGTGTAAAAACCGGTTGCACTCCCGGGGCCAATTGTTAGCGTTAAATGCAAAAGAGAACGGAAGCCAAGCTGGTTGCCAACGTCGTCTACATTCCGACGGGCCTAGCTTACGTCTGGATTTACTTGGGATTCGTGACCGCTGGCACGCTTCTATATATAGTTTTCATGGCGGCTGCCGTGAAGATCAAACTATTTAGGAGGCTTCAACAATGGCCCGTGATATCGAAGCTTGCTTTATTTGGCGGGCCACCCCTCATAGCACTGGGGCTATATTTTTCTACAATACAGACCAGGTATTACATGGTAATTCCGTTGGCAGTTTATTTCTCGATATCTACTTTCGGATGGCGCGCCATGGCCTTAAAATTTAAAGAGCCGCAATGAGTGTTCATTTGGTGTCCAATCGCTGCGTAGAGGTTCCTATACCTACGTCGGGAATGATCCGTTGGACGGCACTGATCCGACAGGAATGGATACATGGGAGGACTTTAGCAATGGGTTCTTCCAGGGTGTTACGGATGCGTCGTTTTCGCGCGGAAATCCCGACGTAACCAGTGCGGGCGCGAATAGGAGTTGAGCCGCGTATGTAGCCGGAAAGGCGGTCGGCGTAGGATTTGTCGCGCAGGCGGCATTTGGCGGTCGCATCGGCACACCAACTGTTAAACCTGCAGCCATCACCGTTAGGGCGGAGCAAGGCGCGGCGCGTGAAGTCAAGGTAGCGGAAGCACTTAAGGCAGAAAATCCCAATGCCTCGGTACAGAATCAGCAGTATCTGCGCGACGCCAATGGGAATATCGCCAAGGATCCGGTACCGGAGAAGGTCGGCGAGTTGACCACGCCATTATCGAGAATGGAACCGCAAGGACCGTTGAAACTACCAGCAACACTGCAGACAAGACCGCGCAAGCGGCAAAGGAGCAGCTTATTCTTGACAACGGTGGCACATTCGCGATCGAAGGACTGGTGGTTTGATTCCGGTTCAAGGCCCATGTGAAATTAGGCGTTGCCGATGAGCGAATCGAAGGATTTTGTCGTCTATAACATGCCGGGCATGTTGTCGCGGCGGGTTACTAGGCAAGACCCAATCGATCCAAAGAATCGGGTTCCCGATGAGAGTTGGTACAATTCAGTTTGCGAAAAAATGGCGGTGTTATTCGCGTTCTATACGAAACACAGTTTGATAGGTGATCCGCGGTTACTTCGCGACGTGGACAAAGTTGTTGTGAAATTCAGCGATTTTTCCAGCCTCGGTCAAAAGTTCATAATGTCTGGTGCGAGCGACCGGTGGCTTGCTGCGTTCGATCGGCCTGGATCGCAGAAGGAATTAAGCGATGTCAGATACTTGGAAAAGCAGCTAAGCAATATCAAGATGGTCTAATCTCGTGGTGAAGCGTTCGAAGATTACATTAACCTCTATACATAGGTAGGGAATGACCCCTTAGACAAGACTGATCCTTCTGGAAACTGCCCCGAGTGCATTGGTGCATTAGTAGGCGTTGAGTTCGAATTTATTGTTCAATCAGCCGAAATTGCTTCGGGAGTTAGGACGGATGGCTATAGCGGGAGGGATTTAGCTATTGCAGGTGTCGCTGGAGCGACGGGCGTCGGTGCGGCAAAATTTATTGGTCGTGCAACTGAACTTGGGACACTTGCGAAATTTGCGGTCAATCGATTGACTGATGGTGCCGTCAGCGCCGGGTCTCAGGAGGCCAAAAACGGGGAGGTATCGCTGACAAATGTAGCGATCGACGTGGTTGCCGGCAGAACTCTCGGCGAAGCCGTTGGGGCGCATGCGGCTGCCGTCGCCGAGAAGTCAGTTAACGGCCGCGTATTATCCCGACAAGCAGGTAGGGTCAAGCGGATTGCCGCACAGAATTCCCGGACAGCGAAACAGATAGCAGCGCGGCATGCTCGCGCAGCGCAAGTAAACAACACCGCATCGGCGGCGGCATCCAACGCAAGTTCCATCATCCCCAGCGGCCAAAGTACTGTTGGCCGGCCGCCTCGACAGGTGCAGCGAATATAGCGCCGACAGGCAACCGTGATCTTCCCAAATACCGTTCTGATCTGGCCGTGTGCGGATGTCTTTGACGAGCTGTGTGCCACTACAGTGCATACAACGCCTATTCGCCAAACCCTGGACCTGGATTTGAGTCTGCACGACCTTCCGTTGCACCTGTCTCAAAGACTTCCTTACCTTCATGGCGGGTCAACCCGATCTCCTCCGGGGACAATTCCATCAGCGCAACGATCAAATCTCGCGACTGCTTCAACGGCGAGAGTTTTACCGGCAAGGCGGGTCTCAACCAGAAGATGAATTCCATGGGCGTCTTCTCCGTTGGCATTCCGCCCGTCAACACTCTGCTCCAATTGTTACAATTGGGCCTTGTCACCCCCAGGTTTGATACAGTCCCAATGGTCAAGACCCACTCCTTCCATCGTGCCGACGGCAAAACAGTACCGGGCTATCTTAGCGAGCCCACACATGCGGCTGGCGGGGCCCGCCGCTGAGAGAGCTTCCGACATTCTCGCCGCCAGCGATGCTGCGCCACGCCCAGGTGCAGTCGACGATCGGCAACCTTCCACCCATGCAGTGGTTCGCGCGACGACGCGCCGCAGCGCTGCTTGCGGGCGCGCAGCAATGGTTGCTCGACTGCGGCGATGGCGTTCGGCTGCAGGGGTTTCTGACTCCCGCCCGGATGCGCGAGATGCCGTATGGACCGGCCTGCCGGCACATCGCCGTCGTACTGCACGGCTGGGAAGGCAGCGCCGATTCGTGTTACGTGATCTCTCTCGGTGCCGAGCTCCTCGCACGCGGGTACGATGTTCTGCGGCTGAATCTGCGCGACCACGGCGATAGCCATCATCTGAACCGCGAGATCTTCCACTCTTGTCGTTTGGCCGAGGTCGTCGGCGCGACGCGGGCGGTGGCCGCGCGCTTTCCGGCGGCCCAGATCTTTTTGACTGGATTTTCACTTGGCGGCAACTTCATGTTGCGGGTCGCGGCCGAGCCGGGCGCCCCCGAAACGATCGCCGGTGTGGTGGCCGTGTCGCCGGTCCTCAATCCGGTCGCCACGCTCGAGGCGCTCGAGCGCGGCTGGTTCGTCTACCGTCATTATTTCGTGCGGCGGTGGTCTCGTTCGCTGCGTCGTAAACGGCGTGCTTGGCCAGACCTGCCGGACTTCGAATCCCTCTTGCGCAGCCGCGATCTGCGTGTGATGACCGCTGGCTTGGTTCGCGAGTTCACCGATTTTGCCGGTCTCGATGCCTACCTCGACGGTTACGCGATCAGCGGCCCGCGGCTCGCGACGCTGCGCTGTCCGGCGACCGTGCTGCTCGCAGAGGACGATCCGATGATTCCAGCGGAAGACCTGGCGCGCCTGGCGCCGTCCCCGCATCTAACCATCGTGCGCACGCGCCACGGCGGACACTGCGGATTCGTTGAGCGAATCAACGCGCCGAGCTTTGCCGATCGCTTCGTCGTCGCGCAGTTCGATCGTTTTCGGCGGGAAACCCCGAATGGCCTCGCGGGTTCGATCGGGTGAGCCCCAATGAGTGGCCCTTGAGCGATCCTAAGCCTTCGTGGTCGGCCCTTCAGGGCGGCGCGCCCCTTTACCAGACAAGCAACCGCAAACGCGGCGGCCGCGAGCGTTTCCGGCCAAAAATGGACTATGTCGCCTTCTCCAACTGCGACTTTGTGGAAGCGAACTCCTCAAGGAATGACCTGACGAACGCCCGTGACATTGGAATCCATCGATTATCTTGCCTGCCAATCTAGGAGGGGGTTTTCTTGGTCATAGGGCTGATAACCGCTGAAGGATCATGGTTTGGATCCGCGGCCGCGGCCGCGTCGCGGTGACTCCGTGCGGGCATAGAGTTATTTCGACGGACCTGTCGGCATGGATCGCCGTCGCTCGTCATATGACTATACCGTCCCGAGGATTTGGGTCTTTCGCACACCAGAAGGAGACTGTCGTTTGGAACCGTTAAAAACTGTGGGGTATCCAGTCCCAAGGAAGGCCGATACTCCGGGTGCCGACAGAAGGAAACCACCGCTGATAGCGTTGTAGGAACTCACTAATGAGAACAGCGCAGCGAACCTGAAGAAGCAAGTGGGCGCCGCGCTTGGTCCAACACATGTGTTGTCCCTTGCCGAGTCTTCTTCCGATTAACCGATTTACCGTACCCTCTACGCCGCTCGTGGAGATTCGTCGGCCTTCTTTTCGCCAACGTCCATAGTTGATTACTCCGGAGTCATTCTTACGAATGTATCCAGCCAGATCGCAGAGGTGACCGCTCGCCATACTGATCGTTCGGTCCAGGTCCGGTAAAGCCGCTTTTGCCTCATCAAGTAATTCGAGAAGGCGTTCGACGGAATGTTCGAATTCCTGACGTTGACCTGACCACAGATACCCACGCAGGTAGTTGAAGCGATCGTAGAGTTCGAAAATCGAGCCATCTGGCGATAATGCAGTGGGCGGTATGACGCCGATGCATTGATCAATATGCCGGAGTTTCATCGATACGTGAAAGTAGTCAAGAACAAAGCGTGTCCGAATCGGCAACAACGCTTTCAGCCGAAGAAGCGACTCCGCCCCGTCAGTCGTGAGCGCAATCGGCTCCGCCGAGGAAATGCGCAGCCGGCCCACGAAGGAGGCGAGGCGACGCTTCAAGCCGGACACCGCCTTGTGCGCACTGGCAAATACCCATATTTTCCCATCGATTTCTCCTGCGCCGGTGAGAATCTCGAAATTCCGCCGCGGTCCCCTTCTAACTCGTCGAGCGTAGCCTCCGTCGAAACCGAGCGTTACGGTGCGCGGGCCAGGCCGAGGCCGTCGCCAATCCGCAAATGGCTCACTGATCTGGTCTCGATCTAAACGGGCGCCTGCATCCAAGGTGGCATTCCTGACCGATACGTATCCAAATCTCAGATCTACGGGCAGCAACTCATGCAAGATGCCGGCGGCTTGACGATAACTGAACTGGCTGGCCATTTTGGCAGCGATATATTTGAGT
>DASXYI010000027.1:0-3930 GCA_036502605.1 Steroidobacteraceae bacterium
CACATCGGAAGGATGTTGATCCGAGACCATGAGTTGGGTGCCCTGATAGGATCCGATCGATCTAAGCTGCCCTTCAGCGCCGCACCGCTGGTCCGGGGGTGAAGTCGAAAACGCGGCGAGCAGCGCGCGGGACGCATCGGATAGATTCGGGAGTGCTGACGCATCATCGACAAGTTTCTGGGCTTGCCGGTAGGCGTCCGCGGCATCCTCGGTTTTCCCGAGCTTCGTATCGATGTCGCCGATCTTCTTGCGGTAAAACGCCAATTTATACGCGCGCCACGCTGGATCGTTGAAAAGCGCCTTGAAGTCGTCCAGACCATAGGACTTGTCGGAACCCAACGAATTCGCTGCCTGCTCGAAATCGGCGATCGCCTCAGTTGGCTTGCCTGTGCTGTCCAGAGCGAGCGCTTCGATCTCCTCATGCAAACCAAAAAGGCGCATGCTGTTGGCGCGGAACCAATGAAGATCGTCATCGAGCAGAAGCTGCCAATCACCCTTCGCCGCGCGCGCCATCGCCCGCCGGGTAAAGAGCTCGGCCCTGCTTTGCAGGTTCAGCTGATACGACAGCGCGGCGATCCCCTGATTCAATTGAAGAAAGCCAGCGATCACTTTGACCAGCGGCAGAATATGCGGCAGCGCGATCGCATCGCTAAAGTCCGCTATCGCACCGTCGTAGTTGCCCAGCGCGGCACGGGCCCTGCCCCGCATATAGTGCGCGATCGGCTCATAGGGATCGATGGCGTTGCTCTTGTCGTAGAGCTGCATCGCCTCGTCTTTTTCCTTCTGGTCCTTCGCGAAATAGAATTTCCGATTAGCCAGTATCAGAGTGAGGTTAAGCTCCAGGGGATGCGTGGCAACACCGGCGCTGAGCACTGCCTTGGCTTTTGTGACGTCCTTTTCCTCGGTTCCGTTCTTGTATGCCTGCGCCCGATCCGCTTCATCGTCCCACGATTTGGTGAGCTGAGCAGCCTTATCCATCATCATATTGAGCCGCAGATCGCGCCAATAACGACTTGAACTGCCGACGGCACGTATCTCTTTGCCGTCCGGACCAAGTTGAAACCAATCGAAACTTCCATCGCCGCCCGGAAGGTTGAGAAGGCTCTGGAAGCTACGCCCGAAGATCCGGACTTCGCCAAGATCGTCAGACCTCCCCTTGCCGATCGCGAGCGCAATCCGCGAACCGTCCGCACTGATCGAAGCCATTCCGATATTCGATGCAATCGACGTCGACGCAATCAGCCGGCTTTCTTCCGGCGAGGTATTGGACCCAGGAGCATCTGGATCCGCTGCCCGCGGTATCTCCAGAAGACTGGCGGTCGAGGCCGCGCCTTGCAACTGCATTACGGCGACGAATTCTCGAGAATTTTCGCGGGGAGAAATGAGCTGAATCTGCCCTTGCAATAACTGAGGCAAACGGAAATGCCTCATTTGCTTGTCGTCGGGGGTGAACAGGAAAACATCATGATCCGCGGCAATCCAGTAGACCGGATGTTCGCCCGACTCGCTCGATACCATCATAATCCGCCGGTTCTTCAATTCCGCCGGGAGATCCCAATCCGCGATGACGACCCCTGCCGCGTCATCGATCGCATAAATATGCCGCTGATCCGGTTTTGCCGGCGTGAAGCCATCGTAAGTGCCGATTACAACGATCGATACTTTACCCGATCGATCCGCAATGATGCTGTTCTCGAAATTACCACGGCTTTTGGAATCCACCGCCTGCTCGATGAGATTGACATCCTTGAACTCGGCGGTTTGGGCATTGAGAATGCGCAGACCGCGCGGCTGATCTGAGATCAGATACGTCCCGTAGGGTTTATAAGAATAGTAAAATTCGGAGTCACGCTTCTCTGCTACCTCCCCAAGATTGGGAGCCGCAGTAAACTTTTGATCGGAAAATTCTGCCCAGGCCTTGCGCCGCATGCGTTCGACGGCCCAGCCACCGGAATATGTGGGCCAGTTGCTGGCGAGATTGGCCAAATCGGAGATGTCCCACTGGGTGACACCATTTTGCGAGACCAGCAGGCGTCGACCGTTGTCAATGAATCCCAGCGCAGTGATTGGTTGACTGTCCATCGTCCGCAATTCGGCCAACGGTTCCCCACTTTTCAACCACAGGCGGAGGTCTCCCTTGGTCGAACCTGTCGCCAGGATCGGCGAGGCCGGCGACAGCGCGATCGCTGAAACATAGTCGCTGTGGGCACTGAACGTTCTGCCGATCTTGCCTATCGGCTCGCCGTCATCAAAGCTCATTTCCGACACCGAATTGCGATCGCAAACGTAAAGCTCAAACGTATCGGCGGCTATCGCGCAGCCAAATTCACCCGCAGCCTTGTCGCCGACATAGGTAACATCAGCAGACGATCCTACTGCCATTGATATTTGCTTGCGTTGCGCCTCGATATCCACTGCCGGAGCGTCGGACTTGGGCGCGTCGGGTATGGCACTACCGAACAGTAAAACAACCCGTTTGTATAATGAAACAATCCGTGTAATCGGCCTGCCTATGCCGGTCGAAATGATGTTGGCCTTGTCATCGGGGCCGATGATAATGAAGTTGCCAAAGGCGTCACCCGCAACAAGCGTCTTTTTGTCGGTGTCTCCAATCAGGGCAACACTCATGACCGGGATTTTATAATCCGGCAGATAATCCTGAATCTGCTTTCCCCCTACCGTACGGCGGCGCAAGCCCGAATTGTGCAGCACCGAAGAAGCGGCCGGTCCGCTCCACGCTCCCTGCGCAACGACGAAGGAGCCGTCCTCGAGCCAGAGGGCGTCGTTGGCGTAGCTGCCATCTATCTCGCCGCTTCCAAAGGGCGGCCCAGCTTCCTTGCCGTCATCGTCGATGACGCCGGACACGTCGTAACCCGCCACGATCGAATAAGTTTTCGTCCGCGGAGGCTCCGTCGCCGGACCAGCAGGAGCTTTCGGCGGCGGCTGGCGCACCAGGATGCTGATGCCCCCGAGAGGATAATGCGAATAGGGCAAGAAGCGCGGCAGCTGCCTTACCGAATTGCTCACGGACCATAGCTGGGCAAGCGCCTCATCTCCACTACCGAGTGAATCGAGTTGCCGGGCGGCGGTCGTAGCCTTGCGTAACGCGTCCAGCGGCGCATCCTTCAAGATGAACTGCGCCTGGATCAGTTCGGCGCGCGCATCGGAGCGCTGCGCCTGCTGGGTAGCCAGCAGCTTTTGCTGCTCGGCGATATTCTTCTGGGCCAGCGCATCGGCGGCGTTCTGGTCGGCTCGGTCCTTTTCGCGCTTCGCCTCCTGTTCGTTCTGCTGAGCGATAGTCGCCTCGTGCCGTGCCTCGGTCCATTGCCACGCAGCCAGTAGCGAGAACGCCGCCAGCAGCAGGAAGATTGCAGCCGCGGCCCGGGTGCGCCAGCGCTGCCTTACCTGCGCGGCCTTGACGCTCTCCCCGATGAACGTGCGCTCTTCGTCGCTCAAATCGTGCGGATCACGCTCCACCAGCCATTGCTGGGCTCGCGTCAGCCGAAGACCTGATAGCAGCGCGTCGGCCTTCTGCTGCGCGGGCGCCTCGTGCCAGATCGAGAGATCTTCGGCCAGTTGCCGTTTGCCGACCAGAAAATCCCGGTCCGCTTCCAGGAAGCGGCGCAACAGAGGCCATTCGCGCAGCAGGGCCTCGTGCGCGACTTCGATGATCTCGCCACGCGCCGTTTGATCGCGGATCAACAGGCGGGCTTCAACCAGCACGTCCACGAGCGGCATCGACGCGGTCGGAATTTCCGTCGCCAGCGCGATCCTGCGGGCGAATTCGCCGGCTTCGTTGACCCGCGCGAGATTTGGCACGAAAGCCCGATGCAACAAGGTTTCAAGTTGCTTTTCATCGCGGGCGACGATTTCGCGCGCCCGCGCCAATGCTTCGTCCACGGCTGCGGCAAGGGTGCCTCGCATCCCGCC
>DASXYI010000028.1:0-5580 GCA_036502605.1 Steroidobacteraceae bacterium
CGCACAGGCCGCTGAGGTGGTGCCGGGCGCGGGCTCGATCCTGCAGCAGATTCAGCCCGTCAATCCGCCGGCGCCGTCATCCAACGGAACCGGGCTACTGATCGAAGAGGGTGGCCGAACGAATCTGCCGCCGAGTGCGCCTTTTCTAGTGAAGAGCATCCAGCTGTCGGGAAATACCGTATTCGATACGGCCACACTGCATGCGCTGGTGGCAGACGCTGAGGGAAAAAATCTCACCTTATCGCAACTCGGCGACGTCGCCGCCCGACTCACCGACTACTACCAGAGCCACGGCTATCCGCTGGCGCGCGCCATCGTCCCGGCGCAAACCATTCAAGCGGGTGCGGTACGAATCCAGATCATCGAAGCGCGCTACGGCAAGATCCAGCTCGACAATCACAGCCGCGTGACCGATTCCCTGATCGGGGCGACGCTCTCCCCGCTGCAAGGCGGGCAAGCGGTGGCCCAGTTGCCGCTCGACCATGCGCTGCTGCTGTTGTCGGATATTCCGGGCGTTGCGATTTCAGGAACGTTGAAACCCGGCGATGCCGTCGGAACCTCGGACTTGCAGGTGGACGCCAACGCGACATCGGCCGTCACGGGCAATGTGGCGCTCGACAACTACGGCAACCGCTATACCGGCAGGACACGGCTCGCCGGGACCGTGGATTTCATCGACCCGCTGCATCACGGCGACGTGTTCAGCCTCACGGCGCTGAGTTCAGGCGGCGGTTTGAATTACGGCGGCGTGAGCTACGAATCCCTATTGGACGGTCGCGGCACTCGCCTCGGGGCCTCGTACACGGCTCTGCACTACAAGCTGGGCGACACACTGGACGCCCTCGACGGTCACGGAACTGCGCAAGTGGAAAGTCTGTGGCTCAAAAGCCCGTTCATGCGCAGCCGCGATATCAACGTCTACGGGCAGATCCAATACGACCACAAGCAGCTCGACGATCACATTGACACGGCCTCCATTCGAACCGACCGGCATCTCGATAATTTGACCGCCAGCCTCGCCGGGGATCTGCACGATTCGGTTCTGTCCGGCAGCATCAGTACGTGGAACGTCGGTTGGACCGTGGGGCGGGTCGATTTCGACGACGACACGGCGCGGCAGGTCGACGCGGCAACCGCCAATGCGCAAGGCAGTTTCTCGAAATGGACTGCAAATTTCTTCCGCTTGCAGTCCTTGAGCGCACGCGACGCGCTGTATCTGACCCTCTCCGGTCAATGGGCCAACGGCAATCTGGATCCCGCCGAGAAGATGGTGGCCGGCGGGCCCTACACGGTGCGCGCCTATGACATCGGCGCGGAATCCGGCGACACCGGCATATTGGGCAGTGCCGAATTCCGGCACGAGCTGGTTCAGGTCAAGAGTGGCCCACTGCAGGCCGTGGCATTCTTCGACGCTGAGCGCGTCACGATCAATCATACCGCGTGGATCGCAGGCACGAACGGAGTGACGTTGCGCGGCGCGGGTCTGGGACTCAAGTGGGCCGGCCTCGACCAGTGGCGCGGCCGGATCTACGTAGCGGCGCCCCTCGGGCGCACGCCGGAGCTGATCGGCACCAACAATTCGGTCCATGCCTGGCTCGAGATCGGCAAGGGATTCTAGCCGGCGGTTATATCGGCGCTGATTTGCCCTGTGGGTAATACAGTGCGTAATACCAGGCGTACGCGCTTTCGATCTGCGCCTGTATCCGCGGCGGCAGTTCGTGCCGTTTCGGTTTCACGATGCTCTGCGCCTGGCCGTGGATGTATTTCATACGGTAATGGCTGTCGCTCTCCCGGACGCCCACGTTCAACCCGTCGGGATCGATTGCAAAGGGCGCGAGACCCAACCAGGCATACAGATGCGACATGCATGCCACCGGCCGTTCCATCAAGTCCTCGAACCTGAGGAAATAGAGCCGATCTTGCACCGCCTTCGGCAGGTCAGGTACGGCGTGCAAGGAGACCAATGGCGCACCGATGGCCTTGTCCTTTGCAAACAGCATATCGGCGCGCCCGAGGCGGTCGAAATCGGCCAGATGGTCGATGAAATCGACCAGGATGGTGCGTTGATGCTGCGCCTCGATGGACCCATAAATTTGCGCGAGGTCGCGCAGGCACACCACGAGTTTGGCATCCGGTTCGATTTGCAGGAGCAACTCGATCGCATGCAGCCAAGCGCGGTTCTTGTCGACCACTGTCTTCTTCCGGCAATCATGATGCCAGCCGTGCAAAAAGCCCCGCATGGCGGACGCCAAATGGGCATAGCTGCTCTCGAACGCGTTATCGAGCTGCGCAAGAAAAAAACTGTCATCGCTGATCGATCTGCGAATGCCCAGCAACGTATTGCACAACGGCGAGCTATGTCCCTCACAGTGAATGTCGGGATGCTGACCCAACAATTGGCACAGCAACGTCGAGCCCGCCCGCGGAAGCCCCGTCACGCCGACGAAGTTAGGATGCATTCGGAATCGCTCCTCGACACAAAAAAAAGAGCCTCATTCTCGCCCAAGAGGTTCATGCTTCGATCATAGCCGCACGCTCAACCAATTGCAGTGTACTCACCCGGGAGGTCCTGATGGACGGTAGCTTCAGCCAAGATTACGTCGAAGCGCGTGAAAAATTCGCGGCCGCCGCTCGAGCAGCGGGCGCCGAAGTCACTGGCTTCGCGCTAGACAAACAAGGGCCCGATGGCGGCAAACTTTCAACTGATGTGGCGTGGCTGGGACCGCCCGATGCCCACCGGGTCCTGGTCACCATCTCAGGCACGCACGGCGTCGAGGGATTCTTCGGCTCGGCCACGCAAATCGAGTGGCTGCGTCGTGCTAAGACGGCTCAACTTCCCGAAGGTACCGCAGCGCTGCATATTCATGCAATCAATCCTTATGGATTCGCTTGGCTAAGGCGGACCAATGAGGACAATGTGGACATTAATCGCAACTGGTTGAATTTTGATGCCATCCTTCCTGCCAATCCCATGTATGAAGAACTATCCGACGACCTATGCCCATCGGATTGGTCGGCGGGAACACAAACACGTACCGGCGCCCGGCTTCAAGCCTGGATCCAGAGCCACAATTTCGCGACGTTCCAAAAAGCCGTTTCGAGCGGCCAATGGACGCATCCCGATGGACTTTTTTACGGTGGTACCAGCGCCAGTTGGTCACGCCGGGTGTTGACCGAAATAATTACGTCGAAACTTGCCGGCGCCGCGCACGTCTGCATCGTCGACTTTCACACCGGGCTTGGGCCCTATGGCTATGCGGAGCCCATTATCGGGCGGCCGCGCGACGATCCGGGCTTTGCGCGTACCCGTTCCTGGATTGGCGCCAACGCAAAATCGCTGTATGGCGACGGCTCCGTCTCAGCCGAAATCCATGGCGATAGCATGAGCATCATGCCCGATCTTTTACCGCGCGCACTTGTGGATGCGGTCGCCTTAGAATGCGGAATTCGTCCGATCAATGAAGTGGCGCTGGCATTGCGAGCCGACGCTTGGCTACACGCTCACGGCGATCCGCTCTCGGCCGAAGCCAAACCCATCAAGACGATGATTCGTGCAGCATTTCACTCGGATGAGCCGATGTGGCAGGGGATGGCTTTGGGGCAGGGTCTCGCGGCGTGCCAGGCTGCTCAATGTGGTTTGGTCTGACGTGGACGCAGCGCTCGACCACTAGCGATGCTAATGGGCCTTCAGGCTGGACTGCCGGCGCTCGATTTCGGCGGGATCCGCGGAGCTAAAGGACCCAATTTCGAGCGCCTGTGATGCACAGTTCCCTTTGCGCCCTGATCGGGCAAGTCGGGCAGCACTCACCCCTCATCAGGCCCGTATCCTTAAAGAGCGCGCAGCGGTTATAAAGGTTATGACGAAACCTTTAAGAGGTCATTGAGCTCTTTAAGGTTTCTAGATATAATTAAGAAGACGGTTGAGCCTCTAAAGCTTCCTCACTCGACCGGGGAATGCACATGCGCCGGGACCAAATCGCGAAAGATCGCCAGCCTTATCTGGTGCCTGCACTAGGGTATCCGAATGCTTGCGCGCTTGTGGCACCGCCCACGCCGCGCATGCTCCCCCTGAGTCGGCACGAGGCCGGCTTCCCAAAGGCACACGCCGCCTTGGGCCGCCTGCAAGGCACCCTCAAGCACCTTGCGAATACCGACATGGTGACCCGCACGCTCGCACGTCGCGAAGCAGTCATGAGCTCGCAGATCGAGGGCACCAAATCGGACCTGCACCAGTTGCTCACCTACGAGGCCACGCACAGTACGGGAGGCCTGCCTGCGGACGTGAGGATCACCGACCGCTACGTCGCAGCACTCCAGCACGGCCTCGAGCGCGTCCGCGTTGGTGGCCGCGCGGTGCTCGACCTCGCGCTCATCCAAGAACTTCACGCATTGCTGATGCAGGTTGAGGCGACCCGCTTCCCCGTTGGAGCCTATCGCGAAAACCAGGTCTGGATCGGACCGACGCGGCGAATCGAGGATGCGACGTTCGTGCCGGCACCTCCCGCCCAGGTGAAAGGCTGTATGGATGAGATGGCGGCAAGCATCCTTAAGTACGCGCCGCGCGAAGATGAGCAGACGGTACTCACGATACTGACGCAGCTTGCGATCGCGCACGCTCAGTTCGAGACCATCCACCCCTATCACGACGGCAATGGCCGAACGGGGCGGCTGCTCATGCCGCTCATGCTGGCTGCCGAGGGTTACCCGCCGCTCTACCTCTCCGGAGTGTTGCTGCGGGCGAAGTCCGAGTATTACGCAGCGCTCGCGAGCGTCCAGCTACAAGGGGAATGGGGTCCGTGGCTCGAGCTGCTGGGCCACGCCGTGATCGAGTCCTGCGACGAGTCGATCTCGATTGCGGAAGACCTTCTCGCTCTCGCCGAGCGCTGGGAACAGGAACTTAGCAGCTACCGGGCACATTCCGCCACGCGCCGCCTTCCTCGCTTCCTGATCGGGCACCCGGTGCTCTCCGTGCAGCAGGCAGCGGCGGGTTTGAACATCTCCGTGCCCGCGGCGAACGCCGCGCTCAACAACATCCTCGCCGCAGGCATCGTGAGCCTGGTGAACGAGCGCCAGTGGGGCCGTGTGTTCCAGGCCACCCAGGTGTTGCAGCGTCTCGATCAGCGGCCCGCCCCTCGCCACGCCTAAGGATGACGCTCGCCTCAAGTGCCGTTTAAACCGGACGGTCACCGGGCGAATTCCTTCGGCTTCGCCGGTTGAGCTATCGAGATCTCGCGGCGATGATGGCGGAGCGCGGCATTAGCGTGTCGCACACGACGATTCATCGTTGGGTGCCAATCACCGATAGTCGAATATAAACTGCTCAGGAGTTACTGATCACGGCGCAAGCATGAACGCCGGTACTGGTCGTCCAGCCGCGTACAGCCAAGTTGCCATGGCGCTGACGACTCCGCGCACCGCAGGTCGCCGTGTCATGCGGATCCGCCACTCTAATAGCCGCGGTGTCGCGCCGGTGATGGGCGCGCCTTGACGCTCGCCGAACAAAGCCGCCATGTAGAAGGCAATGTCCGCAAATGAATAGCTGCCTGCGAGCCAGGAGTTCGCGGACAACGACGACTCCAT
>DASXYI010000029.1:0-4418 GCA_036502605.1 Steroidobacteraceae bacterium
ATCGCGCCGCGATCGCAAGAAGGTCGAGATGCTATTCGCACACTTGAAGCGCATTCTGCGGCTTGGCCGATTACGCCTGCGCGGTCCCAGCGGGGCGCAGTTCGAGTTCACGCTGGCAGCGATCGCACAGAACCTCAGGCGCCTCGCCAAGCTTGTCGCTCGCCCTCCGCCGGTCACATCCATCGAGTGCGTTGCGTGAGCGTTGCATTCAGCTTGTAACATTAGGGTTCTAAAGCGTCAGAGCGGCCCGCTCCGCGCGGGCCTATCGGAAAGCGGCGCTCTCGCATCGGCCTCAAAAATCCACGGGACAGCCGACAAACCTTCAGACCCGACTTCTGCAACAAAATCGGTCAAAAGCCGAAATTGGCAAGAATAAACTTCCTTCACCGATCTCACGCTCCTCCGTCGGGTTCTGAGGATCCTTGGGCCTGCCTGTTCTATAGGCCAGATGTTGGCGTGTAGTCCTCAGCCACAAGGCACTCTATCTGTCGCTGCGGTTGATCTTCTGCAGGCGTTCCCGGACAGCAACGGGCGCCGCATAGGCATTCTCAATGAGTCTAGCTAAATCTGATGCTAAGGCGGAGGTCGTGCATTCAAGGCGCTGTTGCGAGCAATCCGCAAGGTATTCAGGGTCACGGTACGTGGCTGCAATCGCTTCTCGTAGTGCAGTCACTCGTTCACCCGGAACACCCGGAGGGGCGAACAACGGCCGACCAAGGGCTAACGGCGCAGATGCAATCTGCATCAAATCGCGGTCGGCATGGTCCCTCAAAACATCCATCGCGAACGGAACGTCTTTCAAATCGGGGGCAGCTTCACCGCCATATTGCAGCAAGAGCTTCACCTTATGTTTGGCAATCCAGTCAGGTTTGGTGAGCTTCAGACTTGACCAAAATGTGGAAGAATAGCCGTCGTTCTCGCCGCGCTCCATCGCCAGAAAGGATTCGTTTTGGCTCTTATAGCCGGCGATCAGCTTAATCGGGACGCCGAACACGGCATTGATCACTCGCCCGTAAAACGCGGGTGTCGATGCGGCCCCGGTGGCGCCGAGCACCAGGCCATGGCTTTTCGCTTCGGCGAGCGAATTCACCGGCACCGTATGCCAGATGAGCAGAACAGCCGTTTCCTTTCCCGGACTTCCGAGCCAATTCATTTTGGTCGCGTCGAAACGCGCATTGGCGTTGCCATAAAACGGCTCGAACGGAACGGTGTTCTGCACTTGCCCGAGCGACAGGCCGTCCTTGCTCGCCACGTTGTAAATGGAATTGGCATTGTTCAGTCCACCGGCACCCGGCGCGTTCTGGACGATGATATTTCGATTGCCGGGAAGGTGACGCGACAAATGGCGGGCGAGCGTGCGTGTGTAGATATCATATGAGTTGCCAGGTTCCGTGCCGACGGAAATCGTCACGGACTTCCCGCGATAAAAGTCAGCTACATTGTCCGCCCGACCGGAATCACTGCTCAAGACCAACACAAACACAGAAACCGCCGCAGCGAACAACCGAGTCACCAAATCCTCCCATTAGTCACGTTACGCGAGCATCTCCGGAGCAGTCGATATTTGTACTTCCGGAAGTTCGCCCGTCGGCTAAACTATAGTCGAGAAGCGCTGCTCAAAACAACGGGCGCTCGGGAATGGGGAGGATGTGACAATGATGAAGTTCCGTCGCGCGGCAGCTGCCGCCGCGCTGATGTTGCTCGCGGCGAGCGTGGGCCGCGCCGATGCGGTGGACGATTTTTATCGCGGACGCACGGTCAATCTGTACATCGGTTTCACCCCGGGCGGCGGCTATGATCTCTACGCGCGCATGCTGGCACGTCATCTCGGCCGCCATATTCCTGGAGCGCCCAACGTGGTAGCCGTCAATATGCCTGGCGCGGCGAGCATGACGATGGCGAGCTGGTTGTACAGCAAGGCGCCGCAGGACGGCAGCGCGCTTGCTATCTCGTCACAGGCCCTGGCGATCGAGCAGGCGCTCGGCGCGGGGGCTGCCCAATACGATGCGCGCAAGTTCGTGTGGCTTGGGCGCTCGGCTCCTGTCGTAGAGCTCACCTATACATGGTTCACCTCGCCGACAAAGACGCTCGAGGATGCGCGCCGGCGGGAGACGGTGATGGGGGCGATCAATCCGAATTCCAACACGATGACTCTTCTGAAGCTCCTCAACGCGGTAGCCGGCACCAAATTCAAGATCATCAGCGGCTACCCTGGCACAACCGAAATGCATCTCGCGATGGAGCGCGGCGAAACGGAAGGAGCGACGAAGAGCTGGGAAGCGTTAAAATCCGAGAACGGAGAGTGGCTGCGAGACAAGAAGATCAACGTTCTGGTGCAATACGCGATGAAGAAGGCGGATGATCTGAACGCGCCACTGATGATGGACTTGGGACAGAGCGAAGCCCACCGCGACGTGCTGCGGTTTTTTGCATCCGGCAACGAGCTTGGCCGGTCGTTCATGACGACGCCGGGCGTCCCGTCGGATCGGGCAGCGGCCTTGCGGAAAGCGTTTTTGGAAGCGATGCATGACCCGGCCTTTTTGGAGGAGTCGAAACGCCGCCAACTTGAATTCGGTCCACTTCCCGGCGAAGCGGTGCAAAAGATGATCGAGAGCACAATCCTCACGCCGCCCCAAGTTATCTCTGCTGCCAAGAAAACGCGCGACGGATAAAGCCGCGAATGTACCTTTGAAAACCCCCGCAGACGTGGCATTCTCCGGCATCAATCAGGAACCACGAGGATCATCATGCTGAAAGAATTTCACCCTCGACGTGTGTTTTGGCCGGATGACGCTCGAGTTTGTGTGACGCTGACGTTTGATTTCCAGGGCGGCGAGGACATCCGGCCGCTGCCGAATGGTACGATGAATCACGAGGAATACACGCAGGCGGAATACGGCCCGCACACCGGGGTATGGCGGATTCTGCGCATCCTCGAAAAGGAGGGCGTCAAAGCAACCTTTCTCACCTGCGGAGGGATCGCGGAGCGCTATCCGGAGGCCATGAAGGCGATCGTCGCCGGCGGACATGAGGTTGCCGGCCACGGCTATCACCATGAAGTCGCCCGTGATCTGACGCGCGAACAGGAAGACGAGGTGATGAAGAAAACCATTGCCATGCTCCGTCAGCGTTCCGGCGACCGGCCCTACGGCTGGCGCTCCTGCACGCAAAGTCCCAACAGTATCGAACTCCTGAGCGAGCACGGCTTCCTCTGGAACAGCAACACGTTCTCGCACGATCTGCCGTTCTTGTGGGAAATGCCGACCGGAAAGGTTCTGGTCGAGTTACCGCGCCAGCCGTTCGGCGACGGTCGTGCCTATCAGGAACGCGATGCGGGCACTCCGGACAACGCGTTGGTGATCTGGAAGGGCATGTTCGAGACATTCTATGAAGATTCGGAGCACACCCCGCAGTACTGCCCGTTCCAATTCCACCCCTACGTTTCGGGACGGCCGGGTCGCTCGCGTACATTGGAAGCGATCATCCGGCACATGAAGGCAGCAGGCGGCGTGTGGTTCGCAACCGGTAGCGAGGCAGCGCGCTGGTGCCTGGACGAAGTGTTTAAGGCTGACATTCCCGCTGCCGCCCAAGCCTAACCCTTAGACCACTCAATAGAAGCCGCGGAACATCGCCCCGGCTTTTTACAGATTACCACGACCCAGTTTGCTTTTTGTGGTAGGCGTGGTTCTTTCGCAGGCTGCGCGGTAGCCTTGCGGTCGTGCCTGTTGACGTGCCGCTCGTTCCGATTCGCACCGCCATCGTGCGAGTGAAGGATCGAACGCTGAGGCGTCGTAGCCTGGAGCCCTGTTATCGTTCGGCATGCTGTGTGGACGAGCGGGCTGCGCCGCGGCGCGTTCGCACGAGTGATCAGCGCCTCCGCCGGTCTGAACGTGTTAGCGTGTGTACCAAGCGGCTCGCCGCATCTCCGACGTGCGCGCCGCGCTCGAGACATCTCCGTTGCTACCCCGTCGAGAGGGAACTCCTCAGCCGGCAAGAGTGAGCGGACGGCGCAACCGATAGGTCAGCTTTCGCCGGTTGCGGAAGTATCGTTGCATGTACTTTCGGCAGCTATGGTCAAAAGCGATATTGGCAAAACAATATTGAGTCCGCATCCCATCCGAGGGCGGACGACCGTCGCCATTCAGGGACTCGTTTCGCTTACCGTCTTCGGCACCAGTTCGAACCAGTCTCAGTGGAATCAAACTGAGTCTTGAGCAACAAATTTGGATATAGAAAATCGTCGACCAGAGACTCGCACTAAAAATGCGGCGATGGAGCGAAATAAGTTGGAATTTTTCGCTCCAGAGACCATTCATCGCTACCCTAAGCCACGGAAGTCTTTAGGGTTTTCTCGCGACGCGGTACCGTCCCGCAGAGACGACATTGGTTGGCTGGCCCCAGAGGATTCGAACCGGGAA
>DASXYI010000030.1:0-7246 GCA_036502605.1 Steroidobacteraceae bacterium
TGGGCAAGAAGACCTTTCCGAAGACAGTCTGGATGCGATGACGCTTCGAGTCCTTGATGTGGAGTTTCTTTTTGCAGTCACTGCAACGCCTTCGGGCTTCTACGATTGCGGCGGCCTGGGCCGAAACGAATTCCGCCTGAATGGCGCTAATGAGCGTCTTGGCCTCAGCCAGGCTGAGACCGATATCGCCCGGCTGCAATTCCTCGGCGGTCCGACCGATGATCAGTACGCCGTGGGATCTTGACTTGCCGCCAGCATCTGCGAACTCGAGCGTCACCAGCATTCGCATACACCTCTCCCTGTGTTTGGTCGGACTAACCTACCCCGAAATCCTTCCCCACCCCACAGTTTTTAACGGTTCCAAACGACACACTCGTCGCTACCGAAGGTAGATATTATGCCGTGACCAACCCGATCTCATTTTTCACCGCGGCCAAGTGCAATAGATTCTCGTGTAACTGATCCAGCGCGAAGGCAGGTCGGCGCCACCAGTCGGTAGACCAAATGCGCTGTAGTTTCCAGCCCAATTCCTCAAGTTTGTGTTGCCGGAGCCGATCGCGATCGCGTGCGGTGGCGCCGCTATGGTAGCTTGCTCCATCGCACTCGACGCCTGCGAGGTAGGTGCCAGGGGCGTCCGGGTGGACAACACCGAGATCGATTCGATAGCCTCCGCAGCCTATCTGGTGGTGGATTTCCCATCCTTTTCGGCGCAACGCATCGGCAACGGAATCCTCGAAGGGGGAGTCGGCGCCGTCGCCTCGTTCTCCGGCGAAATGACGGATGGCACTTATTCCATTCTCCGCATACTCGAGAAATTCTTTCAGGTGCCGGACGCCGATGGAGGTCGTTCGGGATGTGTCGAGCAGTTCTGAGCGAAGGGACGTAAATACGTGCATCGCGAGCCGTGAGCGGGTCAGGGCGACGTTAAGGCGCCGAGGACCATTGGCTGTATTGATCGGGCCAAAGTTGAGGGACATTTTACCGATGTCATCTAGTCCGAAGGTGGTCGAGAAAATGATGACGTCTCGCTCGTCACCCTGGACGTTCTCGAGATTCTTGACGAAAACCTCTTCGTGCCCTTTCTGCTTGCTGAAATGCAATTCTAGCCCGGGGTCTTCGCGGCGCGCCTTGTCTAGCAGGTCTTCAATGAGTTTCTGCTGCTGAGCGTTGAAGGTGACAATCCCGAGGGATTCTTTACGATCGCCGTTGTTGCGACAATGTTCGACCGCAAATTGTACGACCGCCTGCGCCTCCGCGAAGTTGACGCGGGTGGTGCCCTTCCCATAGACACCATTGACTCGGTGTAGTGAGACGGCCCGATCTTCCGTGATTGGTGAGGGGAAGGTTATCAATTTGCCGTCGTAATAACGCCGGTTGGAGAACGTGATGAGGCTTTCGTATCGCGACCGGTAGTGCCACTCGAGGCGCAGTACGGGTAGCACGGTCATAGTCTCGTCCAAAATGCTTTCCAGGTCCTCGTTGGCGTCATCCATCTCTTCGTCGTCATCACCACGAGCAAAAAAGGAGGTGGGAGGCATCTGTTTGGGATCGCCGACAATGATGGCCTGGCGGGCTCGAGCAATGGCGCCGATAGCGTCCCAAACGGGAATTTGCGACGCTTCGTCAAACACGACGATATCAAAGGGTGGAAAATCGGGATCCAGATGCTGCGCGATGGAAATGGGGCTCATCAGCATGCATGGCTTTAGGCGTGGCAAGAGACCGGGCATGCCTGCGAATAATTTGCGCAGAGGATAATGGCGTGTCTTCTTGTTGATTTCCTTATTCAGCATGCTGAGCTCTTTGACAGTCGCGGCATCGGAGCTCAAATGGGAAATACGTTCGCCGACCCGGGCCGCAGCGGCGGAACTCGCGAGGTCGAGGTACTCAGTATCCGCCTTTCTAAATTGTCTAATGAGTTGGTCCTGCGACTGCCCGATGAAATCTCGAAGCGGAGGGCTCCTCGATAGGCCTTCCTCCAGCAGCCAGCGGCGGACAGAGGACTCGAAGACCGTCTCGGGATTGGCGCGAACCGGTCCCTCGGATTCGCACAGGTTCACCAAGGGCATTAGGCCGATCGCACTGGATCTCTCGCGTAGTCGTTGCCATGCGGCCCAATACCTCAATTGGTCGGCACTCAAGGCGTTCTGTAATGCGTCTAGCCATTTGTTCGTGTTGCCGAGAAGCGCCGGCGATTCGGCGGCTATGTTACCGGTGTCCGGTATTCGTAACCGGTTTTGCAGTTCCGTGAGTTTGCCCGTGAAATGGGCCCATTCTTTGACGAGGCATTGAAGTTCGCGCGTCAGAGGACCGCCCTCGGCAATGTCGGTGGTGCCGGCGGATAACAGGGACATAATTGCGGAAAGGAGGCTCCGAACCCGTGAGGAATCCAGCCGCCCAAGCTTGTTGATATTGTCTTTGACAGCGGTAAGCCATTGAGCACAGGTGTCGGCAGTAACAGGATCGCTCTCCGGCGCACGAAATGCGCCGTCCGTATAGGGTGCGATCACTTCGCGCAACTTCGCTAGCTCCCGATCGGTTGCTTGCACCATCCGCAGGGAGTCGAGCGTCTGTGGGTAATCCTCAACTGCCGTACGCTTCGACGGAGCCGCGGCATACCCGTCCAAAATCCGCGAGAGCGCGCGGCGCTTTAACCAACGTTTCGGCCACCAGGCGGTAAGATGATCTTGATGCAGCCGTTGGAGAAGCTCGACGTCGCACGCCAACAAGCTGCTGCGATAGCTGGTAGCGAGCGTACGTGCTGGGGCTTGCCGTTGCCTCAAGAGCTGCGCCATCGATCGCAACCCCTGCGAGGCGCCTGGCTCGCCGAGTGCTGCCGGCAGGGATGCCGGTAACTTAGGGAGGTCGAGCAACAGCTGTGAAAGGTCGGCCAAGGCATTCAGTTCTTGGGTACTGAGATCACCGTACGCTATTTTGAGGCGCCCGCAAACGGCTTCGATGACCTGGTTCACGACGAGAAGGCTTTTACGGACCGATGCCTCCGCCTGTTTCGCGGAGCGCTCGATGGCGGGCGTACACTCGGTGAGCTTCGATCTTGCAAGCGGATGCGATTGCAGCGGGCCCAGCTGTTCGAGCAGCGGCTTGAATTGGGTGACGACGGACCGCAATTCGTTCAGGGGCGGCTGCGTCGATTCACTGGGGTCACCCCAGGGGAGGGTTACTTCGACGCTATTGGAATTCGCGCACAGCCATCCAGTGGCTTCAAAGATGGATAACCCGCAGGGGTACTGGTGATGCAGCGCGCCCACGTATTGATTGAGCTCTTGCCGGATTTTGCCAATGACTTGTCCCTTCTCCTGCCATTTTTCTTCGACAACGGGCTGGGAATAGGAAAACGACGCCTTCAACTGATCAATCACCTCCGTTTTGCGCGCCTTGTCGGAATGAACCTCAAGGCAATAGGCATCAAGACTGAGATCCGCTAGCCGCTTGCGCACCACCTCAAGCGCCGCTTTCTTCTCCGATACAAAAAGGACGGTTTTGCCGTGTGCCATGCAATTGGCGATCAGGTTCGCGATGGTTTGGCTTTTTCCCGTCCCGGGGGGACCCTCGAGGACAAAACTCTTTTCCTCAAAAGCGGCTTGGATCGCCGCTAACTGCGAGGAATCCGCCACGAGCGGTGTAAATACGTCGGCGGCAGTCGTCTTCCGATCCAGGTCTCTGGCGACGGGGAATTCGCCCTGGCTGGCAATTGGTGTGTGCGGATGATCCAACATCTGGCGGATCAGTGGGTTAGCCTTCAACGCATCCTCGCGCTCTTGCAGATCGCGCCACATGAGGAATTTCTTGAAGGAGAACTCCCCAAGCCACATCTCATCTTTCACTTCCCAGCCCTTTCGATTGACGACGAGGTGTCGAAACATCCCGAGGATTCGATCGACATCCACGCCGCTCTCATCCGCGGGAGCTACATCCGGGATTTCAAAAGCAATACCGAAGTCGCGCCGCAGTTTCTCGAGCAACGTCGGATTGATTCGGCTGTCTTCGTCTCTGGAGGACATTTTGATGCCGGTGAGACCCGCTCTGACACTGGACCGCTCAAGGGCTACTGGTATAAGCAGGATGGGGGCGCGATTGGCGGATTTCGAACTGTCGGCTTCCTTCCACTCGAACACCCCGAGCGCAAGAAAAAGCGGCGAGACACCACCTTCTTCTTCGGCAGTACGCGCGGCTCGGAAAAGGTCGACGAGACGGGTCTCGAGCTTTTCCCGATTCTCTTCCAGAGTAATGAGTTTACCGCGATCAAGTGACCCGGAAACATGCGAGTGCTGCCGTTCGGCGAGCAATTCCTTAGGAAGCGGCTTCCCCGTTGTCGAATCCGTCTGTCTGTCAAAGCGCGGATCGGGTTCGAAGCCAAAGGACTTCCTTGAGGCGAGTGCGTCCTCCAAGCCCGAAAGGCCCGTACCCAGAAGTCGCAACGTTTTCGCAGTGGACTTGAAATTCAGGAGTTTGTTGCGAAGGCTCAGATCCAAGAGCTTTCGCTTCCACTGCTCGAGTCTTTGATTGGGTTGCTCTGCTTCGGAATCCAGCTCAGTTGGGGTTTCTGCCGGGCTTAGGATTACGCCGTCCAGGAGTACGCTGTCTTGCGGTTCCGCTGCGGCTTCCAATGGAATGGTAAACATGCCGCTGACACGAGCGGGAATCGGCCGAATACCCGACTGGCGTGCGAGCCGTACATCGAACGCGGCCTCGAAGTCTGCTTCGTTGGTCAAATGCTCAGCGCCGACTCGTTGCGCTTCCGCGGCAAGCACCGACTTCTGGGTAAGCAATGTCACTTCAAGAGGCAGCAATTCTCCGATCAACTGCCGTTTTCGCAGGGTCTGACCATCATCGTCCACGGGACTGGCGGTAGAGAACCCTTCGTCAAGCCAGCAACCCACCCACGCGTGGCCCTTATTCATCAAGATCAAGGGGTGGAGGCCGGCTTGCTCTAGGCAGGCCGAAAACAGGACGGCCAGATCCAGGCAGGTCGCCAACCGCTCTGAATTGATCTGATCCGGGAGCCGGATCCGCTGACCACTGGTGTGGAAGTGGGCCGGCGGATTGATATAGCTGAAATGCTCTTCTCGTAGCGCGGCATAAATTGCAGCGACTTGCTTGCCGACCAGCTCGCGCGACTGTTGCTGATAACCGGATAAGCCGGATACTCCGATCCGTTGTAGGGATTGCGCAGCGCGCGACAATAGGTGACCGACATAGGGATGGTTGGGCTGAATATAGGCCGCAAGCATCTCCGGCAGATCGTGGAGGCCCTCCCACTGTTCCGGGGGCAGCAACTTCAGCGTCGTGCTCTTTGTCGCAGCGCGCTGCTGACCAACCATGGCTTCGATATGCAGCAAACCATCAAACGACTCAGTCACTTCGGCCAGGAACTGGTGGTTGGGCCGAATGTCAAGATTCCGAAAGCTCCGTGGACCATCCGGATCCAATCGGTCAACGCGCAACACAAAGGGCAGGGTAAACGCGGGTTCAGTGCGTACGTGTATTTCTACATTGCGATAGCATTCCCCGCCCGCTAATTCCAATGTCAACTCGCGGATGACCGGGACTGCGTTGTGGGTGGAGGCCAAGCTGAGCCAGCGGGCCGCGGAGACCTCCATCGACAGATGACACTCGGTCGCGCGCTTCAGAAGGTCCGTCACGCGGCTGTCACCAAGACCTCGTGGGCAACGCTCTCGGAGGATATTGGCAGGCCTCCGAGCGACTCGTCGATCGCGGCTTCGACTATTGCCGGGATGAGGGCCTTAGTGGGCTTTACACCTAGATCTCGCAATTTTTCAGCATGTCCTACGAGATTCCCCCGACCACTCGTGAGCTTGCCATACGCATCATCGTAGTGGTTTTGAGCTTGCCGGAGGCGGGAGCCTAAGGAGGTCATGTCCTCCACAAAGCCCACAAATTTGTCGTAAAGGTCAGCGCCGCGTTTCGCGATGTCTTGCGCATTGCGCGTTTGCGCCTCCTGGCGCCACAAGTGAGCCACCGTCCGAACGACAAACAGTAACGTGGAGGGGCTGACTAACAGGACGTTGCGCTTCCACGCGTCCATGAACAAATCCCGATCGGCTGCCACGGCGAGCATAAAGGCCGGCTCAATGGGCACGAACAGTAATGCGAAGTCGAGCGATTTCAGGCCGTAGAGGAACTGGTAGTTCTTTTCGGACAGACCGCGAATGTGGTTCCTCATCGACTCAATGTGCCGTTTACTCGCTGCGACACGCTCCAGCTCAACTTCAGCGACCGCGAATTCTTCATAGGCCACCAAGGAAAGTTTCGCGTCAATGACTAAGCTGCGGCCCTCCGGTAAGTGGATAACGACGTCCGGAACGGCCCGCGTGCCGTCCTCTCGGTTGTGACTACTTTGCACCACGTATTCTTCGCCCTTGCGCAGACCGGACCCTTCGAGGACCCGCTCAAGCACGAACTCGCCATAGATGCCCTGGGTTTTGCTTGAACCCTTGAGAGCGCGGGTCAAGTTTTTCGCATCTTCGCTCAGATGATTGTTCAGTTCCATCAGCTGCCGAACTTGCTCTCCCAGCGCCGTTCGCTCTTTACCCTCTTTCACGTAGGTATCTTCTATCTTCGTTTGAAACTCGGTAATCCGTAGCTTCAGCGGATCGAGGAGTGCGCCGAGATTGGTTAGATTTTGTTGCGTAAACCGCTTCGACTTCTCTTCCAAAATCTCATTGGCGAGATTCTTAAATTGATCGGAGAGCGTTTGGCGCGCCTCAGTCAGTAACTGGAGTTTTTCCTGCGACGCCTTTCGTTCGCTATCCAATTGGCTTCGTGCTTCGGCAAGTTCCGTGGCGAACGCAGAGGCCTCCATCGTTTTCTTGTCGTAGCGCGCGTCGTTTGACTGCGATGCTGCGAGGAGATCTCGCTCGAGGGTGGGCACTCGGGCTGCGCGCACATTGGCCGCCGACAATTCGACCTGTAGCTGCGTGGATGCCTTCATGGCGGCCGCCTCGCCGGAGGCCAGGGATTCTTTCATCCGTGATCGGACCAGAATCCACGATATCGCCGCACCGATCGCCAGACCTATCAGAAAACAAACTAAGCGTTCGTCCATGAGTCCCCTCAACTATTAAGAAATGCGTAAGTGAGTGACACTTTTTACCGCTCTTGCGGTCCAAGCACCTGGAATGGTTACATTCGAGGTACGGATGAGACACTCACAGAAATTGAAGGAGCTGGAGCGCCGTCGACGACGCGGTGCACGCCTGCTCGC
>DASXYI010000031.1:0-125927 GCA_036502605.1 Steroidobacteraceae bacterium
ATCCGCCAGCGAATTTTCGGGCCGGGCAAGGCGCGCCGACGAGGCATAGTAGTTAAAAGGGCACGGGCGAGGAGGCGCAACGCCGCCCGGCACGATAAAGGCGCGGCGCAGCGAGTGAGGTATTTATGGGACAGGACACTAGTTGATCCGCCCGGCCGAACCATCGCGGTAGCCGAGCAGGCGTACCGGCAGGAATAAGACGGCTTTGAGCAGCGCGAACACCGCTTCGAATGTGATCGACACCAGGCGAAACGGCAGCGACAGCAACCACAGCAGCGGCCATAGAACGATTGCCAAAAGAGCGAGCGGCCAGCATAGGACGAACAACAAACACCAAGCTACGATAAATAATAGCGTTTTCAACGGACCATCTCCCGACTAACGGTGTCGCTGACCGGCCTCGAACGCAACCGGTGCTTGCACCTTCATCATCTTAATGGATTCCCGCAAACTTGCAGCGTGAAAATTCATCGGCGGCATCAGCGGTCACTGCTCAATGCCAGCTTGATGCCCACGCGTATGAAAAGGCTGCCGACGGAGCGGTTGAACCATTTTCTGAATGCCTCGCCTCCGGTTGGCCGGCCGGGCATGTTCACCCATCAACGAACGCGCGCTTTTGCCTGAAGCGCCGCGCGACGCTCCAAGCTTTCCTTGGGCCAATACTCGGAGGCCCTGTAGTACTCCGCCACGGCGGGGACACCGGGCGGCAAAGATACCCACGGTTGTTTCGATGCAGTATAGATATGAATGTCCGGCGGCATTAGAGCGGGTTCATCGAGCGTTCCCACGCGCACGAAATTGAGTGCATCCGCGGCGCCTGCGTAGTTGCTCCAGACCGCGATACGGCATTGCGGACACCGCGAAATCTTTTGGCCCTTCCCGCTCGAGCTCGGAGTGGCAATGACCTCGACCTTGCCGCTCAAGAGTGCTACGCGGTCCGCTTCAATCAGCGCGTTGTACGCAAATGCGGCGCCGGTTTCGCGTTGGCACCAGCGGCAGTGGCAACAATGAACGAACAGCGGCCCGCCATTCATGCGAAAGCGCACGAATCGACATGTACACCCGCCGTCATGAATTGCCTCTATCACCGTGCAAAGAATGGTCCCATCAGCGACGCTCTCGATCAAGCCACCTTGGGCGCCCGTCCATCGTGGTACCAAAGTCCCGCTGAAAAAGCGAACCACCAAAATGCCGCGAACCACAGCCCGCCGCCGCGCAGATAAATCCCTGACCACAGGACGGTGAGCGTCGCCAACACGCACCCGAGCGTTATTGAGGCGAGCGCGCGCAGCGACAGGTTCGCTCCAAAATATCGTTGCACGAGAAACGCGTAGCTGGCGGCGCCGAGAGCCGACGACAGCGCCAGCAGCAGCGCCGGCTCTGCCATGCCCGGAAGCCTCCTGATCAAGTGGCTTGCGTAAAAACTCGCCGTCGCGCTCAATGCACTGAGAGCGGCGCCGATCGCGACGAACGACAGCTTTCGCCACAGTGGCTGCGGTGCGCGCAATGTGACCGCCAACATCGAGGAATGCAGCGCGCCATATATTCCGAAAGATGCCAGGGCCCCATGCGTTGGACTGAAGCGGCTCGTTCCGGCCAAGACGGCGGCCATGCAGGTCAGCAAGATGAAATGCCGGACGTAGTGCAGAATGCCCATTAATTCTCGCCATTTCCTCGATTTGCGGTTCCAGTGCCGCGTCCATGGCTATTCCGCGGAGCGCTGGGTGTCGCTATACTGCCGCCATTCCCGGATCTTTTTTCATCGATTTTCAGTGAGTTACCGTGTCCCAGCCCGAATCGTCAGATACTCATTTCTTCAATTCCTTCAGTTTGATTCTCGGTGTTCTCATTTTTTTTGCGATCGTGTTATATGCGGTGGCGCGCACCGTGGGTAAGGATACGCAGGGCGAGAACGTGCTGCTGGAGCCGTTGCGCCTGAAGAGCGTGCAGCAGAACATAGCGCCGTTCGCCCATGTGGCCATCGCGGGACACGATAATAGCGCTCTCGCCGCATTGTCCGCGCCGAAGGGCGCCGCGGCGGATGTCCCCACCACCGGCGAACAAGCATTCACGAAAGTCTGCTCGGCCTGTCACGGAACCGGGGTCAACGGGGCTCCGAAGGTGGGCGATCATGCGGCCTGGGGACCGCGTATCGCGCAGGGGAAGGACGCACTGTACACACATGCCATCGAGGGCAAGGGCGCCATGCCGCCGCGCGGGGGCACGACCTGGCCCGATGCGACCATTCACATGGCCGTTGACTACATGGTCTCCCTCAACAAGTAGGTCTCAAACAAGTAAGCCGATCCAACGCACGGAGGGAGGCCTTACCTGCCTTTTGCCCACCCCAATGCACCAAGAGCCTTGGGCTATTGCGGCGTGAGTTTCGCTTCGAGTTCTTTCACACGCGCTTCCAGCGCCCCCAGCGCTCCCTGGGTACGCGCCAGCAATGCCGATTGGACATCGAATTCTTGGCGGCTCACCAAATCGAGCCTGCTGAGCTGCGCCTGCAGGATGGCCTTGAAATTCCCCTCCAAATCGCGGCCAAAACTACGGACAGACTCAGGCACCGCGTCCGCGAGCCGTCGGGCTAGCTCATCCAGGCCGCTGGAATTGAGAAAACTCATTTGATACCCCCGAGAACAAAAAAAATCGCACCTTGATAACGCACCACACAGGGCTATTTGCACCAAATTAGTGCGAATTCAAGCCTCGCCGCGGGCAAATTGTCGATCCGGCAAGGCAGCCGGCCTGGCATGGAAGCTGCATTATCTAAATTCAATAGTACGCCCAGGTGGTATTGGAGGCCGCTCGATTAAACGACGAAGGCGGGGATAAGTGCATGAAGCTAATCACCGCGGTGATCAAGCCGTTCAAGGTAGATGAGGTTCGGCAAGCGGTGGCGGATATCGGCATCCAAGGCGTAACGGTAACCGAAGTTCAGGGCTACGGACTGCATCAGGGGCACACGGAGTTTTATCGCGGCGCTGAGTACAGCGTCGAGTTTTTGCCCAAGGCGAAGATTGAACTCGCGGTGGACGATTCGATAGCCGAACAGGTGATGGAGGCAGTTTGCAACGTGGCAAGAACGGGAAACGCAGGCGATGGCAAGGTCTGGGTTCTCGACCTTGAACAGGCATTGCGGGTCAGAACCGGGGAAACCGGCCCGGATGCCATTTGAAACAGGACATATGAATGCTATGCGGGGCCACTGCACATCAAAGACTGGCGAGGATTTCAGAGACCTCGCCCGTACTCGAGCGAGGCCGAAACCTCTGACGATTTAGGAGCATCTCGCGCCGGCAAGCCAGCCAACTCCCCCGTCGGTGCGATATCCCGGCGGCGCGGGTCCTTAACAGGGCCCGTGCCGTTTTTTAAATGATCGCGCGCCCGACGCAAGACGCTGTGCGTTTATACATCAGAAATTTGTAATACTCCATGCTGCTTCGCAGCAAATTATATTCGAACCCGCTGCTAGACTGCCGACTCAACAGACCAAGGAGTGTGCCCGCATGAAAATGCTCGTTGCCATCATCAAACCCTTCAAGCTCGACGACGTGCGTTCGGCACTGGCGGAGGTGGGGGTTCAGGGCATTACCGTGACAGAGGTCAAGGGCTTCGGACGTCAAAAGGGCCACACTGAGCTATACCGAGGGGCCGAGTACGTGGTCGATTTCCTGCCCAAGGTAAAACTCGAGCTGGCAGTGGATGACGATCAGGTGGACCGGGTGATAGAGGCCATCATTGAAACCGCTCGTACGGGTAAAATAGGTGACGGCAAGATATTTGTGTCGGAGCTTGGCCATGCGGTGCGAATTCGTACCGGAGAGTCCGGCTCGCGCGCGTTGTAACTCTCGAGCGAGGATACGAACATGAAACGCGTTCTATTGTGCGCGGCGTTGATCGCCTGGTCCGGGATGGCATCGGCAGTCGTGTACAAGTGGGTCGACGCGCAAGGTAAACTTCAATACGGCGACCGGCCGCCCGATGGAGTGCATGCGGAAGTCGTCGAGATGCTCGGCAATCATGCGGCTCGCTCGGTGCAATCGCGCCCCGCGGAGTTCCCTGCGAATTCAACCTCGCCGCCAAAGAGCCCCGCGCGAGCACCGACCACTCAAGACGTCAGCGCCCAACAGGCCGTAGCCGACGATGTGGCGCAAGCGCGCGACAAACAATGCGCGGATGCGCAGGCGCGCTACAAGACATTGATCGAAGGCCGCAAGCTGTATAAAGCCGGGGCCGACGGCGAACGCCAGTATTTGACTTCCGCAGAAATCGATTCTGAACGCCTCAACGCCAAGCGCGACGTCGACTCGATTTGCAATAGTACTACCTAGGATTGCAATAGTCCGACCTAGGAGCGTGGCCTAGGGACTGCGAACCGGACTTTGCCGCTCGGCGCACAAAGCCGTACGCTAGCCGCTCCAAAAATCAACAGCTGGATCGCGTATGCAAACGGGCTTCGTCGGACTGGGTGCCATGGGCGTGCACATGGCACGCAATCTACATCAAGCGGGTCTTCTTACCGGCGTTTGGAATCGCACGACCGCCAAGGCCACGGCGTTGGCTCAGGAGTTAAAGTGCCACGCCTTCACGAGTCTTGCGGAACTGGCCGGCAACTGCGAGGCCGTCGTGATTTGTGTTTCCGCGGACGACGACTTACGCGCGGTGGTGGCGGGTCTCGATCCGGGCCTGAGCCCCAATATGATCGTGATGGACTCATCGACCGTGGGAGCGGGAACGGCGCGCGACATGCATGCTCATCTCGCAGCCCTCGGCGTGGGCTTTCTCGATTGTCCGGTGAGCGGCGGCGTGGAAGGCGCCCGCAAAGCGTCGCTCGCCATCATGGCGGGCGGCGATGAGAGCGTTTTTACTCGCGCGTTGCCGATATTGGAAAAGTTGGGCAAGACCATCGCTTATTTCGGCGCCAGCGGCGCCGGTCAAGCGGCGAAGGCTACCAACCAAATCATGTGCGCCGGGATCATCCAAGCGGTTGGCGAGGCAATGGCGTTCGCCCACGCGGAGGGACTGCCGCTCGACGTGCTGATCGAGACCTTGGGCAAAGGCGCCGGTACCAGCTGGTACTTCGTCAATCGAGCACCCTTCATGGCGAGAAATAATTTCCCGGCGGGTTTTCGCGTGCGCCTGCACGACAAGGATCTGCGCATCTGCCGCGACATGGCGGCGAAGCGCGGCGCTTCGCTGCCGGTCGTCGAATCGACCTTGCACGAATACGAGAAACTTATCGCAAGCGGCTTCGGCGATGAAGACATATCGGCCATTTATCGGCTGAAGTCGGCGCTATTCCCTGAATCTCCGCCAGAATCGACGTGACTGAGACGAAGCCGGCGGCGCTGCGGATAGCGACCCGAAAGAGTCAGCTGGCGCTATGGCAGGCCGAGCATGTGGCGATGCTGTTGCGCCATGCGCATGCCGGACTCGACGTGGAACTCGTGCCGATGTCGACCAAGGGCGATCGCATCCAAGATCGAAGCCTGGCCGCCATCGGCGGCAAGGGGCTTTTCATCAAAGAGCTGGAAGCGGCCCTCGAAGAGCATCGCGCCGATATCGCCGTGCATTCGATGAAGGATGTGCCGGGCGAGCTGCCCGATGGACTGCTGATTGCCGCGGTTTTGCCGCGCGCCGATCCGCGCGATGCTCTGCTGACCGCGCACACTGAACGGCTCGAGGATCTGCCTCTGGGGGCAAGGGTGGGCACCTCCAGCCTCAGGCGCCAGGCACAATTGTTGTCGGCGCGCCCGGATTTGCGCATCGAAGCGCTGCGCGGCAATGTCGATACCCGGGTGCGGCGGCTGGACGACGGCGGACTGGACGCCATCATCCTGGCCTGCGCCGGCCTCATTCGGTTGGGTTGGGAGTCCCGTATCACGGCGCGCTTGGATCCCCGCACCTGCTTGCCCGCGGTAGGCCAAGGGGTCATCGGAATCGAATGCCGCGTTGACGACGCACATTCGCGTTTGCTGTTGCAAGTTCTGAACGACCCGCCGACCCGCGCCGCGCTGGATGCAGAACGCGCGTTCGCGCACCGGCTCGGCGGCAGCTGCCAGTCGCCGATCGCCGCGCACGCCAGGCTCGATGGGAATGGTTTGACGCTCGATGGGCTGGTGGCGGAACCCGACGGATCGCGGCTGCTGCGCGACTCCATTACGGGCGGCGCCGACGAATCCCTCAGGCTGGGCGATGAACTCGCGGATCGCCTGCTGGCGGCCGGCGCGGGTACGCTGCTGGATCGGCTGCGCAGCGGCGGCTGAAGGCAGGGGGCTGACCATGCTTCCATTGCAAGGCGTCGGAGTCCTGGTAACTCGGCCTGAACCGCAAGCGATGCCGCTGTGCCGGCTGTTGGAGTCATGCGGGGCGATGGTCCTACGGCTACCCGCCATCGGCATCAAACCCGTAGGAGATACCCAAGACCTCCGACGCCGGCTCGGGGCACTCGAAGCCTTCGACCTCATCATTTTTACCAGCGCGAATGCCGTGCGATTCGGCGCTCCGCTGCTCGATCAAAGACGCGATCTGACCCTTGCGGCCATTGGTCCCGCCACCGCACGTGCACTCCATCAGGCCGGGCTCAGCTCGAGCATGACGCCGAGAGAAGGATCCGATTCCGAAAATTTACTGCTACAGCCGATGCTCGTGCACGCGGCGGGCCGGCGCATATTGATCGTCAAGGGCATGTACGGCCGGGAGCTCTTGCGAGAAGAACTCACCCGGCGGGGCGCGCAGGTCATCGTCGCCGACGTTTACAAACGCGAGCCCGCCGTTCACGGCGCCGCGGAGCTTGCCGGGCTGGAGGCAAAATTGACCGCGGGCGAAATTCAGGTAATCACCGCGACCAGCGTGGAGATCGCGGCCAGCTTGCTCCACATGGCGCCGGCATCGTTGCGCCGCGAATTCGACCGCGTCCATTGGCTGGTGCCCGGCGCGCGCGTTGCCGGAGCCGTGCGCGAGCGCGGGGTGACGGCTCCCATTCTGCAAGCGGACACCGCCGAGGATCAGGATTTGGTGGCAGCCATTGTGCGCTGGCGCTCGAGCGTGTCCGGCGCGTAGTCGAACGAGTCGAAACACAGCCGGGTTGGATCGCCGCCGCGCCGCGCGAATTCCTGCCGTACAGCGCCGATCATGGCCGGCGGTCCGCTGGCGTAGATATCCGCTGCATCGATCCGCTCGAGATCGCGCAGCGCCGCCTCGTGCACCCAACCGCGCCGGCCCAGCCAATTTGGGCTCGGCTCGGAGAGAACCGCTTCGTAGCGAAAATTAGGCGCTCGACCCGCCAGGTCCTTGAGCTCCTCATGGGCGTAAAGATCGTCCTCGCCGCGCACGCCCCAGTACAGGCTGATTTGCCGATTCAAATCGTTTTCGATGACATGCCTCAAGATGCTCTTGAGCGGAGCGAAGCCGGTGCCCCCGCCGATGAGCAGCATCGGTGCCCCGCTCGCCGGCCGATACACGAAGTGTCCCAATGGGCCCTCGATCGACAGCAACGCGCTGCGCGCGTCCTCGGCAAAAAATCGCTCGGTAAATTCGCCGCCGCGGACGCGCCGTACGTGCAATTCGAGCAGCCGCGAGTCGTGCGGCGGCGAGGCTATGGAGAAACTGCGCCTGCGTCCGCCGGGCAACATGATGTCGACATATTGGCCGGGTTCGAACCGGAAGAGCTCGGCCGCGGGCAGGCGCAGGAACACGGCCACCACGTCATGCGACAAGGCCCGCACGAGCTCGATGCGGCTGGGTAAGCGCTTGATGACCGCCGTTTCGGGCGTGCTGATCTCGAGTGTCTCGATGGAAAGATCGTCGGCGGCGCGCGCCTGACACAGCAGGATAAAGCCTTCGGCTACTTCTGCGTCCGATAGCCCGAGCGGCGGGCCGTTCGGATATCTCACCTCGCCGTGCAGCAGCCGGGCCCGGCAAGCGCCGCAGTTGCCCCCCTTGCAGCTATGCGGCAGGTTGAGGCCGGCATCGAGGGCTGCATCGAGCAGCGGCTGTTCCGGTGCGACGCTGAAACTCCGCTCGGGGTTGGACAGACTGACACGCACGCGGCGCGCTAGGAGGCAGGCTCCTAAGGCTGGCTCCGCTTGCTATCGAGCCACTCGCCGATCGGTTTCCACTGTTCCCAGTCAGGCGACGCCAGATACTCGGGCAGTTCGAGCACACCCATGCCGCGCGCATATGCGCGTACGTAGTTTTGCGCCTCGCGCAGGCTGCCCAAATAAGGGACTTTCAACTTGGACAAATACTGATCCAGCTCCTCATAGATGAGGGTGTATTCCCGTACTCGGTTGGCAATCAGCGCCAAGCGCGCCTGTTTGCGCGACACCTTGCCGATTTCAAGGAGTTCCGCCATGAAGTGTGCACAGGCCTTCATATCGATGCTCGAAGGCAGCACCGGGACAATGATGGTTTCAGCGCGGCGCACCAGTTCGTTGAGCTCCGTGCCGTACACGCGGGCCGGTGCATCGATCACCAAGATCTCGGTGGAACGCGCCACGTTGCGCAGGCCTTCCTCGTATGCGGGCACTCCGCTGATCGCCGGAAGATCGGCAGGGCGCTGCGCCAGCCAGTCCAGGCTTGACCGCTGAGCGTCGTAGTCCGCAATGCATACTTGGTGCCCTTCTCTTGCAAAAAATACCGCGATATTGGTGGCCAACGTGCTCTTGCCGCATCCGCCCTTCGCGTTCAATACCATTACATGACGCATAGTTCCCCAGCTTTTTATTTTCAGTAAGGTAAAACTCGCAGGTCGATTGCGCAACCCCCTGAACAGAAATCGCAGCCCATCGATAGTGATATGCTGTGCTCCCATGCGCATCGAGTTCTTGAAGATGCAGGGCTTAGGCAACGATTTCTTCGTGTTCGACGCCCCCCACGGCACGCTGTCCCCTATCGATTCGGACAAACTCCGTGCGTTGGCGGATCGGCACACCGGTGTCGGCTTCGATCAGGCGCTGATGCTCGAGCCTCCTCGCAACTCGCAGAGCCGGGTCTTCTATCGGGTTTTCAATGCCGACGGCGGTGAAGTCGAACAATGCGGCAACGGCGCGCGATGCATTGCCGCTTTGATGTACGCACGGCAGCCCGAGCTGGGGCGCGAATTGGCCATCGAGAGCCTTGGTGGAATGGTGCGCGCCCGTGTTCGGGAGGAGGGCCTCGTCGACGTGGACATGGGCGTACCGGATTTCGAGCCGCGCTCGCTGCCCATGGAGGCGCCCGCCGAATTGCCGGCGTATTCGCTTGAGATCGACGGCGCCGAAATCGAGTTTGGCGCCGTATCGATGGGCAATCCGCACGTGGTGTTGCGCGTTCCGGATGTGAAAACCGCGCCGGTCGAACGCTTTGGGCCTACTATCGAGCATCATCCGCGTTTTGCGCAGCGTACCAATGTCGGTTTCATGCAAATTGTGGATCGCTCGCGGATACGATTGCGCGTGTACGAACGCGGTGCCGGTGAAACCCGGGCGTGCGGCACGGGCGCATGCGCTGCGGTCGCCGTTGGACGCAACGGCGGGCTGCTGGATTCACAGGTCCGCGTAGAATTGCCGGGCGGCACGGCAAGCGTCACTTGGCCGGGACCTGGTCAGCATCTGTGGCTGACGGGGCCGGCAACCACGGTTTTTGCCGGATCGATCGATATTTAACGGCATGTATGGGAGCTGAGCAATGACAACCAGTCAGGCACGCGGCATCAAACAAGAGGGCCTCAACGACTCGAGCGTTGCGGAATATTTACAGACTCATCCGGACTTCTTCGAGCGCAACGGTCCATTGCTCACGAAATTGCGGCTTCCGCATTTGCGCGACGCCGGAGCCACGGTGAGTTTGGTTGAGCGGCAGGTCGAAGTGCTGCGAGAACGCAATCAGTCCCTCGAGCGCAAATTGAAGGAACTGGTGGATGTGGCTCGCGCCAACGATGCGCTCGCCGACCGGATTCATCGCTTGAGTCAGCGATTGATCCGAGCGCACAGCTTGTTGGAGACCATCAATGCGGTCGAGACGTCCCTGCGCGAGGATTTCGACGCCAAGCACTCGGTCCTGGTGCTGTTTCTCGAGGAGGCTCGAGGTCTGGAGGCGGGTCGATTCTTGCGCGCCGACGATCCGGTCAGCGCCGACATCAAGACCTTCGAATCGCTGATGCAGTCCGGCAAGCCCCGCTGCGGACAAATCCGCGACTCGCAGCGCGACTATCTCTTCGGCAAGGATTCGATCGAGATCGGCTCGGTGGCGCTCACCCCGCTGGGACCCAAAGGCGCCTTGGGAATTCTGGCCATCGGGGCGAGCGACGCGGAACGATTTCACCCGGCGATGAGCACGGAATTTCTCTCGCGAATCGGCGAACTCGTGACCTACGCACTGATCCGCTGAACCTTCAATGCCCGCACCGTGACCTCAGATCAGAGCGTCTGGATCGATCGCTTTGTGGCGCACCTGTCGCACGAGCGCCGTGTGAGCGCTCACACGGGCGCGGCGTACCGGCGCGACTTGAGCAGACTGCTCGGATTTTGCGAACGCCGCGGCATTCGCGGGTGGAGCGCGCTCGACAACGTTCAGGTGCGCGCCTTTGCCGCCGCGGAACACGCCGGCGGCCTTGCGCCCCGCAGTATTCAGAGGCGGCTGTCGGCGGTTCGAACCTTCTATGAGTTTCTGTTGCGCGAGGGATGCTGTCGGCTGAACCCGGCGCACGAGGTGCGCGCACCGAAAGCCAAGAAACGCCTGCCGACCACGCTTGATGCGGACGAGATGGGCCGGCTTCTGGACTTCAAAGCCGATGACCCGCTGTCGACGCGCGACAAGGCCATCATGGAATTGTTCTACTCGTCCGGGCTGCGCTTGAGCGAACTCGTGGGTCTGGATTTGCCGGCCGTCGATCTCAAGGACCGCACCGTCCGCGTCGACGGCAAGGGCAGCAAGACGCGAATACTACCCATCGGACGCTTTGCGGTGGATGCCTTGCAAAAATGGCTGAGGCAGCGCGCCACACTGCCAAAGTTCGACGGAGCGGCCATGTTCGTCGGCCGCAACGGCCGGCGCCTCACGCCGCGCGCGGTGCAGCTGCGGGTGAACACCTGGGCGCGCCGCATGGGCTTGCGGGCGCATGTGCACCCGCACATGTTCCGCCACTCGTTTGCGACCCACCTGCTCGAGTCGAGCACGGATTTGCGCGGCGTCCAGGAATTGCTGGGCCACGCCGACATCAGCACCACCCAGATCTATACGCATTTGGACTTTCAACACCTTGCGAAGGTTTACGACGCCGCGCACCCCCGTGCCCGACGGCGCCCAGGCGGCGCTTGAAAGGACGCCCGTGGGCCCCAACCTGATGCCGATGAAGCACGATCCAGAGCGTATTTACGGAACCACCATTCTCGCCGTCCGGCGCAACGGCCGGGTTGCCGTCGGCGGCGACGGTCAAGTCACCCTTGGGCAGAGCGTCATGAAGGGCAACGCGCGCAAGGTCCGTAGGTTATACGGCGGCAAGGTCCTCGCGGGATTTGCCGGCGGCACGGCCGATGCGTTCACCCTGTTCGAGCGCTTTGAGGGCAAACTGGAAAAATTCGGCAATCTGACCCGCGCGGCAATCGAGTTAGCCAAGGATTGGCGCAGCGATCGTAGCCTGCGCAGGCTCGAAGCATTGCTGTGCGTCGCGGACGCCGAGAGTTCCTATGTCATATCCGGAAATGGCGATGTGATCGAGCCGGAGCATGAGTTGATCGCCATCGGCTCCGGCGGCAGCTACGCGCAGGCCGCGGCGCTCGCTTTCATGCAGGGAACCGACCTGTCCGCTCGCGACATCGTCGAGCGTTCCCTGAACATCGCCGCGGATATCTGTATTTACACCAATCGCAATTTGACGATTGAGGAGCTCTAGCGCCCCATGTCGCAGATGACGCCCCGTGAGATCGTCGAAGAGTTGGACAAGCACATAGTCGGGCAGAAGGCGGCGAAGCGTGCCGTCGCCATCGCATTGCGCAATCGCTGGCGCCGCCAGCAGGTAGCCGAGAATCTGCGCTCCGAGATCACGCCGAAGAACATCCTCATGATCGGCCCAACGGGCGTGGGAAAAACCGAAATCGCCCGGCGCTTGGCCAGGCTCGCCAAAGCTCCGTTCATCAAGGTGGAGGCCACGAAGTTCACCGAGGTGGGCTATGTTGGCAGAGAAGTTGATTCCATCGTACGCGATCTTGTAGATATCTCCGTGAAAATGACCCGTGAAGAGGAGATCTCGAAGGTGCGCCACCGCGCTGCCGATGCGGCGGAGGACCGGGTACTCGACGCACTCTTGCCGCGGGCGACGGCAGGGTTCACCGGGGATGGGGCCCCGCGCGACAACGATACGCGTCAGCGCTTCAGGAAAATGCTACGCGAGGGCGAACTTGACGACCGCGAGATCGAAATCGAAGTGCGCGCCTCGGCGCTGGGCGTCGAAATCATGGCGCCCCCCGGGATGGAGGAAATGACCCAGCAACTCCAGGGAATGTTTCAAAACCTGGGCGGCGGCCGTAGCCGACAGCGCAAACTCAAGATCCAGGAGGCGCTGAAGCTCTTGGTCGACGAGGAGGCCGCGAAAATGATCAACGAAGAGGAACTCAAGGCTCGAGCGGTCGAGAATGCCGAACAGAACGGCATCGTTTTCATCGACGAGATCGACAAAATCGCCCGTCGGCAGGAAACGACGGGAGCCGACGTGTCGCGTGAAGGCGTGCAGCGCGATCTATTGCCCTTGGTAGAAGGTTGCACCGTCAATACCAAGTACGGCACCGTGAAGACCGACCATGTGTTGTTCATCGCCTCAGGCGCCTTTCACATGTCGAAGCCTTCCGATCTGATCCCGGAGTTGCAGGGGCGCCTGCCGATTCGAGTGGAACTGGAACCGTTGGTGGTTCAGGACTTCGTGCGCATTTTGACGGAGCCTGACGCGTCGCTGTGCCGCCAATATTCGGCCTTGCTCGCGACCGAAGGGGTGGAGCTCGCGTTCGAAGGGTCGGGCGTACAGCGGCTGGCCGAGGTGGCATTCGAAGTCAACGAGCGAACCGAGAATATCGGCGCGCGCCGCCTGCATACGGTCATGGAACGCTTGTTGGAATCCGTATCCTTCGAAGCCGCCGATCGCAGCGGCGCTCGGGTCGTCATCGACCGAGATTATGTCGAAGGCAATCTCGGCGACTTGGTGCGCGATCAGGATTTATCCCGGTATATTTTGTAGACATCCACGGAAAGGCATGCCTCAACCCGTCGAAATCAAGCTACGGACCGAATCTCGCGTTCTTGACGTGCGCTTCGACGACGGCTCTCATTACGAACTACCGTTCGAGTACTTGCGGGTGTTTTCTCCGTCTGCCGAAGTCAAGGGACATGGCGGCGGCGAAGGCACGCTGCAGACCGGTAAGGAAAACGTGCGCATAACGGGCGTGGAGCCCATCGGCAATTACGCGCTCCGCCTCCTGTTCGACGACGGCCACAATACCGGTCTCTACTCTTGGACCCTGCTGCATGAACTGGGACGCGACGCCGCAGCCAACTGGTCGCGTTATCTGGAAAGATGCTCCGAGGCCGGGGTTCGGCTTAAGCCCTGAGGAGCACCATGAGCAACTCCGACCGCACCGATTTTGGATTTGAAGAGGTCGCTTGGGCCGAGAAGGCCAAGCGCGTTCGTTCCGTCTTCGCTTCGGTCGCGGGCAAGTACGACGTCATGAATGACTTGATGTCGTTCGGTGTGCATCGGCTGTGGAAACATTTCACGCTTTCCCTCACCGGCTTGAGGCCCGGACAAACGGCACTGGACGTTGCCGGCGGTACCGGCGATCTGGCGCTTGGAATGCTGCGGCAGGTAGGCAAGGAAGGCCGGGTCGTCCTATCGGACATCAATTCGAGCATGTTGGAGGTGGGCCGGGACCGGTTGCTCGACTTAGGGTTCGTTGGAAACGTCGAATGCCTGGTCGCGGACGCCGAGCGTCTGCCGTTCGACGACAATTCATTCGATTGCCTCACCATCGCCTTTGGACTGCGCAATGTCACGGACAAGGCCGCCGCGCTGCGCTCGATGCACCGGGTATTGAAGCCGGGCGGACAACTATTGGTGCTGGAGTTTTCGACACCTGTTGCACCCGGCCTCAAGCCCCTCTACGACGCCTATTCTTTCAACGTGCTGCCGATGTTGGGCCGCTGGATTGCAGATGACGCCGCCAGCTATCGCTACTTGGCGGAGTCCATTCGCATGCATCCGAACCAAGAGACCTTGCTCGAAATGGTCCGCACCGCCGGCTTCGGCGAGACCCGGTACCACAATTTGAGCGGCGGCATCGTCGCCCTTCATCGCGGGTATAAAATCTGACATGCCGGCAACTCCCGCCTGGCTCGCCGCCCTCGAAGCCTTGCTCAATCGCGGCATTCAGGCGTCCATGCAGGCAACCGCGCTCGCGCGCCGCCTGGATGCCACCGCATTGCGGGTGGACATCGACGGTCTGACCTCGGTTCGCGCCAGCGTGACGGGGGGACGACTCGCTCTTGCCGCCGCTGACCCGTCTCGCGAATCGGCGGCTCATGAGCGCGTCAATGCCAGTATCAAGGGGTCGCCGTTTGCCCTGCTGCGTTTGGCGGCCGGCAACGCACAGCCCGAAACTCAGGCCGCAAGAACGGCAGTACGCGGCGACGCTGAGATTGCGAACTCGTACCGAGAACTCATCGCCGCGGCACGGCCGGACTTGGAGGAAGAACTGTCACATATCGTCGGCGACCTGCCCGCTCGCCGCCTGTCGCAGTTCGCACTAAAGACCGCGGCATGGGCGCGCCAAGCACGCCGCACCGCCGGCGAGAACATCGCCGAATATCTGCAGGAGGAGAGCCGCGACCTGGTCAGCAGACCAGAGCTCGACGAATTTTTGCAAGGCGTCGACGCGGCGCGCGAGACCGTCGATCGAGTCGAAGCACGGCTTACTCGTCTCGAACAGCGGTTGAAGGGCTAAGCTCGATGCGCCCGCGCGTCGTGGTTCGGCTGCTCCAGATCCAACGTGCGCTGGTCAGGCATGGCCTGGACGACTTCATACGGGCCACACATCTGTACCGGCCGTTTCGATTCCTCTTCTACTTGTCGCCGTGGACTTGGTTCCAGCGCAGCGCCGGTATTACCCGCGGCGAACGGCTGCGGCTCGCGCTCGAGGAACTGGGGCCCATTTTCGTCAAATTCGGCCAGGTGCTGTCCACACGCCGCGATCTGATTCCGCTCGACATCGCCGATGAGTTGGCAAAACTTCAAGATCGGGTGCCTCCTTTCGGCAGCGATGTGGCGATCGCGGCGATCGAAAGCGCCTTGAGTGCCAAGCTCGAGGATATCTTCGGCAGCTTCGACACCGTCCCGCTCGCCGCTGCCTCCATCGCTCAGGTGCACGCGGCGCGGCTCAAGACGGGCCAGGATGTGGTCGTCAAGATCTTGCGGCCCGACATGCACGCAGCCATCGATCTGGATCTCGAGGTGCTGGATGCGCTTGCCGCTCTTGCGAACGAGTACTGGCGCGAGGCCAGGCGGCTGCGCCCGATCGAACTCGTGGGCGAATATCGCAAGACGATTTTGGATGAGCTGGACCTCATGCGCGAGGCCGCGAATGCCGCGCAATTGAAGCGAAATTTTACAGGCTCGCCGCTGCTCTACGTGCCCGAGGTGTATTGGGACTATTGCCGCGTCAATGTCATGGTGATGGAGCGCATTCACGGCGTCATCGTCAGCCGGATGGACGAACTACGAGCGCGCGGCACGAATATCGCCAAACTGGCGGAGAACGGCGTCGAAATCTTCTTTACGCAAGTATTCCGGCACAACTTCTTTCATGCCGACATGCACCCGGGGAATATCTTCGTCCAAATCGACGATCCGGAGAACCCCCGTTACGCGGCGGTCGATTTCGGCATCGTCGGCACGCTGCGGCCTCGGGATCAGCACTACCTGGCCGAAAACTTCATGGCGTTTTTCGAGCGCGACTACGCGCGGGTCGCGGCGCTGCATGTGGAGTCAGGCTGGGTACCGGCGGGAACCCGGGTCGATGAGTTCGAATCGGCCGTGCGTACCGTCTGCGAGCCCATCTTCAACAAGCCGCTGAAGGAAATCTCCTTCGCTCAGGTTTTACTCCGGCTGTTCGAGACCGCGCGCCGCTTCGACATGCAGATCCAGCCGCAATTGATTCTCTTGCAAAAAACGCTCTTCAATATCGAAGGCTTGGGCCGAGAACTGTATCCGGAGCTCGATCTCTGGAAGACGGCGCAACCCATACTGCGCTCGTGGATGCGCGAGCGAACGCGCCCGCGTGCCGTGCTGCGCAGAATGCGCACGCAGCTGCCCGATACCATCGAGGCCTTGAAGCAACTGCCGCAGATATTTCAAATCGCCGTGCGCGAAGCCGCGGAAGGCCGCTTGCGAATCAAGATGGAGACCGCCGGCATGGCGCAGCTGCGTGATGAACTGCGCCGGGCTCACGGACGCAGGGACGTTGCGATCGCGGCAGGGGTGCTCTGGCTTTCCGGATTGATCTGGTTGGCTCTCGGCGCCGAGTATCCTTGGTTCGGCTGGGTCCAACTGTGCGCCGCAATCGCGTTGGCCGTGCGCTATTGCTCATCGAGAACGAGGGCTGTGGGCCTTTAGGGCTGTAGGCCGAGTCTGACGGCCGTAAAAGATCGCGGCCGCTCGCAAATGAAGGCGGATTCGATCAATATTCCGGTTGCATAGAGTCCCGGAGTGCGACAATCGGCGGCTAAAGACAATCGGGGCTAAATAATCGTCACCAATCCCCTCATTCCGCTGTTTGAATCCCGTTGACCGTCCTCAAAGTCAAACACCGCACTGCGTATCGGTATCGAGTGCCCGTGGCGCTCGGCCAGCATCGACTCATGAGTCGGCCGCGCGACAGCCATGATCTGCGCCTCTTGGATACCGGAATCATCATCACGCCCCAGCCGTCGGAGCTGCGCTGGATGCACGATGTGTTCGGCAACTCCATTGCGGTCGCCACTTTTGCCGATCCGGCCGCCGAGCTGATATTCGAATCGACCTTTCGGGCGGAGCATTTTCCGACGCCTCAGGGCACCATCGTCGTCGATGACTATGCCGCCACGTTGCCGTTGAGCTATTCGGCCTCTGAAGACTTCGATCTCGGACCCTCGAGGGCAAGGCATTACCCCGATCCCGACCATGCGCTAGATGGCTGGGTAAAGGCGGTGCTGGACAAGACACAGAGCTACGCGACGATGGACGTGCTGTTGGCCATGAGCGGCGCCATCAAAGCGGATTTTTCGTACCAGCGGCGCGAAGAAGTCGGCGTTCAGACGCCCGTCGAGACCTTGAATCTGGGCAGCGGAAGCTGCCGCGACTTTGCGGTTTTCATGATGGACGCCGTGCGCTGTCTAGGTATGGCGGCGCAATTCGTTTCCGGCTACTTGTATGACGAAAAATTGATCGATGCCGGCGGCGGGCTCGTGGGCGGCGGGGCGACGCATGCCTGGATACAGGTTTATTTACCGGGGGTCGGCTGGGTGGAGTTTGATCCCACCAACGCGCTGGTCGGCGGGCGCAATCTGATCCGCGTTGCCGTCGCGAGGGAAGCGGCGCAAGCCGCCCCGCTCGTCGGCTCCTTTACCGGTACGGCGGCGGATTTTCTCTCGTTGGACGTCAATGTCGAGGTGACCGCGGAGTAGCTCGCGGCCGAGATCCGGGTAAGAGTTACAAAAACGGCGCCCGCTGGGTTTGTGCGGTATTCTCGACCGCACTTTTCCGCGCCGACTTGTATCCCAAGCCACGGAGTTGCTCTTGCAAGAAAGAACGCCGCGCACGCACTTGCTGTCGAACGGCAATTATTCGGTGATGATCACCGCCGCGGGTTCGGGCTACAGCCGCTGGCGAGACATCGCGGTTACGCGCTGGCGCGAAGATCCGACCTGCGACTCGTGGGGGCTGTACGTGTTCTTGCGCGATGTAGCGAACGGTGAGGTTTGGTCTGCGGGCTATCAACCCGTCGGCCGTGAACCGGACAGCTACGAGGTGTCGTTCTCCGAGGATCGCGCCGAGATCACCCGCAAGGACGGTCCCATCGTTACCTCGACCGAAATCGTGGTTTCGCCGCAGGACGACGCGGAAGTCCGGCGGGTGTCGCTCACGAACACCGGCAATCGAGTTCGCGAAATCGAACTGACTAGTTATTCCGAAGTGGTTTTGACGGCTCCGGACGCGGACTCGGCGCACCCGGCGTTCGCCAAGCTGTTCGTCCAGACCGAGTTCGTCGTAGAAGCGGGTACGCTGCTTGCCACTCGGCGCAAGCGAGAGCCCAAGGAGCTCGAGCTGTGGGCGGCGCACCTGAGCGTGCTCGAGGGCGAAGCGATCGGCGGCCTGCAGTTCGAGACCGACCGAGCACGTTTTCTGGGGCGCGGTCACGATTTGCGAAATGCCGTATCCGTCGTCGACGCGCGCCCGCTCTCGAATACCACGGGGACGGTGCTCGATCCGGTACTCGCTCTGCGGCGTCGGGTGCGGGTGGGCCGCGGAGAAACGGTACGAGTCGCCTTTTGGACCATCCTGGCACAGAGCCGAACCCAAGCATTGTCTCTCGCCCATAAGCACCGCGACGCGGCGGCGTTCGAGCGGGCGAAGATATCGGCGCGGACCGAGGCACAGGCGCAGCTGCGCCGCCTTGGAATCGATGTCGACGAAGCTCAGCAATTCCAACGTATCGCCAACCGCGTGCTGTACGCCGATGCATCGTTACGCGCAGATCGAGAACTCCTTGCCAAGAATCTATTAGGACCGTCGGCCCTGTGGCCGCACGGAATATCCGGCGATCTCCCCATCGTGCTCATTCGGATCAACGACGAGAACGGCCTCGACACCGTCAAGCAATTGCTGCGTGCGCACGAGTACTGGCGCCTGAAGCGGCTATCGGTCGATCTGGTCATACTCAACGACGGGCCGCCGTCCTGCGCGTCGGACCTGCAGGCCGCAATCGAATCCGCGATCAGAAGTTCCCGCGCGGGCGGGCACAACGAAGAGGAGGTGCGCCGCGGCGGCGTATTCTCGCTGCGTGGCGACCTGATGCCGGCGTCAGGCGGCGACCTGCTGCTGACCGCTGCGCGCGCCGTCTTCTTCGCCTGGCGCGGCAGCGTGGGCGATCAGCTGGCGGGTTTGCGCGAGCCGGAGCCGGTACCGCGAGTTCAGAGGCCAAGCCCGCCGCAGATCCCCCGCACCGATTCACTACGGTCCGTGCCGGCCTTGGAATATTTCAATGGCCTGGGAGGCTTCGCCGCCGCGGGCCGCGAATACGTCACCGTGCTCAACGAAGATCAACGCACGCCGGCGCCATGGATCAATGTGGTCGCGAATCCACAATTCGGTTTTCAGGTCTCCGCGGACGGGACCGGCAGCACGTGGTCGCTAAACGCGCGCGAGAACCAACTTACAGCCTGGTCGAACGATCCGGTCGCCGATCCGCCCTCGGAAGCGATTTACATCCGGGACCAGGACAGCGGCGCGTTGTGGAGCGCGACGCCTCTGCCCATACGGCAACCGGCTTCCTCGTATGTGATCCATCACGGCTTTGGATACAGCCGGTTCGAGCATACCTCGCACGGCATTGGCCTGGACTTGGTGCAGTTCGTACCGCTGGCGGATCCTCTGAAGATTTCCCGGCTGAAAATCGTCAACCGCTGCGGTGAAAACCGGCGGCTGTCGGTCGCACATTACCTGGACTGGGTGCTGGGAAACCAGCGTACTCGAACGGCATTCTTCATCGTCACCGAAATCGAGCCTAAGACGGCCGCGTTGCTGGCACGCAATCCGTGGCGTTCCGAGTTTCAATCGCGCGTCGCTTTCATGGATCTGGGCGGCAAGCAACATGCGTGCACCGGTGATCGCGCTGAGTTCATCGGCCGGCATGGCTCGCTTTCAGAACCTGCGGCTCTGCTGGGCGCCAATCGCTTGTCGAACCGCGTTGGCGGTGGGTTGGATCCTTGCGGAGCAATGCAAACCGAGCTCACCCTCCGTCCAGGGGAGGAAGCCGAACTCGTTTTTCTGCTCGGCGAGGCGGAATCGAAGGACGCCGCGGTAGCGTTGATCGAGCACTATCGCAGTGTCGATCTCGACGGCGTGTTCAATTCCGTCACGGACTATTGGGATCAGGCGCTCGGCACCATCCAAGTCAAGACGCCGGACCGCAGCATCGACATACTTTTGAACGGCTGGCTGGTATACCAAACGCTGGTATGCCGCGTGTGGGCCCGCACCGGCTTTTATCAATCGAGCGGCGCCTACGGCTTTCGCGATCAGCTGCAGGACGTCATGGCGTTATGCGTGTCCCGTCCGGCGCTTGCACGCGAGCACATTTTGCGCGCGGCCGCGCGCCAGTTCGCGGCGGGCGACGTACAGCATTGGTGGCTACCAACCTCCGGGCAGGGGGTGAAAACGCGAATCTCGGATAACCGTATCTGGTTGCCGTACGTGGTCTCGCATTATCTGCAGGTCACGGCGGACTTGGGGCTTCTCGACGAGCAGGTGCCCTTTTTGGAGGGTCCGCCGTTGACGCCGGACCAACACGAAGTCTTTTCCTCTCCGGCAATCACCGCCAACACGGCGTCGCTGTTCGAGCATTGCGTCCTGGCGTTGGATTCGAGCCTTGCGATCGGCTCGCATGGCCTGCCCTTGTTCGGCGCCGGTGACTGGAACGACGGCATGAATCGCGTAGGCGCGGCGGGCCGCGGCGAGAGCGTATGGCTGGGTTGGTTCCTCCACTGCACGCTGCTGAGATTTGCCGCGGTCGCAGACCAACGGAGCGAATCCGCCAAGGCGGCGCTTTGGCGTAAGCATGCATTCACCGTGCAGCAAGCCATTGAGCGCGAAGCCTGGGACGGTGATTGGTATCGACGCGGCTACTTCGATGACGGAACGCCGCTTGGATCGATTTCCAGCGATGAATGCCGCATCGACGCCATCGCGCAGTCGTGGGCAGTCATCTCCGGCGGCGGCGAGCCTGCGCGCGCCGCGCGCGCGATGTCGGCGGTCGACGCCCAATTGGTCAGCCGCAGCGATGGTCTCGTAAAACTGTTCACACCGCCGTTCGATCGCTCGCCCCATGACCCCGGTTACGTCCAAGCCTATCCGCCGGGACTGCGGGAAAATGGCGGACAATACACGCACGCCGCCATGTGGACCACGCTGGCATTCGCGCTGATGGGCGACGGCGACCGAGCGGGAGAACTCCTTTCATTGCTCAACCCCATCAACCACTCGAGTACGCGCGCGGGCATACATCGCTACAAAGTGGAGCCCTACGTGGTGTGTGCCGACGTATATTCCGCGGAGCCGCATGTCGGTCGGGGAGGATGGACCTGGTACACGGGATCGGCGGGATGGATGTACCGGACAGCCACCGAAGGGATACTCGGCATCGATCTGCGGGGCAATATTCTATCGATCAATCCCTGCATTCCGCGCGCCTGGAGCGGTTTCGAGATCACCTACAAGCATGGGTCATCGAGGTACCATATTGCCGTGGAAAACCCAAATGGGGTGTGCCGCGGGATCACACGAGCCTCGCTCGACGGCCGGGAGATATCCCATATCGGCTGCGACATCACCCTGATCGATGACGGTACGTACCACTACGCGCGTATCACCCTGGGGTGATGCTGAGCGGCTAGTCGCGTTTCGAGCGCAGCGCGGAAATGGCGTTTACCACCAGAATGCGCGCAATCGCACGGGTCGGCAGCATGCGCAGCAAGCGAAATGCAAGCGCAGGCCGCGCCATCAGCAGGCCCCCGACCACAGCGCCGACAGTACCGACTCCGCGGCCGCTCATGAGCAATTTCATGGTGCGGCTGCGCGGAAAGCCGCCCGCGGTAGCAGCTTCGGCAGTGTCCGGCTCGGGGCCTGGTGTTGGTCGCGGCGGGTCCAGGACCCGGCGGATCTCCGCGCGCGACTTCGCAAGCTTGGACAACGTGTCGTTTCTCGCATCTGTTTCCTGTCTCTCGCCGGTCTCGCTCATGGCTCAGTCCCGGTCAGACGAGAGGATGCGTTCGAGGATCGCCCGATCCTCGTGCCATTCTCGGCGTACGGCACCCAAAAAGGGAGCTTGCCGGCTCACGATCTTCGACCGATATATGACGGCAATGATGGCCACAAGGAGGAATGCGCCGCCCATCCAGGCAATCGCGGACACTCGGTAAGGCGTGTCCCATGTCATGGCTACCAGCATCAGACAGCCCGAGAGAATGACGAAGAAGACGCACATGCCCACGATGGCGGCGGCCAGCAAGCGCGCGCTCAAATCACGCTGCGTTTGCTCCAAATCCTGCCCCGCGAGTTCCGCATAGGCCGCCATGTGGCGCAGCAACGCGGGTGCCGCTTTCGGCAGTGACCAAAGCAGGCGCATCGGTCCGACCTTTACGAACGGCGCGTCGCTAGAATACCCACCAAGGCGCCGACCAAGGCGGCGAGTCCCACGGCCTGCCAGGGGCTGTCATGAACGTAGTCGTCCGCCGTCGTCGCAGCACGCTGCGCTTGGCGCCGCAGGTTGTCAGCACTGTCGACGAGACTCTCTTTGGCCGACGCGAGACTCTCTTTGGCCGACCCCACCGCGCGCAGCACCCGGTTGCGCACGCGCGCCACATCGGCGTCCTTGAGGTCCGCAATTCGCGCCACCAGGTCCTCCACATCAGCTATCAGATTCTTGATCTCCGCCGACGCTACGTTCTTGATATTGCTCGCTCCCTCGCTGATATCCTCGCCAACTCGCCGCCCGGAGGCACGGACTTCGTCAGCCGTCCCTTCAAGTTTTTCCATATTCCTTGCTCCTTTTAGCCGGACACTAACCGCGGCCGGGTGCTCCGCCCATCGGCCAGCGCGCAGCGCTTCGTGTAGGAAATTGCCCACATGTTAGACTTTACCGGCGCAGCGCGGGCATTTTTACATGAAAATCTTGGGCGAGGAATTGGGCAACATCGGTCGGTGGTACATTGTTCTACCCCCCTTGCTGTTGATCGGTTTTCTCATCGGGTTGTTCTTTCTCGCCGCTGCGGGCCAATCGCGCCTGAATGCGGCGGACGAGCGGGTGCACAACTCCGAAGACCGCCAGCGAGCGCTGGACGAGTTCTTCGGGCTCCTCAGCGATGCCGAATCCGAGCAACGCGGATATTTATTGACCGGCGCCGATTCTTATCTGCAATCCTATGCCGCCGCCGCCGCCAAGATTGTCCCGGCACTCGACCGTTTACACGAGGCCTACGGCTTGTCTGGGGAGCCGATTTACCAGTTCGAGCGGCTTCGTATTCTCTCACGCAAAAAGTTGGCCGAGCTGGAGGCTACCCTGGCTCTACAAAAGAAAGCGGGGCTCGATCCTGCACTCGGCGCGGCGCGAACCGACATGGGGAGGGGGACGACGCAAAGTATTCTGAGAATCATCGCGGGTTTGCACCGGAGGGAAAATGCCGAGCTGTCCGCGGCAACGGCACAATGGCAGTCCGACCTGCGATTGTGGCGCTGGACCACCGTAGGTGGTGCGATTTTGAACATCGGCCTCGTGGTGCTGGCAAGCTTCTTGGTTTACGGCGACATGCGCCGGCGCGCCCGGCAGGCGACCGGCCTGCGCGAGCAGAAGCGCGAACTGGCTCGGCAGGTCGATGAACGCACCCAGGAATTGACGGCGCTATCGACCCATCTGCAAGGAGTTTCCGAGCAGGAGAAGTCGGCGCTATCCCGAGAGCTGCATGATGAGCTGGGCGGATTGTTGGTTGCCGCCAGAATGGATCTTTCGTGGCTGCAGCAACGGCTACCCACGAGTGATCCGACCATCGAGCAACGCTTCAAACGCATCCATGAATCGTTGAGCGCGGGTGTCGACCTCAAGCGGCGTGTCGTCGAGGAGTTACGGCCGACACTTCTCGACAACATGGGTCTGTTCGCCGCGCTGCGCTGGCAATTCAAAGAGTCGTGCCGCCGCACAGGGCTAAAATGCACCGAAACCATTCCCGAGGCGGAATTGAGGATCAGCCCGGATGCAGCCATCGGCGTATTCCGCGTCGCACAAGAGGCACTGACCAACATCTTGAAGCACGCCGAGGCCAAGTCAGCGGATTTGGCCGTTGACGTTCAACCGGATACGTTCGTGTTGAAGGTTTCGGACGACGGCAAAGGCATCATGCCGAACCGCCGGCAAACCGTCACCTCACATGGGTTGGCGTCCATGAAGCATCGGATCGCCGCTTTGGGCGGCAGTTGGGAAGTGCAAGCCCCTGCCGCCGGCGGCACCATTGTAACGGCGCGGATACCGATGACGCGTATGTTGTTGAGGGAAACCGTCCGCCCCCTTCCCGCGGCATAAACCGCCCGCCGCAGCGCTAAGCGGATTTTCTAGGCGGATTTCTGCCAATCGTTGTTTTGTCGATGGGCTTCTTCCTTGCCTATGCCGTATGCCTCCTGCAGCTTCCCGACCAGAATCTCGCGGCGCCCATTGATGGCGTTGCGACGATCGTCGGTCATTACGGCCCATTTCTCCCGCGCCTTACCCTTGAATTGTTTCCAATTGCCTTGTACGCGGTCCCAATTCATTGCTGCCCTCCTTCACGCAGGTTCACACGCTACCCGCGGCGGGCGGGGAGCGCAATCAATGTTTGGCTGTATGCGCTTCGCAGATCTCGTGCAGGACCTCGGGCAACCGCCCGTAATCTCTCGCCTTGTCCAGAAAATGCGTCGCGCCGAGCGCGAGCGCCGCATTCTTGTACTCGGGCAAATCATAATTGGTCAGGACGATGATGCGCGGCTTTAGTTGCGTGCTCGCGAGCGCTCGCATCACTCCGAATCCGGTACCCTGCTTCAAGTGCAAATCCAAGATAATCACGTCCACCGAATCGCGCTTGACCGCGGCGAGCGCGCCCGCTTCAGTGTCGGCGGTTCCGATGAGTTCGACTTCCGGAATCTGCCTGATCGCCTCAGTGAGCCGTTCCGTCAGGACCTTCGAGTCCTCGACCAGCAAGACCCGCAGGCCCTGCGCCATTACCATTGCATCCACAAGTTTTGCTCGCACTTTAACCGCAGCTCGCGGGCGCGCTCAAGATGGCCATCGGCGGCGGTGCGCAGACTGTTGTGTAGAGCGTAGCTCACGGTTCATCGCTTACTGAATGAGCCCGTTTCGCAATGCATAGGACGTGATATCTGCATTCGCGCTAAAACTCATCTTTTCGAGAATCCGGCTTCGGTAGGTGCTCACCGTCTTGACGCTGAGACTGAGTTCGTTGGCAATATCCGAAACTCCCCGGCCCGCCGCCAGCTTGCAGAAGATTTGGAATTCTCGGGTTGAAAGCCTGGCATGCAGCGGCTTGTCGGGGTCTCCATCGAGGTCGGCCACCAAAATTTCGGCGAGAGCGGCACTCACGTAGCGCCGTCCGGACAGCACGGTGCGCACCGCTTTCATGAGTTCTTCCGGAGCACTGTCCTTGGACAAGTAGCCGCTCGCTCCGGCCCGCAGCACGTTGACTGCATACTGCTGCTCGGGCAATCCGCTCATCACGAGCACACGCACCCCCGGATGGCCCGTTTGGATGTGCCTGAGGATGTCCAAACCGCTGCGGTCCGGCATGTGGATGTCGAGCAGGACAAGATCCCAATCCTGCTGACGGAGCTGATCGAGCGTCTCATTGCCGCTCGCCGCTTCGCCGACGGCATTGATGCTAGTGTCCGCTTCGAGAAATTGCTTGAATCCAGCGCGGACGACCGCGTGATCGTCGGCGATCAATACTCGTGACACTTGATCTCTCCCATAACGCCAGCGCTCAGCTACTTGCGCACTCTTGGCTCTGTGAATATCCGTTGAGTTTGTTATACAGCGTCTTTAGGCTGCAGCCCAGCGCGTCCGCCGCCCGTCGCTTGTTGCCTTTGAAGTAGTCCAGCGTCGCCTCGATCAAGGAGCGTTCCACGTCGTATATACGCGAGCCCACTCGAATGTCCAGGCGCTCGGGATCCGTGGCCGCATCGCCGCCGCGCGCCGCCGCGGCATTTTGGATAAGGGGCGCCAGTTCGAGCGTTTGGTCGCCGAGAATGAAAGCCCGTTCGATGCAATTCTTCAGTTCGCGGACATTGCCGGGCCAGGTGTGTTGTTTCAACGTCATGCGGGCGAGCGCCGAGAACCTTTTCTGCGTCCGGCTCTGCGAATTGAGCTCCGCCAGGAAGTGCTCGGCGAGCAAGTCGACATCGTTGCCGCGGTTGCGCAGCGGGGGCAGATCGATCGGAAAAACGGCCACCCGATACAGCAAGTCTTCGCGCAATTGGCCATTCTGCACCGCTTGCAGCGGACATCGATTCGTCGACGCGATCACGCGCACGTCCGAGAGGAATTCGACGCCGGCTCCGACGCGGTAAAATTTTCGCGTCTCCAGAACCCGCAGCAGCCGGGTCTGCATGTCCAACGGCATTTCCGTGACTTCATCGAGCAGCAACGTACCGCCCTGCGCCCTTTCGAACACGCCGGCGTGCGCGCGCACCGCCCCGGTAAAGCTGCCCTTCTCATAGCCGAAGAGTTCCGCTTCGATCAGTCCGGCGGGAATTGCACCGCAATTGATGGCGATGAACGGGCCGCCTCTGCGGGCGCTGCGGTCGTGGATGGACTGCGCGGCCAATTCTTTTCCGGATCCGCTCTCACCGGTCAGAAGAACACTGGCCTCGGTCGGGCCTACCCGCTCAATGAGCCGGAACACTTCCTGCATCGCTTCGGAGTCTCCCAACAAAGGACTCGGCGCTGCGAAAGGTAAGGCGGGTTCGGTCATCATGTTGCCAACGATATTCATCACTCATCTCCTCGTGAACGCGCCCGTGTAATCGTTACACTGAACACGTGCCAATTTGTAACCTGTGCCGAAGGTGCTGACCAGGGTTGCGCGCTGAACCTAGGCTCAGAATTAGCGATGTTTCCTGTCGGTGTTTGTCCGACAGACAGATGTAAGCTATTGATTGTTAATAGCCAATTGCGTGCATTTGCATGCCGCGCCCGTCGCTGCCGGCGGCGTCGCGAATGCTGGCACATCCGATGCACTCGGATTGCCGCGAAATCCGGTGGCCGCTAGCCCGATCCGCCGGGCCCCAGTTCGGCGCCGCAGCGCCAACATTGAGTGAATTGCGGCTCCAATTGTTCGCCGCAGCATTTGCAGGTCCAGGGAGTGCCGCCGGTCGCTGATGCAGCTCGGGCCAGGGCGCTGAGCGCAAACCGTTCGTCGCCATCCTCGACATAAAGTTGCGGCCACGTTTCCATCATCGGCAGATCGCCCAGGGCGCCGGCCAGATACTGATTGCGCAATTCGCATCGAATCCCGGCGGTGATGAGCACGTTGCGCGCGTGAGCAACCTGCAACAAGGATGCGGCTCGGTACACTCGCTTCAAGGAATCTCAAGCCTCGCGTAACGATCCGAGGAAGAGCCCGACGTCATCACCGCGCTCCAAGAGTCTCCGGCACGTAGCGCCCGCCGAATGAACCGTATCGGCCTTTTGCGTCGGGATGAGCAGCGTCTTGCGCGGACGCCGTACGGAGCGGTGAGTTCATGTATCTTGCTCCAACAGCGCCGCGGCGGCACGCGCTGCACGCACAAATTCGTAGATTTTCTCCGGGTCCTTCACGCCGGGAACGTCTTCCACGCCGCTGCTCACATCCACGCCGAACGGCCGCACCGCTTGGATCGCTTCACTGACGTTTTGCGGCGACAGTCCTCCGGCGAGGATGACTTCGGTCTGGCGCGCGAGTTCCGCGGCCCTGCCCCAGTCGGCCAGTTCGCCGATCCCGCTCGACGGTCCCTCGAACAGCATGCGGCCGGGCAAGGGGTTTGGCGTCTTGCGGCCAAAGCGCACGACCGGCAGCACCTTGATGTGCGCCGGAATCTTCAATTCGCGCAAATCCTCGACGTCGGTCTGAAAATAATCCGGCTTGAGAATTCGGCAGATTTCATCCACTTTCATTTGCAGTGGATGCTGCGCCACGGCGATGCGTAGGATTCCGGGCGGTGCGAGCGCCGCGAGCTGTGCCGCCTGGCCTGGCGTTACCTGACGCGGACTCGGTGCAAAAACGAAGCCGATCGCGTCAACCTTCGCTTCAGCGGCGGCGGCGATTGCATCGGCACTGGTCATGCCGCAAATTTTTATCCACATGGTGCCGAGTGTAGCCATTTTAAGCCCGCGGTGTCCGAGCCGCGTCCAAGATTTCCTCGAGCAACACGGCGGGATCGTCGCAACTCATCAATGCGGTACCGATCAACGCCAGCCGGTAGCCCAGTTGCCGCATCGCCAGTGCATCGGACGGCGTCGCCACGCCGCTTTCGGCGACGCAGTGCGATCGCTCCGGCAGCAATGGCGCCAACTCGCTAAACCGCCGTTGCACGACCTCCAAGGTCTGCAAATCACGGCTGTTGATCCCGATCAAAATGGCTTCGTCGGCACCGCGCGACGACAGCAGCCGCCGCGCCGTTTCCAGGTCCGCGGCGTCGAACGCTTCCAAAAGAACGAACAAATGATGCTCGGCTGCGGCATCCAGGAGTTCGGCGATGCGCTCATCCCCCAACATTCGCAGAATGACCAGCACGCCGCCGGCTCCCGCTGCGCGCGCTTCCAGGATCTGATAAGGGTCGACCAAGAAGTCCTTGCGCATGGCGGGCACCCCGAGGGGCGCCAACACCTGCGACGCCTGACGCAAGTGCTCCAATGACCCATCGAAGCGTGACGGTTCGGTCAGCACCGATACAGCCGCCGCGCCGCCGCGCGCATACGCCGCCACGCGCCCCAGCCAGTCGTCGGCGGCATCCCCCAACGTGCCGGCGGCCGGGGAGCGCAGCTTCAGCTCGGCGATGACGTCGAAACCGGCCGGCGACAAATGCAACGCTGCGCCGGCCGTGGTTCCTCGTGCGCGGCGCTCCAACTCCGCGAAGGATTCGCGTTGCTTCGCCTTCTGCACGCGTGCCGCACTCGATTGCGCCATGTCATCCAAAAAGCCGCTCATGGGTCGCCCGACTCCGCCGCAAATTTCTCCAAGTGCCGCAACCACTCGAGCGCTCGGCCGCTATCCAACACCGAGCTCGCGGCTTCGATGCCCGCTGCGATGGACCCGGCTCGCCCCGCGATGAACAGCGCCAGGCCGCATTGCAGAACCAATGCCGCGCGATGCGCGCCGCGGTCGCGGCCTGCGAAAACGTCGCGTAGCGCAGCTAAATTCGCGGCCGCGTCGCCTCCCGCCAAATCGGCGGACGCGCACCGTTGCAAGCCGAATTCGCGCGGATCGATTTCGCGGCGCTGAATCGCGCCGTGCCGCACGTCGAACGCCAGAAACGGACCTATGGGCGTCGCCTCGTCCCACCCGGCGGCGCCGTGTATCACCCACGCGCGCTCCGCGTCCATGCCCGCCAACGTGTCGGCCATCAGTTCCGCGGCGGCGGCATCGTATGCACCGATGAGGTAAAAGCGCGGCGCCGCGGGATTGGTGAGCGGCCCGAGCAAATTGAAGACCGTGCGCACGCCGAGCGCGGCGCGAACCGCCGCAAGAGACTTCATGGCGGGATGAAAATACGGAGCGAACAGAAACGTGAAGCCGGTTGCGGTGAAGCATTCGGCCGCTCGACGTTCATCGAGCGGCAGCCTGAAGCCGAGCATTTCGATCAAGTCCGCGCTGCCGCTGCGGCTGGAAATGGAGCGATTGCCGTGCTTCACCACCGGCAGGCCGCACGCCGCCGTGAGCAGCGCGGCGCCGGTGGATAGATTCAGGCTGCCCGAGGAGTCGCCGCCCGTGCCCACGATGTCGATGGCATCGGGTGCATGCGGCAGCGCGGGCTTGCGGGCCAGAGCGCGCATGGCTGCCGCGAACCCGCGCACTTCGGCGGACGTCACTCCCTTGCTTCGCAGTGCCGCCAATAAGGCGCCCGCCATCGCCGGCGCCAGGTCCTGCGCCGTCAACTGTTTCAGTAATTCAACCGCCTGCGCTTCGGTCAGATCACGGCCGTCGAGAAGGTGGTCCAGTGTGCGGCGGGACATCAGGAGCCTGGCTCCCTGGTCTTCAGAAAATTGCCCATCAAGATCGGGCCGTCCGGCGTCAGTACGCTCTCCGGGTGGAATTGCACCCCCTCGATCGGCAGCGATTTGTGCCGTACCCCCATGATCTCGCCTTGCGCCGTGCGAGCGGTGACTTCGAGGACCGAGGGAATACTCTCAGGCGCCGCGATCAAGGAATGGTAGCGTCCGGCTGGGAATTCCTGCGGCATGCCGCTGAACACTCCCTTGCCGTCATGCACGACGGGAGAGACTTTGCCGTGCATCAAGCGCGAAGCGCGCACCACCTTGCCGCCGAACACTTCGACCAGTGACTGGTGACCCAGGCATACTCCGAATATCGGCAGACGGCCTGCGAATGCTTCGATCATGCGCATCGATACACCGGCATTGCTCGGCGTGCCGGGACCCGGTGAAATCACCAAATGCGTATGCTCTTGCGCGAGCGCGTCCTCGACGGTTAGAGCATCGTTGCGGTACACGTCGACTTCCGCACCCAACACCAGGAAGGCCTGTACCAGGTTGTAGGTGAACGAGTCGTAGTTGTCGATGAGTAGAACTCGAGGACGCACGCTAGAGCCCCTCTGCCGCAATGGCGAGTGCGCGCCGCAGTACGGCGCTCTTAGCCAGGACTTCTTCGTATTCGGCCTGCGCAGAACTGTCGGCAACGATGCCGCCGCCGGCTTGATAGCTGTAGGCATCGCCGCGGAAGACCAGAGTGCGTATGGTAATGGCTTGATCCATGTCGCCGCGCCGGCCGAAATACCCCACCGTACCGCCGTAAAGTTGCCGGCCCACCGGTTCGAGTTCGTCGATGATTTCCATCGCACGCACCTTCGGCGCGCCCACCAACGTGCCGGCGGGGAAAGTGGCGGCGAATAGATCGAAAGCATCCTGACCCGCCCTCAAGCTGCCGTTGACCCCGCTGACCATATGCATGATGTGGCTGTAACGCTCGATCACTCGGTAGGGGTTCACTTGCACCGAGCCTGCGGAAGCCACGCGTCCCAGGTCATTCCGGGCGAGATCGACCAGCATGACGTGCTCGGCATTCTCTTTGGGGTCGGCCAGCAACTCCGCTTCCAGTTCCGCATCGCGCGACGCATCGGCGCCGCGCGGCCGCGACCCGGCGATGGGCCGCAATTGCGCGTGGCCGGCGTGCAATTTGACCAACGCCTCCGGCGATGATCCCACCACCGTAATATCGCCCAGTTCGCAAAAATACATATACGGCGAGGGATTCAGTAAGCGCAGCGCACGGTAAACCTCGAACGGCGAGAGCGTATGCCTACCCTCGAAACGCGAAGCGAGCACGAGTTGATACACATCGCCGGCGGCTATGTACTCCTGTGCGCGGCGCATGCCCGCTGCGTGCGCCGCCGGAGACAACGAAGGAATCGCCGGCGAAAAACCGCCGGGAGAGACGATGACGGGTACGGCACCGCGCAGCGCCCGGACGACCTCGCGCCGCAGGCTTTGGCGTTCCGCCTCGCTGCCGTCGTGCATCAGCGCCACGCCGCGCGTCAAATGATCGAACACCAGCAACGAACGCGGCGCGACGTAGTGTGCATGCGGAGTTTCCGTCGCCTCGAGGCTGCGCCCCGGCACGCGCTCGAAGTAGCGCACGGCGTCGTACGCCGTGTATCCCACCAAACCGCCGGAGAGCGGCACGCCGGGGATCTCCGGCAAGGGTTGGGGAGCCTGGGTCAAAGCACCGCGCAAGGCGTTCAAGAACTCGGCCTTCGACCGCGGCCGCGCAGTGTGCACGCCGCCGACGTTCAGTCCGCCGGAGTCCAGGCGAACCTCCAGGCAATCGCCGAAGCCGATGAACGAGTAGCGCGCCAGGCGCTCGCCGCCTTCGACGCTCTCCAGCAAGAACCGTGGCTTGAAGGGAGCCAACTTGAGGTACGCCGACACCGGGGTGTCCAAGTCGGCGGCGATATCGAAAGGTGGTTTCATGAACTCTCGAACAAAACTTGAAGACAACAAAAAACCCACACCCGCTTTGGACGGAGATGGGTTCTGGGAAACGGCGAACTAGATTGAAATTTAAGCGACCAGCGCCCATTCCTTAGGGGGAAGTGCGCCACCACCAACGGGCATCGAAAGCGATGAATGCGGTCGACATATCGTGAGAGTATCGCCGCCCGAAGCACGCAGCGTCAAGAGGGCTTCGCGGGATTCGTTGCGGGTTTAGCTACCAGGCTCTTCTTGGACTGGCGCGTGAGTTCGACGAACCTCGGCGTCAACCCGATGTCCTCGTAAACCGGATCGCCCTGGTCGTCGCGCGAGATGATTTTCGGCCCCGGCTCGTAAGGCATGGCCGCGGCGACTTCATCCAGGCCCGCATGCAGCAAATCGGTGATGAGATCTTCGATTTGCCGGGCCGGGAACAATGCCGCCAACGCGTGCAATCGCGAGGCGTCGTCCAGATCCAAGCGAATCGCGTATTCTTTCGCCGTCTTCGCCGGAGCCGGTTCTTTCCTCCAACGATCGAGCAAGGGCTTGAATTTCACGTCTACTCCGCCATACCGGTTCCAAAGGTGCGCGCATTATAGGCTGGGGCGCGTACCGCCGCCCCGGCGTGCGTCACAGAGGATGAAACCATGAATATGGAATTTAGCACTGAAGAGCGCAACTGGGCGATGGCGGCTCACCTTTGCGGTCTCTTGTGGCTGGTGGGCGGGACAGGCCTCATTTTTTTCCCGTTCGGCGGTCTGGTGTTGTTCACGATCCTCGGCCCCTTCATCATCTGGCGCACCAAGGGCCAGAGCATGCCTTTCGTCGCCGAACAGGCGAAGGAATCGCTCAACTTCCAGATCACGGTATTCCTCCTGGGATTGGTGTTCTTGGGCTTGGCGCTCGTGCTGATCGGGTTTGTTTTTCTGTGGATTTTGGGCGTCGTGAACCTCGTGCTGGTAATCATCGCGGCCGTGCAGGTCAGCGACGGCAAGCCATACCGCTATCCCTTCTGTCTGCGCCTGGTGAAGTAGCCGTACCTTGGCCGCCCATCCTCACGTCACTGCCGCGGCATCGGAAAACGGCGCGTTGCCGCGCGGGCTTTTCGAAGTTTTCGCTTACAGCCGCCGCGCCTTGCTGCTCGTCTGGACCACCAACAGGAGCTTGAGCATCGCTTTGGGCGTACTCACGCTCGTCGCCGGCGTCCTGCCGGCGGGAATTGCGTACGTCGGATCCCTGATCGTCGACGCGGTGATCCATGCCGCCGATTTGCATCGTCGTACCGGTGCGACGGTGCTCGTCGATGTCGTCAGGTTCGTGGCGCTCGAGGCCCTTTTGGTGGCCGCGACGTCCATGGCTCAGCGCGGCATTTCACTTGCACAATCGCTGTTGCGCGCGCAGCTGGGACAGCGCGTCAACGTCATGATTCTCGAGAAGGCACTGACGTTGGACCTGACCCAGTTCGAGGATTCCGAGTTCTACGACAAATTGACGCGCGCGCGCCGCGAAGCGTCGAGCCGTCCGTTGAGTCTGGTCATGCGCACGTTTGGATTGCTGCAAAATGCCACCTCGTTGATCTCCTTCGGCGGTTTGCTGGTGCGCTTCTCGCCGTGGGCGGTCGTGCTCTTGGTGCTGGCAGGTCTGCCGGCCTTTCTCGCCGAAGCGAAGTTTTCAGGCGAAGCGTTCCGGCTCTTCCGCTGGCGCGCTCCCGAAGCGCGCATGCAGATCTATCTCGAATCGGTGCTGGCGCGGGAGGACAATGCGAAGGAAGTCAAACTGTTCCAACTGGGACCACGCTTGTTGGACCGGTACCGAAAAATCTTCACGCGCCTGTATCGTGAAGACCGCGATCTGACGTTGCGCCGCGATGTGTGGGGCTTCGGTTTGGGGCTCATCGGCACATGCACCCTGTACGCCGGGTACGCCTGGATTGCCGCGGAAACCGTGCTCGGGGCAATGACGGTCGGGCAGATGACGATGTACTTGATGCTGTTCAGGCAGGGACAGACAGCGGTGAGCGCGGCATTGTCCGCAGTCAGCGGTCTGTACGAGGACAACCTGTATCTGTCGAACCTCTTCGAGTATCTGGAGCAGCCCGTGGGGCGCAGCACCGGCAGCGGAACCCGGGGCCCTCGTCCGGGCGACGGCATAAGATTCGAGGGCGTCGAATTCGTCTACCCCGACGCGACCAGCGCGGCGCTGTCGGGCATCGATCTGCATGTGACGCCGGGCCAGAGCCTGGCGCTCGTCGGGCAGAACGGCTCCGGAAAAACCACGCTCATCAAGCTGTTGACGCGTCTTTACCAGCCGACCAGGGGAAGGATCCTCTTGGACGGCCTCGACTTGCAGGAATGGGATGACACGACGCTGCGGCAGCGGATCGGAGTCATATTTCAAGACTTCGCGCGATATCAAATGTTGGTCGGTGAAAACATCGGTGCCGGCGATGTGCGGGCCTTCGACGACGAAGGGCGTTGGCGGAGCGCCGCAATACAAGGTTTGGCCGCCGAATTCGTCGAACAACTTCCGGCGGCCTATCACACGCAGCTCGGCAAGTGGTTCAAAAACGGCCGAGAACTGTCCGGCGGTCAATGGCAGAAAATTGCGCTGGCGCGCGCTTTCATGCGCAACGACGCGGACATCCTGGTGTTGGATGAACCGACTGCGGCGATCGATGCGGGAGCGGAGGCCGAGGTGTTCGAGCACTTTCGAGAGCTGACGCGCAATCGCATAGCGATCGTCATTTCACATCGATTTTCAACGGTACGCATGACCGATCAGATTTTGGTTCTCGAAGAAGGCCGTATCGTCGAGCGCGGCAGCCACGAATCGCTGATGGCGGCCAACGGCCGCTATGCGAATCTTTTCACATTGCAGGCGCGCGGGTATCGTTGAATTAGAAATTCGCGCAATAAATCGCGACGGGATAAGGTCGCGAGGCAAGGCGCGAGGAGGAGGCATAGTAGATCAAAGGGTACGGGCGACGACGAGCAACGCCGCATCGCGAGCTTAGACCGAGCGAGAATTGATGCGAATTTCTAATTCAGGACACTAGGAGCCGTAAAATGCCTTCGTTCGACGTCGTCTCCGAAATCGATACGCATGAATTGACCAATGCGGTCGACCAAGCCGTGCGCGAACTCACGCAACGCTTCGACTTCAAAGGCACCGACGCCACATTCGAACTCGATGATGCGACCGTGACCATGAGTGCGCCGGCGGACTTTCAGTTAAAACAGATGCTCGAGATTCTCAAATTGAGAATTGCCAAGCGGGGCATCGATGTCGCCTGCCTCGAAATAAAGGATCCCGTAGTCAATTTGGCTACGGCCAAGCAGCTGGTGGTGCTCAAGCATGGAATCGACGCCGACACCGGGAAAAAAGTAGCGCGTCTGCTGAAGGATTCCAAGCTCAAAGTTCAGGCGCAAATACAAGGAGAGAAGGTTCGCGTGACCGGCAAGAAGCGCGACGATCTTCAGGACGCCATCTCGCTCCTGCGCAAGTCGCAATTCGACCTGCCGCTGCAATTCAACAATTTTCGCGACTAACTAGGCGCTGCGCCCCGACTAAATCGGCCGTCCGGCCGATTTGAACGCCGCGAACGCGGCGGCCCGTAGGGCGAGGTGCGCAAGCACCGAGTAGTCTCACGGGGCCGCGGCGCATTGCGCTGCGCTATCCTGCTACGCGCAAGCCCGGGGTGGCCATCCATGGTCACCCGTGCGCTGCATGCGTCGCACCCGCCCTTGAAGTTCGGGGTCGTTCCGACCCCGTTGAAAGTTGCGCGAAGCGCTAGGGATTGGCCTCTATTTGCGTCAGCAAGGCCTGGTTGTCGGCCGAGGGGCTGAGGGCCATGGCGATCTTGGCCTCGTCCGCCGCCGACTGCCTGCGTCCAAGCGCCAGGAATGCTTTGGCCAAATTGTAGTGGGCAAGATAGGACCGCGGCCGCAATACGATCGCGCGCTGGTAGTCGCGCACGGCTTGGTCGTATTGTTGACGCTCAGCCGCGAGATAGCCCAGGGCCTCGAGGACGGGCCCGTTGTCAGGCTGTTCGAGTGCGACGCGTTCAGCCAAGCTGCGGGCTTCTTGGATCTTGCCCATCTTGATGTAGCCCCAGACGACGTGATCCCAGCGCACCGCGGGAGGCGGAAATTGCCTCCCGAGATACAAGGACGTGGCGCCGATCAGGGCGGCGGACATGCCGAAAACCGGCAGCTGCCAGCGGCGAAAGTTACGCACGCTCTGCGCGATTCCATCGATCCAGATGCCGCTGCACACTGCCAGCATAGGCGCCGCATGAAATCGAAAACGGTCCTCGGCCCAAAAGACCGCCACCGTGAACCACGACACGAATATGGGTGCGGCAATGAGGGGCCAGCGGCGGTCCTCGACCGCCAACCAGACCAATCCCGCCAAACCCATCGCGAGCAGCCATGCCATCGGCGGCGGCAACAGCTTGAGTATCGGTGAGAACAACCGCTCCTCGGCCGAGGAGCGGTTGTTGGGCACCTCTGTGTCGGCCAGGAACGCAAAGCTCTTGCGCGCCATATCCCCGAGGACTTGGCCAGGATGTTGGCGCATGTACGCGAGCGTCTCATCCCGCCAATACCGATCCACTTCGGGAGGCGACAATGAGCGCCCTGTCCGGGAGGCCGCCTCGGCGGCGTAGCCCCGCCAGATTTCGCTGGGGTGCGAGTAATTCACGAACAGTGGAATCCAAATTGCCGATGCTGGGTTCTGCGCGTTGTACACCTGATTCAGCACGATCCCGCCGTTATGCGGTAAGGGAGAAAGACCGCCGAAGGCGTGAAAATTGCGTATCGACCATGGCGCCAAGGACAGGGCCATGCCCAAGATCATGATCCCGGCCCTCACAGCCCAAGCCGATGGCTTGCGCGCATCCGGCAGCAACAAGGCGGGAAGGATCAGCAGCAAGAGCGTCGAACGCAGAGCGATGCCAACGCCGCAGAACACGCCAAAACAGCCCCACGCGAGTTTTCGATCGGAGCGGTACAACGCAAGTGCGCCCACGACCCACCACGTCAAAAAGCTCGCGACGCAGATTTCTTTCAATAGCGCGGCACAGAACATGATCGCCGTGGATGTCACGCCATACAGCAGCGCGCCGTAGAGGCCGGCCCGGGGACGCCCCAGCAGCCGGCCGATAACCAGGATTCCATACGCGGTCGCGGTGTCCACAAGCGTTTGCAGCAGGTAGACGGCAAATAGATTGACGCCGATCAGCTTGAAGACAGCGCCCAGCAGATAACCATAGCCGGGATCCATGAACGTGAATTCGGGACTGTCCTCTCCTACACCGGCGGCCACCGCGGCGCCGAAGCGCTGGTAGTAATCTTCGTCGGGTCCCGGTTGATAACTCAAAGGGCTTTGCACTGCGCTGGACAGATGCATCACTCGAAGGGCCAACACGAAGGCCAGCACGCCGAACACCACCACCGGCTTCAGAACGGGTAAGCGGGTTCGATCTGCGCTTGCGGCGAGCATGGGGTCCCTCGTCAATGAGCTTGCTCGAGTCCCTTGGAATAAATCACGGATCCGTCGAGCCTCACGATGATGGCATCGATGTCGTCGATTCGATTGTAAATTTCCATGGCTTTTTCCGGCCCCAAGACGAATGCGGTCTTGGACAACCCGTCTGTGCGTGTGGCATACGGCCCGATGACCGTGGCGCTGCGCACCTTACTTGCCGAATGGCCGGTGTGCGGGTCGATGATATGGTGATAGCGCACCCCATCCTCCTCGAAGAAACGCTCGTAGTCGCCTGAGGTGGAGATCGCAGCATCGATCAGAGGAATGCGCGTGATGACTTCGCCCGCTTCCTTCCTGGGATCACGGATGCCGACCATCCAGGGTTTCCCGAAGCGATCGCCCATGATTCGGCTGTCGCCGCCGGCCGAAACGTAAGCTCTGGTGAAACCGAGCGATTTGAGGACATCGATGCCACGGTCCACCGAGTAACCCTTCGCAATGCCGCCCAGATCGATGCGCACGCCCTTCTGCGAGAACTGCACGGTCCGCTTCTTGGCATCGAGCAGCACGTGACGATAGTCCACCGCCGGCAGAGCCTTGGTGATCTGGCCTTCGTTGGGCCGAACGTGCTTTCGAAAATCGTACAGATAGCCGACGCTGGCATAGGTAATGTCGAACGCGCCATCGGTGATGACCGAGTACTCTTTGGCGGTGGTCAGCAGATCGAACAGTTCTTTGGTGATGGGCATCGGACCGTCGGCGGCCTTGGCGTTGACCTGGGATACTTCGCTGGTCGGCTTGAACGTGCTCATCGAGTCATCGATGTGACGCATTTCCTCCAGGACGGCATCGATCGCTCGATCAGCTTTGTCCCTGTCCTCCGCCCACAACTCCACCGTGATTCGCGTACCCATGATGCCGTCGGTGACGCGACGCACCCATTCGGCGTGCGCCGGCAACGCAAAACATGCCAGCAGCGTCAGATACAAGGCCCTCGTACCGCACGCAGTCTTCATGGGGCCGTGCGGCGCGCGCTGCGCCATTGCAGGACCACCAAGGCACTGCCGATCATGCCGCCCAGATGCGCGAAGTGTGCAATACCGGAGAGGGTACGGGTGACACCCAGGAAAAGCTCGACCCCTGTGTAAATCGTAGCGAATACCCAGGCCGGCATCGGTATGGGTGGGATCAGGGGCACCACTTTGCGATGGGGGAACAACAACGCATATGCCAGCAGCAGACCGAAGACGCCGCCGGAGGCGCCGATCGTGGGCGCGGGCGGCGCGCCGAGCAGTTCCGGTACGAATAGCTGGGTGAGGGCAGCCGTAATCACCGATGCGAAGTAGCATGCGAGCAGTCGCCACGAGCCGACGTAGCGCTCGATCTCCGCGCCGAACATCCATAACCCAAGCATGTTGAACAGCAGATGCGTGCCGTTGTCGGTACTATGCAGGAACGCGTAAGTAATGATTTGCCAGACATGAAAATACACTTGTCCGTCGAGCGGCGTCAGAGGCCACAACGCCAACGGTTCATCCAAGCCGCCTTTGGAAAAGGATTGCAGCAAAAACATCACGACGTTGGCGGCGATCAGGCACTTGACGGCTCGGGTGTTGTTCACGAGGTATTCTAACCCGCCGTGCGAGCCGTATTCCTGGATTACGAAACCGTATCAAACGGAGACTTGGACCCATCCGTCTTGACCCGCGTGTTGCCGGGATTGCAACTCCATGGGTCGACGGATGAGGCTGAGATCGCCGGGCGCATCGCCGGCGCGGAATTCGTGCTGCTGAATAAATTCGTGCTGAGCCGCAATCACTTGCTTGGAGCTCCGCGCTTGAAGTTGATCGCACTCGCCGCCACCGGAACGGACAATGTGGATCTCGCGGCGGCGCGCGACCGCGCCATCGGCGTGTGCAATGTGCGCGGCTATTGCAGCCAATCGGTGATGCAGCAAGTTTGGGCCATGATTTTGAGCCTCACTCAGCATGTGCACGAGTACACACGCCTCGCGAAGGACGGTTCCTGGGTGCAAAGCGAAGTGTTAACCGTGCTCAAGCTTCCAATCCGCGAGCTCTCCGGCCGAACGTTCGGCGTCGTCGGCTGGGGCGAATTGGGGCGGGCGGCAGCCCACGCTGCACAAGCATTCGGCATGCGAGTGATCATCGCGAACCGTCCGGGGGGAGTGCCGGAACCGGGACGATATGATCTCGATCGATTGCTCACGATGTCCGACGTGGTGTCGCTGCATTGTCCGCTCACCCCGGCAACTCGCGGCATGATCGGCGCCCGGGAATTGGCCCTCATGAAACCCGATGCGCTTCTCATCAACACGGCGCGCGGCGGCCTGATCGACGGTCACGCGCTGAGCGCCGCCCTGAAAGCCGGATGTCTGGGCGGCGCGGGTATCGACGTGCTGCCGCAGGAGCCGCCCGCCGACGGCGACCCCCTGCTCGATCCGGACATACCGAATCTTTTGTTGACGCCGCACGTCGCCTGGGCCGCGCGCGAGGCCCGGCAGCGTTGCCTCGATGAAATCGCTGCCAACGTTCAGGATTTCCTGAACGGCGGCCGGCGTGGCCGGGTCGTTTAACCTAGCCCTTGGACTGCTTCTTTTCCCGCTTCGCGGCGCGTTTCTCCTCCAACGTCTTGGTCGGCTTCTTCTTGTCTTCTTTCTTTCGATCCATGCCTTTACCCATGACTCGGCTCCTTTAGTGTAAAAAAGTGATCAACCCCTTTTGTTGCGGGTTGGCGCCGCCCGCCGGCTCAACATCTTGCGCTCCGCGCGCCGCTCAGCGTGGCGAGGCCCGGCCTTGAGCGGCCCTGCCGGATCTCGCGGCGCCTGGGTCTGGGTGGACCCTGGCGATTTTTCGCTGGCTTTGCTGATCCGTAATTCCCGGCCCGCCACCAATACTTTCTGCAACACCTTGAATATCTGCTTCGGCATGCCCTGAGGCAAGTCGACAAAGCTGTGATCTTCTCGAATGTCGACGCGCCCGATGTGCACGCCCTCGATTCCCGCCTCGTTGGCGATCGCTCCGACGACGTTGCTCGGCTTGATCCCGTGAGTAGACCCGACTTCGATGCGAAAAGTTTCCATCAGGCTGCCCGCGGCTTTGGGCCGAGGCTTTCGCGGCGGCTCCGCGGACGATGAACTCGCAAGCTCCAAGTAACGCTCGGTCCGCCGCGGCGATTCGCTTACGGGAAGACGTTCCGCGGCTTGCGGCCGTTCGCCTCGCGGTGCGCTCCGCGGTGCGCCGCCCGGCGGTAGGCCGCCCCGCGGTACGCCGCCCGGCGGTAGGCCGCCCCGCTCTTCGACGCCGCGATCTCCTTTACCTCCCAGCAGCAGCGGCGTGCCTTGAGCCATACTCGCAAGCGCGGCGGCGATATCGATGAGCGGCAGACCGGTTTCCGCTTCCAGCTGTTCCACCACCGGGCGCAATGCTTTCGCATCGGCCTGCGAAATGGTCTCGGTAACCCGTTGTTTGAACTTGGCGATACGCAACGCATTGACCGCGTCGACCGTCGGCAGGTTCATCGGTTCGATCACTTGCCGCGTGGCGCGTTCGATGGTACGAAGCATGTTGCGTTCGCGAGGCGCGATGAAGAGGATGGCCTCGCCTTTGCGCCCGGCACGTCCCGTCCGACCGATGCGATGCACGTAAGATTCGGTATCGTACGGCACATCGTAGTTGACGACATGGCCGATCCGTTCGACGTCGAGTCCGCGTGCAGCAACGTCGGTGGCGACCAAAATGTCGATCTGTCCCGATTTCAAGCGCGCCACGGTGCGCTCGCGCTGGGGTTGCGGAATGTCGCCATTGAGCGGCGCGGCGGCGAATCCGCGCGCCTCGAGCTTTTCGGCAAGTTCCACGGTGGACTGCTTGGTGCGCGTGAACACCAGCATGCCGTCGAACGTTTCGGCCTCGAGTATCCGCGTCAGAGCATCCAGCTTGTGCATGCCGCTCACCATCCAATAGCGCTGGCGGATATTGGTGGCGGTGCTGGTCTTGCTCTTGATCGTGACTTCGATCGGCGAGCGCAAATGCTTGGCCGCAATACGGCGGATCGGCGCGGCCATGGTCGCGGAAAACAGTGCCACCTGGCGTTGCGGCGGAGTTTGTTCGAGAATGCTCTCGACTGCGTCGACGAAGCCCATCTGAAGCATCTCGTCGGCCTCATCCAGCACCAGGAGCGAGAGGCCGCTGAGTTTCAACGTGCCGCGGTTCATGTGATCGATGACGCGGCCCGGCGTACCTACGACCACATGCACGCCCCGCCGCAGAGCGTTCAGCTGCGGCTGGTAACTTTGCCCACCGTAGATCGGGAGCACATGAAAGCCCTTGATGTGCGCCGCATAGCGCAGGAACGCCTCGGAGACTTGCAGCGCGAGTTCGCGGGTGGGCACCAGGACCAGCACCTGCGGCTCATGCTTCGACAAATCGATTCGCGACAAAGCCGGCAGAGCGAACGCGGCGGTTTTGCCGGTGCCGGTTTGCGCCTGGCCGAGCATGTCGGCCCCGGAGAGAAGTACCGGAATGGTCGCGGCCTGGATGGGGGACGGCGACTCGTAGCCTACGTCGGTGAGGGCTCGCAGGACGGGTTCCGACAGCGCGAGATCGCGGAAACTCGCGGGAGGCGGATTTTCGGCCATTGGGACTGCACTCATATAAGACGCCTTGTAGAAGTAGCCGCAAGTCTAGCGGTTTGACGCGGTATTGCTACCATGCGCGTCCTGAGGGGCGCCGTAACTTCGGCGACTAGGATGGAAAATTATGGGACGTATTTTCGAAGTCAGAAAGCACGCGATGTTCGCTCGTTGGAACCGGATGGCGAAGCAATTCACCCGGGTGGCGAAAGACATTGCGATTGCAGTTCATGCGGGCGGCCCCGATCCGGCGGCGAACCCCACGCTGCGGCGTGTATTGCAGAACGCCCGCGCCGTCAATATGCCGAAGGATAAAACCGATGCGGCGATCCGGCGCGCGTCCGGCAAAGAGGCAGCCAACTATCTGGAAGTCCTGTATGAGGGCTACGCGCCGCACGGCGTGGCGCTGTTGGTGGAGACCGCCACCGACAATCCCACCCGCACGGTCGGCAGCTTGCGCAATATTTTCACCAAGGGCGCCGGCAATCTCGGCAATACCGGCAGCGTCAGCTTTTTGTTCAAGAAAATGGGCGTCTTCCGCTTGCACCCTGGGAACGTCCCGGACCAAGACGAGCTCGAGCTGGACCTTATCGATTACGGCCTGGAGGAGATGGGAGAAAGCACCGGGGAAAAAGGCGAACCCCAGCTGGTGATTCGCAGCGCATTCAACGATTTCGGCAGGCTGCAGGAGGCGCTCGAAGCGCGCAACATTGCGCCGCTGTCGGCGGAGCACGAGTACATTTGCTCCGTCCCGATTGAACTCCCCGAAGATCAGGCCGCAGAGGTCCTCGCCCTGATCGACAAATTGGAACAGGACGATGACGTGCAAAAGGTCTTTCACACATTGGCATGACCCACGAGGCTCGGGCGAAGCTCCGGCTCCTCGAACAGCCCTGCCTTAAGGATTAGTAACAAAGTCATCCCGCCGATCGGCCCTGCGTTGTACTTCCTGAGAGGCAATAATCCGCAGGAGCGACGGTCATGAAGACATTGATTAAGTTGTTGATTCCCATCAGTTTAATGGCCATGACGGGCTGTGTTGTGGCGCCGTATGGATATCACCGCGGATACTACCGCCCGCACGTGGCCGTGGTTGCCCCCGCGCCCATCGTGGTTGTCCGACCCTACCGTTGACACGGCACCGTTGGCACGGCTATTGAGTTCGCGGCGACGTGGGCGAACTCGCCTCCGGCGCCGTATGCTCAACCGACTCTGGGCCGCGAATCCATCGGGTCAGGCTGAAAGGCCCCGTGATTCACCACGCCGTAGGCCCAGCGCAGCACCGGTTGCAAACGCGGCGAGACCATGGTCAGGGCCCTCTCGTAGTCGACCCACCTGGCCTCGTGATGTTCGGGCGCTCCCAGATCTGGGTTGATGGGCAGCTCGATATGCGTTTCCTTGCTTCGGGCAATGTAATAGCGGGCGATCTTTCCCTTGTTGTAAGGCCCGGTGTCCATGAACACCATGCCCCAGTCGAAGGAAATGTCGTCCAGAGTGGTTTCCTCGCGCACTTCGCGAACGGCCGCGTCGATCGGCGACTCGCCCGCCTCGACCAGGCCCTTCGGAAAATCCCAGTTGCGATAGGCCCGCAGCAGCAAGAATTTCAATTTCCGCTCGAGCACGCTCACCACCACCACGCCGGAGGACATTCTAGTCGGAGGGGCAACTGGGGGCATGGCAAAGCTCTTGGGTTACGCCCTACCATTGTACTCGCCAGTACACCCTACCTGCATGGCGAACCCCCTGCCTACATGGCGAACGGCGACGCCTGCGCCACCGGCGCACCCGCCGCTACGCACCTGCCGCGATTACGCGGCCGCGGACAGCGGTGAGCGGATCAGATGATCGAAGGCGCTCAAAGAGGCCTTCGCACCCTCCCCCATGGCAATCACGATTTGTTTATACGGCACGATGGTGCAGTCGCCCGCCGCGAACACCCCGGGCACCGAGGTCTGGCCGCGAGCATCGACCTCGATCTCCCCGTGCGGCGACAGCTTGACTATGCCCTTGAGCCAGCCGGTGTTCGGGACCAGCCCGATCTGGACGAACACACCGGCGAGTTCGACCGTATGCGCCGCTCCGCTCTGCCGGTCTTTGTAGTTGAGTGCCGTCACCCGCTGACCGTCGCCGACGATGTCCGTGGTCTGCGCGCTCGTGATCACCGTAACGTTCGTCAGACTGTGCAGCTTACGCGTCAGCACGGCGTCCGCCCGCAAGCGGGCGTCATACTCGATGAGCGTAACGTGACTGACCAGGCCAGCCAGATCGATCGCCGCCTCGACGCCGGAATTGCCGCCGCCGATGACTGCGACTCGCTTGCCCTTGAACAACGGACCGTCGCAGTGCGGGCAGTACGCCACGCCGCGGTTTCGGTATTCGCGCTCGCCTGGCACATTGACTTCGCGCCAGCTCGCGCCCGTGGCGATGACCACCGACTTCGCCTTCAATACCGCGCCGCTCATCAGGCGGATCTCGATCACATCGCCTGGAATCAGCGCCTCGGCGCGCTGTAAATTCATCACATCGACATCGTAAGTCGTGACGTGCTGCTCGAGTCCGGTGGCAAGTTTGTGGCCTTCGGTCTCCTTGACGGAAATGAAATTCTCTATGCCGACGGTATCGAGCAGCTGGCCGCCCAAACGCTCGGCCGCGATGCCCGTGCGGATCCCCTTGCGCGCCGCGTAGATCGCGGCAGCCGCGCCGGCGGGACCGCCGCCGACTACCAGGACATCGTAGGGAGCCTTGGCATTGAATCGCGCGACATCACGCGCCGCGCCACCGGCGTCGAGCTTGGAGACAATCTCCTCGAGTTCCATGCGGCCCTGGCCAAAGGGCTCGCCATTCAAGAACACGGCCGGCACCGCCATGACCTGGCGCCGCTCGACTTCGTCCTGGAACAACGCACCATCGATCATGGTGTGACGGATCCTAGAGTTCACCAGCGCCATCAAATTCAGCGCCTGAACCACGTCGGGGCAGCTCTGACACGTCAGCGAAACGAAGGTCTCGAAATTGAATTCCCCCTCGAGCCCGCGTATCTGCTCGAGAATTGCCGGGGCCGCCTTCGACGGATGGCCGCCGGCTTGCAGCAAGGCGAGCACCAGGGAGGTGAACTCGTGGCCCATCGGCAATCCGGCGAAACGCACGTGCGGCGCCTGGCCCGGACGGCGCAACGCGAAAGACGGCTTTACCTGCGTGTCGTCGCGTTCCGGATCCAGTGTGACCAGAGGGGACAGCGAGATGATGTCGTGCAGCAGCTCCAGCATCTCTCGCGACTTGTCGTTGTCGTCGACCGACGCAATGATCTCGACCGGCTGGGTGAGCCGCTCCAGATAGCCTTGCAACTGTGTTTTGAGGTTGGTGTCGAGCATGCTGTTTACCTTGAATTGGTCGGGTGGAGGCAAGGCGGCCGTGCACACGACATCCGTGCACGACCCCCGCCGCTTGAGACTGGGAACGTTGTGGTTAGATCTTGCCGACCAAATCGAGGGAGGGCGACAACGTGTCGGCGCCGGGCGTCCACTTCGCCGGGCACACTTCCCCCGGATGGGAGGCGACGTACTGCGCCGCTTGCACCTTGCGCAGCAATTCCTTCGCGTCGCGCCCGATGCCGTTGTCATGCACCTCGATGATCTTGATGCGTCCCGACGGGTCGATGACGAAGGTGCCGCGATAGGCCAGGCCTTCTTCCTCGATCAAGACCTCGAAATTGCGCGACAACGCCAGGGTTGGGTCTCCGATCAGCGGGTATTGAACCTTTGCAATCGTTTCCGACGTGTCGTGCCAGGCCTTGTGCGTGAAATGAGTGTCGGTCGACACGCCGTAGATCTCGACTCCCAATTTTTTGAAAGCCGCGTAATTGTCGGCAAGATCGCCAAGCTCGGTCGGACAGACGAAGGTGAAGTCGGCCGGATAAAACACGAAAATAGACCACTTGCCCTTCAGATCCTCGTTCGTCACCGGTACGAACTTACCGTTGTGATAAGCGGTGGCCTTGAAGGGTTTGATCTCGGTATTGATTAACGACATTGAATATCCTCAACAGGTTTTAACGGGGAACGACGCCAGGATGCCACAATTAGTCATCGTCGGAATTGATTCAATTCATCAATCTGATAGACTAGATCTATCGAAACTACGGCCCCATCGGTGTTGCAATGAATCTCAAGGATCTCAAGTACTTAGTCGCGCTCGCCGATACCGGCCATTTCGGCAGGGCGGCGGAACGCACATTCGTCAGTCAACCGACGCTGTCGGCGCAGCTCAAGAAGCTCGAGGAGTACCTGGGCGTCAAGCTCGTGGAACGCCAGCCGAAGAATGTGCAGCTCACCGATGTGGGCAAACAGGTCGTCGTGCGCGCCCGCCGCATGCTCGACGAAGGCGATGAAATAATCGCATTGGCACGCAATAACACCGATCCGTTTGCCGGCAAGCTCAAGCTGGCATTGATCCCGACCATCGGTCCGTATCTACTGCCGCGGGTCATGCAGAAGATTCGCAAGGCGCTGCCGCATCTTGGACTCATGCTGTACGAACATCAGACCGAACCGCTGCTCAAGCGGCTGCGCGATGGCGAGATCGACGTTGGCATCATGGCGCTCCCCATCGCGCAGGACGGTTTGGAGGCGCGCGAACTCTACAAAGAGGCATTCACCGTAGCGCTGCCCAACCATCATGCGCTCGCGGCCAAGGCGGCCATCAGAGTTCAAGATCTCAAAGGGCAAACCCTGCTTCTGCTGGAAGATGGCCACTGCCTGCGCGATCAAGCCTTGGAGGTGTGCAGCCGTGTCGAAGTTCGCGAGGCGGAAGACTTTCGCGCCACGAGTTTGGAAACCCTGCGTCAGATGGTCGTGGCCGGGCTCGGCATCACTCTGCTTCCGGAAACCGCCGTTGAGTCGCCGTTCGGGTCTCAGCGGGGGCTCACGATACGCCAATTCGTCAAACCGGCGCCGACGCGCACCGTGGGCGCTGTCTGGCGCAAGTCGAGCACGCGCGCCTCCGCCATAGCCGCCGTCTGCGACGTGCTCGAAAACGTCATGGTGGCTACGCCCAAGCGCGGAGCGGCCTGACCCCTTGGAGCCTGCATTCGTGCGGGCACGAAATTCTCCCGTTAAGCGCTGCCGCTTCTGCCACTTATTTCACATATTATGCGGGCCGGACCCGGCAAGATGGTCGCTCAAAGGAATGCACCATCATGAACGCAAACACCATTGCACAAGGTAGTCCGCAGCCCGCACCGCGTTTCGATGCGAAATTCATCGAAGACCACCAGCTCGTCGAACGTTATCTGGAGCACAAGCTGCCGGTCAAGGGCGCTCGCGATCTCGAAAACTGGTGCCGGGCGAATCCCGACTACTTGAATGGCCTGAGGTTATCCGAACGCGCGCAGGCGAGTCTCAAGCTGCTGGAAGCCAGCGGCCGGCCGCTCGATTTGTCGGAGCCGCAGCCCCCTTGGTGGAAGTCGCCTTACGTGCCCATAGGCTTGGGCGCGCTGGCACTGGTGAGTTTGGTGGCGTTCTGGGCCCTCTTCGGCAAATTCGTGCTACTCCGCGGCGAACTCGAGGACACGCGCGACCGCATGCACCAGGGTTCGCTGGTACAGCCCGCCACCCAGAGCAACCTACTCGTGTCCCCGGATCGAGCGCCGGGCATCGACAAGGCGCGCATTTCCGTGAACAGAAGCGCGCCTCAACTCATGGACCTGCACATCGATTTGAGCTACACGAAAGCGATGCAATTTCGCATGATCGTGGACAAGAAAGACCAAGGGCGGGCGTTGATCCTCAATAATTTGCTCAAGGATTCGAACGGCGAATTGCGGCTGACGTTCAACACCACCGGCCTCGCCGCCGGCATCTACAGCGTGCGCATCGAAGCGTTGCCGCCGCGCGGCAGCCCCATACCCGAAGGATGGGTGATCCTCGAGGTCCATTGATCAATCGTCGCGCAGCGTCACGATCGGCGGCGTGTTGACCACCCGGCGCGTCGCTAGAGTACCGCTCAATCCCACCAGAATCGTGCCGCACACCAAACCCAGCACCCAGACCCAGGGGTCAATGGCGAACTGCAGGGAGAACAGCCGGCGCGCCAGAATCCAACCCACTGCGGTGGCGCCGAATGCCGCAAGGGTGCCGGAGAGAAACCCAAGAGCGGAGAATTCGGCCGCGACGCCCTGCAGCACCGTACCGCGGCTGGCGCCAAGAGTGCGCAGCATCGCGCTTTCATAGCGGCGTTCGTCGCGCGTCGACTGTACCGCCGCGAGCAGCACCACGACACCGGCCGCCAATGTGAAAAGAAACACATACTGCACCGCCAGCGACGCGCGGTCCATGATGTCGCGGATCTGCCTCAGAATGGCGTCGACGTCGAATACCGAGATGGTCGGAAATTGCCGAACGAGGTCGACCAGCGCCGGACGCTGGACGGGCGTCAGATACACGCTGGTCATGTAGGTGCCGGCGGCGCCGTCCAGCAGCTTCGGCGGAAACACCAGGAAGAAATTCGGCCGGAAGCTATCCCACCGCACTTTGCGGATGCTGGCGACCTCGACCGTCAGGGTCTCGCCCGCGACATCGAACGTCAGCTTGTCGCCCAGTTTCAGCTGCAGAGCTTCCTGGTATTCGGACGATATGGATACCAGCGGCTTGCCGTAGTCTTGCGGCTCCCACCAGCGTCCGGCGATGAGTTGATTGTCGTCCATGAGCGCCGCGGCCCAGGTCAGATTCTGCTCGCGTTCGAGAAACCCGCGGCTGTCACCCTTCAATTTGATCGATTCAGCGGGCTTGGCATTGATGGCCGTCATGCGCGCGCGCACCATGGGGTACATCTGCGGCTGCCCCAGGCCACGCGATTGCAAGAATTCCTCGAGGGACTGGCGCTCTTCCGGGCGGATATTGATGAGGAAGTTGTTGGGCACATTGTTCGGCAGGCTGCGGCGCCAGTCGGCGAGCAGATCGCCGCGCACGACCGCCAGCAGCAGCAGCATCATCAGACCTAAACCGAATGCGACGATTTGCACCACACTGCCGCCGCCGCGCCGCGAGACATTTGCCAGACCGTAGCGCCACGCAACGCCTACTCCGCCGCGCAAGCGGCCCGTCAGGCGTACCAGCGCGTATCCCGCACCGGTGAGTACGACGCCCACGCCCAGAACGCCGGCAAGCACGCTTACCACGAGTTCGGTGTCGCGCACCAGACTCCATAAAATGGCGAACAAGGCGGCGAGCGCAAAGACATAAGAGAGACCGAATCGCAGCGGCGGCGCTGTCACGGTTTTTCTGAGAACCCGGCCGGGCGGTGTGCTCTTCAATTGGAGCAAGGGCGGCAAGGCGAAGCCGATCAGCATGGCCATGACGGTAACGAGTGCGATGGGAAGCGGCGCCAGCGACGCCGCCGGCAATTCGGTTCGAATCAGATCTCGCAGCAGCCAAGCCAGGCCCGACTGCGCAAGGTATCCGAGCAGCGCGCCGGCCGCGACCGCCGCGATGGCAAGCAGCGATAGTTCGATGATGGAAATCGACAACACAAAGCCTTGCGATGCGCCCATGCATTTCATCAGCGCGACGGTATCGATGTGACGTTTCGCGTAGCGGCGCGCTCCCATGGCAACGGCCACCGCAGCCAGCAAAACCGACGCGAGACTCGCGAGATTGAGAAATCGGCTTGCGCGGTCGATGGCTGAATTCAGCTGACGACTCGATTCGTCGACCTCGCGCAGACGCTCCCCCGCCGCTTTGTTCTTATTCAAATACTCGCGGAATTCGCTCACCGCCGCTGCGGCGCCGGCAAACAACGCCGAGTGAGTTACGCGGCTTCCCGGTTGAATGAGTTGCGTAGCTCCGATGTCGCCGTAATTCAGCAGCAGGGTGGGCGCGAGATTGACGAAGCCCGTGCCTTGATCGGGCCGATAGTCGAGAACTTCCGTGACCCGAAACGAGCCGGCGCCGATACGCAGCTTGTCGCCCAAGGACACTTTCAACTGGGCAATGATTCGCGCGTCGACCCATACCTCGCCCACTTTGGGGACGCGGTCAGTGGTGCGGGCGACCCCAAATGGCGCGTCGGCGATCCGCATGTGGCCGCGCAACGGATAATCGGCCGTCACCGCGTTGAGGGCGGCAAGTTGGCTCTGATCGCCGTTGAATATTGCCGTCGGAAACGACACGATTTCCGCGGTCTTGAGTCCGCGCTTTTGCGCGTCCGAAAAATAGTGCGACGGAATGGGATTCGGAGACTCCAAACGTAAATCGGCCGCGAGGACTTCCGCGGCCTGAGCGCGCACGCCTTGCGAGATACGGCTGGTGAAGAAGCCGACGGCCGTCAACGACAACACGGCCACCGACAGCGCCAGCAACAACACCGACAGCTCGCCGGATTTGAGATCGCGCCAGAGATTGCGCACGGCAAAACGTAGGATTTGCATGGCGTCAACTCATCGCATGGCCGGCGTCGAGTTCCAGCACGCGGCCGCAACGCTGCGCCAGGGAGCGGTCGTGCGTAACCAGGATCAAGGTGCTGCCGATGCTGCGGTTGAGTTCGAACAAGAGGTCGGTGATCCTTTGTCCGGTCGCCGTATCGAGATTACCCGTGGGCTCATCGGCGAATAGCACGTCCGGGTGCGTTACGAAGGCGCGCGCGATCGCCACGCGCTGCTGCTCGCCGCCCGAAAGTTGTTTGGGATAATGCGCAGCCCGCGGAGTCAGACCCACTTGAGCCAGCGCCTGCGCAGCCGCCTGGCGGGCATCCGGCCGGCTGCCCAATTCGAGGGGCAGCATGACGTTTTCAATCGCCGTGAGCGATGGGATGAGATGGAATGATTGGAACACGAACCCGACATGCCGGCCGCGAATCTGCGCGCGGCCGTCTTCGTCGAGTTGCCCCAGATCGACGCCTGCAATCAGCACCTGCCCGGTGCTCGGAGAATCGAGCCCCGCCAACAGCGCCAGCAGCGTTGATTTTCCCGCGCCCGAAGCGCCGACGATCGCCAAGGTCTCGCCGGTTCGCACACGGAGGCTCACATCGGCGAGAATGGTCAGCAAGCCTTCGGGACTGGACACCGTCTTGGATACATTTTTAGCTTCGAGAACGATTTGATCTTGCATCGGGAGTGCCTGTGAAACGGCTTGTTGTCCTGTTGGTCTTGGGTTTTGCGGCGTTCTCAGCACGAGCAGATACTCCCGCCATTCTCATATTCGGCGATAGCATCAGTGCCGGTTACGGATTGGCGCACGTCGAACAGGGATGGGTGGCGATGCTGCGGGTGAAGCTCAAGAATGAAGGGTACGGTTACCAAGTCATCAATGCCAGTGTCAGCGGCGAAACCACCGCCGGCGGCCTGGCGAGGTTGCCCCGGGCGTTGGCTCTGCATCACCCCCGGATCGTGATTGTCGAATTGGGCGGCAATGACGGTTTGCGCGCGCTGCCGATCGACCAGATGCGCTCCAATCTGGCCAAGATGGTCGACCTGTCGACCGGCATGGGCGCGCGGGTGCTGCTGCTGGGCATGCGCATGCCGCCCAACTATGGCGTTGAATTCACTGAAAAATTTAGCTCGGTGTTCGTGGACGTGGCGCACGACAAAAAGGTGCCGCTGGTACCTTTTGTGCTGGCCGGCATCGCGCTCTCACCCGATTTGATCCAGGCTGACGGGATGCATCCCAACGAACTCGGTCAGCCGCAAGTGCTGGCCAATGTGTGGCTGGGGCTGAAACCCATCTTGCGCAAATGAACGGACGCGGCCCGGCGCCGTCCGGTCATCGACGGTGCGCGCAAGGCGGCGACGTTATTGAGCGTCCAACCACTCAGCGACACCGCCATGATGCGAGCACGCCCCTGAGTGGTGCTTAGACTTCGAATAGGTGCCGTCCTTGCATTTGGCGGTCGCACCCGCCGGATCGGTGTTGCCGGCGGGCGCAGTGGGCGCAGATTTCGTTGCAGCGGGCGTCTTCGCGGCCGCCGGAGCAGGCGTTGCCGGAGCCGCCGCGGCGGGCGCGGACTCACTCGCGACGGTCGTCGGCTGGGCCTTGCTGGCCTTCTGAACACCGCCATGGCCGCTGCAAGCGCCGCGACCGCTGCTGGCGGAGGCCGTACCGTCCTTGCACGTGGCGGGAGCGGCAGCTGCGGCGGCCGGAGCCGTTGCGGCGGGAGCGGCGGCCGCGCTCGATGCGGGGCCCCCCTTTTGCACGCCGCCGTGGCCGCTGCAAGCGCCTCGGCCGCTGCTGGCGGAGGTCGTTCCATCCTTGCAGGCGGTCGAGTCGGCATGGCTCGAAAACGCCAGCGCGAACATTAGTAGCGGCGCCGCCAAGGCGCCCGTCAAATTCGTCATTTTCATAAAATTTACTCCCTGCGTGCGATGGCTTCCTTGCTGAATTGTAAACCGATTCGCGCCGGATCCAACCTTCCCCGGACGCTCAACGGTTCTTGTCGAGCGGCATCAATGTCGTCACATTCATCAAAAAACGGGTGTATTGATGCCCGGAGGTCGCCTCGAACAAGGAGCCCTTCACGCTGACGTGTGAATTTTCGATGACGTTCTCCGGAAATTCGGACACACCGACGAGCTGCACATCGGTGGCGGACATGCATTGGTAGCTGTGCGCGGGCGCATACACGTAGGCGGTCCGGTCGAGCACCAGCACCGGCACATTGTCGATGCCGTCAGCGGCCGGAAAAGAGCGAAAATGAATGCGGCCCGTCAACGTGTGTTTGATGGGCTGAAGAAGCAGGCAACCGAAGCCGTGAACGCAACCGGACAGTGCGACCAATGCACTCAAGATCCACAATCGAGAGATTTTCATATCAGCGCAGTCTACTCCGGCCGGCGAAGAACGTTGCTGGCACCCCGAACCGGTGCTATACACGCGGGACAAAAAACACGGAGTGCCCGAGTGGAGCGAACTTGGTTACAGCAGTATCCGGCCGGTGTACCGACCGACATCGACCCAGACGAGTATGCCTCGCTCAGGGATCTGTTCGACGAAGCCGTGGCGACCCACGGCAACAAGCCGGCCTATGTCAATTTGGGCGCGACCCTGACTTTCGCACAGCTGGATGAACTCTCCAGAGCGTTCGCAGCGTGGCTGCAGAAAAAATCGGGTCTTGCGGCGGGCGACCGGGTCGCGCTGATGATGCCGAACATCCTGCAATACCCGATCGCCTTGTTCGGCGTGCTGCGCGCCGGCATGGTGGTAGTCAATACCAATCCGTTGTACACCGCTCGCGAATTGGAACACCAGCTCAAAGATTCCGGAGCGAAGTGCATCGTCATCGTCGAGAACTTCGCACATGTACTGCAGCAGGTGCTGCCGCGCACCGGCCTCAAGAAAGTCCTGGTGACCCGCATCGGCGACCTCCTCGGGCTGCCGCGCGGCTTCATCGTGAATTTCGTGCTGCGCCATGTCCGCAAGCAGATCCCGGCTTGGAGCATGCCGGGCGCGGTGACATTCAAGAGCGTGCTCTCCGCCGGACTCGGCCTGAAGTTCGACCCGGCCGCGCTCGGCCCGGACGACATCGCATTTCTGCAATACACCGGCGGCACGACCGGCGTCGCCAAGGCGGCCATGCTCACCCATCGCAATATGGTCGCCAACGTGCTGCAAACCACTTCCTGGATATTTCCCGCGATGCAGGCAGGCGGCGCCCGCGTCGTCATTACTGCATTGCCGCTTTATCATATCTTTGCGCTCACCACGAATTGCCTCGCTTTTCTGCCTTTCGGTGCGTGCAACGTGTTGATCACCAACCCGCGAGATTGTCCCGCATTCGTGGCCGAGCTCAAAAAACACAAGTTCAACTTCATCAGCGGCGTCAACACATTGTTCAACGCTTTGCTCCACACGCCCGGATTCGAAGCCGTGGACTTCAGCGCCCTGCGCGTATCCTTTGCCGGGGGCATGGCTTTGCAAGGCGTCGTCGCGGAGCGATGGAAGAAGGTCACGGGCTGCGTGATGACTCAAGGATGGGGACTCACCGAGACTTCGCCGGTTGCAACCGCCAATCCGATCGGCGCCGATTTCAACGGCAGCATCGGACTGCCCCTCCCCTCGACCGATGTCTCGATTCGCGATGACGACGGCAAGGAAGTCGCCACCAACACGGTCGGCGAAATCTGCGTATTCGGGCCGCAGGTCATGCGCGGCTATTGGAACCACCCGGGTGAGACCGAAAAAGTGATGTTCGGCGACTGGCTGCGAACCGGCGACATCGGCCGCATAAACGCCGCGGGCTTCGTTTACCTCGAGGATCGCAAGAAGGACATGATCCTGGTCTCCGGCTTCAACGTCTATCCGAACGAAGTCGAGAGCGTTGCCGCGGAACATCCCGGCGTCCTGGAAGTCGCCGCGGTTGCACAGGCAGACGCGGCTTCCGGCGAGGTTGTCGCGCTATTCGTGGTAAAGAAGGACCCGAATCTTACCGCCCAGGCATTGATCGCGCACTGTCGAACCGAGCTCACCGGATACAAAGTCCCGCGACACGTGTATTTCCGCACTGAGCTGCCGAAAACCAATGTGGGCAAGATTCTGCGCCGGGCATTGCGGGACGAATTGCGCGCGGCCGCAACCGCCGCATCGAAATCCGCGCCCAGCGCGATCGTTCGTTGACCCGGGAGCCCTAGGTCAATACGTAGTTCTGCACCGAATCCACCAACACCGCAACGCGTTCCGGGTGGACATCGGGCGTGATGCCATGGCCCAGGTTGAACACGTGCCCGGCTCCGGCTCCATAGCTATCGAGCACTCGCCGGGTTTGAGCGCGCAGCGTTTCCGGCGGCGCGAACAGCGCCGACGGATCAAGATTGCCCTGCAAGGCAACCCGCCCCTCGACCGCTTTGCGAGCAGCGCCAAGATCGGTCGTCCAGTCGACGCCGACCGCGTCGCAGCCGATCGCCGCGATCTTCCCCAGCCATGCGCCGCCGCCCTTGGTGAACACGATGTTGGGGACTCGGCGCCCATCGCTCTCACGCGTCAATGCGTCGATCACCTTCGCCATGTAGCGCAGCGAAAATTCTTCGTACTGCGCGGGCGTCAGTACTCCGCCCCAGGTGTCGAACAACATGACGGCTTGCGCGCCGGCGGCGATCTGCGCGTTAAGATATAAAATAGTCGATTGCGCCAGCACGTCGAGCAAGCGATGCAGCACCTTGGGAGACTCGTACATCATGCGCTTGATGAGACCGAAGGTCTTGCTGCCGCCGCCTTCGACCATGTACGTGCCGACCGTCCACGGACTCCCGGCGAAACCGATCAGGGGCACCCGGCCGCCCAATTCCCGGCGGACCAGCGCGACGGCGTCGATCACGTAGCGAAGTTCTCGGCCCGGATCCGGGATCCCGAGCTTATCGACGTCGGCGGCGCAGCGCACGGGCCGTTCGAATTTCGGACCTTCGCCGGTCTCGAAATCCAGCCCGAGATTCATTGCATGGGGAATCGTCAGAATGTCCGAAAACAAGATGGCAGCGTCCAAGGGGAATCTATCGACGGGTTGCAAGGTAACTTCGCAGGCAATCTGCGGATTGGTGCACATCGCCAAGAAATTCCCGGCGCGCGCGCGGGTTGCGCGATATTCCGGCAAATATCGTCCCGCCTGCCGCATCAACCAAATGGGCCGCCGCGGCGTCGGTTCCCGGAGCAGGGCGCGCAGCAGCAAATCGTTCTTCAACACGGCAGTCACGTCCGCTCGCTCGGGTCGAACAACCGGCGGTGCTCGAGAATGGCGTAGCGGTCGGTCATTCCCGCAATATAGTCGGCGACCGCGCGCGCCCGGCCGGCGGTTCCCAGCGCCAGTTCCAAGCGCGCGCCGGTTTCCTTGTGTTCGTCGGGCATCAGGCTCGGATCGTTCAGAAACGCATCAAAGAGGGCGACGACGACGCGGCGCGCCTTGGATGTCATGCGTCTCACTTTGTAATGCTTGTAGACCTGCTCGCGCAGAAAAGACTTCAGCGCATGGTTGAGGTCCCGTGTAGCGTCGCTGAATCCGATCAAGGGATTGGGCTGCGCTCTCACATCGGCGATCGACCGAACCCCGGACTCGCGCAGGCGCGCTGCCGAGGAATCGATCAGATCCGAAACCAGCCGGTTGATCATGCGGCGCAGAATTTCGAACACGAGGCGGCGGCCCGCGAGATCCGGGTATTTCGCCATGACTTCTTGGTGATATGCGAGGAACAGAGGCACCCCGAGCAATTGCTCCACGGTGATGAGGCCGGCGCGTATTCCATCGTCCACATCGTGATTGTTATAAGCGATCTCATCGGCAAAATTGGCCAGCTGCGCCTCGAGCCCCGGCTGCTGGCGCTTGATGAAGCGTTCGCCCAATTCTCCGAGGTGCAATGCGTTGTTGTAAGAACAATGCTTCAGAATGCCCTCACGGCATTCGAAGCTCAAGTTCAATCCATTGAAGTCGGCATAATGCTCTTCGAGCTCGTCGACCACGCGCAACGACTGCAGATTATGCTCGAAACCGCCGAAGTCCATCATGCATTCGTTGAGCGCATCCTGGCCCGCGTGTCCGAACGGCGTGTGGCCGACGTCATGGGCGAGGCAGATCGCTTCCGACAACACCTCGTTCAGCCCAAGCGCGCGTGCAATGGTCCGGGCGATTTGCGCAACCTCGAGCGAATGCGTGAGCCGGGTCCGATATAGGTCGCCTTCGTGATTGACGAAAACCTGGGTTTTGTACACCAGCCTGCGGAACGCCGTGGAATGGACGATTCGGTCTCGATCACGCTGGTATTCCGAGCGATAGGGGGGCGGCGCTTCGGGATAACGTCGACCGCGCGATTGATCGTCGTGCGAGGCATACGCCGCAAGTTCCGTCACGCGAAATGCTCGCTCAACGTGGCATCGAGCGCACTCTTCGCGTACGCGCCGCTCACGACGGCACGTCCGAGTTTTTCCAGCAACACCAGCCGCAGGGTTCCGGCCAGGACCTTTTTGTCCATTTGCATCAAATCGAACGCTCGTGCCGCGCCGATGCGCGGCGGGTCGATGGGCAATCCGGCGCGCGCCAAGAGGTCGCGTACGCGATCTTCGGCGCCGCGGTCTATGAGTCCGAGACGGCACGACAAATCCGTGGCGAGCAACATGCCGAGTCCAACCGCTTCGCCATGCAGATACGTATCGTAATTGGTCGCCGATTCGATTGCGTGTCCGAACGTATGGCCGAAATTCAATATGGCCCGAAGATTGTTTTCGCGTTCATCCCGAGCGACAACCGCCGCCTTGATTTCGCAGGATCGTCGAATGGCATAGGCCAGCGCCTCGGCATCGCGGTTCCTGAGCTTTTCAATATTGCGGTCCAGCCAGTCGAACAGCGGCTCATCCCAGACGCAGCCGTATTTGATGACTTCGGCGAGCCCGGCGCGCAATTCACGGTCCGGCAGCGTCGCCAGAGTATCCGTATCGGCTATGACGGCCAGGGGTTGATAGAAGGCGCCGATGAGGTTCTTGCCGCCCGGGTGGTTGACGCCGGTCTTGCCGCCGACCGAGGAATCCACTTGCGCAAGCAATGTCGTCGGTATCTGGACGTAGCCGATGCCGCGCTGATAACAGGCGGCCGCGAAGCCCGCGATGTCGCCTACCACCCCGCCTCCCAATGCCAGGATGGTCGCATCACGATTCAGCTTCGCTCCGACCAACGCGTCGAACACCAGGGCCGCAGTCTGCAGCGTCTTGTACTGCTCGCCGTCGGGAAGCACGCATTGGCCGATGCGGCGGCCGCTGAGCGTGGCGCGCAACTTCTCCAGGTAAAGTTCCGCCACCGTCGTGTTGGTAACCAGGCCGAGATCCCGGCCGCCAATCAGCGAGTCGAGCAGCGCGCGATCGCCTAACAAGCCGGGCCCGATCGCGATGGGATAACTCGTGTGTCCGACGTCTACCTTGAGTGTTTGCACGGCCTGGGGATTATACCCTTACGGGCCGTGCGCCCGGCGAAGCTCGTGGTGAATCTCCTCCGCCACCAGCTGCACGCGCCGGCCATCCGTCGAAACGGTGATATTCGCGATTTCCGCGTACAGGGCGGCCCTTCGCAGCATGAGTTCCTTCAGTTTTTCTTCCGGATCCGTGTCGTTCAAAAGCGGTCTGTGCCGGGCGTGGCGCGTACGTTCGATTTGCTGGTCTATCGAGGTCTCGAGATAGACGACCACCCCGCGCGCGGCGAGGACCCGCCTATTTTCCACGTCGATCACGGCCCCGCCGCCGGTCGCCAAGACGATGGATTCCAGCCGCGTCAGGCGCTCAATGGATTCCCGCTCGCGGACCCTGAACCCGGCCTCGCCTTCTTTTTCGAAAATGTATGAAATATCGACACCGGTCTTGGCCTCGATGTCCGCATCGCTGTCGTGAAAAGTGAAACGGAACAGCCGGGCAAGGTGCCGGCCCACCGCCGTCTTGCCGGATCCCATGGGGCCAATGAGGAAGATGTTTCGTGTGAACAGCATTGGCCCGCGATCATAGACGACCTGGCTCCACACGTCGCCGAGCGGAGGCCGGTACGCTCCGCTCGGCGAAATAAGGCAGTCAAAGCGGCCGGACGGCCGCGATCAGTAAAGATTCGATCCTTCGCGCAATATCTTGGGCGTGATGAAGATCAACAGCTCTTTCTTGTTGTTGATGTCGGTCGTCGTCTTGAACAGGTGGCCCAACACCGGAATATCGCCTAGATAGGGTACTTTGTTGGTCGACGTGGTCTTGGTGGTTTCGAGGATGCCGCCGAGAACCACGGTCTGACCGTCGTTGACCAATACCTGGGTCAGGATCTCGCGGGTGTCGATGGAGGGTACCGAACCGCCGGTGGCGCTCTGCACCAACTGGCCCACCGAGTCATCATTGACGTCGAGATCCAAGATCACGCGGTTGTCGGGCGTGATCAGCGGCGTCACCTTGAGCGACAGCACGGCTTTCTTGAATTGCGTGGTGGTCGCCCCGCTCGATGCCGATTCCTGATACGGAATCTCGACACCCTGCATGATAGTCGCCGCCTTCTGGTTCGCCGTGATGACCCGCGGCGAGGAGATGACTTCGCCGCGGCCTTCATTTTGCGCCGCCGAGAGTTCCAGATCGAGTAGGTTGGCGCCGTGGAGCAACGAGATGCCGATGGTTCCCGCGGGATTCGCAACCGGCAGATTGACCTGGTAGCGATTGTCCAGAATGGGCGCCGTCACCGGGAAGACGGGCTTGCCGGTCGAAAGATTATTGGCAGCCGAACCGGTCAAGGTGTCCGCACCCACGCCGTTGCCGGTCACGGCCAGCAATCCGTTACTGCCATTTTGCTGCGCCGTGGTGATGCCGAACCGCGCGCCCAGATCGCGCTCGAAGGTATCGTTGACGATCACGATGCGTGCTTCGATCAGCACTTGCCTGACGGGCACGTCCAGGGCCTGCACGAGGCGGCGGATGTCGGCCAATTTCTCGGCGGTATCTTGCACCAGCAAGGTGTTGGTGCGGTCGTCGATGGACAGGCTGCCGCGCGCCGACAGCATGGAGTCCTTCCCGCTCCCGGACTTGATGAGTTTCGCCAGGTCCGACACCTTCGCATAATTGACCTGCATGAATTCCGAGCGCACCGGCGACAGCTCCTGCACTTCCCGCCGGGCTGCGAGTTCCGCCTTCTCGCGATTCGCGAGTTCCTCGGTCGGACCGATGATGATGACATTGTCCTGGCGCCGCTTGTCCAATCCCTTGGTGCGCAGCACGATGTCGAGCGCCTGATCCCAGGGAACGTTCTGCAGGCGCAGCGTCAAATTGCCGGCGACCGAGTCGCTCACCACGATGTTCTGACCGCTGGTATCGGCAAGCAATTGCAGCACCGAACGGACGTCGATGTCTTGGAAATTCAAGGTAAGGCGCTCGCCGGTGTATTCCTTCTTCTCTTCGGCGTTCGCGCGCTTCAGCGATGGCTTGATCTCGATGGTGTACTGATTGTCGGACTGGTACGCGAGCTGTTCGAAATCGCCCTGTGCGCTGATTACGAGCCGTGAACTGCCTTCCACCCGAATCGCATCGACGGTCTGCACCGGCGTCGCGAAATCCATCACGTCATATCGACGCATGAGATTCTTCGGCATGAGCGTGCCGGTGAAGTCGACGACGACTTGATTGCCTTCCTGACGCACGTTCACGGGCGTACGCGGATCGCTGAGCTGCACGATCACTCGGCCGGTGCCGTCGGAACCGCGCCGAAAATCGATGGTGCGAATGGTTCGTTCGCCGGCGGCCGCCGCCGCCTGGCCGGAACCCGCGCGGGCGACCGCGTTCTTGGCGAGCGACTCTCCCGGCTGATTGCCGAGAGTAATGACGATGGTATTGCCGTCGACCTTGGAGGTGTAGGGAAGCAAGGAGTCCACATTGACCACCAAGCGCGTCCGTCCATTGGCTTCGGCCGCCAGCACGGAATCGACGCCGCCGGAACGCACGTCCACTCGCCGCGAGGGCAGCGCCAGGGTCGTGTTCGGCAAATCGAACGCGATGCGCGCCGGCTTATCGATGGTGAAGGGCAGAGGCTCCGGCGCCGGGCCGCTCATGTGCAGCTTGAGCTGTACCTGCTGTCCCGACAACGTCTGGACGTCGATGGACTCGAGCTTGTTCGGGTCCGCGGCATGCGCCTTGAATGTGAGCGCCGACAATGCGACGAGCACCATTGCCCAAGTCGTCGGGCGTATTTGAAATCTGATCATGCTTCTTTCTCCCTGTGGCCTCAATCACTCAATGCCAATGAGGCCGGTCGCTCGATGTAGCCGCCGAGACCGTCCGGTATGATTTCGACGAGACTAATTCTACTGCCGCTGATATCGGTGACTTTCCCATCGTTCTGTCCAAGATAATTGCCGGGCTGCACCTTGTGCACGAGGCCGTCCTTCGATTGCACGAGCCCGTAAAAGCTGCTGCCCACTTTGAATGTGCCGACCATCTTCAGCGTGTCGAGCGAGAATCCTTCGAGAAACTCGCGGTTGCGGCGCGAACTTGGCCGCAGACTCGCGCTGCCGCCGCCGATTGCACCCGGACCCTGCGGCTGGAACGGCGAACGCATCACGCCCGCCCCATACACAAAGGTTTCGTAAGGCTTCACTTCGGGCAGCGCCTGAATGCGCCCGCCCGGCTTTTTCTTGGTGTCGGCGATCCACTTTTGCAGATCGGATTGACCGCCGGAACAGCCGGCCGCCATGAAGCTCGCGAGTACGGCCATACCAACCACGCGAGCACCCAGTGTGCTTCTCACGTCGCGCCTCCTGACTTCTTTTTCGGCGCTGCGCGTCCGCCTTCGTCTTCGATATAACGATAGGTCTTGGCGGTCACATCCATGGTCAAATTGTCGTAGCCTCCGGCCTTGTCGTTCACGGGGGTGATCTGAATGTCGTGCAGCGTTACGATGCGCGGCAGCGCGGCGATGCCGCTGACGAACGTGCCGAACTCATGGTAAGTGCCGACGAGCCGAATCTTGATCGGCAGCTCCGCGTAAAAGCCCTTGCTCTGCTCGCCCGCGGGCTGAAACAGCTTCTCTTGCAGGCCCGCCGCGAGGCCGGTTTGCGAAATGTCCACCAACAGATTCGGCACCTCGGTCTTGCCGGGCAATTGCCGCAGCATCGCGCCGAAGCTGCGCTCCATTTCCCCGAGCTGCGCTTTGTAAGCGTCGAGATTGGCGGCGCGCTGCTGCTTGTTCTCGAACTGTTTGCGCAAGTCCAATTCGTCCGCCTCCGCCTTCTGCAATATGGGCCGATCGTCGTTCCAGACGAACATGTACCAAGCAACGGCGGCGCACACGACGAAGGTGAGCAGCACGAAGAAGCCGCGCACGGCCACCGGCCAGCGGCCCACGTCGCGCGGATCCAGAGTACGAAGTTGATCGATGAAATTCATTTCGCCGCAACCTTCTTGACCGTTGATTCGCCGCCGTCTTCGAGATTCACTCCCACCGTATCGGTGAATAACGTGAAACTTGAGCCGCCGGTGGGAGAATCTTTGGCGGCCTCGACGACTTGCAGCGTTGGGTTGTCCATCCACGAGGACGCATCGATATTTCTCATGAAGGTCGACACGCGGGTGCTCGACTGCGCCACTCCATGGATCTCCAGCTTGTTGCCGTTCTCTTTGAGCTGCGTGAGATAGATGCCCTCCGGAACGGTCTTCACGAGTTCGTCGAATAGATGCACTATTTCAGGGCGCTTGCGTTGCAGTCTCTCGATGATCTCCATACGGGCCACCAAACGCTGCTTGCGGTTCTCGAGATCCTGAATATCGGCAATCTGCGCGTCGAGTTTCACGATCTCTTTCTTCAGGAGATTGTTTTTCTCGATCTGAGCGTCGATCCAACCCGAATAGAGCAGCTTGCCGGCTCCCATAAATACGATTCCGGCGAACACGGCGGCGCCGGCGGCGACCATGAATTCGCGACGCCGTACTTTACGTTCTTGTTCACGCCAAGGAAGTAGGTTGATACGCGGCATGGCAGCTCTCAGTCAAAGCTTCGCAGCGCGAGGCCGCAGGCGGTTAGTAGTGCCGTGGCGTCGCGGCCTACCGCTTGCGCCTTGGCCTTGGATGACACTTTCATGTTGCCGAGCGGGTCGCCCTTATCGGCGGGTACGCCGACGCGGCTCGAAATGACATCCGCTACCCCGGGTATGTTGGCGCAGCCGCCGCAGATCAGTATCTGGTCGGGTTGCGACCGGCCGCTGCCTGAAGCGAGATAAAACTGCAGCGAGCGGCTGACCTGCTGGGTCATGTCGTCGATGAACGGGTCGAGCACCTCGGGCTGGTAGTTGCTGGGCAAACCGCCTTCCTTCTTGGCTCGGCCGGCCTCTTCCATGGAGAGCCCATAGGTGCGCATGATTTCCTCGGTGAGCTGCTGGCCGCCGAAGGCAAAATCGCGCGTGTAAATGACTTTCATATCGCGCAGGACGCTGAACGTGGTGCTGCTGGCGCCGAAATCGACGACTGCCACGGTTCGGTCCAAGCCGCCATCGGGCATCTGGTGGCGCATCAATGCGCAGGCATTTTCCAACGCGAAGGCTTCCACATCGACGATGTGCGCGGTCAGCCCGGAGGCCTGCACAGCGGCCTGCCGCTGTTCCACGTTCTCCGTGCGAGTGGCGACCAATAGCACGTCCAACATATCCGGATCTTTTTCCGACGGACCGACGACTTGATAGTCGTAGCTCACTTCCTCCATCGGGAAGGGGATGTACTGATCCGCCTGCATCTCGACCTGACCCTCGAGCTCGTTCTCACCGAGATTCTTGGGCATTTGAATGACTTTCGTGATGGCGGCATCGCCTGAGATCGCGATCGCGGCCAGGCGGCTCTTGGCGCCGGAGCGCTTGACCGCCCGGCGGATCGCCTCGCCGACGGCCTCGGCATCCACGATGGCTTTTTCGTTGATGGCGTTGTGCGGAGTAGGCTCCGCTGCGTACGACTCAACCCGGTACTGGCCCCCCGACATCGTGAGCTCAATGAGCTTCACAGACGAGGTGGTTATGTCAAGCCCTAGTAAGGGGCGATATCTTTTTCCAAACGACCACACAAATTTTTTCCCTTTTTACTCAGTACCTTGGAGGTCGAAATGCTGTGCGAGATTAGCTACGCCAGTGCAACTTAGCAAGAAACTGTTAAATAGAACGTGAAGCTACTCACGGTAATCACCGCCGAGCACACCGGGCATGGAAAAGTGCGAACTACGAACGGTCCGCAGCGAAATCTAGGACGCTTCAAATCATCCATTCAGACCTCTACAATGTCGCCGGCACTCGCCGGGCGATTGGTTAAGCTTGGTCTGGCAACCCCGCTGTCCTAGGCTTCAAACCCTTAGACCGGTGGCTTTGCGTCCTCATCTTTCGATGAGTATGCCCGTGTAACCGGCGGTAATATGCTTCGCCCACCGCCGGAGTGCAATAAGTTTGAACGGTTTTCAGTGACCAAACGTTACCTAGTTCTCATCTCGCGCATTTGTGTGGCTCTTGTGGCTGTAATCGCACTGATTGCATTCGCAAATGTCTGTGCATATGTCTATTTGAAGCCCGCCCTGCCCGATGTCGGCAGCCTGCGCGACGTGCAACTGCAGGTGCCGCTGCGCGTCTACACGCGCGACGGCCGGCTGATTGCGGCGATCGGCGACCAGCGCCGCATTCCCGTGCGCTATGACCAGCTCCCCAAAAAGCTGATTCAGGCGTTCCTGGCCACCGAAGATGACCGCTTTTTTCAACACCATGGCGTTGATTGGCAAGGCATTTTGCGAGCCGCCGTGGCCAACTTCAAAGCCGGCAGGATCAGTCAGGGCGCGAGCACCATCACCATGCAGGTGTCCCGCGACATGTTCTTGACGCCGCGGCGCGATATGAAGCGGAAAATGAGCGAAGTCTATATATCGCTGCTCATGGAATCCGAGTTCACCAAGGAAGAGATCTTCTCGCTCTACGCGAACAAGATCTTTTTGGGGCAACGTTCTTATGGGGTGGCGGCCGCGGCCGAGGTGTACTTCGGCAAGAGCCTGGATCAGTTGAATCTGGCGGAAATGGCGACGTTGGCCGGTATTCCGACCGCTCCGTCGGTGGTCAACCCGGTAGCCAGCGCCGAAGCGGCGAAGGTTCGCCGCGCGCACGTGCTGGGGCGCATGCGCGATCTCAACTACGTCACCCGAGCCGAATACGATCAGGCCAATGCGACGCCGATGGAATCGCGGCTGCACGGTCCCACCATCGAAGTCGATGCGCCCTATGTGGCGGAAATGGTACGCAATGAAATGCAGGCCAAATACGGCGACAGCATCTACACCGCCGGGTACCGGGTGTATACCACCATTGATTCGCGCCTGGAGGGCGCGGCCACCGTGGCGCTGCGCACCGGACTTCTCGAGTACGATCGCCGCCACGGCTGGCGCGGGGCCACCGCGAAGGTCGATCCATCGAAACTCACCTCCGCCGCCAATTTGGAACTCGAGCTCGAGGAGTTTCCCGCCATCGGCGGCCTGCGGCCGGCCATCGTGCAAAGCATCGAGGCGAAGAGCGCCAAGATCTACGTCAAGAACTTGGGGCCGGTCACGCTGCCCTGGGAGAAATTGTCGTGGGCGCGCCGCGAACTGCCGGATGAAAAAGTAGATCGTGCGCCCACTCAAGCCGCGGAGATTTTCAGCCGCGGCGACGTGATCTACACGGTAGGCAACACGGCTGAATCCTTGCAGTTCGTGCAGGTTCCCGAGGCACAGAGCGCACTGGTTTCGGTGGACCCCAAGGACGGCGCGGTGGTCGCCTTGGTGGGTGGTTTCGACTTTTTCCAGAGCAAGTTCAACCGCGTGACCCAGGCCCGGCGCCAACCCGGCTCGGGTTTCAAACCCTTCGTGTACGCGGCGGCGTTCGACAAGGGTTTTACGCCCGCGAGCGTCATCATGGACGCGCCCATCGTCATCGACGAAGCCGGTATGGAACAGGCGTGGCGGCCCAAAGAATCCGAGAACAAGTTCTTCGGTCCCATCCGACTGCGGGAAGCGCTGGTGCATTCCCGCAATTTGGTGTCGGTGCGCCTGATGCGCGAAATCGGCGGCGACTACACCTGGAACTATGTGCAGCGCTTCGGCTTTGACAAGTCGCAGCTGCCCAATGACCTCACCATGGCGCTGGGCACGGCCTCGCTGAGTCCGCTGCAGGTGGCCAATGGCTACGCGACCTTCGCCAACGGCGGTTTCCGGGTGAGCTCGTACTACATCGATCGCATCGAAGATGCCGGCGGTAAGACGTTGGTCCAGGCGAATCCGTCGGTCGCTTGCTTCGAGTGCGGCCGCACCTCGGATCCGGCGTCGACCCCGTCCGCGAGGGTGGCCGCGGCCGCGCGTGCGTCCCTTCTCGATACCGGCGCGCACGACGGTAAGTCTCTGATACCCCAGAAGAACCTCGCACCCCAAATCATTAGGCCTCAAGTCGCCTATCTGCTGTCGGACATGATGGCCGACGTCATCAAACACGGCACCGGCATGGGTGCCCGCGTGCTCAACCGCGACGACATCGCGGGCAAAACCGGCACCACCAACGACCATCACGATGCCTGGTTCAATGGTTTCAATGGCGATCTGGTCACCACCGTCTGGACGGGATTCGATCAGGATCGATCACTCGGCGATGGCGAGGAGGGCGCTCGCGCTGCGGTACCCACATGGACGTATTTCATGCGTGTGGCGCTGGCGGGTGCGCCCCGCCACCCGGTTCCCGTCCCCGACGGCATCGTGACCGTGCGTATATCGCCCGACAGCGGCCTCCTGGCAAGTTCCGATAATCCCAATGGGATCATGGAAAAATTCATCGAGGGTAATCTGCCCAAGACCGAAGTCTATGAGGGGCCCAACAATCAGAACCCGCTGACGGATGGCGACAAACCGCTATTCTAGTTCATTGGAAAAAGTCGCCTGCGGAGCAAGGGAAATGCAAGTCCCGCAGCTGCCAGGGGTCCGTCTCAGGAGCTTGTATTAGGTATGCCTAAGAAATTTTCACAACGAGCCGAAGATCTGCGCAGAGCCCTCGCCCAAGAAGCGGCACGGATCATGGCCGAACACGGAATCGAGGATTTCCTGCAGGCCAAGCGCAAGGCGGCCGACCGGCTGGGAGTCAACGATGTGGCCGTTCTACCCAAGAATATCGAGATCGAAGCGGCCCTGCGCGAGCATCAACGGCTCTTCGGACGCGACTCCCACGACCACACCCTGAAGGAACAGCGGCGTATCGCGCTCGACACCATGCGTATGCTGGATGAGTTTCAACCGCGGTTGGTGGGGTCGGTGCTCACCGGGACGGCCACCAACTACAGCGACATCAACCTGCACTTGTTCGCCGATCGGTCCGAGTCCGTGGCGATCAAACTGCTCGAAATCGGCGTTCCCCATGAGTTCTACGAGCGCCGCGTCAAAATGGACGCTGAACGCAGCGTCAGTTATCCGGCTCTCAGGTTCGATGCCAATGGCCGCACGGTCGATGCCACGGTATTTCCCATCGACGGCATTCGCCAGTCGCCCTATTCGCCGGTGGACGGCCGACCCATGAAAAGAGCCGATGCACGCGAAGTATCGGAGTTGGTCGACGCCAATTGATGGGTTGCGTGCGGCGGCAAAGCGCCGGGCGGGATACGCGCGGCTACTTCCCGCCTTTTTCCTGCCAAACCGCCAATGTGTCCGGCGATCCTTGAGCCCGCACCCCGTTGTCCATCAAGATCTCGTCCGTGGCGCTCATGATGGCCTGCCGTGAGAACACCAGAGCCTCGCCGCCTTTCTGGTCGAATTCGATGGTGACGAAGGTATCCTTGAGATCGCGCAGCACTGCGACCATATGGCGCAGGCTCTTGACGCGAGTGCCGTTCACCGAATACACCACCGACCCCGCGGGATTGGAATAGCCGTTGACGATCTTGTGCGGGAAAAACGGCGAAGAGACCACCACGAGTTCCTGCAGATTGCCGTCGGGTTCGTCGAGCGCTCGTGTGACCAATGGGCTCTTCACGAAACTCAACATCCTCATCAAGCCGGCGTTGTTCTCGAGGCTCGATACCAGCTGCCAGGTCGCCGGTGAAAACACCAGCGGCCCATAAATGAAATAAGACGGGTACTCGCCGCGCAGATCCGTGACCAGAGTCGGATGCTCCGACGATACGGACAATTGGACGGCTACGGTCTTGCCGGCACGCACCACGGTCAGCGGAAGCTTGCCGTTGCTCGCCGCAGCTTGAATCAGATAGCCGAAGCTCACGCGCAAATCCTTGTCCAGCTTGACCATACCCTGATTGTCGATGCGCGCATCGCCGATGCGGGTGACGATGTCCCATTCCTTCAGCGGATAGGACTCGTCGGTGCTGGAGGGGCGGTGAACCACCATGCCTTCGACGCTCTTATCCAGCTTCAAATAGTCGCGCAGCGCCGGATTCTCGAGAGTCTGCAAATCGTCGTACATCGCCGGTTTGCCGTCGTAGTGCCCATCGGCAATGTCCTTGAGGAATAGCTCCACTTCCTCATTGGGAATGATGTATCCGATGTTCTGCGCATCTCCGCTCAACTTGCTGAAGGCGAGGCCGATCATCTTGTCGCCGGCGATGGCCGGTCCGCCGCTGTTGCCCGGATTGATCGCCGCATCCACCTGGATACGCAGGCCGGACACCGGGTAGTTGTATGAAACGAATTCGATGCGCGACACGATGCCCTTGGTGATGGACAGCGAGTTGCCTCCCGTGGGAAAGCCGTAAGCCAAGACGGCATCCTTGATGTGCGGCAGTTTGCTGGCGCGCGCCACCGCCGGATGGGTGTCGAAGAATATCGGGTCGTCGAGCTGCAAAACGGCGAGGTCGATACCCGGCGCCACGGCCACCACCGTTGCCGATACTTTATCGCCCGCCGCGCTTGCTTGGACTTGAACCTGGCTCGCGTACATCACCACATGAGCGTTGGTCAGAATGCGTTTACCTTCGATAACGACGCCGGACCCGCTGACTTCGCTGGGTGCCTGCTTGGTCCAGGGCTTGAAGGGGTCGGGATAGCGCATGGTCGAAAAGACCTTGACCACCGAATTCTCGATGTTTGCCGGGGCGTCGCCAGGCTGCGCATGCACAGCAGCGCCGGCGCCGGACGCCAAGACGCCGTGGCACAGGAAAACACCAAGGACATAACAACGTTTGGATCGGATCATGGAGAGGTTGCGCACCTATTTACCGGCGACCGAGAATGCCAGCAGAACGTTGCCCGGCTGGCCGTGACGTTGGGCGTAACCTGAATTGATGTATACGACGCCGTTCACGATCGTGGCGCCGCCCTGGTCCAAGGAGCCGCCGCTCGCCTTGATGCCGTTGATGGTGAGAAACTCCTTCGCTGTCTCGTAATCCCATACGACTTTGCCGTTGATGGTGGAATAGGCCCGCAGATGGCCGTCCATGGAACCCGAGAAGGCGACTCCGGGAACGACCGTGACCGCCTGCGCCTGAGCATGCGAGCAGGCCCCGGGCCCCCAGCTACAGGCCGGCGACGGCGAGGGCGTGTACCAACGCTTGGTTCCCGTTTTCATATCGAGCGCCGCGATACCGCCCGCGGTGTTGTCGGGCTCCGCCACCAGGCCGGACAATGCAACATAGAGCTTGCTGTGGTCCGCGGCGGGACCCCATTCGATACCGCCGGGAACGCCGTCCTCGGCGACCTTGGTTTGCCACAACACCTCGCCGCTATGATCGGGATCAAGAGCATAGACCACGCCCGACTTTTGGCCTGCCAGAAGCATCTGTTTGCCGTCCGCCAAGGTCCGCAGAATCGGCGAGCTGACGAACTCCGCAGCTCCCGTCTTATCGGGCCGGGCGAATTGTTTGGCCCAACGCACCTGCCCATCGATCAAATCGAGCGCCAGCACCGCGTCGGTCTGCCGTTGGCCGATTTCGGTCAACGAGCCGCCGGTCCCCACATAAATCATGTTGCGTTTGCTGTCGATAGTCGGTGCTGCCGTAACGGCGCCGCCGGCGGGTCCGAGTTCTGGGCCGCCCGCCGCATTCGTACCGTAGGACCGCGGCTCCTCGGCTATGGGGTAGGTTTTCCACAGGAGATGTCCGGTGGTCATATCCAGGGCCGCGATGCTGCCGCGAAATGTACAGCAGGCGTAGGTCGAATCCGAGGCGGCGCTCTGTTCGTTCGACGAGACCACCACAAAAAGCCGATTGTGGTAGAGCGTCGGCGCTCCCACGATGCGTGCGAGCGGATGCGAGTCGACCTGGGTCTTCCAGAGCAAGATGCCTCGCTGCGCGTCGAGCGCGTAGACCGCGCCGCTATCGTCGCCGAAAAAAGCAGCGCTTGGCGCCTTCAGAATATCGAGATGAGCCAGGGTGTACTTATGCTTCGATTTTTTGGAGTCGCCATGCTTGCGCCGTGGCGCGGCATATTTGGGCGCGGCCGCGCTTCTTGAAGGAGCGAACTCCCCGATGGAAATCGCGGTGCGGATGCCGGCCGAAGCGTCAAAAGTCCAGTACGTGCATCCCGTCTTGGAATCCAGCGAATAGACGCGGCCGGTCGAACTCGCGACGAACAAGCGGCCATCGACCACCGTCGGTTGACCGGCCACCGCACTGCCCTGAAATCCAAAGGCCCATTTCAATGCGAGCTTGGGGACGTCGGTGGCGCGAATGGCGGGTTCCGGTTGGTAGCGCGTGTTCTCGACGTCGCGCCCCCAGCCATTCCACTGCGCCGAGCCCAGGGCCAAGGGGCTTGCGGCATCGGCACAAATATTTTTTTCCGGGGCAGCCGCGCTCGGCTCAGCCTGTGCAGCGGCGGCGAGGACCAGCGCCGCCAGCGCGGCCGATCGAGCTTTGACCCCCGCTCGCACGGTTCAGCGCTTTTCTATCAGCTGATAATCTCGCTTCGTGGGACCGGTGTAGAGTTGACGGGGGCGGCCGATTTTCATGTGCGGGTCGGAAACCATTTCTTGCCAGTGCGCCACCCAGCCGGCCGTGCGCGCGATCGCGAACATGACCGTGAACATGGAACGGGGTATTCCCAGCGCGCTGTAAATGATGCCCGAATAGAAATCCACGTTCGGGTACAGTTTTCGCGATACGAAGTATTCATCCTTGAGGGCGATTTCTTCGAGCTTCAACGCCAATTCGAACAGCGGATTGTCGGTTTTACCGAGCTTCTCGAGCACTCGATAGCACATGCCTCGAATGATTTTGGCGCGGGGATCGAAATTCTTGTAGACGCGGTGACCGAAGCCCATCAGCCGCACGCTGTCGGATTTATCTTTGACCCGTCCGAGGAACTTATCGATGTTCGCGACGGAGCCGATGCCGTCCAACATGTCGAGCACGGCCTCGTTTGCGCCGCCGTGTGCAGGACCCCACAGCGCCGACACACCGGCGGAAATCGCGGCATAGGGATTCGCCCCCGTGCTTCCCGCCAAGCGAACGGTCGACGTGCTGGCATTCTGTTCATGGTCAGCGTGCAGGATGAACAAGAGATCCAGCGCCTCGGCGGCGACGGGATCGATGGCGTAAGGTTCGCACGGAACCGCGAAGAACATATTGAGCATGTTCGAGCAATAGTGCAGATCGTTGCGCGGATAAATGAACGGCTGACCGAGAGTGTGTTTGTACGCTGCCGCGGCAATCGTGGGCAGCTTGGCAATGATCCGGTGGGAGAAGATCTCCCTATGCCGCTCATTGTTGATGTCGGTCGTGTCGTGATAGAAGGCGGCCATGGACGCGACCACCGCCGACACCATCGCCATCGGGTGCGCGTTGTGATGAAACCCCTGGAAAAAATGCAGCAGCTGCTCGTTGACCATGGTGTGGCGCATGATCGAGTCCTGGAAGGCGTCGAGCCCCGCTTTGGTCGGCAAGCTGCCGCTTATGAGCAGATTCGCCACTTCGAGAAAACTCGATTTCTCGGCCAGTTGTTCCACCGGATAGCCGCGATACAAAAGAACGCCCGCATCGCCATCGATAAAGGTGATCTTGCTTTCCGTGCTGGCGGTGGCCATGAATCCCGGATCAAAGGTAAAAACGTTCAGATCCTTGGTCAAACTCGAGATATTGATTACCTCGGGCCCGATGGTTCCCGAGATGGCATCGAGTTGAGTGGACTTACCGGTGGCGAGATTCTTCAGTTCGTATTTCGTGCTCATGCGCTTTTCCGACGGGGGATGTTTCGATTGATTTAGGACCCCGCAGCCTTGCACGGTCGTACAGCGGAATCAAGGGCGTGCGGCCAGCGGCGTGCGGCCAGCGGCGCACGTCTTGGCATACGGCGCGCGGCGCTCGTCGCCGACCTCAAGGCATGCGCGGTTGCTCTCCGCGCATGCGCATTCGAAACGATCCTTCTGGATCAAGCCTTCGGTGCGGCTGCCGCGTACTTCTTGCGGAACTTGTCGACACGACCGCCGGTATCCACGACCTTCTGCTTCCCGGTGTAGAACGGGTGGCAGTTGGAACAGACTTCAACCTGCAGGTCCTGACCGATGGTCGAGCGGGTGAGGAAGGTATTTCCGCAGGTACAGGTGACGGTGATTTCTTTGTAATCAGGATGGATGCCGGTTTTCATGGGAACCTCGTGTGTCTTCAGAGGGCAGAATCGATAAAATCCCAAACTCGTTGGAAGATGTTTATCGCCACGCCAAGTTGGCCCGATCTCTAACCTAAAAGGCTTAGGTCCAAAAAGGGGCCCGACATGATACGAGATCGCGGTGATTTCAGCAAGACGAGCATCCCGGGCCTTGGTTGTCAGATATCTGCAACCTTGTCCACAATATCTGTGGGTAACTCTGTGGACGGTGTGGCCGCCGCATGCTTCGCTCAGCGAAAATTCCCATAAATGTTAACTTGGTCAAAATATAGACAAGTCGGTTTTTAAATATATTTCAATAAGTTATAAGCGTCATCTGACCTAGTGCAGTGGCAATATGCTGTAGGTACCCCTTTGTGCGGGAAGTCGTCCTCTGTGTGCATAAGCTCACCGAAGGAAACTCGTCTGAAGATCGTTTAGGAATCGCCTACCCAGATCTGTAGGTTTCCAACCGTTATGAGTAGCGTCGATAAGGCCGCGTGACCTCGACTGGTGCATAGCCTCCCTGAAGGCCTCCACGGGCAAACCGGTACGAGACTCGAAACAATCGTTGGAAAATCCCTCATTGAGCCGCAGGGCGTTGAGCATGAATTCGAAGGGTATGTCTGCGATCGCGATGAGGTTTCTCTCGCCGATGCCGACCTTCGAGCCGGCAACGCGTTCCTGGAACTCGCGAGGTTGTTTGGGCTTCGCCGTGCGCAATATTTTCGCAGGCAATTCCAAGCTCAATTTGCCATGCGCTCCGGCACCTATCCCCAGGTAATCGCCGAACAGCCAGTAATTGAGATTGTGACGGCACTGGAAGCCCTCGCGTGCGTAGGCGGAAACTTCATATTGCCGGTAGCCCGCTGCCGACAGCAGCGGCACGCATTCGGATTGAATACGCCATGCCGCCTCCTCATCAGGCAGCGGCGGCGGACGCGCATGGAATACGGTGCCGGGTTCGAGCGTGAGCTGGTAGTACGATATATGCGCCGGGCGCAACGCGCACGCGGTCCGGACATCGAAAATCGCTTCCTCGAGCGTTTGCTCCGGCAGCGCATACATCAAATCCAGATTGAAGTTCTCGACGCCGGCGGCGCGCAACTCCTCGACCGCACGCCGCGTGTCGTCCGCCGTATGTATTCGTCCCAGCCGCTCGAGCGCCCCCGCGGCGAAACTTTGCGCGCCCAGCGATACGCGATTGATCCCCGCTTCTCGATAACCGGCAAAACGGCCGCGCTCGATGGTTCCCGGGTTGGCCTCGAGCGTGATCTCGGCGTCGCTCGCGAACGCGACGCGCTGGCGCAGCGCGTGGAATAAACGGGCAAAGTCTTCGGGGTCGAACAGGCTGGGCGTTCCGCCGCCGAAGAACACGGTGTCTATCCGGCGGTTCGCAATGAGCGGCCATTCCGCATCGAAGTCGCGTATGAGCGCATCGATGTACCCGCCGTCGGGCCGCGCCGATTTCAGCTGGTGCGAATTGAAATCGCAGTACGGGCATTTGCGCACGCACCATGGCAAATGCACATAGAGGGCGAGCGGGGCCACCGCGCCGCGGATCGCGTCCGTATCGGTATGCGCCATAGTGTCCTGTCCCATAAATACCTCACTCGCTGCGCCGCGCTTTTATCGCGTCCCACGGTCTCGGCATCGCCGACTGGCCGTGCGCCGCCAACCGTCCGCGCAACGCGCGCAGCGCCATCCCTCGATGACTGCGCAGATTCTTCTCGGCAGGAGAAAGTTCGGCCGCCGTCATGCCGAGTTCAGGCAACCAGAAATAAGGGTCGTACCCGAAACCCGCCGATCCGCGCGGTGAATCCACGATCCGGCCCTCCCACACGCCCTCGGCGGTCAGCGGCGCCGGGTCCGACTCCCCGGCCACGAACACCAAGGCACAGCGATAGCGTGCGCTGCGCGATTGCAGCGGGGAAGCCTTGAGCGCCGCCAGCAGTTTCGCGTTGTTCGCAGCGTCATCGGCGCCCGCCCCTGCGTATCTCGCCGAATAGAGCCCCGGTGCCCCGCCGAGCGCATCCACCTCCAGCCCCGAGTCGTCGGCGATTGCCGCGGCATGGGCCGCTTTGGCGGCATGACGTGCCTTGAGGACCGCATTCTCCAAAAAGCTCGAGCCTGTTTCCTCGGGCGCGTCGCAGCCGAGATCGCTCAAACCCACGACATCGAACGGCAGATCGGCAAGCAACTCCCGAAATTCGCGCAGCTTGCCGGGATTGCCGGTGGCGATGACCAGCGGCTCACGCCGGGCATCGCTGCGCGGCGCGTCGCTACGCCGCCCGTGCACCGAGCTGTGCCGCATGCAGCCGACTGATGCCTTGCGTTGCGAGGTCCAGCAATTGATCGAGTTCGTGGCGCCGAAACGCGTGGCCCTCGGCGGTGCCTTGCACCTCGACGAATGCGCCGCCGCTGTTCATCACCACATTCATATCCGTTTCCGCGTTCGAATCTTCGGCGTAGTCCAAGTCGAGCACCGGCGTGCCGCGGTAGATTCCTACCGAGACGGCGGCGACTTGACCGTGGATTGGATTCGCGTTGAGGGCTCGTTTTTTCAACAAGGTATCGACGGCGTCGGCAAGCGCGACGAAACCGCCGGTGATGGCAGCGGTGCGCGTTCCGCCGTCGGCCTGCAGCACATCGCAGTCGATGGTGACGGTCCGCTCGCCCAATCCTTTCAGATCCACGACGGCTCGCAGTGCACGGCCGATCAGGCGCTGGATCTCTTGCGTGCGTCCGGTTTGCTTGCCGCGCGCCGCCTCGCGCGCCGAACGCGTGTGCGTGGCCCGCGGCAGCATGCCGTATTCGGCAGTGACCCAGCCCTGGCCCGCACCGCGCAGAAACGACGGCACGCTTTCCTCGATACTCGCAGTGCACAGCACGCGAGTCCCGCCGAATCCGACCAACACCGAGCCCTCGGCGTGCTGTGTGTAGCCGCGGACGAAGGAGAGCGGGCGCAATTCATCCGACGCCCGGCCGCTGGGTCGTATGCTCATGCGGCACGCCAACGCAGCGCCGCCGCGCTGGTGTTGTCGCTGTAGGGGGACGAAGCCGCCACCGCTTGTGTGCCGAGCTCGGTCAATGAATCACGCAATGGTTTACCCGCCGTTTGCGCGAAGCGCACGAAATCTTGATCCTTGAGATTGGCCCACAGGCCGTCCGTACACAATAACAGCACGTCGCCCGCCTTGAGGCGCCGACGCGTGGATATGCTCATTTCGGGCAGGGCCGCATCACCGCCCAGACAGCACTCGACGTAATTGCGCATCGGATGACCTTGGACTTCCGCCTCGGTTATCAATCCCTCGCGCAGCAGTACCTCGACGTGGCTGTGATCGCGCGTGCGCTCCAGCACCTGGGCCTGCCGCAATTGGTAGACGCGGCTGTCGCCTACGTGAGCCCAATACGCGGCCGCGTCCTGAACCAAGCACACCGCGCAGGTCGCGCGCGGGCGAGACTCGACCCCCAGTCCCACTCCCAGCTTGACCACTTCCTCGTGCGCCCGACCGAGCGCCAAGTGTAGAAATCCAAGCGGATCGAAAATCGGATGCGGAGTCTGCCAGAATGCCTCCAGCAGCGTTGCCATCGCGGTCTCGGCGGCGCGAGCACCCTCCGCGTGGCCGCCCATGCCATCGATGACGACCAAGAGCACGGATTGCTCGGCAGCCGCCACCGCAACTCGGTCCTGATTCTCTTCGCGATGGCCGATGAGGCTCACGTCGGCGGTCTCGATCTGCAATGACAGCTCCCAGGGTTTTCCAATAAAATGCCGAGTTCCATTAAACTCGAGCCTGATATTATGGCCGATTTCGGCGCGGGCCCCTATGATTCGTAGCATGACCGGCTTTGCGCGCCGCGAGCGGCAGTTTCCCTGGGGGCTGCTGGCGTGGGAACTTAGAACGGTCAATCATCGTTTCCTCGAGATCGGCTGCCGGTTGCCGGAAGAGTTTCGCGGCGCCGAAGCGGACTTCCGCCAATCCATCGCCGGCGCCGTGAGACGCGGAAAGGTCGACGTTTCACTGCATTTTCGTCCCGCCATAGCCACCAATTCGCTCGAGGTCGATGCCGATTTACTTGGCAGGCTGACCGAGCGCGCGCAGCAAATTGCCGCTCAATCCGGCGCCGCGGCCCGGATCGACGTCATGGAGATGCTGCGCTGGCCGGGCGTCGTGCGCGACGACACGCGCGACCCGGTTCCCTTGGTCGCAGCGGCACATGCCTTGCTTGGCGACGCCTTGGCAGAACTCACGCGGTTTCGCGACAGCGAGGGAGGGCGGCTGCGCGACGCCCTCGAGCAGCGTTGTGCAGGATTGATGGATTTCTCCGCAAAGGTCGTCGAAAGATTGCCCGAGGTCCGCGCCCGCATGCGGGCAAAGTTGCTGGAGCGCATCGCGCAATTGGTGAGCGACATCAACCAAGACAGGCTGGAACAGGAACTCGCCATCCTGGCGCAGCGGCAAGACGTGGACGAGGAAATCGATCGTCTGCGCGGACATGTGACGGAAATTCGCAAGACCTTCGGCGTTGCGGAGCCGGCGGGTCGGCGGCTGGATTTCTTGATGCAGGAGCTGAATCGCGAGGCCAACACGCTGTCGTCCAAATCTCAGGACATCGAGACCACGCGCGCAGCGGTCGAGATGAAGGTTCTGATCGAGCAAATGCGCGAGCAAGTGCAGAACATCGAGTAGCGGATGCAGCACTCGCCAGACCTTTCGAGCGACCTGCCGAGCGGCGCACCGCGGCGCGGCCAGCCGTCGGGCGGCGCTCTCGGGCGCCTCTACGTCATCGCAGCGCCATCGGGTGCGGGCAAGACCAGCTTGGTCAAGGCGCTCATGGAGCGCGAACCGCAGATGCACTTTTCGGTGTCGTACACGACTCGCCAACCTCGGCCCAATGAGGTCGACGGGCGGGATTATCATTTTGTGACGCAGAGCCGGTTTCGGGACATGGTCGAGCGCGGTGAATTTCTGGAGCACGCTCAGGTGTTCGACAATTTCTACGGCACCGGCTTGAATGCGGTGCAATCCGAGTTGGAGAAAGGACGGCTCCTGCTGCTCGAGATCGACTGGCAGGGCGCACGGCAGGTGCGGGCCCGCTTGCCCGCGGCGCGCAGTATTTTCATTTTGCCGCCGACTCGCTGCGCGCTCGAGGAACGCCTGCGAGCCCGCAGCACCGACTCCGACGCGGTGATCGAACGCCGTCTCAGGGACGCGGCTCACGATTTGGCGCATTGGTCCGAATTCGATTACGTGGTAGTAAACGACCAGTTCGAGCGGGCGCTCGCTGATTTGCAGGCCATCGTTCAGCAACGCGGCGACGCGTTTGCGGCGACGAGGCCCGAAGTTGCGCGCTTTGCGGCGGGGCTGCTGCGGTCCGGTGGCTAGGCCGCACCCGGTTCTGCTATGCTGGCAATCCCTTCAATGGAACCTTAGCCATGGCGCGTATCACTGTCGAAGACTGCTTACAAAACGAACCCAACCTGTTCAACCTCGTGCTGCTGGCCGCCAAGCGCGCTCGCCGCCTGGCGAACGGCGCGGAAGCCACCGTTGAGTGGGAAAACGACAAGCCGACTGTGGTGGCGCTGCGTGAGATTGCCGCTGGAAACATCACCCTCGAGATGCTTGAAGAGCCCGAAGAACCGGTACATCAGCCGGTGAGCGAGCTCGACATGCCCTCTGATTTCCGCGCGCCGCAACTCGGGCTAGGGGACTAATACGACCCTTCCCAAGAGTAACGATGGACTATGCGTCTTCCATACTCGGTTTCCTACCCGGTGGAAGACGCTCCACCGGGATCAGCCAGCTCTTAGATAAGCTCGAAGCGTATCTGTCGCCCGCTCAGGTCGAGCGGGTCCGCGAAGCCTACGAATTCGGCGCAGAAAAGCACCACGGCCAAAAGCGCGTTTCGGGCGAGCCGTACATCACGCATCCGGTAGCGGTCGCGGACATTCTTGCGGACCTGCGCCTCGATGCCGATACCTTGGTGGCGGCGATCCTGCACGATGTGATCGAAGACACGCCGACGGCGAAGGCGGAGATCGCCTCGATCTTCGGCCAGGTGGTGGCCGAATTGGTCGACGGCGTCAGCAAGCTCGACCAGATACAATTCAAGAACCGGCAGGAAGCGCAGGCCGAAAGCTTTAGAAAAATGCTGTTGGCGATGGTGCGCGACATCCGCGTCATCATGGTCAAACTCGCCGATCGCATGCACAACATGCGCACCTTGGGCGTCATGCCGCCGGTGAAACGCCGGCGCAGCGCGCGCGAGACATTGGAAATCTACGCGCCCATCGCCGAGCGCCTCGGCCTCTACGCAGTCAAGCTGGAGCTCGAGGATTTGGGGTTCAGGGCGCTTTATCCCTACCGCTACAAAGTACTCGAACGTGAATTGAAGCGCGCGCGCGGAAATCAAAAGGAATTCATCGGAAAAATCTCCGAAACCTTCAAGGGCGTGTTGAAAAAGACCGCGATCGCCGGCGGCGTCGAAGGCCGCGAAAAGCATCTCTACAGCATTTACAAGAAAATGCAGAACAAACACATCTCGCTCAACGAGATGGTCGACGTGTACGGCTTTCGCATCATCGTCGACAGCGCCGACACCTGTTATCGCGCTCTCGGGCTGGTGCACAGCGTGTACAAGCCGATGCCCGGACGATTCAAGGACTACATCGCCATTCCGCGCGTCAATGGTTACCAGTCCTTGCACACGACGCTGTTCGGTCCCAACGGCATACCCATCGAAGTCCAGATTCGTTCCGAGCAAATGCACCGTGTGGCCGAGTCCGGCATCGCGGCGCATTGGAAATACAAATCCGGCGGCGACACGTTCGGCGGCGTCGAACACGATCGCGCGCGCGAATGGCTCGCGGGCTTGGTACAGATTCAGGAGGGCGGGAGTTCCGAGGAGTTCTTGGAAAGCGTCAAGGTGGACCTGTTCCCGGACAAGGTCTACGTGTTCACGCCGAAGGGGAAAATCCTTCGCCTCCCGACCGGGGCGACCACCGTGGATTTTGCCTACGCGATCCACACCGACATCGGCAATCGCTGCGTCGCCGCCAAAGTCGACCGGCGCTTGGTGCCCTTGCGTACGCCGCTTCGCAATGGACAGACGGTCGAAATCATCACCGCGAAAGGCGCCACGCCGAACCCGTCATGGTCGACCTTTCTGGTGACCGCGAAGGCGCGCGCCGCCATCCGGCAGTACTTGAAGAACTTGAAGCGCGGCGAAGCGCTCGAATTGGGCCGGCGCTTGCTGGGACTGGCGCTCGAGGAATTTTCGCTCAGTCTGAAGAAAATCGCGCCTGCGAACCTCGCTGCGGTGGTCAAAGAACTCAATTTGAAGGACGCCGACGAACTGTTCGAAAAAATCGGTTTGGGCGAGCGCCTCGCGCCGCTGGTCGCACGCCGCCTGCAGCCGGCGCGCAACGACTCGGACAATGATCCGCCGCGCAGCGGTCCGCTCATGATCGCCGGCACCGAGGGCCTCCTGGTCACGTACGCCCGCTGCTGTTTCCCTATTCCTGCCGATCCGATCATGGCTTACCTGAGCGCCGGCCGCGGCGTGATGATTCATAGGCAGAATTGCGGTAACCTCGCCGAATATCGCAAACAGCCGGATAAATGGCTGTCGGTGGCGTGGGAGGCGACGGAGGGACGTTTATTCGCTTGCGAGATCCAGTTGGAGATCAACAACCGAGTGGGCGTGCTCGCCGCGGTGGCGTCGAGCATCGCCGAAACCGAGACGAATATCGACCAGGTGCAGCTCGAGGAGCGCGACGTCGCCAGCTCATCGTTGCGTTTCCAGCTGCAAATACGGGATCGGAAGCATTTGGCGCGCGTCATCAAAATCATCCGACGCATGCCCGACGTGCAGCGGGTATTCCGCACCTTGGCGTAAGGGGCATTCGACGCGACAACAGTGAAGGGATATGAACAAGCAAATCATTTCAACCGCCGACGCACCTGCCGCCATCGGAACCTATTCGCAGGCCGTGCGGGTCGGCAACACCATCTGGGTATCCGGCCAGATTCCCCTGGACCCGCGAACCAAGGAATTGGTGTCCGGCGACATGGAGGCGCAGACTCGTCAGGTGTTCGATAATTTGAAGGCCATTGTGGCGGCCGCGGGCGCGACTTTCGACGACGTCGTCAAGGCGACCGTGTTTTTGACCGATCTCTCTCACTTCGCGCTCGTCAACAAAGTCATGTCGGAATACTTCCGCGAGCCCTATCCCGCGCGCGCCGCCATCGGCGTTGCCGCGCTGCCGCGCGGGGCCCAGGTCGAAGTGGAGTGCATCGTCGCCTTGTGACCTTGGTCAAGCCGGTCACCGTTCTGCGCGGCGTCGGCGACACGCTTGCTCTGCGCCTGCGCGCCCTGGGCGTGGAGACCACGCAGGACTTGCTGTTCCTCCTGCCGCTGCGTTACGAAGATCGGACTCGCGTAGTCCCCTTGGGCGAATTGCTCCCGGGTCAGCGTGCCGCGGTGGAAGGCGAAGTGCTGCTCACCGAGGTCGCCTTCCGCGGCAGGCGGCAAATGCTCTGTAAGATTGCCGACGGATCAGGCTTTCTCACGCTGCGTTTCTTCTACTTCACGGCGCAACAGCAGGGGGGGTTGGCGCGCGGCGTGCGCATACGATGTTTCGGCGAGGCGCGGCGGGGGCCGCAGGGGCTGGAGATGGTGCACCCGGAATATCGGCGGGTGGACTCATCGGCCGCGAAATCGGCGGAAGATCATCTCACGCCGATTTATCCCGCCACCGAAGGCGTCACGCAAGGGCGGCTTCGCCAGCTGGTAGGTACGGCATTGGATCAAACCGCCGCGCGCGACCTGGAAGATTGGCTGCCTGCCGCCGTGCTCGCGGATTCACGGCTGCCGACGCTGCGCGAGGCTCTGCTGTACGTGCATCGGCCGCCGGCGGACGCGCCGGTGGATGAGCTGCTGGAATGGCGGCATCCCGCGCAGCGGCGGCTGGCATTCGAGGAATTGCTGGCACACCAGTTGTCTCTCAAAGTCCTGAGGCAGCGCATTCAAAGCGACCCTGGCTGGCCGCTGAGCACCGACGGTTCCCTCAAGGCCGGACTGCTATCGGCATTGCCGTTTCAATTGACGGCCGCGCAAACACGCGTGCTGCGCGAGATAGAAAAGGATCTGGCCGTCGCGAAGCCCATGCTGCGCCTGGTGCAAGGCGACGTTGGTTGCGGGAAGACGTTGGTGGCGGCGCTCGCGGCGACGCAGGCAGTGCAGATGCACCGCCAGGTAGCGTTGATGGCGCCCACCGAATTGCTCGCCGACCAGCATGCGCAGAATTTCCGCCGCTGGTTCGAGCCTATGGGCATTCCCGTGGCGTTGCTCACCGGCCGCCAGACCGGCAAGGCGCGCAGCGCGGCCCTCGCCGGAATTCGCGAGGGACACGCACCCATCGTGATCGGCACCCATGCATTGTTCCAAGAGAGCGTCGATTTCAGTGCGCTCGCGCTGGTCATCGTCGATGAACAGCATCGCTTCGGGGTACATCAGCGCTTGAGTTTGCGCGAGAAGGGCGGCCGCGACGGCCATCAACCCCATCAGCTGATCATGACTGCAACACCGATCCCCCGCACGTTGGCGATGACCGCGTACGCCGATCTCGACGTGTCCATCATCGACGAACTGCCGCCGGGACGCACGCCGGTGAAGACCGTGGTCATGACGGACACGCGGCGAAACGAGGTCGTAATGCGCATACGCACCGCGTGCCTGGAGGGCCGGCAGGCTTACTGGGTGTGTCCTCTCATCGATGAATCGGAGGAAATGCCGTACCAAGCCGCGGAAGAGACTGCCGCGGCGCTCGCTGCCGCGCTGCCGGAGCTCAGCGTGGGTCTGGTACACGGCCGCATGCCGTCCAAGCCCAAGGAACTGACCATGCGCCGCTTCAAGGACGGCGAGATCAAGCTGTTGGTGGCGACCACGGTCATCGAAGTAGGGGTCGATGTGCCCAATGCCACACTCATGGTCATCGAGAACGCTGAACGCATGGGACTGGCGCAATTGCATCAGCTGCGCGGACGGGTGGGGCGCGGACGGCACGCGAGCTCGTGTCTCCTGCTGTATCGGCCGCCGCTATCCTCGCTGGCGCGCGAGCGCTTGGCCGTCATGCGCGACACCAACGACGGCTTCGTGGTCGCGCGCCGCGATCTGGAACTGCGCGGTCCCGGGGAGTTGATGGGAACTCGCCAGACGGGGCTCGCCCAGATGCGGGTAGCCGATCTGCTGCGCGATGCGGACATGCTGCCGAAGGTGCAAATCGCGGCGGAGACATTGCTTCACGATTGGCCTTCGCATGTCGCTCCCCTCATCCGGCGTTGGGTGGGACATGCGGAGCAATACGCCCGCGTCGGGTAGAATGCCCGAATGAAACTGCAAGCCGCACGATCGATGCAAGCGGTTCAATGGCTGCCGGCGGAACGCCTCGGCCAATTGAACGTCGATGAGAACCTACGTCCCTGGCTCATTGGCAATGGGCTGCTGTCGATGCGCATGAGAACGGTTTGCGGCGAGCGCTTCGCGCTGCGGCTGGTCGATCAATGGACCGGTCTTCTCACCGGTTCGCAGAAGTTGGCGCTGCGAGCGGGGGATAACGCGGGATTGTTCAGAGACATCGAGATGCATCGCGCCGACCAGGTGTGGGTGTTTGCACAAACGCTGACGCCGGATTCGACGCTGTGTATTCATCCCTGGCTTGCCGAATTGGGCGATACAGCGCTCGATGAAACCTTGAACGGCCTTTCCGGCGTCGAGCGCAGCCCGTACGAATATGCGTGGTTGCCGTGCGGCGACCCGCTCGCGGATCGCGCCCTTCGCGAGGCGGACTTGAAGCCTTCGGGATTGTGGGCACGCCGCGCGCGAGTCGCGCTGCGCGGCGCACCGCTGCTCATGCAGGAAGTTTTTCTCCCCGCCGCGGGCCGCGCGTAGGATCGATCGGGGTGCCACTGCCGCGCTCAGGCGTTGAATTGGCGGAGCGTATCGCCGCGCGCTGGCGATGGTTCGTCTACCGCGTAAGCTTTCATCCGTTTACCACGAATGAGCTGCCGCGCATCTTGGCCACCATCCAGGATTATGTTCAGCTCGTTCGGTTGAACCGGCCCGTCGGCATTTGGCTGCTGCTGTGGCCAACGCTGTGGGCCTTGTGGATCGCAGGCCGCGGCAAGCCCGACGCGCGGCTGTTCGTCATTTTCGTGGTCGGCACGGTGCTCATGCGTTCCGCGGGCTGCGCCATCAACGATTACGCCGACCGCAGCTTCGACCCGAACGTGCAGCGCACCAAGGAGCGGCCGCTGGCTGCCGGTCGGATATCCCCACTGGAAGCGTTGGTGCTGTTCGCCGCGCTGTCGCTCACGGCGCTCAGTCTGGTGCTGCAATTGAACGGTCTCACGCTGCTGTATGCGGTCGCCGGCGCGGCTCTGGCGGTCAGTTACCCATTCGTCAAGCGTTTTCTGTCGGTACCTCAGATGTATCTCGGGATCACCTTCGGGTGGGGAATTCCGATGGCGTTCGCCGCGCAGCTCGAGCGGGTACCGCGCGTGGCCTGGCTGCTGCTGATCGCCAATATGCTCTGGGTCACCGTTTACGACACCATCTATGCCATGGTGGACCGCGATGACGACGTCAAGATTGGCGTGCGTTCCACGGCCATTCTGTTCGGCGATTCCGATCGCCACATAATCGGGACGCTGCAGGCGATGACGCTGCTGTCCCTGTACCTCATAGGCGGCACTCTGCGCATGGGTCCGTGGTACTACGGAGGCTTGATCGCTGGGGGAATATTTTTCGTGTATCAGCTGTGGTTGATTCGCAGGCGCGACCGCCAGGCCTGTTTTCAAGCCTTCCTCAACAACAATTACTTCGGCATGTCGGTTTTTCTCGGGATCGCGCTCAATTACCAATTCGGTCCCTAGTCCTGTCCCATAAATACCTCACTCGCTGCGCCGCGCCTTTGTGGTGCCGGGCCCGCGGCCACCCCTCGTCAACCGGCCGCGCCATTCATGGTTGACTAGGCCCATCCGCCCCCCAATACTTGCCGGATGAACGTACGCAATGATTGGTCGCTGGCCGAAGTCGAAGAACTCTTCGCCCTGCCGTTCATGGACCTGATGTTCAGGGCGCAACAAGTCCATCGCCTGCATCATGCACCGAACACCGTGCAAATCAGCACCTTGCTCAGCATCAAGACCGGGGCCTGCCCGGAGGATTGTGCCTATTGTCCGCAAAGCGTGCGTTACGACACCGGGCTCGAGACGGAAGAATTGATGGAACTCGAATCGGTGGCCGCGCGCGCGCGCGCGGCCAGGCAAGCCGGCGCCACCCGCTTTTGCATGGGCGCGGCGTACCGATCGCCCAAGCCGAAGGATTTGCGCAAGGTGATCGCCATGATCCGCGCAGTAAAATCGTTGGGTCTCGAGACCTGCGCCACGCTCGGAATGGTGAGCGACAGCCAGGCGCGCGAGCTCAAGGCGGCGGGCTTGGACTACTACAATCACAACCTCGACAGCTCGCCCGAGTACTACCAAAAGATCATCACGACGCGCACCTTTCAGGATCGGCTCGATACCCTGCAGGCGGTGCGCGACGCTGGAATGAACGTGTGCTGCGGAGGGATCGTGGGCATGGGCGAAGGGCCACAGGACCGCGCGGGGCTGCTGCACGTGCTCGCCACGCTGCCAAGCCATCCCGAGAGCGTACCGATCAATCAGCTGGTGCGGGTCGCCGGCACACCGTTGGCGGATACCGCGGCGCTGGACCCTTTTGATTTCGTCCGCACCATCGCCGTGGCCCGGATTCTCATGCCCGGCGCTCATGTGCGTTTGTCGGCGGGCCGCGGCGAGATGAACGATGAAATGCAGGCGCTGTGCTTCATGGCCGGAGCGAACTCCATATTCTATGGCGAGAAGCTGCTCACGACGGGAAATCCGGATACCGCACACGATCGTCGTCTGTTCGAGCGCCTGCAAATAGTCGCAGAACCGCCCAGCAACGCCTCGGCAGAGGAGCCGGCGGAGTTCCGCACCGCAACGGCGTGAGCGCCCACTCGCTCGACAAATCCTGGATACGGCGCTCGTTCGATCGTGCGAGCACCACCTACGATGCCGCAGCCGTACTGCAGACCGAAGTGCGCAATTTGCTGCTGGACCGCCTCGATTTGACCGACTTATCGCCTCGACTCGTGGTCGACGTGGGTGCCGGCACCGGCCATGGCGGCCGCGCACTCAAGCGACGCTATCCGGGTGCGCAGGTGATTGCGCTCGACTCCTCGTTCGGGATGCTGAGCGCCGCCGGCCGGCAACAATCATGGCTGCGGCCCTTTGCGAGGCTGTGTGCCGACGCCGAGGGCCTGCCGCTGCCGGATGCCAGCGTCGACCTGATAGTCAGTAATTTCATGTTGCAGTGGAGCGATCCGGAGGCCGTGTTCGCAGAGTTCCGCCGCGTACTCGCACCGCGCGGATTCCTGAGTTTTACCACCTTGGGTCCCGATACCCTGCGGGAACTGCGCGACGCGTGGCGGGAGGCCGGGCGCCGCCGGGCCGGCGCGCAAGCCCGAGTGATCCCCTTCATCGACATGCATGACATCGGCGACGCGCTGGTGCGCGCGGGATTCGCCGCCCCGGTGCTCGATGTGGACCGATACACCTTGACGTATACCGACGTGCGCCGCCTGGCCGAAGATCTCAAGGCGATGGGTGCCCGGAATGCAACGGAGGGCCGGCCCAAGGGACTCACCGGTCCTCGCCAATTTGCGGCAATGCAGGCCGCCTATGAGGCCTACCGCATCGACGGCCGGCTTCCCGCAACCTACGAAGTGGTATTCGGTCAGGCGTGGGCGCCGGCCGCCGCTGAGCGCCGGTCCAACCCTGCGTCCACTCATGTCTCGTTGGACGATGTCAAGCGTCAGCTGCGGATGCGGCGCGAATAGACCATGCATCGGCTGTTCATTACCGGCACCGACACCGGAGTCGGAAAGACCCGGATCGCCACCGCGTTGTGCCTGGCGTTCGCCGCCGCCGGCAAACGGGTAGCGGCCATGAAACCAGTCGCCTCGGGCTGTACGCGGACGCCCGACGGATTGCGCAACGATGACGCTATGGCGCTGCTCGAGGCCATGAATGTGCGCGCCCGCTACGCGGAGGTGAACCCGTATGCATTCGAACCGGCGATTGCGCCGCACATTGCTGCGGCGGAAGCCGGGTGCGCCATCGAGTTCGAGGTGTTGGATCGCTGCTACGAACGCCTGTCCCTGCAGAGCGATGCCATCATCGTGGAGGGCGCCGGCGGCTGGCTTGCGCCGCTCGATACGAAGCGTACGTTCGCGGATTTGGCCGCGCGCTGGCAGTTGGACGTGATTCTGGTGGTGGGCCTGCGGCTGGGCTGTCTCAACCACGCCCTGCTGACGGCAGAGTCCATAGAGCGGCGCGGTTTGCGTCTGTGCGGCTGGGTCGGAAACTCGGCCGATGCGGAATTCACGCGTCGTGAAGAAAATATATCGGCGCTCGAAGCGCGAATCGCGGCGCCGTGCATAGGCACATTTGCCTATTCGCCCGGGGCCGGCGCAGATGACGTGTCGAAGGCATTGCTGCCGAGGCTTCCGGAATTGGACGCGGTCGCAGACCCTTGAGTTATCCTTGCGAGTATGGAAAAGCGCATCGAACTCGCGCCCAATTGTTCCCTGACGCCGGCGGGCGCCAAGCTTTTCTTCGTCGCTACCTGCTTGTTTTCTTTGACCTTTAGCCTATTTTTCGTGTATTTGGGGTTTTGGCCGGTGCTGCCGTTTTGGGCACTCGAGATGCTGGCGTTGGGCTTGGCCCTGCAGGCCAGCATGCGGCGACGGCGCTATACGCAAACGGTTACAGTCACCGAGTCGCAGATCTGCCTCGTGACGCGATCGCGACGGGGCGAAGCAAAACAGGAGTTTGCGCGGCATTGGGCGAAGGTTAGACTTCGCAGTCCACGCACCCGCCTCTATCCGAGCAGATTGATGATCGAGAGTCGTGGGCGTGCTTTCGAGGTCGGCAGTTTCCTCACCGAAGAGGAAAGATGCGTCCTTGCTAAGCGTTTGCGTAATTTGGTGGGCGGCATGAACGAATCGCCGCCGCTTGAAGTCGATTGAACCGAAGGGGACTAGTTGAGATGAGAGTTACCAGGGCAAGCGCCATCGACCATCGCACTTCTCGGCCGCGGGGCTTTCCGTGGGCCGTTGCGCTCTTCGCGGCCGCGCTCGCCGCCTTCTGCTCGCCCAACGTGGCGGGCGCCAATACCTCGAATGGCTTCAACCTGCCGGTCGGCGTCACGGGCTTGAGTCAGGCGATGTACGCCCTGCATATGGAGGTGTTCTGGATATGCGTCGGCATCGCTGTCGTGGTGTTCGGCGCAATGATTTACTCCTTGGTCAAATTTCGCCGTTCGCAGGGCGCAATTCCCGACACCACCATGGTGCACAGCACCCAGGTGGAGATCATCTGGACCATCATTCCGGTCATCATCTTGGTGGTGATGGCCGTTCCGGCCGCGGACCTCATCATCAAACAAGAGGACACGCGAAATTCCGAGCTGTCGATTCGGGTAACCGGATATCAGTGGAAGTGGCAATACCAATACATGGACGCCGGCGATGGCGTGAGCTTCTTCTCGACGCTCAAACAGGATTCGAACTTCGCGCGCCAACTGGATTCCGGGGTGGATCCCGAGACCGTGCCGAATTACCTATTGGACGTGGACAAGCCGATGGTGATCCCGAGCGGCACCAAGGTACGGCTGCTCCTGACGTCCATGGATGTCATTCACGCGTGGTGGGTCCCCGATTTTGGCGCGAAGCGTTCGGCGGTCCCGGGTTTCGTCAATGAACTGTGGTTCAAGGTCGATGCGGGCAAGGAAGGCGTCTACCGCGGGCAATGCGCCGCGCTGTGCGGTCGCGATCACGGCTTCATGCCGGTGGTCGTCGACGTTCGCACACCTGACGATTTCAAGAAATGGGTGGAGGAACAGAAGGCCGCCGTGAAACAGGCAGGGACGCCGGCCGCCCCAACAGCTGGCGGCGGTCCGCCGCCTTCCGCCCAAGTTCTGAATTAAACCCAACTTCCTCGAATCCACACAGAGAGTCATTGCTTCATGGCCCACGATCACGACGCCCACACTGCTCACGACGCTCACCACGACGATCATCACGATCAGCCGGCCGCCGGCATCCAACGCTGGCTGTTCGCGACCAACCACAAAGACATCGGGACCATGTACCTGGTGTTCAGCCTCGTCATGTTCTTCATCGGCGGCGCCATGGCCATGGTGATCCGCGCTGAGCTGTTCAAACCGGGCTTGCAGCTGGTCGATCCCGGCTTTTTCAATCAGATGACCACGATGCACGCGCTCGTCATGATTTTCGGCGCGGTCATGCCGGCGTTCGTCGGACTCGCAAATTGGATGATTCCGCTCCAGGTCGGCGCACCCGACATGGCGCTGCCGCGCATGAACAATTTCAGCTTTTGGATCTTGCCGTTCGCGTTCACCATCCTGTTGTCATCGTTGTTCGTCCCCGGCGGCGCGCCGGCCGGCGGCTGGACCATGTATCCGCCGTTGTTTCTGCAGGGCGGCAACTATGTAGCGATGGCGATTTTTGCGATTCACTTGATGGGCGCCTCGTCGATCATGGGTTCCATCAATGTGATCGTCACGATCATGAACATGCGCGCTCCCGGGATGAACCTGTTGAAAATGCCGCTGTTCTGCTGGTCCTGGCTGATTACCGCGTATCTGTTGATCGCCGTCATGCCCGTGCTCGCCGGCGCGGTGACCATGCTGCTCACCGACCATTACTTCGGCACCAGCTTCTTCAACGCGGCCGGCGGCGGCGACCCCATGATGTTCGAGCACGTGTTCTGGTTCTTCGGACATCCCGAGGTCTACATCATGATCTTGCCGGCGTTCGGCATCGTCTCCGAGATTCTGCCGACCTTCTCGCGTAAGCCTCTGTTCGGCGCGACCTCGATGATATACGCCATTGCGTCGATCGCGTTCTTGAGCTTCATCGTATGGGGACATCACATGTTCGTCGACGGGATGCCCCTGGCGGCGCAGGTGTTTTTCATGATGTCGACGATGTTGATCGCCGTGCCCACCGGCGTGAAGGTGTTCAACTGGACCGCGACCATGTGGCGCGGCTCGTTGTCGTTCGAGCCTCCCATGCTGTTTGCGATCTCGTTCCTGTTCCTGTTCACGATCGGCGGTTTTTCCGGCGTGATGCTCGCCATCGTCCCGGTGGACTTCCAATACAACCAAACCTATTTCGTCGTTGCACATTTTCATTACGTGCTGGTCCCCGGTGCGGTATTCGCCATCATGGCCGCCGTTTACTACTGGCTGCCGAAGTGGACCGGGAACATGTACAGCATGGGCTTGGCGAAGGCGCATTTCTGGCTGTCGACGATTTTCGTCAATGTACTGTTCTTCCCGCAGCACTTCCTTGGACTCGCCGGCATGCCGCGCCGCATACCGGACTATGCCGTGCAGTTCTCGGACTGGAACATGGTGTCGTCCATCGGCGCGTTCGGCTTCGGCCTTTCGCAGATCCTGTTCGTCGTCGTGATCGTTCAATGCGCGCGCGGCGGCAAGAAGGCGTCCGCGGAAGTCTGGGACGGAGCCACGCCGACCGGCTTGGAATGGACCATCCCGTCGCCGGCGCCGTATCACAGCTTCACGGTCGCTCCTGAAGTCAAATGAATGGAATTCGCATCCGCGCGCTGGTGTTGATGTCGTTGGCATTGGCATTTTATTTCGGCTTCATCGCCCTCACGTTCTTTCGCAGTCATCACTGATGGACCCGAGCGACAAGAGGCGGCGAGCCAACCGCGGCTTAATCGCCGGCTTGCTCGCCATGACCGCCGGTAGTTTTGCGTTCGGCTGGGCCCTGGTGCCGTTGTACGATGTATTTTGCCGGGTGGCCGGCATCGGCAACGCCGAGGCCAAGGCAGGACGGTCCGACGCCCATGAGGCCGTCGACTCCAACCGCGAGATCACCATCGAATTCGTGGCGGATCCGGCGTCGGTGGGGAGTTTCGATTTCCGGCCGAAAACCGTCTCGATGCGCATTCATCCGGGGAAGCTTTACGACACCACGTTCTACGCCAAGAACTTGACCGCGGTCGCATCCGTCGCGCAGGCCGTGCCCAGCATCTCACCGGGCGTCGCCGCCCAATACTTTCACAAGACCGAGTGCTTTTGCTTCAGTCCCCAACGCTTCGGTGTCGGCGAAGGACGCGATATGCCGGTGCGCTTCATCGTGGATCCCGGACTGCCGTCCAACGTGGACAAAATCACCTTGGCCTACACCTTCTACGACACGACTCAATCCGCAGCGGGCCGCTGAGCAAACGGCTAAACTTATTTCCTTTTCACGCTCGAGAGACTTCAATCATGGCGCAAGCTCACGCTCCGGAAGCGGACAAGTACTACGTTCCTCACAGCAGTCCGTGGCCCATCTACGGCTCCATTTCGCTGTTCACGCTGATGCTGGGCGCCGTCTGCACGCTGAATAACTGGCTGCCGGCTTGGGCCTTGATTCCGGGATTCGTGATGCTGCTGCTGATGTTCGTTTTCTGGTTCGGCACCGTCATCGGCGAGAACGAACATGGCATGTACAACATGGCCGTCGACCGCTCCTTCCGCATGGGCATGATGTGGTTCATCTTCTCCGAGGTGATGTTCTTCGGCGCCTTCTTCGGCGCATTGTTCTATGCGCGCGAACTCGCGGTGCCCTGGCTCTCCGGCCACGGCGTGAAGGTCTTCAACAGCTTGCTGCTATGGCAGAATTTCAGCGGGACTTGGCCGTCGAACGGCCCGGCGCAATTGGGCCCAGGCTTGCACGGCGTGAGCGGCGCCTTTGAAACCGTATCGGCCTTCGGGCTGCCCGCCATCAACACCGCCATCTTGCTCAGCAGCAGCGTCACCGTGACGATTGCGCACCACGCGTTGATCGAGGGCCATCGCACGCGTTTGAAAATCTTTTTGGCGCTCACGTTTTTGCTGGGGTTCACCTTCGTGTATCTGCAGGCGAAGGAATATCACGAGGCCTATACCGAGCTCGGCCTGCAGCTCACCACCGGCATCTATGGCTCCACGTTTTTCATGCTGACCGGTTTCCACGGCTTTCACGTCACGCTCGGCGCAATTATGCTGACGGTGATTTGGTTCCGCGTGATGAAGGGCCAATTCACGCCTCAGCGGCATTTTGGGTTCGAGGCGGTGGCCTGGTACTGGCACTTCGTCGACGTGGTGTGGCTCGGGTTGTTCCTGTTCGTCTACTGGCTTTAGGAGCCTGTCTCACCGCAGGCGCTGCGGCTCGATCCAACCGAGCTTGTAGGCGACGAGCACCAGCACGAACAACAAGACCGAGAGGCCGATTCGCCAGGCCAAGGCCTTGACCATCTTGGCGCTGGCCGAAGGGTCGCCGCTCGACAGGTGGAATAAGGCCCTGCCCAAGCTCACCAAGATCAGCGCCAGGATCGCGATAACGAGATATTTGAATTCCACGGCCGCCCGATATTCAAGGGAGGCATAGTATATCCTGTCAATGAAAGTAGGCTCCCGCATCTTCGCACCGCGGCCATTCACCACCGTACTCACGATCGTCATGCTCGTGGTGCTGGTGTCGTTGGGGCGCTGGCAATTGCGGCGCGCCGATCAAAAGCGCGCCTTGTACGACGCGTTCGACAAGGGTGCGGATGCGACTCGCGTGGTCGATCTGCAAACGCCGCCCTTGACGCGATATCAACACGTCGAAGCTCAGGGCCATTACGATGAGTCGCGGCAGATCTTGATCGACAACATGACGAACGCGGACGGGCGTGCCGGATACTTCGTGATCACACCGTTCGCGTTGGCGAGCGGCGGCTGGCTGCTCATCAATCGCGGTTGGGTGCCGGTGGGAGCCAGTCGCGCAGCGTTGCCGGCCATTGAAGTCGCAGGCGATGCGCGCCAGGTGCGAGGCCGTGCCGACCATTTACCCAGCCCCGGAATTCACATGGGCCAACCCGCCGGGCTGCGCCCGCCGTTCCCGACGGTCGCGAATTTTCCGACGTTTGCCGAGATCGAGCGGCTCGTGCACGAAAGCTCTTGGACGCAAGCCACCGAGGTGTTGTTGCTCGACGCCGACCAGCCCGACGGGTACCTGCGCCAATGGCAGGCACCCGGCTTGCCGCCGTTGCGTCACATTGGATACGCCGTGCAGTGGTTCGGTCTGGCGCTTGCCTTGAGCGCAATCTATGTCGCGACCAACTTGCGGCCCAAACCGTGAACACAAAAGCCGCCGACCGCAGGGCTCACGACCGCCGCCAGCGACGCTTATTGGTGGCCTTGGGCGTGTTGTTTTTCGCGCCGCTCGCCGCATCGTTCTACTTGTACTACGGGCCGGTGGGCTGGCGTCCAGGCAGCCACGTGAATCGCGGCGATCTGATAATCCCGCCGCGGCCGCTGCCGGAGGTCTCCCTGCCGATAGCGAATCATGCCGCCGGCGGCCTGAGTAAACCTGATTTCCTCAAGAGCAAATGGACGCTCTTGTATGTCGGGCCGGGCAGTTGTTCTGCGCCATGCCGCTCCGACCTTTACAACACGCGGCAGGTGCGCATCGCACTCAACCGCGATATGGACCGCGTACAACGGGTATTCATCGCCGAGGGCGAGTGCTGCGATTGGCGGTTTCTCGACGCACAGCATCCGGATCTCATCACGCTGCGAGCGGCGCCCGACGCCGCGCCGCTGCTCGGGCTTTTGCCGACCTTCGATGGCATCGCTCCCGTCGCCGCCGAGCGCATCTATCTCATCGATCCCTTGGGCAATCTCATGATGTCCTATGCACCCGATGCTGCGCCCAAGGGTATGCTGGAGGACTTGAAGCGCTTGCTGGGACTTTCGCATGTGGGCTAGCGCGCACATCGGGGCTACGCCATGAACCCACAACAACGATTATTTTTATTCAGGCGCCTGGCGCTGATCGGCGCCGTGCTGGCTGCCGTGGTGATCGTGTTGGGCGCCTGGGTGCGTCTCACGGATGCGGGCCTCGGCTGTCCCGATTGGCCGGGCTGCTACGGGCACTTCTATCCGCAAGGAGACCACCACGTCGGCAAGGCGTGGCACGAGATGATCCATCGCTATGTCGCGACCACGCTGGGAATCATCATCTTCAGTTTGCTGGTGTGGGCGGTGGCAAGGCGCAAGGACCGCGACCAGCCGTTGGTCCCGGTTGCGCTGCTTTTCGTGATCGTATGTCTGCAGGGCGCGCTGGGCGCCTTGACGGTGACCTTGCTGCTCAAGCCCCTGATCGTGACGGCGCACCTGTTCGGCGGCCTCATTACGCTCTGCCTCTTGTGGTGGCTCTCCATTACCCCCGAGCGGCGCACGCTGTCGGCGCCGGAAATGGGATTACGAAGATTCGCACTCGGCGCATTCGTCGTCATGTGGCTGCAAATTTTTCTCGGCGGCTGGACGAGCACGAATTACGCCGCCGTCGCCTGTCCGGATTTCCCCACTTGCCAGCGATCTTGGTGGCCGCCGATGGATTTTCGCGATGCGTTCGTGCTGTGGCGCGGCCTCGGGATCGATTACGAGGGGGGAGTACTCGCCAATCCGGCCCGCATGGCAATTCACTTCACGCACCGCCTCGGCGCCGCCGTCACCGGTTTAGCGTTCATCGGCTTGGGGCTGTTGACCGTCATGCGCGCCAAGAGCCCGCGCGTCGCCCGGGCCGGCCTGTTATTGATGGCGGCGGTGCTGTTGCAGATTTCGATCGGCGTCGCGACAGTGCAACTAGGCGTCCCGTTGACGTTGGCGTGGCTGCACAACGCCGGTGCAACCCTGTTGGTGGTCGCAATGGTGTGGCTGATGCGGGCGCTGTGGCCGGGGCCGCCTGTGAGCATGGTACCCTTCCGCTATGGCGACCGCACCGAATAACCTCCCTATCACCGCGCTCAAGGAGGGCGGTTGGCGGGACTTTTTGGAGCTCACCAAGCCCAAGGTGAGCCTGTTGATCGTGTTCACGGCCGTCGTCGGCATGGTTCTGGCCTCTCCGGGAATGGTGCCTTTGCCGGCCCTGATTTTCGGAACCTTGGGGATTGCGATGGCCTCGGGTTCGGCGGCTGCTTTCAATCATGTGCTCGACCGCCGCATCGACGAACAAATGGCGCGCACGCGGCGCCGGCCGCTGCCGACGGGGCATTTGCTGAAGAGTCAGGCGGTCATCTTCGCGAGTCTTTTAGGCGGGGCGTCCATGCTGGTGCTGTGGTCCTCGGTGGGCGGGCTCACCGCGGCCCTCACTTTTTTTTCCTTGATCGGCTACGCCATCGTCTACACGATGTGGCTGAAGCGCGCCACGCCGCAAAACATCGTCATCGGTGGCGCGGCCGGCGCGGCTCCCCCGGTTCTCGGCTGGGCCGCCGTCACTCACACCATCGATCCCCACGCGCTGTTGTTGTTTCTGATTATATTCACGTGGACGCCGCCGCATTTCTGGGCGTTGGCGATCGCACGGCGCGATGACTACGCCAAGGTCGGGATACCCATGTTGCCCGTGACCCACGGCATACCCTACACGCGGCTGCAAATCGTGCTGTACACCATTCTGTTGATCTTGAGCACGCTGTTGCCGGTGCTCACGCGCATGAGCGGATTGATTTATCTGGTCGCGGTCATCGCACTCAACGCGAGATTTCTGTACTTCGTGCTGGCGCTCAACCACGGCGCGAGACCCGATCTGCCCATGCGCACATTCAGATTTTCAATTACTTATCTGATGTTGTTGTTCGCCGCACTGATCGTCGATCACTATCTATTTTTCAAGACTTGAGCAGCGCCCCGGCAATCGGCAAGGCGCGCAGCCGCCTGCCCGTGGCCGCGAAGATCGCGTTGCAGATCGCAGGCGCCACCAACGCCACGGACGGTTCGCCGATACCGCCGGGCGGTTCGTCGCTCTCGAGGAGCAGCACATCGAGTTCCGGCATTTCATTGCCGCGCACGAGCCGATACGAGTTGAAATTGGTTTGCTGCACTTGACCCGCGACGATCGTCACCTCACCCCAGAGCGCCGCCGACAGTCCGAACACGATTCCGCTTTCGATCTGCGACTCCACGATGCGCGGGTTGACCATTTGGCCGCAGTCCACGACACAGGTGATCTTGTGCACCTTGAGTATTCCGGCATCGACAGAAATTTCGGCGACCTGCGCCATATGAGTGGTGTAGCCCTCCATGAAGGCGACGCCTTGAAATCTGCGGCCCACGGGCCGGCCCCAGCCGGCGCGCTGCGCCGCCGTCCGCAGCACGCGCGCGTGGCGCGGCTTTGCTTTGAGCAACCCCACGCGAAAATCGACAGGGTTCTTGCCCGCGGCAACCGCGAGTTCGTCCATGAAGCTTTCGATCACGAAGCAATTCGGCGCGTGGCTCACGGAGCGCATGTAGCCCACGTCGATGCCGATTTCCTGGCGCGAGTAAGTCAGGGCGAAGTGCGGCACCGCGTAGGGATACTTGACCGCATACTCGACCACCGAATCGAACGGGTCCGTGACCGACGGCGACGCACGCGCCGTGATCGATGGACTGGTGATGTGTAATTTCCACGCAATGAGATTTCCACCCGCGTCCCAAGCACCGCTCACTTCTTCGCGGGCCGGCGGCCGGTAGGTGTCGTGCGTCATATCATCTTCGCGGGTCCAGATCACTTTAACCGGAGCGCCGACCGCCTTCGACGCTTCCACCGCGGCGGGGATGAAATCCACATCCAGGCGCCGCCCGAACCCGCCGCCGAGCAAGGTGGTGAAAACCCTGACTTGGCCGGGCTCCAGACCCGCGGCGGTAGCCGCCGCCGCCTGCGCGAGCTGCTGGACCTGGGTTCCCACGTATAGATCGCAGCCATCGCGTTTGACGTCGGCGGTGCAATTCATCGGCTCCATCGTTGCATGCGCCAAGAGCGGCAACTCATACACCGCGTGCAGCGACTGCCGCGCGGATTTGAGTGCAGCCGCGGCGTCGCCCTCCGCTCGAGCACTCAGGCCCGGATCGCTCTTCGCGGCATTTTCCAGCAGTGCGCGGATAGCGGCATTGTCGAGGCGCGCGTTCTTGCCTGCATCCCAGGTAATTTTCAGAGCCTTGCGCGCCTGAATCGCCTGCCAGAAGTGATCGGCGACCACGACGACACCGCCGGCGGCGACGAGGACTTTACGAACACCCGGCATGGCTTCGGCAGCGGCGGCGTCGAGCGACGACACTTTGCCGCCGAGCACCGGGCACTGCGCCAGCGCGCCGTGCAACATCCGCGGAAGTTTGATGTCGATCCCGAACTCAGCGCTGCCGTCGACCTTGCCCGCCGAATCGATCCGCAGCCGGGACTTGCCGATGATTCGAAAGCGGTCCTTCGGTTTCAATTTGACGTCTTTCGGCACCGGCACTTTTGCGGCCGCACCGGCCACTTCGCCGTAACTGACGGCTTTACCTCCGGGTCCATAGATCCACCCGTTCTCCACGCGGCAGGTGTTGGGATCGGCGCGCCAGCGTTCGGCTGCCGCGAAAATCAGCATCGTGCGCGCCTGCGCACCCGCGATGCGCAATTTATCCCAAGCGTCCTGGACACTGTTGCTGGTGCCGGTGACCTGCCCGCCATTCAAAGGATTGATGTAGGCGTCGCCCACCGGGGCCGCAACGACTTTGATTGCATCGACCGGGATCTCGAGCTCCTCGGCCAGCAACATCGGCAGCGCGGTATAGACGCCCTGACCCATTTCCGAGCGGTCGACGATGACGGTGAACGAGTTGTCGGCGGAGATGGCCAGCCACGCGTTCAACTGGCCACCCGCCGATGCCCCGGGTTTTTCCCGGCCGCCGAAACCCGGCAGCGTCAAGGCGAGAACGACGGTTCCCCCCGCGCCGGCCGCGGCGCTCAAGAATCCGCGGCGCGTCAGCTCGGCCGGTACCCGAGTCACTTCTGCGCGCCGGCGCGGATTTGCGCCGGCGCCCGCTGCAGTTCCGCCGCGCGTTGAATGGCCTTGCGAATACGCGGATAGGTACCGCAACGACAGAGGTTCCCGGACATGGCTGCGTCGATGTCGGCGTCGCTGGGATTCGGGTTGCCGCCAAGCAGCGCGGCGGCGGACATGATCTGTCCGGACTGGCAGTACCCGCATTGCGGCACATCGATCTCGAGCCATGCCTTCTGCACGGCATGGCTGCGGTCGGGCGACAGTCCTTCAATGGTCGTGACCGCCTTGCCTTCCAGCGCACTCAAGGGCAATACGCAGGAACGAACTGCCGCGCCGTCGAGGTGTACGGTGCAGGCACCGCATAATGCCATTCCGCAACCAAACTTGGTGCCCGTCATGCCGAGATGGTCGCGCAGCACCCACAACAACGGAGTATCCGGCCCGGCGTCGATATCCATGATCCGATTGTTGACCCTGAGCTTCGTCATGCGGCGATCCGGTGGCGACCTGTGACGCCGCCAATGCTAGCATCGCGCCATGCCCGCCACGTCGACCTTTTATCCGCGCGTTTTCGCGCTCGTCGTGGCCGCCGCTCTGGGCTACGCGCTGGTGCTGATCTTCGCGCCGTTCTTCGGAGCCATGACCTGGGCTGCGTTCCTCGCATTTCTGCTGTTCCCGTTGAATGTTCGCTGGCGCCGCCGGCTGCGCGGCACCGGGATCGCCGCAGGAGTGCTCACGCTTCTGGCGCCGATCACGATCCTGTTGCCGCTGAGCGCTTTGTCCATCGAGTTCGTGAAACAGATCTCGGGGTTGCTGCAAAAGCTGCAGAAGGCCGCGGCTCAATGGGACATCAAAACACTCTCGGATTTGCAGCAATTCCCATGGATTGCGCGCGCCAACGACTGGCTGCAAGCGCATGCGGGGATCTCGGCCGCCCAGGTGCAGTCTTGGCTGGTCTCCGGCACTCAGCAGGTTTTGCAGCGCGCGGCCGGCTTCAGCGGTTCGTTTTTCTTGGGTGCGCTGGATTCGCTTTTCGGTTTCGCGATCATGTTGTTTCTACTGTTCTTTTTCTTGCGCGACGGCGATGTCATGATGGCGCGTGCCCGCACGCTCATTCCCCTCGACGAAGAGCGCAAGGATAGGCTTTTCGATCAGTTGAGCGACGTGACTCGTGCGATCGTGTTCGGCACCAGCGTGACGGCCTTGGCTCAGGGCCTGCTGATCGGCGTCGGATTTGCCATCGCCGGCCTGCCCTCGCCCGTGGTGTTTGGGGTGTTGGCGGCGCTCTTGTCGATGCTGCCCATCGGCGGCGCGGCATTCGTGTGGGCGCCGGCGGTGATTTGGCTGTTCTTCGAGGGCCGCTGGGGCTTCGCAATCTTCATGCTGGCCTGGGGATTGATGCTCGGGGGTCTCGACAACGTCCTGCGGCCCCTGTTGATTTCCGGACGCGCCAGAATTTCGGCGTTGGCGGTATTCGTCGGGGTGCTGGGTGGTATTCCCGCGTTCGGAGCCATCGGCGTCATTGCCGGCCCCGTGGTTCTGTGCCTGGTGCTTGCGCTGGTCGAGTTCGCCGAGGAAGGGCGCAGGGGACGCGTGTAGCGCCCGCGTATCGGCGCGAGCGCAGCGGCATTGCCCGAGGCGTCGGGCCGTAGCTGCAGTACAATCCGCGGCCTTATGGACGTATCTCATCTCCTTGATGGACTCAACGACGCTCAACGGCAGGCGGTGGGTTCGCCGCTCGGCGCAGCGCTGGTGCTCGCCGGCGCCGGCAGCGGCAAAACCCGCGTCCTGGTTCACCGGGTCGCCTGGCTGATTCAAGTCGAAGGCGCCTTCCCCAATAGCATCCTTGCTGTCACCTTTACCAATAAAGCCGCGGCGGAAATGCGCGGGCGCATCGAGTCGCTGCTGGGGATCCCCGGCGGCGCCATGTGGATCGGAACCTTCCATGGTCTCACCCACCGGCTGCTGCGCCTGCACTGGCGCGAGGCCGGGCTGCCCCAGGGTTTCCAGATATTGGATTCCGAGGATCAGTCGCGATTGCTGCGCAAGGTGCTGAAAGCCATGGATCTCGACGAAGCGCGTTGGGTACCTCGGGAAATCCAGTGGTTCATCAATGCGCAGAAAGACGAAGGCTTCCGGGCCAAGCACATCAAGGACAATGGCGATCCGACGCGCCGGCAGCTCACCAAGATCTATCAGGCCTATGAAGACGCCTGCCAGCGCGCGGGGGTGGTCGACTTCGCAGAGCTTCTGCTGCGCGCCTACGAATTATGGCGGGACAACCCGGCGCTTTTACAGCATTACCGGACGCGCTTTCGCCACGTCCTGGTGGACGAATTCCAGGACACCAACGCCATTCAATACAAATGGCTGATGTTGCTCGCGGGCCCCGCAGGCCTGCCGTTCGTGGTGGGCGACGACGATCAATCCATTTATCGCTGGCGCGGCGCTCGCGTCGAGAACTTGAATCAATTCCGGCGCGATTACCCGCAGGCGGTGCTGTACAAGCTGGAACAGAATTACCGTTCCACGGGCACGATTCTCAAGGCAGCAAACGCGCTCATCGCCAACAATGCCGGTCGCCTCGGCAAAAACCTGTGGACCAGCGGCGAAGACGGCGACCGGGTAAAGCTCTACGCCGCGTTCAACGAGCGCGATGAAGCCGACTTCGTCGTGAACCGAATTCGCGAGTGGGTCGACCGCGGCGGCGCACGGCGCGAGGTGGCCGTGCTGTATCGCTCCAATGCGCAGTCCCGCGTTTTCGAAGAAGCTTTTTTGAACGCGCGCATGCCCTACCGCGTATATGGCGGTTTACGATTCTTTGAACGGGCCGAGATCAAGGATGCGCTCGCCTATCTGCGTCTGGCGGCAAGCCGTGCGGACGATACCTCGTTCGAACGCGTCGTCAATCTGCCGGCCCGCGGCATCGGCGCGAAGACGTTGGATGCCTTGCGCGACACGGCGCGCGCGAACGGCACGTCGCTGTGGAAGGCGGCGGCCATGGCCGTGCAAGGCGGTCTCCCGCAGCGAGCGGCGGCGGCCCTGCAAGAGTTTCTGAAACTGATCGACAAACTTGGGCTGGAGGCCTCCGGTCTGGAACTCCACGAACAGGTGGATCACGTCATCCAGATGAGCGGGCTGATCGAGCATTTCAAAAAGGAGAAGGGCGAACGGGGCGAGGGCCGCGTCGAGAATTTGCTCGAACTCGTGAGCGCCGCCAAGGGCTTTTCGCCCGAAGGCGAAACGGACATGCAGCCGCTCGAATCCTTTCTCGCGCACGCCGTGCTGGAATCGGGAGAGGGTCAGGCGGATCCTTACGCCGACTGCGTGCAGATGATGACCCTGCATACGGCCAAGGGCTTGGAATTTCCCGTGGTATTTCTCGCGGGCATGGAAGATGGCTTGTTCCCGCATCAGCGCTCGATCGCGGACCTCGCGAGCTTGGAAGAGGAGCGCCGCCTCTGCTACGTGGGCGCCACCCGGGCCATGCGGCAGCTCTATATCACCTATGCCGAGCAGCGCCGCCTTTATGGCGTCGACCAGTACGGCCAGCCTTCGCGCTTCATCGGCGAATTGCCGGCGGATTTGATCGAGGAGATTCGGCCGCGCTTGCACGTGTCTCGGCCGGCATTCTTCAAGCGCAGCGCCAGCCTCGACGAAGCGCCGACGCACGCCATGCGCATGGGAAGCCGCGTCCGACACTCGAAGTTCGGCGACGGAGTGGTGCTCAATTTCGAGGGCAACGGCCCTCAGGCCCGAATCCAGGTGAATTTCGAGAGTCAGGGCACTAAGTGGCTCATGCTGTCTTACGCCAACCTCGTTCGTGTAGAGTAATGCACAGAAATACTCAGACAGGCTCCTGTGTCCTGAATTAGAAATTCGCGCAATAAATCGCGACGGGATAAGGTCGCGAGGCAAGGCGCGAGGAGGAGGCATAGTGGGTACTATGGCGACGACGAGCAACGCCGCATCGCGAGCTTAGACTGAGCGAGAATTGATGCGAATTTCTGATTCAGGACACTAGTGAAAATCATCATCTTGGGTGCCGGACAGGTCGGCCGCACGGCGGCGTATCACCTCTCTCGTGAAGAGGCGAACGACATCACCGTGATCGATGTGAACGAAGAGATCCTGCGCGATTTGCAGGATCGACTCGACATACGCACCGTGAACGGCAATGCGTCCAGTCCGCGAATTCTGGAAGCCGCCGGGATTGCCGCCACCGACATCCTGGTTGCCCTCACCAACAGCGACGAAGTCAACATGCTGGCTTGCCAGATTGCCTGGACGCTGTATCGCACGCCGAAGAAGATCGCGCGGGTGCGCTCGGCCGACTACACCGATCGCGAACGGCTTTTCGGCGAGAACGGCGTCGCGGTCGACGTCTGGATCAGCCCCGAGCAATTGGTCACCGAGTACGTCGCGCGGCTGATTCGCTATCCCGGGGCGCTGCAAGTATTGGATTTCGCCGACGGGCGCGTCCGGCTGGTCGGCATTCGCGCTCTACAGGGCGGGCCCTTGGTCGGTCAGGCGTTGCGGACCCTGCGCGAACACATTCCCACGGCCGATGCGCGGGTGGCGGCCATTTATCGCGCCGGCAAGAGCATCAAGCCCGAAGGCGAGACCGTCATCGAAGACGGCGACGAAGTATTCTTTCTCGCGGCGCGCAAAGACATTCGGTTGGTCATGAAGGAGATGCGCCGTGAAGAAGCGCCGGCTCGCCGAGTCGTGATCGCCGGCGGCGGCAACATCGGCTTTCGGCTGGCGAGCGAACTGGAAGACAAGAATCAAGTGAAGCTGATCGAGCGCGACAGCAAGCGCGCTCGCCGGGTGTCCGAACAGTTGAACCGGACCATCGTGCTGCATGGCGACGCTGCCGACGAGGAATTGCTGCTCGAGGAGAACATCGACAGCACGGATGTGTTCGCCGCTCTGACCAATTCCGAAGAGGCCAACATTCTTTCAGCCATGCTGGCCAAACGGCTCGGCGCTCACAAGGTCATGGCGTTGATCAACAAGCCCTCGTACGCGGAGCTCATTGAAAGCGGTTCGATCGACGTGGCGATTTCGCCGCAGACGGTCACGATCGGCTCGTTGCTCGCCCACGTGCGGCGCGGCGACGTGGTGCGCGTTCATTCGCTGCGCCGGGGCGCGGCGGAAGCGCTCGAAGTGGTGGTTCACGGCGATGCGGACAGCTCCAAGGTGATCGGCCGCCGCATCGAGGACATCACTTTGCCGGAGGGCACGACTCTCGGAGCGGTCGTACGCGGTGAAGATGTCATCATCGCGCATCACGATACCACCGTGCAGCCTGACGACCATCTGATCCTCTTTTTGACGGATCGCCGTCACATCGACGCTGTGGAAAAATTGTTTCAAGGCTCCGCTTCTTTTTTGTGAAAGATACTCTCCTGCCGGTCGCGCACGTGTTCGCCATGGTCATGATGGTGTTCGCGGTGACCATGCTCGCGCCCTTGATCATGGCGATTTGGGGGCTCGACCCGGCGCTGTGGTCTTTCATCTTGTCCGCGGTTGCTACTTTCGTCCTCGGCGCTCTGTTGTGGCTGTCGACGCGGCGCTTCAAGCGTGAACTGAAAACTCGCGACGGCTTGATGCTGGTCGCGCTCACCTGGGTCGCGCTGCCGGCAGTGGCCGGATTCCCTCTCTGGAAATACCTGCCGATCAACTTCACGGACGCGTATTTCGAAGCGGCCTCCGGGCTTACGACCACCGGCGGAACGGTTCTCTCCGGGCTCGAATATCTGCCTCGGTCCATCAATTTATGGCGGCATCTTCTCAGCTGGCTCGGAGGCATGGGAATAATCGTGCTGGCGGTGGCGATCCTACCGATGCTTGGGGTCGGCGGGATGCAGATTTATCGCGCCGAAATGCCCGGTCCCATGAAGGACAGCAAGCTGACGCCGCGGATCGGGCAGACGGCCAAATTGCTATGGGCGGTGTACGCAGGGCTTACTGCCGCGTGCATCGTGTGCCTCAGGTTCGCCGGCATGAATTGGTTCGATGCCGTGTGTCATGGGTTCTCAGCGCTCGCGCTCGGCGGTTTTTCCTCCTACGACGCCAGCATCGGGCACTTCAATTCCTTGCCCATTGAAATGGTCTTGACGGTCTTTCAAATTTTGGCGGCGTTGAATTTCGCGACGCATTATTTGGCTTGGAGCCAGCGCGGCGTGCAGGCCTATTTTCGTGACGCCGAAGCGAAAGCGGTCCTCGGTGTGCTGGCGGCGAGCTGCGTTGGCATCGCGCTGTTCCTGGTCTCCAAGGGCAGCTATCCGGACTTCTCGACGGCGCTGCGGCACACCACATTCAATCTAGTATCGATCGCAACCGACAGCGGCCTGCATACCGAGGACTACTCGCAGTGGCCGATTTTCGTGCCCATGTGGATGATGTTCTTGAGCTGCATCGTCGCGAGTTCAGGTTCCACCGGCGGGGGCATCAAAATGATCCGTACCTTGGTACTGGCAAAGCAAGCCCACCGCGAACTCAATATGTTGGTGCATCCCAACATGGTTCGGCCGCTCAAAGTGGGCGGCACCGTCATCGCCAACCGGGTTGTGTTCGCCGTATTGGCGTTCGTCTTCCTGTATTTCATGAGTGTAGTCACATTGGTTTTCGTGCAGCTGGCCAGCGGCCTGGATTTCATGACGTCGCTATCTTCGATAATCGCCTGCATCAACAATGCGGGGCCCGGATTGGGATTGGTGGGCCCCGGCAGCAATTACGGCATTCTCAGCGATTTCCAAACGTGGGTGTGCTCCGCCGCCATGCTGCTGGGCCGACTGGAGGTTTTCACTATATTAGTGCTGTTCACTCCCACCTTGTGGCGAAAATAGGTTAGTTGCCTGCATTTGTTTCCCACTATGGCTATATAAGTATCAGAGTGGGATTGCGGGCTTCAAACAGTGGCAATTTCAGTCCTAAATATATGATCGCCCTGTTGCAGCGAGTGCTGGAGGCCAGCGTCCGGGTGGACGGGGCAGTCATCGGGGCCATAGGTCCAGGGCTACTGGTATTCGTCGGCGTCCGGCCGGACGATACCGACGAGGGCGCGCAGAAATTGCTCGATAGACTGCTTAGATACCGCATTTTCGCGGACGAAGACGGCAAAATGAACCTCAGTCTCGGGCAGATCGCCGGAGATTTGCTTTTGGTGCCGCAATTTACCCTGGCGGCTGATACACGCGGCGGCCTGCGGCCGAGTTTTTCCAGTGCCGCACCGCCCGAACTGGGGCGCCGCCTATTCGAGGCAATGGTCTTTGCCGCGCGCGCGCAGCACCCAAGGGTTGCCAGCGGCCGGTTTGGCGCCCACATGCAGGTCTCGCTGGTCAACGACGGACCGGTCACTTTTTGGCTGGAGGGCTGAGGGCGGCCATCCGCCGCAGCGCACATGGGGGCCGTCCGCCGCTCAGCGACCGGAACTTCAAATGCGACCGAACACGCAGCGGCTCGGCGCTGTCCAATGTCATAATATCTTTGGCGTATTATTGGCGCCTCACTTGGTTAACCTGGAACCGGAGAAGCGACATGTTCGATTCAAAAATGTTGTTGGTGATTTTGGCAATAGCGCTGGTGATTTTTGGTACCAAACGCCTGCGCACGATCGGCTCCGACCTGGGCTCGGCCGTGAAGGGCTTCAAACAAGCCATGAACGACGGCGAATCGGAAGAAAAAGCGAAGCAGCTCAAGCAAGACGCCGATTTCGAGACCGGCACTGCACCGGGCGCCGCTACGCCCGCCGCGGCGCGCGAGGCCGAAGCCAAGACACCCCCGAAAACGAACGCCTGATGCTGCATGCTTGATTTCGGCTTCTCGGAGATTCTGCTCACGTCGGCCATTGCATTAGTCGTGCTGGGGCCGGAGCGACTTCCAAAGGTTGCTCGTCAGGTCGGCAACTGGATGGGACGTGCCCGTACCATGGCCCGGCAACTGAGCGAACAGCTCGAACGCGAAGTGAGCGCCGAAGAGCTGATGAAGGAACAAAGCAAGCCGAAGCCGCCCTCGGAAAATCGGATCGCGCCACTCGATCCGCACAACGCACTGCCCGACGTGCCCAGCGCACCGCCCGACATGCACACCTCAACGCCCGACGTGCATGCCCCGCCAGACCTGCATTCCTCACCAAGCGGCCTAAGCAGTAAACCACCCAATGAGTGAGCCCGGCGATCCGGAAGGGCTCGCCGAAGGGACGCTGATTTCGCACTTATTGGAGCTGCGCGATCGGTTGCTCAAGGCCATGCTCGCGGTCGGCATCTGCTTCATCCCCTGCGCGTACTACATGAACCAGCTGTTCACGTTCGTCGCGGAACCGCTGAAGCGGAAACTGCCCCCTGGGGCGACGCTGATTGCCACCAGCGTCGTGGCCCCGTTTACGGTGCCATTCAAGCTGGCCCTCGTTCTGGCCATTGGTCTCGCCATACCTTTCGTTCTCTATCAAGCCTGGGCCTTCGTTGCGCCCGGCCTGTATCGGCACGAAAAAAAGCTGGCGGTCCCGCTGCTGGTTTCAAGCATCCTTCTGTTTTATTTGGGAGCAGCCTTCGCCTATTACGTCGTGTTTCCGGTGATGTTGAGTTTTTTCGTCGCTACCACGCCAAACGGCGTGCAGATGATGACCGACATGGGCAGCTACCTGGATTTCGTCATGGTATTGTTGCTCGCTTTCGGCGCGGCGTTCGAAGTGCCTGTGGCTACTGTATTATTGGTCTGGACCGGGTTTGTAAGAATAGCAACGCTGCGCAAGAACCGCGGCTTCGTTCTATTGGGGATATTCATTTTCGCGGCGTTCGTAACGCCGCCGGACGCGGTATCGCAGAGCGCGATGGCGCTGCCGATGTACTTGCTGTACGAAATAGGGATTGTGATGGCAGGACTCTTACTCAAGGACAAGATAGCGGCACGCGCCAAAGAAGAAGCGGAAACGGCTAAGCGCGAAGCCGGAGCCTGAGTTGGCAGCGACTTTTTTCGGGCATCCGCGCGGCCTGGCGACCCTGTTCTTAACGGAAATGTGGGAGCGCTTCACCTTCTACGGCATGCGGGCGTTGCTGGTGCTGTTCCTGGTCGCAGACGTGTCCTCAGGCGGTTTCGGCCTCGATGACAAAACCGCCGTAGCGATCTACGGGTTGTACAACGCAGCGGTGTATTTGGCGGGACTCCCCGGCGGTTGGATCGCGGATCGACTGATCGGCGCGCAGCGCGCCGTGGTGAGCGGCGGCGTGGCCATCGCGGCCGGCAATGCGCTGCTGGCCGTCTCGACGACGCCGCGAGGGTTTTACATCGGCCTCGTCGTGATCGTGCTCGGCGTGGGCTTGTTGAAACCCAACGTCAGCGCAATCGTCGCGGGTCTCTATCCGGAAGGCGGCGCGCGCCTCGATTCCGGCTTCACCGTTTTCTACATCGGAATCAATGTCGGCGCTTTTCTGGGGCCGCTGATCACGGGTGAGGCACAGGTTTTGTATGGCGCGCGGGCGGGATTCGCGGCGGCCGCGCTGTTCATGGCCGTCGGGGTTTTGCAGTTTCTCTTCACTCGGCACCATTTGCGCGGCGCGGGCGCGGACACTTCGGCTGATGCCACCGCCGCGGCAAGCCGCGGCCGAAACTGGTTTCGGCTCTGGGTGGTGGTCGCGATAGCGGCACTCGTTCTTGCTGCCGTAAGCTTTGGCTGGCTTCCGGTCGACCCGGTTGGTTTGGCGCGCGCGATCACCTATGTGATCGTCGCGATGGCCGTGCTGTATTTCTTGTACTATTTTTTCGTTGCGGATCTTACCGGCGAGGAACGCAAGCGCGGCGTCGTATTGGTCGTGTTATTCGTCGGCTGCGCCTTATTCTTCTCGGGCTTCGAGCAGGCCGGTTCATCGATGAACCTCTTCGCCGAGCGCTATACGGATCGAACGTTGCAGTGGTTTCACGCCATGGTTCCGGCAAGCTGGTTTCAATCGCTCAACTCGCTGTTCATTTTCATTTGTGCGCCGTTCTTCGCATGGGCTTGGATCGCTCTGGCCAAACGCAATCTCAATCCCTCGGCGCCGGCGAAGTTCGCGATCGGCGTCATGTTGATGGGTTCAGGATTTTTGGTCATGGCCGCCGCGGCATCCATCGTTGCCGCGGGCTCGAAAGTACTGCCCTATTGGCTGATACTGACCTACTTGCTGCACACCTTCGGCGAGCTTTGCTTGAGTCCGGTGGGCTTGAGCTACTTCACCAAATTGGCGCCCAAGCGCTTCGTCGGTCAGATGATGGGCATGTGGTTTTTGGCAATTTCGCTGGGAAATCTGGTTGCAAGTTTGATCGCCGGCGAATTCGACGCCAACAATGTCGCCGCCATGCCGGGACAATACATGCACATCGTCTATTTTTCCGTCGGCTTGGGCGCCGCGTTGCTCATCATCAGCCGCCCCGTGAAAAGGCTCATGGGCGGCGTGCAATGAGGCCGCGCCGTCCCGTTTGAACACCCGCCGATCAACGTTCTCCAGTCCATCGTATGCGCGTCGACCCCCGCTATTCAGCGAAGCTTTTGTTGTGCCTTGCGGTCGTTTATCTCTTGTGGGGCTCGAGTTTCCTTTTCACCAAAATTGCGGTGAGCAATCTACCCATCGCCCTATTCTCGGCGATTCGTTTTCTCACCGCAGGAATCGTGCTCGCGCTGGTGGCGCGCCTCTGGAGAGGCGATGCGTGGCCCAGCCGGCTGATCGACTGGCGCCACGTCCTCGTCACCGGGTTCTTCATGGTGTTTGTCAGCAATGGATTGAACGCCTGGGCGATTCAGTTCATTCCATCCAATGAGTCGGCGCTGCTGAACGGCACGGCGGCGTTCTGGATCGCAGGCTTGGGAGTTTTTGGCCCTCGAGGTCACCCGCTGACACGCTGGGCGGTGGTTGGCTTGACCATTGGGTTCGCGGGCACGGCGCTGATGTTGATTCCCCACGGCGAATTGCGCGCGTCCAGTTTTCTGGCAGAACTCGGCGTGCTCACCGCGTGTTTCGCGTTTTCTCTGGGCACTCTGTATTACCGAAGCGTCGATACACCGGTGAGTTCGGTCATGTTCATGGCCATGCAGTTGGTTTTCGGCGGCCTCATGCTCTTGGGCATAGCGATCCTCCGCGGCGATGCCACGCGATGGACCTTCAACACCCCCGGACTGATGGCGCTGAGCTATCTTACTTTCATGAGTTCTTGCCTGGCGTTCACAGCCTACGGATGGCTGACACGCAATGCCACGCCGGCGGTCATCGGTACGTACAGCTACGTGAATCCAGCGATCGCCGCACTCCTAGGCTGGCAATTCTTGCATGAACGTTTGTCGCGCGTGCAGCTCGTTGGAATGGTCATCATCATCGTCGGGGTGTCCATTTTGACCCTGCCCGGCGGCAGTTTCACGGACCCCAAGACGCTCGGCGAACCGAAGACGCCGGCGTGATCGGCCCAGACCTGCGCTATCAGCGGCGTTTGACGATGACTTCGAACCTGCCCTTGGGTCCGATGAACCATGAGCCCACGATGCTCACCAGACTCACGACGACGGCGGTCCAAAAGGCAGCTCCAAAACCCGCCACATGCATCCCAGGCAGCATCCACGCCACCAATGCCACCATTGCGGCGTTGATCACTAGGAGGAACAAACCAAGAGTGGCGATGGTTATCGGCAGCGTGAGCACGATGGCGATCGGCCTTACGATGGAGTTGACGATGCCGAGCAAGAGTCCAGCCAGAATCAGAGTGGACGGGCTGTCGATACCGACTCCCGGCACCCACACCGTCGCCATCCAAAGGCCCACTGCGACTATGGCCACGCGAATCAGAAACCCGAACATGTTGTGATTATGCCATCAATAGTCCAGGCCTGGCAGCGGCGGATCCTTGGGTTCGGGCGGCGGTTTTTTGGGCTGCGGCGGACTTTCGAGGGTGACCTTGAGGCGCGCCAGGAAGCGCTCCCAGCTCATGCGCATGCGGACGTAGGCCTTATCCCATTCGGCGGCGTCAGGCACGCCGGAGCCCAGCACGCGGAGCGACGCGGTGCCTTTGCCCTTACGCACGTCCAACAGGAAGTCGTCCACGACGGCGCTATCGCTCTGCGGCGTTTCCGGGCCGTTCAGATAAATCAGTCTGAGCCGCCGATTGACGTCGAAGATGTCGATATGAGCTTCGCGGCCGCCGGCATGACGCTTACCAATGCGATAGAGGCCGCCTTTACGCGCGTCGATCTCGGCCTCCTGGCCCGACCAAATGCGCATCAATGCCGGATCGGTCAGGGCACGCCAGACGCGGCCGACGGGTACATCGACCTCGACCAGGTGGGCGTAGCCTCGGGTACCGGTGCGAGTAGATCTGCGGGGTAAGCTCATGGTCGATATCCTGAGGGAAAGCGAGCGGCCGTAGAGTGCTAGAATTCAATAACAGACGGGGAACATCCATGCCTTATGTCGATATCGTGACTGTGCTCGCACTTCTCCAGTTTATCGTGTTCGGCTTCAGGGTCGGCGGCGCGCGCGGAAAATACGGGGTGAAAGCGCCGGCGATCACCGGAAATGAAATATTTGAGCGGTTTTTCCGCGTTCAGCAGAATACGTTGGAACAATTGATCGTTTTTGTTCCCGCGCTTTACCTTTTCAGCCGATACCTCAACCCACTGTGGGCGGCCGCACTCGGGCTAGTCTACCTGACCGGCCGGGAAATCTATGCGGCGACCTATGTCAAGGATCCGGCAAAGCGCAGTGTCGGCTACGGCCTGACCTTTCTGCCGACGGTGATATTGCTGGCAGGCGGGTTGATCGGAGCGGTTCGGCTACTGTTTCACGGCTAGGCTGATGGCGCGTAGCGCCTAAAACACCCCGAATTTGACGGTGGCGCTTGCGCCCCAGGTGCGGGGATCGCCGAGCTGGACGTAGAGCTTGTTGTTGAAGTCGGGCGGTTCGTCGCCGAAGAAGAAGCCACGGACCGGGTATTTTTTGTTGAGTAGGTTCCGGCCCCACAGATATGCGGCCCACCGCTCCTGCTCCCAACCAAGCTTTCCATTCAAGAGCCCATAGGCGTGCGAGCGGGTCGAATTCGGCGGCAGATCGAAGTAATAGGAACCCATCCCGGTTACGTCGACCCGCGCGAATGCGCCGCGCGGATCTCGGATGGTGGCGTTCAACGCGGCCTGCCAATGCGGTGCGTTCGCCAACTCGCGCGATTCGGAGATCAGAGTCGCGCCGGATGCGCCCTGTTGCACGAAGTCCTCGAAGTTCGTCTTGAGCAATCCCAACGAACCGCCGAGCGTAACGGCTTCGGTGACGCGCCAGTCGACATCGCTCTCGAGTCCGTAGTTGTGGCCGCGCGCAGCGTTGCCGGTATAGAACACGAAAGTGTTCGGGTCGCTGGGAACGCTCTGAAAGCTGGTCTTGATCTGGGCGTCGCGCCGATTGAGATAAAAGACGTCGGCGTTGATTTTGAGGCGGTGGTCCAGCAAGTCAGCCTTGTAGCCGATCTCCCAGTTGACGTCGGATTCCGGATTGAACAGCAACTGACTCGGCAGCAGACCTTGGCTCGTGTTGAAACCGCCGGCCTTGTAGCCGCGCGCGACCTGGGCGTACAACGCTTGACGCGGGTCGAGTTTGTAGGTCAAGGAGAGGTGGCCGCCCCACATGTTATTCGACGGAGACAGCGCCTCCGGCGTGACCGTACCGCCAATATAGTCGGTCGTCGTGCCTCGATAGACGGCGGTCCAGCGCTCGCCACGAACGCCTGCCGACCAGCGCAGGTCGGTCGCCAGATCGCCGTCAAGCTCGCCGAAAAGCGCGACGTTGCGGGCACGGTAGGCGCTGTCGATGACGGTATCGCTTTGCGCCAGGCCGCTCCCATACGCCACATCGTCGTAGGCTCCGAGGCTCGTATCGTTGAGACTTTCGTTGAGTTGATTGGCATAAGCGCCGACCAGCCATGCGAATCCCGGCTGCCCTTCGCTGCCAAGGCGTATCTCAGCTGATTTGGTGGTCCGGTCGCGGTTCTGAACTTCTGTGTAATTGTAGACATCGGTGAATGGTGCCCACAGCATGGGATTACCCCAGTCCCCGTCGTAGCTATATTTGACCAGGGTCTTGGCGTAGGTAGCGATGAAGGTCAGGCCGATGTCGTCGCCCGGCAGGTAGTGGACGCGAAGCGACGCGCCGGTGGAATGCTGTGAGTCGACGCCCGGATTATCCGATTCGGTGTTTCGCGAGTTGTCGATGGCGAAGGCGTCGTAGCCGTTATCGATCTGCACATGCAGTGCGGTGAGGTCGACGTGAAGCCGTTCGGACGGCGAATAGGTCCATTTTCCGCGCAACGTGAGCTCATCGCGGCCGTTCGTGTCGTAACGATTCAAGTACAGATTATGGTAATAGCCATCGGTGGTGTAGCGCTGAACCGCCAGCCTGAAGCCCGAATCCAGGGACTCGACGGGACCGCTCAGGACGGCGCCGTACGATTTCGTGTTGAAGTCGCCACCGTCGAGGTCGACTCGGCCGGAAAGCGCGGTCGTGGGTTCGGCGCTGCGCATATAAATCATTCCGGCCAGAGCATTGGCCCCATAGCGCGTCGCCTGAGGACCCCGAAGCACCTCCACCTGATCGATGTCGTAGAGTGTCCCGGCCGTACCCAGGCCGCTGAAATCGATGTCATCGATCAGGAAACCCACCGACGGGTTCGGGGCACCCTGATATTGCTCCAGTTCGCCTATGCCGCGCAGTTGAAAGTAGCGAGGCCGTGACGTGTCGCCGGCCCAATTGAGGTTCGGAATCAACCCCAACACGTCCTCAAGGCTCTGCTGACCCGCGTCTCGCAATACCTGCTGGGGCAGGACCGTAACGCTCGCGGGTACCTCAATCGCCGGAGCCGTTCGAAGCGTCGCCGTGACCGTGATTTCCTCGAGCGAATCGTCGGCCCCCACCGCCGGCGGTGCCGACAGAAAGCAGGCCGCAAGCGGCGCAAACACAAACCATTGACGCTTCATACACCTGCTCCCTACGCCGGTACTAACCGGATCAGGTTCAACGGGTTCGTCGGTTCGCCGACGTCTCAGGTCTCGAAAGACCACCCCAAGGTAAGATTCAACAACTATCAGCCAACGGTGCAGGCTTTGCAACTGGCACGGGGAATCCGCTGCGGATGATGGCGGGACGCCAACGCGGCTTCGAGAATCACATTACGGAATTTTAACGTTGGCGCGCTCAAGGCGCGCCGCGCCGCCGCGCCGCGATCAACGCATCGAGACTTGCACGCGCTCCCTGGCCGTCGCTTCCATCCAGGTCTTGATGCGCTTGGCATCGGCCACGCGCGTGAGCCGGCCGACCGAATCCAGCAATACGATGACGACATTCCGGCCCTCGATCACGGCCTCCATGACCAGGCACTTGCCGGCTTCGGTGATGTAGCCGGTCTTCTGGACGATGATGTTCCAGGCGGGGTTCGCGACCAGGTTGTCCGTATTATGGAACTCGACCAGGTGTTTGCGGACGCGCACTGTATGGCGGGCGTCGGTGGAATACTCGCGAATGTGCGAATTGTGCGAGGCGGCCAGCACCAATTTGGACAAATCCTCGGGGCTCGCCACATTATCGCTGGACAACCCGGTAGGATCGACGAAGTGAGCGGTGGTCATGCCCAACGCGGCAGCCTTCGAATTCATGGCTCTCACGATGGCGGGCACGCCCCCGGGGTAATTGACCCCCAATGCATGGGCGGCGCGATTTTCAGACGACATCAGGGCCAGATGCATGAGGTCGCCGCGCGACAACACCGTGCCCACGCTGAGGCGTGAACCTGCGCTTCTCGGCAGAGCCGTCTCGGCCACGGTGATCGCGATCGGCTCATCCAGCGGCTGTTTGGCATCGAGGACGACCAAAGCGGTCATGAGCTTGGTGATGGATGCGATGGGCGCCGGCACGTCCGAGTGACGCGAATACAGAACCGTCGAATCGCTTTGATCGATGATGAGCACGGAGCTCGACTTGAGTTTTGGGAAGACCGTGGGTTTCGCGGTCGCCGCAAAGCAAGAAAAGGCGAGGAGCGTTCCGGCCAATGTCGCCCTCCGCGACAGCCGCGCTCGATTGATTGAACTCATCACTTTCCTAAAGTTGGGTCAAGTCGGACAAGATAAGCATATGTTAATCAGGCGTCGGCGTGACGCGACGCTAACTTTGCCATCTTTCTCGACAAAGTCCAATAAAATAACCGTCATCAAGCCTTTGCGTGTGTACCGGGTGCGCGCCGCAATTCTTTGTCGCGGTACATGTTCCGGTCGGCGCTGCTCAACAGCTCGCGCATATCGCGGCCGTCTTTCGGGTAGTTCACCACGCCGATGCTGACGCTGCAGCGAATCATCCGTGAACGTAGGTCCAGCGTCGTTTTGTAGACATTATGTCGCACTCGCTTGACCACGGCCTCGGCAACTTCCGGCGAAGCGCCCGGCAGCAACACGGCGAATTCGTCGCCGCCGAAGCGGGCGGCGGTATCCGTGCCGCGAATGCTTCGTTGCAGACATTGTGCGACCAGCATGATGGCGCTATTGCCGCCGTCGTGGCCAAAGCTGTCGTTGATGTCCTTGAGCTTGTCCATATCGATCATCAGCAACGCGTATACCCCGCGATCCCGGTCGCACGCAGCATGCTCGCGCTGCCATACCTCGTTGAACATGCGCAAATTGAACAGGCCGGTCAGCGAGTCGGTCTGCGCCAGGTTCTCAATGTGCTCGCGCGCCTCCGTGATGTCGGCCGACAAAGTTGTCGTGAGGTATGCGACCAATAGAAAGGGCGCCAATTCACCGGTGGCGCGGCTGGCGTAGGCCATCGAGACCACATCCAGGCCGGGCGTTGCCGCGGCAAGCGCGAGGTGGCAGAGGGCGATCACGGCGACCTGGGCCAGGGTGACGATACGCCCGAGCGTGAGTGCACTCAAAATGATGGGAAGCAGGTAGAGATTCAGCAGCGGGCTGGAACTCTTGCCGGTGAACCACAGCACTCCTGTGATGAAGATCACCATGGACCACGACTCGATTTGCAGCTTGGTTCGGGTACGGCGCGGAAAGAAGCGGCGCGCGCGGAACACGACAATCGCCAGCGCGAATGCGCTCAACAAGCCGACGACCGGCCATAGCTGGGCGGTCAACGCCTTCGACCAGACGAGCACCAACGCCGCCAACGCCAAACATAGAATCTCGATGGACCGTGTGCTGCGCAAGTCTATCTGGCCCGCAGCGCGGCGGTCACCGAACCGCTGCCGTGGACCGCCTGCACTTTCAGCTCTTCGATGGCGCGCTTCACGTCGGGATCGCGCTGCTCGAGCGGCGCGTCGGCGGGAGCGGGCACGGCCTGCGGCTTCGGATCGCGTTCCAGTTCGATGTCGGGGGCGATACCCCGATGGTTGATCGATACGCCGGATGGCGTGTAGTAAAGAGATGTCGTGAGCTTGATGGCTCGATCGCCCGACAATGGCATCACCGTTTGTACCGAGCCTTTCCCAAACGTGGTGCGGCCCATGAGTTTCGCCCGATGATGATCCTTGAGCGCGCCGGCCACAATCTCGGCTGCCGATGCCGAGCCCCCGTTGACCAACACCACGATCGGCGCGCCGTGCAACTCGTCGCCCGGCGTGGCGTTCATCTCGAATTTCGACTCCGCGGTACGGCCCTTGGCGCTCACGATCACGCCGCCCTCGAGGAACGCGTCGGCGACGGACACTGCCGCCTCCAGCACGCCTCCCGGATTGTTGCGTAGATCCAGCACCAAGCCTTTGAGAGCCGCGCCATTGCGTTTGCGCAGTTCGCGCAGGGCGCTCACCGTATCATCGCCGGTCGTTTCGCTGAACTCCGCGATTCGAACATAGCCAAAACCCGGCTCCGGAAGCTCCGATTTTACGCTGTGCAGTTCCACACGCGAGCGCTTGAGCGTGAACTCCAGCGTATCGGTACTGCCTTGACGCAGAATCCCGATCTTGACTGAGGTTCCCTCCTTGCCGCGCATGCGTCCGATGGTATCCGCCAGAGTGGTCGTGTTCACCGGCACGTCGTCGATCGTGGCAATCACGTCTCCGGTGCGAATTCCGGCAGCGGCTGCGGGCGACCCTTCGAACGGCGACACCACCACGACTTGGTCGTCTTCCATCGACACTTCGATGCCGACGCCGGAGTACTGCCCCGAGCTCGATATTTTGATCTCATCGTATTCGTCGCCGTCCAAATAAGCTGAGTAGGGATCCAGCGAGGACACCATGCCGCGGATGGCCGCCTGTAGAAGTTGGTGATCGTCGACCGGATTAACGTAATCATGTTCGACACGGTCGAGCACTTCGGCCAACATGTGAGCGTCCTGCCACGGGAGATCCTTGCCAAGGGCGGTAGGTTTATCGGCCAGGACGCCGCCCGCCAACCCGAGCACGGCGATCGTGCCCATCGCCATCCACAGAACGTTGCGGGTTTTCTTGATCATCAGGCATCGCAGCATACTTGCGGAGGCCGCTTGCCGCTAGTTACGACGGGGCTGCCCGAGCCGCGCGACGACATAACGCATTCCCGGGAATCCGGCAATTGCCGGCTCAGGGCGTGGCTTTCAGCCACAGCTTGGGATCGACGGCTTTACGCCCATCGCGAATCTCGAAATAGAGTTGCGGTGCAGCGACGGTCGAATCGCCTAGGCTCGCGATCACGTCGCCCGGTGCCACCCAATCGCCGACCGACTTGTATAGAACCTCGGCATGACCATACAAGGTCATGTAGTTACCGTTGTGTCCGATAATGAGGAGCAACCCGAGACCTTGCAGCCAATCAGCGTAGATCACGCGCCCAAAGTACGGAGCACGCACTTTCGCGCCGCGCGTCGTTTCGATGAGCACGCCGTTCCGACGCGAACCCGATGCGGCGTTTGCGCGCACATCTTGATATCGCGTCGTCATTCGGCCCTGCACGGGCCACGGCAGCTTGCCGCGCAATCCTGCGAATCTCTGCTGGGCGTCGACGGGAAAATCCTGGAGCACTCGGGAGAGTTCGGCCAGCAAGGATTCCTCAGCCTGCTCCTCGCGTTTGAGTTGCGCGAGTTCCTCATTGCCGCTGCTCACCTGCTTCGTTATGGCAGCCAGGGCCGAGACGTGCTCAGCACGTGCGTGCTGCAAATCCGCCATCTCATGAGTCGTGTCAGTCTGCAGAGCCTGGAGTCTCTCGGTGGTTTGATCTATTTCAGCGACCAGTTCCTGCACCCGGCTTACATGCTCGCCGATCTCGGCGATCCTTTGGGACCGCGCGCGCGCGAAATATCCGTAGAAGGCGGACATCCGCCCGGCGCTCGCCGGGTCGCTTTGGTTCAACAGCAGCTTCATGCGTTCCTGCCGGCCTATCATGTAGGCGGCCCGCGCTTGCGATCCCAACGCGGCGCGCTCAGCGTCGAGCTCGCTCTGCACGCGCGCCTCATCGGCACGTAGTTTCCCCCGTCGGCGCTCGGCAGCGATCTGCGCACCGCGCAAACTCTCGAGCCGCCTGCGCTTTGCGGTGATGCTGAGGTCGGCCTCGCGCAGACGCGCAGCCAAAGCATCGCGGTCTTTGAGTTCGCCGCCCAAGCGGTTCGTCAAGGCCGTGATTCGTTCACGCACCTCGGCGAGTTTGGCCTTCGCCTGAGCTCCGTCCGTGGTTTCGTCGGCCGAGATCGGGGCCGCACAGAGCTCCAAACCCAGCGCGGCGAACAGGCATAAGTATCTGATGATGCGCTTCATCTCGTGGTCGATCGGCCTAAGGACGGCAAGCATACAAGCCGCGGAGCCCGTCTCGCTGCTATACTTGCGCGCCCGAAAAACCCAAAGTGTCAGCCGCATGCAGCGAATATTCGAATATTTTGCCCAACATTATTACCTCGCGAGCGGTGCCGTGCTGGCGGCCGTGGCGCTTGCGGTGTTTGAAGTGCAAGCGCGCATCCAAGCGTTCGCAGCCCTTTCCGCGATGCAGGCCGTACGCCTCATGAATCAAGGCGCTCTGATTCTCGATCTGCGCCCCAAGGAGTCGTACGATGCAGGCCACATCGGCGAGGCGCGCAACGTGCCGGCCGCGGATCTCGAATCCCAGGCGGACGGTCTTAAGAAATGGCGCGACAAAAACGTGATCACCTATGATGACAGCGGCAGCGGGGGCGCTGGCGCCGCTCGCACGCTCACCAAGCTCGGTTTCACCAAGGTGTTCAATTTGGAGGGAGGCTTGAATGCCTGGGTCAAGGATAATTTGCCGCTGACGAAGACCGCGTCAGGCGGGAAAGCGGGTGCGAAGTGACGATGCCGGCGATTTCCATGTACGTAACGGGTTGGTGTCCGTACTGCCAGCGAGCCAAGGCGCTTTTGACCGAGAAGAATCTGGTGGTCGACGAGATCAATGTGGATGATGACGCAAAGTTTCGCGAAGAAATGATCGCGCGCAGCGGCCGGCGTACGGTTCCGCAAATTTTTATCGGCGATAAGCACGTCGGCGGATGCGATGATTTGTTCGCGCTCGAAGGCAGCGGCGAGCTGGATCGATTAATTCAGGGGGCTTGATGAACGAGGTTAGAACTGAAGGGGCGGAGGCCAATGTCGGCGGTGTGCAAGTGAGCTTGCAGAGCGTCTATTTGAAGGACTGCTCTTATGAATCCCCGAATGGTCCGCGGCTGCCGAACAATCAAGGGTGGGAGCCGAAGTTCCAGCTCAACATGAACACGTCGGCCGAGGAACTCGCAGCGGACGTGCGGGAAGTCTTATTGACGGTCACGCTCGAGGCGAAGCAGGGCGAGGCCACGCTGTATCTGGTGGAAGTGAAGCAGGCTGGGGTTTTTTCCATTGCCGGTGCATCGGTGGAAGATATGAAGCGTCTCATCGGCAGCTTTTGTCCCAGCGTGTTGTTCCCTTACGCGCGCGAGGTCATTTCCGACCTGATCGTCAAAGGCGGTTTTCCGAATTTTCTTCTGCCTTTGGTCAACTTCGACGCGCTGTTTGCCCAGGCATCAGAAGCGCCGCAGTCCGGTTTGGTCAACTAGGAGCCTGTCTGACTATGCCGATCGCGCGCCAGGAACCGATCGCGGTCATCGGCGCCGGTTCGTGGGGAACGGCGCTCGCCATTCATCTGGCGCGTGCCGGCCACCCGACTCATCTGTGGGGCCGCGATGCCGCGCAGCTCGGTGCAATGCATCGCGCGCGGTGCAACGAGCGCTATCTACCCGATGCGGCGTTTCCGGAAACGCTGGCGGTTGCCGCTGATCTGCGCCAAGCGCTCGACGGCGTGCGTGATGCGTTGGTGGCGGTGCCCTCGCATGCATTCCGCGACACTTTGAAAGAGATCGAACGCCACTTGGGCCGCGACACTCGCATCGCTTGGGCAACCAAGGGCTTCGAGATATCGACAGGGCTGCTGCCGCATCAGGTCGCGGGTGAAATCCTGGGTTCGAGGCCGGGCGCGGTCTTGTCGGGTCCAACGTTCGCGAAAGAGGTCGGCGCGGGATTGCCGACCGCGATGACGGTCGCCTCACGCGACGAAGCGTTCGCCAAGGCGTTGGCCTCGCGGCTGTCGGGGCCGAATTTTCGCGCGTATATGCAATCCGACATCATGGGCGTCGAAGTCGGCGGCGCCGTGAAGAACGTGATCGCTATCGGTTCGGGAATTGCCGACGGGATGGGTTTCGGCGCCAATACGCGGGTCGCCCTCATCACGCGCGGGCTGGCAGAAATGATGCGTCTCGGAGTGAAGCTCGGCGCCGTGCGCCAGACCTTCATGGGCTTGGCCGGGCTCGGCGACCTCGTGCTGACGTGTACCGACGACCAATCGCGCAATCGCCGGTTAGGGCTGGCGTTGGGTCGCGGTCAATCGATGCACGAGAGCCAAGGCAGCATACATCAGGTGGTTGAAGGCGTATTCGCTTCGCGGGCGGTTTGTGCCGTTGCCGAGCGGTTGTCCGTGGAAATGCCGATATGCAGAGAGGTCTTCCGCATCATGCATGAGGGTAAACCGGTGCGCGAGGCGGTGCAGGAGCTCATGGGACGCGAAATGCGTTCCGAGACGGAATGACGGGGGTAAGTGCGGCGCGTCATGCCGATCTGTACTACCGGCATCGCCGGCTTTGAACCGCGCATCGCTGCTGCCCTGAACGGTCCCAGCCAGATGGATTCCCGCAGGATTGCAATCGACCACTGGCGATTATTTTTGGCGCGCGCTCGGTGCCGTGAGTGCGAGTCCCGGATGAGCAAATGGCGAGGCAAAAGACGGAAAAAATATCTCTTTAAAACTGGATTGGTGAGAGTAAATTGGTTTACTGATGCAAAAGAAATCGCCGCAGCTCGGATCCCGGGGCGCCATGTCGGCGCCGCACCGCAGTACTCCTTGGCATGCCGTATCGGTGGTCACGGGGAGTTCGAGCTGTGAAGCCGCGCGCGCGCTTTGCGCGACCCGCTATCTGTCCAGGGATGCGCCGCGACTGCCGCTGACGGAGTGCGCCTTCCCGAAATCGTGTTCATGTTCGTACAAACACTATGTCGATCGCCGGGGCCAGCCGCGACGTAAAGACGAATTGAGCGGGCTGCGACGCTGCCGACCTGCGGGGCCGGAGCGCCGTATGGAACGCGGCCGGCGCGAGGACGATTGACGGCGGTCAATCCGCGCTTACGCCGTCCTACGAAATCTCGCTTGGACGAAATTTCCGTGTCCTTTGTCCGCTAGTCGGACGCACGCGCGGGCGACTGCGGGTTGTAAAATCGGGCCCATGCAAAACCACACGCAAGATCTATTCGCGCCGGCCGTCCCCGACACAAGGCGGGAGCCTTTGGCGCCGGGTGCGTGGCTGCTCCACGGCTTTGCACTCGACAGGGACATCGCGTTGTTGGCGGCGGTCGAAAGCATCAAAGCCGTGGCCCCGTTCCGGCATTTGGAAACTCCGGGTGGCTTTCGCATGTCGGTGGCAATGACCAATTGCGGCAGCCTCGGGTGGCTGAGCGACCGGCGCGGTTATCGTTACGCATGCTGCGATCCTTTGAGCGGCAACTCCTGGCCGCCGATGCCCCTGGTTTTCACGGAGCTCGCGCAAGCGGCGGCGCGGGCCGGCGGCTTCCCGGGTTTCGTGCCGGACGCCTGCCTGGTCAATCGTTATGAGCCTGGTGCCCGACTCACATTGCACCAGGATAAGGATGAGCGCGATTTCGATTCACCCATCGTGTCGGTGTCGCTCGGATTGCCTGCGGTGTTCCTGTTCGGCGGCGGGGTGCGGTCGGAAAGGCAGCGACGGGTACCCCTGCAGCACGGCGATGTCGTGGTGTGGGGCGGTGCCGCGCGCCTGCGTCACCACGGTGTCTTACCGGTCAAGGAGGGTTGCCACGAACTGCTTGGGGCGCAGCGCCCGAACCTGACTTTCCGGCGGGCGCGTTGAGCCCACCCCTGGATGACGTATAAGTGCGGTTGATTGACCCCCATAGAGGGACTGCGTATCCATCGCATGCAAATTCAAACGCCGGTCGATATCATGCAAGCCTCGGTTCCCAAAAGGGCGAGAGCAAGTGGAGAGGGTCAGCATGCCGAAACTGGATGATCAAATCTCGACACTCGAGGAGCGGCTCAAACAGCTGAAGCTCCGGCAGCAGCGCAGCGATGCGCGCAAGCGCGCCGTCGACGCCCAGCGGGAACGCAAGGCCGAGACCCGCCGCAGATTTGTAGTCGGGACGGTCATCATGGCCAAAGTGCAGGAAGGCGAGATGGATCAGAGCCGGCTGCGGGAGTGGCTGGATCAGGCCCTCACTCGCAAGGATGATCGGGCGCTGTTTGAACTGCCGCCGAAGGACGGCCCCCCGAACGCCGAATAGGGGCCGCGAGGCTAGGCGCGGCCTACGAAGCCCAGTTGCCGCCAAGCCTCGAAGGCGACAATCGCCACCGCGTTCGATAGATTGATGCTTCGGCAGTTAGGCTTCATGGGGATGAACAGCGAGTTCTCGCGCCCTATGCGGTCCTGCACCGCCACCGGCAGACCGCGGGTTTCAGGTCCGAACAAGAAGGCGTCGCCGGCGTGGTACTCGAGGCCGCTGTAGCAGAGCCGCCCGCCCGTCTCCACGGCGAACACCCGCGCCTCTTTGAGTTCGGTCAGACAGGCGTCGAGATTCGCATGAATCTTCATTTCGGCAAGATCGTGATAGTCGAGGCCTGAGCGCTGCAGGCTCCGGTCGTCCAATCTGAATCCGAGCGGCTTCACCAAATGCAGCGTGGCTCCGGTGTTGGCACAGAGTCGAATGGTATTGCCGGTATTCGGTGGAATTTCGGGTTCATACAGCACGACGTGAAACATCGCGGCCACTCAGATTGGCTCCTCGTGTTCGAGCACGACGCGTTGCGTGGGATATGCGAACTCGATGCCGAGGCGGCGAAACTCACCGATGATGCGAAAATTCACGGTTTGTTGCAGGTCCATCAGTGGATTGAGCTTGGGCTGCTGTGCGAAGTACGAGAGTTCGAATTGCAGCGACGAATCGCCAAGCGACTTCAGGTGACAGCGCTCGAAGCGCGCACTCGCTTGTTCGCGCACGATCCCCTCGAGCAGTTTGGGTATCCCCTCGAGTTTCTCGGCGGGCGTCGCGTAAGTCACGCGCAGCGTCGCCAGGACACGTTGTTCGGACATACGGCCATAATTGCGCACACGGCTCTTCAAAATGTCGGCGTTCGATAAAATGATCTGCTCGCCGGATTCGCTGCGCAGCCGGGTGGTCTTGATGCCGATGTGTTCGACGGCGCCGGTGTACGTATCGATGTTCAAACTGTCGCCGACCACGAAAGGTTTATCCAGCGCGATCGAGAGCGAGGCGAACAAGTCGCCCAGGATGTTTTGCAGAGCGAGCGCCACGGCGACGCCGCCGACGCCCAAGCCCGCAAGCAGCGCTGTGATGTTTACCCCGAGGTTGTCGAGCGCCACCAGGATCAACAACGACCAGATCAGCATACGCGCGACGAAGTTGATGATGTCCAAGGAGCCGGCAAAAAGGCGGTCGGGACCGCGCTCCATTTCCTTGATCTCGAGATAGAAGCGCACGGAACGGCCGGCCCACAATCCGACCTGCAACAAAATCAGCATCAGGACGCAGTTCCAGACGATGTGCTGCAGTCTCGGGGAAAGGGTGAGACTTTCCTGCCCGGCGTACAGCGCAACCGCCAGAAACAAGAACTGCTTGGTATTGCCGATGAGATAAAAGATCAGCCGGATCGGCGTCGAGTGATGCGCCGTGGAATACCGTCTATAGCGCGAGGCGATCAGCCGCCGCAGCAGGGACAGGCCCGACCACACCACCACGGCCACGATGCCGGCAACCAGCCAATCGGCAAGCGAGTTGCCGTAGAAAATGCGTTCGGATGCGCCCAACGTAAGCTTGAGAAAATCGGCCATGGTCCAAGCGAGTATAAACTGCCGCAGCGCAGTTCCGCCGTCCGTCCGCTACGCGCGTCCGCTACGCGCGTCCGCTACGCACGTCCGCTTAGGTGACGTCCTCCATGCCAAGCTCCTTCATTTTTCGCGTCAATGTGTTGCGGCCCCAGCCCAGGAGCTTCGCTGCATCCTGTTTCAATCCATCGGCCTTGCGCAATGCGACCCGTATCAGGATGCGCTCCACTTCGGGTACGGCTTGATCCAGCAGTCTCTGCGTGCCCGCTTCCAATTCCTGTTCGGCCCAATGCGACAGTTTCGCCGTCCAGTCATGATTCGTCGCCTGTCCAACCGGCACGCCGCCGAGATCCGGAGGAATATCCTCCGCGCGAATTTCGCGCCCCGGCGCCGTCACGGTGAGGCGCCGGCAGGCATTCACGAGCTGCCGCACATTGCCGGGCCAATCAAAGGTCACCAAGGCGGTTTCCGCGGTGGGCATGAGCAACTTGGGCTCCACGCCCAGCTCCTGGCCGGCGACGCTCAAATAGTGACGCAGGAGTTCGGGGATATCCTCGCGGCGCTCGCGCAGCGGCGGAATCTCGATACGGATCACGTTGAGTCGATGCAACAGATCTTCGCGGAAATAACCGGACTTCACCCGTGTCTCGAGATCTTGGTGAGTCGCTGCGATCACACGCACTTCGACTTTCACGGGAGTCTGGCCGCCCACTCGATAGAACTCCCCCTCGGCCAGCACGCGCAACAGACGCGTCTGGAGCGCCGGCGACATGTCGCCGATTTCGTCAAGAAACAGCGTGCCGCCGTCGGCTTGTTCGAAGCGTCCGCGGCGCAGGGTATCGGCGCCCGTGAACGCGCCCTTTTCGTGACCGAACAGCTCCGACTCGAGCAGATCCGCCGTGAATGCCGCGGTGTTGAGGGCGACGAAGGCTTTGCTGGAGCGCGGGCTGTGCCGATGAAGAGCGCGAGCGACCAGCTCCTTGCCCGTCCCCGATTCGCCGGTGATGAGCACCGTCATGCTGGATCGGGAAAGTCTGCCGACAGCGCGGAACACCTGCTGCATGGCCGCGGCTTGGCCCAGCAGTTCAGGGATGCTGCGGCGCGTTGCCTCCACGTCGGTTGAGACCGTGGCCTGCTGCGCGGCGCGGCGCACCAGATCCACTGCCTTATCGATGTCGAAAGGCTTGGGCAGATACTCGAACGCGCCGCCTTGGTAGGCCGCGACGGCGGCGTCCAAGTCCGAGTGCGCCGTCATCACGATCACCGGCAGTCCCGGCCGCGATTGCTGGATTTCCTTCAGCAGATCGAGTCCGCTGCGGCCGGGCATGCGGATGTCAGTCATCAGGACATCCGGTGCGTCGCTACGCAGCGCCGTGAGCGCATTGTCCGCGCCGTCGAAGCACTTCGCGACCATGCCGCTGCCTTTCAGCGCCTTCTCGAGCACCCAGCGAATGGATGCATCGTCGTCAACCAACCAGACTTGCAGCGGCTTAGCATTCATACGGAATCCATGGGCAAAGAGATCACGAATATGGTTCGACCCGGCGCGCTGTCGAATTCGATAAGGCCGCCATGGCGGGTCACGAGATCCTGAGCAATACCTAAGCCGAGGCCCGTTCCGTCGGAGCGGCCGGATACGAGCGGATAGAAAATGGTGTCGCGGATCTCGGGGAGCACGCCCGGACCGTTGTCTTCAAATTGAATCGAGGCCACCAAACGATGGCGCCTTGCGCCGACGCTGACGTTGGAGGCGGCGCGGGTTCGAAGTACCAAGCGCGGCGACTGAACGCCGCCGCTCGACAAGGCCTGAAGGGCATTGCGGCCGAGGTTCAGCATCGCTTGAATGATGTGGTTGGGATCGACCACCAGCGCCGGCAGGCTCGGATCGTAATCGCGATCGACGATCACCCCGTCACGGGCTTCGCTGCGCAACAAATGATATACGCGCTCCAAAAGCTCGTGAACATTGACCAGCTTTTTCGCGGGGGGCCGGCCCGGGCCCAGCATCGAATCCAGCAAATTGGTGAGCCGATCGGCCTCGCTGATGATGACGCGAGTGTATTCGCGCAAGCTGGGGTCCAGCAGTTCGCGTTCGAGCAGCTGCGCGGCCCCGCGCAATCCGCCGAGCGGGTTTTTTATTTCGTGTGCAAGCTGCCTAACCATCAGTCGGCTGCCGCCAAGCTGCGCCAGCAGCGCGTTTTCGCGGGTCAGGCGCCGGTGCTGCGTAATGTCCTCGATTTCGAGCAACAGCTGCGGGCCGGCATGTCCGATGGAAATCTGAGTCACCGCGCAGTCGAGAATGCGGTCGACCCCGCCCGGCGCCGGCCACGCGAGTTCGCGCTGTACCACGCTCTCGCCGCCCGATCGGGCGCGTTCGAAGAGCGTCAGCAGCATTTCAGCGCCGCGCGTCAGCTCGATGAAACGCCGGCCGATAGCTTGATTGGCTCCCAACCCCAACAAGGTCTGGCCCGCGGCGTTCAAGTAGCTGACGTTCAAGTCCAGGTCGAGGAGAAAGACGCTGGTCACCAGCGCATCGAGCAACTCCGTCCCCTCGATGAACAGCCCCTGCACGTGCAGTTCAGCGGCCAAGCGGCACACCCGCGCGGACCGTGATGCGCGTTAAGGCCTCTTGTGTTGCGGCGACAACTCGGAGGGCTGTCTTACGTAGAACGTAACGCTGTCCGTACTCTGCGATTCGCCTGAAACTAAGTCCGTGACGGTCGCCGCGACGGCGTAAGTGCCGCGCGCCAACCCCTGTAAGGCAAACCCGGTTGCGTCCGGCGGCTGATCGGTCAGCTGCTTGCCGTTCAGATGCCAGGTAATCGTCTGATTCGGCTTTAAACTGGGTTCGAGATGCAGGCGAACCGGTACGATCTCGTCGCCGAAGAACACCTGTTCTTTGGCCGGGGACTCGATTGCGAGTCCACTGTAATCGAGGCCGGGGGGCGCAGCCTTGTTCGGGGTGGTATTCGCGGGTCCGCGGGTCGAACCGCCGATGCCATTCGCCGAACCCGACGAGGTGATGATTTTTTCCGCCCCGGGCACCGCCTGATCCGAGTAATGAACCACGCCGTCCGCATCGGTCCACTTGTAGACTACCGCGGCACTGGCCGCGAAAGCTGCGAACAGGCCCAGAGCGATCCAAAGGCGCCGAAGGTGCATAACTCGAAAGCATATCCCTATCGCCTCCCGTCCACAAAACGGGGTGATGGCGGCGTGACCGCCATCACCTTATGGCCCGCATCGGTGAGGCAATCTCACAGACTGTAGTACATCTCGATCTCGATCGGATGCGTGGTCATGCGCAAGCGCGTCACTTCCTTCATCTTCAACTCGATGTACGCATCGATTAAGTCGTCCGTGAACACCCCGCCCGCCTTCAAAAACGCTCGATCCTTGT
>DASXYI010000032.1:0-94892 GCA_036502605.1 Steroidobacteraceae bacterium
TCTCGGAGACGCGGCCAAGGAGATGAATCGGTACAGCACGATTCATGTCGCCGTTGCGAATGCCGAGGTCGCTCAGCTGCGCGTCGGGGGTGTCTTTCGCGCCGGCGACTCCGACGAATTCGTGAGGATCGTGACGGCGGCGTTTGGGCTGCGGGCCGATCGACGTGGGGACCATATCGTGTTGTTCAAGCCCGCAGCGGCGCCTCCGGCTCCAACGGTTCCGTAACGCCGGCGGGATCGCAACTTGCGCGAGGAGCCTGAACGGCTGCCCTTCGGGCGTGCGTTGGCATCAACGCACGGAAAGAAGTGCCGACGCACCCTCCATAATTTCGCTGCGCACAGTGCGCTCCATCATCAATACCTCCATCTGCATCGAGCACGGGCGTCGCCCTTCGCGATCAAATAATTTGGTCAGCTATACGAAAAATCGCTTCAGTAGGTTGCTTTTACTTTGTCTGAATCGACCTCTTCCCATTGGGATGCATTCGAATGAGCGCAGCGGACTGCGCAAACAATGGGAGGTCGCGGTGCGTAACAGTTCGAGTCGCATTTATAACTTTTGGATCTCGTCCTTTCTAGTGATGGCATTTCCGATATCGCTTGCTCATGCGCAGATACTCGTCCACTTCGACTTACCGTCCCAGCCGTTGGCGCAATCGCTGAAAGCGATCGGCACTGCGACGAATACGGATGTCGGATTCAGCTCGAGTCAGGTCGCGGGGTTTATTGCACCCGCACTGAAAGCAGATCTTACTGTGGACGGTGCGCTGACGCGCGTATTGGCCGGGACGGGTTTGCGACCGCAACACTTGGACGATCACACCATCGTGATCGCGGGCGCAGGATCGTCCACGTCAAACTCTGTGGAATTGAAATTGTCATCGGCGAAAGGATCCGCGCGAGCAGAGGTTGACGATCAAGTCATGATGCAACAGGCTGAAGTCGCAGCTGATTCGATGACAAAGCAATCGCAACCGAGCTCGCAAACAGCGGGTCTCGAAGAGATTGTGGTTACTGGAACTCACATTCACAACGCCGAGCCAATCACGCCGGTGATGGTGCTTACTCAAGACGAGATCGTGAGCCAGGGCTACACCAGGCTTGATCAGGTCATCGAGCAATTGCCGCAAAATTTTAAGTCAGGAGCGTCGCAGGATTCGAACCCGGTCAGCTCAGCCGGAAACGGGGCGGCGCAAAACTATGGTTACGCATCTGGGGTCAACCTGCGCGGGCTGGGGGCGAATGCCACCCTGGTTTTGCTCAATGGTAGGCGACTGGCGCCTACCGCCTATGGCAGTGTTACCGACACCTCACAAATGCCTGTGAGCATGATCGATCACATCGAGATCTTGACGGATGGGGCTTCAGCGATTTACGGATCCGATGCCGTCGCGGGAGTCGTCAACATCATTACGAAACGTGATTATTCGGGTGTCGAATTGGGAGGCCGCGTCGATAGCATCAGCGAAGGAAAGACACCCAACTACGGAGGAAATTTGCTCGGAGGCACTTCCTGGGACGGGGGGAACGCCATCTTGGACTTAGACTACGAGAAAGATAATCCGCTCTTTGCACGCAAGCGATCATTTACGGCAACGCTGCCGGATCCGACAATGCTGCTACCGAAGAACGAAAAGTCAAGCGTTTACGGGTCGTTGCAACATCGATTTACCGAGCGGTTGACTCTCTCCGGTGACGCACTTGTCACGCACCGCCAGTACAACGCTCAGGACCGCCTAGCCCCAACGGATCCGTTCCCGTACGACGCGTATGGCTCGTCTGATCAGTACTCTGGCTCATTGCAACTCGACTATCGCATCTCTTCGGAGTGGAGAACGTCGCTAATTGTACAGGGATCTAAAGAGGCGGATGAAAATACGCAGGTCTACACGAGCGGCGGCTATATCATCAGAGCTTTCCCGTTTGACTATCAGGTGTTTTCGCTTGAGCCACGCCTCGATGGCAAGCTATTCGAGATACCCGGCGGCGCAGTGCGCGTGGCCTTGGGAGGCCAGATTCGTAGAGAGACGTTCAGGGAAGGAACTGAGAGTGGTGGTCTCACTGGCCCGCTAACATTAGACGGAACGACCGACGAATCGCGCCATGTCTCCTCCGCGTACGGTGAAATTCTGGTGCCGATCGTTGGGGAAGGCAATGTCATGCCGTTTGTTAGGCGGCTTAGGATTGACATCTCAGGGCGCTATGATGACTACAGTGATTTCGGCCACACATCGAATCCCAAGATCGGCGTCGAGTGGGTTCCGCTATTTGGCCTAGCACTCCACGCGACTTACTCGCGATCGTTTCAGGCGCCGACGCTGTACGAGACCTCGAACGCAATAAATATTGGGTACGTGACTGCCGGGCCCGATCCCAAGTCGCCAAGCGGTTCTTCGGTACTGCTTCTAGTCGATGGCACAAACCCCAATCTCAAGCCGGAAACCGCGAAGAGTTTCAATGCAGGGCTGACGTACGAGCCGCGGTTCGCCGACGGTTTCAAGCTGGACGTAGCTTACTTCTCCATTGACTTCGACAACCAGATTAATCGCCTCAGCCCGGGTGTCTTTAACAACGTGCTAGATGCCAATGTGGAACCGACTCTCGGATCCTTAGTCGAGCGCGACCCGTCTTTGGCGCAAATCGGTCAGGTGCTCTCTGCACCAGGCCGCACGCTTTACAATGGACTTGCAGGCTATTGCACTGTGGGAACACCGGGATGTCCTACCCCGGACCCGGCTAGCATAAATGCGCTTGCCAACATTGGCTACGAAAACTCCGCATCGGTGCGTGTGCGCGGAATTGATCTCATCGCTCGCTACGTTGGCCGCACGACGCCTTTCGGACGTTTTCGCGCTGATCTCGACGGAACGTTCTTCACAACCTACCAGCAACAGATTGGCCCGGGTGGGAGCCCATCGAGTCCATTAAACACCCTCTACAACGTATTGCGGTTTCGCGCCAAAGCCAATGTAGGTTGGGAGCAGGCGGGGTGGGGCGTGAACGCGCGGCTAAACTATTCGAATGCGTACGACAACATCAATACTGCGATCAACCCGAACTGCCCGGGTGGCAATGGCTGTGCAATCTCCTCTTGGACGACGATGGACTTGAGCCTCTCTTACGCGAGCCAGGCCCCGGCCAACTCACCGCTCGCGGGCATCCGCATTGGCTTGAATGCAACGAACTTGTTTAATCGTTCACCGCCCTTCGTGTCCAGTCCTCCTGGCTCAGGCGCCTACCCGTACGATGCCACCAACGCTAACGCGTACCTACGCATGGTCGGACTTACGGTGACCAAAAAATGGGGTGGTGAGGTCGGACGTTGACTATCGTTCGACGCGTCGCGTCTGGCGTGGGCCCTATAGCAGTCGTTGCGCTTATATCGTGCAGCGCGACTGAGACGGTGAATGCCGCGAGTCCCCCGCAACATTTGGTGACCCTTAGCGATATGGACAGTCTAGGATCGGGCGATGTCACATTGGAGTTGTCGCCTGATGGCCGTAAATTGATCTACGCAGATTCGTCTGGTGTCCGGGTCACTGCCACTAAGCCGGGCAGAGAAGCGAGAAAACTTGGGTCCGGCTTCTTGCCATCTTGGTCACCACCGGGCGATAGAATTGCGTACTACTCCGTAACGGAGGATGGAATACAGCTCAAAGTCGTATCGCCGGAGTCGGGGAGGGAGCGACAGGTCACTGGCGTTCGTGGCGGAATAGATCCGGACCCGTCTTCGCGGATACGCGGACGGACAACTGACGCGTTTCGCTATAGCTGGGCGCCTAATGGAAGAAAAATCGCCTTTTCATCGCGCGTACGGGCGAAGGACCATTTTACCGATGCGGCTGCGCGCAGCCAGGCGACTAGCGCGGAGAACAGGCTACCTGGGACACCCTTGATTCTCACAAATTCTACGCCACCGGCGTGGACACTCATGGGCCTATTCTCGAAACCCGACGGGACGATCGGTCTTGGAAAATCGCTGGACGGGCACAGTGTAAGTGCGCAGGTTAACGTTGCGCCGCGCGACACCTGGGTCAGTCAACTGTTCATTGTGACCGTCGACACTGGAGAAGTAGTTCAGCTCACAAACTCGAATATGGACTATTTTGCACCGGCTTGGTCACCAGATGGACAAACGATTCTGTGCGCGGGAACTCTGACCCAGGGCTCGGTTTTTGGAGTGGAAAATATAAACATCTATCAGTTAGACGCACTGTCCGGAAAAGCAACTGCAATCACTCACAAGCCTGGAGTCAGATGGCTGCCTTCGTGGTCCACGAGCGGCCGCGACATTGCGTATTTGGGTAGCGATGCATTTTTTTCGATGCCGTCCGTGTTTGTTGGGCATGTCTCAGATCTCGCGTTTGCAAATGCAACAAAGAAGCTTGACCGGTATATTGACGAGTATCGGTGGGATGCCCGCCGCCAATCTCTTGTTGTGACTTACAAGGATGGTGTCTCGGACCGGATGAGGCGTATCGCGCTGGACGGTAGCGGAGCTGTAACCCCCCTTACAACAGAAACATCGCAACCTCTAACCTTTGGAGATATCTCCGTCGACGCGACAGGCGGGGTGGCTTGGTCGCAGCGAGATCCGAGCAATGCGGAAACAATACGGTACGTTTCCTCGCGTAGGAAAGGCGCCACCGAAGTCGTGAACCTCAACCCTCAAGTGAAGCAGTGGACCCTGGGAAAGGTTAACGTCATCCGCTGGAAGAACCATCGAGGGGATGACCTGGAAGGCGCCGTTTTACTGCCGCCCAACTACAAAATAGATCAACGCTATCCGGTGATCGTCGATGCATATCCGGTAAGTGACGCGACAGGATGGCTGAAGCCGATGTATGGCAACCAGGCGTGGGCCGCGTTGGGTTATGCCGTATTCAGGCCAAGCCCGCGCGCGCCTCACTCGTGGGTAAATCCGTGGACAACGGAGAGCGCTAGTCTTGAAGCAAAGGGTCCTCGTGGATGGGATGTCACGGTCGACGACGTGCTCTCGGGAGTTGACAGCCTCGTACGGAATGGGATTGCTGATCCGGATCGCATGTGCTTATACGGATTCAGCAATGGAGCTGGAGTTGTGAATTATCTTGTAACAAGAACCCCGCGCTTCAAGTGTGCGGTTTCCGTTGCTCCGGCATTGTCGGATTGGGTCAGGCCAAGTCTTCTCGACACAAGTCAAGCCGATTATCTCACTACCTGGGCAGGTACTTCTTTGTGGGACGATCCCGAAGTTTACGTCGAACTCTCAGCAGTATTTCATCTAAAATCGGTCAAGACGCCGATGCTACTCGCCGCCGGCGACAACGACGGTAATTTTCTTCTCGACGCGATAGAAATGTACAACGGATTGCGTGAAATGGGATTGGACGTCACACTCCTTCGGTACCCTGATCAGGAACATGGTTTCACAGGTGCGTCTCTGCGGGATTTCTGGGCGCGGGAGCTGAACTTCTTTTCTTCGTATCTCGGTCCGGCAAAGTAGGGAAACGGCGATTGTTCCTATCGGACAATTCAATCACGCTGCGGCCCTGCCGGGGCGCTCGCTCCAACTGCGAAGAAAGAGTTCGGACGCCAGACACGCAAGCAGCGCCCAATATTGCTCCGTACGCATCGGCTGCCGCTTCATCAGAAAGGGTTCCAGTTCGGAACGAATGACTATCCGTTCCCGCACCAAAGCTCCGTCCAAAACCGCTTCGCGTATTGGTAGCTCGTTGCGTCGAATGAACTCCCTGACGAACCACTCGGTTTCACCCTTGTCTTCCCGGCCGGCGATTGCGTTGGGAAGGACGTCTCCGAAGGCATCGCGGGCAAGTGCTCGCTGCCGCCCGCCCTTTTGCAAAACATAGGACGGGATTTTCAGGCACAATTCCATCAACGGCTGAGACTGCAGCGGATGGTGCTCTTCAGCGAGTTCGAGCCCGGGCATTGTTCGATGACGGTTAAGACACTCCGCCAGCAACTGTATTTGATACTGCTTACCCTTTGGTAGATGTTGAACGCTGCTCGCCCATGGCGTCGTGACGTATTCCTGAATATCTCCTCGGACGAGATCTGGGTTCACGAAGTACGGTTTTGAAACCAGGAGGAGTGGAGGGGTCCACCGTTGTCGACGCCGCGCGAGCCGTACAGCGTCGCGAAACACGGCGTAATACGGCTCGCGCGACAGATGTGCTGCGTCTCTGACTGAACCGAGGAAGTTACCACCAAATCCCGAATGCGAAAAATGATCAGCTGCTCCAAATGTCGTTTTCATTTGATAAAATAAATGGTCCCCTCCCTGGCCGGTCCACACCGATTGAGCGCTCTCCTTACTTACGATTTGGTTGATTGGGTCTATTTCGTTTGCGCGTTCGAGAGAAGAGATGCTGGGCTTTCCAGTTCTCTGCGCTGCGATTAGGACAGAATCCAGCGCTGGCTTCGTAGGCTCTCGCAAGTGTTCAACTAGTCTCACTCCGGCCAGCGAGGTTGCCAGCCTTGCATATTTTCTCTCATCGTCGTTCGTATTGTCCGCATATTCGTTGATGCAGATGATCTTTGGGCGATTCGCGCTTTTACTCAAGCACCCGAGAACGATCGAGGAATCAAGTCCTCCTGACGCGCGTACAGCAAGAGAGAGGAAGTGAGAGGCCCATGAGTCAATGCAATATTGCGTAGTCGCACGCATGACTGAGCGCGCGTCCGCATAGTCTGATATCCATCCTGAGTCGCATATCTTCCCCGGGTCCCAGGCTGAGAACTGACGCACTACACGTTGCCTAATCTCAAAGCAATCCCCGGCGAGCAGTTCAGTGACCTCTTTGAATGCACAATCTCTGATTTGGAGGCGCGGGACGTAGATGAACGCCGCGAGGTACTGCCAATTTGTTGTAAACGACCTCAAACCCGCTTGTTCCAAGTCTGAGAGATCCGCACAGCAGATGTGCACGCCACTGTGGCTGGTACGGTAGCAAGGAATCTTTCCGGAACAATCCCGTATGGCGAGAGCGTGTGATCCCGTGGCATTCCTCATGAACGCCACGTATGCGCCCCAATACCGTTGAATCAGGTGGGCACCAGACGTCTCAACCATTCTTAAGGCAGCAGCCTCATCAACGAGCGGAGTCTGCGTGCAGGCAGTCGTACGAGCAACTGTAGGAAAGAGACGTCCCAGAATGATGCCTGCTTCCGCTGGAAGAGTGTAAATGGCGGCATAGGAAGCCCTGCCCAAATCGGTGAATACCATTAGTCCGGGCGCGCTAAATATGCGCTGCCAGCCGTTAGACAGGCGATCCAGCTTCTTACCTGCATCGGCGGCCCGTTGACTGGTATAGGGATCAGTTGCGTCCCAAAGAACCGAGACGTAGCGGAGCATGAAACGATACCTCGTTATCAGAGACACATGATAGGAGTGAATTTCGCGACTGTTTCTACGGTGTCGTTCAAAACAACGTCTCCCTGTTGAAGCCAGCAGTGCGCGGAAAACGGGTCAGCCACTACACCGAATACCCAGGTCGGAAATATAGAATGGAACGATAGAAACTGCAGAAGCGCGAGACAATCAAAGAGGCAAAGATACGAGCGAGGGTAAAATAGTCTCAATGTGTTAAATGTAGCGATGACGCGGGATGTCGTTTCCCAGGGAAATGGCCTGTTTTTCGATTGTTGAGCGCGATGTCGAGACACCCTTCCAGAAATGACTTCGAGAGAGCGTCGGCGAAGAGCGTGATCGGCGAAAATGGAGGAGTAGACGAATGTCGGAGCGTGAACGATAGATGCGAGTAACCCGCTTGTAGTGGGCAGATGCAGGGTTTGGGTCGGGAGGGCCCACCGAGTGGGTGTTACGGGTCGTGCAGAGGCAGCGCGAGGTATGAGAAGCTCCCTGTCCAATAGTTGCTGCATTAAAGCTGCCGCCTGCGCAGGCATTACGTCAGGGCGAGCGTCAGTGGCGTCGTCCTCGTTTTGGCCATTGAGCCACGGGCGCAGGAGCTCGACATCCTCTAGGTTCAAGCACAGGTATCTATCTGCCCGGACATCAAGAAGAACCCAATGTCGCGGTGCTGAGCAAAGAAAGGTCTTCGGATGTAGGAAGTATTCGAGCGTGTCCATAAGCAATGCGTGACTCCGCCGGGCGATACGGCAAAAGGCGGTGCGCGGCGCAATCGCTGCGCACCGACTCTTATTGGTGGACTCAGCTACCTTGCAGGTGCCCCGCAGACTCAAAGCTCTTCGACCCGCCCTTCGTCTCTTCCGACACTTTTCCGAGTTCAACGATCATCGCGATCTCCTTTTATTCACTAAGTGTTAGTGATACCAACCACCGAGCCGGTGGTTCGGTAGACGTGACTACGGTCGGAACACAATGTCAACGATAAATTTGACCATGAAAATGTTTCTAAGCGCGACCCGAGCCGGATACGGGGACTGTTGGAATGCTGACGCGCGAACAGGAGATGTTGCCGCCGTGGCTGATTCGGGTGTCGAGTGCGCCGGATTGGAGTGGCGAATTGTCGCGACGTTTCATGTGGTTGCGCAGTCGCGCGCAGGCACGGGCGTGTTGAATAGTTAGCCCGCGGAATTGCCGCAGACCTCAGTGGGCCTGAGAACGGAGCGCGTGGTGGCGGCTGCAATCCACGCGATAAAAAAATGTTGAAAGCATGCTCACGCCAGACACCGAGATACGACATAAGTCGCGTCACGCTCGAACCGAGCGCCTACAAATAGGTTTCGCCTGACACTGCCGAAGTACCATAACTGCACTGGCCGACAAGGAAGGCTCGAACTGTTGATACTTATAGTCACGTGAAATGATACAAAAAGTTACTTGAGCTTTCGCTCGGCATTCATGTTCAATTCGAGGTGAGGTTCGATGGCTCAGTCATGGAGGAGCTAGCGATGCCGCGTCTCACGCGATTGCCGTCTATTCCGTTTGGTTGGTACTACGTCGCGCTGCATAGCGTGACGGACAGGAGAATTGTCACGAGCCACGTGGAACTCCTGACGGCGTTGACACTGTTGCGGGCAACCCTGCGAAAGCGGGGCGCGCGGCTGCAAGCGGGTTACGTCGCCGAGCGTGAGATACATCTGGCGCTTCAAGTGGGCGAAGGACCGTTGAGTGCGATCATTGGCAGCTTTCAGCACGAGTATGCGCGGCTTTTCAACCGAACCCACGGTGAGCATGGCTCGTTGTTCCGGTTGCATCATCACGTCATTTTGTTCCAGCACCACCGTTGGCTGGTGCCGCTCGTGCACTATATTCACTGGATTCGGCGCCTCGAGGTACCGGGCGAACCTGCGAACGGCTTTTGGTGGAGCAGCGATGCGGTGTATCGGGGAAACATGAAACAGGACTGGCTGACCACGAACGTGGTGCTACGCATGCTGACTCGCGGTGCCTACAGCCGTCAGGTGCAAGAGGAGGCGTATCGAGGATTGTTCGACCAGGTGCCGGAGCGAGGACACGCTCGTTTGTTCAAGAGTGGGTCGGCAGAGGATCCAAGGGTGTTGGGGGATGCCCAGTTCATCGCGGACGTGTGGCGCGTCACCGGTCGGCGATCACCGGATCGGACCTTGCAGGCGCGCGATCTTGAAGGAGATATCTCAGGGGTCGTGATACAGGTGATCGAGCAATTCAACGCGCTGTGCGATGAGCGACTGTCGCGGCGTCAGGCCGGGACCTGGAGGCGCCGCGTGACGTATGAAAATGTGCGATCCAGATCGCGTAAGCGCCCGCTGCCCATGGTGCGAGCCTTAATCGTGTCGTACCTCGTCGAAAATGAAGTCGCCACCCTCGCGCAAGCAGCGCGCTTCTTCGGCCGCGGTCCGAACTCTGTTTCCGCAGGTAGGCGACGCTTCTATGAGGCGCTGTTTCGCGTGTGGTTCGGGGCCATGCCGCAAACACTATTTGGCCCCGGACGCGACGGCGACCGGAGTGTTGGAAGGCGGAATGCGGACCACGAGAAGGAAACGATTGCGAGCACACTCTGAATCGAACAAGACGTCCGGGCGCCGGTCGTGGAGAAGCCTCCGGGAAATCGTGGCCATCATCTGGAGCGATGCCGACCGCTTCGTGAGACGGCGACTGGCAGCCGTCATGCTGCTGGTCATCACCGCCTCGGTGTTGACGGCGCTCGGACCGCTCGCGTTGAAATGGCTGGTGGATGGATTCACGGGGCAGGGGCGAGACTCAGTATCGCCGTCTATGCTCGTTGGGGCCTATGTCCTCAGCCAATTTCTGGCGCGGGCCGTGGGCGAGGTTCGCGGTCTCGTGTATGCACTTGCCGAGCGGCGCATGTTCCGGGTGCTGAGCGGCCGTCTCTTCGCGCACATCCTGCGGCTGCCGCTGCGATTTCATTTGGATCGGAGGACCGGCGGGGTCAGCCAAACGTTGGAGAATGGTCTGACGGGTTACCAGATGATCTTGCACCACCTCGTGTTTACGTTCCTGCCGGTCACGGCCGAATTGGGAACGATCATTGTTGTGCTCGTGCGTCTGGCACACCCCGCCTTGCTGGTGTTGTTCTGCGGTGCGCTCGCCTGTTATGCCGCGGCCTTCGCGTATGCTGCAAATGCGATTGCTCGATCAGCCAAGAGCGCGTCCGCCGCTCACGTGGATGCGGCTGCTCAAATGACCGACGCCATATTGAATGTGGAATTGGTGAAGTACTTTGCCGCGGAGGCCATCGTTCACGAGCGGGTGGGCCGTGCGCTGTCGCGCACGGAGACGGAGTGGGTGAACTTCTATCGGCGGTACGCCGTCAATGGCGTCACCGTATCAACGATCTTCGCCGCTTTCCTGGCAGCCACTACGCTCTATGCTGTTCATGAGATCGAGGGCGCCCGCTTGACCGTGGGCGATTTTGTCCTGATCACCACCTACATGTTGCAGGTCATTCGACCCGTCGAGGCGCTCGGGTATGCGATGCAGGGATTTTCACAAGGCGCGGCCATGCTGGAAAAGATGCTTGCGCTGTTCCACGAGAAATCCGAGCCGCAGCAGCCGGCTACCGCCGCCCGCGTTGAGGGCCCCGGGCACCTGGAATTTGAGAATGTAACGCTGTCCTACGGGCCTCGCCGCGCGGCGCTCCAAGGCGTGAGCTTCGAGGTCCCGGCGGGCAAGATGGTGGGTATTGTCGGCGCGAGCGGGTCGGGTAAGTCGACGCTCGTCCGGCTGCTGATGCGTCTCCTCGAGCCGGATACCGGCCAAATCTTGCTTGATGGCGTGCCGATCGCAACGCTTTCGCTGTCGACCTTGCGCCAATCGATTGCCGTCATCCCGCAGGATACGGTGCTCTTCAACCAGTCGGTGGGCGACAATATCGCCTTCGGCAAGGCAGATTGCACGCGGGACGAGATTGAGCAGGCAGCAAGGCGGGCGCACCTTCACGAACTTATCGCGAGCTTGCCCGATGCCTACGATACGAATGTCGGGGAGAGAGGGCTCAAGCTTTCGGGGGGAGAGCGGCAGCGACTGTCGATTGCGAGGGCGGCGATCAAGCGCCCGCGAATCTATATCTTCGATGAAGCCACTTCGGCGCTCGATTCGGCAACCGAACTCGAGATAGTCCGAAGCCTGCAGGAAATATCCCGGTCCATCACCACACTGGTAATCACCCACAGGCTGTCAACCGTCGTACACGCAGACGAGATCATCGTGCTGGAGACAGGAACGGTGATCGAGCGGGGCACGCACGCCTCCTTGCTGCGACAACACGGTCGGTATGCCGCGTTTTGGATAGCGCAGCAATCGGGGTCCGCGGCCGCCTAGCGATTGCGACGCAGATCTCATTTCTCATCTTTTCTTCCCAGGCTATGCCACATTCTAGAGCATGTCCGTCATCATCAAGCGCGCCTCCAGAACGTCACGATTCGGCCGATAAGCGTACTGGCGGGTGCGACGCGCATGTTCATGCTGCCACCCCCATAGTCGCGGAGTACGGATGGCGAATTATTGTATGTGTGAGGCACGCGGCGTCGCAGCTCTGAACCGGCTTCGGATCCGCGGCTTGCTCGCGGTTCTACTCATTGCCGTCTGCGCGCACGCGCTCGCCCTCGAACCGTCGCTGCAGCCGAGCCAGTATGCTCTCGACAATTGGCAGATTCCGGAGGGACTACCGCAGACCTCCGTTCAAACGATCGCGCGGACACCGGACGGCTATCTGTGGGTCGGCACCCAGGAGGGACTGGCCCGCTTCGACGGGGTTCGGTTCACGGTGTTCGACACCGGCAACGAACCCGCCATCCTGGACAAGTACATCTCCGTCCTGTTCGTCGACCACGCCGGGCGGCTGTGGATTGGGACACGGTCCGGAGTGGCCGTACTCGAGAATGGGCACTTCACGCCGTTCAACAATATCGCGGGACTCGCGCACGCCTACGTGCGCGCCATCACCGAAGGCGGGGCTGGACGCTTGTGGGTGGGAACGGAGAATGGCCTGTTCGAGGTCGGCGGCTCCAGCGCCCACTCGTTCGATAAGTCGAGCGGGCTGCGAGATAGTCGCATCCGAGCGTTGCACGAAGACCACGCCGGCGTGCTGTGGGTAGGCACCGGAGCGGGTTTGCTACGCTTTGACGGCGGGCACTTCGACGCCATACCACTGGGGGCGGGAAGCACGGACGTTCCGGTCACGGCGATACACGAGGATACCGACGGCACGCTGTGGATGGGAACCGCAACCGGAGCGCTGTATAGCGGTACCGGCGATCACTTCAATGTCGTGGCTGAGCCGGGGCGCTTAGGATCGGTCGTCCGCGCGCTCACGCGCGATCGCGATGGCGGTTTGTGGATAGGCACAAACGGCGGCGGACTCGTGAGGTGGCAAAACGGCAAGTTCAGCGCGCTCGCCAGCAATCTGTTTGCCGCGAGCGATCTACATTCACTGCTGGAAGATGACGAGGGAAGCCTGTGGATCGGCAGTCACGGGGCCGGGTTATTGCGGTTGCGTGATGGAAAATTCGTATCGGCCGGCGAACCCGAGGGTCTACAGGGCAACCTGGCTTGGACCATCGCGGCGCGCCGCAGCGGCGGCCTATGGGTCGGGTCGGACGGCGGACTCAGCATCTACAACGACGGCCGGTTTCAGCATGTTGCCGGACCGCAGGGTCACGAAAGCGTCGCGGTACGGGCGGTGCTCGAGGACCGGCGAAATGTCTTGTGGGTCGGCACGGAGGGCGCCGGCGCCTATCGACTCGACCAGGACGGCATGACCTTGTTCAATCGGCACAGCGGCTTGTCCGGAGATACGGTGACGGCACTCATCGAGGACCGGCAGAGCCGCATCTGGGTCGGTACGAACGAGGGTCTCGACGTGATCGACCAGGGCAAGGTCACGTCGATGCAGTCGCTACTGCGCGCCTCCGGCCCTACCTCGGTCCACCTCATTTACGAAGATCGGGCAGGGAGCCTTTGGGTTGCGACCGAGACTCAGGGTTTGTTCGTGATCGATGCACACGGCACCCGCCACTTGGGCAGGGCCGACGGCCTGCCCAGCGATTGGGTCATCGCCATCCACGAAGACGACCGAGGTGCCGTATGGCTCGGTACGACCGACGGCCTGGCGCTGTGGCGCGACGGCAAGCTCATCTCGCTAACGCGCTCCGGCGGTCCGCTGCGGGAGACCATAATGCAACTTCTCGAGGATGATGCGCACCAGATTTGGCTCACCACCAACAAGGGTCTGATGTCCGTGCCACGCGATGAGCTGGACGCCTTGGCAGCCGGTGGGACCCGCGCGCCGGCGTTTCATATTTATGGCCTCGCGGACGGCTTGCGCACGGCCGAATTCGATGGCGGCAATACCGCAGCCGGCTTTCGTTCGCAGAATGGCGTGCTGTGGTTTCCAAACATTCGTGGCATCGTGCGGGTGGATCCCAGGCATATTCGAACGAATACCTTGCCGCCGCCCGTGCACATCGAACAGGTCGCCGTCGATGGAGTACCGCTCGTGCTGACAGACGGAGCGCAGGTTGCCCCGGGTCCGCAGCAGTGGGAGTTTCACTACACTGCGCTGAGCCTTCTGGTGCCGCGGCGCTCGTTCTTCAGGTATCGACTCGACGGCTTCGACCAGGGCTGGATTGATGCGGGGAACCGCCGTACTGCCTACTACACCGGGCTTGCGCCGGGGACATACACTTTTCGCGTAATCGCCAGCAATAATGATGGAGTCTGGAGCGATACCGGCGCGAGCTTTCGCTTCACCCTCAAGCCGCACTTCTTTCAGACATTCTGGTTCGGTCTGTTGTGCATCGTTGCCATCGTGGCCCTCGCGGGCGCGTGGTATCGCCTGCGCGTGGGACGCCTCAGGCATCTAGCCGGTGCTCTTAGCGAGCAAGTGGCGTTGCGCACGCGGGATCTTGAGTTGGCCAATGCTGAACTGCTGCAGGCCAAGGATCGGGCCGAACTCGCGGCTCAGGTGAAGTCCCAGTTCCTGGCCAACATGAGCCACGAAATCCGCACGCCCATGAACGGCGTGATCGGCATGACGGATCTGTTGCTGGACACTGATCTGGACCGGATGCAGCGTGGTCATACGGAAACGATCCGCGACAGCGCTGCCAGTCTGCTTACCATCATCAACGACATCCTTGACTTCTCGAAGATCGAAGCCGGCAAGCTGGATCTCGAGCGGATCGACATGGACTTGCGCGACACGGTGGACGACGTCGCGCACTTGCTGGCTATTCAAGCCCACGCGAAGGGACTCGAGCTGATCACCAATGTTGACCCGCTCCTGCCCGACCGGCTGATCGGCGATCCGGGCCGCGTACGTCAAGTGTTGCTCAACCTCGGCAGCAACGCGATCAAGTTCACGCGCGACGGTGAGGTGTCGATCGACCTGCGACTCGTTTGCAGCGATGCGATCAGCACGACGATCCGCTGCGAAGTGCGCGATACCGGCATAGGAATCCCGGCCGAGCGCCTCGAATCACTGTTCCAGCCGTTCTCGCAGATCGACACATCGACGACGCGACACTACGGCGGTACGGGTCTCGGATTGTCGATCGTGCGTCGTCTCGTCGCGCTGATGGGCGGCGAAACCGGTGTCGAAAGCGCCGTGCAAGTCGGCTCGTCGTTCTGGTTCACGGCGCGGTTCACCAATTCGGCTGCGAAGTCCGAAATTCGCAGCTTCGACGCGGAAAAGCTCAAGAACCGGCGCGTCTTGATAGTCGACGACAACGCCACGAATCGCAAAGTGCTCAGCCTGCAGCTGAGCCAGCTCGGAATGAATCCAACCTGCGTCGATAACGCCGATGCGGCTCTGCGGGCCCTTCACGAGAACATCGATGCGCGGCCGCCCTTCGATCTGGCCGTGCTCGACTATATGATGCCGGACTGCGACGGGTTTGAGCTTGGCCGCCGTATCGCGAGCGACGAGCGGTTCAAGACGACGCGCCTGGTGCTGCTCACGTCCGCCTCGGGTACCCGCGGCGCCAAGGAATTCGCGGAGCTGGGGTTTGCAGCCTATTTGCTCAAGCCTGTCTCTCACCGCGATTTGCGCGAGTGCTTGGCTCGCGTCATGGCGGTGGACGCGGCGCAGTGGCACGAGCGCACACAACCCATCGTGGTTGCCGAGCCGACTCAAAGTACGCTCAACCAGCGGCGCGTCCTGTTGGCCGAGGATAATTTAGTCAACCAGAAAGTGGCGCGCGGCACGCTGGAGAAGATGGGCTACAAGGTCGACATTGTGAGCAACGGCGCCGATGCCGTTGCCGCCTGGGAGACCGGGCGATACCAGGTGATCCTGATGGACTGCCAGATGCCGGTGATGGACGGATACCAGGCGACACGGGAAATCCGTCTGCGCGAACGCGGCGCTAACCGAGTTCCGATCATCGCGCTGACGGCCCATGCGATGAAGGGTGCCGAACAACAATGCAGGGACGCCGGAATGGATGATTACCTGACCAAGCCGCTCGACCGTGCGCGACTGGGCGAGACAATCGATCGGTATCTCGCCCCGTCCGATCCCGGATCTAGAATCGTGGAGGGTATGCGCCGCTCGCCTGAAACACCCGTTGATTCCGATGCTCCTGTCGACTGGGAACAATTCATGACTACGATGGACGGCGACCGGGAGATTGCACAGGAGTTGGTGCGGCTGTTTATCGACTCCGGCGACGCGGCGTTGCGCGATATCAGTGCTGCGTTAGGTCGCGGCGATCTGGCAGCGGTCGGCTTCGCGGCGCATTCGTTCAAGGGCTCGAGCGCGAACATTCGCGCTGAATCCGCGAGCGCGGCAGCCGCCCGGCTCGAAGAGGCCGCGCGCGCCGGGGCCACCGATCGGATGCCGCAGCTCGAAGAGCAGTTACGGCGGGAAGCCGGCCGGGCGATGGATTACTTGCGCGCCCGCGCGATCTGAGTGGCCGGCGGTTGATCGCGGCGCAGTTCTTGTATCAGGCCAATCAATGCGCGCAGGCTGGCGGGTACGTGGCGCCGGCCCGGGTAGTACAGAGATATTCCGGGAAAGTGAGGTGTCCAGGCTTCCAGCGCTCGCGTTAATGTGCCAGCGGCCAAGTCGGCGGCAACATTCCATTCCGACAGGTAAACCAACCCAACCCCCGCTCTGGCCGCTTCCAACATGAGCTCGGAATCGTCGAGAGTCAGGGGTCCCGTCATGTCGACGGCCAGGGACTCGCCGCGACGCTCGAATTCCCAACTGTATAGTGCGCCGCTCGGGAGTCGAATTCGAATGCACCGATGCGCGGTGAGATCGTGCGGGGAGCGCGGCATGGAACGTTCGGCGAAGTAAGACGGCGCGCCGACAACAGCCATGCGCAGTCTGGGTCCGAAGGGCACGGCGACCATGTCGCGCGGCACGCTCTCCGCCAATCGAATACCTGCGTCGAACCCATCCGCGACGATATCGACGAATCGCCCCTCCGTGACAACATCCATTCTCACCTCAGGATAACGACGCAGATATTCCAGAATGACCGGCGTCATGATCTGCCGTGCAGCGCCTGCGGATGTGTTGATTCGCAGAGTACCCGTGGGTGTGCCGCGATGGCTGCCGGCTTTTTCCATGGCGTCGCGTATTGCGGAGACCGCAGGCGCCACGTCGAGGACAAACTGTTCGCCGGCCTCTGACAAAGCGACACTTCGCGTCGTCCTGTTGAAGAGCCTTGCACCCAGCCGCGTCTCGAGGGCCGCGATTGTGTGGCTCAAGGCCGAAGTGGAAATGCCAAGTTCGGTCGCGGCCGCGCGAAAGCTGCGGCGTCGCGCAACGGCGAGAACGGCATCGAGTTCAAGCATCGCCGACCTTCTCATTGTCCCGATTCCATCAATAACTCATCTGCGTTTGTATGGCTTATCAGCGCAATGATAAGGCCTTATCCTGTCGTTTCACCAATTCTGCCGGAGCCCTCCATGCGTTTGATTGACCGGATTTATATCGATGGCGCGTTTGTCAGCCCCCATGGCAGCGAGCTTTTTGAGTTGTTCAACCCAGCAACCGAACAGGTAATCGGCCGAGTGCGATTAGCCGACGCTGAGGATGCGCGTCTGGCGATTGCCGCGGCCAAACGGGCTTTCCACGCGTTTTCGCGCACGAGTAAAGAGGCGCGCGTTGCCCTGTTGCGGCGCATGCATGAGTCGGTGCTGGGCTGTGCGGACGAACTCACTGAAGCGGTAATCGAGGAGTACGGCGCGCCGGTCTCGCGCGCCCGCTGGATGGCCGGGCATGCGTCCAGCGTTCTACTCGATGCGGCGACGCTCCTCGAGAGCTACGAATTCACCCGCCGAGCCGGCATTGCCGATGTGGTCATGATGCCCCTGGGGGTTGCCGGATTGATAACGCCGTGGAATAGCGATGCCGGTTTCATTTGCGGCAAGCTCGCCGCAGCGATCGCTGCGGGATGTACGGCGGTCATCAAGCCAAGTGAGATGAGCGCGATCCAAACACAAATCGTTACCAAGGCGCTTCATGAGGCTGGACTGCCGCCCGGCGTATTTAACATCGTTACGGGCCGCGGCGATGTGGTGGGGACTGAAATCAGCACTCATCCCGATGTCGCGAAAGTGTCTTTTACGGGCTCCACGGCCGTGGGTAAAACCATCCTGCGCGCCGGCGCCGATACGCTCAAGCGCGTCACTTTGGAACTCGGCGGCAAGTCGCCTTTCATCATTCTCGACGATGCCAACTTGGCGCAAGCCGTGCCGCTGGCGGTTCAGGCAGGCTTCATGAACAGCGGCCAAGCGTGTATCGCAGGTACTCGGATTCTGGTCCCGAAACATCGGCTGCAGGAGTTCGAGATTCTGGTGAAATCCATCGTCGAGAAATGGCAGTCTGGCGATCCACGAGACCCAAAAACCGACATAGGGCCCATGGTCAGTCAGAAGCAATGGGATCGGGTGCAGCGGTATATCCGCATCGGAATCGACGAGGGTGCGAAGTTGCTGGTGGGTGGTGAGGGGCGTCCCGACGCGGTGGAGCGGGGTTGGTTCGTGCGGCCGACGGTGTTCACGTCAGTCCGCAACGACATGACGATCGCACGTGAAGAGATCTTTGGTCCGGTGCTGTCGATCATCACCTATCGCGACGAGGAGGAGGCGATTGCGATCGCAAACGACACCAACTATGGTCTGCAGAGCTACGTGATGTCATCCGATATGGCACGGGCGCGCTCGGTTGCCTCGCGCATCGAGGCTGGCCGTGTGTTGATCAACACGCTTGCCCATGAACCGACAGCGCCATTCGGCGGCTTCAAACAGTCCGGCATCGGGCGTGAATATGGACGGTTCGGCCTCGAGGCGTTCTTAGAACCAAAATCCATCCTCGGCACGCACGCGGCGTAAAGACGGTCGAATGGTGGAATTCCGTAAAGGTCGGATCACAAGTCATTGATTGTTGGGGGGCACGGGTCGCCGACACGCGAAGCGCGTGATCGCGTTCGGCGGAGCGCTACGTATCCTAGCGAACAGACTTTTCCGCTTCCTGAGACTTAAGCTGTCTTTTGCCGTAGCCGTCGTTTCGTGCCTCAGGAACTCCAGTTGACCATTCCAAAAGCCCTGCACGTGACAAATACGCTGATCGCAGGCGCGCCGTCCAAGGAACGACTGCGCTTCCTAGCGAATTGCGAGCCAGTGGATCTCGTGTTCGGCGACATCTTATATGAGGCCGGTCGACCGATCGAGCACGTCTACTTTCCTCTCGTCGGATTTATCTCGCTAGTGGCAACGCTCGACGGCCGTCAGCCGTTGGAAATGGGCCTTATAGGCAATGAAGGGATGCTGGGAGTAACCCTGACGCTTGGTGTAAAGACCGCACCAATGCGCGCCGTGGTGCAAGGCGAGGGCACCGCATTGCGAATGACCGCCGTCCAGTTGATCCGCCAGTTGCGCGACAGTCCCACCATGCTTCGCGCCCTCGATCGCTACTTGTATGTCTTGATGGCGCAACTGACGCAATCCTCTGCCTGCACTCGCTTTCACGAGATCGAGCCGCGACTCGCACGGTGGTTGCTGATGACCCACGACCGGGCACACGCCGATCATTTTCACCTCACGCACGAGTTTCTCGCCGGCATGCTCGGGGTACGCAGAAGCGGTGTAAGCATCGCTGCGGCCGAGCTGCAATTGAGGAAGATCATTCGCTATTCCCGCGGCAGGATTAGCATCCTGAACCGAAAGGGTCTGGAGGCGGCCTCTTGCCTCTGCTATGACGCCATGATCAAAGGCTATGCGGACGTGTTCGGTTAGCCGAAGGCGCTGGAGAGCGGGGCCGCGCCGACACTTTCACCGGAATATTGACCCGCACCCGCACGCCCCAGCGGGGGTTCGATTCGGTTCGCTCCCATAAGATTTGTTCCCTCGGATTCTATGATGGGCGGCTGAGCCACGCCCTAGCTGTGCGTAGGGTGTGCCGGCCCCGGCGTGCGATACGGCCGACAAATTGGCGAAGCGGGATATCGGCGGGAAACGCACCATCAACCTTCGTCCAAGTAACGCTCCTTGGAGTAACATGACATCTGTACGCTATCACGCATAGCGCCGTCGGAGATTCGTTTGGACCTAGCCGGCGACCCAAGGGAAAATCAACTACTGGCGGCTGTGCCCCACAAGGAGTGGGCGCGATGGCTGCCGCATTTGGAAGCCGTGGAATTGCCGCTGGGCACCGTGATTTATGAGTCCGGCGGTAAGTTGGCCCATGTGTATTTTCCGACCACAGCCATCGTTTCACTGTTGTACGTCATGGAAAACGGAGGCTCCGCCGAAATTGCGGTAGTCGGGTACGAGGGCCTCGTCGGCATTTCATTGTTCATGGGCGGCGAATCGACACCAAGCCGCGCCGTCGTGCAAAGTGCCGGAACGGGATTTCGGCTAAAAGCGAGCCGGGTGATGGAGGAGTTCAATCTGGCGGGCCCGGTCCTGCATCTACTGCTGCGCTATACGCAGGCGCTCATCACTCAGATGGCGCAGACCGCCGTTTGCAATCGCCATCATTCGCTCGACCAGCAGCTGTGCCGCTGGCTGTTGTTGAGCCTGGATAGGCTGCGGTCCAACGAACTCGTGATGACGCAAGAGCTGATCGCCAACATGCTCGGCGTCCGTCGCGAAGGCGTCACCGAGGCGGCCGGGCGGCTGGATAAGTCAGGACTAATCCGCTACCAACGCGGCCGCATCACGGTGCTCGACCGGCCCGGACTGGAATCGCGCACCTGCGAGTGCTACGCCGTGGTGAAGAAGGAATACGATCGGTTGCTGCCTCTCGAGACCTCACAATGAGAGCGCTGTAGACGCACACATGCGGGGACCGCGTCGCATTGGCTCCCGAAATTTGCTAATTGTTAGAGAAACCAGTACCTTGCGCGGCCTGGAGAACAAGCCTTGTAGAACCCTGGCGAGCCCGGAGTTCGCTGTTTTGTCGATTGGCTCGGTGGCAGAGTGGTCATGCAGCGGCCTGCAAAGCCGTGTACGCCGGTTCGATTCCGACCCGAGCCTCCAATATTGACCGGGCTTGACGCGGTTTAGTGCGCGAGCCGGCGGCGCGTCCCGGGACCTGAGGTTACCGCCACCGCCACGGGTCCTCTCCCGACAATTTGAACCGCATGCAGCAGCGGCCGTTGACGATCTCGCCAAGCACCGCGGTAAACTCAATGAGCCAAAAAAGAACAGTATTTTTTGCAACGGCCGTGATTCTTTTCGCATCCTTGGCGCAGGCCTCCGATCGATATGCGGTTATCTATGAGCACAATGTCGCTGTCGGCATGCGCGACGGAGTCACGTTGCGCGCCGATATTTACCGGCCCGAGGCTGCGGGAGACTTTCCTGTCCTCCTGCAGCGCACGCCGTATGACAAGGACCATGGAGTCGACTTTGGCTTGAAGGCAGCCGCTCGAGGCTATGTGGTGATCCTCCAGGATGTGCGCGGCCGGTTCGCGTCGGAAGGCGAGTGGTACCCATTTAAAAATGAAGCGAATGATGGATACGATACGATCGAGTGGGCGGGCACGCTCCCGTACTCCAACGGCAAAGTCGGAATGTTCGGCGGATCCTATGTGGGGGCGACACAGATGTTGGCCGCCATCGCCCACCCGCCGCACCTCGCCGGAATTTGCCCCGCCGTAACGGCCAGCAATTATCACGATAATTGGAGCTATCAAGGTGGAGCATTCGAGCAGTGGTTCAGCGAGTCATGGACTTCGAGCCTGGCCCAGGACACATTCAGTCGAGCGGCCCTGAGTCATACCGATCCTCTGGAGGGCACCCGACGCTTGCCGCTCAGGGACTATGAAGTGTTCAGCTTTCAGCCGCCCTCGCAGTTGACTGCGACTGCCTCGCTGGCGCCGTACTTTCTGGACTGGCTCGATCATCCTGGTTATGACGAGTATTGGAAGCGCGTCTCTATCGAGGATCACTTCTCTGACATCACGGTCCCCGCTTTGCACATCGCCGCCTGGTACGACATCTTTTTGGGCGGTTCGCTGCGCAACTATATGGGCATCAGGGACCATGGCGGAAGCGAGGAGGCGCGGCACGGTCAGCGACTGCTGGTAACGGTGGGAGGGCACGCGGGCAACGGCCCGAAGATCGGCGAGCGGGATTTCGGGGAGGACTCCAAATTTGACGGCGATGAAACCGCGATTCGCTGGTATGACCATCTATTCAAGGACGTTCCGAATGAGTTCGCGTCCAAGGAGCGGGTAACGATATTTGTGATGGGCGCCAATCGGTCGCGTCAGGAAGCTGATTGGCCGCTGACGCGGGCAAAAAACACGCCGTACTTCCTGCGCTCTGCGAGCGCGGCGAACCCAACGTCCCCCGGGGCCCCACGGCGCTTGGGCAGCGGCGGCTTGCTCAGTACCGTGGCCCCGGGAAAAGAGAAGCCGGATCACTACGTATACGATCCGAACGACCCCGTGCAAACGATTGGAGGGCCGCTGTGCTGCGGAGCGTTACCAACCGGGATCGGGCCGCAGGATCAGCGCCCGGCCGAGGCGCGCAATGACGTGCTGGTGTACTCAACGCCGGCGTTTGCGAAGGACACCGAGGTCACGGGGCCGGTATCGCTGGACCTGTACGTGAGCAGCTCGGCCGTCGATACCGATTTCACGGGGATGCTCATCGACGTTTGGCCCAATGGTTTCGCACAGAATCTGACGAGTGGGATTCTACGGCTGCGGTACCGCAATTCCCCGCAGAAGCCGCCGCCGGTAATTCCTGGGGAGACGTACCACATCGTGCTGGACTTATGGGCCACCAGCAATGTGTTCGCCGCGGGACACAAACTCCGCCTGGAAGTGTCCAGCAGTAATTTTCCCCGCTTCGACCGCAATTTGAACACCGGCGAAGAGCAGGCGCACGCGACCCGAATGATCAAAGCGACGAACGTGGTGTATCACGACAAGGCGCATCCTTCGGCGCTGATGCTGCCGGTGGTACCCCCGGTGCAAACACGGAACCGGCAACCCCGGCAGTAAGCCGGGGAGCGGGGGCTACACGGCTGCCCCGAATCCGCCGATTGTATTATTCTTGTGCCTTGGCATCTGTATGGGGAGCGCTCAATGTCCGACGATAGCTCGAATTTGGTGGCTCTGCGCCCCGCGAATTCGCCCAATACCGTCGATTTGCGCCGTGTGGGCGCCCATCCCGATTACTGGTATCCGGTCGCCTGGGGCGACGAATTGAAGGTGGGCCGGGCGCTCGGGCGCCGTTTCGCCGGGGAGCCCATTGTGATCTACCGCGGCAAGAGCGGCCGGGTATTCGCGCTGGAGGACCGGTGCGCTCACCGCCAGGTGCCCCTGCACCTGGGGGTGGTCACGGGCGATGACCTCAAGTGTCACTACCACGGCTGGACCTACAACTGCAGTGGCAAGTGCGTGGGCGTTCCCTACTTCGGCACCGGCACCGAGCGGCTGCCCAATGGAGTCAAGAGCTATCCCGCCCATGAAGTGGACGGTCTGATTTTCGTGTTTCCGGGCGATGCTGCCTTGGCGCAGAGCCGCTTGCCGACGACCTTGGGCTCGTCACAGCGTAAGGACTACAAGACTCGACGGCTCAACCGTGAGGTGGCCTGCCACTACACGTTCATGCACGAGAATCTGTTCGACATGAACCACCAGTTCATGCATCGCAAACAAATGGGCTCCATCAGGGCTCGTTGTCTCGGCAGGAACCATGGCGAGAACTGGGCGCAGGTGGAATACAGTTTCGCTCGCAGCGAAGGCAAGCAATCGGTGGGCGAACACGTCATCGTGGACTTGATGCGCAAGCGCGGCGAGCCGAAAAAAGACTTCTCCGACCACATGCGTATTCGCACCGACTATCCCTTCCAGAGCCTCAAAGTCTGGGTGGGACGCAATATACAAACGACCGAGGATCCCGTGCTCGACGTGTGGCTCGGATATACGCCGTTGGACACCGAGCAGCGCACCAACCGCACGTATGGATATCTGTCGATCAAGAAGCCGCGGGTGCCCGGACTCATTCAAGCGGTATGGCCTCTCGTGACCTGGTTCACCGAGAACATTTTCCGCGAGGACAAGGAAATCGTGGAATACGAACAGCGGGCCCATGACGCTCAGGGTACTGATTGGAACAATGAGGTGTTCCCGCCGCTGCGCGACCTTCGTGCTGTGCTGGCGCGCTGCGGGCGGCCACCAGTTACGTAGGGCGCGCGCCGCGTTCCACCGTTGACGTAGGGGGCGCGGACACCCCTGCCTTGGGGGCAGCCATAGTAACATGCGCGTGCGACTAGGCGTTGGCGGGGGGATTTCATGTGGATGACATAACGAAAACAGGCGGTAAAATGCCCAACTTTGCAGACCCAATATGTTAGAGACCGACAATCTTAGTTTCGCGGTTCACCGGCCATGGGACGCGCGGCTCGCGCGATGGTTGGTCGCACCGCTCCGACACTCGTGGGTCGTGCCGAACCACCTGACGACGGTCCGTTTGTTGGTAGGACTTGCCGCGGCGGCGGCTTTCGTACCCGGCACTTACGGATGGTCGAATGTGGCGGCCTTGCTCTTGGTCCTGTCGAATTTTCTCGATCATGCGGACGGCGAGCTGGCACGCGTGAGCGGCAAGACCAGTCGCTTCGGACATGTTTACGATCTGGCCAGCGATGCCCTGGTCACCATCCTGCTGTTCGTGGCGATCGGGGTGGGCATTGGGGCCAGACCCGGAATGCCGTTCGCGTTCTCTCTGGTAGGCGCAATTGCCGGCGGCGCGGTCGCATTTATTTTCTACGTCCGCATGCGTATCGAGGCCTTGGCCGGTAAGGCGGCGACGCGCCAGGCGGCGCTCGTCGGGTTTGAGACGGAAGACGTCATGTATCTCATACCGCTGGTGACGCTGTGCAATGGTCTCGTCCCCATGTTGGAGGCAGCTGCGATGTGCGCTCCGCTATACGCCATCTGGGCGGTGTTCGAATACCGCCGCGTGATGCGGCGGCAGCAGCCGTTGACGCATGGGGTAGCCCGATAGACGTCGCTGTGTCTCAAGCACTGGCCGCACGCTTGCAGCAATTCGATGCCAAGCCGCTGCGCCGCAAATTCATGGATCAGGGCGCTTTCCTCTATCTCGAGGATTTCCTGCCGGCCGAGATTACCGCAGAGCTGGTTGGCGCCGTGGCGGCGGTCAGCGGCTCGGTCAATCGAAATTATCTGCCCGGCCATAAGCAAGGGGGCAGCGTCAGCCGCCACACTATCGATGAGCGGGCCCCCTTCATTGCTGAGCTTTACCGATCCCCGGCGCTGGTCGCGTGGTTGGGGCAACTATCGGGCGAGCGCTTGCAGCTATCACCGGTCGAGGATCCGCATGCTTACGCGTTGTATTTTTATACTCGTGCCGGCGACCATATCGGCTGGCACTACGACACGTCCTATTACCGTGGCCGTCGCTTCACGCTGCTGCTGGGCGTCATCGATGATTCATCGTGCCGGATGGATTACGAACTGCACACGCGCGAATCCGATATGGCGAAGGTAGCAGGCTCGCTGCGCTATCCGCCCGGCGGTTTGGTGTTTTTCGATGGCGATAAACTGCGCCACCGCATCACGCCGCTGGGACAGGGCGAGACGCGCGTGTCGCTGACGTTCGAGTATGTGACAGACCCGACCATGCACGCTTGGTGGCGACTGATTTCCAACATGAAAGACGCGGTCGCCTATTTCGGCCTTAGACAGGTATTCGTCAAGGCCATGAAGGGGCGGGCTTCCAAACGTCCATGACGCGGGCGGCGACCTTACTGCTGTCGGCGGGCGTGCTGCTATTCATCGGTGTGCTGGCCTCCCAGGGGCTGCCTGCGATCCTCGCCACGCTGGCACTCGCCGGCTGGGGGCTATTGCTGGTCGCGCTGTTTCATCTAATTCCGCTGGCGCTGGACGCCGCGGCGATTCGCGTGCTGTTCAAGCGCGGGCACGGCACGCTGCGCGACGCACTGCTCACGCGCTGGGCGGGAGAATCTGCCAACAGCCTGATGCCGGGAGGGCAAATCGGTGGGCCGGTGCTGATGGCGCGTCACCTGGCGCAGAAGGGTCTGAGCTTGCAAGAGGCCGCAGCCGCCATCACGGTCAGCACCACCCTGCAGACATTTGCGCAGATCGCTTTCGCACTCTTCGGCGTGATCCTACTGGGCGCGCAGACGAGTCATCTGTCGGAGCACGCCCTGCGAACGTCATCCTTGATTGCGAGCGGCGTGCTTGGGGTGCAGGTGGGCGGCTTCTATTTAATGCAGAGGCGGGGCCTGTTCAGCAAACTGACGCGCGCGGCCACGCGTTTTTCCGGAAAGCGCAATTGGTCGCAATGGGTGAGCCAGGCGGAATCCATCGATCTCGCAGTTGATGCCACCTATAGGCGCGTCCGCCCGGTGGCGGCGAGTTTCTTGTTGAGCTTGGTCGGATGGCTGGTCGGTACCGGTGAAGTATTTCTGATTCTTGAGTTGCTCGGCCATCCGGTAACCTGGGTCAACGCCTTGTTACTCGAGAGTTTGGGCCAGGCGATTCGCGGGGCGGCGTTTGCGATTCCCGGAGCTCTTGGCGTGCAGGAGGGCGGGTACCTGTTGCTGGCGCCGCTTGCGGGCCTGCCGCCCGATACGGGGCTGGCGTTGTCGCTTGCAAAGCGCGCTCGCGAAATTCTCCTGGGTCTGCCAGGCTTGCTCTACCTGCATTTTTACAGGCGGGCCGCCGCCGCGGCGCGCCCGGCGTCCCCCTAGGATGCGCTATAGTGATTCGTTTTAGGCCTCCTATGCGCGCCATCATTCTCGCCGCGGGTCGCGGCATGCGGTTGCAACAGTCCGCAGATCGGGAGCTTCCAAAGTGTCTGCTGCGCTTCGGGGGCATGAGCTTGCTCGAACGCCACCTGCGTTTGCTCGCAGAAGCGGGCGTTCATGAGGTGGTTTTGGCGCTCGGCTTTCGCCATGATCTGGTCGAGACCGAACTCGATCGCCTGCGCTGGCAGCCGCGGCCTGAGATCGTGCTCAATCCGCGCTTCGAGTTGGGCAGCGTGCTCACCGTTCACACGGTGGCCGACGCCATGACGCGCGGCGGCGATGTACTGCTGATGGATGCCGACGTGCTGTACGACGCGCGCATCGCGGCGGCATTGGTTGGGGGAGATAGGCCGGTCAATCGAGTGCTGATCGACCGCGACTTCGAGGCGGGCGACGAACCCGTGAAGATCTGCGTCCGCGACGGTGTACCGATTGAATTGCGCAAACAGCTCGAGAGCGACTTACAATTCGAGATCATCGGCGAGTCGGTTGGATTTTTCCGGTTCCACGAGGCCGGCGCCCGGCGGCTGGCAGACCTCGTGGCCGGCTACATCGCGCAAGACCGCGGGCACATGCCGCATGAAGAAGCAGTGCGCGATCTGCTGCGGGAGCGCAGCCACGTCGTCGAGGTGGCCGACGTCACCGGCGCGCCGTGGATTGAAATTGATTTTCCCAATGACGTGACCCGGGCGGGGCAAGAAATCCTGCCGCTGCTTCAGCCCGTGTCGGCACCAGGCCGTATAGGAGCAAGTCGATGAACACGATTCGTAGCGCCATGTCGTCCGCTCTCGATCCAGCCGCCAAGCAAGCGGCCGCGCCGACGCGCAGCGCCAAGTTGCGTCAGATGCTGCAAAGCGCGGAACTCGAATTCCTGATGGAGGCTCACAACGGGTTGTCCGCACGCATCGTCAAGGAGGCCGGCTTCAAGGGTATCTGGGCGTCCGGCCTGTCGATTTCGGCGCAGTTCGGCGTACGCGACAACAACGAGGCGAGCTGGACTCAGGTCGTGGACGTGTTGGAATTCATGGTCGACGCCAGCAATTTGCCGATTCTTCTGGACGGCGACACCGGCTACGGCAACTTCAACAATATGCGGCGCCTGGTGCGCAAGCTCGAGCAGCGCGGCATCGCCGGAGTTTGCATCGAAGACAAACAGTTTCCGAAAACCAATAGTTTCCTGAACGGCGAACGGCAGCCGCTCGCGGACATCGAAGAATTCGTCGGCAAGATCGCGGCGGGCAAAGACACCCAAACCGATCCGAATTTCTCCATCGTCGCGCGTGTGGAAGCGCTGATCGCCGGCTGGGGCATGGATGAGGCGCTGCGCCGGGCCGAGGCCTATCGTCTCGCGGGTGCGGACGCCATCCTGATCCACAGCAAACTATCGAAACCGGACGAGATCGTGACCTTTGCGCGCGAATGGGCGCGCCGCGCGCCGCTGGTGATCGTACCGACGCGTTATTACAGCACGCCCACGGACGTATTTCGCAAAGCCGGTATCAGCACCGTGATTTGGGCCAACCACTTGATACGTTCGGCCGCGTCCGCGATGCAATGCGTGGCCAAGGAAATATACGACAGCCAGACGCTGGTCAACGTCGAGGACCGCATCGTGCCGGTCAACGAAATATTCCGGCTTCAAGACGCGGATGAGTATTCCGCCGCGGAGCGGCTGTATCTTTCGGCCTCCGGCACGTCGCGCGCTGCGGTGGTCTTGGCCGCGAGCCGCGGCCGCGGACTCGAGGCAATAACCACCGATCGCCCGAAGGTCATGTTGCCGATTGCCGGCAAGCCGCTGCTGCGGTGGCTGATCGACAGCTTCAAGAAGGAGAGCATCAACGATATCACGGTGGTCGGCGGTTACCGGGCGGACGCCATCGACACCGCGGGCATCAAGCTCGTGGTCAACGAACGCTACGCCGACACCGGGGAACTGGCCTCGCTGGCCTGCGCCGCCGACGCTCTTGATTCGGATACGGTGATCTCTTATGGCGACCTGCTGTTCCGCAGTTATGTACTGCGCGATCTGGCCGAAACCGACGCCGATTTTGCGGTGGTGGTCGATTCGTCGCCGACTGGGGCAAGCAACCAAACGGTGCGCGACTTCGCGTATTGTTCGCGCGGCGATGACCGCGGCCTGTTCGGCTCGCGAGTGCTGCTGAAGCACATGGCGGGCGAAGCGGAATACACGGACCGCGCCCAACCGCCGGGAGCGGCGTCCATTGCGGCACAGGGTCGTTGGATCGGCATGCTGAAGGTCAGCCGCCAGGGGCTGGTGAAGCTCAGAGCCGCTTTGAGCGCACTGCGCGCGCGCCCCGATTTCGACGCGCTCGATTTACCCGCGTTGCTGAATGCGCTGATTGCCGACGGCGCTGCGATCGAAGTGATGTACGTGCATGGGCACTGGCGTGGCGTCAATGATCTCGAGGACTTCCGCCGCGCGGTCGATTTCGCCCACGCCCAGTCGCCTACCGGCAGCGCGCCGGGTGCGCCCGCCGAGGCGGCTCATGATTGAAGCGCAGCACTTTGTCGAAGCTGCGCGTGCACGAGGTTTCCATTGGTATGCGGGCGTACCTTGCTCCTACCTCACGCCCTTCATCAATTACGTGCTTCAAGATTCGTCGCTGCACTATGTGTCGATGGCCAATGAGGGCGATGCGGTCGCGTTGATCGCCGGGGTCGCGCTCGCGGGCAATCCCGCCGGGTCCTATGGACGCGGTGTCGCCATGATGCAAAATTCCGGGCTCGGTAATGCGGTGAGCCCGTTGACTTCGCTGACATGGACGTTTCGACTGCCGCAACTTCTGATCGTCACTTGGCGCGGTCAGCCGGGAGTCGCGGATGAACCGCAACACGCGTTGATGGGCCCCATCACGCCGACGATGCTGGATACCATGGATATTGGCTGGGAATTGTTTCCGACAGAGCACGAGGCCATCGGTCCGGCGCTCGATCGCGCCATGGCTCACATGGATGCTACCGGCAGACCCTACGCGCTTTTGATGCAGAAGGGCAGCGTCGCTGCCTTCGCCCTGGATCCTGCCGTGTCGCGGCTGAAGAAGCGTTCCGACCTATCCGCGGCTGCCATGGAATCTCGCCGTGTACCGGCCGAGGCCCGAGCATCGAGAGGCGCAGCCCTGCGAAAAGTAGTCGCACACACACCCAGCGAATCGACCGCCGTCCTGGCGTCGACCGGATTTTGCGGGCGTGAACTCTACGCCGTCGAGGATCGGCCCAACCACTTTTATATGGTGGGTTCAATGGGATGCGTCGTGCCGCTGGCACTGGGTCTCGCGCTGGCCCGCCCCGATGTGCGCGTGGTCGCGGTGGACGGTGACGGGGCCGCATTGATGCGCTTGGGCGCCTTTGCGACAGTCGGTGCCTACGGGCCGCCCAATCTACAGCACTTGCTGCTCGACAATGGCATGCACGATTCGACCGGTGGTCAAGCGACCGTCTCGCCGCTGGTATCGTTTGCCGAGATAGCCGCCGCATGCGGCTACGCCTCGGCTCTCGAGACCGATGACGTGGATCATATTGGCGCCTGGCTGGAGGCACCCTCGCGCGCCGGCCCGCGCTTCGCGCGATTGCTGATAGGCACCGCTACCCCGAGCGATCTGCCGCGCCCCTCGATGAGTCCGGCCGATGTCAAGACGCGGCTGATGCGTCATTTTCGTCCAACTGCCGGTGTTCACTGATGCTTCTGCTGAATCCCGGGCCGGTTTCGCTGACCGAACGGGTTCGCCGCAGTATGCTGCAGCCCGATCTGTGTCATCGCGAAAGCGAGTTCTATGACCTGCAGGACGAAGCGCGCACCCGCCTGCTGGCAACGCATGAGTTGGATCCAAAGGAATGGGCGGCGGTGCTGATGACGGCCTCCGGCACGGCGGCGGTCGAAAGCATGGTGGCGTCTCTGGTCCCGGAAGCAGGCCGCCTGCTCGTCGTCGAGAACGGCGTATACGGTGAACGCATCGCGCAGATGTGCGCCCGTTACGGACTACGCCACGACCGCATAGTCGGATCCTGGATGAAGGCACCGGACTTCGACTCGATTGCGGCGCGGCTCGATGCTGGGACGGGGGATGCCCGCTTTACGCATCTCGCCGTGGTACACCACGAGACCACGACGGGAAGACTCAATGACCTTAAGTCCCTCGCCAGCCTATGCCGCAAGCGCGGCGTGAGCCTGCTGCTCGATGGCGTCAGCAGCTTCGGCGCTGAAGCCATCGATTTCGAGGATGGCACGCTGGCGGCGGTGGCGGCGACCGCCAATAAATGCCTGCACGGCGTCCCCGGGGTGTCGTTCGTCATTGTACGGCGCGACGCTCTGGCGCAGGCCTTCAGCCGCACCTATTACCTCGATCTCGGCCGCCTCGCGCGGTTGCAAGACGAGCGTAATACGCCGTTCACACCCGCGGTGCATGCTTACTATGCTTTGGTGGAGGCATTGCGCGAATATGCCGAACAAGGCGGGCGTCCGGCGCGTCACAGCCATTATGCGGCCCTCGCCGAGCAGGTGCTCACGGGGCTCGCCGCGCTGGGAATCGAAGCCGTCGTGCCGCCCGACGAATCATCGGTGGTGTTGCGTGCGTACCGCTTGCCGGACGGACTCTCCTACACGACTCTGCACGATTTGCTGAAGGCCGAAGGTTTTGTAATCTATGCGGGGCAGGGGGATTTGTCGAAAACGCTGTTTCGCATCTCGACCATGGGAAATCTGACGGCAGTCGATATCGACCGGTTGTTAAAGTGTTTCTCCCGGTTGCATCGTTAGGTGCGTCGAGCGAAGCGACAATTCCGCCGATTCATTGGGTGCGCGCAGCAGCTGTGCTGCTGCGTTGTAGCTGCGTGCCTGCTCGTCATATCGGGAGGCTCAAACTCAATGGCGCAGGGCGATCCGGCGCCCGACGCGGGCGGTGCCACGCCCAAGCCGCCGCCGCCCGGCGCTCTGTCGACGTGGTTCAATCCGTCGACGGCGCCGTTCATTCCGGTGCCGCTGATTGGGACGGATCCGAACAGCGGCACGACGCTGGGGATCCTGCCGGTTTGGATCAAAACCGACGACAATCACGAGATCCGCCGTATCATCGCGCCCGACATTTTGCACAACCCATACTTCGGGTGGGGCGTCGACGGGCGCCTATATGCGTATTCGTCGGTGGACAAACAATGGTCCGTCGATGCGGGAATCAAGCAGCGTGTCGAGCGGACGATTGATGCCGAGTATCAGATTGGACGTTTGCGCGATCAGCGCTGGTCCCTGAACTACAGTGTGATTTACGATCGCAGCGGGGTGCCGCGTTTCTTCGGGATCGGCAACCGTACGCGGAAATCGAATGAAACCAACTACACCAACAGCCAGAAATTGGCGCAGGTGCAAGTCGGCCTCAATCTAAACCATGACTGGCAGCTGCTCTACACCGGACGCCTGCGACAGGTCGATGTCACGCCCGGCACCTTGTCCGGTATCCCGTCCCTCGAGACGGTCTTCGGCGACATACCCGGCGTCGGGACCACCAACATGGTGCTCAATCGGCTGTCCTTGATCTATGACACCCGAGATGATCTGACGGTTCCGAACCACGGCATGCAATGGATCGCGTACGGCGGCGCTGCCACGCGCAGCGGCATTTTGAACGATTCCATGTACAGCGAAGCGGGATTTGACGGCCGTAATTTTTGGCCCGTCGCGCCAAGGACCGTGCTCGCCGCGCACGTGACGGTCCGCTATCTGCCGAGTACCTCCGATCGCGTGCCGTTCTGGGCGCTCAGCAGCGTCGGTGGAGGAGAAAGCCAGACCGGCGGCGATCAGCCGCTGCGCGGCTACGGCGAGGGCCGGTTCTACGATCGAAACTCTTTTTCAGCGGGTGCGGAGTTGCGCCGAACAGTGTTGTCCCTCGATGCCGTCTCGACGCGGGTTGATATTGAAATGGCTCCGTTCCTCGATCTCGGCCGGGTGTTCTCGAGAACCAGCACGCTCCCGTTCGAACAGTTGCATCACGTGGTCGGCATCGGATTTCGCGGCATCGCACGGCCCTTCGTCGTCGGCAAAGTGGACGTGGGCTACGGCAGTGAAGGAGTCGCCATTTTCACCGGTCTCAACTATCCCTTCTAACGGACCCTAGGATGTTGTGCGTCATGAGTAGACCATCCATGAAAAATCTTTCTGACTTTCCCATCACGAAAAAATGGCCGGCCCAGCATCCGGACCGCATCCAACTCTATTCTCTGCCAACTCCGAACGGCGTCAAGGTCGCCATTATGCTCGAGGAAACCGGACTTTCTTACGAGCCCCATCTGGTGAGCTTCGAGACCAATGACCAGCTCTCGCCGGAGTTCGTATCGCTCAATCCGAATAATAAAATCCCCGCGATCATCGATCCGAATGGACCGGACGGAACACCGCTGCCATTGTTCGAATCGGGTGCCATTTTGATTTACCTGGCTGACAAGGCGCGATCGCTGATTCCGCAGGATGCGGCCGGCCGCTACGAAACGATCCAGTGGCTGATGTTTCAGATGAGCGGCGTGGGCCCCATGTTCGGGCAGGTGGGGTTCTTCAACAAGTTCGCCGGCAGGAACTACGAAGACAAGAGACCGCGCGACCGCTACGTCGCGGAAGCGAAGCGCCTGCTCGGCGTGATCGATCGACGGCTCGCGACCCGTGCCTGGATCATGGGTGAGGAGTACACGATCGCGGATATAGCGATCTTTCCGTGGATCAATATTCTCAACACGTTTTACGAGGCGGGCGCGCTCGTGGGCGTCGCGGACTTCTCTCACGTGACGCGGGCCCTCAGCGTGTTCCTGGCGCGTCCCGCCGTCGTGAGAGGCCTCGATATTCCGAAGCGGCCGAAGCCGGCTTGACGCACTGACCCCCACCGGTTAGTGCATAATCCTGCAATGGAACTCGTTTATTGTACGAGTTCCCCCTCAAACGAGGCCGGGCCAAGGCGCAGGGATGGTGAACGATGGCTACTGATTACCCAACCCTCGAGGCTGCGAGCGCGCCGCGGCGACGGCCTGAGGCTTAAAATCAGATGCCCCAAGACTCTCCTAAGTTGCGTGCGACAGGTTCGTTAACGGTCAAGAGAGGCACGCGCGCGATTTGTCGGACCAGCCGCCTCACGGTGCTGTTCGCGGATTTGCGCGGCTACACCGGGCTTGCTGAACGCCTCGCCCCTGCGCGAATCTTGCCGTTGCTGGATGAGTTTTTCAGTTTGCTGGCGGGGATCACGACAATACACGGCGGCACGGTCTTTCATATGGCCGGCGACGGCATGATGGCCGGCTTTGGCGGAGATGACCCCACCGCGCACGACGGTGCTCGCGAGGCGCTTGCCGCCGGTCACGCGATGCTGCAGCGTTTCGGGGTGCTCGCAGCACGCTGGCGGCAGGAACTGTCGATAGAAGCCGGCATTGGGGTCGGCCTTCATCTGGGCGAAGTCGCACTGGGCATGCTTGGACCGCCAGGTCACAAATCGACCACCTTGGTGGGTGATACCGTCAACGTCGCGGCCCGGCTCTGCAGTCGCGCACGAGCCGGCGAGGTATTGTTATCGTGTACGGTCGCCGCAGCCTTGGATATCGACGGGGGTGCGCGCGAGCTTTACATCGGCCCCATCCCCGTCCTGCATCTACCCCAGTTCGAGCTGCGCGGCCGGACCGCGCCGCTGGATATCTGGTGCGTTCCCGCGCTGGAGCGGGTCGCGTTTTAGCAGAGCTCTGCTAGACTTTCGGGGCAAAAAGCCCTCGTGGCGGAATCGGTAGACGCAACGGACTTAAAATCCGTCGACTAACCATGTCATCCCGGTTCGAGTCCGGGCGAGGGCACCAATATCTGAAAGTCCAGCTCATCGAGCAGCGCGCAATTTACCGCCGGTAGACACGCCGAACAACAGAGAGCCGGGCGTAAGGCCCGGCTCTTTGTTTCCGTGTTACACGATTCCCGAGCTACTTCAGTTCAAGTTCCTGCCCCGTCCACGAACCCAGAACTCGCCGGATCTTCCCGCGGTCGACCGCGGCCTGATTCGAGGCCGCCACGGAACCTTCCACCTGCTTCGCTAACGCGTCTCCCTTGGCTGTCGCACCGTCCAAAGCCGCCCAGTTCTTATACGTAACTACCAGATAAATATCCGCATCATTTTCGGTGCGTGGCTCTACTGTGACCACTCTGTAACTGATGATATAACCGGCTTTCTTCGCCGCCTCCTGCGTTGCCTTCCATATTGTGTCGAGATACTTCATGTAGTCGTCAAACTTCCCGTATTCGGTTCGAATTGCAGCCACGTTGACGACTGGCCCCTCAGTGAACGGATGGTCATCCGCGACTGCCGAGACGCTTGTTAACGCAAGACCGACGAGAGCCGCACACGCGGCGAAATGATGTTTGATTGACATAAATTCCCTTTTGGTGATTTGGTATCGTATTTTTGAAACGGCGCGCCACACTCGCGCTTTTGCCTCGACGAGTCAACTTGCCGACGATGAGCATGTGTGCAATGGTTGCGCCCGAGTCGCGCGCCAAACCGAGGAATCGCACACGGCCTGCACCCGAGCGAGGCGGCTAAACTACTGATTTTGGGCGTATTGTGATGGAAATGGCCGAAAGTCCGAGTCGGTCAAGTTCTCTGAGCCTCGGCCGATACGATGTGGGTGTATTTTGCCAGCGCGCAGCGCTATCACCGGAGCCTATAGATGCAAGAAAACGCAATAGCGGGGAACGAATCCGGCTCCGCGCATGAACCGCTGGTGCAATTCTTGTATCGGGCGCCGATCGGTCTGTTGGAGACGGCGCTCGACGGCACCATCAAAATGATCAATCCGGTGGCTGCGAGCTTGCTCGCGCCTTTTTCGTCTTCGGGTGCGCTGGACAACCTTTTCGCCGCGCTGGCTGAGGTTGCGCCGCAACTGCGCCCGCTCGTCGCGGCGTTCGATCAGGCCAGCGGGAGTGTGTGCGAATCCATTCGCGTACCGCTGGCCGGGCGCGCGACTTCCGGCGTGCCGCAGACCCTTTCCTTGAGCGTCTTCAAGCTGGACGCGGTCCGGTTGGTGGCCACGGTGAGCGCTGCCGTTGTCGAACCGGCTGTACCGGAGCGCGCCTCGCGGCGCGGCGCCATGGAGAGCGAACTACGTCAGGCGATCGCGGAAAACAAGCTGTTGGTCAAGTACCAGCCGGTGGTGGGTCTGCGAGAGGAGGGATCCAGCTTTAGCTTTGGCGCCGTGGACCGTAGCGCGGGCGTGGAGGCGTTGGTGCGCTGGAATCATCGGATTCGCGGTGCCGTCTCGCCGCTGGAATTCCTCGGCGTCGCGGAGGAGTGCGGACTCATTGGTGCGCTCGGCGACTTTGTGCTCCGTACCGCCTGCGGTCAATTCGTTCAATGGAAAAAAGACTTGGGCGTGCGTGCGCCGAAGTTCTTGGCAGTGAACCTGTCGCGCGGCCAGTTTGCGCAACCGGGATTCGTCGCCTCGGTTGGGAAAATTCTGGAATCCAGCGGCATGGTTCCCGGGGAACTGCAACTCGAAGTTCACGAAAGCTGGGCAGCGAAGGATGAGGGCGTGCAGGCCGGTTTACTCGAACTCAAGGCACTCGGGTTGATGTTGGCGTTGGATAATTTTGGCTCCGGCTATTCTTCGCTCACCAGCCTGCATCTGTTGAAAGTGGACGTCATCAAAATCGATCGCTCATTCGTCAACCAGGCGGTTGCCAGCGAACATCACCGTGTGTTGATCGACGCCACGGTGCGCGTCGCGACCAGCCTCGGCATGACCACGGCGGCGGAAGGAATTGAAACAGAAGCCCAGCTCAGCGTCGTGCGCCAATTGGGTTGCGAGAGAGGACAAGGATATTTCTTCAGCGAGGCAATCTCGGCTCCAAACCTGGTGCAGTTTCTCACCAGCGAGTAGCTGCTTCCCGTGGGTTATGGCGCGGCGACGAGCAAACGCCGTATAATGGATGGGCCGGGCGCCTCGACGTTGCGCACGCCGTCGAAACTGCCTGCCCAAAGAAATCGCCTTGCCACGCTTCAGCTTTTTGCCACGATTCAATCTCGCTCCCACCGACTTGCTGCGAGACGCGACGTACCGCCGCCTCTGGACGTCCATATTGATTTCATCATTCGGCGGGCAAGTGACCTTGCTCGCTTTGCCGCTTTCGGCAGCGGTATTGCTGCATGCCGCGCCGACGCAGATGGGTCTGCTGACGGCGATGGAAATCGTGCCCTTCGTCCTGTTCTCGCTGCCAACCGGAGTGTGGCTCGATCGCGTGCGCAAGCTACCGGTATACGTGGTTGGGGAATTGTCGATCGCGGTTACCGTCGCCTCCGTTCCATTGGCGTGGTGGTTCGGTTGGCTGTCGATGGCGTGGCTCTACTTCGTGGGATTCGTGATCGGCGCGGTGAACACAACGGCCGGCAGCGCCGCGCAGATCGTGCTGACGCAAATCGTGCCTCGCGAGCGCTTGGTCGAAGCGCATGCCAAGAACGCGCTGGCGTCATCAACCGCTGAAGTTACCGGGCCCGGCGCGGCTGGTGCGCTCATCAAATTGACCGGTGCTCCGGTCGCATTGCTGGCGGACGCGGTATTGTTGCTGATTTCAGCATCAATCCTACGCGGAGTCCCCGTCAAGGAGACACCGAGCAAAACCAACTCACCCTTCTGGCCTGCAATGCGTGAGGGTCTGAACTTTGTACGCGGCCATCAATTGTTGATCACGATGGCGACTTGCGTCGGCATCTGGCAAATGTGCAACCAAGCCGCGATGGTGGTGCAAATCCTCTTCGCGACACGTCAACTCGGACTGACAGAGCGCGGCGTGGGATTGAGTTACGTTGCGCTGGGAATGGGAACGGTCGCAGCGAGTGCCGTCGGATATCGCGTCGTTCGCCGTGTGGGCAATGGTCCGACGCTGGTGTTGGGCTTTGCGGTCAGCGGCGTCGGTTGGCTGGTTCTGGCGGTGGCGCCGCTGAATGCGTTCGGCGTGGCCGCATATGTTTGCATGCTGCTCTCATTTGGCGTTGGCGCCGTATTCATTTTTATCAATTTTCTGTCCCTCAGACAGTCCGTCACCCCTGCACCGATGCTCGGCCGCATGACCAGTACGATGCGCTGGTTGATATTGATTCCGGCCGGACCCGGTGCGCTCATCGGCGGTTGGCTGGGGGAACACGTGGGGCTGCGCGTGGCATTGGGATTTGCGGGCAGCACAGCCGTGCTGCTCTCTCTGGTGGCCCGGCGACTCCCCGTGATTCGCAACGTCAAAACGCTTCCAACCTTGAAGGCCGAAGCGGTGACGCCATATGCGGCAGATCTCGGCCCGGGATAAACTTGGTGAGGGTCGTGTGGTCAACCGAGGCTGCGGTCGGCGCGTTATCGTGGGCGGGACGCGCCCTGTGAGGGATGCGCCGCGCCGTCCGCAAGGGCGGATTGGCGTAATCTCCGATACCCACGGCCTCATTCGTCCGGAGGCATTGGCGTTCCTGAGCGGCTGCAATCTCATCATTCACGGCGGAGACATCGGCGGTTCCGAGGTACTCGACACATTGAGCTCCATCGCTCCGGTGACCGCCGTTCGCGGCAACAACGACGCCGTTGGTTGAAGGTGCACATGTGACCGCGCGGATCCACGACCTGGAAGTTGCGCGGGTCGCGCAACCGTAGCCGCGCCGCCCGCGCTGTTGAAGCCCAAAGGGTGGCAGCGGCGTCCGTGTAGCGAAAGTCGCTTGAATAGGTGGCTTCAACTCTTTGATTTTGCTAATCTTGCGCCCCGATGAACATCAGCGCTGACGGTCTTTGCGTCGAAAAGGTCCACGTTTGGCGCGGTGATCGTCATGTGCTCAAGGCGGTAAGCCTTGAAGTTGGACCGGGCGAGTTGCTGCACATCTCGGGTCCCAACGGGACGGGTAAGACCACTTTGCTGCGGGTCGTCAGCGGTCTGCTTCGGCCGGAACAGGGCGGCGTCGCCTGGCGCGGCAAGTCGATCACGAGCGCGCCGACCGACTACCAGAACGAGCTTGCCTATGCGTCGCACGAGCCGGCCCTCAAGAGCGATCTGACCGCCCTCGAGAATCTGCGGTTCATGGTCGGGCTGAAGCGCCGGGTCACGTTGAGCGACCTTAGGGCGAGTTTGGAGCGCACCGGCGTCGCGGGCTGTGCGGATTTGCCCGCGCGAGTGCTGTCCGCCGGCCAGCGGCGTCGCGTCGCCATGGCGCGCGTGCTGGCGTGCCGGGCAGCGCTCTGGCTGCTCGATGAGCCGTTCACCAACCTCGACGCGTCGGGCTCCACGGTCATGTCGGCGCTGCTCGAGGAGCACATCGAACAAGGCGGTTTGGCGCTCGTGGTCGCGCATCACGACCTCAACCTTTCTGCCGAAACGCGGCATTTGGGGTTGCAAGGGTGAAGGTCGGGCTCTGGGAAGCGTTTTTTTTGGTGGTGCGTCGCGAGCTTGCCCTAAGTTTCAGGCGCCCGGATCAGCTGCTCCAGCCGTTGGTGTTCTTCTTGATCGTCACCACCTTGTTCCCCTTGGGTCTGAGCGTGCAGTTGTCGCTGCTGCGAGACATGGCGCCGGGTGTTCTCTGGGTGGCCGCGCTGCTATCGTCGCTGCTGTCGCTCGATGCCTTGTTCAAGAGCGACGCGGACGATGGAACTTTGGAACAGCTGGCACTGTCCGGCCAGGGTCTCAACGTGATCGTCATTGCGAAGACTGTGGCTCATTGGCTGGTGAGCGGTGCAGCATTGGTGCTGGTGTCGCCCCTGGTCGGCACCGCGCTCGCCATTCCGGAGGCGGCATTCGGCACCATGATGGTGAGCTTGGGCCTGGGTACTTTGACCTTGAGTTGGTTGGGCGCCATCGGTGCGGGACTCACGGTGGGACTGAAGCGCGGCAACGTGCTGTTATCCCTGATCGTCCTGCCGCTGGCCATGCCGCTCCTCATTTTTGGCGCCGGCGCGACCGATCGGGCGATTTCGGGAACGAGTACGGCCGGCGCCTTGTATTTGCTGGCGGCGCTGTGCGTGCTGACGTGCACGCTGGCGCCGTTTGCTGCGACGGCGGCGTTGCGTATCACGCTCGAGTAGCGCGAGGGACTATGTGGACATGGTTTTACCGGCTGGCCTCACCGCCCTTCGTTTATCGCGTTGCCGCGGCGTTGACGCCGTGGTTTCTCGCCCTGGCCGCGATCGCTATCGGCTACGGACTGATCGCAGGGCTGGTGTTCGCTCCGCCCGATTATCAACAGGGCGACGCGTTTCGGATCATCTATGTGCATGCGCCGAGCGCCTGGCTGTCCTTGTTCGCGTATACCACCATGGCGGTGGCCGGCGGGATCGCATTGATCTGGCGCATTAAAATGGGTCATGCGGTGGCCGCGGCGTCGGCGCCTATCGGCGCCTCCTTTACGCTGCTGGCGCTCGTGACCGGATCCCTCTGGGGCAAACCCATGTGGGGTACCTACTGGGCCTGGGATCCGCGATTGACGTCGGAGTTGATTCTGTTGTTTCTATACGTCGGCGTCATGTCGCTGCGACCGGCTTTCGAGGATCCGGCGCGGGGCGACCGGGCCGCGGCGCTGTTGTCCATCGTCGGCGTGGTCAATGTACCCATTATTCATTACTCGGTTCTGTGGTGGAACTCGCTGCATCAGGGAGCCACGGTTGCTAAACTCGGCAAACCCTCCATGCCGGGCAGCATGTTATGGCCGTTGTTGTCCATGCTGCTCGGATTCATGTTGTTCTATGGGGCGGTACTGTGTATACGGTTGCGCGGCGAGGTACTCAATCGGGAGCGCCAAGCCACCTGGGTGCGGGAGGTAATTCGATCATGATTGACGGCGGTTTTTGGTCCATGGGCGGTTACGCACGCTATGTGTGGCCATGCTTCGGCTTTGCGGGCCTGGTGCTGACCTGGAACCTATGGGCGGCCCGAGCGGCGCTCGCGGCGGCGCGGCAACGCACCGCCCGTGCCCTGGCGATGGCCGCGGGCGATCGCGCATGACACCACGACGCAAGCGGTTGTTCGTGGTGCTCGCCATTCTCGGCGGGGTGGCGGCATCGGTGGCGCTCGCCACGATGGCATCGCGCGAGAACATCATGTTCTATTACGATCCCAGCCAAATCGCCGCGGGCAAGGCGCCCGTGACGAAGCGATTCCGAATCGGCGGCATGGTCGTGAAGGGCAGCGTGTCGCGCAAACCGGGCGACTTGGAAGTCAGGTTCGTGCTGACTGACTACGCCCACCAGGTCCCGGTGGAATACACCGGCGTATTGCCCGATCTGTTTCGTGAAGGTCAGGGTATCATTGCCCATGGAACCATGGGTGCCGGCGGTGCTTTCGTGGCGGACGAGGTCCTCGCCAAGCACGACGAGAAATACATGCCTCCGGAAGTTGCGGCGTCGTTGAAACAAAAGGCCGCCTCTAGTCCGGCTGGAGTTGGGCCGAGCACTTAAGCTCGAGGCTCGGGAGTATCTATGGCACCGGAACTTGGGCAATTCGCCCTCATTTTGGCTTTCTGTCTGAGTGTGTCTCAGGCATTTTTCGGTCTGGTCGGCGCGTGGCGCGGCAAACCGGTGTGGATGTCCGTGGCCCGTCCCGCGGTAACGGGACAGTTCGTCTTCGTGGCCGTCGCCTTCGCCTGTCTGGTGTATTCATTCGTCAACTACGATTTCTCCGTCAAGTACGTAGCGCACAACTCGAACTCGCACCTGCCGCTGTTCTATCGCGTCGCTGCGCTGTGGGGAGCGCATGAAGGCTCGCTGCTGCTATGGATTTCAATCCTAGCGATCTGGAGCGTGGCGGTCGCCGCCTTCAGCCGGCAATTGCCCATGACGTTCTCGAGCCGTGTACTCGGGGTCATGGGGCTGGTCAGCAGCGGTTTTCTACTGTTTACACTGTGGACCTCCAACCCGTTCGAGCGTCTGATCCCCGCGTGGCAAGACGGCGCTGACTTGAACCCGGTACTGCAGGACTTCGCGCTCGCCATTCATCCTCCCATGCTGTACACGGGATACGTCGGATTTTCCGTCGCTTTCGCGTTTGCCATCGCGGCCATGCTCGAGGGACGGCTCGATCAAGCGTGGGCCAAGTGGACCCGGCCATGGACCATCTTTGCGTGGCTGTTCCAAACCATCGGAATCGCCCTCGGCAGCTGGTGGGCGTACTACGAACTCGGCTGGGGCGGTTGGTGGTTCTGGGATCCGGTGGAGAACGCCTCTTTCATGCCGTGGTTGGTCGGCACCGCGCTCATCCATTCACTGAGCGTCACCGAGAAGCGCGGCATATTCAAGAGCTGGACGCTGCTGCTCGCGATCTTCGCGTTCTCGTTGAGCCTCGTGGGGACTTTCCTGGTCCGCTCGGGCGTGCTCGTGTCGGTACATTCATTTGCGAGCGACCCGACTCGGGGCCTCTACATCTTGGCATTCCTGGTGCTGACCATCGGCGGTTCGCTGACGCTGTATGCGTGGCGGGCGCCAAAGCTGTACGTGCCCGGCGGGTTCGAATTGTTCTCGCGGGAGTTCTTCCTGCTGGTCAACAACGTGATCCTGGTCGGCGTGGCGGGACTGGTGCTGTGGGGTACGCTCTCACCCTTGGTCTATGAGGTGCTTGGGTTGGGCAAGATCTCCGTGGGGCCGCCGGTATTCGCGGTGATGTTCTTGGTCCCCGTCGTCCCCTTGATGGTGTTCTTGGCGATCGGCATGCACTCGGCGTGGCGGCGCGGCAAGCTCAGCGCAGCGGCCAAACCGCTCTGGTGGATGCTTGGGTTGGCGTTGATCCTTGCGGTATTCATTCAGGGCGTGTCATTCGGCGCGTTCCATTGGGTGGGGCTGCTCGGGTTGTGCTTCGGCATTTGGATCATTTTTTCCGCGCTGCTCGAACCCATACGCCGCCGGCGCCAAGGGCAGCCGTTGACGACCGCATTGCTCGGGATGGCGATTGCGCATCTGGGCGTGGGGCTGTTCGCCATCGGTGCGAGCGGGGTCGAGAGCTATAAGATCGAAAAAGACGTGGCGCTCAAGCCGGGCGGCAGCTTCGCCATCGCCGGCTACGATTTCCGATTCGTGAACGCAACCGACGTGCGCGGACCGAACTACGATGCCGTGGAAGCTTTGGTGGAGGTCACGCGCGGCGGCAAGCCCGTCGCCATCCTGAAGCCGCAGAAGCGCCACTTCTGGGTGCAGCAGACGGACAACAGCCAGGCCGCGATCTCGGTCAACTGGTCGCGCGACTTGTTCGTTGCCATGGGAAATTCCTTGGGCGAGGGCGCATGGAGCATGCGCATCCAATACAAGCCTTTGGTTCGCTACATCTGGCTAGGGGCGTTGGTCATGGCGCTGGGCGGCTTCATCGCGGCCACCGACCGGCGCTATCGCTCGAAGGTACCGGCCCCGGTTCGCGACAACGCGGCGTCGCCGCCTAATCCGGAGCCCAAACTCAGGGAAGCGTGATGTGGAAATTCCTCTTGCCCTTTGCGGCGTTCATTGCGTTGGCAGTGCTGTTCGCCTTCGGCCTCAATCCGAAACGTGACATCCATGCGTTGCCCTCGCCGCTAATCGGCAAAGCCGCGCCGGCGATCGCGCTCACGGACGTGATGGATCCGGACCGCCCGGTGAGCAACTCGGCGTTCAAGGGCCAGGTGTACATCGTCAATGTATGGGGAACCTGGTGTGAAGCCTGCCGGCAGGAGCACGGGGCGCTTCTCGAGATCGCCCGGCAGCACGAGGTGCCCATCATCGGGCTCGTCTACATGGACCAGCGGGACAAGGCGAAGCAATGGTTGGAAACGCTCGGGAACCCCTACACCGCGGTGGCGTTCGACACTGATAACCGCACCGCCATCAATTGGGGCGTGTATGGGGCGCCTGAAACCTTCCTCGTGGATACCCAAGGCCGCATAATTTACAAGTTCATTTCGCCCATGACGCCCGAAGTCTGGCAGCGCGAATTTTTGCCGCGCATCGCTGCCGCGCGCCGAGCCGGCGCGTGAAATGAAGCTCCTGGTCCTGCTGTTCGGTTTCGCTCTTTGCGTTATGACGGCAGCGCTGACACACGCATTGGATGCCAATGGCCAGCTCGAAGATCCGGTATTGCAAACGCGTTTCGAACGTATTACGAAAGATTTGCGCTGCTTGGTTTGTCAGAACGAATCCATCGCCGACTCCAACGTGGAGCTGGCCGGCGATTTGCGCCGTCAAGTTCAAGAAATGCTCATCGCCGGCAAGAGCGACGAGGCCATCTTCGATTTCATGACGGAACGCTACGGTGACTTCGTGCGCTTCAACCCGCCGCTGGAACCGAAAACCCTGCTGATTTGGGGCGCACCGTTCGTCGTGCTGGTATTGGGAATCGGCATCATTTTTCGCGTCGTGCGCCGGCGTTCGCGTATGCCGCTCGACGATGAACCCACGCCCGGATCCCCCTAATCCATGACTACATTTGTCGTTGTCGCAGCCCTCATGGCTGCGCTCGCTGCGGCCGCGGTTGCCGTGCCGCTGTGTCGCGACCGCCACAGCCGAGCGCTCGGCGCCATCGTCGGCGTGCTCGTCGCCGGGTCGGCAGCCGGACTCTATCCGCTGTGGTCTAACTGGACTTGGCATGCCCCGGCGGCGAGCCAGAGCACGGGTCCCGACGTGCTCGCAATGGTCGCGAAGCTCGAGAGCCACTTACGCGAAGACCCCAATGACGCCACGGGCTGGCTGATGCTGGGACGTTCCTATGTGGCGCTGGAGCGCTTGGACGATGCAATTCTCGCGTACGACCACGCGCACCGGCTCGACGCCGCCAGCGCGGAAGCGGCATTGGGATTAGGCGAAGCCATGAGTCTTCGGGCAGGAGGCAACATCACGCCCGCAGCGGCTGAGCTGTTCGAGCAGGCGTTGAGGCTGGCGCCCGCCAACCCAAAAGCCCTGTTGTATGGCGGTTTCGCTGCGGCGGCGCGCGGCGACAACGCGGCGGCGCGTACGCGGTGGCAGGCGCTCAAGGAGCTGCACCCGCCTGCGCAGATCGAGGAAATGCTGGACGCGCGAATCGCAGAGCTTGGCCCCGCCGCGGGCGCGCCCGCCGCAGGCGCCGCTGGGGTGGCTGCGCCCGCCGCAGCCGGGCCCGCGGCAGCCGCATCGCAGCAGGCGGCGCCCGGCACGGACGTCACCGTGAACATCAGTATCGCGCCGGCGCTCAAAGCACGCCTGAGCAGCGAAGCGCCGTTGTTCGTGTTTGCGCGCGAACCGGCCGTTCAGGGTCCGCCGCTGGCCGCGAAGCGCTTGACCACCGCCGCCATCGGCACCCAGATTCACTTGTCCGCCGCAGACTCCATGATTCCAGGCCGGGTTCTCGTCAGCGGTCATAAGGTCTCCATCACGGCACGCGTGTCGTTCGGCGGGCAACCTCTGCCGGCAGCAGGCGATTTGTACGGCGAACTTATTTATGATGTGGGTCATGACGGCGCGCGCGATCTTGTAATCGATCGCGTTGCCGAATAAAGGACTCTCATGTTGCTGAAGGATTCATCACAGCCGGCCGGCTCCTGGCTGACTCCGCGCCGTATGACGTGGATGCTGATGACCATTGCCGTCGTGATCATCGCCGTGCTTGCGCTGCGGCTGACGCAGGCCCTGGCCATCAAGAAAGCCGTCAGCAACAAATCGGCCGCTCCCGCCGTTTCAGTCACGGAGGTCAGTGTGAGCACCGTGCCGACGACCATCGAGATCATCGGCACCATTCACGCCCGGTACGACATGCCCATTGGGGTCGAAGGCGATGGGGGCCGCATCGCGGCCATTTACGTGGAGGCGGGCGATCACGTCAAGCGGGGTCAGCTGCTGGCGCGCCTGAATGTTTCCGTGTTGACGCCGCAGGTCGCCAATCTGGAGGCGGCGCTCGAGCAGGCCCGAGCGGAGGCGGAACTCGCGGACGCGGAGTATCACCGCGCGGTGGCCGTCGGTGCCTCCGGCGCGCTGTCCCTAGAGGAAACGCAGCGGCGCAAGTCGAGTTCACTGACTGCCGCGGCGAGAGTTAAATTAGCCGCCGCACAGCTGGCGGAGGCCGAGGCTAAGCTCGCACGTGCCGAAGTTCGAGCGCCGGCCGACGGCACGATTTTGACTCGCAATGTGGAGGTGGGCCAAACTGCGACACCGGGCGGCGAAGCGCTGTTTCGGTTGTCCGAGGGCGGCGAAGTGGAGCTGCGCGGCCAGGTGGCCGAACAGGACCTACCTCTGTTGAAGCTAGGCCAAGACGTGTCCGTAAGACTCACAGGTACGTTGCAACCCTACCCCGGGCAAGTGCGCTTGCTGGGCGCGGTAATCGATCCGCAGACGCGGCTGGGAACGGTACGGGTCGCGCTCAAGCCGGATCCGAATTTGCGTCCCGGAGCGTTCGCCCGCGCGGAAGTCACGGTCAGCAATGCGCGGCGCACCGTGCTGCCGCAGACGGCGGTTCTCACCGACGAGAAAGGCACGTACGTGCTCGTCGTCACCGCGGAAAAGAAAGTCGAGCGTCGTGCCGTACACGTTTCCGGAATCGTCGGCAATGGCGTGAGCGTCGGTGATGGCGTCAAGGACAAAGAAGAGGTGGTGGCCACCGCGGGTGCGTTTTTGCAGGAGGGTGAACTCGTCAGGCCGATTTTGAAAGACGGGGGCGCATCGTGAAAAACATTTCTGCCTGGGCCATCCGCCATCCCATCACGCCCATCGTGTTGTTCGTGGTGCTGTTCTTTTTGGGCGTGGTGGCGTTCATTCGCCTGCCCATCAACTTGCAACCCGATATTTCCTTTCCGCTGGTCAGCGTCACCATCTCGCAGCCGGGCGCCGCGCCCACCGAAATGGAAACGCAGATCGCGCAAAAAGTCGAAGGTTCGATTTCAAGCATCGGCAATGTACGCAATATCACCACGTACATCATCGAGGGCTCCGTCGACATCGCATTGGAATTCCAGATCGGCACGCCGATCGATCGCGCGGTGACGGATGTGCGCGATGCGGTGGCCAAGGTGCGCAACGAACTGCCCCAGGGCATCATGGAACCCTTGGTCCAGCGCATCAACATCGACGGCGGTGCCATTGCCTACTACGCCGTGACCACCACCTCGCTGACGCCCGAAGAACTCAGCTGGTACGTCGACAACAACGTCACCAAGCGGCTGCTGGCGGTTCCCGGCATCGCCCAGGTATCGCGCAGCGGCGGGGTCAGCAGAGAAATCCGAGTGGAACTCGATCCCGGCCGTTTGCAGGCATTGGGTCTGACCGCCTACGAGGTCAATGAACAATTGCGCGGGCTCAATCTCGATACGGCCGGCGGCAGGGCGCAAGTGGGCGGCGGTGAACAATCCATACGCGTCTTGGGCGGTGCCAAAACCGCGGCCGCGCTGGCCGACACGCAAATCTTCGCCCGCGGCGGCAGGTCGCTGCGTTTGCGCGAAATCGCCGATGTGCGCGACGGCAACCAAGAAATTCGCAGCATGGCGCGCCTCAACGGTCGTCCGGCCACCGCGTTCGGCATTTTCAAAGCCAAGGGCGCCTCCGACGTCAGCGTCTTCAAAGCCGTGCAAGCGGAGCTCGATAAAATGCAGATCGAGACGCCGGCCGTGCACATGACGCTGACCTTCACGACGGTGGCTCATACCCAGCGCACCTACGATTCTTCCTTGAGCTCCCTGATCGAGGGGTCGATACTCGCGGTTATGGTGGTGTGGTTTTTTCTGCGCAATTGGCGCGCCACCCTCATCTCGGCGCTGGCCATTCCCCTGTCGGCCGTTCCGACTTTCGCGTTCATGCAATGGATGGATTTCACCCTCAATCAGATCACGTTGCTGGCGCTATCGTTGGTCGCGGGCGTCTTGGTGGACGATGCCATCGTCGAAATCGAAAACATCGTGCGCCACATGCGCATGGGCAAGAGCGCTTACCAGGCCGCGATGGATGCGGCGGACGAAATCGGCTTGGCCGTGGTGGCGACTTCGTTCACCATCATCGCGGTTTTCCTTCCCGTCAGTTTCATGGGCGGCATATCAGGGCAATTTTTTCGGCAATTCGGCTTGACCGTGGCCGTGGCCGTGTTCATTTCGCTGCTGGTGGCGCGCTTGATAACGCCGGTGCTCGCGGCCTATTTTTTGCGCCGCGATATGGTGCGCACCGGGCCGCATGCCGACGGTCCCATCATGACGCTCTACATGTCGCTGCTGCGCTGGTGCGTAGCCCATCGCTGGAGAACCATGGCGGGCGGTACGGCATTTTTCGCGCTGTCCATCGTGGCCTTGTTGGTTATTCCCCAGGCATTCTTCCCGCCCGAGGATTTTGCGAGCTCGCAGCTCTCCATCGAATTGCCGCCGGGCGGCACGCTGGAGGACACGTCGCGAGTGTCGGCTGCGGCCGCGGCTTTGCTCAGGAAGTCGCCCGAAGTCACCGACGTAGTCGAATTTGTCGGCAGCGACCAAGGCGAGATTCGCGAAGGCAACACCTACATTAGCCTCGTGCCGCGTTCCAAGCGGAATCTGAGTCAAAAGGAATGGGAACAGGCCATGATCCCCATCCTCAACCAGGTGCCCGACGGCCAGCTGAATTTCTCCGGCCAAGGGCCCGGAGGCGGGCGGGACGTCGAATTCTTTCTGGTAGGCGATGATCCGTTATTGGTCGAGAAGACCGGTCACCAAGTCCTCGCGGAAATGAGAACGCTCGGCGAAATTCGCGATCCGCGCATTCGCGGCGATCTGCCGCGTCCCGAAATCGTGGTGAAGCCCCGCTTCGATGTGGCCGCCCAATTGGGTGTGAGCGTGCAAAGCATCAGTCAAACCATCCGCATTGCGACCTTGGGCGACCTGCCGCAAAACGGCGCCAAGTTTTCCTTGAGCGACCGCCAGATCCCCATCCGGGTGAGCCTGACCGAAGGCGCGCGCCGGGATCTGTCGACCTTGGAGAATCTTCCGGTGCCGACTACAGCGGGCGGCGCGGTGCCGCTCAAGACGGTGGCCGACTTGAGTTTCGGACAGGGACCCTCGGCGGTGCGGCGCTACAACCAGGTCCGGCGTTTGCGATTTGGCGCGGATTTGAGCCCGGGCGTGGTACTCGGCACGGCAGTCAAGAAAATCTACGATCTGCCGACCATGAAAAACCTGCCGCATGGCGTTCGTTTCGTGAAAACGGGTGATACGGAATTTTTCCAGGAAATGATGGAGAACTTTGCGCTCGCCATCGGCGCCGGCGTTCTCATGGTGTTTGCCGTGCTGGTGTTGTTGTTCGCCCGCTTGTTTCAGCCCATCACCATCCTGTCCGCGCTGCCGCTGTCGCTGGGGGGCGCCGCAATCGCGCTGCTGCTCGCCAACCGGCCATTTTCCATCGCGGTGGTCATCGGATTCCTGATGCTGATGGGCATCGTCGCGAAGAATTCCATTCTGTTGGTGGACTTCGCCATCGAAGAAATGCGCGCCGGCAAATCTCGGTTGGAGGCGATCATGGAGTCGGGGCACAAGCGTTCGCGGCCCATCGTCATGACCACGGTGGCCATGGTCGCCGGAATGTTGCCGGTTGCAATGGGTTGGGGCGGCGACGCCGACTTTCGATCGCCGATGGCTATCGCGGTCATCGGCGGCCTCATCACCTCGACCTTGCTGACCTTGGTCATCGTTCCCGCCGTATTTACGGTGTTCGACGATCTGGAACGTTGGCTCGCACCGAAGGCGGGCAAATTGTTGGCCGAACCGATCGGAACCCCCGCGGGCCGGTTGCCGGGCAGCCGGCTTCCCGGCGAGCCCGCCGCGCTCGGGCCCAACTCGCGCGGTATTCTGCCGAGCAATATCATCGTCGCGGGCGAAGGCTCCGGCGACGGGATATAGACGCGCGCAGCCTGCTCGTCATTGCCATGCTGCTGGCCGCGCTGCCACGTGCTGCGCTGGCGGACCTGCGCGATGCCGTCAATTGGGCGCGGATGCAAGGTTGTGCGGCGCCGGTTCGAGTCGCGCTGCGCGACAGCCCGAAACTGCGGCGGGCCGCATTGCAGATGGCCAACGGCGTCTCGCTGCATGCGGCGCTGGCCTCCGCGGGCTACCTGGCGGCGCAGTCCTCGGCGCTGCATTTGTCCGGCGCGCTGAGCGATGTACAGGCCGGCCGCATCCTGGCCGCCAACTATTGCGCCACCTTGACCGATCCGAATTTGGCTGAGGTGGGCGCAGAGCGCCGCGGCCGCGACGTTTGGATACTGCTTGCGGGCGGGGTCGCGGTGCCGTCGACGAGCGATGCGGCCCGCATCCGTCGGCAAATTCTGGATCTCGTGAATCAAGCGCGGGCGGGAGGACGCCGCTGCGGCCGCAAAACGTATCCTGCCGCGGCGCCGCTCACGCTCAATTCGATGCTGAGCCGTGCGGCGCTGGCGCACTCACAGGAGATGGCCACGTACCTTCAGTTCGAGCACCGCGGCCACGATGGCAGTTCTCCCGCGATACGCGTCGAGCGGGCAGGGTATGGCGGCTACCTGGTCGTGGGAGAGAACATCGCGGCGGGCGCGATGACTCCGGTAGAACTCACGCAAGGCTGGCTTGAGAGCCCCGCGCACTGCGAGAACATCATGGATTCGCGCTTCTCCGAAATCGGCATCGCGTTCGCGGTGAATCTTGCGAGCTCTGAACTCGTTTATTGGACCCAAGTGTTCGCGGCGCCGCGCTAGTCCATGACCGCGTGCGTGTCCGTCGGCGCATCGGTGCGCCGCGGCGCGCGCAGCAGCAGCAACAGCGGGATCACGGCCAGCGTCAGGTACAGCATCAGTCGAAAATCATTGAGGTAGGCGATCATCGCCGCCTGCTGCGTGACCATGGCGTCAAGCGCCGCAGCGCCGGTGGGCCGCGTCACATCGTACGCCGACGCGACGGCCGGATTGTTCCAAGCGGGATTGGCATAGGTGATGCGCTCGACCAAGGCGGCATGCACGGTCGCGGTGTTGCGCACCAGCACGGTCTGCACCAGGGAGATGCCGATGCTGCTGCCGATATTGCGGACGAGCGAGAAGATGGCCGTGCCTTGCGCGCGCATGGCCGGACTCAATGTGGCGAACGTGGCCGCGCTCAAGGGTACGAAAACCAATCCAATACCGATGCCCTGCACGACCCCGGGCCAAACGATGTCGCTTTGCGACAGGTCGAGGGAATAGCGGGTCATTTGCCACAGAGCCAAGACCGTGATCGCAAAGCCGGCGAGCAGAATCAAACGCAGATCGACTTTGCCTATGATGCGCCCGGCAATGAGCATGGCGAGCATGGTGCCCAAACCGGACGGTGCCGTGACCAGACCGGTGGTGGCGACGGGATACGCGAGCAGGTTCTCCAACATGGTCGGCGTGAGCGCACGCGTCGCGTACATGACCAGGCCGACGACGAAAATGAACAGCAAGCCGGAGATGTAATTGCCGTTCTTGAGCAACCGATAATCAAAAAATGATTTCTCCGCGCGTGACAGGGCCGTGTGTGCAATGAAGTAGGTGAATGCGACGACCATGGCGATCGCCTCGATCCACGTTTCCGCCGATGAGAACCAATCGTTCTGTTCGCCGCGATCCAGTAGGATTTGCAGAGCGCCTACGCCCAAGCTCAAGGTCGCAAATCCGAACATATCGAATTGCATTCGCCGTGCGCCGGGCACTGGGCGGATATATCGCCAGATGCCATAGGTCGCGAGCGCGCCGACGGGAATGTTGATGAAAAACACCCAGCGCCAGTCGTAGCTATCGGTGAGCCAACCGCCCAACGTAGGGCCGAGTATCGGGCCCACCATGACCCCCATGCCCCAGACGGCCATGGCCGAGCCCTGCTTCTCCGGCGGGTTGATGTCCATCAAGACCATTTGCGCCATCGGCACCAGAGCTGCTCCGAAAACGCCTTGCAGCAGGCGTGCCGCGACGATTTCGGTCAACGAATTCGACAATCCGCACAGGGCCGACGCCGTGGTGAATCCGATCACCGACGCCAGGAACACATTTTTTTGCCCGAAGCGGTCGACGACCCACCCCGTCAGGGGTGTGGCGATCGCGGCCGCCACGATGTACGAGGTAAGTACCCACGCGATCTGGTCCTGCGAGGCGGACAGAGTGCCTTGCATATGCGGCAGGGCGACGTTTGCGATGGTGGTGTCGAGAGTTTGCATGACCGTCGCCATCATGATCGACAGCGTGATCATGCGGCGATTGAGCGGACGGGTCACGGCGCGGCTTCTATCATGCCCTGCAGTGCCTCCAGGACATCCGTTGCGGCTTCGAGCTTTTGGCGGTCGATGTTGGCAAGAAGTTCTTTGCGAACGGCGGTTGCTTGCGCCCTGACGGTGTCGTACAGGCGATAGCCCGCTTCGGTGATCACCACGTGCTTGATGCGCCGATCGGTGGTGGAGGGTTCGCGGCTCGCCAGTCCCGCTTTCACCAAGCGATCGACCATGGCCACCATGGTCGCGCCTTCCACGCCGAGCTGGTCCGCGAGTTCGGACTGTGAGAGCGGTTGTTGCGCTTTAGCTGCAACCGTAATCGCCATCCAGCTGGCCTGGCTCACGCCCAAATATTTGAGGCGGCGATCGATGGCCTGGCGCCACGCGCGCGCCGTGCCATGCAAGGCGGTCGAAAAACGCTCGTCCAGGTCGTCCATTTGCAAAGCTCTCTAATCGTTAGCTATCTAACTAAATGTACGATAGCATAATCCGCTGGGGGAACCTAGGGGTTGCCCCATTGTCAGTTCGACTATGAGAAGCACAGCGTTTGTTCCTGCGGTGAATTTCGATGCGGGCGTTTTGCCGCGGCGATCGGTCGCGGACGGCCGATCCTTGAGCCCGGCCGATCCGGCCATTCTTGCGATAACGGACTTTACCCGGGAGTACCCGGCTACCGTCGATGCCGAGCGGCACATCGACGACGCGCTCGATGACATGATTCGGCTGGGTGTTCGCGCGTTGCTGGTGTACCGCGAACAACGCATCGTGGGTCTCATCACCTCGTACGACATTCAAGGCGAAAGGCCGATGCAGTTCCTGCAGTTGTCCAACTACAGCCATCATCGCGACATCTGCGTCGCCGACATCATGACGCCGTGGGATGCGTTGCCCGCCCTCAATTGGGAAGTTCTTCAATCGATGCGTGCCGGCGACCTGCTTCACCTGTTGGAGGACGCGTGCCTGACGCATGTGATCGTGGTAGAGGGCGATCGAAAGACCTCCCCTTGCATCATTCGCGCCTTGGTTTCGCGCACGCGGCTGGTCCGCCAACTTGCGGGAACGCGCCAGGCACATCATTGACGAGTTGCGGCGCTAGCTTCTAGCCCACGTGATCGTCGCGATGCCGGCGAATGTCATCAGCAACGAGCCGATCAAATGCATGGCGATCGCACCCATCGCCCAAGCCATCCGGCCTGTCTGCATGAGCGTCACGATCTCGGCCGAGAAGGTGGAGAACGTGGTCAGGCCGCCGCAGAATCCGGTCGTGACGAACAGCCGCCACTCGATGGGAATCGCTGGGTTCGCCGCAAAAACTGCGATCGCTATCCCGATGATGTAGCAGCCGATGAGATTCGCGGCCAAAGTGCCGGGCGGTATGGTCGGAAAATATCGATTGAGTACCAGCGCGAGGAACCAGCGCATGAGACAGCCCAACACGCCGCCCACTGCCACCGCCATCATCGATCGCCACCATGTCATATCGTAACTTTAGCTTTATCCCGGACCAAGAAATAGAGCGGAGCGCCCAACGCCAGCAGCACGCTTCCCCATCCAACGGCGTCGCTGCCCGCACCGATGATCGCCCACAGCGAATAGAAGGTCGCCAGCACGCCCACCGCCGCCAGCGGCAGGGTGCGCGCGCGGCGCGTTTTCAGGTGGCCGGTCCATCGCAACCGCAGCAATGCCAAGGAACACAGTAAGTACATGACCAGGCAGGCAGTGGTCGACAGCAAAATCATGAATGTAAACAGGCTCACCATGGATTTCTGATAGTTCGTCAAAATCAAAATGGTGACCAAACCGCTGCTGAACAGCAGCGCGAACGTCGGCGTCTGCCGCGCCGAGTCGCGCGCGAAGATCGGCGGGAACACGCCGTTCTTCGCCATGACGTTCGGCAGTTCTCCTTGCAGCAGAATCCAGCCATTGAGCGCGCCGAAGCCGCTGATGGCAGCGAACACCGCCACCAGCTTCCCAGCCGAGGCACCCCAAAAAATCGCGGCGAGATCGACGAACGGGGCGTTCGATTTCGCCAGGGCGGCGGGCGGCACCAACAGCAGCACGGTGGTGCAGGCGATGATGCAGATGAGGGCCGTCAGGACCGTTCCGAGCAAGGTGGCCATGGGGATGGTGCGACCCGGGTCGCGCACTTTGCTGGCCGGTATCGTTGCCGATTCCAATCCCAGCAGCGCCCAGAGCGTGAGTGTGGCGGCAGCAGTGGTTTGGCTCACCGACAGCGGTATGCTCGCGGCCGCCGCGACCGTCGCCGAGCGCACCGAGAACAAACCCAGCGCGGAGATCGCGAGCAGCGGCAACACTTTGAGAATGGTGGTGACGCTTTGCACCCAGCCCGACGCCTTGATCCCATAGATGTTGACCGCGGTCAGTATCCACAGAAAGAACAGCGTCACAGCGGCGGAAGCGCCTGGCTCGCTGCCGATCCAGGGCATCAACGGAGTCAAATAGCTCACGGCGCCGGTGGAGATGGCGGCGTTTCCCACCCAGATGGATATCCAATATCCCCACGCTACGATGAAGGCGGCGAACGGTCCGAAGGCCAGGTGAACATAGGCGTACGGGCCTCCCGCTTGGGGGTAGGCGCGGCTCAATTGGGCGAAAACAATCGCGAGCAGGATGGCCGCGCAGGCCGTGAAGCCCCAGGCGATGACGCTGTTGAGGCCATACTGAGCCAGCGAGGCCGGCAGCAGGTAAACGCCGGAACCGATGGAATTACCCACCACCAGCGCCACGCACATCCAGAAGCCGAGCAAGTGCGGACGCTTGGGTTTTTCCACTGGCGATCTTAAAGTCGCCGGGCGTTGACAGATCGCATCGGGCAGATCGTAATCGCTTTGGCCCGACGAATCAAAATTACCGGGGGGAACTTTGTCAGCAGAGAGCTCGAGTGTGTTGCACAGCTGGTGCGTTCAGGCCGAGTGGAACGCCCCCACCGTCGTCGGCGGTCAAGGCGCGCGCTTCTGGGATGAAGCGGGCCGACAGTACTTGGACATGAGTAGTTTGGCAGAGTGCATGAACCTCGGACACCAGCATCCGGCGCTCATCCGCGCCATCCAGGCGCAAGCGCAGAAACTATGCTTCGTGAATTCGAGTTGGGGTGCCGGCCCGCGTGCAGAGTTGGCGGAACGCCTCTTGGAGCGCTCGGGTTTCGCGGGCGGCCGAGTGTTCTTTACCTTGGGAGGCGCCGATGCCAATGAACATGCCGTGAAGTTCGCGCGGCAGGCGAGCGGGCGCACGCAAGGAAAAATCGTCACTCGCGATCGCTCATACCACGGCGCTAGTTACGCCACCATGGCGTTGTCGGGCGATAGCCGAATCCCGCAGCGTGACGAAGATCCCTTTGGCGTGCTGCGCGTGCCGCCGCCGTATGCGTATCGCTGCCCCTATGGAACCGACGATGAGCTCGAATGCGCCGAACGCAATGTAGCGCACATCGGGGAGGTGATCGCCCGCGAGGGATCGCAGAACGTGGCAGCGGTGTTGATGGAACCGAGCGCCGGCACCAATGGCATCATTGCGCCGCCGAATTACTGGCCGCGGTTGCGAGAAGAGACCCGCAAACGCGACGTCTATCTGATCGCCGACGAAGTGATGAGCGGCTTCGGGCGCTGCGGCGAGTGGTTCGCTTGCGCCGCCTACGGCGAGGAGGGTAAGCCTGATTTAATGACCCTCGCCAAAGGACTCACCGGTGCGCATATTCCCTTGGGCGCCGTGGTGCTGGCCGAACACGTCGCCGCGAAACTCGAACACAGCATGCTGTCCACAGGGCTCACTTACTGCGGCCATCCGCTCGCCTGCGCCGCCGGAGTCGCGGCCATTGCCGCGTATGGCGATGAGCGGCTGATCGAACGTTCACGGCACTTGGGACGCGCCATGCTGCGCCGGCTCGAGGAAATGCAAAACACCCATGCGGTAATCGGCGACGTGCGATGGGGCGGCGGATTGTTCGCCATCGCCGAGCTGGTAAAGGATCGACGTACGCGCGAGCCGCTCGAGCCGTGGCCCGGCGTGCATCCGTCGATGCATAAATTCGTGAGCCTCGCCCGCGAGCGCGGCGTTTCGTTCGCAATTCGCGGTAATCTCATCATCCTCGCACCGCCGCTGGTGATCCCCGAGAAGGATCTGCAGTGGGCGCTCGATACCATGGATGGCCTACTCGGGGAGTTAAACTGGTCATGAAGAAAACCCACATTAAAACCGAATTGCCGGGACCCAAGGCGCGCGAATTGCTGGCGCGCGACGCGCTGGTGGATTCGCCTTCGTATCCCAGGGATTACCCGTTCGTGATGTCCCATGGCAGGGGGGCGGAGGTTTGGGACGTGGACGGAAATCGCTTTTTGGATTTTGCGGCCGGCATTGCCGTCTGCGGCACCGGGCATTGTCATCCCAAGGTGGTGCAGGCCATCAAAGAGGCGGCGGATCGTTTTTTACACATCTCGTCGGACTACTGGCATGAGGGTCAAGTCAGACTGGCCGAACGCATGAATGAACTATCGCCGATGAAGCAGCCGGCGATGAGTTTCTTCGCGCAATCCGGTACCGAGAGCGTCGAGGCGGCGCTCAAGCTGGCGCGTTACGTCACGGGCCGCGGCCGCTTCATCGGATTTCTCGGTGGCTTCCACGGTAGGACCATGGGATCGTTGGCGTTCACCTCCAGCAAGTACACACAACAGAAAGGCTTCTTTCCGGCCATGCCGGGCGTCACCCACGTGCCGTACCCGAATAATTACAGGCCGTTGTTCGCCGGCAGCGACCAGGGACGAGCCGTGCTGCGCTATATCGAAGAGGTCTTGTTCGTCCACAACGTCCCGTCGAGCGAAGTCGCGGCCATCCTCGTGGAGCCCATCCAAGGAGAGGGCGGCTACCTGGTGCCGCCCGATGGGTTTCTTGCCGGCCTGCGCGAACTGTGCGACCGGCATAGCATTCTCTTGATCTTCGACGAAGTTCAGTCAGGCATCGGACGCACCGGCAAGATGTTCGCATCCCAACATTGGGATGTGGTGCCGGATATCATGACATTGGCGAAAGGCCTGGGCTCCGGGATGCCCATCGGCATGGTGGTCGCCAAGCGCAGCATCATGCAGAAATGGTCGCGGGGCGCTCATGGGAATACCTTCGGCGGCAATCCGCTGTGCTGCGCGGCCGCGCTCGCGACTCTCGACCTGGTCGAGCATCAGTACCAGGCCAATGCCGCCAAGGTCGGCGGTTACTTCATGAAGAAGCTGCAGGTTCTTGCGGGCAGGCATGAAGCGGTCGGGGAAATACGCGGCAAGGGGCTCATGATCGGTATGGAGTTGGTGACCGACAAGGCCGGCAAAACGCCGGCCAGGGAACTCTGTGATGCCATCATCAACCGCGCGTACCACAATGGTTTGATCCTCCTGTCGTGCGGACAGAGCACGCTGCGCTTCATGCCGCCCTTGATGATTCGCGAATCCGATGTCGACGAAGCGGTGGAGTTGCTCGACCGCAGCATGGCGGAGTGCGCCAGCGCGCAACGGCACGTCAGTCTAATACGATGACCTATCGGCGAATTCGGCTGACGTCGGCGCTGCTGTTGTTGCTGGGTGCCGCGGTCGGCGCCGCTCACAGCGCCTCGCCCGAAGATAAGCGCCTGTTCGTTTACAATTGGGCCGACTTCATCGGCCCGGGAACGGTCGCAAAATTCGAGAAACTGACCGGCATCAAGGTGACCTACGACGTCTACGACGCGGAGGAGACCATGGAGGCCAGGCTCATGGCGGGCAGCTCCGGTTATGACGTCGTCGGCGCGTCCACCGATTTTTTCAGCCGGGAGATCAAGGCCGGCGTCTACATCCCCCTGGACAAGTCCAAGTTGCCCAACTGGAAGAATCTCGATCCGCGCATCTTGGCGATCCAAGCAGCCTACGATCCCGGCAATGCGCACGCGGTGCCGTACCTGCATTCGATCAACGGTTTCGCCTACAACGTCGACCTGGTCAAAGCGCGCATGCCGAACGCGCCGGTGGATAGCCTGGATATGCTGTTCAAACCGGAGGTCGTGTCCAAGTTCGCCGATTGCGGCGTCACTTTTGTCGACTCGGCGGAAGATGTGCTGCAGCTGGCACTGAAGTACTTGGGACTCGATCCCAATACCACCGACGCGAAGGACTTCAAGGCTGCCGAGGCCATGCTGTTGAAAGTGCGGCCCTTCATCCGTTCATTCGATTCCTCGGAATACATGAACGGACTCGCGAACAAGGAGGTCTGCGTCGCGATGTCATGGTCCAGCGATTACGCGCTGTCGAGAGCGCGTGCCCGGGCCGTCGGAGTCAATGTGAATTTGGCGTTCAGCGTGCCGAAAGAGGGCGCCAACCAAACATTTACGTCCTTGCTCATTCCCGACGGCGCCCCTCATCCGGAAGCCGCCTATCAATTCATCAATTTCATTCTGCGGCCCGACGTGATCGCCGACATCAGCAACTCGATTTATTACGGTAACGATAATATTGCATCGCGCTCCTTGGTCGATCCGCGTATTCTTGAAGATGCGACTCTTTACCCCACACCCGAGATGGAGAGGAGGCTGTATAGATCCGCCGAGGTCACGGCGGCGACCGAGCGCATCCGTACCCGCACCTGGACCCGCATCAAGACCGCACGATGATTGAACCGAGGACATCAATGAAGAGAATCGTGAGTTTCAGGCGGATGGAAGACGGCACCCGCGAGGACTACGAGTTGTTGGACCGGTCCGAGCGCGAGTACGTCCGTCGCTTGCCGGACATCATACTGAGTTCGCTCCAGAAGCTCGATCATTCGCTCGAAGGGTATCCCGTCAGCCGCCTCGAACATTCGCTGCAGGCGGCGACCCGCGCGCTCAAGGACGGCGCCGATGATGAACTCATCGTGGCGGCGCTCATCCACGACATCGGCGACGAACTCGCGCCGTACAATCACGCCGAAATCGCCGCCGGCATCATACGGCCCTACGTGCGCCCCGAAGTGACTTGGATCGTGGAACAGCACGGCCTGTTCCAAACCTACTACTATGCCCACCACACGGGAGGCAACCGCAATGCGCGAGATAGCCACCGCGACCATCCCTGGTACCCGGTGTGCAAGGAGTTTTGCGCGAACTGGGATCAATGCTCCTTCGACCCGGATTATCCATGGGAGCCGCTCTCGAGTTTCGAGCCGCTGCTGCGAAGCATTTTCACCCGGCCCGCCCATGACCCGCGCTATCTAACGGTCGGGGTCGCTTCGACCCCGTAGAGTACTCGGCGCTCCTGCGCCTCGCCCTGCGGGCCGCCGCGTTCGCGGCGTTCAATTCGGCTATCCTGCCGAATTAGTCGGCGCGAAGCGCCTGACTAAGGTCGGCCAGGCGTTGCAGTTCCGCCCGGCGCATGAGGTATCCGGCGAGTAAGATGCACGCGCCGACCGCACAGATGATGAGGCTGGCGAGCGCGTTGACGTCCGGGCTGACGCCGAGTTTGACCTTGGAGAATATGACCATCGGCAATGTGCTCGCGCCGGGGCCGGAAACAAAGCTCGAAATGACCAGATCGTCGAGCGACAGGGTGAAGCTGAGCAGCCAGCTCGATATCAGGGCGGGCGCAATGCCCGGCAATGTGGTATCCATAAAGGCGCGCACCGGACCGGCACCCAGATCCATGGCGGCCTCCTCCAGCGAGCGGTCCGCGCTCTGCAGGCGCGATTGCACGGTGATCGTCACGTAGGCGGTACAAAAGGCGATATGCGCGATGACGATGGTCGTGAAGCCGCGATGCGGCCAGCCGAACAAATGCAGCATGGAAACGAACAGCAGCAACTGCGTGATGCCGGTGACGATCTCAGGCATCACCAACGGGGCGTTGACCATGCCCGTGAGCAGCAGCCGCGTACGGAATACTTTGAAGCGGACCAGGGATATCGCGGCCAGGGTGCCGAGAATCACCGAGAAGGTGGCAACAACCAGGCCAATTTGTATCGACAGCCATGCGGCGTCGAGGATCTGATCATTGTGCAGCAGCTGCGTATACCAAGTGGTCGAAAATCCACCCCAAACGCTGACCAGGGCGGACGCGTTGAAGGAGTACCCGATCAACACCAGAATGGGAATGTAAAGAACGGCGATGCCGATGCATAGGATCGAGATCAGCAGCGGCGAGATGCGTTCGTTCATGGCGAGATGAGGTCGTTCATTGTGAAGTCAGGCTTCCAGCTGTTTGCTGCTGTAATGTTGGTAGAGGGCGATCGGGCCGACCAGCAGCACCAGGAACGCAATGGCGACTGCGGAGGCCACCGGCCAGTCGCGGTTGCCGAAAAATTCATCCCAGAGCACACGGCCGATCATCAAGTTGTTCGGGCCGCCTAACAGCGTGGGAATCACGAATTCGCCGATCGCGGGGATGAACACCAGCATGGAGCCCGCGACGATCCCCGGCGCGGACAGCGGCAACGTCACGTCGATGAAGGCGCGCCAGGGCGGAGTTCCCAGGTCGGCGGCGGCTTCGAGCAGCGAGTGGTCCAACTTTTCCAGCGTCGCGAACAGCGGCAGAACCATGAAGGGCAGATACGAATAGACGATGCCGAGGTAGACCGCAAGGTTGGTACGCATGATCTGTACGGGGTGATCGATGACGCCGAGCCATAACAGCGCCGAATTGAGCAGTCCGGTCTCGCGAATGATGCCCTCGAGGGCATAGACCCGCAGCAGGAAGGAGGTCCAAAACGGCAGAATGATGATGAGGAGCAATATGCTCTGTGTGCTCTTCGAAGTTCGTGCGATGGCGTAGGCCATGGGATAGCCCAGAGCCAAACAGACGAGAGTGGAAAAAAACGCTGTCTTTATCGAATAAAAGTAGGAAAGGCCATACACTTCATCGGTGAATAGATACTTGAAGTTGCCGAGATTCAAGGTCACGTGGATGTGCCAATCGGGGCTCATCGATACAATGTCGCTGAATGGGGGCACCCGCACCGCCGTGTCGGCAAAGCTGATCGCCAAAGCGAATGCGAACGGAATGAGAAAGAAGACCAATAGGAACAGCAGCGGCGGCAGAATGATGAACCATTTACCGTGCCGTGCGATCAGTTTCTCCACATGAGCACCCGTAAGAAAAAACTCAAAGAAGCGCCGCGCCCGCCGGGTACACGCAAGGGCCATGGCCGGCAGCGCCAGCGTTTGATCGATGCCTGCATCTCTGCGCTCCACATTTACGGTCCGTCACGGACGACGGTGGAAAAAGTCGTGGCGATTGCGAAAATGTCCCCCGGCATCGTCAGATTCTACTTCGACTCCAAAGCCGCGATGCTGGTCGCATCCTTGCAATTCCTTGCCTCCGAATTCGAGGAACGGCTGTTGGTGCCTGTCGCGCAACTCAAATCAACGCCTGTCGCCGCGCTCGAATTGATGGTCGATCTGTATCTCGACCCGGACATAGCCAGCCCGCGCAAAGTGTCTGTTTGGTATGCGTTTTGGGGCGAAGCGAGTTCCCGGCAGGAATACTACGACATTTGTGGACAGAAGGACGAGAGCTTCGCGGCGTTGGTCCGCGAACTGATCGAGAGATTGATCACCGAGACTTCCCAGCCGCACTTGGACACCGACGGCATCGCCCTCGGTCTCATCGGCGTTCTTGAAATCCTGTGGCAGGATTTCGCGTTCCAAACGGAGCGCAACATCGATCGTGCCCATGCCAAGAAGCGCTGCATGGCCTATTTGCGTTCGATATTTCCCGGGAAATTCCCCGCTTCCGACGATCGCCCACCACCCGCGCATGCGGCTACGGCCGCTGCGCAATTTGCGGGATGGGTGTACGACCATGCGGGTATCCATGCGATGGAGCGCGAACTGCTATTCCCAAGCGCGTGGACCGTGGTGGGTCATGAATCGCAGATCCCGCACGCGGGCGACTTCCTGACCATCGACATCGGCACCGAGCGGGCGCTGGTGGTGCGCGGTCCCTCGGGTGGCGTACACGCCTTGCGCAATAGCTGCCCGGCCTCTCCGCACGCGCTTGCCGCGAATCGCAGCGGACGATTCGAGGGGGAAATCGTCTGCAAGCTGCATGGACTGCAATTTTCGTTGGACGGCCGGCGCGGCAGGGGCCCGGGGCGGGTCGATCTGAGTGTTCTCGATCTGTCATCGGTGGACGGACTGATGTTCGCGAGATCAGCCAACCCCAAGCGCTCGGCCGAAGACCTTCGGACACCTAGGGTCTGGTTCGACACGGATCCGCCGCAGAGCCTGATGCCGCTTCGCCCGCCCTTGGAGGTCTCGGTGGCCGCCGATTGGAAAGTCGTGGTCGAGCACTGGCTCGAGTCGCCGCAGGATCTCTCCGCGAGTGCGGCGTCGGACTCTCTCATTTGGCACGCGGCTGCCGTCAACGACTCCTGCTGGAGCGGCCGGCTCTATCCTCGGCTCGTGGACTGCGTTGCGATGCGCAGCTGGCGGCGGCAATTCATCGCGCCGCATCAGTTGCTGGAAACACGGCCCGACGGTCTGTCGGTGATTCAGGTGCTTCCGGTCGCCCCCGGGCGCTGTCTGCTGCGCAGGCTTGATTACACGGTGCTCCCACCGGAAGATAACGCGCGCGCAGTGCTCTATCTGGCACAGCGGTTGGGTCCGTATGCTCGAAGAACGACGCTGGATGTAGCGGAATCCATACAGAAGGGCATGATCGAATTCGGCTACGAAATCGCGGCCGGCGGCGGGGGATCGCCCGCCGTGGCTTGGTTTCGAGAGCGGCTCGCGGCGCGCCTTCCGGCACTTGCGCCGGTTGCCGCTGCCGCGCTGTCGCGATAAACCGAGGAGCAGATCGCGAGTCCTCGTCCTTTGAAGCCGAGGGTGAGTATCCATATACTGTCGCATCGCGCCGACCACTGAAGGGGGGAATTTCCAATGACTTTAACTTCCTTGAGCACCAGCGACTGGCATGCTCGCGCCGCCAGCTTGCGTTACGAGACCCGGCATTTCATTGACGGCAAGTTCGTCGATTCGGTGGCCAAGGGCCGTTTCACCGTCATCAACCCTGCGACCGGCGCGCCGCTGTGCGAAGTGAGCGCCGGCACCGCCGCCGATATCGATCTGGCCGTCGCTGCTGCCAAGAGGACGTTTGCGTCGCGGGTGTGGAGCCGCAAGGCGCCTCGCGATCGTATGGCGGTGCTGGCAACCTATGCTCGTTTGATCGACGCGAATACGGAACGCTTCGCGTTGCTCGATACGCTCTGCATGGGCAAGCCCATCACCGATATGGTGACCATCGATGTGCCGTCCTCGGCCAAGACTTTCGGGTATTTCGGCGAGCTCATCGACAAGATCGACGGCACGGTCACCGCAACCGCGCAGGACGCCTTCCACTACATCTTGCGCGAGCCCTTGGGCGTGGTGGGTTGTATCGTGCCGTGGAATTACCCGCTGATGATGGGTGCATGGAAAGTCGCCCCGGCCCTGGCGGCGGGCAACTCGGTGGTGTTGAAACCCGCGGAGCAGTCGCCCTTGTCGGCGCTGCTGCTGGCGCAGTTATTCGTCGAGGCGGGCGGCCCGCCGGGCGTGTTCAATGTGGTGAACGGCATGGGTGAAACCGCCGGCGCCGCCTTGGCCTTGCACAATGACGTGGCCAAGATTGCATTCACCGGTTCCACCGAGATCGGCAAACAGATGCTGATTTATGCCGGCCAATCCAACATGAAGCGCGTGGCGCTGGAATGCGGCGGGAAGACGCCGCAGATTTTTCTCGCCGACATGCCCGACATGGATACCGCGGTCACCTATGCGGTCAACGGCATCTACGGCAACATGGGCGAGGTATGCAATGCCGGTTCGAGGCTGTTGATCGACCGCCCAATCGCAAAGGAATTCATCGCCCGTTTCATCGAGAAGGGGAAATCGGCGTATCGAGCCGGCGATCCGCTCGATCCGTCGACCAACCTGGGGCCGCTGGTCACCGCATCGCATCGTGCACGCGTGATGAACTACATCACGCGCGGCCAGAGCGAAGGCGCACGCTTGGAATTCGGCGGCAATTCACCGGATCTCCCCGGCGCCTATGTCAATCCCACCCTGTTCACCGGGGTGAACAATCAGATGACCATTGCTCAGGAAGAGATCTTCGGACCGGTGGCGGCGACGATCGAAGTCGACGGCATTGCCGAGGCTCTGAAGGTGGCGAACGATTCAATCTACGGTCTGGCGGCGTCGGTATGGACGCGCGACCTGACGGTCGCCCACAAAACCGTGCGGGACCTGGAGGCCGGCGTCATCTGGGTGAACTGTTTCGATCACGGCGACATGACGCAGCCCTTCGGCGGCTACAAACAGTCGGGCCAGGGCCGGGACAAATGCGTGGAGAGTTTGATCTCGTACACGCAGACCAAGTCGGCTTGGATCAATCTGGGCTGAGGGCTGCGTCCGCCGCCGGCTGCGGGCGGCGGACGTGTGACCGGCGATGCCGAGCCGGTGCGTCGCTCTGCTGGCGTTCCTAACCGAATTCCTTGGGTGCAACGGCCAGCCGGAACTCCGGTATGCGCTGGCGCAGCAGATTGTGGAATTCGTGCATGCAGCCTTCGAGCCGTGATAGCGGCCCGGGCGTGTAGCTGCTGGAGGCAAGACCTCGCTGGACGCGTGCGCACAGCCACTTGTCCTCGTTGTTGATGGACACGTTGATGCGGCCGCTCAGGTAACGGACGGCGCGCAGTTCCCGCGTCGCGCCCGGCAGACCGAACACCGCGCCGCGAATGAAGCATTTTCCCGGACCCGCCGGCAGCACCTGGAAGAAGTCCATTTGTTCCGGGTATACATCGATGCCTAAATTCGGCAGGGCGCTGTAGAACCTCCAGCAACGCCGCTGATCCGCAGGCAGGTGTTGGGCAGCTTTATCGATCAGCGATTGATACAGGCCTTCGGACCAGCGTGAAGAGCGCTTTTCACGCAGCCAGCTCAAGCCCCGGGCAACGCCCGGCACTTTGGCCTGGTCGTCATAGTCCGGCGTGAACATGCGATACAGACCCGGATGCCCGATGGGTACGTGGTACGACTCCAAGTAATTATCCATCGCGATTTTCCAATCGACGTTCCAGACGTCCGTGGAGATGGGACCGAGCGGCACCATTTCTTCGCAACGGTAGGCCTTGAGTTCCTCGCCGAGCTTGTCCCAGGTCTTGGACACCGGCTGCGGGAAAGCTCCTTGAGAATCAGGCGCGAGGCACACGAAGATGAAACCAAAAGCGATATCGGTGCGCACCGGACGCAGCCCGTGCTCCGCGCGATCGAGCCCCGGAAAACTTTCCCGAACCGGTGTGCCGATCAGGCCGCCGTCGTGACGATAGGTCCAACCGTGATAAGGGCAGGTGATGGTTGCCGGGCAATTCCCCGCACCGTCGAGCAAGCGCGCGCCGCGATGACGGCAGACATTGTGGAACGCCCGGATGGAGCCGTCGCGATCGCGTAGTACGACGACGCTCTCGGGGCCCAGATCCAAAGTCTCGTAGTCGCCGGCCTTCGGGATCGAATTGACGTGACAAACGATTTGCCAGCTCGGCATCAAAATGCGCTCGTGTTCGAGCCGCGTCATTTCAGGATGGTTGTAGACCCATGCCGGCAGGGCGTGCGGCAAGTCCCCAACGGTGTCGTTGCCGAGCGTCGCGGCGGACAGGCTATTCATGGGGGTTCTCCGGCAGCAATCATTATATGGTCGTATAATCTACGCCCCGGCCAGGAGCTTTGGCAAGTCGCGAGTTCGATGCTGAAATAGCGGCCTAAGCGGTGAATTCCCGGCACCAAAGCGGCGCGCGACGCCGCGGCATTGCGTCAAATTATATGGTCATATAAAAAATGTGGACGACGCGCGCGGCGAATGGTACGGTTCGCGTCTGTGGGCAACGCTGCGCGAGCGGCTGCTCGCCTCTCAAGAAATCACAGGGGGACGCCATGGCCAGGAAACTGACCAACAACAACGCACATTTCAAGCGCGCCGTACAACGGCTGCCGTTGGGTGTGGCATCCAATTTCCGCTATTGGGGAGACGAGCGCACCATTTATGTGAAACACGGGAAGGGCGCCCGCATCGTCGACCTCGACGACAACGTATACGTCGACTATCGCATGGGGTACGGGCCCGCGATCTTGGGTTATGCCGACGAGCGCGTCGACGCTGCGGCGCGCGAGGGCATGGAGGTCGGCGGCGTTTTCGCGTTGTCGACGGAACGCGAACTGAAGGTCGCCGAACGCATATCGAAAATGGTGCCGGCGGCGGAGCTGGTGCGTTTCTCGAATTCCGGCACCGAAGCGGTCATGGCGGGCTTACGGCTCGCGCGGGCCTATACCGGCAAGGACGACTACGTGATTCTGGAAGGCAGCTACCACGGCCTGTTCGATGCGGCCATGTGGTTCACGCCCATGGACAAGTGGTCTCAGGTCGGCGATCCGGAAGTGAAACCCTACAGCGAGGGCGTACCCATCAGCACGAAAAGCTTCGCGCACTTCGTCCAGGCCAACGATGCGAATCAGCTGGAAGACGTATTCAAGCGTCATGCGAGCCGGATCGCGTGCTTGCTGATCGAGCCCATCATGGGCAACTGCCTCGGGATAGCGGCTGAGCCGGAATATTTACGCACTGCCCGCGCACTATGCGACCAGCACGGCGTGGTGATGCTCATCGACGAGGTCAAAACCGGATTCCGGGTGGCGCGCGGCGGTGTCCAGGAACTGTACGGCATCAAGGCCGATTTGTGCACCTTCGCCAAGGCGCTCGGGAATGGTTATCCGATTTCCGTGCTCGCCGGCCGCGAGAAAATCATGCGCAAGATCGGCCGCGGGGTGGCGCACGGGGGCACCTATACGGCGCATTCCGTATCGCTGGCTGCCGCCGAAAAGTGCCTCGAGATTCTCGACGAGACCGATGCGCTGGAACGAATCGCCGATTACGGTACGCGCCTGCGTAACGGCATGCGCGCGGTATTGGGGGCACGCGGGATCGCGCATAGCTTCGTCGGCCATCCGTCGATGAGCGGCCTCTATTTCGCGCATGAACCGCCGCGCAACTACCGGGCATGGAAATCCAGCGATTATTCCTTCTACGACGCCATGGCCCAGGTGCTGCACGATGAGGGCGTGCTGTGCGAGCCCGACTCGCGCGAACCGTGGTTCGTGTCCGCGGCGCACGATGCTGCGTGTCTCGCCGACACGCTGAAGGCGTTTGAAATCGCCGTGGATGCCACCTTGCAAACGAGCGGCGCGTCGCACAAAGTGCCGGCTTGAACGCCGGCGCGGTGGATTCGGCCCGCGTGGGCCTTCCTAAGGATGTGACGGTGCCCAAGGACTTAGATTGCATCGTCGTCGGCGCCGGCCACAATGGGTTGGTAGCGGCGTGCTATCTGGCCCGTGCCGGTCTCAAGGTGCTGGTGCTCGAGCGCAATCCGTTCATCGGCGGCGCGGCCGTCAGCCGCAAGCTCTACCAGGACTTCACTTACTCGAACTGTTCCTATGTGTGCAGTCTGCTGCGCCCGGAGATCATGCGCACGCTGGAATTGCCCAAGTTCGGCCTGCAAGTGATTCCCTATGAAGGCGGCTGTACCATGATGCAGGGCGGCGGGCATCTTGCGGTTTACGACAACCATGATGCGCTGCGCCGGGAGATCTCGCGGCATTCAAAACGCGATGCGGAGGCCTACGACCGATTCTCGCGCGACGTCATGCGACAGTGCAAATTCATCAAGCCGCTGCTGATGCGCGAGCCGCCCGATCCCACTTCGTTCAAGCCGCGCGACATCAGCGAGCTCTTGTACCTCGGCAAGCGTTTCCATGGGCTGGGCGAGCAGCGCATGTACGACACGCTGCGATTCTGGACCATGAGCGCCGCGGATTTTCTCGACGAATATTTCGAAAGCGAAATCGTCAAAGCACATTTCGCCGGCAGCTCCATCATCGGTACGGCATTGGGTCCGCGCTCGCCCGGCACCGCCTACGTCTTGCTGCACCACTACATGGGCGACATCGACGATACCGTGGGCGCGTGGGGCTTCGCGCGCGGCGGCATGGGCGCGATCAGCAACGCGTTGGGAGCTTCGTTCCAGGCGAGCGGCGGCACCATTCGCAGCGCCGCGCCGGTGACGCAGATTTTGGTGAAGGGCGGCCGCGCCTCGGGCGTGGTGCTCGATGACGGCGAAGAGATCCGGGCACCGCTGGTGATCTCGAACCTCGACGTGCGCCGCACGTTCCTGAAGACCATGGATGCGAAGGATCTGCCCGGCGAGTTCCTGCAGCAAGTCGAGAATTTCAAGATTCGCGGATCGTCCGGCAAGCTCAATATTGCGCTCGACGGTCTGCCGCGTTTTCCGGCCATTCCTGAGGGTAGCCCGAGCACCCGCGGCGACATGCACGTCACCGACACCATCGAAATGATGGAGCGGGCGTACGACGACTGGAAGGAGGGCCGCTGGTCGCGGGCGCCGTACATCGACATGCTGATTCCGTCGCAGATCGATCCCTCCATGGTTCCGGACGGCAAGCACTATATGTCCGTGTTCGTGCAGTACTGTCCCTACGAACTTGCGAGCGGTGAATGGAATGCCGCGAAACGGCAGGCGTTCGGCGATACCGTCATCAATACCATCGCGCAGCACAGTCCCAACTTCAAGGACCTGATTCTGCATGCTGAGATCCGCACGCCCTGGGATATTGAGAACGAGGTGGGACTCACGGAGGGTAATATTTTCCAGGGCGAGTTGACCATGGATCAGCTGTTGTTCAACCGCCCGGTGCCCGGGTACGCTCAATATCGGTCGCCGGTGCGCGGCGTCTACATGTGCGGGTCCAGCACCCATCCCGGCGGCGGTGTCATGGGTGCGCCGGGCGCCAATGCCGCACGAGCCGTGCTGCGGGACCTAGGGAAGGCGAGCCGGCAATGACCCCGCAAAGCGCGGCGACTTGGCAAAGCGTGACGACTCCGCAAAGCGCGCGCGCACGCTACGATTGCATCGTCATCGGCGGCGGCCACAACGGCTTGGTCTGCGCCGCCACGCTGGCGCGCGGCGGCCGCTCCGTGCTGGTTCTGGAGGCGCAGTCCCAAGTCGGCGGTGCTGCCGTGACACGGGAGTTCACGCCGGGGTTCCGGGTCTCGGCATGCGCACATCTGCTGCATCTCATGCCGGCCGATCTGATGCGTGACCTCAAGTTGGAATCGCATGGACTCGAATGGTCGGCGCAGGGCATGCCGACCACGGCGTTGATCCCGGGCGCCGCGCCGCTGACGGTGAGTCATGCCGGCGCGGGTCCCGATGCGGCGGCCTTTGCGGCTTATTCCGAGCGCATGCGCCGTTTCGCACAGGCGCTCGTGCCGCTGTTGAGCAAGGTGCCGCCGCGCTTGGGCACCAGCGGTTGGTCCGACCGCTGGGCACTGCTCGGGCTGGGTTGGCAGATCCGTAAGCTCGGACGGCGCGACATGCGCGAACTGCTGCGTATCGGCGGGATGAACGTATTCGATTTGCTCGAAGAGCACTTCGAATCGGACGCGCTCAAGGGCGCGCTCGGGTTCGACGCCGTGCTCGGCACGAATTTCGGCGTGCGTTCGCCCGGCACGGTGCTGACGTTGTTGTACCGCCTGGCCGCCGAATTCGCCGCCGGCGCGAGCGCGATGTCGCAACCGACAGGGGGCCTCGGCGCAGTCTGCGACGCTCTGGCGAAGTCGGCGGTTGCTCTAGGTGCCGCGATCCGCACGGCCTCGCCGGTGGCACGGATTACGGTCGAGGCGGATCGCACGGTGGGCGTGGAACTCGAATCCGGCGAACGTATCGCGGCCGCAACGGTGGTGTCGAGTGCCGATCCCAAGAGCACGTTTCTGAAACTGCTCGGGCCGCGGTACCTGGATACCGGCTTCGTGCGCCGCGTGAATCACATTCGCGCAAGAGGTCTCGCCGCCAAGCTGCATCTGGCATTGGACCGCGCACCGCAATTCGCCGGCGTCGGCGCCGGGGCCTCGAGGGGACGCTTGCTGCTGGCTCCCTCGTTGCAATACATCGAACGCGCCTACAATCACGCAAAGTACGGCGAGTATTCATCCGCGCCTGCCATGGAAATCACCGTCCCCACCGTCAACGACCCCGGACTCGCGCCTCCTGGCAAGCATGTACTGTCCGCCATCGTGCAATACGCGCCGTATGCCCTCAAGGCCGGCTGGCAGGACCAGCGGCGGCGTTTCACCGAATTGTGCGTCGATCTGTTGGACAGCGTGGCACCGGGTCTGCGCGGCAGCGTGCTCAACTCCGAATTGATGACCCCGGTCGATATCGAACGGGAGTTTCGCAACGAGGGGGGCAACTGGCACCAGGGCGAATTGGCATTCGATCAATTCTTCATGGTTCGGCCGGTCCCGGGAGCCGCTCAACATCGGACGCCGCTGCCGGGCCTGTTTCTGTGCGGCGCCGGCTGTCATCCGGGAGGCGGGGTCATGGGGACGGCGGGCCGCAACGCCGCACAGCAAGTTCTGAAAACTGGCAGCGCGATATGAATTCCTCCAGAACGGTTAGCTCCCACTTCAAGACGCCGCTGCTCGAGACGCCGTTCCACGCACGCGCCAGGGATTTGAGCCAAGTCGACAGCTTCGTCGCCTGGGCCGGCTACACCACGGTCGATGTCTTCACCACCGTCGAGCAGGAATATTTCGCGATTCGCAATGCGACGACGCTCTACGATTTGACGCCGATGGTGAAGTATCGAATCGCCGGCCCGGATGCCGTGCCGTACTTGAATCGCTTGGCGACCCGCGACCTTGCGAAACTCAAACCCGATCGCGTCGCATACGCAATTTGGTGCAACGATGCCGGTCACCTGATTGACGACGGCACGGTGTTCCGGCTGGGCGAGAACGAATACCGCCTGTGCACGGCCGAGCGACAGATCGACTGGCTGCTGGATTCCGCCATCGGTTTCGCTGTGACCATCGACGAAATCACGGCAGACATCGCGGCACTCGCTGTGCAAGGACCCACCTCCTGCGCGGTGCTGAAGGCGGCGGGCCTGCTCGGGATCGAAAAATTGAAGCCTTTCGAGATCGGCTATTTTTCGCTGAGCGGCCGTCCCCTCACGGCGTCACGCACCGGCTTCACCGGGGACCTGGGGTACGAGTTGTGGATGGCGCCCGATACGGCTGAGGCCAATTGGGATGCGTTGATGGCGGCGGGGCGCTCGCGCGGCATTCGAGCAATCGGCTCTCAGGCGCTCAACATCGCGCGTCTCGAAGCCGGTTTCTTGAGTCCCAACGTGGATTTCGTGTCGGCGGAGCATACGATTCGCACCGGCCGCGACCGCTCGCCGCTGGAACTGGGCCTTGCCTGGCTGGTCGATTTCGACAAAGGACATTTCACCGGGCGTCGCGCGCTCCTCGCGGAGCGCCAACGCGGTGCGCGGCGACAGCTCGTCGGATTGGATGTCATCGGCAACAAGCCGGCGCACAACGCGCTCCTCTACGCCGCGGCCAACGGCAAGCGCGAGATCGGCAGCGTCACCTCGGCGGCGTGGTCGCCCACTTGCAAGCGCAACATCGCCCTTGCTATGGTCGATGCCCCGTATTTCCAGGTGGGGTCGACCGTCTGGGCGGAAATCTACTTGAACCGTGAACTCGTGTGGGAGCGCCGAATGTCGCGTGCGGGAGTGGTCGAGCGTCCGTTTTTCGCGCCCAGCCGGCGCCGCGCAACCCCGCCGGCCGAGTTCTAGGAGCCTAGCGGGTGCCGTCGACGCAGCAGAAATCGATCGCCGATCGACCCTGGCTCGATCCCGACGCCAAACCGCAGATCGTCATCGAAGGCATCAACAAGACTTTCGGCGGATTCACCGCCGTCGACAGCGTCAGCCTACGAATCTACAAAGGCGAAATGTTTGCCCTGGTCGGTGCGTCGGGCTGCGGTAAAACGACGTTGCTGCGCATGCTTGCAGGGTTCGCGACCCCCAGCGCCGGCCGGATCATGATCGAGGACGTGGATATGACCACGGTCCCGCCGCATGAACGGCCGGTCAATATGATGTTCCAGTCCTACGCGCTATTTCCGCACATGACCGTTGAGCAGAATGTGGGCTACGGCTTGCGACGCATGACGCTCGAACGATCCGTCAGGACTCAACGCATTCACGATGCCCTCGAAATGGTGCAGCTCGGGGCTCTGGCAAAACGCAAACCGCATCAGCTCTCGGGTGGTCAGCGGCAGCGCGTCGCGCTGGCGCGCGCGCTGATTCGCCGGCCGAAGGTGCTGCTTCTGGATGAGCCGCTGAGCGCTCTCGACAAGAAATTGCGCGAATCGACCCAATTCGAGCTCATGAATATCCAGTACCAGGTTGGTATCACCTTCGTTTTCGTCACCCACGATCAAGACGAGGCCATGGCGTTGTCCACGCGCATCGCGGTGATGAACCGGGGACAGGTGGCGCAGGTGGGCACGCCGTCCGAGATCTATGAGTTTCCGCAGAGCCGCTTCGTTGCCGATTTCATCGGTACCACCAATCTCTTCGAAGGGACGGTGATCGGCAACCAGTCGGGACACCTCATCGTGCGCAGCGCAGAGGCCGGCATCGACTTGATCGTCGATGAGCTTGGTCGCTTGGGCATTGGTCAGCGGGTGTGGGTCGCGCTCCGTCCCGAGAAGATCCTCCTGAGCAAGGAACCCGTGGCGGGCGACCGCGTCAATCAAATCAAGGGCGTGGTGTGGGAGCTTGGATACCTCGGCAATCGTTCCACCTATCGGATTAGGACCCAGACCGGCAAGCTGGTCACGGTGTTTGCCCAGAACGATAGGCGCACTTCCGAGTGGTCGATCGATTGGAGCGACGAGGTTTACCTCTGTTGGTCTCCCAATGGCGCCGTGGTCTTGCAACAGTGAGAATCGCCCTGCTCGGCGCGATGCCGCCCCGGCGGTTTTTTATATTATACTCGTGACATTACAAAGATCGCTGTGCCTGCGAGGATGTCATGAGGAATGTCAAAACACTTGGTCTTTTGGGAACCGGAGTCATCGGCGGCGGCTGGGCGGCGCGGGCGCTGCATTTCGGCATCGACGTAATTGCCGCGGATGTGAAGCCGGAAATGGAGGCTTGGATCCGCGGCGCGGTGGAGAATGCCGAGCCGGCGCTCGCGCGCTTGACGTTCGCGCCGTTGCCTCCTAAGGGAAAGCTGTCGTTCACGACGGATCTGCGCGTCATGGCGGAGCGGGCGGATTTCATTCAGGAAAACATCCCGGAGCAGCTGGCGCTCAAGCAACGCATGCTGGCCGAGGTCAGCCGTTACGCGGCGGCGGATGCCATTATCGGGTCCAGTACCTCGGGACTCACGCCCACTGATCTGCAGCGCGACATGGTGGCGCCCGAGCGCTTCCTCGTGGCGCATCCGTTCAACCCCGTCTATCTGTTGCCCTTGGTCGAGTTGGTGGGCGGCGAGAAAACCGCGCCGGGCGCTCTCCAGGCGGCCGCCGAGTTCTTTACCTATATCGGAATGCATGCGCTCACGGTGCGGCGGGAAGTTCCGGGCCACTTGACCGATCGGCTGCAGGAGGCGATTTGGCGAGAAATCCTGCACATGGTGAACGAGGGCGTGGCAACCACCGGTGAATTGGACGATTCCATCATCTACGGTCCGGGTCTGCGCTGGGCCGCGATGGGTACCAATATGATTTATCACCTCGCGGGCGGCGAGGCGGGCATGCGGCACATGCTGGCGCAATTCGGCCCGGCGCTGAAGTGGCCTTGGACCAAACTCGAGGCCCCGGAACTCACCGAAAGCCTCATCGACAGCATGGTCGAAGGGACTCAGAGCCAAGCGGCGGGCCGATCGATCCGGGAACTGGAGCGATTGCGAGACGATTACTTGGTCGCGATTCAGCAAGTTCTCCGCCAATACGACATTGGCGCAGGTTCGACGCTGCGCGCGCTCGAAGAGCGGCTCTATAAGGATGCCGCGAGTTCCGCGGTGGGCCCCAAGGATGCGGGGCCTGCGGCGCACCTGCCCCGCTTCGACACCGTGGTTCGGCCGGAGTGGGCCGACTACAACATGCACATGTCCGACTTTCACTACGGTCATATTTTTGGCGACGCCATGGATGCGCTTTACCGCCAGGTCGATCTCGACGAGGCATATCGGAACAAAGGACGAATGTTCTACACTGTCGAAAGCCACATCAAGCACGTGGCGGAGGCCAAGGTCGGCGAGCCGCTGTACGTGACCACGCAATTGCTGGGCGTGGATGACAAGCGGCTGCATGTATTTCATCGCCTGCGGCGGCGCCGCGACGATGCCTTGTTGGCTACCGGTGAACAGATGCATCTGCATGTCGACACCAAGGCGGCCAAGGCGATTTCGATGGATGCCGCTACCCGCGCCAGGCTCGACTCGCTGCGTCAGGCGCACGCCGCGTTGCCCGTGCCCAGCGAAGCCGGCAAACCCGTGGGCGGCCGGGCGAAACGCCGGGAGCCTGTGGATACTCACTCGGGGTCCTAGCCTAACCATGCCGAAAATCGTCGATCATGCGCAGCGCCGCGAGGAGATCGCGCTGGTGGCGTGCAAAGTCGTCGCCGAGCACGGCTTCGAACAAGCCACGGTGGCGCGCATTGCTCGTGCGGCGGGCTACACCACGGGAATGGTGGCGCATTACTATGAATCGAAACAGGACATCATCCTTGCCGCTTTGCGCCTGATACTGCTGCGCATCGAGGAGCGGCTGACGCGCGAGCGCGACAGCGGCGAAGCGAACCTGCTGAGTGTGCTGTCGGAGGCGCTCGCGATCGATGCACACCGGTTTACGGAGTGCGCTTTTTGGATGGCTTTTTGGGGTCAGGTCTCCGCCGACAAGAAGCTCAAGCGGCTGAATGCCTGGGTTCACCGCGAATACATGCGCTTGTTCGCGCGATGTTTCTCGGAGTATTGGCCGGAGTGGTCGGTATGGCCGCAAAGCCTCCGCGATCATGTGCTGCGCTCGGTGGTCACGTTCATCAACGGGCTGACCGCCGGCGCGGTGACCAGTCCTCGCGATTGGCCCGCGGCGGTGCAGGTCGAGCAACTAAAACAGCAGCTGGAGCTGCTGCGCCGTTGGGCCAAGTCGAAAAGCGGCAAGGCCGGCGCTGTTAAAGAGCCCGGCGCGTCAAAAGGGGAATAGCGATGGACTTCTCTCTCAGCGACGAACAGCAACTCATCATCAAGACGACGCGGGACTTCGTGCGGAACGAACTCTGTCCGCACGAAAAGGAAGTTGAAGACAGCGGGGTGCTGCGCGACGATTTGCACCGCGCGCTCAAAGCCAAAGCGATCGACGCCGGCCTCTACGCCGCGAACATGCCGGTCGAGGTAGGCGGTGCCGGGCTCGATACGGTGGCTTGGGTGCTCTACGAGAAGGAGTTGGGGCGCACCAACTACGCGCTGCATTATTCCTGCGTGGGCCGACCGTCGAACATCCTGATGGCCTGCGAAGGTGCACAGCGCGAGCGCTACCTTTTGCCCACGGTCCGCGGCGATCGGACCGAATGCCTCGCAATGACCGAACCCGGGGCGGGCTCCGACTTGCGCGGCATGAAGACATCGGCGGTGGAATCCGGCGATGACTTCGTCATCAACGGCACCAAGCACTTCATCAGTCACGCCGATCATTCGGACTACGTCATCCTGTTCGCGGCGACCGGCGAGGAAGCCACCTCGCAGGGTGCGCGCAAAAAAATGACGGCCTTCTTGATCGACATGGGTCATCCGGGATTCGAAGTGCGACCGGGCTACAAGAACGTATCGCACCGCGGCTATACGAATAGCATTCTCGAATTCAACAATTGCCGCGTACCGAAGTCAGCGATCCTGGGAGAGTTGCACCGGGGGTTCGACGTCGCCAACACCTGGCTTGGCGCGACGCGCTTGCAGGTTGCCGCGACTTGCCTGGGGCGCGCCGAACGCGCCCTCGAGCTATCGACGCAATGGGCCGTCGACCGGGTGCAGTTCGGACAGCAAATCGGCAAGTTCCAGGGCGTGAGCTTCAAGCTTGCCGACATGGCTGTCGAACTGCGCGCCGCGGAACTCCTGGTGCTGGAGGCCGCGTGGAAGCGCGACCAGAAGATCGACACTGATATGGACATGGCGATGGCGAAGGTCAAGGCCACGGAAATGCTCGCCATGGTCGCGGATGAGGCGCTGCAAATCCACGGTGGCATGGGACTGATGAGCGATTTGCCGCTGGAACGTATTTGGCGCGATGCGCGCATCGAGCGCATTTGGGACGGCACCAGCGAAGTTCAGCGCCACATCATTTCACGCAGTCTTCTGCGCCCGCTCGGCGGCTAGCCGTCGGCTGGAACGTGTAGGCCCGCGCGGTGTGGGATTTTCCCCACGCGCTTGAGCAAACGAGTTGAACATAATCTTTCGGCAACGGCTGGCCGCGCTAAATTGGGCGATTTTCCTACAGATAATAAATTGCAAAGGCAGGAAACTTAGTTCACGGTTCTGATTCTTGGTGTTGCGAAGAGGCACAGGGGGAACGCCATGATTGATTCTGAAGTAGCGCGGTTACGCCGACTTCGGGGCTCAGCGCTGCGCGTACGAGCGGTTGCGCGCGCGCTCGGCAACATCAGGCAAACGCTGCAAGATCCCTTGTTGAATCGTGCGAGGTGCGCCGCCTGGCGCGTTGCGCGAGTGGCGTCCGGGCGATTACGCATGCACCCTTATGCTCGCTTCCAAGAAGATCCCGGCATCGGTGTCGTTTTCAAGAATAGCTTTGTTGCGGCAACCGCGGGCCTCCGCGCGAGAAGCCGGCGGCAGGCGCTCTTGAGTTTGGAAGGTCACTTGACGCGTCTCGCACGCCAACTGGACGATGCGCGTGCGCTCACCTTGGCTCCCGATCTCAGCGATTCACTCGGACGATTGCAAATCGAGATTCGCTCCGTGCTTACGGCGCTCGAACAGCGCGCGACGCTCGAACAGTGCACGGCGCTCGAACAGCGCACGACGCTCGAGCGCGAGACGCCGGTTGGCCTTACGTCCGTGGTTGCCGGTCCGAGCTATGCGGCGCCTGCCGATGCGGATTGGCCTTATCTAGCCTTTTAGTGTGCGTGCTCCGGCAAGCTCCTCGTCTGAATCGTCCTACATGCGTCGCTGACATCGACCGACCGTATTTGCTCGGCCTGAAACGCATAGTGAGGTCCGGGCAACCTGTTTCACGGCAACGAGGAGTGGATCTATGAGTACCGTCGCAGATCGAACCGTAGTTCGCCTGAAGGATTTTCGTGCCGGCGACGTGGGCAGACGGGTGTCCAACGCGGTCAGTTCGTTGGCCGAACAGTTGGTGGGGCGCGCAAAGACCACGGACGGATTCGTGCGGTCGCGTCCGTGGCAGACCGCCGGCGCCATCGTCCTGGCGGGCGTAGCCGCGGGCATGTTGGTGTCGCGCCGCGCACGCAGGCGAGCTGAAAAAAATGCGAATCTCGAATCTACATCGGAGGTCTCAGGCGGATGAGCATACACAACGAAAGCATTCCCGTCCCTGCCAGCCCGGAACGACCGCCGCTGGGACCGTACGATCCGCCGGATCCCGCGCCTCAGGCGGATGCATGGCGCAGGGCTTTGAAGGTCGTCGGGCTGGAAACGCCGCGACGTACCGCCGGAGTCGCTAAAACCCGTACCGGGCGCAGCTGGACTCGACGCGACCATCGTCCATAGGGACGAGCGGGGGCGATCCATTGGTGGGCCTTGGTGGCCGTCATCTGGGGGGTGTTCCCCCCCGGATCGGCTTCTCCCAGACGCCTGTCGGTGGCATACCGGCGGTAATGCTCCGGGGCTGCGTTACGACCGGGCGAACGCCGACGCTTTCTGCAGCGTTTGTTCGAGAAGTTCCATGTCGTAGGGCTTGGCGAGCACCAGGATGTTCGCCTGGCGTTGGCCCATCAAGACATCGATATTGAGCGACCCGTACCCGGACGCGATCACCAGCGGAAGCTTCGGGTATTTCTTGGTGAGCTCTTTGGCAAGTTCGATACCGGACATTCCGGGCAGGCTGACGTCGGTCATGACCACATCGAAAGTCCTCTGCGCGAGCTTTTCCACGGCCAACTCGGCGTCGGCGACGGCGACGACTTGATGCCCCAATTCTGTCAAATACTCGACAGTGATGAGGCTGACCTCAGGGCTATCTTCTACCAGCAAGATTTCCATATGAGCAGCTTGGACGTAAATCGGCCGCCTGACTAGGGGCGGGCGCCTACCCGTCTAACGCCAGGTCTTAACGGCCTAACGGCCGGTCCATTGCGGCTTGCGTTTTTCGGCAAACGCCCGCGCGCCTTCCTTGAGGTCCTCCGACCTTACCACCCGCTGCACCAGATCCAGCGAGTCGTGCAGCTCGAAGGCCTGGTGCTCCGGGACCATTTCCGTGTGCCGCAAAAGCTGCTTGATGGCGGGAAACAATAGCGGCGGCCCATCCGCCAACTGCCTGGCAATTTCGCGAGCCTTCGTCATGGCCTGACCTTTGGGGACCACATGATTGGCAAGTCCCCAATGTTTCGCCTCGGCGGCTTCCATCCAGCGGCCGGTCAGCAAAAACTCGACCGCGACATGGTAGGGAATCCGGCGCCGCAGTTTGATGGTGCCGGCGTCGGGTAAAACGCCTACCTTGATCTCGGGAAGCGCAAATTTTGCATGCTCTTCCATGACGATGATATCCGTACCCAGGACCACTTCGAATCCGCCGCCGCAGGCAATGCCGTTGACCGCGGAGATAATCGGCTTGTTGAGGTTACGGGGGTGGTTCAGGCCACCGAATCCACCCACGCCCCAATCTTCATCGGACTTCTCGCCGGCGGCAGCGGCCTTGAGGTCCCAGCCCGGCGAAAAGAAACGGTCGCCGGCACCGGTGATGATTGCGACCCTAAGGGATGCGTCGTCGCGAAACGACGTGAAGATATCATTGAGCCGGCGGCTTGCCGCGAGATCGATGGCGTTCGCCTTGGGCCGATCGATGGTCACTTCCAAAATATCGCCCGCGTTGACGACATTGACTCCATTCGACATGGGATACCCCTGGTTAAATAGGATTTTTGAGACGAATCATCGCGTCCACCGCAACGACACCCTTGCCCGCGGGCCGCACGATCACCGGGTTTACATCGATTTCAACCAGCGTCGCCAGGTTGGCCGAGGCGTAGCGCGCCACCGCGAGGATGGCGTCGACCAACGCCGCTACATCGCCCGGCGGCTTGCCGCGGTACCCTGCGAGCAGTTTCGCCACCGCGAGCCGGCCCAGGGCGCCGCTGATCGACGCCCTGCTCCAAGGCGGCAAGAGGCTTACGCTATCCGACAGCAGTTCCGTCAAGACGCCGCCGGCACCGAGAACCAAGACTTGGCCGAATTGCGGATCCACGATCACACCGATCAGAATCTCCGCAACACCGTCCGTGGTCATCTGTTCGACCAAGAGAGTGTGCGATAGCCCCGCCAATCGCACACCGGCGGCCTCGGCGTCGGCGCTGCTGCGGACATTCAGGACGACGCCGCCCACCTCGGTCTTGTGCTCCAAGTGAGCCCCCACCGCCTTTAGAACTACGGGAAATCCCAAGGAGGCAGCGGCCTCGGATACCAGGCCGGCGACCTCCGCAACGGCGCCGGCGGCCACCATGCGTCCGCGCGGAATCGGCACACCGAATGCGGCGAGCGCCCGCTTGCCGTCAGTTTCGCTCAAGCCATACGCGGCGCTCTCGGCGGCGGGTTGGTGCGCCGGCAACTGCAGTTCCGCGCGCAATCCCGACCGCCAGGATTCGCCGACCCCTCCGGCCAGCGACAGCGCTTCGAGCGCCTCGCGCTGTCCTTGCAAGGGAACTACACCGCCGGCCAAACAAAGGGCGCGAATTCGTGCGCTGATCGTTTCGGGCAAGGAGGCGATGAGCGCCGCGCGTGAGGGGGCGGCCTGCGCGGCGGCGATGAACACCTCGATGACGGCGTCAAATGAGGCGGTGTCTGCCTTTGGCTCGGGCGGGCAATCGAGCATGAAACCGACGGCATCGTAACCCGCGTGCAGCACCGTCGAGAACACGCGGCCCAAGGCCGGCGGGTCGAACCACAAGTACGTGTGGATATCGAATGGGTTCGCCACCGTCACACGATCGGTCAACAGCTCACGCAGCGTCGCCCCCTGGTCGTCCGGGATGGCGGCAAAATCGAGGTCGAGGGAACGCGCGACATCGGCGGTCATCGCCATGTCGCCGCCGGAGGCCCCCATAATCAGCACTTTCCGCCCCGGCAGCGCGCCGCCTACGTGAAGCAATTTCAAAGTTTCACACAAGGAGCCCAAGGTGTCGCAGCGAGCAAGCCCTGCCTGTCGGCAGAACGCGTCGAATACCGCATCCTCACCGGCGAGGGCTCCCGTATGGCTGTGCGCAGTGCGCACCGCCGCCGCCGTGCGTCCCGATTTCACTACGGCAATGGGCTTGCCCACGGAGCGCGCCTTGTCGGCCGCACGGGCAAACGCTGCCGCGTCCTTGATCCCTTCGAGATACAACCCGAAGGCGGTGACCCGTGGATCGTCGCAGAGAATCTCGATGAGATCTTCGACCGCCAGGCGGGTCTGGTTCCCGACCGTGAACACGCAGCCGATGGGCAGCGAGCGGTCGTTGAACATGAGCGTGAGCGCGATGGTGCCGCTCTGGCAGATCAACGCCACGCCGCGATCGACGGCAAGACCCACCACTTGATCCGGCAGCATCGCCGCTCGATCGAAGAAATTGACGAAGCCGTAGCAGTTCGGCCCAAAGAAGGGCAGGGCCCCGGCCTGCTCGACCAGGTTGTGGGTCAGCCGCTGTCCTAGCTCGTTGCCGCTCTCGGAAAACCCCGCCGTGAAGCACACGAATCCGCCGGCGCCCCGCGCTGCGAGCGCGCCGGCAACGGCCGGCGCTTCGTGATTGGGTACGGCGATGAAAGCCGCATCCGGAGCCTCCGGCAGATCGGCAACGGAGCGGTAGTAGGTCGTTGTTGCCGTCGACGCTCGGGTGGGGTGCACGCGCCATACGGTGCCGCGGTAGCCGATCGCGATGTTGCCGGCGGCGACCGCGTCGGTCCAGGCGCCGGCGCCGATCAGCGCGATGCTGCGCGGTGCAATGAGTCGCTGAATATCGACCGTCATGCGGCAACCGTCACGCCGCGGAGCGGCGTATCAGTTCGATCTTGCGTGATCCGGGGCCCCACGCGGCGCGCGCATCGCTCGGTAACCTGAGCGACTCGAGCGTCCGTTCGATGTCGGGCGGAAAGGCCGCGCTCGCGGGTTTGTCACCCTGATGCACGTGCAGCAGCATGACCTCTCCCGTGGCCACGGCATCGCTCATGCGGCCGCATCCGAACCGGCAGCCCAAGTGCATGCGCTTGCGGTCGGTGTCCAATATCGAGGTCGCGACGTAGAGATCGTCCGAAGCCATGACCTCATGCAAGTAATGCATGTGCAGTTCGAGGGTGTACAACGTGCAACGCGTGCGTTCGCGATAAGCGGCGTGCAGCCCCACATGATCCATGACGTCATCGATCGCAAAGCTTAGGACCAGCCCATAGTATGCGTCGCGCACGTGCCCGTTGTAATCGATCCATTCGGGTTGGATTTTCGCGCGGTACAGGGGCAGCGGGTTCGGCGCCGAGGAGGAGGTCATCGCGCGAGCTCAACGCAGCTGCAGCTTTTCGCGGGCCTGCGCGGGGTTCAGCACCCGAGCGCCCATCGCTTCGATGATGGTGCGGGCCTTTTCTACGAGCTGGGCGTTGCTGGCGTACACGCCCTTGCTGAGATACAGATTGTCTTCGAGCCCTACCCGAACGTTGCCGCCCATCAACACCGACTGCGCCACCCACGGCATTTGCATGCGGCTGATGGCGAACGAGCCCCAGTTGCAATTCTCCGGCAGCGCATTGACCATCGCGAGCAAATGACCGACGTCGGCCGGGACCCCCCACGGAATCCCCATGCACAATTGAATGAGGGACGGCGCGGTGAGCAGCCCCTCTTTGACCATTTGCTTGACGAACCAGAGATTGCCCGTGTCGAACACTTCCAATTCAGGCTTCACACCCAGATCCTTGGCAATGGCGGCGCCTTGACGCAGGTAGTTCGGCGTCGAGACATAGGCGCGATTGCCGTCGCCGAAATTCAACGAGCCGCAATCGAGCGTGGCGATGTCGGGCCGGTACAGGCCTTCGTGGCACAGATCGATGACGTGCCGCATGCGCTCCTCCTGGGTCACGAAGTCGCTGCCGGGCGCCGGCGTATCCTTGAGGCCCTGGTCGCCGACGACGATGTAGCCGCCCATGCCGCAGGTCAGGTTGACGATGACGTCGACCTTGCTTTCGCGAATTCGCTTGACCACCTCACGATAGTGCCGGGTTTCCATGCTGAAGGCGCCGGTCTCGGGGTCGCGCACGTGGATGTGGACGATGGCCGCGCCGGCCTGCGCCGCCGCGATGGCGGTGGCCGCGATCTGTTCGGGCGTGACGGCGCAGTGAGGGCTCTTGGTTACCTTGGTGTCGTCACCGGTAACGGCACAGGAAATGACGACATCATGATTCATTTGAGTTCCCCCGGCGAGATTGATACGGCGGTGCGAGTTTATATTATCGTCATGATAATATTTAAACGCAGTTTGGGCAACTTCAACCCAAGAGCTTGTCGAACATATAGTAGGCGCTCTTGATGAGCGCAAACAATACTCCCCAAATCAAGCCAACGGAGGCGACGCTGACCGCGGCGCCGGCGATCACCCAGAGACCGTCGCGCTCGAGGATGGCGAGTGCGAACATGCAAATGGCGATTGCCGGCGGCATATTGCCCATGGGGATGGGCAGGAACAGGATGCAGGCGAGAAGAAAGCACAGCACGCCGATCAGATTCTCGACGGGCGGGCGCGTCAGGACGTCGAGCCGCGGACGCAGCAGCCGTTCGGCCCTGGCAAGCCATGGCGCAAGACGTCCGATCACGGCGGCGAAATGCGCGCGCTCGATGGTGCGTTGGGTTACCGCCTTCGGCAGCCAAGCGCGCTTGCCGAGTGCGAGTTGCGCGGTCAGGAACAGTAAAGGAGCGCCCAGCACCGTGGACGCTCCCGGCGGCAGCGGGATGACATTGGGGAGGGCGAACACGAAGATGAGCGCGCCGATCGCCCGATCGTTCATGACCGACACCAGATCGGCGACGGAGACTCTTTCCCGAGTCTCGTCGGCCGCCATCTGCGTCAGAATCTGCGAAAGGGTTACTGCCGGCTCCCGGCGAGCGCTCGAATGATCTCGCTCTCGCTGCATACGCCGATGATTTTGCCGCCATCCGCAAGCAGTACCGGATGCCCGGTTGCCTGGCGCAATTGAATGATCGATTGCAGCGAGATCGAGGCGGGTGCCACCGCGAGACCGGGTTCGATGCTCGCGATGCCGGCGTCGTCGTGCACATGGCGCAGGGCGTGCGCAACACCGTCGAGTTGCAGGTCGAGCGCTTCATCCGAGGGGCTCATCGCCAATCGATAGCGACGGCGGTCATCGAGCCACAGCGTGTTGCCCTCCTGAGTCATGTCCGCCCGCCCGCACATGATCATGCCGCCGGTGAGCACGTCGAGGGGATTCATGTGGCGCACGAATTCCGCGACATAGTCGTCGGCCGGCGCCAAGACGATGTCCTCGGCCGTGCCGGTCTGAATGATTCGCCCATTCTGCAGAATGGAAATCCTGTCCCCGAGGCGCAGCGCTTCGTCCAAGTCGTGACTGACGAATAGGATGGTCTTCTTGACGCGCTCCTGCAGCGCCAGCAACTCATCCTGGAGCTTGCCGCGGATCAACGGATCGAGGGCCGAAAACGGCTCGTCCATCAGCAGTATGTCGGCGTCCGTTGCGAAGGCGCGGGCGAGCCCCACGCGCTGCTGCATGCCGCCGGAGAGTTCGCTGACATAGCGTTCGGCCCATTGGGACAGGCCCACCAGTTCCAGCTTCTCATCGACGATGGTGCGTCGCGTAGCGGCCGTCTCGCCGCGCAATTCCAAGCCGAAGCCGACGTTCTCGCGAACGGTGCGCCAGGGCAGCAGGCCGAATTGTTGAAATACCATGGCGACCCGCTCACGGCGCACGCGTCGCATCTGCGCGGTGTCGCAGGTGGCGACGTCGATGGGCGTGTCCACGGCGTCAGAATCGCAGCAGTCATGCACCAAGACATGGCCGCGCGTCACCGGATTCAAGCCGTTGGCGGCCCGCAGCAGGGTGGATTTGCCGGACCCGGACAATCCCATCAGCACCGATATGTCGCCGCGTGCCACGCTCAATGAGGCGCCCGCGACGCCGACGATGACCCCATACTTGTTCTGGATCTCGGTGCGCGTGCCGCCGGCGTCCAGAGCGGCGGTCGCCTCCCGGATGGCCTTGCGGCCGTCGCGGCCGGGCTGCTGTGCGAACAGAATGTCGACTTCTTGAAATTCCACTGCTGCCGTCATCGCGATGCTCCGCGCTCTTTCGGTCTGCTGATACGGTCCAAGATGATGGCGAGGAGCACGATGGTGAATCCGGCCTCGAATCCCATGCCGACCTGCACCGAGTTCAAGGCCCGCACCACCGGTACGCCAAGGCCGCCCGCGCCGACCAACGCCGCAATCACCACCATCGAGAGACTCAGCATGATGCACTGGGTGATGCCCGCGATGATGGTGGACGCGGCGCTCGGCAGTTCGATTTTCCAAAGTAATTGCATGGGCGTCGCGCCGAAGGCTTCGCCGGCTTCGATGAGCGGCCGCGGCACCGAGGAAATGCCGAGGTGGGTCAAGCGAATGGGTGCCGGCAGCGCGAATATCACCGTCGAAATCAGCCCCGGCACCACGCCCAGGCCGAACAATACCAGCGTCGGTATCAGATAGACGAAGGTCGGCAGGGTTTGCATCAAATCGAGCACCGGCCGCAGGGCCGCGAACAGCCGCGGCCGGTGCGCGGCGGCGATGCCCAGAGGCACGCCGATGGCGGCCGAAGCCAAGGTGGCCACCATCACCAAGCTCAAGGTCTCGAGCGTGGCAAGCCAATAGCCCTGATTGAGGATGAACAACAGCGCCAGCGCCACGAACGCCGTCAGGGTATACGAGCGGCGCAACGCATACGCCAACGCCGCGATTGCCACGATCAAGGCGGGCGCGGGCAGCATGCGAAGCACGGCGGTCACGCCGTTGACCATGCCGCGAATCACCATGGATATGCCGTCGAATAGGAACGTGCCATGAGTCTTGATGGTGTCGATGGCGACCGCCATGGCCTCGCCCACGGGAATCTTGTGGCTGATGACCCAGTGCTCGAAACCGCCCAGGCGCGGCGGAGCAGCTGCGCGCGACAGCGCGCTGCTCGCGGGTCGACCGTCGAAGGTGAGGACGCCGTCGAGCCAGGCTTTGGTGGCTGTGGGATTGGCTTTCAACCACGCCGCCGCCGCAATGTCGGGCGCTTCGTGCCGATCCAATATGGCTGCCATCATCTCGCTCTCGCCGCGCAGGCTGAACTTGAGGTTGGTGAGCAAGCGCCCGATGTTCGGACACTCGGCGCTGTAGCCCTTGCGCGTGACCGTGTAGATCGTAGCGCCGCCGAAGTTCGGACCGAAAACCTCATCGCCGCCGCCGAGGTACTTCAGATCGAATCGCATGTTCATGGGATGCGGTTCCCATGCCAGAAAGACGATGGGCTGCTTGCTTCGATAGGCTCGTTCGACCTGCGCGAGTTCGCCCTGTTCGCTCGACTCGACCAGCTTGAAATCACCCAGCCCAAACTCATTCTGCTTGAGCATTCGCAGCACCAGACGGTTGCCGTCGTTGCCCGGTTCGATGCCGTAGATCGAATTATTGAGTTCAGCGGCGAAGCGGTGAATGTCGCTGAAATCCTTGAGTCCGGCAGCGTACGCGTACGCCGGCACCGCCAGCGTGTACTTGGCACCCACCAGATTGGGACCTATCACGACCACGGAGCCATCGGCGTCGTACGGTTTGCGGTCGGCCTCCTGGGCGGGCATCCAGTTGCCCAGAAACACGTCGAGGTCCCTGTTCTGTAGGGAAGCGAAGGTCACCGGAACGGAGAGCACGGTGATGGTGGGCGCGTAGCCGATACCGCGCAGCAACTGCGCGACCAGCGCCGTGGTCGCGGTGACATCGGTCCAGCCCACATCGGAAAAGCGCACGGTTTGGCAGCTGGCCGGCTCGCCGCTGCCGCTGCGCTCGGCGCCGGCGTCGGCCAAGCATGAGGCGCTCACAGCAAGCGCAAAAAGGACCAGAGCCAGATAGAACGCTTGCCGCCGTCCCGGGGCTTGGCAGCGCTTGACCGCGGTGACATCGGAGCGGCATGATTCTCTTGAATGATCGTTTAACAAGTTCGGGTGGGTGCTCACCAATGCTTCCCTAAGTATTGAAATTATACGTATTAATAGTGATCGCCATCTTAATTGGTTCGCTCCGCGAGTCCACAAAGTCCCGCCGCGCGATGCAGCGGCGGGGGCAGAGGTTAGCAAATTGAACACCCAATCAGCGAGTCCCCCAGAGACGCCGCTCGAGCCATTGGAAGAGTCCCGACGCCGCCAGCTGATCGAGGTGACCATCGATAGCCTAGCGGAACTCGGCTATGTCGGCACGACGCTTGCGCAGATTGCCGGCAGAGCCGGAGTCTCTCCGGGATTGGTGGCCCATTATTTCGGCGACAAAGACGGCTTGCTGGACGCAGCCTTCAGGTCCTTGGCGCGGCGCGTGGGCGATCAGGTTCGGACTCGCCTGCGGCAGATCAGCAGCCCTCGTGCCCGAATTCAGGCCGTCATCGACGCGAACTTGTCGCTGGAGGAATTCGCGCAGAGAACCGGAACCGCGTGGCTTGCGTTCTGGGGTCAGGTTCTGCACGTGCCCAGCCTGAAACGAGTTCAATCCGCGTATCAGCGGCGCACGCTCACCAATTTGCGTAGTTCGCTGAAAAAACTGGTTCCGCCGGATGAAGCGCAACGCCTGGCCGCCATGATCGCCGCGATGATCGACGGCGTCTGGTTGCGCGCGGCGCTGTCGGGATGGCGCGAAGCGGACAGCGAATCGGCGCGCGCCCTGCTGGGGGAGTTCGTCGACGGGCGGTTGAGGTCGGCCCCGGCCGCGGCTTCGAGCGGCACGAGTGCGACCGCAGGGGAAGCAGATCGGGCGGCCACTGCCGCGCCCCGCGAGCGCGCCCCGCCCGCGCCCGGTGAGCGATTTGCATCCATCAATCCGGCGACCGGCGGGGTGCTGGGCTATGTCACGGTGGCGGGCGCGGCCGAAGTCAACGCCGCCGTGCGCGCCGCGCAGCGAAGTCAGGTTACGTGGGCGGCCATGACCGGCGCCGAGCGCGCCAGGATATTGCGCCGCACGGCCGAGATTTTGCGTTCCCGCAACCGCGAGCTCGCCGAGCTCGAATCGCGCGACACCGGCAAGCCCATCCAAGAAACCCTGGTAGTGGATGTCATTTCCGGCGCGGATTGTCTCGAGTATTTCGCCGCGCTGGCGCAATCCCTGAGCGGCGAGTACATCGACCTCGGCACGCAAGCGTTTGGCTACACCCGCCGCGAACCCTTGGGCGTGGTCGCCGGCATCGGCGCCTGGAACTATCCGCTGCAGATCGCGTGCTGGAAGGCCGCGCCGGCGCTCGCCTGCGGCAACGCCATGATCTTCAAACCCGCGGAGCTGACGCCGTTCACGGCCGTCAAGCTCGAAGAGATTTTCCTCGAAGCCGGCGTGCCGCCGGGGGTGTTCCAGGTGGTGCAGGGATTCGCGGAGACCGGAAGGCTGCTGACGCGTCATCCCGAGATTCGAAAGGTATCGCTCACGGGCGAAGTCGGTACCGGCAAGGCCGTCATGGCGGACGCCGCACAAACGCTCAAGAACGTCACCCTGGAGCTCGGTGGGAAATCGCCGTTGATCGTGTTTGAAGACGCCAAGCTGGACAACGCGGTGGCCGGCGCCCTGCTGGCAAATTTTTATTCCTCCGGCCAGGTGTGCTCGAACGCCACGCGGGTGTTCGTGCATTCATCCATCAAGGCCGCCTTTCTCGAGCGGCTGGTGAAGCGGGTCAGCGCCATGCGGGTGGGCGACCCGATGGATCCGGCGACCCAGGTGGGAGCGCTGGCGTCGGAGCAGCATATGCAGAAGGTGTTGAGCTACATCGAACGCGGGCGGGCCGAGGGCGCGCGGCTCCTGATCGGCGGCAACCGCATCACCAGCGGCGGTTTGGATAAAGGCTATTTCGTCGCTCCGGCGGTCTTTGACGCTTGCCGGGACGACATGGGCATCGTGCGCGAAGAGATTTTCGGCCCGGTTATGTCGGTCATGGAGTTCGACGATGAACACGAGGTCATCGAGCGCGCCAATGCCACGGAATTCGGGCTCGCGGCCGGCGTCTTCACCAACGACCTGACCCGCGCCCACCGCGTGATCGCGCAATTACAGGCGGGTACGTGCTGGATCAATCACTACAACGTGACGCCGATCGAATTGCCGTTCGGCGGCGTGAAAATGTCCGGCCTCGGTCGGGAAAACGGCCGCGCCGCCATCGAGCACTACACGCAGCTGAAGAGCGTGTACGTCGCCATGGGTAACGTTGATGCGCCTTACTAGTTCCCTGTCGGGCGGGGTCGCCTCGACCCCGTTGAAAGGTGGCGCGAAGCGCCTAAACGAGGATTTCGACTACGTGATCGTCGGCGCGGGCTCGGCCGGCTGCGTGCTCGCGGACCGCCTGAGCGCGGACGGAAGCCGCCGCGTGTTGTTGCTGGAATATGGCGGCTCGGACCGGTCCATCTTCATTCAGATGCCCTCGGCCCTGTCGATTCCGATGAACATGCCGAAGTACAACTGGTTCTATCATACGGAACCTGAACCGCGCCTGGATGGGCGGCGCATGCACACGCCGCGCGGCAAGGTGCTGGGCGGGTCGTCGTCGATCAACGGCTTGGTGTACATCCGCGGCAATCCCCAGGATTTCGAGCGCTGGGCCCGTGAGGGCGCTGCGGGCTGGTCATACCGCGATGTGCTGCCGTACTTCAAGCGCGCCGAAAATCGCGAGGAGGGCGGCGACGACTACCGCGGCAGCGGCGGCAAGCTGCAAACCCGCTACGGCACGGTGACCAACCCATTGCATGCCGCGTGGCTCGCGGCGGCCGGCGACGCTGGATATCCGCAGTCGGCGGACGTCAACGGTTTTCAGCAAGAGGGCTTCGGCCGCATGGATATGACGGTGGGCCAGGGGAGGCGCTGCAGCGCCGCCAATGCGTACCTGAGGCCGGCGATGAACCGGCCCAATCTCAAAGTGCTGACGCATGCATTGGCGACGCGCATCGTGTTCGACGGCCGACGCGCTCGCGCGCTCGAGTACACGCACGGGGGCGCCGCCCATCGCGTGGAAGTTGGCGGAGAACTGATTCTCTGCGGAGGTCCGATCAATTCGCCGCAGCTGTTGAAGCTGTCGGGCGTCGGGCCCGCCGCGGAATTGCGAGCTCTCGGCATCGGCGTGGTGCACGACTTGCCGGGTGTGGGCGAGAATTTGCAGGATCATCTGGAGTTCTATTTCCAGGTGGCGTGCAAGGAACCCATCACACTGTATTCGTCGATCAACCTATGGAGCCGTGCTTTGATCGGCGCGCGCTGGCTGCTGCGCAAGGATGGCCTGGGCGCCACCAACCACTTCGAGACCTGCGGCTTCATCCGCAGCCGGCCGGGCATCGCCTACCCTGACATTCAGTATCATTTCTTGCCCATGGCCGTCGCGTACGACGGCTCGACGCTGGCGCAGGAGCACGGCTTTCAGGCTCATGTGGGTCCGATGCGCTCCAAGAGCCGCGGTTGGGTGCGGTTGGCGTCGGCCAATCCGCTCGACAAACCGCGCATTCTATTCAATTACCTGAGCCAGCCGGACGATTGGACCGAGATGCGCGCCTGCGTGCGCTTGACGCGCGAGATCTTCGCCCAAGCTTCGTTCGATCGATACCGTGGCCGTGAAATCCAACCGGGCGCCGAAGTGCAAACGGACGAGCAGATCGACGCCTTCATCCGCGCCAAAGTCGAAAGCGCATACCACCCCTCATGTTCCTGCAAAATGGGCAGTGCGCAAGATTCCATGGCGGTGGTGGATCCGGAAACGCGGGTCTATGGTCTGGAGGGGCTGCGCGTGGCCGATTCCTCCATCATGCCATCCGTGACCACGGGGAATTTGAACGCGCCGACCATCATGATCGCCGAGAAGGCGGCCGATCACATCGTGGGGAAGGGCATGGTGGCGCCCGAGGATGCGCCTTTCTATTGCGCCTCGAATTGGCAGAGTGCGCAGCGCTGAAGCGCCGCTCAACCCGCGGCGCTCTCGGCGGGAGTCGGCCGCAGCAATTCGGCGCGGAATCGCGGCAAGCCTTGAGGGTGATTGCGTTGAATATACGCAATGAATTTTTCGCGAATCTCACAGCGAAGATCGAAGGATTTCGATGAATCGGCGGCCGTTGCGAGCACGCGCAACTGCATGGTCTTCTCGGTTGCATCGGTGACTTGAAGATTCCAGAAGCGTTTATCCCATAGATGACTCGCTTCGATGATGGCTTTCAATGCCGCGCGCCCCTCCTCGACCGGGAACGCATAGTCCACCCACACAAAGACTGAACCGAGCAGATCAGCCGACGCGCGCGTCCAATTCTGAAACGGCTTTTCGATGAAATAACTCAACGGGAGCACCAAACGCCGGTCATCCCAGATATGCACGACGACATAGGTCAAGGTGATTTCCTCGATCCGTCCCCACTCGCCTTCGACGACGACGACATCGTGATAGCGCACCGGTTGTGCCAGAGCGACTTGGAACCCCGCGAGCAGATTGGCCAACGTTTTCTGCGCAGCGAAGCCGGCGATAATGCCGAGGACGCCCGCGGAGGCGAGCAAGCTGGTCCCCACCTGACGCACTTGCTGAAACAGCATCAAAATTGCCGATACGGCCAAGATGGTGATGACTACGTAAATGACCCGGCTGATCACGTGGATCTGGGTGTAAACCTTTCGCGCCTGGAGGTTATCGGCGGCATTGATGTCGAATCTCGTAAACACGACCTGCTGGAAAAGTTTAACGCCGCGGGCCAGCAGTATCGCGACGACGGCGATGAACATCATGCTGGTCAACTTGCCGATAACGGCCGCGTACCGTGCCGGCAGCCCCAGCATCGGCAGCACGATGATGACACCGACGAGCAGTACGGTCATGCGAAGGATCGTGCCGACAAGAGGCACCAGCAAATTGTCGATTTTGCTTGGCGTGCCGGCCGCCCACAGCGCGAGCCGCGCCTGCACCGCATGAGTCGCGCGGAACAGGAACCAGAAGAACGCGACGAAAGCGCCCAGATCAAACGAATAAAGCAGCACTTCCCGTATTTCCAGGAGTCCTTGTTCGGGCCTTAGTTTCAGCAGTACCGGCGTCGCCGCGAAGTACACGCCATAGATCCATATCAGAATATGGATTGGCTTCCTGATTGCCGTCAGCACGTGATTGGGCAGGGTGGTCGACTGAACCGCGGGAAGCGACCTGGAGCGGCGCTTGATGAAATAGGTAACGGCGACGCTCACGGCCGCTGCGAGCACCAGGTAACACGCGACCGCAGCGAGATCCGCCCACGTGATGGAGCCGGCAACGCTCTGGTTCGCCGCAGCTCCGAGCACATCAGCGATCAAAATTTCCAACCGAACGGTTACATACCCGAGTATCGCATCCATTGACGGCTCCACCGGACCCCTTGCAGAGAACCTGCGTGCCATTATGGCCAGGCCGCCCGTCGGCGCAATGAGCAGATTTTACAAACGCGTGCGCCGGGTCGGCGGCGCGCCGGCCCGCGTGCCAGGAGCCTAAGGCGCGGCCGCTCGCCGTACGAATTCCACCAGCGCGGCACGCCCGTCTTGCCAAAGCCTGAACGGGGTGTCGAGTTGTTCCTGCGGCATGCGCACCAGAAGGTCGTGGCTGGTGGCGATGAAATGCAGCATTCCGACATCGATTTTGTAGCCGCGAGGGATGACATCATCGTGCTTCGGGACATGCAGCTCGCGCCGCTGCGCGAAGTTGACGGGCAGTTTGTCCAATGGTTTCAAATCGATGGCGCGCCCGTCCGCGAAGATCCGCAGCGCGCCTTCATTCGGATCCGGCGGCGGCGACATGCGCCGGTCCACGGTCGACCAACGGTACAGCAGTAAAAATTGGCTGTATTCGCCGGAGATATCGATTTCAACCGCCACCAGCGTCGCATAATCGCGGGCGTGCGCCGCCACGTCCGAGCGCTCGCGGGCAAACACGAGGGGCTTCGCGACCACCAAGAGGGTGCTGGCATTGCCCTCGTCGAAGACTTCTTGGGACTCCGTCGGCGGCTGGGTCGCACACGCCGTCAGGACGGCCAGTGCCAGGATCAAAACCGCGCGGATTGTCATACGTTTAGAAGCGTACCCGATACGCCGCTGAAAGATACAGGGAACGCTGATCCACCGAAGTCGTCACCGGCTGGCCGGTCAAAGTCTGCTGCTGCTGCAAGGCTTGTTGGTTCTGGACCTGATAGCCCGCCGTTATTTCGAATACCGACCATCGGTTGGTCCAATCGCCGCGCACCTGCGGCAAGTAAAGCATCTGCCGGCCGCCGTCCGATTTATTGTTCACTCGCTCGACGCTCAATCGCGGCCCCAAGCGCCAGGCGCCGTGAACCACGAAACGCGCGTCCCACGACAGCGTGGTGCTGCGCTGAGTGGGCGAATCATCGATGCGCGCGCTGAATATATGCAAATCGCTGGCCTGCAGCAGGCTCGACCCCGCCATCTGCACGGATGCGTTCTTGTCGAGCCCGGTCGACTGCGTCGCCGCGACGGCTTGCGAGCCGGGATTGCTGCCGAGCGCCGGGGAGGCGGGCGTACCGCTGAGTTCGATACCGCCGAGGTCGAACATGAACTGCCAGCGTTCGCCGAAGGGGCGACTGGCCGATACCACGATCGTGTTGCTGGTGGACGTGCGGTCTTGCGCAAGTTGCTGGATTTGCGAGGGCGTCAAGTGCAGCGTCGTCTCCAACGCCGGCAGATCCTGCACGCTTTGACCGATGAGTGCGTTGCTGAGTTCGAGCAGCGGGCTGCGCCGATGATCGGCGTCGAAACCCAGCACCCAATATTGACCGAACTTCGCATTGCCGATCAGCGTCACGGAATTAAGCTGTTGGAAGGCGATGTCGTAGTCGACCAGGGCGACGACGGTGCGTCCCGGAACGAAATAGCGAGTCTGGAGGCCGATCGAGCGCCGTTCGGTCAAACCGCTATTTGTCTCATCGAAGATATACGTGTCGAAAATCCATGCATGATGGAATGGATCGAACTCGGCGGACACGGTGCCGAATCTCTGGTGACTCGAAACCGGTGAGTAGCCCGTGTACGCGGGGAGGCCGGCAGCGGCGCTCACCGACCACGACGAACTCCTCTGATAACCGACATACAGGCCGTCGAACAGTCCGACGATGCCCTGGCTCGCCAGCGACTGGCGGCCCACCCTGGCGGTCACGCCGAAGTTTCGATCGGTGAGCTCGGCGTAAGCCGCGGTGGTACGGTCCTGGCTGCCGCCGCCTGCGGTCACCAGATTGTGCGTGTAGCCGGCATCCACCCTGGCGGTGAAATCATAGCGCTCACCGCGGTCACGCAGCAGCAGATCGGCATACACGAGGGCGGCGTTGACCGAGTTCGTGGTGGTCGTAGTTCCGGCCGACACCACTTGGTCCTTGCCGTACTGGTAGGTGACCGCCGCGCTGCCGGCCATGCTCCAGCCGGCGTTCGAACGGCCGCCAAACTCGCCGGTGGATCTGGCATTGAGGGAGGCCGCAGCGAGGGTTCGCATGCGGCCGCGTATGCGAACCGCCGCCGCGCCGTCGGGATAACGGTGCAGATATTCTTCGTATTCGGCCTTGGCCTGCGCGAGCTGTCCAGCCCGCTCGCGGGCCAGGCCCAGCAATTCCTGCGCGTCGGCCCGTGCCGGGAATTCGGGTTGGCGCAGCAAGCGGTTGAGCAGGTCGACGGCCTCCGGGTACTTATGTTTGTCGAGCGCGGCGCGCGCATCGCGCAGGATTTGGGCGCGCTCGGCATCCGGGAGCGGCGGGTCGGTCGGCCGGTTGGCGGCCGCCGATTGCACGCCGGCGCGGTCCACCACCGACAGGTCGGTCTGCTCGTCGTTGACCGCAAGCCACGCGCGCGGATAATTGGCCTGCGCGCTTTGCAGCACTCGCTCGGCCTCCTTGTGGGTGTTGTAGGGTCCCACGCGCAGGCGGTACCAGTGCTCACCTTCGATATCGGTTTCCGACACGTAGGCCTGCGTCTGTAGGCTGGCCGCGGCGGCCTCGACTGTCTCGCGCGTGAATTGGGTTTGCGATGAGTCGAGATTGACGGCGTAGCCGGTGGCCGGTTCTGATTCAGCCACGAACACATTGCCTTTGCGGCGATTCGTGTTGAGCAGCCGCACGCGCAGGCCGGTCCCCGCCGCGGTGGGCGCCATGACGAAGTCCAGCGGCCTCGACCAGGTCAGCTCCAGCGTGAATTCCCCCGGCACGATGGAATCAACGCGCGCCCCGGTCACGAGCTCGCCGCCGCCGCCGACCAGCGGCAGCTCCGGTGGAATCGAACTGAACTGGTTGCCGCATTCCGGTCCGAGACGCAGCGTTATGGTTGTACTGCTGCCGTGGCTGACGGGCGTATTGGTGACATAGCGCACGGAGCAGGCAAATTGAATCGAGATATCGGCGTGGTCCTCGCGCTCTTGGGTATCGATGAACTGCACCAGCGGTCCGAGCGGTACGGCCAACACGCCCGCCGCTGCGGCCCGCGTGCCGGCGGTCGCGCCCACCAATCCGATCAATAGCGCGAGCGCCCAACGCCGCAGCGGCGCCTGCTCCAGCAGGGTCGCGCGCTTCGTCCCGACGGTCACCGTTTGGGACCGTTGAGCGGGACGCGCGGGTCTGGGTGGGGGCGCGGGTTGGGCCGGATCAAGGGCTTCAGCGGCGCCCGTGCGGTCGCGACCGTCCAACTCAAAGTGTTGTGGCAGGAGCCGCAGTCGAGCGTGGTGC
>DASXYI010000033.1:0-4480 GCA_036502605.1 Steroidobacteraceae bacterium
TGCTTCGCGCGAATCTGCCACGACCGTGACGAGCGCGAACTCAAACCGTTGGTTAGGCAAAATTGTCACGCGCCGTCGCAGGCTGAATATCGGATCGAGCACCGCACCGACACTTTTCGTTAGAGGTCGCGTGAGTGCTTCCGGATTTTCCGCCGTACGACCCCGTCCAATAAACTTGGCTCGATCAGTTTCAAATTCCGCCGCCTCGATGGCCGATTCCGGGACCATGAGATGCGCGACCCAGACTGGACGATCGTCAGGAGCTCTAAGGCGGCGGCAGGCGACAAGCGCGTCGCAATTCGGCAGCCACTCAGTTTCGATGAACAGCTTGTTGAAGGCGGGATGCGCGCGGTCCGTTCGATGTGGCGCAAGAGCAAGCTCGATGTAACTGGTCAACTCTAGTCGACACCGTTTGCGCGAGGTATTCACCAAAGTTACTCGTCGGACTTCCGCGTTATCTTCAGCAGAGATGACGATGTCTGTAATCGTCTCGCACGGCCCACTCCGCCGGCGAAACTGCGCTTTGTCCGGCGTGAAACTCCAGGTGTAACGGCGCTCCGGAGATCTCACCGGTTGATGTGTGTTGCTCCAAGTCGTTCCACTTTCTAAATCCCTGATATAACAAAACTGTCCGGAGACGTCGCAAGTTGGATCGGCGCGCCAGCGCGTCACGTCCAGGTCTAGCCAGCGCATGTAGCCGCCGCCGGAATTGGTCACTGTGACGGAGCAGGCTCCGTTAGAAAGGAGATGAATGCGCGGCGAAGCGATCTCTGGTGTTTGGGCCACAGCGCCGGCACCAACCGGGGCTATTGTCTGCCGCACGGGCCGTTCTTCATGCCCCTCACCGGTCGTCGGCAAAATTTGTTCTGGAATATGTTCGTGTAAGAGCGGTTCGGTGGCGCGAACACGAAGGTCGGAATGAAACCGCCTTCGCATCGCATTATCATGTAACGCGTTGCCATAAGCCAGCAGCGACATTCCCTGATGATGAACCATATAACAGCGGATGATGATTCCCGCCGCGCCGTCGAGCTCCGTGCGTCGTGAGTAATCGATGGCTTCGTAGTACCCGTACTCGCCGAGCAATTCTGAGTCCTCAAGAATAGCGAGCCGTCGCAGATTTTTCATCGCAGCGGCCGGTTCCACGCCAAGTGCGAGCGCAGCGGCATATGGCGCAACAACCAGGTCTTCGTCCTGCCCACGTTTCAATGCCAGCGCCGGAACGCCAAAGGCTCGGTATTGGTAAACGTTGTGTCGGTCGAGAGCGCTGAAGGCGGATTCCGAAATGCCCCACGGCACTCGATTCTGCCGGCCGTAGCCAATCTGACAGTGCACGGCGTCGTAACAGGCGCGGTCGAGCAGCGAATTCTCATGCGTCTGAGTGAACAACAGCGGCATCAAATATTCGAACATCGTCCCGCTCCACGACAGAAGCGGCAGTCGCCCGTACGCGGACCCAAAGGGGCGGCTCAAAGCCCACCAATGTTCTACCGGTACTTCTCCGCGCGCGATGGCCAGGAAACTCGTTAGGCGTGCTTCGCTTGCGAGAAGATCATAAAACGAGGTATCGAGGCGGCGCTCAGCCACCTGATATCCAATGGCAAATATCCGTCGTTCGTCATCGTAGAGAAATCGAAGCCCCATGCCTTCCTCCAGCTCTCGGCTCTCCGCGATCAATTCGTCCAGTTGCGCGAGCTGCTCCGACGCATTGCGGCGCGAACGCTCCACTTCCGTCGCGAGAAGATCGAGCCACTCGCGGACCTCGCGAGGTATTTCCTGGTCCTCACGTCTCTGATAAAAAGGAAGCAGCGGTAGCAACCCGGAGATGCTCTCGACGGCAATGTTGCGTAGCGAAAATGTGGACGCCAGCGCTTCCCTGCGAGATTCGTGCGTCGCGGCGCCTAACGACATTAATTGCGCGGGCGGCGACATCAGAATTTCCACTGGCCGGAGATATTTATCGATAACGCCGTTCCACGCCGCGACCTGCTTCGAAATCTGTTGGGCCCAATAAGTTTGGGGATCGCTTTCCTGTCCCCGGTAACGGAGCAAAAGATCCTGCGCGAGTTCTTGCGCTGCCCTTATTCGTAGAATAATTTCTTCCAAATTCGCCGGTTTGTCCCTGGTAAGGCCGTCCAAGCGAAGAAACGCCAAAGGATGTTCCGCTTGTTTATGGTCGGGTCCAGTTTGACGAAACACGCTGAGAGTGTCCGCTATTCCCCGCAATGCCGACTCATCCAGAAGCGGACGCGCGGCCAACTCATCGCAGCTAGTTTTTAAAGTCCAGAGGCTGGCAAGCAGATTCCCGCTATCCACGGCGGAGACATAGCGCGGACGCAAAGGCTCCAGCGTGCTCAGGTCGTACCAATTAAAAAGATGGCCTTCGAAACGCTCGAGCCGACCCAGCGTTTCAAAAGTGCGGAGATTGCGCTCCACCAAATCGTCGATGGTGATGTAACCAAAATCATTTGCGGACACGGTCGCCAGGATCGAAAGCCCAATGTTCGTTGGTGAAGTGCGCATGAAAATTTCACGCTTCGGCGTTTCCTGAACATTGTCCGGCGGCAACCAGGAGGTCTGCGGCCCAACAAACTCATCGAAGTACCTCCACGTCCGTCGCGCGACGGCACGCAGAAATCGGCGATCCTCTGATGTTAGCATTCCGCCGCGCCAACTCTTGGCCGGCCGATTGATCAACATTACCGCCACGGGAAAGAGAGCCCCCAAGAGGAGGAATGGCGCGGCGGCTACCATCGTCTCGGTTCCGCGCGATGACGCGGCGGCGAAAAGGAGCAGGCAGGCAGCGGGAATCCAAAGCCTGCTGAGAATAAATTGCAGTTCGCGACTTTTCGCGCGCCGGTGAGCGTCTGCCGCCGTTTCCCATTCTAAGAGTAGCCGATGTGACGTTGTGCGCCGGTAAATGACGCGAACAACCGCATCGAGAGCCATCGCGGCATGATCCATCAGAAAAATAACTGTGAACATCACGCGCAGGAGCCGGTCGCGCGGGTCGCGCCAAAATCTCGTTCCGGGGGGTGGCGGATGGAACAACAGAGCGAGTAAAGTATTCAGGACCGGCCACAACATCAGGCCCGCGATGATTGCGCTCCACGGGATCGGAGCAGGTGTGCAAAACCAGCCGATTAAAAGAAGAGCTATGGTTGCTGGTGGAACCAGACTGCGGCGCAGATTGTCGAAGATCTTCCAGCGATTAGACAGGGAAAGCGGGTTCGGTTCCGTCCTGTTGCCTCCGACGGGCACGCAAGACTTGAGCCAGTCACCGATTTGCCAGTCGCCGCGGATCCAGCGGTGCTGACGGCTCCACCACGCTATGTAACTATTCGGGAACACATCCAGCAACTCGATGTCCGTCGCCAGCCCTACGCGGACATAACATCCTTCCAGCAGATCATGGCTTAACAGGTGCGCCGTTGGAAATCGTCGTGATAAGAGCCGGTGAAAGGTCTGCAATTCGTAAATGCCTTTGCCGTGATAACTGCCTTCTCCGAACAAGTCCTGGTAAACGTCGGAGACCGCGTGCGTGTAGGGATCTATGCCGCGTGGGTCGGAAAAGATGCGTGAGAACCATGTTGCCGTCGCGCTCGGAAGGGATGCGCTAACGGTTGGTTGAATGATAGTGTACCCGCGAACAACGCGGCGTTCATCTGGCGAAAGTCGCGCCTGATTGAACGGATGCGCGAGGGTTTCAATCATCCTCCGGGCGGTGTCGCGCAACAGTTGGGTATCGGCATCCAGGGTGATGACGAAGCGAATTCCCTCTAGCTGCGCGCGATCGCCCACATGCAGAAATCCTTCCAGTTCTCGCATGCGTTCGCCGGTAAGGAATTGATTGAGCTGCTCAAGCTTGCCGCGCTTTCGCTCCCAACCGACCCAGCGTTGCTCGCTATCGCTCCACATGCGGCCGCGATGAAAAAGAAAGAAATGCCCCTCTCCGTGTCGGCGGTTCAATTCCTCGACACCGCGTGCCACGATATCGATATACTCGGCGTCCTCAGGCATGCTCTGCCGCGGCGCGTCAGAAAAATCCGTCAGGAGTGAAAAGCGCAGATTCGCATCTGTGTTTCCGAGGTAATGAATTTCAAGCCGGCTGAGTTGGCTTTGGATCGCGCTGGGAGTGGTCAGCAGCATCGGCACCACAACGAGCGTGCGGCAATCATCGGGAATGCCTTCTTTTTCGAACGACATTTTAGGCAAGACCTCTGGCAGGAGGAGCGAGGTCACGAAATAATTCACAATGAGCACCGCTAGCTCACTAGCGGGCAAGAGGAGCAAGAGTGCCAGGATCCCCTGTGTCGCCCAGGGAACCAACTCACTAACGAAAAAGAGGGGAGCCGCCACCAACGCAGCCATGAGCACAAAGAGGCTTCCGAAGTAAGCGCCCGTCGCGTGGGCACGAAGCCATCGGCGTAAGCTTTCCGCCATTGGTACTCTCGCGCCGGTGGCTTGCTCGAGCATCGGT
>DASXYI010000034.1:0-33916 GCA_036502605.1 Steroidobacteraceae bacterium
GATGTCGGAGGCTACGAAAGGCCCCAACCGCGGGCGGGTGGCGAGGTTCCTAGATGATCTGCAGGCGCGCGGAGATCTCGTCGTGTCTGTTGACGAAGCGGCCAAACAAAGCACGCTGTCGCGGATCGCTGCACAGCGGCAGCTGGAGCGGCTCGCGCCGCGCGCGACCCGGCTTCCCGGCCGTCCGTCGGTCTTCCTAATCGTACCACCCGAGCATCGGTTGCGCGGCGCACCTCCCGTCGCCGCCTGGCTTGACGAATACTTTCGCGCGCAGGGCAATCTTTATTATGTGGGTCTTCTCTCGGCCGCGGCCCTGCACGGCTCCTCCAAACAAGCCGTCCAGGTCACCCAGGTGCTCCTGCGCCAGCCGCGGCGCCCGATCGCTGTCGGGAAAATTCACCTCGACTTTTACGTGAAGTCGAAGCTCGAGCTCACGCCGCTCACCGAAATTCCGGGGCTCCCGGCACCACTTGCTGTCAGCAGTCCCGAGGCGACCGCGCTCGATCTCATTGCCTTCAGTCACCGGCTCGGCGGCATTGAGCGCGCAATCGAAGTCATCAAGGGGCTCGAGGGCGTCCTGACCGTGACGGGGATGCGCCGCGCCATTCGCGCCTGCGTCCCGGTCACCGTGCTACAGCGGACCGGATATGTCTTCGAGATGCTTCGGTTTGATTCGCTCGCGGACATCGTGCAGCGCGCTCTTCCGAAGCGCTTTCCGCCGGCGCTACTGCAGGCGCACGGCCAGCGTGTGAAAGGCCCCGCCTGCGAACGCTGGGCCATCGTCAATAACACCCAGCTGCGTCGTAACCGCAAGTGATCGCGCTCACGCTCAAGGACGTTCTCGCCCACGAAGTTGTGGTGCCCTGGTCCGAGCCTTACCAGGTCGAGCAGGACCTGCTCCTCTGCCTCGCGATGCGCGCGATCTTCGAGGACCGGTTCCCGCCCATGACTACTTCGGCCAAATCCTCGACTCGGATGGCACGGTCTTGCTCTGCCTTCACGAGTGGGGTGCCCACGAACATCCCTCCCTGGCGAGCCCCCATCTCGGGAACCCCGGTAACGGCCTCCTCTTGTTTTTCCGTGTGGACAATTTCGACATGGCCCTGACAAGGGCACGGACTCTCGTCGCTCGGCTCGAAGAGGAGCCCCACGTGAACGCGAACACAGGAACTATGGAGTTCTCGCTCCGAGATCCGGACGGGTATTACGTCACGATCAGTGCGCTCTCCGCGGCCTAACAGTTCGCGGAAATGACAGAGTCGTACTGCCTTTAGTTTCGCTTAGCGGGGGCGCCCCCCTGGCCCACACACTGAAGGCCTCGGTCAAGTTGACGGGAAGACTCTAGGCCCACGAAACGGCAACCGCAAGGACCTAGGTGCGGCGCGCGGCAACGCCCTTGTCAGGGCTGCAATTCAGCCAGCAGATCTACGGGGTACGCCAGATAGCCCTCGCGCTGCCCGAGGTGAACGAACGGCTGAGCCGCGGCGCCCCGTGCTTCCTCGTTCAGAATGAACAGCCTCTCTGCTATTACCACGATGACCGCCCTGGCGATGGCCGGGTGTCGTTGTGGTTCCCTGTAGGACCTGGGGTTCAAGAGGAAATGGTTGCTGCCGACCCCGGACGATTCTTCAGGCCACCGACGAGTGCCGCGGGGACCTTCGAGAATTGGTTGGGTTAGTGAACGGAGCTGCCGACATCGCTGGCGAGGCCGGTGTTGAACAATTGCGCCACGTCCACCGCATCGAACACATACGCGCGATTGCAGAAATCACACCGTACCTCCACTTCGCCGCGCTCGGCCAGGATGGAACGGGTCTCGGCCTCACCCAAACCTTGCAGCATGCCATTCACTCGTTCACGCGAACAGCGGCAGCGAAAATAAACCGGGGCCGGCTCGAACAGCCGCACATCATCTTCATTGAAGAGCCGGTGCAGTATCTGTGCATCGGCCAACGTCCGTAATTCATCCGGCGTCAGTGTCGCGCCGATGAGTTGCACGCGACGCCATGCGTCGTCGATGGCTGCAGGGTCTGTGACGCGCGCGGCCGCCGCTGCGCCCGGCACCGCACTCTCCTCGCCCGGAAGCCGTTGCAGCAGCATGCCTGCCGCGCCATGTTCGTCCGCGTGCAACCACAGACGAGTCGGCAATTGCTCGGAATTCTCGAAGTAAATTTGCAGCGAATCCGCCAGGCGTTCACCGGTAACCGGCACGATTCCCTGGTAGCGCTGCGAACCATCGTCGCTTTCCAGCGTTACGGTCAAATTGCCGGCGCCGATCAAATCGGCAACACCGCCCGCACCGGTATTGCCGGGATCGGGATCCTCACGATAACGGGCCAGCCCGCGCACGCCCAAACCGCTCGTGCATTGCGCCAACAACAAGTGAACGGGCCCGGCTCCCTGCAATTGCAGGGACAAAACGCCCTCGAACTTGATCGTCGCCGCCAACAGAAGCGATGCCACCACCGCCTCGCCCAGTGTCGTGCGTATGGCCTCGGGATAGTCCCGATGTTCGATCAGCGCGCGCCAGGAAGCGTCCAGGTGTACCAAATGTCCGCGAATCGGATAGTGCTCGAACAGGAAACGATGCAAAGAATCGCGGTCATGCATCTAGGAGCCTGTCTCCTGAGCGGTACCGCCCAGCTTGGCCTTCAGTAAATCGTTCAGCTGCGCCGGGTTGGCCTTGCCTCCCGTGGCCTTCATGACCTGGCCGACGAAGAAACCGAAAAGCTTGTCCTTGCCGGCACGAAAGTCCGCAAGTTGTTTCGGGTTGGCGGCGATCACCGCGTCGATGACGCCCTCGATGGCGCCGGAGTCGGTAATTTGCCTCAGGCCCTCGGCCTCGATGATATCGTCCGCCGCTTTGCCTTCGGACCACATCGCCTCGAATACGTCCTTCGCGATCTTGCCGGAGATGGTCCCATCGACGATGCGCGCCAGCAAACCGCTGAGCGCGGCAGGCGACACCCGCGAGGCGGTGATCTCGACATTGTCGCGATTCAGCGCACTGGATAATTCGCCCATTACCCAATTCGCCGCGAGCTTGGCATGCGCTGCAGGCGGCGCACTCAACTCGGCCAGCACGGCTTCGAAGTAGTTTCCCAGCTCACGGCTCGCACAGAGCACGCCGGCATCGTAGACGGACAGCCCCAGATCGCGGGCAAACCGGGCCGCCTTTTCATCGGGCAGCTCCGGCAAGGTCGCGCGCACGGCGGCGATGAAACGCTCGTCGATCTCGACCGGCAGCAGGTCGGGATCCGGGAAGTAGCGATAATCGTTGGCCTCCTCTTTGGAGCGCATCGATCGAGTCTCGTCCTTGTCCGAGTCGTACAGGCGCGTTTCCTGCACCACCTTGCCGCCGCTCTCGATCAGTTCCACCTGCCGGGCGACTTCGTAGTGAATCGCCTTTTCGACGAAGCGAAAGGAATTCAAGTTCTTGATTTCGGCGCGCGTCCCGAACTTTTCCTGGCCGCGCGGCCGCACCGAGACATTGGCGTCGCAGCGGAACGAGCCCTCCTGCATGTTGCCGTCGCAGATTTCGAGATACCGCACCAGCGTGTGGATTTTCTTCATGTATGCGACCGCCTCCTTGGCCGAACGCATGTCCGGCTCGGAAACGATTTCAAGCAGCGGCGTGCCCGCGCGGTTCAAATCGATGCCGCTGGCATTGGCCAATCCTTCGTGCAGCGACTTGCCGGCATCTTCTTCGAGATGCGCGCGGGTCACGCCGACGGTCTTCTGCATGCCGTCATCGAGCATGACGCTGAGCGAACCACGGCTCACCACCGGATGTTCGTACTGGCTGATTTGATAACCCTTCGGCAGATCGGGGTAGAAATAATTCTTGCGCGCAAAGATTGATCGCGGCGCAATGGTCGCGCCGATGGCGAGACCGAACTTGACTGCCATGCGCACCGCTTCGGCGTTGAGCACGGGCAGCACGCCGGGGTATGCCAGGTCGACCAGGCTGGCTTGGCTGTTGGGCGGCGCGCCGTAAGCCGTCGCGCTGCCTGAAAAAATCTTCGATCGCGTGGCGAGTTGCGCATGGATCTCGAGCCCGATGACTACTTCCCAGTCAGCCATCACTCGTACCCGCGCGGAGCATGCTGGTGCCACTCGGTCAGCCGTTGAAACTGGTGAGCCGCGTTCAGCAACTTACCTTCAGAGAAGTGCGGTCCGATCAGCTGCAGACCCATCGGCAACCCATCGATGAAGCCGCAAGGCATCGACAGGCCGGGCAGTCCGGCCAGATTCGCGCCAATGGTGTAGATATCGTTCAAGTACATGGTAACCGGGTCAGCGATTTTGGCGCCGATGTCGAAGGCCGGGGTGGGCGTGGTGGGTCCGATCAACAAATCCACCTTGAGGAACGCCGCGCGAAAATCATCGGTGATGAGACGGCGTACTTTTTGCGCCTTCAAATAATACGCATCGAAATACCCGGCCGACAACACGTAGGTGCCGGTCATGATACGTCGCTTGACCTCGGGGCCGAAACCTTCGCCCCGCGATCGCTTGTACAGATCCGCGAGATCCTTCGGCTGATCGCATCGATAGCCGAAGCGCACGCCGTCGAATCGCGACAAATTGGAGGAACACTCGGCCGGCGCCACCACATAGTATGTCGGGACCGACAGCGGCAGGTGCGGCAGGCTCACCTCCACCGTGGAGGCGCCGAGCGATGTGTAGATCTTGAGTGCCTCGTGAATGAGCGCCGTGTTGCGGGCCTCCAAACCGTCGAAGAACTCGCGCAACAGGCCGATTTTCAAGCCCTTGAGCGGAGCAGCCAGCATGGACGGATAGTCCGGGACCGGCGTGTCCACGCTGGTGGAATCCAACGGGTCGAACCCGGCGATGGCCTTTAGCACCGTCGCCGCATCCGCCGCCGTTCGGGCGAACACCCCGGCCTGATCGAGGCTCGACGCGAATGCGACCATGCCGAAGCGCGACACTCGTCCGTAGGTCGGTTTGACGCCCGTCACGCCCGTCAACGCCGCCGGTTGACGGATGGAACCGCCGGTATCCGTGCCGGTGGCATAGGGCGCGAGCCGTGCCGCCGTGGCTGCGGCGGATCCACCGGACGACCCCCCGGGCACTTTTGCGGTGTCCCAGGGATTCTTCACCGGACCGTAATAACTCGTTTCGTTGGAAGAACCCATGGCGAATTCGTCCATGTTGGCTTTGCCCAACATGACGGCTCCGGCCGCCTTCAGGCGGGCGACGACCGTCGCATCATACGGCGCAACGAAGTTGTCCAGCATGCGCGACCCACAGCTGGTACGCACTCCATCGGTACAGAAAATATCTTTATGAATGAGTGGGATGCCGAGCAGCGGCGCGACCTCTCCGCCCGCCATCCGGCGATCGGCGGCCGCCGCGGCAGCGAGCGCCTCCTTGGCGGTCAGCGTGATGAGTGCGTTCAAAGCCGGATTCAAACGCTCGATACGCGCCAGAAAATGCCGCGTGAGCTCAACGCTCGAAATCCGCCTGGAAGCCAGTTGCTCGGCGAGTTCGCCGATGGATAGGTTATGCAGCATCGTCAATCTTCGGCAGGCCTATTCGATGACCCGCGGTACGACATACAGACCGGCCTGCACGCTGGGCGCATTGGCCTGGTATTTCTCGTGCTGATCGGTCTCCGAGACAACGTCGGCACGCAGGCGCTGGTGCTGCCCATCGAGGGGGTGCGCCATCGGCTCCACGGCGCCGGTTTCGGCGCGCGATAACTCGTCCACGAAATTGACGATGCTCGACAAGCCGGTCACGTAGGCCGGCATCTCTTGTTCGGTGATCGACAGTCGTGCGAGGTGCGCGATCTTTTCGACATCTTGACGGGTCAGGTTCATATCAGTGCTGAAAAGTGCGCGCGAGTGCGCAGTTTTAGCTGTTATCCATGATACACGTTGCCTTGTTATATGTCTTATCGGTTGTTACATTAGCGCAACTTTTTAAACCCCCCTGCGCCCTAGAAAAATACCCCATGTTCAAACGCCTTAGAGGTTATTTCTCGAATGACCTCTCAATCGATCTCGGTACCGCCAATACGCTGATTTACGTCCGCGAGCGCGGCATCGTTCTGAACGAGCCGTCGGTCGTCGCAGTGCAGGACGAACCGACACGCGGCGGCAAGATCATCGTCGCGGTCGGCGTCGAGGCCAAAAACATGTTAGGGCGGACCCCGGGCCACATTACCGCCGTTCGGCCGATGAAGGACGGCGTCATTGCCGATTTCACCTACACCGAAAAGATGCTGCAATACTTCATCAAGAAGGTGCATGGCAATCGCTTCCTGAGTCCGAGCCCACGCGTGCTGGTGTGCGTACCGTTCGGCTCCACGCAGGTTGAGCGTCGCGCAATCAAGGAATCGGCCGAAGGCGCCGGCGCCCGCAGCGTCGACATCGTTCCCGAACCCATGGCCGCTGCGGTGGGCGCGGGCCTGCCCGTTCAAGAGGCGCGCGGCTCCATGGTCCTCGATATCGGCGGCGGCACCTCTGAGGTCGCGGTCATATCGCTGAACGGCATCGTCTATGCTGCCAGTGTCCGCATCGGCGGCGACAAGTTCGACGAAGCCATCACGAACTACGTGCGTCGAAACTATGGAATTCTGATCGGTGAGGCCACGGCGGAACGCATCAAGCTGGAGATCGGTTCGGCCTATCCCGGCCAGCAGGTGCGCGAAATTTCGGTCAAGGGCCGCAACCTCTCCGAGGGCGTGCCGCGCAGCTTCACCCTGAACTCCAACGAAATTCTCGAGGCTCTGCAGGAACCGCTTCAAGGCATCGTCGGCGCGGTGAAGCAAGCGCTCGAACAGACTCCGCCCGAACTCGGCGCGGACGTAGCGGAGCGCGGCATCGTGCTGACCGGCGGCGGCGCCCTGCTGCGGGACGTGGACAAGCTGCTCATGGAAGAGACCGGTTTACCGGTGGTGGTGGCGGATGATCCCCTCACCTGCGTCGCACGCGGCGGCGGCCGGATCCTCGAACTCACCGAGGAACATGGACCGGGCATCTTCGGACTGGAGTAATGCAAGCGACCAGGAGCCCAGCCCATGGTCGCATTTCGTAATACCGAGGCTTCCGGTCGAACGACGGGCCTGCTGCTCCGCTGTGTCCTGTATTCCCTGCTGGCTCTAGGATTGATCATTTTCGACAAGCGCTACGACCATGTCGGGCAGATTCGCCGTTTTCTGTCGGTCGTCGCGTACCCGGTACAGGTCGCCGTCGCCAGCCCCTTCGAAGGCTGGGATTGGTTTCGCGAGAGCGTGTCGTCGCGCGAAACACTCCGCGCCGACAAGGCGAAACTCGAAGCGGAGCTGCGCCTCGCAAATTTCCGCCTGCAGCGCTACGAGGCGCTCGAGGCGGAAAGCCGGCGGCTGCGCGCACTTCGCGACAACACCGCCGACGTCGCGAATCGCTTCGTCGTCGGCGACATCATGGACTTGGACATCGACGCCTTTCGCGAGCGAGTTCTGGTCGATAAGGGCGCGCGCGACGGCGTGTTTGTCGGTCAGGCAGTGCTCGACGCCGGCGGCGTGTTCGGTCAGGTTGCGCGCGTCGAAGAACTGACCAGCGAGGTCATCCTCGTCAGCGACGCGGCACACGCCATTCCGGTCCAGGTGAATCGCAACGGTTTGCGCACCATTGCGGTCGGCACGGGCGACATGAGCCGGCTGAAGCTGCCGTATTTGTCGACGAGCGCCGATGTGATCGCCGGCGACCTGTTGGTGACATCGGGACTCGGCGGCGGCTTTCCGGCCGGCTACCCCGTAGGCACGGTCGCAGAGGTCAAGCGCGATCCGGCGCAATCCCTGGCGGAGGTCGAAGTGCGGCCCGCAGCGGCTCTCGACCGCTCGCGAGAAGTGATGTTCGTGTGGCTGAAGCCGGACGCAGCGCCTGCGCCGGCGCCAGCTCCGCCGGCTGCGGCCGCGCCGCCGCCGCACCAGGGGGCGCCCAAGAAATGATGCGCGATAACCGCGTCCGGCGTCTACCCATGGCGCTATCGGCTCTGGTCGCACTGGCCCTCGCGGTCATCCCGTTGCCGGCGGCCGTCGATGCGCTTCGCCCGGATTTTCTGGTGCTGGTGGTGTTCTATTGGTCGATCGAGTCGCCGCGCGCCGGCGGCTTGGCCCTGGCTTTCATAGCCGGGTTGGCGCTTGATGTGATTCGGGGTGTCGTGCTTGGACAGCATGCCTTGGCGCTCACCCTGATGGCGGCCTGGGCAACGCATTTGCGTCTGCGCCTGCGGGTGTTCTCGGTGCTGTCGCAGTCGCTGACCATTTTTGCGCTGTTGACGGGTTATCAATTCGTGCTCTTCTGGGTGGACGGCGCCACCGGCAGCCCGGTCACGACGTTCAGCCGCTGGCTCGCCCCGGTCATCGGCGCCCTGATCTGGCCGCTGCTGGCGGGCGTCTTGAGCCGCCTGCACGACCATTGAGAGAGAGCGATACGGAATGATATTCGACGAATTCTCACCCTCGCGCACGCGCCGCACGCTGACGGCGGGCGGCCGCACTTTGCGCGCTTTGGGATTGGATGGTCCTTTGACGGGCGTGCTTGCCATCATCGTTTGCATCGGCGTTCTGGTGGTGTACAGCGCTTCCGGCCAGAACATCAGAATGGTCGAGCATCATCTGGCCAACATCGCCATTGCCGTTGCCGCCCTGCTCGCACTCGCCCGGCTTGCGACGCCGCAGTATCTGCGTCTGTTCGCACCGATCGCCTATGTGCTCGGCGTACTGCTCCTGATCGTGGTCGAGGTGACCGGCCATATCGGCAAAGGCGCGCAACGCTGGCTCGATGTCGGCTTCATGCGCTTCCAACCGTCCGAGATCATGAAGCTCGCGGTACCGATGATGTGCGCGTGGTACATGCACGAACGGCCGCTGCCGCCCACCTTCAAGGATTTGGTGGTCATGGGCATCATGATCGGGGTTCCGACCGCGATGATCGTGGTGCAACCTGATCTCGGCACCGCTCTGCTGATAGCGGCCTCCGGCCTCATCGTGATGTTGCTGGCCGGACTGCAGGTGCAGATCATCTTGATATCGATACCCCTCATCGGCGGCGCGGCCTGGGCCGGCTGGCACTTCATCCATGAGTATCAGCGCCAGCGCATACTCATGTTCTTGAATCCGGAAAATGACCCGTTGGGTGCCGGTTACCACATCATTCAGTCCCAGATCGCGATCGGCTCGGGCGGAGTCTTCGGCAAGGGCTATATGAACGGCAGCCAGGCGCAGTTGGAATTCCTGCCGGAGCGCTCCACCGACTTCATCTTCGCGGTCATCGGCGAGGAATTCGGATTGCTCGGTCAATTGCTGATCATCACCCTGTATGGGGCCGTCATCGGCCGCGCGCTGTACCTTGCCAACCAAGGCCAGGACACGTTTTCACGCCTTACCGGAGGCGCGATCGCCCTCAGTTTCTTCGTCTATGTGTTCGTCAATTCAGGCATGGTGAGCGGTATCTTGCCGGTGGTCGGCGTACCGCTGCCGATGATTAGCTACGGCGGCACCTCCATGGTCACCTTGTTGGCCGGCTTCGGCATACTGATGTCGCTGCATTCGCATCGCAAGCTCATTGGGTCCTAATGCGCGCTAAATCTCTTTTTAAGATCTTGTATCTGACTCTGTGCATCGTCTGCGTGGCTGCCCGCCCGGCCGTCGCCCTCGACATCCATCGCGCCGACGTCAAGAGTTTCATCGACGAAATATCCGTAAAAGATTCGATCGGCAAACGGCAATTGCGCAAGCTGCTGAAGGCGGCGAAAGAGCAGCCGGCGATCATCGAAGCGATGGACCGGCCCGCCGAAAGGGCGAAGCCGTGGCACGAGTACCGCCCTATCTTCCTGACCGAAAGACGCATTCGGGAAGGCACGGATTTCTGGATCGCACATCGGCAAGAGCTCGATCTGGCAAGCGTCAGATCCGGTGTGGCCCCGGAGTATCTTGCGGCGATCGTCGGCGTGGAGACCTACTATGGCCGCCTGACGGGGTCGTACCGCGTATTGGATGCACTCACGACGCTGGCCTTCGATTACCCGGCACGCGCCAAATTCTTTCGCGACGAGTTGGAACAGTTCATCCTGCTGGCGCGCGACACCGGCCTCGATCCGCTCGTCGTGAAAGGATCCTACGCCGGCGCCATGGGTGCTCCGCAATTCATGCCCTCGAACTATCGCCGCTATGCCGTCGATGCCAGCAAGGACGGCCGTATCGACCTATGGAACAACTGGGCGGACGTGTGCGCCAGCGTGGGCAACTACCTCAAGGAACACGGCTGGAATGCGGGCGAGCCGGTGCTCAGTGAGGCCGCGGTGGATGCCGGCGCGGCGGATCTGGACGGCCGCAAGCTTATCCTGGCGGATACGGTCGACTCCCTGAAAGCCAAGGGAGTGAACTTCGACAGTTTATTGCCGCCGGATGCGCCTGCACTACTCATCGCCGCCGATGAATCCGAGGGTGTCCGCTGGCGCGTCGGCTACAACAATTTCTACGTCATCACACGCTACAACCACAGCGCGTTATACGGTATGGCCGTATTCGAGCTTGCCGCCGCCGTGAGACAGCATGTCCTCCTTCACGACGCTCCCGCATCCAACGATATGCCCCGCCTCAGCTCTCAACCGTGAAGGGCGCGCGCGCACTGGCCGCCCCGCTTGGACTGACCGCCGTGGTTGGTCTCGCAGGCTGCCAAACCACATCGCCCGTAGCGCCGCAGAGCGCGCCGCCGCCCCCCGTACAGCAGGCGGCTCCCGAGGTGGTACCGCAAAGCGAACCGCGATCACGTCACGGCAACCCGCCTTTCTATGTAGTGTTCGGCAAGCGCTATTACGTGCTGTCCTCGAGCGCCGCCTATGTCGAGCGAGGGGTAGCCTCTTGGTATGGCCCGGGCTTTCATAAGGAACGCACCTCCACCGGCGAACCCTACGACATGTACGGCATGACGGCCGCCCATAAAACGCTGCCTTTGCCGGCTTACGTGCGCGTCACCAATCTACAGAACGGCCGCAGCGTAGTCGTGCGCGTCAACGATCGCGGCCCGTTCGTCGGCAACCGCATCATCGACTTGTCGTACACGGCCGCGTCTCGCCTCGACATGCTCCGCAATGGCACGGCGATGGTGGAAGTGCGCGCGCTCGACCCGTCCGCGCCGCGCGGTCAGGGAGCTCCGCTGCTCGCGGCCGCGCCCGTGCCGCCGAGCAGCCCAGCCGGTGCAGCCGCCTCCACCGCGCCACCCGGCACAGCGCCGGCCGCACCGGCCTCGCCGACCGCACCGATCTCGCCCGCCTCGCCGGCCGCACCAATCTCGTCAGCCGCGCCGATCGCGCCGACCACGGCGGCCCGTCCGGTGCTGTTCGTGCAAGCGGGCGCCTTTGCGGATCCGGCGAATGCCGAGCGCTTGGCCGCCAACTTGCGCGGCGGCGGATACGGCAAGATTTTTGTCCGTGATGACCTGATCGCGGGCCGCAAAATGTATCGGGTACGCATCGGCCCCGTTCCCGACGTGCCGGAATTCGATCGCATCGTTGCGGCATTGGAGCACGCGGGCGTGCACGACGCGCATCTCGCTCTCGACTAGCCGCTTACGGGCGCACGAACATTATGCTTTCAAATCATTATGATTGACAGTCATAATATTTCCCGCACGCATTCTGCGTGACGAGACACGTGGCAGCGCTCCGCCCTACGTCACCGACACCCGAATGTGGCGTTCGAAGTGCTGGATTCAAGCATTCTCAAACTGGTGCGCGGTGAACCTGGCATTCGCCGCCGAACACGGCGGTAGCAGCACTGGTCTCGCTCGACGAGCGGGCGGCACGAACCCTATTGCCCCATGACGATCCTCGGTACACTACCCGGCTTTATCAAGGTATTCGCCCATGTTTCGTCCTCTGTTGAGTTTGGTTCTCATGGCGGTGTTCGCGGCCGCTCCCAGCCAAGGGGAGCCCCGGGCCGACACGCCCATTCCGACGGCACCGACCGTCGACGCGCGCGCCTACATAGTCGTCGACTACCGCACTGGCAAAGTGCTGGCTTCGCAAGAAGCCGTGGCGCGCATGGAACCGGCCAGCCTCACCAAACTGATGACCGCCTACATCGTTTTTCAGGAGTTGGCGGCGGGCAAGCTCAAGCTGGATGCACCCGTGGTTGTCAGCGAACACGCGTGGCGCTCCGAGGGTTCGCGCACCTTCATAGAACTCGGCAAACCGGTGTCGGTGGAACTGTTGATACTGGGAATGATCGTACAATCGGGCAATGATGCCACCATCGCTCTGGCGGAACGGGTCGGCGGAACCGAAGAGACTTTCGCGCAACTCATGAACGCCAATGCCAAGCGCCTCGGCATGGTGGGCACGCATTTTGAAAACAGCTCAGGTCTCCCTTCACCGCAGCACTACACCACCGCGCGCGACATGTCCTTGCTCGCCGTCGCGATGATCCGCGACTTTCCTCAATACTATAAGTACTACTCGGTACGCGAGTTCGAGCACAACGGCATCAAGCAGCAAAACCGCAACGGCTTGCTCGGCCTCGATCCCAGCGTCGACGGCTTGAAGACCGGGCACACCGATACAGCCGGCTACTGTCTCGTCACGTCGGCGCTGCGCGATGGCATGCGGCTCGTCTCCGTGGTGATGGGATCGACCAGCATGAAAGCGCGTGAAAATGCCAGCGCCGCGTTGCTCAACTATGGCTTTACTTTTTACGATACCAAGTTGGCGGTCAAGGGCGGTGCCGCGCTTGCCTCGACGAAAGTGTGGAAAGCGGCGCAATCACCGGTCGACGTCGGCATCAAGGACGATCTGTACGTCACCCTGCCGCGTGGACAAGCCAATGACGTCAAGACGGCCGTCGATCTCGCGCCGCGGCTGATCGCACCGCTCACCCTCGATTCCAGCGTCGGCCAGCTGCGCGTGTTTGCGGGCAGCCAGACGCTCGCGACCATGCCGGTGCATCCGCTCAAGAGCGTCGCGGCCGGCGGCTGGTGGCGACGGCTCATCGACACCATTCGGCTCTGGTTCGCGTGAGCGAGCCGCTGCCCCTCTGCTACCTGAACGGCACCTACCTGCCGCTGACCGAAGCGCGGGTATCGCCTTTGGATCGCGGGTTCCTGTTCGGCGATGGGGTCTACGAAGTGATCCCCGTATACGGCGGCCGTCCGTTTAGATTGCGCGAACATTTGGACCGGCTCGACCGCAGCCTCGCCGCGATTCAGATACCGGCGCCGCGCTCGCACCCGGAATGGGCCGCGATTTGCCTGCAGCTCGTGGAGCAAAGCGGCGGCCAAGATTCCTATATCTATCTACAGGTCACGCGGGGGACCGAATTGGGACGCAATCACGTGTGGCCCGAGGGACTCGCGCCGACGCTTTTTGCCTATGTTACCGCCCTCGAGCCGACCCCCGCGAAGCTGCTCGATCGAGGCGTGGCGGCCGTGACCGCTGCCGAGATTCGCTGGGCGCGGCGCGACATCAAGTCGACCGCGCTGCTCGCGAATATCCTCCTCAAAAAGCTGGCGGCCGATGCCGGTGCCTTTGAGACCATCATGATCGAGAACGATGAGCTCACCGAAGGCTCCTCGACCACCGTTCACGTCGTCGCGGACGGCGTGATTCATACGCCGCCCAACGGCAATCACATTCTCCCCGGCACTACCCGCGAAGTGGTGACCGAACTCGCGGTGCGGCTGAATCTGAGCATCAACAATAGCCGCGTGCCGCAAGCGCTGCTGCGCTCGGCCGACGAGATCTGGCTCAGCTTTGCAACACGCGGTGTGCTGCCCGTGACCGTCCTCGATGGCGCGGCCGTCGGCAGCGGCAAGCCCGGTCCGATATTCAAGCGCATGCATGCCGCCTTCCTCGAGTACACGCACGAGCTTGCCGGAACGCCGCCTCTATGAGCGGCGCGACCATTCAAGAGTACCCCGGTGAATTTCCCATCAAGGTGATGGGGCGCCACGACAGCGACTTGCGTGCCCTCACGCAGGCCATCATCGAGCGCCACGCGGGCCCGGTTCAAGACTCGAGCGTGCGCACACGCACCAGTGCCGACGGGAACTTCGTGGCGTTGACCTATCTCGTGCTCGCCTCGAGCCGCGAACAACTCGATGACATTTACCGAGAACTGACGGCCTGCAAGTCGGTGCTGATGGCGCTGTGAGCCGTTTGCGGGTCTGCGCGCTGCGCCGTGAATCCCAACTCGCGCATCAAATGCGGCTCCAATCCGCCGGCCGCGGTGCATACATCGGAAACGCCGCATAGATCAGCGAGACGGGTGACGGCAAGCCCTCGGTAACCGCACACGTTGATTCGTTCGAAAGGCTGTAGATCGAGCGACACATTGAGCGCAAGGCCGTGATAGCTGGCGCCGCGGCGAATGCGTAGGCCGATGCTCGCCAGCTTGGCAGCACCGACATAGACGCCCGGCGCGTCCCGCGAGCCGCGCGCGGCTAACCCTAACTCGCCGGCGTAGGCGATAATTGCGTTTTCGAGAGCCACCACCAATTGCCGCACGCCTAAGGCTTGCCGCTTCAGATTGATGAGCGGATAAATCACCAGCTGGCCGGGTCCGTGATAGGTGACCTGACCGCCGCGGTCGATCTGAATCACGGGGATGTCGCCGGGCGCCAGCAGGTGCTCGCGACTTGCGTTCAAACCCAGTGTAAAAATCGGCGGATGTTCCACCATCCAGATTTCGTCGGGCGTCGATTGATCGCGTTCATCGGTGAACCGCTGCATCGCCCGCCAGGTCGGTTCATAGGGCACCAGCCCCAAGTGCCTTATCAGCGGCGCGGCGCTGCTCATCGACGCAGAGGTGCCGGCGCGGCGGCGAGCTTGCTGTTGTCGAGACCGGCATTGTTGCGTGCGAGCGCCTGTTCTGCACGGTAGCTCGACCGGACCAGAGGGCCCGAGACGCATTCCAGAAATCCCAGCGACAGCGCCCAATCACGATAGTGATCGAATTCATCCGGCGTGACGAAACGCTCGATGTCCAGGTGATTCGGGGTCGGCCGTAGATATTGTCCCAGCGTCAGAATATCGACGGATGCCGCGCGCAGATCGACCATGGTCTGGCGAATCTCCTCGTCGGTCTCTCCGAGGCCGAGCATCAAACTGGTCTTGGTGAGCACCGTGGGGCGATAGGTCTTCGCATGAGCCAGTACATCGATGGTCTGGCGATAGCCCGCGCGCGGGTCGCGCACCGGATGGGTGAGACGTTTCACCGTCTCGACATTCTGTGCGAAAACATCCAGGCCGGAGTCGAGGACGGTTTGCACATCGCGCAGCACACCCTGGAAATCGGGCGTCAGCGCCTCGACGGCGGTACCGGGATTGCGCCGCTTGATGGCGCGAATGGCCGCCGCGTAGTGCGCCGCCCCGCCGTCCGGCAAGTCGTCCCGATTGACCGAGGTGAGTACGACATATTTCAGACCCATCAATTCGACCGAGCGGGCAACGTTCTCGGGTTCTTCCGCATCGAGCCAGCCGCGCGGGTTGCCGGTGTCAACGGCGCAAAATCGGCAGGCACGGGTGCACACGGCGCCCATCAACATGATGGTCGCAGTGCCCGCATTCCAGCATTCGCCGATGTTTGGACACTTCGCCTCTTCGCAAACGGTACTCAAGCGGTGTTCACGAACGATACCTTTGACAGCCGCAAATTCGGCGCCGCTTGCCATGGGAGCGCGCAGCCAAGGCGGTTTGCGCGCCTGAGGGGCTCCCGAAGCGGACCGCTTCATGCCGTCCTTGATGGCGGTAAACCCTTGAGAGGTCGTGTATTTTTCTCCGCTGCGCGCGGGGCGTGGCTCGCTGACAGCGGGGCGCAGCTCGTGCGCGATGGGGATGCCTTTGAATTCCGACATGGACTTCATTGTACTCTACGTGGGTACTCGAGCCAGGCGTTCAAGGCTCCTCGGCGTTCAAGCCTTTGAGGCGCTCCGGCGTGCCGATGTCCTCCCACACGCCGGCGTACAGCTCGGCCGTGCAACGCTGCGCGGCCATGGCGCGAACCAGCAGCGGTTTTAGCGGGAAAACCCCGTCCTTGCAGCCTGAAAAAAAATCGGGTCGGTAGGCGGCTATCCCGGCGAAGGTATATTGCTGCGCGGCCGCCGGCACGGCGAGCCCGTCCTCCAGGCCAAAATCACCTCGGGCGTGCTGCGGCGGATTGGGCACCAGCACCAAGTGCGCGTCATGCCCATCGTCGAGCATCAAGCGCTCGAACGGATAGTCCGTGAACACGTCGCCGTTCACCACCAAAAACGGCCCCGAGCCCAAGGACGGCAGAGCGCGAAATATGCCGCCGGCGGTTTCGAGCGCGTAGGGGGACTCCTCGCTGTAATGGATCGACACGCCATAGCGGAAGCCGTCGCCCAGGAAGTCCCGGATCATCGATCCGAGCCACGATAAATTGATGACGATGCGCTCGATGCCGGACCGCGCCAATCGCTCGACGTGATGTTCGATCAGCGGCTTGCCGTGGATGCGCAGCAGTGGCTTCGGGACGGTGTCGGTCAATGGCCGCATGCGCTCGCCGCGCCCCGCGGCCAAGATCATCGCCGTGCCTGGCTTGCGTGCCGCCGCTGTGCTTGACGGCACCATGCGCTGTACGTTCATGCGCCGCTGCGCGCCTGCGCAGCGGCGAACGCCGGATCGATGCGCGACGTCACGAACTCCGCGAACTCGGCGGTCTCAGGATAGGCGGCCGCGGCCTCCCGTGCGTAGTCGAGCACACGCGGCAAGTCCTTGAGATAACCCCGCTTGCCGTCGCGGTAGTAGAGACGGGCAAAGATGCCGAGCACCTTGATGTGCCGCTGCAATCCCATGAGATCGAACCAACGAACGAATTCCGCCGTGCCGCCCGCCGCCGCCGTCTTGCCCCCCACGTCAATCCCGGCGCGTACCAGTTGTTCGCGATAGCTCAACAGCCACCCGCGCACTCGCTCCGGCGGCCAGGCAATGTAGCAATCCTTGAGCAGCGAGACCGCATCATACGTGACGGGTCCAAACACCGCGTCTTGAAAATCCAGGATGCCCGGGTTGTGTTCCGCGGTGAGCAGCAGATTCCGCGAGTGATAGTCTCGATGCACGAATACCGATGGCTGCGACAACGCGGCTTGCACCAATGCCTCGAACAATCGATCCAACATGGCCCGCTCGCGGTCGCCGACGATGAATCCCAGATGCCTTCCTAAAAACCATTCGGGAAAGAGCTGCATCTCGCGCAGCAGCAATGCGCGATCATAGACGGGCAAGTCGCGTGCGGCCGCATCGCCGGCCCCCTGCATGGTCACGAGCCCCTGGAGCGCATCGGCATAAAGCCGCTCGACATTGCGCTCCGCCGTGAGTTCATCGAGGTATTGGCAAGACCCTAAATCCGATAGCAGCAAGAACCCCTGCGATTCATCTCTGGCCAAGACGATCGGCACATTCAAGCTCATGCCGGCCAAGGCGCGCGCAACGCTGACGAAGGGCGCGGTGTTTTCCTTATCCGGCGGGGCGTCCATGACGATGTGCGTATCCGCACCGCGGGTCACGCGAAAATAACGGCGAAAACTCGCATCGGCGGATGCCGGTTCGATCCGGCTGCCCGTAAATCCGAGGTCGTCGACGAGCCATCGCGTGAGCGCCGCGAGGCGGGAATCGCTTGCATCCGGTAGACCCATGCTTGACCATTCACCCACCGCAAATGCGGCGATCAAGTATACCGATTCAGGCTTTCGATTAAGGCGATTCACTTTGCCCAAGGCTTTTCACCTTCGAGCCGCATTGGCTGTTTTCGCGTGCCTGGCGGCGGTTTCGATGGTTCACGCCGGGGATATGTGCCCCGCTCCTCCCAAGCATTCACCGGCGAAGGGGGTCCCGCTCTCCGACGCCGATCACCGTATTCACATCGACAGCGACGATGCCATGGTCGATGCCGAGGGACATGCGGTCGTGAACGGCCGGGTGACGGTTCGCCAGGACGCGCGCACCGTGGCTGCGGATTCGATGACCTATGACTACAAAACCGGCCGGTTGGCCATCAAGGGCGGGGTCGATTTCGAGGATCCGAAACTTCGCATCAAAAGCGACACCGGCAACTACGACACCGTGGGCGGCGCCGATTTCGATAAGGCCAACTTTCAGATCCTGGATAGAAACGGGCGCGGCTTCGCCCGTACCCTCGCGGTTCAACCCGACGGCAAGGTGGAGATGGACCAAGTCCGCTACACGACCTGCCCGGTAGGCAACGAGGACTGGATGCTGCAAGCCTCGGGGATCGATTTGGACACGGCAAAGCAAGTAGGCGTGGGCCACGGCGTGCACATGCGGTTCAAGAATGTGCCGATCTTCTACACCCCGTACATCTCGTTTCCATTGGGCGATGAGCGCAAGAGCGGCCTGCTGTTTCCGAGCTTCGGACATTCCACCACCAACGGCTACCAACTCGAGGTGCCCTATTATTTCAATCTGGCGCCGAACTACGATCTCACGCTGACTCCGGGCATACTGTCCGCACGCGGCGTACAGCTGGGAGCCCAATTCCGCTACCTGACGGCGAGCTCCCGCGGGCAGATCGAAGCCAATTTCTTGCCGGACGATATGCAGACGCACAGCAATCGCAGCTACTTCCACGTCACCGATACCACTGACATCAGGCCCGGGCTGCGCTTCGACACCGACATCGCCGCCGTCAGCGACAGCAATTATTTCTCGGATTTCGCCGTGGGTTCGGAACAAACCAGCGTGACCTTTTTGGAACGCCGCGCCGAGGCCCTTTACTACGACGACGTCTGGCGCATCCGCGGCGAGGTGCAGAACTTTCAAACCATCGACATCTTGCTGTACGACTTCGTACGCCCCTATTCGCGCCTACCCCGAATAGAGGCTGAAGGACTTTATCCGGTCCCCAACACCCACCTCGAGCTCGCGCTGGATGGCGAGGCCACCAATTTTGTTCGGGAAAGGGTTACGGACGCGCCCGCCGGTGTTCGAACTCCGAGCGGCGTGCGCCTCGATGTATCCCCGGAATTGCGCTGGTCCAACCGCGGTGCCGGATACTTTTTCGAGCCGGCCATCGGCTATCATTTTACCCAGTACGATTTGCAGAATGCGGGTATTGGCAGTCCGAGCACGCCCACACGCACGCTGCCCTACGCTCGACTCGACGCGGGCCTGGTATTCGAACGCAACGCCGGTTCGGTAGGGCAGCGTACCCAGACTCTCGAACCGCGTATGGTTTACAGCTACGTGCCCTACCGCAACCAGAATGAATTGCCGATTTTCGATACCGCTCTGCCGGATCTCAACTTGACCGAATTGTTCCGTACCAACCGGTACGTGGGAAACGACCGCATCGGCGATGCCAACCAATTGGCCGTCGGTTTGACCACGCGTCTCTTCGATCATGTCTCGGGAGCCCAGTATCTTTCCGCGACCATCGGCCAAATCCGCTATTTCTCGATTCCGCGGGTGACCGTACCGCAGGATATCTTGCAGCTGGAAAGCGGGCAGCCTGTCGCCGGCTTGCCCCTGGTCAATCCATTGGCCTGGCCGGGTCTATTCGTTACGAACGCAGCTGCGCAAGGCTCGCAGCCCCTGCCCGGGCAAACCTACGTCACCTCGACCGGTCAGCTCGGTGTGATCGTGCCGGGCCAGATCGGGGTGCAGTTTCCAGCCTCGGACATCGTCAGCGAAGTCTCGCTGACCGGGTACAAGCATCTGAGCGTCAATCTGAACTATCAATTCAACCCCTATACCTCTCGCACCGATAAAGAGGAGATTGAAGTCCAATACCACCCCGAGCCCTCGAAGGTGGTGAATCTGGGCTACCGCTTTCAGGAAGGCATTCTCAAGCAATATGACGCCTCCTTCGCCTGGCCGATCGCCGCTCACTGGAACACGGTCGGACGCTGGGTCTATTCCCTCCAGGACAGGCAAACCATCGAGCAAATAGCGGGATTCGAGTACAAGAGCTGTTGCTACCGCGTTCAGCTCGTGCAGCGCCGGTATGTCAGTAACCGTACCGGAGGACTGGATACCTCGATTGCATTACAATTGGAACTGACGGGCTTGAGTTCGGTCGGAAAGTCTGCGGACTCTTTCTTGCAGAAGGAGATTCGCGGTTACCCGACCCGCGATCCGTTCAACTCTGATGTCCCCTAGAGACCCAACAATGACATTCCGGATGCAGTTTTCCCCAGAAATGAACCGATTCAGGCGCACATTCGCCGTTATTTGCATACTTTTGAGCGTCGTTTCAGGGCCGGCCGTCCAGGCGCAGACGCGCGATATCGGCGTCCACGGCGTTATGCTGGACCGTATCGCCGCCGTCGTGAATGACGGCCTGGTGCTGAAAAGCGAGCTGGACACGCAAATGGAGGCCGTATCCAAGCGGCTCCAGGAACAGAAAGTCGAGTTGCCGTCCCAAAGCGTGCTCAAGCAACAAGTCCTCGATCGGCTGATTCTGCAAGAGATTCAGGGGCAGCGGGCCAAGCGGGTGGGCCTTACGATCTCCGACGAACAACTGAACGGCGCGCTGCAGGAAATCGCACAGCGCAACAAGATCCCCTTCGACCAATTGCCCACCGCGCTGGAAGCCCAGGGCGTGGACTACAAGCAGTACCGCGAGTCCATGCGCAAGGAGTTGACCTTGAGCACCTTGCGGCAGCGCGACGTGATCGCTCACATCAACGTCACACCGCATGAACTGGACCAGTACCTGGCGCGCCAAGAAACCTCGGCGGCGAACGACGAGTTCAATGTCTCGCATATCCTGCTGTCGCTGCCTCAGGCCGCCACGCCGCAACAGCTCGATGAGATCACGAAAAAGGCCCAAGACTTGGCCGCGCGTGCGCAGAAAGGCGAAGACTTCGGCCAGCTCGCCATCGCGAATTCGAACAGCCAGACCGCATTGGACGGCGGTCAATTGGGTTGGCGCAAAGGAACCCAGATGCCCCAGTTCATTTTGGATCTCGTCACCAAAATGAAGCCGGGCGGAGTGAGCGAACCGGTGCGCACGCCCAGCGGCTTTCACATCGTCAAGCTGAATGAGCGCCGCAGCGGCGAGGCGCAGGTCATCGTCAATCAGATCCACGTGCGCCACGTGCTCTTGAAGCCGAACGAATTGGACGATGATGAAACCGTTCGGCAGAAGCTCGGCAAGCTGCGCGAGCGCATCTTGAAGGGCGAGGATTTTGCCGGTATCGCCTCGGCGACCTCGGAAGATCCCGGATCGGCGCCGGACGGAGGCGACTTGGGCTGGAGCGGTCCGGGCACGTTCGTGCCTGAGTTCGACAAAGCCATCGCGAACCTCAAGGTGAACGAAATCAGCGAGCCGTTCAAGAGCCGCTACGGCTGGCACATCGTGCAAATGCTGGGCACCCGAACCTACGACAGCACGGACGATGTACGCCGGCAGCACGCCTTCGCGGCCATCCGCGAGAGCAAGGCGGACGAAGAGACCGAGCTTTGGTTGCGCCGTTTACGCGACGAGGCCTTCGTCGAGGTCAAGATGTAATCATGCCGCAGACGTAGTGTACGTACCGCGGATCATCGTCACGTCAGGCGAGCCGGCGGGCATTGGCCCCGACGCCTGCGTCATTCTCGCTCAGACGGATTGGCAAGCGGACCTGGTGGTAGCCGGCGATGCCGCGTTGCTGGCGGGCACCGCGGCCGCCTTGAGGCTGCCGCTGCGAATCGTGGACTACGACGCCTCTCAGGCTCCGGCCGCACACCGTGGCGGCACCTTGAAAATTCTGAGCGTGCCGGCCTACCCCGTGACCGCCGGCAAGTTGGACCCCCGCAATGCGGCTTATGTCATCAAGATGCTGGATCGCGCCTGCGACGGCTGCATGAATGGCGAGTTCGCGGCGATGGTGACGGCACCGGTGCAGAAGAGCACCCTCATGGACGCAGGCTTCGCGTTCACGGGTCATACCGAATACCTGGCGGCCAGAACTCGCGCCGCCCTGCCGGTCATGATGTTGTTGAGCGGCGAATTGCGCGTCGCGCTGGTCACGACTCACTTGGCACTTGCCGATGTCCCGCGTGCGATCACTCAGGAGCGGCTGTTGGCGACCCTGCGCATCGTGCACATGGACTTGGAACGGCATTTCGGGCTGGCCGCACCCCGCATCAGCGTCTTGGGACTGAATCCGCACGCCGGCGAATCCGGTCACCTGGGCCGCGAAGAAATCGATGTGATCGAACCTGTGCTGCGCCGTTTGCAAGGCGAGGGGTTGAACCTGCGTGGCCCGATTCCGGCCGATACGGGATTCGCGCCGCAATTTCTCGCGCAGGCCGATGTCGTGGTGGCGATGTACCACGATCAGGGGCTTCCCGTGCTGAAGCACGTGGGCTTTGGCAATGCCGTGAACATGACGCTGGGCCTTCCCATATTGCGCACCAGCGTCGATCACGGCACAGCCTTGGCGCTGGCACGCACCGGCAAGGCGGACGCGGGAAGCCTGCGTGCGGCGCTGGCGCTCGCCGTAACCCTCACCAGCGCTCATGCAGGTCCGTAAGCGTTTCGGTCAGCATTTCCTTCACGATCCCGGGATCATTCGCCGCATCGTCGAGGCGGTGGCACCGGTTGTCGGCGAGCGCCTCGTCGAAGTAGGGCCCGGCCGAGGCGCTCTGACCTGGAGTCTATTGGCGCGCGCCAAGAACATGGACGTGATCGAGATCGACCGCGATCTCGCGCACTCGCTGGCGGCGGATTCCCGGGGCCACGCGCACCTGCGCATTCACGTCGAGAATGTCCTCGATACGGACTTCATCGCCTTGCGCGGCGGCGGAACGCCGCTGCGCATCGTGGGGAATCTCCCCTACAACATTTCCACTCCGTTGCTGTTCAGGCTTTTGAATCAGCGCACCGCCATCGGCGACATGCATTTCATGCTGCAAAAAGAGGTGGTGGAGCGCATGGCCGCGCAGCCCGGCGGCAAGGACTATGGGAGGCTGACGGTGATGCTTGCCGCCTATGCCGAGGTCGAGGCGCTGTTCGATGTAGGTCCCGGCGCCTTTCAACCGCGCCCCAAGGTATGGTCCGCGATCGTGCGGCTGCGGCCGACCCACGGGCCGCGATTCGACATCGGCGACGATGGTGTGCTGCGCAAACTGGTGACGGCCGCTTTCTCGCACCGTCGAAAGACCTTGCGCAACGGCCTGAAGGGTCTGCTCAGCTCTACGGATATCGAAGCCTGCGGCATCGATCCTGGCCTGCGGCCGGAAACACTGGCACCGGCGCAATTCGGGTTGCTCGCCGCGCACTACTGCCGCCTGCACGGCGCGGCACCACAAAACGCTTGAGCGGCCGCACACTCCGTTATACTCGGGACCCATGCCCGCATATCAAAAGCTATTGGTGCTGTTGGATTTGTCCGATGACAGCGAGCAGGTTGCCATCGCCGGACGAGATCTTGCCGCCTATTCGAAGGCGAGAATCGTCGCGCTGCATGTGGTCGAGTTCATTCCGGTCGAACCCATGGGCGAATCCCTGATGCCTACCGTGCAGATCGAAGAGGAACTGATCAAGCGGTCACATGAAAGGTTGGGCGAATTGGCGGTACGGCTCGGCCTCGAGGGCGCGACTTTACGGGTCGAAGCCGGCAATACCAAGGCGGAAATCCTGCGCGTCGCCAAGGAAGAAGGCGTGGATTTGATCGTGGTCGGCAGCCATGAGCGCCACGGCCTCGCAATTCTCGTCAACTTTACGGAAGACGCGGTTCTGCACGCGGCGCGTTGCGACGTGCTGGCAGTACGCTTGAGGTAGCGGCGCATGGAGACATCTGAGCCGCCGACCGGCCCGAGAATTCGTGTCGAGGTCGAGACTTCTTATATCGAGGAACAGTCGGATCCGCGCGACAAGCGCTTCGTATTCTCATACACCATCACGATACGCAACGAGGGCCAGATTCCGGCACGCCTGCTCACGCGTCACTGGATCATCACGGACGCGAACGGCAATGTGAAAGAGACGCGCGGCGACGGCGTCGTGGGCGAGCAGCCCTACCTCAAACCGGGCCAGGGATTTCGCTACTCCAGCGGTGCGGTCATAGAAACTCCCGTCGGCACCATGCAGGGCAGCTATCAGATGATGGCGGACGACGGGCAGCAATTCGACGCGCCGATCGCACCCTTCCGGCTGGCGATGCCGGGAGTGCTTCACTGAAGGCGCAGCGCGGCTGATGGCGCTCTACGCAATCGGCGATATCCAGGGCTGCGACGCGGAGCTCGGCTCCTTGCTGAAAGCCGTCCATTTTTCAGTGGACCGCGACCGGCTCTGGTTCGTCGGCGACCTCGTCAACCGCGGACCTGAATCGCTGCGCGCGCTGCGGCGGATTCGCGCTCTGGGAGACGCCGCCACGGTCACGCTCGGAAACCACGACCTGCATTTGTTGGCGGTCGCCTTTGGCCAGGCGCGTCTGCGCAGCGACGATACGCTCGACGAGATTCTGGCCGCTCACGACCGCGACACTCTGCTGGAATGGCTCGTCAATCGGCCGCTGCTGCACGAAGATCACGCGCTCAATCTGTGCTTGCTGCATGCCGGGCTGGCTCCGCAATGGGATATTGCCACCGCCCGCTCCTGCGCACGTGAATTCGAACACGCCTTGCGGCAGAACCCGAAGCGCGTGTTCGAGCAAATGTACGGTGATGATCCGGACCGATGGAACGACAGCCTCGCCGGCGCAGAGCGCTTGCGCTTCATCGTCAATTGCTACACGCGATTGCGCTACGTTGACGCCGATGGCCGCCTGGCATTGCGCGCCAAGGGTTCGCCGAAAAAGGCGCAGTCGAAGTCTCTGATACCCTGGTTCGAGGCGGCCGACGCTCCCTGGCGTGGGCCGCGCATGGTGTTCGGCCACTGGTCTACGTTGGGATTCCTCAGCAATTCGGATGTGGTGAGCCTGGATACCGGATGCGTCTGGGGCGGGTGCCTCACGGCACTGCGGCTCGATACCCCGGATGCGAAACCCGTCCAGATCGGATGCAGGGTGCCCTGAGCCCCCTGAGACCGGCTGCTAGCTAGTCTTTTGCCGGCGGGTAGGCCCTTTGCGGGCCGGCTGCCCTTTGCTGGCCGGCCGCCTGTTCCGCCGGCGGCAGGGGCCGTAGGATCTCGCCCTTCACCAAGAAACGGCTGCCGCTCAGTTGGTAGGGCACGCAGGTAATGTCGTGTTTCAAATCACGCGTCACCAATTTCGACAAGATCTGCTGCGTGAACTCTTCGACCAACTCGCAATCGCCCACCCCTAAGTTGCGAAACGCGTCGCTGGTAATGGTGAACGTCTCGAAGCGCGCATCGGTCGCCGCCAGATCGCCCTCATGCAGCGGTTTCGCCGTGGGATTCGGCAGCGCCGGCGCGGAAAAAGTTAGGCTGAGGCTGGTGTTCGGCGAGTTGATGTGCAGGCGGTCCGCGTCGCAACCGACCGCTGCGATCTTCAGATCGCGCCGCGCTCCGAGGTCGAGCAGCAAGGCACGCACTTTGTCGCGCAAGCCGTCGCAGGAGTAGCGCACCGTGCGGCCCATGTAGACGAAATCGATGTGCGTCTCCTTCCAGACCGCCGCCACGGGATTTCCCACGGTCTGTTCCGGCGCCGGCCGAGGCGCGGCCAGCGCCGCGGCACCCACATGCGATGCCATGAATGTCACGCCCCAGCAAACTGCGGCTCCGGCCGACGCACCCCGCATATCCAATCCTCCTCCCAGCCTTGGACCGTGGCCGTATCGGCGAAGTTTCACCGCCCGGTTATAATCCGCGGATGCAACTATCGGCGCCATTCAACCTGCGGCTGTGGATCGACCAGAATCGCCACCTGCTCAAGCCCCCGGTGGGCAACAAATTGCTGTTTCAGGACAGCGGCTTCATAGTCATGGCCGTCGGCGGCCCCAATTCGCGCAAGGATTTTCATCACGATCCAGGGGAAGAGATGTTCCTGCAGATCGAAGGCAATATGGTGCTTCGAATCCTCCAGGAGGGGCGATTGACCGACGTGCCGATTCACGAGGGCGAGGTGTTTTTGTTGCCGCCCGAGGTGCCGCACTCGCCGCAGCGCCCCGCGGAGAGCATAGGGATCGTGGTGGAGCGCCGCCGCGGCCCGGATGAACTGGATGGCTTTTCCTGGTACTGCGACAATTGCGGGCATCGCTTGTACTTGGAGCGCGTTGCCGTGCGCAATATTGAAACGGAACTGCCCGGCATTTTCTCGCGATTTTATTCGAGCGTCCAACACCGCACTTGCGGTGCCTGCGGCACGGTCATGGCGGAACCAACCTGAAGCATCCCGAACTCAACCCGGCCGCCGCTCTGGCCTTGGACGCGCGCGACGCCTTGGCGGCCCACGCCGCGGAATTTCATCATCCGTACGATGCGAACGGCCGCAAGATGGTGTATCTCTGCGGTCATTCCCTGGGCTTGCAGGCCAAATCCGCTGCGCAATATGTCGAAGAGGAATTGGCCGATTGGCGGCGCTTGGGCGTACTCGGTCACCACGAGGCGAAACGCCCGTGGATCGGCTACCACGAAAGGCTCGCGGCGCCGCTCGCGGATCTGGTCGGTGCAAGTGAGACCGAGGTGGTCGCCATGAATTCACTGACGGTGAATCTGCATTTGATGATGGTCTCTTTCTTCAGGCCCAGCGCCGCGCGGAATCGGGTGCTGATGGAAAAATCGGCATTTCCGTCGGATCGATATGCCATCGTTTCGCAGCTCGAATTTCACGGCCTCCGCGCCGCGGAACATTTGATCGAGGTTCAACCGCGCCCCGGCGAGCGCCATCTTCGAACCGAGGATCTCGCCGCCAGCATCGAGCGCGAAGGTGCGCGCCTCGCGCTGGTTCTATTGCCCGGCGTTCAATATTTGACCGGTCAACGCTTGGATCTGGCACCGCTCATTGCCGTCGCGCGCAGCGTCGGCGCGAATGTGGGACTGGACCTGGCGCATGCCGTCGGCAATGTGCCGCTCACTCTGCACGACTGGAATGCGGACTTCGCGGTATGGTGCAGTTACAAGTATCTCAACGCCGGACCGGGCGCGGTCGGCGGCTGTTTCGTCCACGAACGCCACGCGCGCTCCACACAGCTGCCCCGCTTCGCCGGTTGGTGGGGACAGGACAAGGCGACGCGCTTCGAGATGGGACCCGACTTCTCGCCCATTGCGGGAGCCGAAGGATGGCAGATCAGCAATCCTCCGATCCTGTCCACGGCCCCGCTGCTCGCGTCGCTCGACATTTTCAAACGCGCCGAGATCAGCCGGCTGCGCGAGAAATCGATTCTACTGACCGGCTTCCTGCAGCGGCTGGTCGAGGGCCTGATGCCGGAGTCGGTCGAAATCATCACTCCCGCCGGCATCGATGATCGCGGCTGCCAATTGAGCTTGCGTATTGCCAGGCCGCCGCACGAAGCCAAACGCTGTCATGAGCGCTTGACCGCGGCAGGCGTACTCGGCGACTGGCGCGAACCGGACATTGTGCGCTTGGCGCCCGCGCCGCTGTACAACTCTTACAGCGACGTGTTTGCCGCTGCTGATTCCCTGAGCCGTGCCATAAGGCCGTGAACCGGCAGGCGCGATGACTAACCGCGGTTCCGTGAACATTGTAGGCGCCGGGCCCGGCGGTGCGCTGCTCGCCATTTTATTGGGGCGCCGCGGCCTGCAAGTCACTCTTTACGAAAGCCGCACCGATCCCAGAAGCGACCCAGGTGAATCCGGCAGATCCATCAACCTCGCCTTGGCCGATCGCGGCATCCACGCTCTCAAGTCGGCGGGCGTGTGGGATGCCATCGCCGCAACCTTGGTGCCCATGCGCGGGCGCCTCATTCATCAGCAGGATGGAACCCAGTCGCTGCAGCTCTACGGTCAGCGACCGAGTGAAGTCATCTATTCCATTTCCCGGCATCGCCTCAATCAAGCCTTATTGGACGTGGCGATCGGCCGGCACGCCGAGGTCAAGTTCGAACATCGGCTGGAGGACGTCGACTTCGAGAGCGGCACCGCGCAGCTGCGCGATATCCGTCGCGGCCGGCTGTTGAACGTTCCGATGCATCCGCTGTTGGCCACCGATGGGGCCGGCTCCCTGACGCGCCGTCGCATGGCCGCGTTGGGACTCATCGCGGCCGACGAGGCCGATCTCGAGCATGGCTACAAGGAATTGTCGATACCCGCGGGTCCGCAGGGCAACTACCGCATGGCGCACGACGCGCTGCACATTTGGCCGCGGGGAAATTTCATGCTCATCGCATTGCCGAACGCCGACGGTAGCTTCACGGCGACGCTATTCTTGCCGAAGCGCGGCGCCGTGAGTTTTGAAACCCTCGCCTCGCCGGCGGCAATCGAGCGGTTTCTTCACACGGAATTTCCCGACGTCTATGGATTGATGCCGCATTGCGTAGCGGAATTCCAACGGCATCCGACCGGATTCTTGGGCACGGTCTATGCGGACAAATGGAATGCGCAGGGCATGGCCGCACTCATCGGCGATGCCGCGCATGCGATCGTGCCGTTTCACGGCCAGGGCATGAATTGCTGCTTCGAGGACTGTCTGGCGTTCGACGCGTGCGTGGAACGGACGACGTCGTGGGAATCCGCGTTCGAGGAGTTCTTCGCCTCGCGCAAGCCGAATACGGATGCCATAGCCGCCATGGCGCTGGAAAATTATTTTGAGATGCGCGAACGCGTCGTCGATCCGAAATTCCGGCTGCAGCAGACGCTTGCCTTGGAGCTCGAACGGCGTCATCCGCAGCGCTTCATTCCTCGCTACTCGATGGTGATGTTCCACCATGAGATTTCATATCTGACCGCGCAGCAGCGCGGCCTGGTTCAGGCCCGTCTGCTTTCCGAACTCACCGCGGATGCTGAAACACTGCGGGATATCGACTATGAGCGGGCAACCCTGGAAATCAACCGCGAGCTGTCCCCGATCTCTGGAGACGGCGCTCCAGCGTGACGAAGCTGTAGTCGAAGTCATTCTTTTCATCCGCCTCGTGACGCTCGCGAGACGATTCACTCCAGTCGGCACCGCGCCAGCCTGCGAAAAAGGTATCGCCGTCCTCCACGCGAGCGTGCACCAACGTGAGATGGATGCGGGTCGCGAAGGCCAGGCACTGCCGGTAGACCTCCGCGCCGCCGATCACCATGAGTGCGGATTCGCCGCCCGCCGCGCCGCGCGCGTCGTCGAGGGTGCCGACGACGGTGCAATCGGCGGCATGGAAATCAGCTGATCGAGTCAGTACCAGATTGGTACGCCCGGGCAATGCCTTGCCGATCGACTCGTAGGTCTTGCGTCCCATGAGAATGTGCTTGCCGAGCGTCAATGCTTTAAAGCGCCGCAAGTCCGACGACAAGCGCCACGGCAACTGATTGCCGCGGCCGATGACGTCGTTCTCGGCGACGGCGAGAACCAATTCGAGGGCGGATGTATGCACAGCCGCCCCCTTATACGCCCGCGGCCATGAGCCCGCCAGCCGCCGTTCATTCGGCGGCGTTCAATCAACCATCAAGCATACCGAAGCCGCTTAGTTCCGCGCTGCCAGCGTCGCCTTTGCATCCAGCGGAACGGCGGAAATTGCGGTGACGGTGCCGCGAGAATTCGTGGAGCAAACCGCACGGGCAATCGCGAGGCCGGTCTTCGGATCATGAGCTTCGAGGGTGAAGGTGAAGTCGGTCGGATAGAAGTCGGAGACCGTGCTGCCAAAGCTGCCGCGATAGGCAAGCTTGTAGCCGGGCGCGCTGGTGCCGGGGGCGGCGATGCTGCTGGCGAAGGCGCTTGCGCATGCCTTGACGGAAACTTTCTCAGGCGACGCATTGGAGATGGCGGGAGACAGGGCGGCGATCGTGACGACCGCGAGTGCAATTTTGCGAGTGATCATGGTGGTATTCCTTGAAGGTCAAAAATACCAACGCCCCAGGATCAAGATACGGACGGGTCAACGCACTGACAAACGAGAAAAATTTACGAGCCGTGAAGTTTTTCTCATGTGTTCAATGCGGCGCTCAGGCGACGCGGCAGCTGGTCAATATCCACTGCGTCAGTTCCTGCAGGTCCTCGCGAGCCCTATCCTCGGGTCGATGCAATAGGACGTAGTTCTCATTTGTCGTCAATTCCGCATCGAACAGTTTTACGAGCCCGCCCGCGACGAAGCGGTCGGCGCTGAGGCGCGACGGCACCAATGCCACGCCGACGCCTTGTTCCGCCGCCAGAACCACGGCCGACATGGTGTCGAGACGCACCAAGCGATTGGGTTTTATTGCCGGGATTCCCAATCCCAACGCCCAGCGTTCCCAGGCGTCGCGCCGCTCTTCGTGCAGCAACAAAGTCTGGCCGTCGAGATCGGCGTAGGTATTGATGGGATTCTCGAGAAGGAATTCGGGCGAGCATGCGGCAATGAAAGTTTGCGCGAACAGCCGATGCACCGTGAGCCCCTCCCAGGGGCCCGTCCCGACGACGATGGACAGATCGGCTTCCGGCGGATGGGTCTTGGGCGCGGCGAAGGTCGTCTCGATGCGAATGTCCGTCTCCTCCCGCGCTTGAGAAAAGGACGACAAGCGCGGCAGCAGCATCTCGTTCGCGAAGAATGGCGGCACGTTCAGGCGGATGATGGTGCGCCCGTAGCGGACCTGCAGCTGCTCCGTCACCTTCTCGAGCTTTGCAAAAATATCGTTGATATGCTCGAGATAATGTGCACCGGCATCGGTCAACGTCAGCGTGCGCACGCCCCGCTCGAACAACGCGACGCCCAATTGCTCTTCCAGCGCCTTGATCTGATGGCTGACCGCCGAAGGCGTTACGAACAATTCCTCAGCGGCAGCTTTGAAGCTCTGCAGCTTGGCCGCGACCTGGAAGGTCTTGAGAAATTTGAGCGACGGCAAGCGCATATTTTTCAACCGATGCTTGGATGAGCCGGGACATGATTACCGTTGGGGCTCCCACGGTGTATTCCAGTTATAATACACCATCTTTTTACAGCAACATTCGTGCCATGCACGCAAGCATCGCAAAACGCGCGCGCTGACCGTCCGCCCTGTGCGCGCTGCCATATTGCCGAGCGCGCCGGAGCGGGAACGCACAAATCTAGCGCAAGGGAATCCAAGGTGGCCAATACCGATCCTACATGTGCACATGTCATCACCGGCAGTTTCGGCGCGGGGAAAACCACGGCCATTCGCTGGCTTATGTCGCGTAAACCGCAGGACGAATTTTGGGTCGTGATACTCAATGAATTCACCGCTGCGGGACTCGATGCGCTGAGCGTGGCCGAATCGGCGCGCGGCAAATACGACGTACGTCTGGTGGCCGGCGGGTGCTTATGCTGCGTGGGGGAACTCGAGTTCGGCAAACAAATGCGAGACATCCTCAAGGTTCTAAAACCCGCGCGCCTGCTCATCGAGCCGAGCGGCGCGGGACATACCGCCGACATAGTCGATACATTGGAGCAATTGGAGGCGCAGCGGGCGCTCACGCTCGACAGCGTCATTTGTTTGGTCGATGCGCTGGACGCAAGCCGCATTTTGCAGGCGCGCGGCGCCAATGAATGGTCGCAAATCCAATGCGCCGATGTACTGCTCATGTCGAAGTCCGATCTTGCCGGGGAATCGGAGCAGCAGTCGTTCGCCGAAATCGCCGCGGCCCAATATCCCGCGAAGCGCTATCTCGGCAGCTGCAGCGGCGGCGAGCTGCCGCCCGAGGCGACGATGCGCTATTCGCGATCGCCGGGCTTCTCGCTCGTTCGAGAAAACGCCGCATCGCCGCCGATTACCCAGGAATTCTCGCTGGCGGGTCTTGCGGGCAGTGAAACGCAGTTGAACCAGCTTGGATTATGGGCGGTCAGCTGGACGCTGCCCCGACAGCTGATCTTCTCACGCGTCGTCATCGAACCCCGGCTCAACTGGCTGCTCGACGCCTACCACGCGTGGCTGCGGCGATTCAAGGCCGTGCTGCGAACCGGTCCCGGCCCTTCCTGGCTCATTCAAAGCCACGGCCGCGGTTTGTCCGGCGAGGACAGCGCCTACCGCCGCGACAGCAGGGTGGAAATCGTCCTGGACGCAAAGCCGACGGAGGAGTTTCTCAATGCCTGGCGCGACATGCTGCGAGACGCTGCGCTCGCGCCGCGGCATTGAGCGCGCCCTTGGCCGGGTGGGTTCAATGCGATTCGCAATCATCAAAGAGTTGCGCGCCGCGCTTCGTGAAAATATCGGATCGCACACAGCCGAAGAATCCGACCGGTCCGGGTTGTCCCGGGCAAATATGCACAACGTTTGGCCGCCATGACGGAATGGTAGCCAAGGTGTGTTTCACGCTTGTTACGCCAGGATCCTCCGGCTCAGTGAATTCGCGCGCCCTGACGCAGGAGTTCCCGCTGGACGGCCCGCACATCGAGGCCCTCGAACGGCTGGCCGGTCTGAATCGATACGGCCGCGGCGGCCCCTGCGCCCTGACCGCTGACCGCGCAGCACATCATGTTGCGCACCGCTGCATGGGAGACCTTATCGCCGCCAATGCAGCGTCCGGCGACGAGCAGGTTGCCGATGCCCTTCGGCACCAGCGAGCGGTAAGGAACATGAAAATAACGACCGGTCGTCGGCAGTATCAAGATGCCGTAGCCATCGATGAATTCCGGAAAGATCCCAATCGAATCGTCGAAGCGTCCCTGTTCTCTGACGTCCTGGGCGCTGAGATTGTAGTGCGCGTCGATCTTGCGAGTGTCGCGGATCCCGAGCGTCATGCCGAAGTTGCGCAGCTTCGCAGCCTCGCAACCGGGCATGAAGCGGCGCAGCGCCTCGACCGCATGGATCGCTTGTCGGCGGCCCTCGATCTCGCCGGCCGTGAGGTCCTTCGGGTCGGTGCCGTCGATATTCGGCAGGTGAATCAAGTTAAGGTACGTAAGATCGCCTTGCTCCGTGACGGTGCCCCAGGTTCCGGCAATGGTGCTCAGGCTCGGCGGGATGACGCCGGCAGCGACCGCTTGCTTGAAAGGTTTGCGCAGAAACGGCGAGAAAAGGTGGTCTTCCTTTCCCGCGGTCGTGACGTCCCACTCCCCGTTGCCGGTCCAGTCTCCATAGGTCTGCGGGTCGGCCTTGACCTGCTCGATGAAACGCTGCCGGTTCACGCCGCTCATGGAGAACATGACCGATGCCGCCATCATTTCTTCTTTCGGCGTTTTAGCCACCGGTGCCCCCGCCCGGTTTGCGATATCGGCATCCCCGGTCGCATCGATGACCCGCTTCGCGAAAATGGCCTCTCGCCCGCCCTTGCTTTCAACGATGACTCCTCGGATGGCACCCATCTCGACGATCGGCGCGACGCACAGACGATGCAGCAGGGGTTGCACGCCGGCCTCCTGTACCAGGACGTCGGCAACGTATTTGAACATTTCGGCATCGAGCGCGTGACTTAAGGATTGAGGCTCCGGCATCGCCGCGCCCATGGCTTTGGCCCGAGTCTCGAACTCGATGCCGATGCCCTCGCAGTCGACCGTGGCCGCGTGCCGGTACCAGGCGAAGCCCTCGACGCCGACCTGGGTGATATTGCCGCCGAAGCAGCCGTTCCGATCGATGAGCGCGGTGCGTGCACCGGCGCGCGCTGCGGCGAGCGCGGCCGCGAGGCCTCCCGGGCCGCTGCCGACGACCAGCACATCGGTCTCCAGCACGACGTCGAGCGAGCGCGCCGGCTCAGAGAATTTTTTCATCATAGTTCTCCGCGACCCTAGATTCGGCGCCGAAACCAGCCGGCGACGCTCAAGCGGTCTTGCCGCGTCGGCAGCACCGCGTGTTCCCGCTCGGCCGTCAGGAAACACACGAGCCGCCCCGCAATGGGTTCGATATCACGCGCCTCATGTCCCTCGAAGATCCGCAGCTCCCCGCCCGCATCCGGTGTCCACGCGTCGTTCAGATACAGGATGAGCGACACTTTGCGTTGGTCCCGGCCTTGCAGCTGATCGA
>DASXYI010000035.1:0-43368 GCA_036502605.1 Steroidobacteraceae bacterium
TATTCAGGTGAGCACACAAGGACTCGATCTGAGCCAGCCGGCCGGAGCGCACGAGTTATACACGCGGCTTCAGCGTGCTGCGCAGGTGGTCTGCACCCATGGCATGCGGGTCGACCTGGCGCCCTCCCCGGATCCACGAGAGTGCTATGAGAAGGCGCTCGGCAATGCGGTCCGGGCCGCCAATTTGAAGCTGCTCACGCAGGTTTATCTTGCATCGCATACGCTTCAGGAAGCGGCGGCGCACGGGATCGACGTGCCTGTGCAGATAGCGGCGAAATGAGGACGGCCGTAAATCGCCGCTGAGTTCGACCTCGAGCGCGGGGCGCAGGCGTGGTCAGCGGAACCTTTGCGGACAGCAGCATTGATTCTGGGTGAGCATCAAGCGCGCACCGCCGCGCAGGAAAAACACCCTCGATTGGCATTGTGCAAATGGATATACGCGACCTCTTCACGAGCAAACATCGCCTGAATCGCGCCCCCCGCACCTATACCGTCACATACCAATGCGTCAGTCATCAGATGCGCGCGATCGTACGCGCGTACCGAGATGAGACGCGTCCGAACATAATCCGGGACCACGCCAGCGTCGAGGTGCGCCGGCAGCGCGGCTTTGCGGACAAAGATCGGACCGGACGACCTGTACGGCGAGTTCGCCGCTTGATGCTCGAAGGGCAACAACAGCAGCTCGTCGCCGATATCCGCATCGGCGAGGCTAACGCGACATGGATATCCCGGTTTCGTTGTCGCGAAAACCCGGCGGGCGTTGCACGCGGAAAGCTCCGTATCGGAAAGCGCAAACAAGTGAGAAAATGGCTCCATTGGCAGAGCAATCAATCTAAAGGAATTCATGATGCACCTAAATGTATGAAGGCCTCATGGTTGCTCAGTTCACTTTCGAAGTCTCTCCGTTTCCTGCCTCCAAACTCATCTACTCGCCGAGCATGCGCTCGCCTGACTGAGTTAGTCCCAACGATTGGCATTCTTCGGGAAACCGGGACGCTGCACTCTCACGACGCAGAAGCGTTGCCCGGTCGGCGCCTCCATCACCACCCAGCGTTCGAGGCGGTCCACCACCTTGGCGCCCAGCTTCGTCAATCGTGTCACTTCGGCAGCGATATCGTCGGTCTCGATGTCTATGTGGACGCGACTCTCGTGGTCCACGCGCTGGATCTCCACGATGGGCTCGTCGGGCGGGGTCGCGAGCATGCGGTAATTGCCGCGGCTGCTTGGATGGTTGGGATCCACGGTGCGACCCAGCGCCTCGCCCCAGAAACGGGCGGCCCCGTCCACATCGGAGGTCCGGCAGTCGATCAGCACGGCGCAGAGGCGGGAATGGTGCATATCATTGCCCTCAGGTTCACTTCGATACCATGGCTCAGCAGGCGGGAGCGCTGCTTCTACCGATAAGAAAGACTGGCAGTCTAGCCACCTTGAACTGGTACGCAAAACAGATCAGCGAGGAGTGACCGGCAATTCGACGCTTGTTATCTTTCGCTCGGTGCTTCGCAATGCGTGCGATCAGGGCAAAGGGAATCGGTTTCGGGCGACCCACTGCGTGCGCTCGAGACTCACGTTTTCGGTTGCACATGGGCGGGGTCCATGTACAAGATTTCCCAGTGGTGCCCGTCGAGGTCGAGGAAGCTGCGTAACTGCATGAAGCCATAATCCTGCGGCGGCTTGGCTTCCTTGGCGCCGGCAGTGATCGCGGCGCCCGCAATACGGTTCACGTCAGCTTTGCTGTCGACCGAGATGGCGATGAGCGCTTCGACAGTCGCGCCATCCGCTATCTTCCTGTTGGTGAACTCGCCAAACTTCTTGTGCGTCAGCAGCATCGCGTAGATGTCGTCCGAAATGACCAAGCATGCGGCGGTGTCGTCGGTGAACTGCGGGTTGAAGGTCCAGCCGAGGGATTTGAAGAACTCCATCGACTTGTTAAGGTCTTTCACGGGTAGGTTGACGAAGATTTTGGTACCCATATTGCTCCTTTCATTAGGCGTTCAAGCGTTGTGACTCGTTGATATCGGCTGGTCGGTCAAGAGACGTCCAATTCGACTGGACGCACATCCGTTAGTGCAGCTGCCGTATCCCAAGGACGCCCTGACCGGGCGCCTCCCGACACTCCCTCGTTAAATTATTTTGCGCCGACCTCAACAGCCCGGTCGTGATAGGCCGGTGTGGGTCGCTAAGCGCCCAATAGTCTGCATGCCAGCAACGACCCCATGTCCCGGCGACCGTCGGCGACCACGTAGACGATAACTTGTTTCGCATGCACCCTGTAGATCAGCCGGTAGGGTTTAAAGAAGACTTGTCTATATTCTGAGATACCAAGAGAGCGCAACTCGCTTACGTAAGAGCCGCGGTCAGGAGACGTGCTGAGCGCATCAGTCGCCTGGACGAGCCGCCCGAGGACGTGGTTAGCGCTAGCTCGGGAATCGTGCTCAGCGATGTAAAGGTAGATCTCTTCCAGGTCACGCTCAGCGTCCTTAGTCAGCGCAACCTCGTAGGACATCAGGGGATGGTAGCCTTGGAGCGCAGGCGACTCGCCACCTCCCCGATCGGCGTGATCTCCCCGCGTTCAACCTGTTGGCTGCCGAGCGCAAGAATCTTTAATAGCGCCAGCGTCTCTTGGGTTTCCTCGTAAGAGACAACGTCCTGTATTACCGCCTTGGCTTCGCCATTTTGCGTGATGATCATGGGCTTACGCTGTTCCTCCAGTACCTGAAGGACCTCGGCGGCATTCGCTTTCAAGTAACTAATAGGCCTTATTTGGGTTGAATAGCGCACCGCAGCTCCAAATGATTGAAGACTTAATATAGTCTTTTTATGGTCCTATCGCAATATCCCACGTGGTTCTGGGTGCTCCGACACTCGCAGTGGGGCCGTCTGTGCCGTTTGGGGATTCGCCCGCACATGCATTTCAAGCCCTTTTACAATCTCCCCGCAGCGGACACCGGCGATAGCCTATGGGAAACGGGACCGACGGCGACGTCGCCGTCACTACCTTCGGGCCCGCGAATGAAGTGCGCGATTTGATAATCACGTCAAACGGTCATCTACGATCGCTCCGGATGGATGAGCGTACAGATCGTCACGGCCAACCGTCCGACGATTGCGAAACCAGCGTATGCTTTCGTCTAGCTCGCGTGTTCCGGCCTTGCGCCGTGTCCTGGAACCGAAGGGAAAGACCATGAACAAGAAATTCATCATCGCGTGGATTGTGCTTTTCGTCGCGTGGTTTCTGGGCAGCTTTGTCGTACACGGCGTAGTGCTACGTTCTGACTACATGCAACTGACCAACCTTTTCCGGGCAGAGGGCGACGAACAGAAATATTTTCCTCTGATGATACTGGCGCATGTAATCCTGTCCGGCGCTCTCGTTTGGATCTATGCGCGCGGCGCCGAGTCGAAGCCGTGGATGGTCCAAGGCATACGCTTTGGCGTCGCTGTCGCGCTGCTCACGGTCGTGCCGACCTACATGATTTACTTTGTGGTGCAGCCGATGCCAGGGGACGTGGTTATTAAGCAGATCGTCTACGACGGCGTACTGATGGTGTTACTCGGGACGATCGTCGCTTGGTTGTATCGAGACGCGGCCGCACCGCTCCGCGCAGGGTGACTCAGCCCGCCGCGACTCCCTCGATCCACGTCCGCCTAACCTGGTACTCGTCGTCGAGCACTACCAGGTTGGCGCGGTACCCTGGTGCGATGCGCCCAAGTTCGTGCCCGAGGCCAAGGAACTCCGCGGGATATTCGCTCGCCATGCGCGCGGCCGCGGCGACGTCGAGCCCCAGCGAAGCGACCGCGTTGCGCACCGCACTCGCCATGTCGAGCGCAGTGCCCGCAAGCCTGCCGTCTTCGTCTCTACAGGCGCCATCGACGACGCGAATGGTCCGGCCCTGCAGCACGAAGGTGCGTTCGGCCGAACCGACTGGCGGCATTCCATCAGTGACCAACATGAACCGATCATGTCGCTTGCAGCGCAGCGCCAGCTTGAGCATGACAGGATCCACATGATGACCGTCCACGATGATCCCGCACCAGGTCGCGTCATCGTACAACGCGGCGCCGATGATTCCAGGCGCGCGCGGTGCGAACGGCGCCATGGCGTTGAACAAATGGGTGAAACCGCGCAACCCGCTCGCGATGGATGCCGTCGTTTCGGCGAAGCTCGCGTTGCTGTGACCTGCCGACACCAGCACGCCGCCGGCGGTAAGCTGCGCAATCAGGTCGGGAGTCGTCATTTCGGGGGCCAGAGTCAGGACCGTCTTCCCGGCGCGCAGCCGACACAGCGACGACACCACGCTGGTGTCTAGCGACCTCAAGTGCTTGGCGTCATGAACGCCGCGCCGCGCCCGATTGAGAAAGGGACCTTCGATGTGTATGCCGAGTACCCCGGGGATACCCGCGTCGAGCGACGCCTGCGCGGCGTCGATGGCGCGTCCGATGGTGTCGAGGTCGTCGCTGATCAAGGTCGGCAGGAAGCCGGTCGTGCCGAAACGGCGATGCGCCTCGCCGATCGTGCGAATCGTCGCCGGGCTCGGGTGGTCGTTAAAGAGCACGCCGCCACCGCCGTTGACCTGCACATCGATGAAGCCCGGCAGCAGCATGTGCCCGCCAAGGTCGATGACGACGGCATCGCGGACGCGGGCATCGGTCGGCGCAACGAGGGCCTCGATCCGATCCTTCGAAAGCAAAACGGTCGAGCCGCTAACGAGCTTGTCACCGGTGAGGATCCGGCCGTTTATCAACGCGGTGCGCATCAGACGGTTTCCGTAACCTTGCGCAAGTGCGCCGGGCGGTCGGGATCGAAGCCGCGCTGAACGGCCAGCGCCGCGATCAAGCGGTAAGCGCTTTGTACCTGCAGGATGGGCCCAAGCTCAGCCGCTGCATCCAAGGTTGGCAGCAGGATGGCGCGCTCGCCCATACCCGTCCGCGTGTCGGCGCCTGCAATGACGAGATCGACCCCGCGCTGCGAGAGCTCGCCGGCGACACTCAGAATGCCCGGCCGCGTGGCGTCGTTCTGCGCGAGGAACAATGCTGGGAAGCCGGCTCCCAGCAACGTGAACGGTCCATGCCGGACTTCGGCACTGCTGAAGGCCTCGGCGTGCAGCCCGCATGTCTCCTTGCACTTCAATGCTGTTTCCTGCGCCGCGCCTAACCCAAGCCCACGGCCAATAACGTATAAGTGTGCCGCGCTTCTGAGTACACTCAGGGCCGGCGACCAGTCAAGGGCCCAGCTTGCATCCATGAGGGCCGGCAGCGTCTCGAGGTCCTTCGTCAGGGCCGCATTGTTGGTCCAGGCTGCCACGAAACGCGCCAGAGCGGCCAGTGTGGCGAGATAGGACTTGGTGGCCGCCACACTGATTTCCGGCCCCGCTCGTAGTTCGATGACCAGATCGGCAACCGCGACCAGCGGTGCATCGGGACTGTTGCACAGCGCGAGAATGGTCGCGCCTGAAGCCCGCGCGGCAGCCACGGACGCCAGCAGATCGGGGCTGCGACCCGACTGGGAGATTGCGATGAACAAGCATTCGCGCAGATCTTGCGCGATGCCGTAGACGCTGCTCACCGAGGGGGCGGCGGATGAGGTCAACACTCGCGCCCGGGTCTCGATCAGGTATTTCGCGTAGGTGGCGGCGTGATCGGAACTGCCGCGCGCACAGGTGACCACCGCACGGGGTGCGAGGCGGCGGACTTCCGCCCCGATTGAGGCGATGGCTTGCGCGTCCTCGCCTAGTTGCGCACGGACCGCGTGCGACGCGCTTGCCGCCTCTTCGAACATTCGTGTGCCGTGCGCCGCACGCGTGCCGTCCATGGCACCCGCACCGTCCGCCGAACTGCGCGGCTCATCTTTCACGTCGAGGTACTCAATTCAGCCACGAAGTCATAGGTGTCGCCTCGATAGAAGGACTGCGAGAATTCGACGGCCCGCCCATCGCGCAGCGAACCCAACCGTTCGACCAGCAAGCCAGCATCCCCCGCCCGTGCCTTCAGTAGTTCCGCCTGATCGACCGTGAGCAGTACAGCACGCAATCGTTGCAATGCGTGCACCGGACGCTTGCCGGCCTGCTCCAGGGCTTCGTATAACGACGCGTCCACCGCATCCAGCGATGGCAGCGCCGAGGCCACGATAGTGGCGTATTCCAGCGCCATCGGCGCATCGTCAGCATAGCGGATGCGATTGAAGCGAAACACGGGAGTCCCGGGGCTCATGCGCAGCGCCAGCGCCTCCTCGGGCGTTACGGTACCCACGGCCCGGCTCAGCCATACGCTGCGCGGTGTGCGGCCGCGAGCGCGCATGTCTTCGGAGAACGATGTCAACATCGCGAAATTCTTATCGACGCGCGCCGACACGAAATTGCCCGAGCCTTGACGGCGCACCAGCAGTCCGTCGGCGACCAGTCCGTCGAGGGCCTTGCGCACCGTAATGCGCGAAACCGCGAAGTCAGTGGCTAGATCGCGCTCCGAAGGAAGCGCGTCGTCGGGACCGAGAATCCGGCTGTCGATGGCCTTGCGCAATGCCCGCTGCAGCTCTTGATACAGCGGTAAATTACCGCGCCCGTCCAGCGGGCCGACTGCTTTGGCAAGTGATGTCATAGGATTTGTGCGCCCGTCCGGTATGCTCCCCAGCGCCAGAATAATACCAAGTAAATACCACTTTGAGAACAACAACTGTGGCACTTTCTTGATAACTCATTAATTTTCATAGTATTTTTATACATTCAACTGTGCTTATTACACGCCACTAGCACAAGTTACTAATTGGTATTATATTGGGTCTTAACTGGTTTGGGCAGAGCGCGTAGCCGGAGCGGCGGCGTAAGGGGTCGCCACACGCCGGCCGCAGCGCGTAAGCGCACGACTTTCAATCCGCATTGGTGATTAGGACAGGGAGCATTTATATGAATCGGACAGGGGATCTCTATATGAATCGGATCGCTTTTGCGGTCAAGTCGGCGTTGGGGCTCATCATGCTCGCGCCGCCGGTACTCGTATACGCAGCAGCGACACCGGATACGGGTCTCGACGAAATTGTCGTGACCGGCATTCGCAAATCCGTGGAGGAGTCGCTCGAGACAAAGCGCGCCGCGACCGATGTGGTCGATGTCATCACCGCAGAAGATATCGGCAAGATGCCCGATAAAAACGTCGCCGATTCTCTGTCCCGCGTTACAGGTATCACGACCAGTTCGGCGGGTGCGAACGAAGGTGGCTTCGACGAAAACGATCGCGTCAGCATGCGGGGCACGAACCCCAGCCTGACCCAGACGCTAATCAATGGTCACAACGTCGCCGCCGGTGACTGGTTCGTGCTGGATCAGACCGGAACCGTGGGACGCAGTGTCAGCTACACGCTCCTGCCCTCGGAAATCGTCAGCAAAGTCACCGTCCAGAAGAGTTCCAGCGCCTCCCTCGTCGAGGGCGGTGTCGCGGGCTCCATCGATATCATTACCAGAAAGCCGCTCGATTTCTCGAAGCCGTTTACGCTCCAGGCATCGGCCGGCGCCGTGTACGCGAGGCTGCCGTCCAAGACCGATGGTCAGTACAGCGCACTCGCCAACTGGAAGAACGACGCGAATAACTTCGGCGTCATGCTGCAGCTGTTCTCCGAATCTCGGCACCTGCGTCGCGATGGCGTCGAGGTCCTGGGCTACGAGCGGATTGGGCCCCAGAGTAACATCGCGAAATCGAATCCGGATCTTTCCGGTGTCTATTATCCGACCGACATCGGTGCCGCCTTCTTCGAACAGAAGCGCGAGCGTAACGGCGGGCTGCTCGACATCGAGTTCAAACCGACGGATGACCTCACGCTCGATCTCTCGGGTTTCTCTTCGAAACTGACCGCCACCAACTTCAACCGCAACTATCTTTTGTGGTCGACGCATTTCATTGCCACGGGCAACGGCCAGGCTCCGCTGCCCGGGTACACCGTGCAGGGCAACACACTGACCTCGGCGAGCTTCGCGCCGGTCGCGGGCACCGCATACGGGGTCTATGACCAAATTTCGCGCCCGGACGAAACCGCGACCGCACACTTCGTGAATCTCGACACCAACTGGAACGCCAGCGATGTCTTGACGTTGTTCGGCCAAGTCGGGTATTCGTGGGGCGACGGCAAGACGCCGACTCAAAACGTGTCCGAGACGAACCCCGGAGTTGGTTCGGGCGCTAGCTACTCGTTGAACGGCACTGGCAGGGCGCCCGACTACAACCTCGGAGCGACCAACAACACCACGCCCGCCCCGGGCGGTGTCCCGGTCGCCTTCGGCTGGATCTTCGGTGACCAGAACATCGATGTGAAGGACACGGAGAGTTGGGCCAAAATCGACAGCGACTACAGGATCCACGACCAATCCTGGACGAACCTCAAATTCGGCGCACGCTTCGAGAAGCATGACCGCACATCCAACAACGTAATCGGCCAGGGCCCGACCGTCGCCGGCCAGAGTCCCGGAGCCTACCCGACGGGATTTTCCAACTACCCGTCCAACTTCGATACTTTCGGGGGCGCCGTACCCACCAACGTCTGGTATTGGACGCCGGCGCAACTTGCCGCCTACAACAATTCCACCAACGTGAATCGCGACCCGGTGACACGCTTGGATTGGAACTCCATGTTCGAAGTGCATGAGAAGGACACCGCCGCATACGTCCAAGCGGATTTCAAGGGAAGCAACTGGGCCGCCAACGCCGGCGTGCGTTACGTGCACACGCAAGAGGACGTCCTAACTTACACGGCGGCGGGCGCAACCACCCCAGGTGCGATCACCACGTCGGCCTTTGGTCCCTTCATTGGGCTACCCACATCGCATAGCTATAACGACATCCTGCCGAGTGTAAATCTGAAGATCGACGTGGCCCCGGACCTGGTCGCTCGCTTCGCGGCTTCAGAAACGATGACACGCGCCGACTATTCGGCACTCGCGGGCTTCACCAGCCTGTCACCGCCGGGATCGCAGGCCGCGCCGGGACAGATCCAACCCCCCGGCAGCGGCTCGGGCGGCAACCCTGACCTGAAGCCGATTCGCTCGACCAACTTCGACGCCGGTCTCGAATGGTACTTCTCGAAACGCTCGCTGCTGTCGGCGACTCTCTTCTATATGGACCTGCGCAATTACGTGAGTTATGGCTCGGTAACTAAGAGCTATGTGACCTACAGCACCGTGTTTAACGGTACGTCGGTCCCCTACGTGCTAACGCAACCAGTCAACGCCAAGGGCCGCGTCGACGGCATCGAATTGGCCTATCAGCAGGCGTTCACAGACAACTTGGGCTTCATTGGAAATTACACCTACGCCGACGGCAAGCAGACTTCGAACTTGACCACCATTGACCCGGTGACGAGCTTGCCGACTACCGCTGACGGTCGCCTCGTGGGCACGTCGAAGAACACCTATAACGTGCAGGGCTACTTCGAGAACAAGGCTTTCAGCGCGCGGGTGGCGTATACCTATCGGTCGGCATTTTACAGCGGCCTCGACCGGAACACGGCGTTCACGCAGGACGCGATCGGCACGCTTTCCGCGTCGCTGGGATACACCATCAACGAGAACTTCTCGATCACGCTCGACGGTCAGAACCTCAACAATCCGACGCTCAAGTACTATGCGCTGAACCAGTATCAGCCGCGGGCGTTCTACAAGAACGGCTCGCAGTACTATCTGAGCGTGCGCTTCAAGCTATAAGAGGGCCACATCCGCCGAGCACCCGCAATCGGGTAGAGTGTCAACGTGCAGCATGGCCCCTGGATCGTGCGAGGACTGAGGGCGGCGGGAACAACCGCCGCCCTTTTCTTTGCCGGTCTTTCGGCGCTCGCACGGGACATCCACCCCGCTCCGCCGGCAAGCGTCATCCCAAACCCCAACGCCGTTGTTCCGGGCCGCGGCTCGTTTACCTTCGATTCCGCCACGATCGTGCGCATACCGGCACACGACCCGGGCGCACGCAGCGCCGCTGATTATTTCGCGGATCTGATGGGGCGATCCAAGCGGCCTACCCCGATCGTCAGCGGCGGCGCCATCACGGGGCAAGCGCGCCCCGCCATCACCTTCCATCGCCGTGCGGGACTGGGCCCCGAGGCGTATTGGCTCGAGGTCACCCCGCAGGGAATCATCGTTTCGGCCACCGGCGGCGCCGGCCTTTTCTACGGCGCGGTGACGTTGTGGCAGCTACTCACGCCCGCCGGCGGATCGGTAGCGGTCCCCGCGCAAATCATTCGCGACGCGCCGGCGTACCCCTGGCGCGGGCTGATGCTGGACTCCGCTCGGCACTTTCAATCGGCTGCGTTCGTCCGTTCGCTGATCGACGAGATGGCCATGCACAAAATGAATGTGCTGCACTGGCATCTGACCGACGATCAAGGTTGGCGGCTCGAGATTCGAAAGTATCCCCGGCTCACTGCCATTGGTGCGTGGCGAACGCCGGCGACATTCTCGCCGCGCGAACAGCCGCCCGCCGATTCGTATGGCGGCTTTTATACGCAATCCGAAGTTCGCGGCATCGTCGCGTATGCCGCGAACCGTCACGTACGGATCGTCCCCGAGATTGACATGCCCGGCCACGCACAGGCGGCCATCGCCGCTTATCCGGAACTTGGGGTCCCCGCGCCCGACCGCGCGCCCCTCGCCGTCTCAGCGAAGTGGGGCGTGCACAGCCATCTTTTCAACCTCGAACCCGCGACTTTCGCATTTCTCGAGGACGTGCTCGACGAGGTGATGGAACTGTTCCCCAGCAATTGCATCCACATCGGCGGCGACGAGGCAGTCAAAAACGAATGGCAGGAATCGGCGACCGTGCAGGCGCGGGCACGCGCGCTCGGGATCAAGGACGCGGACGCATTGCAGGCGCATTTCACTCGAGAGATCGGCCGTTATCTTACTGCTCACGGTCGACGTTTGATCGGGTGGGACGAGATCCTGCGTCCGGGCCTGAGCAAGGATGCCATCGTCATGTCCTGGCACGGCGCCGCAGGGGCGCATGCCGCTGCCGCGAGGGGCAACGACACCATTCTCTCGCCGTGGCCCAAGTTCTACTTCGACAATCGGCAGAGTTCTCTTGCCACCGAGGCACCCGGACGACTCCACATCGTTTCGCTCGAAGATGTCTACCGTTTCGAGCCTCGAGATCCGACGCTCGACCAAACCGCCGCACGCCACGTGCTCGGCATCCAGGCAAACCTGTGGACCGAACACATGCAGACGGACGACCGCGTGCGGTGGATGGCGTGGCCGCGCGCGGCGGCGATCGCAGAACTTGGATGGTCGGTGCCGGCGCGGCGCAACTGGCCGGATTTTCTGCGCCGGCTCGTGCCCATGCTGGGTCGTTATAGCGCGCTCGATCTCGCCTTCGCCGATAGCGTGTTCGCGGTGGCGGCTCAGGTTTCACCCGGCATCGATCACGCCACCGTGACTCTGTCGAATCAGGCATCATCGGGCGAAATCCGCTATTCACTCGACGGACGCGACCCTGTTTCAAACTCCACTCCCTACGCGGAGCCGCTCAACGTACCGTTGGGTACCGAGATTCGCGCCGCGACCTTCGTCCAATCCGTCCGGGTATCGCAAGTCTGGGCACGGCGCCTGGACGACTCTGCTTTCGCGCGTCGCGACAGCCATGACCTCGAACTCTGCAGCAACGGCATTGGGCTTCTATTGGAGCCGGCCAAGGGGTCCGCCAGCCGCGGCGCGCCGCTCGCCGTCGACATCATGAATCCCTGCTGGATCTACCGCGGTGTCGACCTGGATCGGCCGCGCTCGGTCACGGCGGCCGTGGCACCGCTGCCGTTCAACTACGAGATCGGCGCGGACGCGGCCAAGATTCGGGTGGGCGATGCACGCACCGCGGAGGGCGAACTCGAGATCCACGTCGATGGCTGTGATACAGCGGCGGTCGCGGCGCTGCCCTTGGCGAGCGCCGCCGCCCATGGCGAGGTCACTCGATTGCCGCCGGTCAGCCTGCCTCGGCGCCCGGGTCGACACGATCTATGCGTTCGCTTTGCCAGGCCGCGGCTCGATCCGCTATGGGCGCTCGATTGGCTCGAAGTCGGGGAGTAAGCGGCGAATGTCCGTCACCATTCTGGCTCCCTTTGATGGTTGGTGTGCCGCGCTCGACGAGGTACCCGACCCGGTATTCGCCGGGCGCATGATCGGCGATGGCATGGCCATCGATCCGACCAGCGGCATCGTACTCGCGCCATGCGCCGGAGAGATCGTCACGCTGCCGGCAAGCGCCCATGCTGTCTCGATCCGCACGCCCGGCGGCGCCGAAATACTCGTGCACATCGGCATCGACACGGTGCAACTGGCCGGCCGCGGCTTTGAGGCGCGCGTCAAGGCGGGTCAAGTCGTGCACGCCGGCCAGGAACTCATTCGTTTCGATCTCGACACGGTAGCGCGCGGCGCGAAGAGTTTGCTGACCCCGATCGTGGTCGCGGCAGGCGAGGGACTGACCATACGGCATCGCCGAGCCGCAGGCATCATCAACGCCGGCGACGTGCTCTTCGAGATTGCGCCCGCACACGACCTTGGCGAGGCGCCCGCGGCGGCGCTTCGAACAAAAGAGAGCGCCGCTCCGGGCGGAGGCCCCGCGCAACGCACCGTGACCGTGCAACTGCGTCAGGGCTTGCATGCGCGCCCGGCGGCACTGCTCGCGCAGGCGGCCAAAGCGGTCACTGGCGAGGCGTCCATCATCGCTCACGGCAGAACGGCCAACGCGCGCAGCGTAACCGCCATCATGGCCTTGGGGGTGCGTCACGGCGAAGAGATCACCTTCGCTGCAAGCGGGCCGGATGCCGCGCGGGCGATCCAGTCGCTCGACGCCGCTCTCGACGCAGCGCTTCACATGGAGTCCGCCGCCGGCCACGCCACCCCGGATGACCGCGCCGGAGCGTTCGGTCCCGCAGCGTTGACGTCATCGGCGTCAGCGTCGATGGCGGTGTCCGGCTGGAATTCCGGCGGCGCTGTCGATGGCGTCCTGCCGGGCATCGCAGCAGTTGGCGGTCTCGCGGTGGGTCGAGCCACGCGCATCGAGCGCCGTGAAATCATGGTCGAGGAGCAAGGCGGCGGCGCGGCGTACGAGGGCGCCCAACTCGAGCAGGCGCGTGCCAACGTTCGCGCACGCCTCATGCGCGTCGGCGCAACCGGCGGCGCGGCACGCCGCGAGATCGTGGCCGCGCATGTCGAGTTCCTCGACGATCCGGTCGTGAATGAGGCTGCCCAGGAACTCATTGCCGCGGGAAAAAACGCCGGATACGCATGGCGCGCCGCCACCCGCCGCCAAGTGCAGGCGCTCGACGCCTTGGGCGACGTTCGCTTGCGTGAACGCGCCGACGATCTCCTGGATGTCGAATCGCACGTCCTGCTGGCCCTCGTGGGCGAGGCGCGACCGATGAACTTGACCATCCCCGATGACGCGGTGATCGTTGCCGACGACTTGCTGCCGTCAGAGCTGACCGCTCTCGACGCTGCGCGGCTGGTCGCAATATGTCTCGCCCGGGGCGGGGCCACATCGCATGTGGCCATCCTCGCGGCCGCGATGGACGTGCCCATGCTCGTGGGTCTCGGCACCGGTATCGGTGCCGTCGCCGATGGCGCAATGGTCATCGTCGATGCCGATGCCGGCCGGTTGCATGCGGCGCCCGATGCTGCAGCGCTCGACGCCGCGACGGCCGCGGTCGCCGTTCGCCTGAAGAATCGTTCAGCCGAGCGCAGCGCCGCCCTCGCCGATTGCCGCGCGCTGGACGGCACCCGCATCGAGATATTCGCTAATTTGGGCAGCACCCCGGATGCCGTGGCTGCGGTCGCGAACGGCGCCGAAGGGTGCGGACTGCTGCGCACGGAGTTCTTGTTCATCGATCGCGATACTGCGCCCGATGAGTGGGAGCAGCGCGACGCCTATCAGGCCATATCGGCCGTTCTCGGCGCAAGACCGCTGGTCCTTCGACTCATGGACGTCGGCGGCGACAAACCACTGAAATATCTGCCTCTACCGCACGAAGAGAATCCGGCGCTGGGTCTTCGCGGGGTTCGCACCGCGCTGGCTCGTCCGGACCTGCTGCGGACGCAGCTGCGTGCAGCCTTGCGGGTGGAGCCCTTGGGCGTCGTGCAGCTTCTCATACCGATGGTTACGGACGTCGCCGAAATCATCGCAGTGCGCACCGTCATCGAAGAACTCAGCGCTGAACTTGGCAACCGCTCCCGGATCAACCTCGGCGCCATGATCGAGACTCCGGCTGCCGCGCTCAATGCATCGGTCTTGCTGCGCGAGGTTGATTTCCTATCGATCGGCAGCAATGACCTGACGCAGTACACGCTCGCGATGGACCGGGGCCACGCGGCGCTGGCGGGCCGCAGCGATGCGCTGCATCCCGCCGTGCTCAAATTGATTGCGCTCGCAGCGAATGCCGGTATCGAGGCCGGTAAGACCGTTGCGGTGTGCGGCGGCATCGCCGCGGATCGGATCGCCGTACCCATTCTGCTCGGCTTAGGCATCCGCGAACTCTCGGTGGTGCCAGCGGCGATACCCGCGATCAAGCGCCGGATCCGCGCGCTTCGCATCGCGGACTGCCGCGCACTGGCGAGCCGCTGCCTCGAACTCGGTTCCGCAGCGGAGGTTCGCTCGCTGATCGCGCAAACATCCATCACCACCGGAGATGCACCATGAATGCACGATTCTCGGGCCTCCAGCAACTGGGGCGAGCGCTGATGCTGCCGATTGCCGTGCTGCCGATCGCAGGGTTGCTGCTGCGGCTTGGGCAACCCGATGTATTGGGGTGGGCCGCGATGGCCGCTGCCGGCGATGCGATTTTCTCGAATCTCGGACTGCTGTTTGCGGTGGGCGTCGGCGTCGGTCTTGCGCGCGAGAACCACGGCGCCGCCGGTCTTGCCGCGCTCGTCGGCTTTCTCGTAACCACCCGCGCGGTTGAATCCATCATGAGCGTGCCGGCAAGCGTGCTCGTCGGGCTCGAAGGACCCGCCCGCGATCTGGCGCTGTTGGCGTTTCGCGCACGCGAACTTGCGAAACTCAGCATCCCGGTGGGCCTTCTTTCCGGAATCATCGCCGGTGTCGGCTACAACCGCTTCAGCAATGTGTCGTTGCCCAGCTACTTGAGTTTTTTCGGCGGACGGCGCTTCGTGCCCATCGTCAGCGGCGTTGCCGGTCTCGCGCTGGCAGTGATAGTCGGCTACGCGTGGCCGGCGGTCGAGCGCGGCATGGACGCGACCAGTCACACCATTTTAGGTGCCGGGTCCGTCGGCCTGTTCGCCTATGGCGTCTTGAATCGCATCCTGATCGTCACCGGGCTGCACCATATTCTCAACAATTTTGCCTGGTTCATCCTCGGCGACTACCACGGCGCCACCGGCGATCTGAAACGATTCTTCGCGGGCGATCCCACCGCCGGCGCCTTCATGTCCGGTTTCTTCCCCGTCATGATGTTCGGTCTGCCGGGCGCTTGTCTTGCGATGTACCACACGGCACTGCCGGAACGGCGAGCGGGCGTTGCAGGTTTGTTGATGTCGCTGGGCTTGACCTCGTTTCTTACGGGCGTCACCGAGCCGGTTGAATTCACCTTCATGTTCCTGGCCCCGGTGCTGTACGCGCTGCATGCCATCGCCACCGGCCTGTCCATGGTCGTCATGAATCTACTCCATGTCCGGCTTGGGTTCAGCTTCTCGGCCGGGCTTTTCGATTACGTGCTCAACTTCAGCCATGCGCAGCATCCGCTCCTCCTCGTGCCCATCGGTGCCGCGTACTTCGCCCTCTACTACGGGGTATTTCGCGTGTGTATCGTGCGCTTGAATCTTGCCACGCCCGGGCGCGAGGCCGATGAGGGAGCGGAACAGCCGCCCCTGCCAAGCACGCCCGCCGCCCGCGCCGCAGCCTTCGTCGCTGCGCTCGGCGGTGCGCACAACCTCGCGGAAGTCGCCGCCTGCACGACCCGGCTCAGGCTGGTGCTCGTTGACAGCCGCGCGATCGATGAAGCGGCGCTCAAGCGCTTGGGGGCGCGAGGGCTCCTGCGCTCGTCCGGGCAAGGCCTGCAGGTTGTGCTGGGGCCGATCGCGGATCAAGTCGCCGGCGAGATACGCACCGCATCGCGCACGCCATTGCGCACCGCGCCAGACCATGCGGCGCCGATCAACCGCACCCCCGCCCAGCACGGCGACGATGCGCTCGGCGCTCACGATGCGCCAGCGATGCTGGCGGCGTTGGGCGGTCTTGGCAATGTCAGCAAACTCGAGACCGCCGCGGGACGGCTGCTCATCAGTACGGTTCGCCCGGATTTGATCGACGAACCGGCGCTGCGGGCTCTTGGCATTCGCGGGGTTGCACGCGCGGGCGGCGTGCCGATACAGGTACTCGTGGCGGGCGGCGTCGAGGACACCGCCGAGCCGCTGCGCCGACTGCTGCGAGGGGCGTAAGCTTGAGTGCAGCATGGTAGCCGCCTTGACTCAGTCGCCAACACCGCTGCGCGAGTTCAGTGGACTCGGCGATGAGGCCGTGCGGCGCGAGGTGTTGTCGGATAAACGGCCGGCGCTGCTTCGAGGTCTCGTCACGAATTGGGTCGCAGTCCAAGAGGCACGCAATTCACCCGAGGCGCTGATTCGATATCTCGACCAGTTCGACAGCGGTAAACCCGTCGATGCGCTGCTCGCGCCGCCCGAGGTCGAGGGACAAATCTCCTACAACGAGACCATGACGGGCTTCAACTTTGTCCGCAATCGACTGCCCCTGACTCAGGTCGCCGAGCAGGCGCTGCGCTATGCGAAATTCCCCAAGCCGCCGTCGGTGGCGGTGCAGAGCGCGCCCATTCGCGAATGCGTCCCGGGGTTCGAGGTTCATAACCACCTTGATATCCTCGATCACAGCGTGGCGCCGCGAATATGGCTCGGCAACCGCATCACGACACCCACGCACGTCGATGAGTGGAACAACATCGGCTGCGTAGTCGCAGGGCGCCGAAGATTCACCCTGTTTCCTCCGGACCAGATCGCCAACCTCTACATCGGTCCGCTCGACTTCGCGCCGACCGGAGCGGCCATGAGCTTGGTGTCGCTTCGAAACCCGGACTTCGAACGATACCCGAAATTTCGCGCAGCGCTCGGCGCGGCTCAGACGGCGGAGTTGGGTCCCGGGGACGCGATCTACATCCCACCGCTGTGGTGGCACCATGTTGAATCGCTCGACTCGTTCAACGTGCTCGTGAACTATTGGTGGCACGATTCCGCCGGCGAAGGCGTGAGTGCGGATTCCGGGTTCGATGCATTGCTGCATGGGATTTTGAGCATACGCAATCTGCCGCCCGCCACCCGTCGCGCCTGGGCCGCACTCTTTGAACACTATCTATTTGATGCGCAAGACAATGCCGTTGGCCACATCCCGACGGAGCGGCATGGAATCCTCGGCGACCTGACCCCGATCCAGTCGACCGCGCTGCGCGAGCACCTTGCAAGACAGCTCAAGGGACCGTGAACCTCTGTGAGACATATCCTACGCACTGCGGGGCGAGTATCCGACTGTGGGCGTGGGGGGCAGCGCAAAGAATGATTTGCTGCCACTGGGCTGTAAACTCACCGTAAGGAGATGGGCGATGCCGACTAGTGCTGAGGGGGATTCGACTGTCAATGGATCGAGCGGCCTACGCACGGGCGGAGCCGCGCCAGTCTTGGGACCTGAGTTCCAGCAATTGTTCGACAGCGTCGACGACCTCATCAGGCGTGTTGCTGATATTGAAAGCGAAGAGATCAAAAAAATTCGCGCCAAGGTCCGAGTTGCGCTCATCGTAGCCAAGAGCGCGTTGCAAGACGGCGCCTCGCAGATGGGGCGCCAAGCCAAGCAAGTCGCCGCCACGGCGGACGACTATGTTCGCACTTACCCCTGGCAATCGGTGGGCGCCGCCACCCTGGCCGGGTTTGTATTGGGCTTGCTCATCGCGGGACGAGATAACGGTTGAGGGGTGAGACCGCCCGTGAACGAATTGGAATTGCCCGACCTATACGAGGCCGCCGCGCGCGCGACCATCAACGAGCGTTGCGCTCTGGCCTACCTGCACGATGTTCGCGGCAGCATGCAGGCGCTGTTCAGCGCGCTGGAACTGCTGGGGCGCTCCGCCAAATCCGGGAATGACAACGCCGTGCGTGTGGAAAGAGCGTACGACCTTGCCAGGCGCGCCATCAGCCACCACGAAAAATCGACGCTGGGCGTATTGCAGCTGCTAACGCTGCAGCACGCCGAAGCCGCGGTGGTGGATCCGGACGTGCTGGTGCGCGAAGTGGTGCATTTCTTGCGAAACGAGGCTGCCACCAGAGAAGTTACGGTGACGGTCTCTAGCGTGACGGGTTTGGGCATTTCGACCGAGCTCGCCAGGTTTCACACGCTTCTGGTGGGCTTGTTGGCGGCCGCAATCGACGCGACTCCGGCCGGCGCGGAGTTGACGGTGTCGCTCGGCCGCCGCGAAAACTATGCGGTTATCTCGATCGGTTCGGACTACGGCGGCATTCCCGAAGCGCAAGAACCATGGTGCCATCCGCGCAAACGCCTTCATCAGCGGGAACTCACCCTATTGTTTGCACGGCAATTTATGGCAGCGAACGGCGGCCGTTTGGAAATCCACTCCGATGCGCCGCGCGGAACGCTGCGCTTGTACTATCCGTGCCTCGCCTAATCCCACGCGCTGTGCTCCACGGCCAGTATTAATTCTGCCGACGCGGCAGCGGCGGACGCATCCAGATGCGAATCGTTCGCCGATATGCCCGTATCGGACACCGCGAAGTAGTACTCCAAAAGGTGATGTCCTTTCAGGTACACGAACATCGTGAACGACGAATCGAGCCCTCTCGGCATTTTCAACAAGCTCAGGCCGTCATACCGGTCAGTTTTCGGGCATGGGAAAGACGATTGTTGACTTCCGCTTCCGCCGCCAGCCAATCGTCTGCTTCGTGCCCCGCCTCAAAATTACGGCGCTCCGCGCGAAGATACGCAGCTCTTTCGATCATGCGTCTACGTTCGTCCGCCGAGGCGATCATGGGTGGACTGAACCGCAGAGGAAAGAAATTGTGCGTCGGCTTGGGAGGCAGGGCAGTCATCGGTATCTCCTGAGTGGTACCAGCCAGTACTCGAAACACGTCGATTGAACCAGATTCGAATTACGCCTTGTTTACAACGCGATTCAGTTTCGACCCCGATCCAGGTCCGACGAAGTGTGGGATCGCGAATTTAGCTGAGGCATCGGAAAAACGCGTACGCTCGTGCCAGAATTCTCTGACGCGAAACGCGGGGCGGCGATCCTGCGTTGCGCGCCGCAACATGCGGCAGGTCATTCCGGCGCTCGCGGGACCACGACGCGAAAGAGCGTTTGATTGTTTTGGCCGGAATCGACATCGACCGTGCCGCGATGCGCCTTGACGATCTGATAAACGATGTAGAGCCCAAGTCCCAGCCCCTCGCTGCGTCCGGCGGGACGCAGTCCGCCCCTGAACGGATCGAACAAGTGATCTAGGAGATCTGCGGGAATCGTCCCGCTATTCGCGACGGACAAGGTGACCGAGTCATTCGCCGTTCCATCGAGCCGCACCTGCACGCCGGTTTGCGAGTCGCCATGTTTCAGCGCATTGCCGATCAAGTTCGATGCAACCTGCGCAATACGCTCGGCATCCCAACAGCCGGTAAACTCCCCCGCATAGTCCGTTTCGATCTGGCGCTCAGGCGCCGCGGCTTGATGCTCGCGAACGACTCGTTCGAGCAGCGTGCGCAAGTCGGCGGGTTCGCGTTTGACGATGATGCCTCCCGCCAAGCGCGCGCGCGCCAGATCGAGCATGTCCTCGATCATGCGGCCCATTCGTTTGCCGCTCGAGACGATGCGTGCGGCGGCTTCCTGTGCATGCGGATCATCGGAACGCCGCTGCAAAATTTGCGCCGAAGCCAGTATCGCACTCAAAGGGTTGCGCAGATCATGCGCAAGCAGCGCACTGAACATCTCGTTCAGGCGCAGCGTCTCCGTGCGATCGTGCAGCTCCTGAGCAAGCTGCTGTCTTTGGCGGTACAGCTGAAAAAATACCTCCGCCTTGTTCTGGAGAATATGGGGCTCAATGGGCTTGTAGATGAAGTCGACCGCGCCTGACTCATAGCCCTTGAAGAGACGTTGCCGCTCGCGCGCGCCGGCGGTGACGAAAATGAGCGGAACATGCCGCGTCCGTTCGCTGCCGCGCATCAACTCCGCCAGCTCGAATCCGTCCATGTCCGGCATCTGTACGTCGAGGAAGGCGAGCGCCACGTCATGCAGCAGCAGCAGCTCCAGCGCGTCGGGGCCGGAACGGGCGGTCAGCAGCTCTACGTCGTCTCGTTGCAGCAACGCGCATAACGCGAGCAGGTTTTCCTCCAGGTCATCGACCAGCAAACACTTTATTCGCGGCGGCATGTACTCATCCAGTATTGCTCAGGGGCGTTGCAGCATGGGGCCGGCGGTGCCGAGCGTACTCAGCAGAGCAGCGATCCGGTCCAGCGCAAGTACATGGTCCGGCAGGCGCAGCCGCAGCGCTGATATCACCATTTGCGGCGATTGGGCCGTTTCCGGTTCCTGGACGACGGTAATCCCACCCGAGTCGTGAACGGCGGCCAGGCCTTCCGCTCCATCCTCGTTCGCGCCGGTGAGGATGATCCCCAGAAGCCGGTTCCGATAGACCTCCGCCGCCGACTCGAATAGCACATCGATGGAAGGCCGCGAGTTATGCACCAAAGGATCGACTGAAAGAGCCAGTTGCGGGCCTTCATCCAGCAGCAAATGATAGTTGCTCGGCGCGAAGTACACGGTGCCCGGTACGACGGGTTCTTTGTCTTGCGCCTCCCGCACATCCAGCAAACACTTGCGTGCAAATATTTCCGCCAGCAGGCTGGGTCGATCGCGAGGCAGGTGCACGACGATGAAGAGTGCCGCCGCCGAGTTCGCGGGCAGCGCCGGGAGCAGGACGGAAAGAGCTTGCACGCCGCCCGCCGACGCGCCGATGACCACGGCGTTGATTTCCCTACGCAGCCGCGCCTCTTCCATCACGGCTCGCTTCTCTTTTGGTAGATCTTTTCCTGATGCACCAAGGAGTCGAACCCGCCGGCTTGAGTTGAGAACTTCAGCGTTTCCTTGGCGCCGATTCCAAGAAACCCCTGGCGGCAAAGCGAGTCATGAAACAACCCGAGCGCACGGTTCTGCAATTCGCGGTTGAAGTAGATGAGCACGTTGCGGCACGAGACGAGCTGAACCTCTGCGAAAACGCTGTCGGTGGCCAGACTATGATCGGAGAAAACGATGTGATCTCTCAGGGACTTGTCGAACACCGCCCGGCCGTACGCGGCGATGTAATAGTCCGACAAAGAGGAAATCGCCCCGGATCCTCGATGATTCAGGGTGAAGCCGGCAATACGGTCTATGTCGTAAATGCCGGCTTCAGCTTTCGACAATACCTGCGGATTGATGTCGGTGGCATAAATGAGTGTTCTCGAAAGAAGACGTTCTTCGCGCAAAAGAATCGCTATCGAGTATGCCTCCTCTCCGGCGCTGCAGCCCGCCACCCACACCTTCAGCGACGGATAGGTGCGCAGCAGCGGCACCACATGCTCGCGCAACGCGCGAAAATACGTCGGATCCCTGAACATCTCGCTGACCTGCACGGTGAGATAGTCCAACAGCGCGGCGAATACCTGCGGTTCGTGAACCACCCGATCCTGCAGCTGCGACAGCGTGGGGCAACCGAACCGTTCCATCGCCGTCTTCATCCGGCGCCGCAGCGAAGCGGATGCATAGCCGCGGAAATCATAATGGTACATGTGATATATGGCGTCGATGAGCAGGCGGAATTCGATGTCGAATTCCCTGCCGCGCGCGGCTTCGCCGACGCTCATTTCGGCATCCATACCCGCACCAGGGAAAGCAGCTTCTCGACGTCCAAGGGCTTCGCTATGTAGTCATTGGCGCCCGCGGCCAGACACTTTTCCTGATCGTCCAGCATTGCCTTTGCCGTCAGGGCGATGATGGGTAGCTTCTTCCATTCCGGACGCTTGCGGATTTCCCGCATGGCGGTAAGTCCATCCATCTCCGGCATCATGATGTCCATGAGCACCAGGTCGATGGCGTTCGCCGGCGAACGCAAGCTTCGAGTGAGGGCATCGAGCGCCTCCAGACCGTTGCGCGCGATCTCGATCGTCGCCCCTTTGGGCTCCAACACGCTCGATAAGGCGAAGATATTGCGCACGTCGTCCTCGACAATGAGTACCCGCCGGCGTTCCAAGGAACTGTCGCGGTTTCGTGCCGTCCTCAGCATCTGCTGGCGCTCCGGCGGCAGCTTGGATTCGACCTGGTGCAGAAATAGCGTGACTTCATCCAGCAGCCGCTCCGGTGAGCGGGCATCTTTGATGATGATCGATTTGGAGTAGCGCCGCAGCCTCTGTTCCTCCCCGACGGAAAGCGCGCGTCCCGTATAGACGATGACGGGGGGAAACGAGACATCTTCCTGCTGCGCCATTTTCTCGAGCAGATCGTAACCGCTATAGTCCGGAAGATTGAAGTCTATGACCATGCAGTCGAATGTCGTCCTTTTAAGCTGGAGCAGCGCCTCGCCGGCGTTCTCGACCGCGGTAATTTGGACATCGCCGTTGCTCAGAAGTTGCCGAATGCTCTCGCGTTGCCGCGGATCGTCTTCGACGATGAGCACACGCCTCACGCCTTGCGACAATTTCAGCTCCAACCGATGCAGCGCTTCGACCAGCTCTTCCCGCTTGGCGGGCTTCAATGCATAGCCGACCGCACCGAGTTCGAGGGCCTCGCGCCGGTAGTCCGCCACTGATGCAACGTGCACGGGAATGTGTCTGGTGCGCGCGTCGCGTTTGAGTTGCTCGAGAACCCCGAGCCCCGAATGGTCGGGAAGATTCATGTCCAGCAAGATTGCGCTGGGGTGAAACTCCGCGGTAGCGGCGAGAGCGTCGTTCGCCGTGTGCGTAACCACGCACTGAAACTCCATTTCGCGGGCGAGATCACGGAGGATTTCCGCGAACGCCACGTCATTCTCGACCACCAGGATGAGCCGCGCGCCGGGCGACAAGGAGTTGCGATCGTCCTCGACGGCCGCGGCGGCTAAAGTACGTCGGAGCCCGCCATTCGCGGGCACACCGATGGACTTGGCCGCCGCAGGTGCGCGCGCTCCGGGCTCTGGGACTCGCGCCGCGCCAGTATCCGCAATGTCCGCGTACTGTAGCGGCAGCGTCAGCGTGAACAAACTGCCCTCGCCCGGAGCGCTCTGTACGCTGATCGATCCGCCCAGCAGGAGCGCCAGGTCCTTCGAAATGGACAACCCCAGACCGGTGCCGCCGTACTTGCGATGAATACTGCCGTCGGCTTGGCGAAACGCTTCGAATATGACCGTCTGCTGGTCCGGCGAAATGCCGACTCCGGTATCGCGCACGGCGAAAGACACTCGACCGTGCGCAGCCGCGGACACGCTCAGGTTTACTTCGCCTTTTTCCGTGAACTTCAACGCGTTCGACAGCAAATTCCTCAGGATCTGTCCGAGTCGCTGCGGATCGGTCTCGATCTGTTGCGGTGTTCCCGGCGCAATGGTGGTCGTAAGGGTCAGCTTCTTTTGATCCGCTGCGGGTTGAAAAATCTTGGTCAGCGTTTCGAGCGTGCGCGCAATCGACACCGGCTCCACGGTCAAATCGATCCTCCCCGACTCTACCCTGGATAGATCCAACACATCGTTGATGAGCGCCAGCAAGTCGTTGCCGGCGGAGGAGATGGTTTGCGCGAACTTCACTTGGTTCTCGGTCAGATTGCCTTCCTTGTTGTCGGCCAGCAGCTTCGCGAGAATGAGGGTCGAGTTGAGCGGCGTGCGCAGCTCATGGCTCATATTGGCGAGGAACTCGCTCTTGTACTCATTGGCGCGTTGCAGATCCGCCGCTTTTTCAGTCAGCACCGCATGCGATTTCGACAGCTCATCCTTTTGATGCTCCAGGACTTGCGCCTGTTCCTCGAGCTGCGCGTTGATTTGTTCGAGTTCAGCCTGCTGCGACTCCAGCTGGACGCGAGACTCCTTGAGCGTGCGCCCTTGTTCCTCCAGCTCCTCATTGTTCACGCGCAACTCCTCTTCACGCGTCTGCAGCTCCTCGGCCTGTTGCTGCGTTTCCTGCAAAAGATCCTCGAGCCGGCCGCGGTCTTTCGATGCCCTGATTGCGACCGCGATCGACTCCGAAACGCGATCGAGAAGCTCCTGCTTCGCCGCATAGATCGGGCCGAAAAAGCCCAGCTCCAAGACGGCATGGACCATGCCGTCGATGCTGGCGGGGGCTATCAGCAGCTCTCCAGGATTGCCGCTGCCGACTCCCGAGCCGATCGGCAGGTACCCGGCCGGCACGTCCCGAACGCGCAGGGGACGGTTCGCTCTCGCTGCCTGACCCGCCAGGCCATCGCCCGGCCGGATCACATCGACATCCATACCGGCAGGTAGCGCAAAGCCCGCGACGCGTCGGAAATGGCCCTTCTCCGCGACGAAAATAGCGCCCACTTGGGCGTCCAAGTATTCTGCCAAGAAGCCGAGGAGGTTGTGCCCCAACTTGTCGAGCGGCTGATCTCCCCGCATCAAGTCGCTCAGGCCGATCTGGCCCGTTCGCAGCCAAGATTCCAATTGTCGAATTCTATAATCCCGGGACGCCATGGTCGCCGCAACGCCGATCAAAAACAGAAGGATGGCCGAGCCGCCTCCGGTCACTGCGAATGAAACGGTCGCCGCACTCTGCCACCGTGCGGTCTGCGCGGCGATCACCTGACGTTCGGAACGCAGCATTTCATCGGCTGATTCGCGAATGCCGTCCATCAAAATCTTGCCGCGATCGGTGCGCACGATCGCCAACGCTTGGTCGGACTGCCCGGCGCGCCGCAGGGCGACGGTTTCTCCGATCTCTTCGATTTTTTCGGACGCCTGGTTCCGCAGTGAATCCAGGCGCTTGCGACGCTCGGGATCGTCCCCGGTGAGCGCATAGAGAGCGGCAAGCTCGGTGGCGAGCGCACCTTTCGCCGTCGAGAACGGCTCGAGGTAACTTTCGCGGCCGGTGAGCAGATAACCCCGCTGAGCCGTTTCTGCGTCCTTCAAGGTGGAAAGGACGGTTTGTAGCTGCGCAATAACCTCGACGGATTTCGCAAGGCTCCGGGCGCTGCTCGTCGTCGTATGCGACGACGTGTAGGACAGCACGGCAATAACGACGACCGCGATGACGGCCAACAGAAATGCGTACAGGGTTCGAGGCGCCATCGGCAAACCCGAGTAGGGCGTGCTGGGCGCGGGCCGGGTTGAATTCTGCATCATTGAGGACGGATGGGCATCGCCGAGATTATTGTAATGCGTGGATTTTGACACGAGCAAAGCCGTGACATGAAATGGTTCTGGGGCGAAACCTCAGTGTCCTACAAGGTGTGTACGAAAACTCCGACAGCCGCTTTCGTACGAATGGTTCCGCCGGAGGCCTACGCAATCGCAGCGCAGGCTCGGATAAGCTCTGCCTGTCGAATGGAGTGGTTTATGCAGCAGATCATCGTGCTGGAAATTATCGTCGGCTCTATCTTTGTGTTGCTGGCCGGCATCGTCCACGCCGCAGGCAAATAACTAACCCCTGCTTTGCGGGTAGCTGTCCTGCAATGTCCGTAAGTCCATCAGCCTTTGCTGCAGAGTCGGCAATGTCGTTTGGGCAAAGCTTTTCAAGTCAGGATCTGTCCCCCGCACTGCTTCTTTGTGAAACAGCGCGACCGCGTCCTCGTGCGCCTTCAGAAGGCCGGCGATGCGCTCGGGATCCGATTGACTCTTGGCCGCACCGGCCGCACCGGCCGCACCGGCCGCATTGGTCGCGCCGGCAGGCAGGCTCGTACCCTTTTTCTTGGCTAAATCGGCCAACTGCCGACTCGCTCGCTCGTGGTCGTCTGCGATCGAATGAGCGGTGCCGCGAATTTCAGTATTCCGCGTCGAGCGCTCGGCGGCCCTCGCCTCGTTAGCTTCCTGTCGGCTCACCTCGGCCGCCCTCATCAGGAAGGGGCCATCTTCCTCACCGCGCAGGCCGGCTGCCACGGTCGCGGCGCCGTAAAGGGTTACCAGGCCAAATAGCGTAATCGAAGGTAATGTTGCCAATTTCACCGTGGGCTCCTAGGGGGAGGCCGGCAACTCTCGTGGCCGACCTCCCGTGCTTGAAATACCCTCTTGAAATACCCCGAACGCCTGTGTGAGGCGCCGTCTTTAGATCTTGCCGCCCTTACTACGGTTGGGATCATTGGACTGTACGTTCTCGCTCGACTTACCGGCGCCCGAGCCGCCCTGTTGGGTCCCCCGGTCAGGGTTTTGACCTCCCTGTTGACCGCCGCCGGGAGTTCCGTGTTGTCCGCCGGATTGCTGGCGCGCTTTTTGGTCCTTCTCCCGTTGTTCCCTATCCCGTTGGTCTTTGTCCATCTGCTTGTCATCTTTGATGTCGGACATGATTGCTCCTGAGTGAATGATGTCAGCCAGTGCACCATAGGCTTCCCATGGCGGGTGCCTCATCGGAGCAACGATTGACTGTCCGTAGGCTTTTCCTGACCGATATCTCCTACCCGCGGTCGCCGCCACGTGCCGCGCGCCCGCACTGCACCTTCTGCAAAGTGAGCGCACGGCTGCTCGCCAACATGGATTGTGCGATGCGTTTTTGTGCGGCGCTCTTGCGCTGCGCTCAGACCCCCAAATTCAACAGTGCGGCGTTACCCCCGGTCGCGGTCGTGTTGACCGTAAGCGTACGCTCGCTCGCGAATCGGCCCAGGTAATGCGGCCCACCGGCCTTGGGCCCGGTCCCTGACAGTCCGGTCCCGCCGAAGGGCTGCACCCCGACCACGGCGCCGATCATATTGCGATTGACGTACGTGTTGCCGATGGCTGTACTCGCGAATACCTCCCGCCAGAAGGATTCCAAACGTGTCTGTACGCCCAACGTAAGTCCGTAGTTGCTGGCGCGGATGGACGCCAGTACGTTCCGTATCTCGCTCGCCCGGTACCGCACCACATGCAGAATGGGGCCGAACTCTTCGCGCGTCAGCTGCGCGGCGCTGTTCAACTCGATGAGGTGCGGAGCGACGAAGCTTCCGTGCGAGTGAGAATCGTCGAGCCGGCAGGCTTTGATGATGCGTGCCTCGCCGCGCATTTGCGCGACATGCCGCATCAGATCCTCCGCGGCGGCTGCCGTGATTACCGGACCCACGTCGGTTTGCAGGTCGGCCGGGTCGCCGATGATCAGCTCGTCCATGGCGCCCGCCAACATCTCGAGCATGGTGTCGGCAATGTCTTCCTGAAGAAACAGCAGCCGCAGCGCGGAGCAGCGTTGGCCCGCGCTCATGAACGCAGAACTGATGACATCGTCGATCACTTGTTCCGGCAGCGCCGTCGAATCGACGATCATGGCGTTCAACCCGCCGGTCTCCGCAATCAGCGGCAGGATGGCCCCGCTGCGCGCGGCTAAACTTCGGTTGATGGTCAGGGCCGTTGCCGTGGAGCCCGTCATGGCCACCCCGGCGAGCGCGGAATGCGCAAAGGCGATTTCACCGAATATTCGGCCGGGTGCGGGAACCAGCTGCACGACCTCGGGTGGCACACCGGCCTGGTGCAGTAGTCGGATGAAACGCGCAGCGATCAATGGCGTGGGTTCCGCCGGCTTCGCCACGACGCAGTTGCCCGAGGCCAATGCCGCTGTGACCTGCCCGGCGAAGATCGCCAGCGGAAAATTCCACGGGCTGATGCAGGCGAACACGCCGCGGCCGTGCAATGACAGTTCGTTCAATTCGCCGGTCGGCCCATTGAGCCGCGTACCGCCGGCGAACTGGGCGCGCGCGTATACGGCGTAGTATCGGCAAAAATCCACCGCCTCACGGACTTCGGCGATGGCGTCCGGCGGGGTCTTGCCCGCTTCTCGCACCAGCAGCTCGTAGAAATCCGCTCGGTTCTGTTCGAGCAGATTCGCTGCCTGATCGAGACGGTCCGCGCGCGCTGCGCCGCCCAGACCATCCCAGGAGCGCGATGCCGCGCCGCATGCGTCGAATGCTTTCACGATCTCGGCGGGCGACGCATCACGCGAGCTGCCCACGCGGTCATGGCGGTCCGCGGGATTCGTGACGCCGTGCATCTCGCCTCGCACGGACGCTCCATTGATGATGGGACCCGCCGTGTGATCGGAGGAGCGCCGCGAGGCCAGGCCGTTGCGCAGCTCATCGAGCACCCGCGGGTTGCCCAAGTCCAACCCAAGCGAGTTGCGCCGATCCGAATACAAAGCGCTTGGAACAGGTAGACGCGGGTGCGCGTAGCTATCCAATCGCTCCAGTTCAGCGATGGGATCGCGGACGATATCGACCACCGCAACTTGCTCGTCCATGAAACGATTCACGAAAGAGGTGTTGGCGCCGTTTTCCAGTAGCCGCCGCACCAGATAGGCCAACAAATCCTTGTGCTCGCCCACGGGCGCATATACCCGCACGCGCGGGAAGCCGGCGATCTGCCGCGCCGCTTCGGCGTACAGGAGCCGCCCCATTCCGTGCAGCCGCTGGAATTCGAATTCGGCGCCGGCAGGAGCCAATTCCAGGATAGACGCAATGCTGTGCGCGTTGTGAGTGGCAAATTGCGCCAAGATCACATCGGCATGACTGAACACGCAGTCCGCGCAGGCCAGATAGGACACATCCGTCGTGATCTTGCGCGTGTACACCGGATAGTCTTCGAGTCCGCGCTCTTGGCCGCGCTTGATCTCGCTGTCCCAGTACGCGCCCTTGACCAGACGAATCGTCATTCGGCGGCCGTGCAGGCGCGCGGTCGCCGCCACCCAATCGATGACGTCCAAAGCGCGCTTGCTGTAGGCCTGCACCGCGAGTCCCAAACCCGGCCATTGCAGCGTCGATGCGTCGCGGGCCAAGACCTCGAGGACGTCCAAAGAAAGCTCCAGACGATCGGCCTCCTCTGCGTCGATGGTCAGTTGCACGCCGAGCGCCGCTGCGCGCCGCGCCAGCTTCTGAACCTGCGGCACCAACCGCGCCATGACGCGATCATGTTGGAGCAGCGAATAACGCGGTTCCAATGCCGATAGCTTGATGGAAATGCTCGAGACTTCGTGAGGCGCGCGCCCTCCGGCGGCCGCGCCGATGACGTCGATCGCGTGTTCATACGACCTAAGATACCGTTCGGCGTCGTCCCGCGTTCTAGCGCCTTCGCCCAGCATATCGAAGGAGCACAAGGCGACGTCCGCTTCGCGCGCGCTGCGCGCCAGCGCCTCTTCGATGGTGCGTCCGACGACGAATTCACCGCCGATGATGCGCATGGCTCTGCGCACCGCGAGCCGCACCAAAGGCTCCCCGGCCTTGCGTGTGAGAGTCTTGAACCAGCCGGAAGCGTCGGACTTGATGGTCGGATCGAGTTCGAGAATACCGCCTGTCAACATCAATCCCCACGTCGAGGCGTTGACGAACAGCGACTCCGACCTTCCGGAGTGGGCCGACCAGTCGCCGGTGGCGAGTTGCTCGGCGATCAGCCGATCCGCCGTCGCGTCGTCCGGAATCCGTAGCAGCGCCTCTGCGATACACATGAGCGCTATGCCTTCCTGGTTCGATAGGCCGAATTCCTGCAAAAAAGCGTCAAGGAACGGCCGCTCGTCGCGCCGCGCGCGCGCTCCTTCCACGAGCTTCATCGCGACGGAAACGGCTCGGTGGCGTGCGCCTCCCGTGAGTTCCAAGCGGTGCAACAGACGCGTAACGGCACGATCTTCGGGCCACAGGGCATGCTCGCGCATGGTCTGGCGAAGGGATTCAATCTCCGCGATAGCGGGTTGCGTGCTCATATCGGCGGCCATTGGATGTTGCGGAAAACCTAGTGCGGATTATCGTCCAGGGCCGCGAAGAACACCAAAGGCGCCGCGGAATCGCCGGCTGCTGCGGGCTCGCCGGGCGCTGCGGACTCATCGAGCACCGCGGGGCCGACGGCGCCGCGATCGTCCGGCGAGACCACCGCCAGATCCCAGTCATTGAGGCTCGTGGGTGCCCGGTTCTCGATATTGACCGACACAGTGCCGCTGATCGCGAATGCCAGCAACGTTGCCTGCGGCGGCTGCAGTATGCGCGGTTCCCGCAAGCGCTCAACCCAGGCGCGCACCCCTTTCATCGACTTCGAAACCATCAGATTCAGATCTACGCACGGGCCGCTCAGCAATGCGCATTCCGCGGCGATTGCGCCGTCGAACTCCGCCATGTCGCCGACATTGCGCAGATACGTCTGCTGACCGCCGTCGAACGTCAACCGGACGCCAGACCCTTGCAACAGCACCATTTTGCGATTGTATTCGGCGAATTCCGAGAAGGGTCCCGGTGCATCGATTTCCGCGACACTGACTCGCCAGCGAAACGCATTTGCGTTCGCCGGAACGCGTAGCGCCTCATGCGTGATGCCGCCGCCATTTTTCCACGGAGTCGGCGTAAAGGATGATTTGCGTATGACCTGCATTTCGGTCGGATCATTATGCCTGAGCCAACCGAAACATCAGCGCGGGCGCCGCGCCCTAGGTCCTACTCGGCCTCCTCATCGGCGGCGCTATCGTTGCCAGAAAGTCACCAGGATGAAAACCAGCGCTATGACCGTCAATCCCAAATGCCCGAGCCTGAGTCGCGTTTGGGCCAATAGGTCGTTTGGTTGCGCTTCGGGCGGCAGCCAGACGCGGAGTATGGCGGTAAGAAACAACATTCGGATCCACCTTGCTGGGTCGGGGCCTTTACATTAAATGCGTGGCAGAACAAAAACGTGATTGGATTCACGTCTGAGCGCGCATCTACACCGGCGTTCAATAAAAAAGGCCTCGAACCCTTGCGGGCCGAGGCCATGTCTTTAAATACTTCTTATTTTCTTATTCGGCAGCTTCAGTGTCCCCCGCCGGTACAGTGTCATCGGAGTCGCCCATACCGCCGCTTACATCCATGAAGCTGCGGCGGCGGCTGTCGTCAAATGCACGTCGGCGACGGGCATGATACGCGAATCCGGTGCCCGCGGGAATCAGGCGGCCAACGATTACGTTCTCCTTCAAACCCCGCAAATCGTCCTTGAGCCCCCGAACCGCGGCCTCGGTGAGGACGCGGGTGGTTTCCTGGAAGGAGGCTGCCGAAATGAAGGATTCGGTCGCCAAGGAGGCCTTGGTTATGCCCAGCAACATGGGTTCCCAGGTCGACTGGTGCTTGCCCTCGGCCTTCTGTTTCGCGATGACATCCAGGAGCCGGCCGCGATCCATCTGTTCGCCGCGCAGCAGGGCCGAATCGCCGGCATCCAATACCTCGATTTTACGTAACATCTGCCGCACGATGACTTCGATGTGCTTGTCGTTGATCTTCACGCCCTGCAGCCGATAGACGTCCTGGATCTCGCGTACCAGGTAGTTCGCCAGGGCCTCGACGCCCTGGAGCCGCAATATGTCATGCGGGTTCGGCTCGCCGTCGGCGATGACTTCGCCCTTCTCCACTTGCTCGCCTTCGAACACGTTGAGATGGCGCCACTTCGGGATCAACTCCTCGTACTTGTCGGTTGCCTCGTTGGTGATGATCAAGCGGCGCTTGCCCTTGGTCTCCTTGCCGAAACTGACCGTACCGCTGCGCTCCGCCAAAATCGCGGAATCCTTGGGCTTACGGGCTTCGAACAAGTCGGCAACACGCGGCAAGCCGCCGGTGATGTCGCGGGTCTTCGAAGACTCTTGCGGGATACGAGCGATGACGTCGCCGACCGACACCTTGGAGCCGTCTTCCAGGCTGACGATGGCGCCCGCAGGCAACGCGTAGACCGCCGGGATATCGGTATTGGCGAACGTGACTTCCTTGCCCTTGGCATTGGTCAAACGCACGACCGGGCGCAGGTCCTTGCCGCCCGAACCACGCTGCTTCGGATCCAACACCACCGTGCTGGACAGACCGGTGACGTCGTCCACCTGGGTCGTGACGGTGATGCCGTCGACGAAGTCGGAGAACTTGATCATGCCGGCCACTTCCGTGACCACCGGATGGGTATGCGGATCCCAATTCGCCACCGACTGACCGGCCGCCACCACATCGGCGTCGTTCACCGTGATGGTGGCGCCGTACGGGATCTTGTAGCGTTCGCGCTCGCGGCCGAACTCATCGACCACGCCCAATTCGCCGGAACGCGACACCGCGACCAGGTGGCCCTTTTCATGCCGCACGGTCTTGATGTTGTGCAGACGAATCGTGCCCTTCGACTTGACCTCGACGCCATTGGCCGCTGCCGCTCTCGAGGCCGCGCCGCCGACGTGGAAAGTACGCATCGTGAGCTGCGTGCCCGGTTCGCCGATTGACTGCGCCGCAATGACGCCCACGGCCTCGCCGATATTGATGCGATGACCACGGCCCAGATCGCGGCCGTAGCATTGAGCGCAGACGCCGTAGCGGGTTTCGCAGGTGATGGGCGATCGCACCATGACCTGATCGATGCCCATCTTCTCGAGGAGCTTCACCAGCTTTTCATCGATCAACGTGCCGGCTTTGACGAGCACTTCACCGCTGGCAGCCGCGACCACGTCTTCCGAGGCCACGCGCCCCAGGACGCGCTCGCCCAAGCCCTCGACCACATCGCCGCCTTCGACGATGGGGGTGATCGAAAGCCCGAAGCCCGTACCGCAGTCGATTTCGGTGACCACCAAATCCTGCGCCACATCGACCAAGCGCCGCGTGAGGTAGCCGGAGTTCGCAGTCTTCAGGGCGGTATCGGCCAAGCCCTTACGCGCACCGTGAGTGGAGATGAAGTACTGCAGCACGTTCAAGCCTTCGCGGAAATTCGCCGTAATCGGCGTTTCGATGATGGAGCCGTCCGGCTTCGCCATCAGGCCGCGCATGCCGGCCAGCTGACGAATCTGCGCGGCGGAACCGCGCGCGCCGGAGTCGGCCATCATGAAGATCGAATTGAACGATTTCTGGCGGACCTTGTTGCCCTTGCTGTCGGTGACCTCATCGGTACCCAACTTTTCCATCATGGCCTTGGCCACTTGGTCATTGGTACGCGACCAGATGTCGACCACCTTGTTGTAACGCTCGCCGTTGGTGACGAGACCGGAGGAGTACTGCTCCTGGATCTCCTTCACTTCACGCTCGGCCGTCGCCAGGATCTTGATCTTCTGTTGCGGGACGACCATGTCATCCACGCCGATCGATACGCCCGCGCGGGTGGCATATTGGAAGCCGGTGTACATCAGCTGGTCGGCGAACACGACGGTTTCCTTGAGACCCACCGTGCGGTAGCACAGGTTGATGGTCGCGGAAATGATCTTCTTGGTCATGTCCTGGTTGATGGCATCGAACGACAGCCCGTGCGGCAGAATCTCGGACAGCAGCGCCCGGCCGGCCGTGGTGTTCACCACCCGAATGTTCTGCACCAGCTGCCCCTTGGGGTCGCGGATGTATTCGGACAGACGGACTCTGACCTTGGCCTGAAGATCGATGTTGCGGCTCTCATAGGCACGGTGCACTTCGGCGACATCGCTGAACGCCATGCCCTCGCCCTTGGCGCCCACCTTTTCACGAGTCATGTAGTACAACCCGAGCACCACGTCCTGCGACGGCACGATGATGGGCTCGCCGTTCGCGGGCGAGAGAATGTTGTTGGACGACATCATCAGGGCACGCGCTTCGAGCTGCGCCTCGATGGAGAGCGGCACGTGGACGGCCATCTGGTCGCCGTCGAAGTCGGCGTTGAAGGCCGTGCACACCAGCGGATGCAGCTGGATCGCCTTGCCCTCGATCAATACCGGCTCGAACGCCTGGATGCCCAAACGATGCAAGGTCGGGGCGCGGTTGAGCAGCACCGGATGTTCGCGGATCACCTCTTCCAGGATGTCCCACACCTCCGGTCCCTCGCGCTCCACCAAACGCTTTGCAGCCTTGATGGTCGAGGCTTCACCGCGCAGCTGCAGCTTGGAGAAGATGAACGGTTTGAACAACTCCAGCGCCATCTTCTTCGGCAGTCCGCACTGGTGCAGACGCAGGGTCGGGCCCACGACGATGACCGAACGGCCCGAGTAATCCACGCGCTTGCCGAGCAAGTTCTGACGGAACCGGCCCTGCTTGCCCTTGATCATGTCGGCCAAGGACTTGAGCGGACGCTTGTTGGTGCCCGTGATGGCCCGGCCGCGGCGGCCATTGTCCAAGAGGGCATCGACCGCTTCCTGCAGCATGCGTTTTTCGTTGCGCACGATGATGTCCGGCGCGTTCAGCTCCAGGAGCCGGCGCAGACGGTTGTTGCGGTTGATGACGCGGCGATACAGATCGTTCAAATCGGATGTCGCAAAGCGGCCGCCGTCGAGCGGCACCAGCGGGCGCAGGTCGGGCGGCAACACCGGCAATACGGTGAGCACCATCCACTCCGGCTTGTTGCCGGACTCCATGAACGCCTCGATGAGCTTCAAGCGCTTCGACAGCCGCTTGATCTTCGTCTCGGAGTTCGTGTTCGCCATGTCTTCGCGGACTTTGACGATCTCCGACGGCAGATCCATGGACTTGAGCAGTTCATGCACCGCCTCGGCGCCCATGCGGGCGTCGAACTCATCGCCGTGCTCCTCGATCGACTCGAGATACATTTCATCGGTCAGGAGCTGGCCGCGCTGCAAGGACGTCATGCCCGGATCGACGACCACGAAGGCCTCGAAATACAGCACACGCTCGATCTCGCGCAAGGTCATGTCGAGCATCAACCCGATGCGCGACGGCAGCGACTTCAAGAACCAGATGTGCGCAGTGGGGCTCGCCAACTCGATATGGCCCATGCGCTCGCGGCGCACCTTGGACTGAGTCACTTCGACGCCGCACTTCTCGCACACCACGCCGCGATGCTTCAAGCGCTTATACTTGCCGCACAGACACTCGTAATCCTTGACGGGACCGAAGATTTTCGCGCAGAACAAGCCGTCGCGTTCCGGTTTGAACGTGCGGTAGTTGATGGTCTCCGGCTTCTTCACTTCGCCGTACGACCAGGACCGGATCATGTCCGGCGACGCAAGACCGATCTTGATCGAATCGAAATTCTCGACCGGCACTTGCTGTTTGAACAACTTGAGTAAATCTTTCATGGATTAGGCCTCGCTCTCGAGTTCGATGTTGATGGCCAGGGAACGTATCTCCTTGACCAAGACATTGAACGACTCCGGCATGCCGGCTTTCATTTCGTGGTTGCCGTCGACAATCGCTTTGTACATCTGCGTGCGTCCGTTGACGTCGTCGGACTTGACGGTGAGCATTTCCTGCAAGGTGTACGCGGCGCCGTACGCCTCGAGCGCCCACACTTCCATCTCGCCGAAGCGTTGACCGCCGAACTGCGCCTTGCCGCCCAGCGGCTGCTGAGTGACCAAGCTGTACGGTCCAGTGGAACGCGCATGCATCTTGTCGTCGACCAGATGGTTCAACTTCAACATGTACATGTAGCCCACGGTCACCGGCCGGTCGAACTGCTCGCCGGTACGTCCGTCGTGCAACGTGGTTTGACCCGACGTCGGCAGATCCGCAAGCGTCAGAAGATTCTTGATCTCCTCTTCGCTGGCGCCGTCGAACACCGGCGTCGCCATCGGCACGCCCTTTTTCAAATTGCTGGCAAGCTCGATGACTTCGGCGTCGCTCATGGACTTGATGTCTTCTTTCTGGCCGCCGGTCTCGTTGTAGACCTGCCCTAAGAATTTGCGCAGTTCCACGACCGCATGCTGGACTTCCAGCATCTTGCCGATCTTGGCGCCCAAACCCTTCGCAGCCCACCCCAGGTGAGTTTCCAGAATCTGACCGATGTTCATGCGCGAAGGCACGCCCAGCGGATTCAGCACGATGTCGACCGGCGTACCGTCCGCCATGTACGGCATATCCTCGACCGGGACGATGGAGGAAATCACGCCCTTGTTGCCGTGACGGCCCGCCATCTTGTCGCCCGGCTGCACACGGCGCTTCACCGCCAGGTACACCTTGACCATCTTGAGCACGCCCGGCGCCAGATCATCGCCCGCCGTGATCTTGGCCTTCTTCTCTTCGAAGCGCTTTTCGAACGTCTTGCGCTGACCCTTCAGGCGCTCGGAAACCGTCTCCAGCTGCGCATTGGTCTCTTCGTCCTTGAAGCGGATCTCGAACCACTGTTCGCGCGGCAGATCGGCGAGATAGGCCTCATCGATCTGCGTGCCGGATCTGAGTTTCTTGGGGCCGGCTTCGCCGACCTTGCCCTCGATCATTCCGCGCACGCGCTGGAACAAATCGTCTTCCAGAATGCGCTGCTGATCGGCCAAGTCCTTGCGCACACGCTCGAGTTCCGATTTTTCGATCGCCAACGCGCGCGAGTCCTTCTCGACCCCATCGCGGGTGAACACCCGCACGTCGATCACCGTGCCGTCCATGCCCGGGGGCACGCGCAGCGAGGTGTCCTTCACATCCGAGGCCTTCTCGCCGAAGATCGCCCGCAGCAGCTTCTCTTCCGGCGTCAGTTGCGTCTCGCCCTTCGGCGTGACCTTACCCACCAGAATGTCGCCCGCGCGCACTTCCGCTCCGATGAACGCGATGCCCGCTTCATCCAGCTTCGCAAGCGCGGAGTCGCCCACATTGGGAATGTCTGCGGTGATTTCTTCCGGGCCCAGCTTGGTGTCGCGCGCGACGCAGGTCAGCTCTTCGATATGAATGGTGGTGAAGCGATCTTCCTCAACCACGCGCTCGGAGATGAGGATCGAGTCCTCGAAGTTGTAGCCGTTCCACGGCATGAAGGCTACCAACAGATTCTGACCGAGCGCGAGCTCGCCCAAATCCGTCGACGGCCCGTCCGCCAGCACGTCGCCGCGCTTGATCGCATCGCCGGCACGCACCAGCGGACGCTGATTGATGCAGGTGTTCTGGTTCGAACGCGTGTACTTGGTGAGCGAGTAGATGTCGACGCCGGGTTCGCCGGCCGTCGTTTCATCGTCGTTCACCCGGACCACGATGCGCGAGGCATCGACCGAATCGACGCTGCCGCCGCGCCGGGCCACCACGGTGACGCCGGAGTCGATGGCGACCGCACGTTCCATGCCCGTGCCCACCAGCGGAGTCTCCGACCGCAGGGTCGGCACCGCCTGGCGCTGCATGTTCGAGCCCATGAGGGCGCGGTTCGCGTCGTCATGTTCCAGAAACGGGATCAAGGACGCCGCCACCGACACGATCTGCTTCGGCGACACGTCCATGAAGTCGACCTTGTCGGGCGACGACAAGGTGAACTCGTTCTGCGTACGGCAGGAAATCAGATCGTCGGTGAACTCGCCCTTATCGTTCAAGGCGGCATTCGCCTGCGCGATCACGTACTGGCCTTCTTCGATGGCCGAGAGGTAATCGATCTGGTCGGTCACCGCGCCATTCGAAACACGCCGATACGGCGTTTCCAGGAAGCCGTAATCGTTGGTGCGCGCATACACGGCCAGCGAATTGATGAGGCCGATGTTCGGACCTTCCGGCGTCTCGATTGGGCACACCCGGCCGTAGTGCGTCGGATGCACGTCGCGTACTTCGAATCCGGCGCGCTCGCGCGTCAGGCCGCCTGGGCCCAAGGCAGAAACGCGGCGTTTGTGCGTGACTTCCGAGAGCGGATTGTTCTGGTCCATGAACTGGGACAGCTGCGAGGAGCCGAAAAACTCCTTGACCGCGGCCGCCACCGGCTTCGCGTTGATCATCTCTTGCGGCATGATCGGCTCGCTCTCGGCGATCGTCAGCCGTTCCTTCACGGCGCGCTCGACGCGTACCAAGCCGATGCGGAATGCGTTCTCCGCCATTTCACCGACGCTGCGTACGCGCCGATTGCCCAGGTGGTCGATGTCATCCACGTGGCCGTTGCCGTTGCGGATATCGATCAAGGTCTTCATGACCTCGATGATGTCTTCTTTGCTCAGCACGCCCGAGCCCGTGATTTCCTCGCGGCCCACGCGGCGGTTGAACTTCATGCGCCCGACCGGCGACAAATCGTAGCGTTCGCCGTTGAAGAACAGGTTCTGAAACAGGTTCTCGGCGGCGTCTTTGGTCGGCGGCTCGCCGGGACGCATCATGCGGTAGATTTCGACCAGCGCCTCGAGGCGGGTTTTGGTCGGATCGATGCGCAGCGTGTCCGAGATGTACGGACCGCGATCCAAATCGTTGACGTACAGCGTACGGATTTCCGTGATGCCGCTCTCGATGAGCTTGCCGACCGTCGGGACGGTCAGAATCTCATTGGCCTTCGCCAGGATCTCGCCCGTCTCCGTGTTGACGATGTCGTGCGCCAGCACCTTGCCCTGCATGTAGTCCGTCGGGACCGGCAGGCGCCTGACCTGCGCTTCCTCGAGTTCGCGAACATGGCGCGCGGTGATGCGGCGCCCTTCCTCCACGACCACCTTCTTGCCGACGCGAATCTCGAACGCCGCGGTCTCGCCGCGCAAGCGCTGCGGGATCACTTCGAACTCGATTTCCTTCTTGGAGAGATAAAAAGTGTTCTTCTCGAAGAAGATGTCGAGCACCTGTTCTTCGGTGTATCCAAGCGCGCGCAGGATGATGGTGACCGGCAGTTTGCGGCGGCGATCGATGCGCGCGAACACGCAGTCCTTCGGGTCGAATTCGAAGTCCAACCAGGAACCGCGATACGGAATGATGCGGGCGGAGAACAGCAATTTGCCCGATGAATGCGTCTTACCTCGATCGTGATCGAAAAACACGCCCGGGCTGCGATGCAGCTGCGAGACGATGACCCGCTCGGTGCCGTTGATGATGAAGGTGCCGTTGTCCGTCATGAGCGGTAATTCGCCCAAGTACACTTCTTGTTCGCGCACGTCTTTGACGGGCTTCTTCGCGCCGCTCGCTTCCTTGTCGAGCACCACCAGCCGCACCTTGACGCGCAGCGGCGCCGCGTAGGTCAAACCGCGCAGTTGGCATTCCTTGACGTCGAATACCGGCTCGCCCAGGCGATAGCTCACATACTCGAGCGTCGCGTTGCCGGAGTAGCTGGAAATGGGGAACACACTGTCGAAAGCAGCGTGCAGGCCGATTTCGTCGCGTTTGGATTCCGCAACGTCCGCCTGCAAGAATCGCCGGTACGAATCCAATTGGATCGCCAGCAAGTATGGCGTGCCGAGGATGCTCGGCCGCTTGCCAAAGTTCTTACGAATGCGCTTCTTTTCGGTGAACGAATAAGCCATTAGTCCTTCCCAGGCGCTACCGCCGTTTCTAGGCGCTGACGCGCCGAATTGACGAGGTCGAAGCGACCCCGATCGATAAATGCTCGCCGCGCGAGCTTGAAACCAACATCAAAATCAAAGGCGCAGCCGGCAGCCGCCGCGAAATTCGCGGCAACTGCCGACCCGCGCACATCAGCGGCGGTCACTACTTGATAGCAGCCTTTGCGCCGGCAGCCTCGAGCTTCGTCTTGATCGTCTCGGCGTCCGTCTTCGGAATGCCTTCCTTGACGACCGACGGAGCACCCTCAACCAGGTCCTTCGCTTCCTTCAAGCCCAAACCCGTGATCTCACGGATAACCTTGATGACGCCCACTTTGTTGGCGCCGAACTCGGTCATCGTCACCGTGAATTCGGTCTGGGCTTCGGCCGCCGGAGCCGCAGCGGCAGCACCGCCAGCCGCGGCCGCCGCTACGGGAGCAGCTGCCGTGACGTTGAACTTCTTTTCCATGTCGGAAATCAGTTCGACCACTTCCATGACCGACATCTTGGAAATCGCATCGAGGATTTCGTCTTTACTTACAGCCATTATCGTCTCCAAATAACATTAAAGGTCTTGCGACCCGAATCAGGTTTAATTCGCCAAGGTCCACCGGCTACGCCGACGCACCGCTCTTCTCGGCTGCAGTCTTTTTAGCCTCGAGAACGGCAGCCAGCGTCCGTACCAACTTCGAGTTGGGAGCCGCCAACGTACCAACGAACTTCGAAATCGGCGCCTTGAGCACACCCAACAACAGCGACAGCGCCTGCGAGCGCGTGGGCAATGAAGCCACGCGGTCGAGATCCTGGGGCTCGAGCAATTGCCCGCCCAAAGACACGAGCGTCGTCACCAGTTTGTCGTTGTCCTTCGAAAACGCCTTGACGATCCGCGCGGCAGCGCCCGGATCATCGTTGGAGAATGCGAGGACAATGGGTCCTTTCAGCGCCGGAGAAATGCACTCGAAAGCGGTGCCGGCAACGGCTCTGCGCGCGAGCGTGTTCTTGACGATTCGCACATATACACCGTCCTTGCGCGCTTTCGCCCGCAAATCGGTCATCTGCGTCACCGTCAAGCCACGGTTCTCTGCGCCTACTACGGACAGGGCTTTCGCCGCGACCGCGTTGACCTCTGCCACCACGACTTTCTTCTCTTCTAACTTGAGTGCCATTTTGGTTTCCCGGTCAGAAGCGTCACACAAGGTAGGAGCCCTCGCTCCTACCCACCCTTTGAGTACGCCGTCGTACTCGGTGCGACCTTCACCAGGAAAATCCTGATTCGGGTCCCACCATCTGCGCAGGCCGATCTTTAAGGGCCCTTGCCCGCCTGCGGTCTTCGATAGTGGTTGCGCTTAGCCTTGCGGCCTCACGCAGCCTTCTCATGCGCTTACGCGATGCCCATGCGCTTCGCGCAACTCGTACGGGGTCGAAGCGACCCCGTCCTATAAAATTTAGAATCGAATACCAATTACAAGCCCAAACTGGTCTGATCGACCGTAACGCCCGGACCCATGGTCGAGGACACGGTCAGTTTCTTGAGATAGATGCCCTTGGATGTCGCCGGCTTGATCTTCTGCAGATCCGCAACCAGCGTCATGAGATTCTCCTTCAGAGCGGCCGGCTCGAAGCTGGCGCGCCCGATCTGCGCGTGCACGATGCCTGCCTTGTCGGTGCGGTACCGCACTTGCCCGGATTTCGCGTTCTTCACGGCTTCCGCCACGTTCGGAGTTACCGTTCCCACCTTGGGGTTCGGCATCAATCCGCGGGGACCCAAGATCTGGCCCAATTGGCCGACGATGCGCATGGCATCGGGGCTCGCGATCACGACGTCGAAATCGATCTGGCCGGCCTTGACCTTCTCGGCCAAATCCTCGAAGCCCACGATATCGGCGCCCGCCGCCTTGGCGGCATCGGCATTCTTACCCTGCGTGAACACGGCCACGCGCACGGTCTTGCCCGTACCATGCGGCATCACGGTCGAGCCGCGGACCTGCTGGTCCGACTTGGTGGCATCCACGCCCAAATTGACCGAGACGTCCACGGATTCATTGAACTTCGCAGTGGCAAATTCCTTGACGAGCTTCAACGCTTCGTCGATGGCGTAGGACTTGCCCGGAGGCAATTTTTCTTTCCACGCCTTCGTTCTTTTCACTGTCGTCGCCATTTTAGAGTGCCTCCACGTCGACGCCCATGCTGCGTGCGCTGCCGGCAATGGTGCGCACGGCGGCTTCCAGATCACCGGCCGTCAGGTCGGGCATTTTCAACTTGGCGATATCTTCGAGCTGCTTGCGCGATACCTTGCCGACCTTGGCGGTGTTCGGGGTGGCGCTGCCTTTCGGGATACCGAGCGCCTTGGCGATCAACACCGACGCCGGCGGCGTCTTCATGATGAAGGTGAAGCTGCGGTCGCTGTACACCGTAATCACAACTGGGGTCGGTAATCCTTTTTCCAAGGCCTGAGTCTGCGCATTGAATGCTTTGCAGAACTCCATGATGTTCACACCCTGCTGGCCTAGGGCCGGGCCCACCGGTGGGCTCGGGTTCGCCTGGCCCGCAGGGATCTGCAGCTTGATGTAGCCGGTAACTTTCTTCGCCATGTTCGCTTCTCCTGTGGGTACAAACGTCGCCGCTAGCGCGACTCCCCTTATTTAGGCGCTTACGCGCCAGAATCTACGGGGTCGATGCCCGGCCCCGAATTCCCATGCGCTTCGCGCAACTCTTTAGGCGCTTACGCGCCACCTTTCAACGGGGCCGATGCGGCCCCGCCCGATAACTAATTAACCTTTCTCGACCTGCGAAAAGTCCAATTCCACGGGCGTCGAGCGCCCCAAGATCTGCACCGCCACCTGCAGCCGGTTTTTCTCGTAATTCACGGATTCGACCACGCCATTGAAGTCGTTGAACGGCCCATCGGTCACCCGCACCACTTCGCCCGGCTCGAACAGCACCTTCGGCTTGGGCTTGTCCACACCCTCTTCCACGCGGCGCAGAATCGACATCGCTTCTTTGTCGGTGATCGCCGCCGGCTTGTCGCTGGTGCCGCCGATGAAACCCAAGACCTTGGGCACTTCTTTGACCAAATGCCAGGTGTCCTCGTCCATCTCCATCTGCACGAGCACGTAGCCCGGAAAGAATTTTCGATCGGACTTACGCTTCTGGCCGTCGCGCATTTCGACGACCTCTTCGGTCGGCACCAGGATCTCGCCGAACTTGGCCTCCAAGCCCGCCCGCTTGACGCGCTCTTTCAGAGACTCGGACACCTTGTGCTCGAAATTCGAGTAGGCGTGAACTACATACCATCGCAGGGACATAAGCGCTCCGAATTCGTCAAGCGGACTGACCGGTCAACAACCGGGTCAGCCAGGTGAGAACCCAATCGAGTCCCCAAAAAAACAAGCCCATCACAATGGCAAAAATAAACACGACATAAGTCGTCTTGACCGTCTCGTCGCGCGACGGCCATACGACCTTGCGCAACTCGATACGCGCCGCTTGGGCGAATTGCCAGAATTCGCGGCCGTACCAACTGAACCACGCCAGGCCCGCACCCAGCGCCAAGCCGGCGACGACCATGGCAATGCGAATCGACAGCGACCGGTCTTCGTACCAGTAAAACGCGCCAATCCCGACAAATAGCACCAGGATTGACAGCGTTATGAGCGCAGTATCCTTCGCCGATGCGCCCGGAGATGTTTGAACTTCTGCCATGTTTACTTGCTCAGGCGCTGCGCGAGCGTTAAATCAAACCTCATGCATTTTCGCCATATTCACTCATCGCTATCCATAGACCTGCCCAAGTGGCAGGGCAGGAGGGAATCGAACCCCCAACCTGCGGTTTTGGAGACCGCCGCTCTGCCAATTGAGCTACTGCCCTATGCTAAACATGCACTACGCGCAGAATCTGCGAGGCCGCTGCGGCCTCGCCCCTAAGGGACGGGGTCGCCGCGACCCCGTTGAACGTTGCGCGAAGCGCATTACTAGGCGATTACTTTCGCGACGACTCCGGCACCGACGGTCTTGGTCGCACGGATCACGTGATCACCTTGGCTACAACCCCGGCACCCACGGTTTTACCCCCCTCACGGATGGCGAATCGCAGGCCCTGTTCCATCGCGATCGGGGCAATCAACTCCACCACTATCT
>DASXYI010000036.1:0-241116 GCA_036502605.1 Steroidobacteraceae bacterium
CTCAAAGGACCGCAGGGCACGCTGTTCGGCCGCAGCACCACGGGGGGTGCGGTACTCTTCGAGCCGGCGCGTCCGGGCAATGAGTTCTCGGGCACGGTACAAGTCTCCGAAGGGAACCTTCACTATCACGAGTACCAGGGCTTCGTGAACATTCCCCTCCTGGATGACAAGCTGAAAATCCGCATCGCCGGCGATAGCGTGCGCCGCGACGGCTTCACGCGCAGTCTCTCGACCGGCCAGATGCAGGATGACCGGCGCACCGATTCATTTCGCGTCGGTGTCTCCTTCACGCCGGTCAAGTGGTTCGACAATTACCTGATGTTTCAGAACAACAAGACCGACCAAACCGCCGGCAGCGTGGTGCTGCTAAAAGTCAACAATGCCCTGCCGCTGTATAATCCTGTTCCCGGACTTACGCCATACGGTCCCACCGGCGGAGCAATCGTCGGGTTCCTCTGCCAGGCATTCAATCCGGGAAATCCGGCGGGCGCCGGCGCCTGTTTTGCCCAGCGCACCGCCATTCTGGCGCAGTTGTCCAGCCAGTTGAATGCAGAAGCCGCGCGCGTGGCAGCGGGGGGCAATGCGGTTCGGGACAATCAAACGTCGGTGGAAACACAGTTGCAGGGGCACACCCAGTACCTCAACGACATCCTGAGCCTAAGTGCCACTGACCTTCCTTACGTGGGCGATGTGACCTTCAGGGACATTTTCGCCACGCAAAAAAACTATGGCGTCGAGAACTTGCGCGAGCTGGCGGGCGGTTCTGCTGTGACCCACGCCACGGTCGTGACCACCGCGGATGTCATCAATTGGGTGCCGACCTATACGCCGACCAGCACGGGTGAGACTCATTGGCTCGATGACTTCAGCGAGGAAGCCCAACTGCTCGGGACGGTCGATGGCAAGCACCATTGGATCCTCGGTTACTACATCGAAGAGCACAAATTCAATGTGGGCGACCCGGCAATCTTCAGCGTCGTCGGCAATGTGACCTCGCCCGTGCTGACCGCACCCACGATTGCCAGCCAGATGGTCGGCGACAGTCTCGACATCGTCAAAGGCTACTTTGGCCAGTTCACCGTGGACCTATCTGATTGGGTGCTGCACGGGCTGAAATTCACGGCGGGCTATCGCTGGTCGCAGTCGTATATGCGCTCCCTCAATTTGAAAGGCGGCTACGATGCAACGGGTACTATTGTGCCGAATGCCACGCCCGGCGGTTCGTGCAATTGCACGGCGACCCAGTCGCAGCCCACATTGAACGACCAGGCTCCCAGCTGGAACTTTGGCTTCGACTGGCAGGCGACAGATTACCTGCTGACGTATATCGCGACACGACGCGGCAACAAACCCGGTGGGGTGAATATTCTCCCGCCCGTGGTGTTTCCGGGACTCGAAGCGACTTTCGCTCCCGAAACGCTCACCGACGTTGAACTGGGCGTCAAGTCGGATTGGACGCTGGGCGGGCACAGGGGCCGGACCAACGCGGACATCTACTGGCAGTGGTACAACAACATTCAGCGCACGGAGTTTGTACCCAACCCCGTCAACCCTGCCGCTCCGGTCCAGCAGACTGCGAACATTGCGAAGGCGGTCATCGAGGGGCTCGAATTAGATAGCATCATGGAATTGACGGATCATCTCTCGCTGTCGCTGACGTATGCGTACATCGATCCCCGATACACCCAGTGGCCGGGCGTCACTGCTCCGGGGCCTGGCGTCGTGGGCGGACTGCCGCTCGTCAATAGTCCATTCCCCGGCACGCCGCGTCACCAAGGCACGCTCGGTCTTCGCTACAGCATAGCGCTCGCGAACGCCGGAGAGCTGACGGCCGGGGCCGATTACTATCGTCAAAGCGCGGTTCAGCTGAACGATCAGGCCTTGGCCGACGCCAACGTCGTACCGCCCACGCCGGGATACGGCAATCTCAATCTGCGCCTGGATTGGGCGAATATTTTTTCGAAATCCATCGATGCGGACTTCTTCATGCACAATGCGACGAACAATGTGCATCAGGTTGCGGTCAATTCGCTGTGGAGTTCGTTCGGCTTCATCTCCGCGATCTATAACGAGCCTCGCACTTGGGGAATCGAGGCCCGTTACCGTTTCGGAGCAGCGGCGCATCAGTGATGGACATCGAATCCTACGTCGTTACGGATCAATTCTTCGGCAGACCGTACATTGACCGCGACGAGCAGCGCGAACAGCCGTATCCGCATCGGCAGATTCACGGCGGGTTTGCGGGGACCGATACCCGCTTCACATTCTATTTTCCGAGCAAGGAAGTCTGGCGCGGGCGGATGTTTCATCCCATTGAGGGCGGTCACGCCGGCCACGAAGATTTTTTTGGCGGTTATGCGGGAGAGATCAGCGGGGGACTGAAGATGGTCGCTCGATTGGGCGGCTACATGGTGGAATCGAATTCCGGCCACATCGGCGATGACATTGATCCGAAGGGCGGCAACGATCCCACGCTTTATGGGCATCGGGCCAGCATCGAAAGCGCGCGCTTTTCCAAACACGTTGCTGCTGAAATCTACGGCAAAGCGCCAAGCCACGGTTACGTTTGGGGAGGCAGCGGCGGAGGCCGTCGCTCGCCGTTGTGTCTTGAATATGGCGCGGGAGTCTACGATGGGGCATTGCCCTACATGGGCGGCGGCAACATCGAACCTTGGGGATCGAAGTCGCGCGTGCGCAGCGATCAGCCGATCGCCTTCGGTGCAATGTTCAACGTGCAGCGGCTGCTCGGCGAGAAGCTGCAGGGTGTGATCGACGCCATGCAACCGGGCGGCGGCGACCCCTACGCGGGCCTGACGGCGCATCAACGCGAGGAATTGGCGAACCTCTACCGCCTGGGGTTTCCGCGCGGCGATGAGTTCATGATCAGCCAACCCATGGGACAGATGTGGCTGTGGACCTCCATCGCGGACATGCTGCAAAAGGATGACGCTGACTATTTCCAGGCATTCTGGACGAAGCCAGGGTACGTTGGCCACGACTCGCCTCAGTACATCGCCGACGATCTGATTGAAACGAGCGGGAAGGTGACCCGTCTCGTCACCGCGAGAGAATTGCGAGACAGTCCGGACTTCGCCGTTCCGGAATTCGAAGACGCCAAGCCATTCGTCATCTTGCTCGCAACCCTGATGGGTCAGCTCGATTTGCCGATCGGCATCGAGGTCAAAGGCGTGGGCCGCGGCTACCGCACCGGAGCAGGCGTCAAAGTCACGAGCGGAGGAGCGGCCGGCCGCCAGATGTATTGTTTGAATCATGGCGGCGATTTCTTTTTCTGCGAAGGTCATGGCGAAGCGAACCTCAAGCGCTTCGCCGATGTGCAGGTCGGGGATGAGGTGCGTATCGACAATCGCGCGTTCCTCGCCTTCTGCTACTACTACCGCCACCACATTTCCGACGACGCGCTGTACGATTTCTTGCGCACGGATGGGCGACCACTGTTTCCTCAGCACGGCGTGCCGCTGCAGTCGCCGCTGATGGGAGTGCCGTATTCCGGTCAGTACGAAGGCAAGCTCATGTGGGTGCACCACACCCATGATGCCTCGCTGTGGCCCCCACAAGGATTGTTCTACAAGATGGCTGTCGAGCGCGCTCAAGGACCTCAAGGCGCCGCCAAGAACTTTCGGCTGCGGTGGACGGAGAATGCGGAGCACATCAGCCCGAAGATGGCGCCGAAGCAGGCGGGGCGAGCCGCCTCGACATGGCTTGTGAACTATCACGAGCTCATCGAGCAGTGCCTGAGGGATCTATGCGACTGGGTAGAGAAGGGCGTCGCGCCGTCGGCCACCCAATTCACTTTCAAGGACGGGAAGGTCAGCTTGCCCGCGTCGGCTGCTGAGCGCGGCGGCATTCAGCCGGTAGTCAAGGTCCGGGTGAACGGAGAGATCAAAGCGCAGGTGCGCGTACGCGAGACCGTTGCGCTTCAGGTCGAAGGCGAGGTGCCGCCGGGAGCTGGCACTGTGATCTTGGTCGAATGGGACTTCGATGGTTCGGGCACCTACCCCGAGCGGCATAGAATCACGGGCCAACCGGCGCGTATCGACATGACTACGACTCACGCGTATGACCAGCCCGGCGTTTATTTCGTTACCGCACGGGTCACGTCCCACCGCGGCGGCGAACCGAATGCCGATTCCTGTCGATGCGAAAACCTGGCATCGGGCCGCGTGGTTGTTTCCTAAGCAGTTCTAAAGACATATTTTTGATCAGGGAGAGACGATGAAACATGGGCTGACAAAGACACGCACCGCGTGGTGCGCGTCGGCCGCCGTCATGGCGAGCCTCTATGGATCGCCGCTGCTCGCGGCGACGGATTGCAGCATCGAGAGCATCCAGGCACTCGCACCCGCGGGTACGACCATCAAGTCGGCCACGCCGACGCCGCTGCCGGTGCCTCACTGCAAGATCGACGGCTCGATCAGGACCGACAATCCGGGGCCAAATCAGGTCAATTTCCGTTTACAACTGCCAGATGCGGGCTGGACCGGGCGTTACTATTTCATCGGGATGGGCGGTTCGGCGGGCTACGTGCCTACTGACTCACAGATCCCTGCCGGTAATCCGCTGAATAAGGGAATTGCCGTCGCCGGTACGGACACGGGCCGCCAGGGAGATATGTTGGACTGGGGGTTCTTGGTAGACCGCGCCAAGGCCAAGGACCACATTGATCGCGCGGCGCACGTCACCGCAGTGGCCACGCAACAAATCACCAAGGCTTATTACAAAGTCAAAAAACTTCACCGCTATTTCTCCGGTTGTTCGGGCGGCGGCCGCATGGCAACCATGGCGATCGAACGCCATCCCGAGGATTTCGACGGCGTTTTGCTTGGGGCGCCCGGAGGGCGCAGCAACGCGACGATGCTCGCGTTCATTTACAACGCCCAGCAGATGAATCGTGAGCCCGGCGCATGGCTGTCGCCGGCAAAATTGCAGATGCTCGATAAAAAGGTGACCGAACAATGCGACGCGTTGGATGGCGCGAAAGACGGCATCATTTGGGACCATACCGCCTGTAAGGTCGACTTCGACCAGTTCAAGTGCGCGGCAGGCGATCAGGCTGAATGCTTGACCGATCCCGAACTGAAGAGCGTCAAAGAGATCGTCGCCGGTCCGCAAGGACCCAGCGGGCCGATCAAAGTGGGTTACCCCCTATCCAACATCAGCGTCTGGTCCGGTTTTCTCGGCGCCACACCGCCACCGTGGCCGGATGGTACGTCGATGGCAGACATGGCGAAGACTTCGCCCGGCTACGTCATCGGCAGCTCCATGGCCAAGGTGTTCTTTGGTCCCAGCTTCAATGCGTTGTCGGACTTCAACTTCAGCGATCAGAAGCAGTTGGACTCCTGGTGGGCGGCGACCAATAGGATCGGTTTTGGCGTGCCCTACAGCGCCGACCTGCGCGGCTTCCAGAAGGGCGGCGGCAAAGTCATCATGTGGAACGGTGTCAGCGACCCGTGCTGCATCGACACTGAGCTATTGGGGTACTATCACGACGCCGCCAAGTCGGTGAGCGGAGAGAGCCAGCTTGATAAATTCGCCAAGCTGTACTTCCTTCCCGGCACGTCGCACTGCGGTGGCGGCACCGGCCCGCAGGACGGTCCGGACAAGCTGCTCGAAGCCATGATGGATTGGGTCGAAAAAGGCAAGGCGCCCGGTTCGGTGGTGACTCATCGCGGCAAGGATCGTGCGCAAATGCTGTTCGCAGACGCGAAGTCTGGAACCGTGTCCGGTGTACTGGTGCCTCCATCGGCCGGTGCTTCGCGCGATTTCCTGCTCTGTCCGTATCCTCAGGTCGCAAAGTTCGACCAAGCGCTCGCCGACAAAGACGGCGCAGTCAATGAGGCGGCCAATTGGTCGTGCCAATCACCCGGCAAGACGCTGGTGTCACGCTGACACAGTCCTCCTCTGTCCGTATCCGCAGAGTGCCGTGTTCAAGGGCAAGAAGGGCGCATTCCCATACGATGCCGCTAACTGGAAGTGCGAGTAATCTATAAAAGCTCGCATTAGTGGTTTACGAACTCCCAGACCTTGGATATTACAACTGATCCCTCGCCAACCGAGGAGGCGACGCGCTTGACGGAGCCTGCTCGTACATCACCCACCGCGAAAATGCCAGGCAGCGAAGTCGCGAAGGGCGAGGCCGCAGAACCCACGCCGGAACCGGTGATAACGAATCCTTTATCATCGAGTTTCACCAGGCCCGAGAGCCACTCGGTGTTTGGCGCAGCCCCCACCATAACGAAGAGCGCACGCGCGTCAACGACGCGGTTCGCCCCGGTCTTCACGTCACGAATACTCAGCGCTTCGAGGTGTTCAGCGCCATGTAACGCGCTTACCTCGGCACCATATTCGATTGTTATCCTGGGATCGGCTTCGAGCCGACTCGAGAGGTAGCTCGACATCGAGGCGGCAAGTGACGCGCCGCGGACCAAGACGCGTACACACCGCGCCGAGCGGCTGAGAAACATCGCGGCCTGCCCCGCGGAGTTCCCGCCGCCAATGATAACCGTATCTGTCCCCTTGGAGTAGCGCGCCTCGATCTCGGTCGCGGCATAGTAAATGCCGGTGCCTTCGAAGTCGGTAAGTCGGGCGAGCGGGAGTCGGCGATACTGCACCCCGGTCGCGACCACCACTGCTTTGGCTCGGACGCGCTGGCCGTTATCGAAAGTGGCGCAAAAGCTCTCATCGTCGAGCCTCTCAAGGAGCGCCGCTCGCCGCGGCATGGCGAAACGCGTACCGAATTTCATCGCCTGTACTTCTCCGCGCCAGACCAGGTCGGCACCGGAAATGCCCGTCGGAAAGCCCATATAATTCTCTATGCGGCTCGAGGTCCCGGCTTGGCCGCCGATCGCTACATCTTCAACAACCAGCGCACAGAGACCTTCGGCTCCCGCATACACTCCTGCGGCCACCCCTGCCGGCCCCCCGCCGACGATTAGCACGTCAAATACGTCGTCGTCCCCGAAATCAAGATTGAGGCCGAGCAGGCGTGCGACCTTGTCGGGGGTGGGCTCAGTCACAACGACGTCGCGACCGAAAATGACGGCGGGTACGCCCGGAGCGATGGCGCAGCGATGGGCGCTCGCTTCGGCTTCAGGACTCCCCAGTGGCAACGAGATGTACGGAATGTGGTTGCGGCTCGCAAACTCCGCGATGCGGCGCACGTTTCGGTCATCATCTTCGCCGATCAACCGTAAGCTGCTGATGCGCTCCTCAAGTTGGCGGCGGCGGCGCGCCGAAAGCACGGTGATGATGATGTCCGACATCTCTGGAATCTGAGACATCAGCGTCAGCATCGCTTCTCGCGGCACCTCAATCACCCGTGTGTCTCGGACTGCGCGCATCGCCATCGACCAAGCGCCGCCGTTCAGAAGGGAGATCTCGCTCATAAACTGTGTCGGACCTATCGTGGAGGGCAAATGGCGTTCGTCGGTATAGGGATTCACTACTTCGATCTCACCTTCCTCGACATACACGAAGCGATCCACGGGCTCGCCAGGCCGCGCCAGAAACGCACCCGCAGGATAGCTGGCAGCAGAGCCCGCGATGCGCAATGCTTCGACATGAGCCGTGGCCAGGGGGGTGCGCTGCATCTGACGTAAATCGCCGCCAATTGTTTCCATGGTTCTGCCGGTCCTTTATGGGCAAGGGGTAGCCGCGTAGCCGCGAAATCCTCTCACTGTGCGGTGTAGCCTCCGTCGATTGTAATGCTCTGTCCAGTGACACCTACAACAAAATTCGCGGTTATCCCACGTGGTTCAGAGCAGTTTTGCCAATCGTAGCGACAGCGTTCTGCACTCACCATGCACCCCAAGGAAATTTCGAGTGCTACATCAATAGGAGAAGGGATCAAAACATGAATACGAGCGGGGACAATACAAATTTCGCCGACCAAGGCAAAGACTTGGCAAATAAAGCGGCGGAGAAAATACAGGGCGGTTTGCAGGGGGCGACGGGTAAAGCCCAAGCTCTGGCCAAGCAAGGCGGGGACACGATCGACACGGCGGTTCAGCAAGTGCGCGACACCACCGCCGACATGTCAGACCGTCTACTGGCGTACGCGAAGGACAATCCGGGCAAGGCGTTGCTGATGGCTGCAGCTTCCGGCGCGTTACTGGTAACTCTTATCAAGGCACTGACTCCGCGTCACGACTAGATTCTATTTTTCAAATATCTACATATCTACCGTTAACAGTTGACAAAAAAGGGATGCAAACCAGAAGTGTATGCAAGCTATTCTAACATCGCGAGCGGAGGAGGGTGCTGCCGCAGAACCTGTCATGTCGCACGGCCAATCGGCGGCATCGTGGGGAGCCATTCTTGCGGGTGCATTTGTAGCGATGGCGGTCTCTCTCGTTTTGTTGAGCCTGGGCGCAGGACTCGAATTGGCGTCCGTATCACCATGGGCTGACCACGGTATCTCCGAGACCACCTTTAATGTGACAACCGCCATCTGGCTGATCGTGACTCAATGGATCTCTGCCTGTTTGGGCGGCTACATTACCGGCCGATTGCGCACGCGTTGGACCGGGACCCACGTTCATGAAGTGTTCTTCCGCGATACGGCTCATGGATTTGTGGCCTGGGCACTGGCGACCGTGGTCGTCGCGGGCATCGGCGCAAGTTCAATCACCTCGGTTATCGGTGGCAGCGCGCGTGCCGCGGCGCAAGTCGCAGGAGGCAGTGCGAGCGGCATGCTGGCTCCTGCCAATTCACCTGCGGCGAGCTACAACGTCGACAAACTCTTCCGATCTTCGGGTGACGCGTCCGCGAGCGCGGCCGATACCCGTGCGGAGGCGGGTCATATCTTAGCGAACGCCATTTCGAAGGGGAGCATAGCGGATGCAGACCGGACGTACCTTGCCTCGTTGACCGCACAGAAGAGCGGCGCATCGCCTGAAGCTGCGAGAGAGCGAGTCGACGAGTTTGTGACGAGTATCAATGATGCGAGAACCAAGGCGATGGAAGCAGCCGATGCCGGGCGGAAGGTCGCAGCCGAAACTGCGATCTACACCGCCCTATCGATGCTTATCGGTGCCTTTATTGCGGGCTTGTCGGCGGCACTCGGCGGCCGCCTGCGCGACGAGCACATTTAATTCTTCTTGCCTGCACCCACGAGGCCGCTTATTTGGAACACTGTCGGCAGTTCGCGCGGGCCTGACGATCAAACTTGCGGCGGCGGCAATCCGCTCGAGCGTTGTCTCGGCGATGCGCGCGCCTGCTGAGAGTTAAATATATTAAAAATCAATTAGTTATGGAATATATCAAGAATCGTCATGAATGTGCATTTCCGCGGAAACGGATTGCGTGGAGGGCAGGGCGCGGGTTTGCTCGGCAAGATACCGCAAGCGGTGCGGGACTCAAATGAAATTCACGATTCCAGTTGAGGGAGGAACGAAAAAGACGGCGTTCGCTTGTGGCGTTCTTTTGTAATGAAAAGAGGCGGCTTCCAGAGCGTACGACACTTGAGAGCATAAAAACCCCCAGTCGAGTTGCGAGAGTTGCCGAGCAGCCCGTAATAGGCGTAGCGTAGATCGAAACGGATAACACGGCTATGCCGACGACATCTGAGTCCCGCACCGAGATTTTCACGAAGCTCTTCGCTGAGAGCCGCCAAGCGTTGCACCGATACATTCGGCGCTTCGTTGGATCGAGTGAAACGGCGAAGGAAATCGTCCAGGAAGCGTTTCTTCGTACCTATCGGCAACGCGAGTCGGTGACGACGCTCAGAGCTTTTCTTTTTTCGACGGCGCGCAATCTTGCTGCGAACGAATACCGTCATCGTCGGACCACGGAGAGAGACGCATTGGGGAATTTCGGTGATTCGTGGGTCAAAACTGAGCGTGAGTCGCTGGAGGCCGAGTTGCTCCGCGACGAACGCAATCAGCTTATACAGGAGGCGATCGATCGGTTGCCTCCGCAATGCCGTGCGGCATTTGCGCTGCGGGTATTTCACGAATGTTCCTACAAGGAGGTTGCCGACCGCCTCGGTATCTCGGCCAAGACGGTTGAAAAACATATCGCGCGCGGTCTGCGTGACACGCACAGCTATTTGAAAAGACGCTATGACGCCCCGAGGCGGGACCATGGGTGACGTTCATAGGCTGCCGAGTACCGGCGACATCGAGCGAGAGGCAAGTACCTGGTTTGCCCGCATGAACGCCGACGACGTGACGGCAGACGATCGCACTCGCTTCGAAGCCTGGCTGCGCGCTCATTCAGGCAATGCGAAGGCCTATGCCGAGCTTTCCGCCACATGGCAGGAACTCGTGAAATCCGGCCCCCTCGTTCGCGCCGTCAATTTCGGTCAAGTGATGAACGCGGCCTCGGCGCCGCCTGCGCCGCGCCGACGCTGGGCGGTTGCCGCCGTGGCCGCCGGTATCGGCGCGCTGGCGCTGGGCGTCGGCTGGAATCTGTACAAACAAAAGGAAGAGACCCGCTTTCAAACGGCAATCGGTGAGCAGGCCGCGGTGGCGTTAGCTGACGGCTCTTCGTTCGATCTCAATACCAACAGCCGGATATGGGTCGACTACAGCCAGCGCCAGCGTGTCATTCGTCTCGAACGCGGCGAGGCCTTTTTCAAAGTAGCCCACGATACGCAGCGGCCGTTTTGGGTTCGCGCCGGCGACTATTGGGTCCGCGCCGTCGGTACGGCGTTCAATGTCTACTTGACGCCAACCGGCGTGGAAGTGACGGTGAGCGAAGGCACCGTCAACGTTGTCAATGCGACGGCAAATGAGTCCCCTCCGACGGATACCGGGATTACCGGGTCCGCAGCTGCCGTTACTGCAGGTGAGCAGGCCGACGTGCACGGCCGCGCTAAGGTAATCCACGAGCTCAATTCGACGCTGCTCGGCCGCCGGCTGGCCTGGCGAAAGAATAGCCTGTATTTTCAGGATCAACCGCTGGGTGACGTCGTCAATGAACTGATGCGATACACCACACTGAAGATCGAGTTGGACGATGATGCCCTGCGCCGGCTGCCCGTCGGAGGTACGTTTCAGACCAGCCCTGAAGGGGCGGAAGCGCTGCTGACGATGTTGCACGACGGATTTGGCACGACGATCCGGCGGGATGGGCAGGGCCACGTCTACATCGAAGGACCTGCCAAGTAGCGCCTAGGTCAGCCCCTGAACCGGGCGCAGGGTTTCCCTCCATGATGATTCGGCCGAGTTCGGTGAAAATCGACCGGGGGTTTTTTGCCGGTCGGGAGTCGTAGTACGAGACGGCTCGTGAAGATTCGCAGAACTAAAATAAGACAGGAGGGGAGGATGACAACGAACAACCGATTGGTTCGGCTGGCTGTGTTGCAGGCGCTGGCATGCGCGTCGGGGCTGGTCCTAGCCGCACCCGGCGAGGCGAGCGCCGATCCGGCACGATTTGACATTGCCGCACAACCGCTGCCCAACGCGCTCAAAAGCTTTGCCGCACAGGCGAAGATGCAGCTGCTGTACCGATATGATGTCGTCAGCCATGCGACAGCGCGCCCGGTGGCAGGGCAACTCGAGAAGCACGCTGCCTTGGAGCAATTGTTGCAGGGGACTGGATTGGAGGCGGTTTACAGTAACGATAGTACCGCGACCATTCGCGTTAGTTCTGCTGGAGAGAAGGCGTCCCCCGGCGCCAAAGCCACAACCGGTGATAAGCCTAGTGTGCCTACTTCACCTCCGACGACCTCAACAGTCGAATATCAGGCTGCGGGATACTTAAGGCTTGCTCAGGCAACCAGCACGTCCGCAGCGGACGCGCAGAGCGGCGACTTGGGCGAAATCGTCGTCACTGGCATTCGCGCCAGCATGACCACCGCACGCGCGATCAAACGTGATTCGGAGGGTATCGTCGATGCCATCGCGCCCGAGGATATCGGCAAGCTGCCCGACACCAATCTGGCGGAGTCGCTTCAGCGCATCACCGGCGTTTCCATTGACCGCTCGGGCGGGGAAGGCGAATTCATCACGGTTCGCGGATTCGGGCCGGAATTCAACACGGTATTGGTCAATCGCCGGCAAATCGCCACATCGACCGACCCCAGCCAAGCGAGCGGGCGGGCTTTTTCGTTCGACACCCTGGCATCCGAACTGGTTTCCGGGGTAGAGGTTTACAAGTCATCGACGGCACGCCTGCAGTCCGGGGGGGTCGGTTCGACCGTCAACATCAAGACGGCTCGACCGTTCGATTATCCCGGCTTCAAGTTCTCCGGTTCGGCCGATATGAACCATGACCAGAATTCGGGCAAATCTTCGCCCGACGCCTCGTTCCTCGTCAGCGACTTGTTCGCCGACGGACAACTCGGCGCGCTGGTTTCCGGCAGCTATCAAAAACGCAAAGACGAGCTCAAGGCGGCGACGACGGATGGCTGGATCGTCAACGGCGGCACCCCGACTTCGGAGATCAACGGTGGCGCCGGGGTGCAAAAAACCGGGAGCAATCCGCAGGGTAATCTGTTCGTTCCTCAGGATTTCGGCAGCCAGGCGCAGTTCGAGACTCGCGAGCGTATTGGCGGTACCGTGGTCCTGCAATACAAGGCAAACGATAATCTGACGCTGACGTCCGACACGCTGTATTCCAAGTTCACGAACACGACCGACACACGGTCATATGGACACTGGTTTACCGCATCCAACCTGAGTAACGTCGTGACCGACGCCAATGGGACGGCGATCGACATGACGCAGGGGGTCGGCCAGGCATCCGACTACCACGACAAGAAATACGACAAGAAGACAGATCTGGTCGCTACCGGTCTCAACGCGGACTGGAACATTTCGGATCGCGTGAACCTGAGTCTTGACGGCAGTTATTCCAGCGCCAACGAAGACCCGAACGGCGGAAAAGAGAGTGAACTTGCCTTGCTCGGCTATACCGGGCAGACGATTCGCTATCGGTCGGACGGTGCGGTTCTTCCCTACACCACCGGCTATATCCAAAATGCCGCCGGTGTCGTGGGTGATTCGCAACCGCTTTTCCAACACGTCATGCTCCTTCGAGGCTACGGGGTCAAGGATACGGTGGGTCAGCTGCACGCCGACTTCACCTACAAAGGCGACAGCCCGAACGAAGGCTTGGCCAATCTCCACTGGGGCGGGTTTTTTTCGCGAGACAAGAAGGATACGTCGCTCTATTCGAACGATGGCGGAACGGGCTGCACGACCTGCGGCTACAATAATCCGGCGCCCCCGAATGTTCCGATTGGCGTGTTCAATGTCGGTAGCGATTTCCTCTCCGGATTAAGCGGCGCGAATCGCCTGCCGACGCAATGGCTCACGTTCGACGCCCAGACATTATTCAATGCGATCACCGCTCAACAGCGCCTGACCAACCCGGCGTTCACCTTCGCTCCGCCCAGAGTGAACAATTCGGTGGTCATCGAACGAGTATTTGGCGGCTATTTGGACGCGCAGTTCGTCGGCAATCTAGCGGGAAGGAAGTTCACCACCGTGGTCGGCGTGCGCGTCGAAGATACGCACGCGGATATCAGCGGCTTGGCGACGCAGTTCGTTGCGCTGACGACGCTGGCCAACGACGCTACGCAATATGGGGTTACGACTTCCGGTACGAGCACGGTCTCGAGCTCGAGCCACTATACGGATATCCTACCCACCATGACGTTCAGGTGGGATGTGACCGATGGCTTGGTAGCGCGATTTGCCGCTTCGGAGACGATGACGCGTCCGACGCTCGAGCAGCTTTCCCCGGTGACTACTCTTGCGACATTGCGGCCGGGAAATTTTGCCGCTAATAGCGGAAATCCTGACCTGAAGCCGTTCAGGTCCAACAATCTGGATCTTTCGGTCGAATATTATTACGGCAGATCAAACTATGTCTCTTTCGGTTTATTCTACAAAAACGTCAGTAATTTCATCGTTTTGAATCAAACAACGGGACCGGTTAAAAATACTGCCGGGACACCGCTGCTCGATCCTACTACGGGATTGCCTGCGCAATTCGCCATTACGGCTCCCCAGAATGGGCCAACTGCGGTCGTAACCGGGGAGGAAATGGCGATTCAGCAAGCGTTTGGGGAGACCGGCTTTGGTGTCCAACTGAACGGTACGCTGGCGAATAGCGACTCGAAGCTGAACACGAGCGATCTCAGCAACAAGTTCGCGGTTACCGGCCTATCCAATTCGGCCAATGCGGTGCTGTTCTACGATAAGGGCTCGTTCGAGGCTCGAGCGGCGGTCAACTGGCGCGATCACTTCTTGCAGTACCTCTCGCCGCCTCCGCTGAACGGCGCCGGACAGGCCGTCACGCAGGTCCGAGCCCGTTACCAGCTGGATGCGAGCGCGACCTATCACATCAACAAGAATTTCGCGGTCTTCGCCGAAGGCGTCAACCTTACGAATACCCTTGTGTTGAAATACGCCTACTATCAGAACCAGTTCGTCTCTGCCGAGGATAGCGGGACTAGGTTCAAGGTGGGTTTTCGCGCGGGCTTCTGAACTGCTGCATGGGTTGCCGGGGACGCTTCATCGTCCCCGGCAATTCGACTCTCGTTTCCGCATTATGGGCGCTACACTCCTCGTCGGCCTGATTGACGAATCGGGGCTGGAAACGAATTGTCCGCGGGGAAATTGGTTATGGCGCATGTGATTCGTTCGATATGCATCGTGGGCGGGGGCACCGCAGGATGGCTCACGGCCGGGATCATCGCCGCGCGCCACCGTACGGAAGACGGGAATGGCATCCGGATCAAGCTAATAGAGAGCGATACGATCGGCACGATCGGCGTCGGCGAAGGTACCTGGCCGACGATGCGCACGACACTGAAAAAAATGGGTGTTTCGGAAACCGTCTTTTTCCGCGAATGCAATACCTCATTCAAGCAAGGAGCCAAGTTTGCGCGCTGGGTAACCGGTGACCCAGCGGATTTCTATTATCATCCGCTGGTGCTGCCCGAAGGATTTCCGACCGTGGACCTGGCATCGGCCTGGATGGAATATGCGCAAATGCGCGAGGACGCTACTTCTTTCTCCAATGCGGTCAGTTACCAGGAGGCGGTATGCGAACTCGGACTCGCGCCTAAACTCATCACCTCTCCCGAATATGCCGGGATCGCCAACTATGCCTATCATCTGGATGCTGGGCGCTTCGCACCGTTCATTCGCGATCATTGCGTCAACCGGCTCGGCGTCCAGCATGTCGTAGACGACGTGACAAGGGTGGTCAGGAGCGAGACGGGTGACATCGCCTACCTGGAGACGAAGAAGTCAGGAAATCTCGATGGCGACCTCTTCATCGACTGCTCAGGGTTCAGGTCGCTGCTGCTGGGCGAAACGATGGGTGTCCCCTTCGTCGATTGCAGCGACGTGCTGTTCATCGATCGTGCCTTGGCCGTACAAATCCCGTACGACGCCGAGGACAGCGACATCGTTCCGCACACGGTATCGACCGCGCAGAAACACGGCTGGATCTGGGACATTGGACTACAGAGCCGCCGGGGCGTGGGCTATGTATTTTCGAGTAGGCATACTACCGCCGATGCCGCGCTCGGCGAACTGCAAGCGTATGTCGGCGAGAAACACCGATCGCTGCAACCCAGGGAAATCAAGATCCACGCCGGGCATCGCCAGACATTCTGGAAGGGCAATTGTGTGGCCGTCGGCCTCGCCGGCGGCTTCCTGGAGCCCCTCGAGGCATCTGCGCTGGTGCTGATCGAGCTATCCGCGGAAATGATCGGCGCGATGCTGCCGGCGACCCGCGAGTCGATGGACGTTATCGCAAAACGTTTCAACGCGACGACGCAATATCGCTGGGATCGGATCATCGATTTCCTCAAGCTTCACTATATCCTCAGCAAGCGCGAGGACTCGCGGTTCTGGATCGATAACCGCGATCCCGCCAGTATTCCTGATAGCCTGAAAGACCAGATCGAACTCTGGCGCTATCGAGCGCCCGGCGATCAGGATTTTACGAGCAACGCCGAAATGTTTCCCGCCGCGAGTTATCAATATGTTCTTTTTGGCATGGGCTTCAGAATGAATGCGTCGGATCGGGAGCCGAATCGTCATGGGCACGCCGTCGAGCAGGCTTTTGCTCGCAATGAGAGCTTGAAGATCAAATGGACGAAAACGCTTCCCAATAATCGCAATCTCATCCGCAAGATAAGAGAATTTGGCTTGCAAAGGATCTAGAATTCCTCGGGATTTACTCACATGCACTTAGTCGAGCTATCGCGCCAGGAACACTCCGAACTGAAGATAAATCCCGGCCTGGCCGAGGCGTCCGCCGCCAGCCAGCACCTGATACCCATCGTGGCCAGCGAATTTCGCAAAGCGGCGACGCAATATCCGATCGTCTTCGCAAAAAACACCGAGACCGGCCGCTTCGCCCCCTATGTTCTGAACGGCCTGGAACCAGAAGAAAACCTGTTCTGGTCCGGAACGAAACTGGACGCCGCTTATGTTCCGCTGAACATACGGCGTCGGCCATTCTTCGTCGGAATGGCCGAGCCGTCGAGCGGCGCCACCGACAACGTTCTCTGCATAGATATTGAAAGTTCGTGCATCACCGCTTCTGGTTCAAAATCCATAGTGAACGCCGACGGGAGCGATTCCCCCTATTTAAAGGAAATATTGTCCATCATTGGCCAGCTGGTCGACGGTCAAAAACGGACCAGCAGCTTCATCAATACGGCCTTATCTCTAGACCTACTTTGTCCGATTGTGCTGGATATCGTTCTTGAGGATGGAAAATCCCTGCATGTCGAGGGGTTGTACAGCATAGACGAAGATCGCTTCAGATCTCTCGGCAAAGATAAGGTTGAAATATTGTGGAATGAAGGGCTTATGGATTTGATTTTTTCAGTAATTATTTCCACCGGACAGATATCCAACCTTATTCGCCTCCGAAATGAGCGGGAATCGCTCAATCGCGCCTGGAGCGACGCTGAGAGTTGATGTCGGTACCGAATTTATGAGCGACGGCGAAAATGACGAAGGCATGTTCGCGTTCAATCCGAACGCGAGCGTCAGCTCGGTTCGTGTTGGAAAGTTCCCCATCACGGTGACCGTAGCGGATGACGTCCTCCTCCGCCCACAACAGTTAGCTAAATTCGGCCTAGGTCTTGAGTTTATCGAGGACGACAGCAATTTATATCCTGGTGTGCGCGCTCGAGTGCCGGCGGAATTCTCACGGCCTTTTCACGCATGGCTCACCCGTACGCTTCACCATGCAGGCGTGCTGGAAGAAAATTGCCATATATCTGACGATGCCAGCTTCTTTTCCATTGTTAACAAAAGCCCTGCAAATTTACTGCCTCTACAACGAATCCCGCACTATGATTCCACCGACCCAAGAGTATTCGCTGCCGTCATTTATCTTTTCGATCGCGCCAATTCGGGAACTTCGTTCTATCGGCATAGAACGACCGGCTATGAGAAAATGGGCGCCGATAATGCAGACAATTACAAAATCGCCCTGAATCGCAACATGAAAAATCTCGGGTCCCCGGCGAGAGAATATACAAACGGCAGCAATGCTTTGTTTGAACGGACGCACTCGGTTGATTCTGCATTCAACAGGATTGTCATTTATTCCGGGAATGTACTGCATGCGGCTGATATCGATGGAAGCCTCATTGACGGCACCATTAATAGCCGATGGAGACTGACAATTTCTTCATTGATAATTAGCACTTTCCTCCCGCTGACTTAGGGTGTCCCCGGAACGACTCGTTCCGGAATCCCGGGCTGCGCTGAAACATAAGCTCAAGGCGTCTTTTATGAACTTCAAGTTTGCTGCAATTCTCTCGGCAGTGTGCATCCCGGCTGCGGCTTGGGCGGCATCTCCCGAGTGCGCACAGTCGCCCGGCCGTGTGATCAAACTATGTGTCTCCGTGCAGGACGGTCGCGCCACGTTCGAGGTAAGTCGCCTCGGCAGGCCGATCCTGGCGCCGTCGAACCTGGGCCTTGATTTCGCGGGTCAGTCCGAGGCGCATTACAGCGCCATAACGAGCGTAGATCGAAAGTCTTCTGATACCAGCTGGGAGCAGCCGTGGGGGGAGGAGCGAACTATCCGCGACCAACATACGGAGATGACTGTCAGACTGAAAGGCAATACACCAATTACCAGCAGCGTTGACGTCACGTTCCGGCTGTTCGACGATGGGATCGGATTCCGCTACGGGTACACCGCAATACCAACCGGCCGCGAAGTCGCGGTCAGCGCGGACCGGACGTCGTTTCATACGCTGGGCGACTATGAGGCCTGGTGGTATCAGGCGCTGGGGCAGGAGCGTGACGAATATCTCTATACGCACACAGATGCCAGACGCATCACGCTCGCCGAGACGCCCCTGACCCTAAAAGGGGCAAACGGGCTTTACCTTGCGTTTCATGAAGCCGCGCTGATTGACTTCCCGAGCATGCTGCTCGCGGGGAACGGCGTGGGGACGCTCTCAGCGTGGCTCATGCCTTGGCCGGATGGCGTTCTGGCACGAAAGACAGGCCCATTCATAACTCCGTGGCGCACGGTGCTGATCACGGACAGCGCCGGCGCGCTCGCCGATAGCCGTATTGAGCTGAATCTCAATGAACCCAATAGGCTCGGGAGTGTGTCCTGGTTCAAGCCCGGAAAATTTGTCGGTGTTTGGTGGGAAATGCACGTCAACAAATCCACTTGGGAGAGCGGGCCCAGGCACGGGGCTACCACACGCAATGCCGAGCGCTACATGGATTTCGCCGCCAAATACGGCTTTGACGGGGTACTGGTGGAAGGCTGGAATCAAGGCTGGAATGGCGATTGGATCGCAAACGGCGACAAATTCAGCTTCACAACATCATATCCGGATTTCGACATGGACGCGGTGGCCGCGTATGGGCGAAGACTCGGTGTCAATTTGATCGGCCACAACGAGACTGCGGGTGCCGTCCCCAACTACGAAGCGCAGTTGGAGGATGCGATGCATTTGTATGAAAATCACGGCGTCTCGATCGTCAAGACGGGGTATGTCCGCCACAGTGGCGACATCATTGATCAGAGCGGCGGCCGTGAATGGTTCGCCGGCCAATACATGGTGCGCCATAATCTTCACGTGGCCGAGGTCGCAGCGAGCCATCACATCGCGATCGATGCGCATGAGCCCGTCAAGGATACCGGGCTGCGCCGAACGTGGCCGAACATGATCAGTCGGGAAGGCGCGCGCGGGCAGGAGTATAACGCCTGGGGCAAGCCAACCAACCCGCCCGAACACACAGTCATAATTCCATTTACCCGCATGCTGGGTGGTCCGATGGATTTCACGCCCGGTATCTTCGACCTCGCTCATGGTCAGCAAGACGTTTCGCGCCGCGTCCAATCAACGGTGGCGACACAGCTCGCCGAATATGTCGTTCTTTATAGTCCGATTGCGATGGCCGCGGATCTTCCGGAGAATTACGAGGCCAGGCTCGACGCATTCCAGTTCATCCGCGACGTGCCCACCGATTGGGAAACATCAAAGACGCTGCAGGGTGATATCGGCGAATTTATCGTCGTCGCGCGACTGCAGCGCGGCGGGAAAGACTGGTTCCTGGGTGCATTGACCAACGAGAACGCACGCCAACTGGCTCAGCCACTGTCGTTTCTCGCATCCGACAAGCGCTACGAAGCGCAGATCTATCGTGATGGACCTGGAGCCGACTACCGCACCAATCCGCAGCCGCTCGCGATCGAGCACCGGATTGTGACCGGGAAGGACAGCCTATTGATCGATATGGCGGCAGGCGGAGGTACCGCCATCAGGTTCAAGTGCCTCGATTGACAGTGGGGGACCTATTGTCGCCGCTAGATCTCCTGATTGGCGAGCGGGCGCACGGTAATTTCATTTACCGCCACTGAGTCCGGTTGGGTCAGAGCGTAGCCCACGGCTTCGGCGATTGCCTGTGCGGGTATGGCGTTGGCATAGAGTGCACGCGCGTACTCTCGAATCGTGGCGTTGGTGACGCTTTCGACCAACTCCGATTCGGTCAGGCCGGGATATATGACGCAGACTCGAACCTTTCCTGCGGTCTCCTTGCGCAGCCCCTCGGACAGCATGCTGACGGCGGCCTTCGTGGCCGAGTACACCGCACCGCCGGCTCCAGCGCTCCGGGCCGCGACGGAGGCGATATTGACGATGCTGCCGCGGCCATGCGCGAGCATGTGGCCCAGTACCGCGTGGATACCGTAGAGCACACCCTTCAGGTTGACGTCGATCATACGATCCCAGTCTTCGACGCAGCCGAGTGCGATCGGCGAGACCGGCATCAGGCCGGCGTTGTTGACGAGCGCGTCAATACGCCCGAAATGCGCGAGCGCATGGCTTGCAAGCGCCTGCTGGTGGCCGAGAACGGAGACATCACCGGCTTTCCAAATCGCTGCAGGTCCGATCTCTGCCGCCAGCGATTGCAGCCGGTCGGCTCGACGGGCGCCAAGCACGACCTTCGCGCCGAGGCCGGCCAGATGCGTGGCCGTGGCCCGACCAATACCGCTGCTGGCGCCGGTTATAATGACGACCTTGCCGTTCATATCGTTCATTGAAGCATCTCACAGGAATCATCGCCTTCCTCGCTGACCCAGCGTACGAAGCGATGCACCGGCCAGCCCGCGTCGTGCGGTTTACCGCCAAAGCCGCCGCTGTTGACCTCGCCAAGCGCGACGATGCGTTGCGCCCCGGCGGAGGCCAGGGCATTGCGCAGCGAAAGGCGTCGGGCCGGCGGGTACACTCCCACCGTCTGAGTGGCGACGGTGGAATAGTGCACAGCCTCCTCGAGGCTGGCTACGCGAACCACGTTGACGAGCTTGCCGCTGGGGCTGAAAGACACCGGCTCTTCCGAGCGAATCACCAGACCGCGTCCGTCATACCGCCCGAATAGCCGAAATAGGGGCTCGAGGTTATGCATCATATCGAGCTGCTCGCATACCTCGCGGGGCGGCAACAGATTGCTCGCGCCGGGTCCATATCGCGTGTCCCGGCCCATGGCATCAACCAGTTTTTCGCAGTAAGCGTCGGCTTGCTCGACCGAACCCTCGACGTAGTGAAAGCGCGACGCGGAGCACGCGTCCTGATTGAGTCCAATGACATCAGCGGCGGCGCGCCGCGCGACTTCTACGGTAATTGCGTTGCTCGCGAACGCTTCGCAACCGATCATTGAAATCGAGACTTTTGGATCGAATGACAGCATCTCCAAGCCGGGTCCGACGTACTTGAGCACGTGCCGCACGGCAGCCTCGCCGCCCCAAACAACAATCTTGTCGAAATATTGCGAGCGATAGAGGGCCGACTCTATGGCGGCGTCGCCGCCTTTCCAATAGACCGCTGCGAAAGAGCGCGTGGTCGGATGGCGCGGATCGATGTCGGCCATGGTGCGCAGGATGGCTGTGGCCGTCCACATGTCATTCGACGGAAGTTTCAACAAATGAACGCCTTTGCTGATCGCGCCGCGCACGATGGAGATCGGGGGAACGATCGGTGCATTGCCGGCCAATACATGCACCAGCCGCGGCGGTATGGCGCGGATTCGGCACTGTGGATACAGCGGATTTTTGGCCGCCCAGCCGTCGAGCACATCGAGAGTGCCCAGGCTCTGTTCGGCTTCTGCGATCACGGCTCTGCGATCGAACAAGCTTGCGATGTCGCGATAGCAGTTCTCCAGGATCCGTGAGTCGAGCGTGCTGAATTGCGCCATGTGCTCAAGCGCCTCCTGCAAATGCTCGTTGCGATCGAACGCCAACCGTTGGCCGAGTTCCGCCAGAAAATCGATGACCTCCAGGACCGGAAGATCCAGCGCAGGGACCGGCTCGTGCCGCGGCCACACCAGTTCGTCGAGAATGATGCGCGGCGTCGCAACCTTACTGGACTGCGATCGCGAGCGGTGCTCCACATCGGCCGCAATTCGTATTTCTCCCCGCGTGAAGTGCGGAATCAGGATCATGCGGCGATCGAACCGCGTACGTATGAATCGATGGTACCGGCGCAGGTCAGCTTGTCTTCGCCTTCCTCGAGGTCGGCGTAGCGGGCGATCGAGAGCACCAGCGGGCCAGAGAACTCGTCCGTCGGGCGGAAGTCGACTTCAACTCGGTCGCCGGAAATCAGGCCGCCCCAGCGCGCGTCGGTCAGCAAGTCGAATAGCGCCATCCGTCCCTCTACGACTCCGCCGGTGGCCTGCGGATCGAGCAGTTTTTCGCCGCTTTTATCGAGAATCAGCGGCACGATCCAAGGCGCCATCGCATAAGCCTGTCTATGATGAATGAACGGATTCAGTCCGGTCATCTCAACCATCCCGTAGGAGTTGCTGTAGTTGCGGGGCGATACACCGAAGAACTTGCGGATCTGTTCGCGGAAGTCATCGGGCAGCTGTACGCCTTTGACGCCGCCGCCGAGAAACAAAACGGTTTCCGGATGGAATTCGCCGTCCTTGACGCCGCGCGTGCGCAGGGCTTGGACAAGCTGGTACGCGGCCGGCCACATTACGCCGAATACCATACGTTCATGCCGCAGCTCGTATATACGATCGATCATGTCGTCCATGGCTGCCGACATGAGGCGCTGCCGCGCTCGATTGTCGGCCTCGAATGCAGCGATTGTGTCCGGCAGCGCAGTGCCTGCCGCGAGCGCTCTTCGTAACTGTCCGGCACGGATGCCGGGCGATGCGCGCAAGGGCTCATTGGATAGGAAATGCAGTTGGCCGGGAGCCGCGATTCGGTGCCAAAAATGCGCATTCGGCCGGCAGAGGCGGTGCACGCCGTGCTGCGGAAAGAACACGAACGCGGGACGATCATTCGCTGCGCGGAACGTCTGGTTCTGCGCATCAAATGAAAGCTGATAGGCCCGATCGGCGACATCGAGATCCTTGCTGGTTTGATTCAGGAACGAGCATTTACCGGAGGTTCCGCTCGAAGCGAACAAGTGATGGCCCGCCTCAGCGAGGCGGGCGAGCCAGTCGTCTGCGTCGCGAACGCCGTCCAATCGCACATTGCGGACCGGCGGGCTGCAGAGCGTCTGCAGCCACAGATTCATGTTCGCCCACTGCCCCTTGTCGACGAATGACTCGGGATAGCTCTTGTAATTGGTGTGGGTGAACAGCAGCGGTACGACATCGTCGAGCGAGCGGATCTCCTCGATACCCGTCTCCTTGGCACGCCGTGCGAGGATGGGAATCTGCCGGCATTTTTCAGCGAAACGCTCGCGCAGCGCCTCGAGTTGCAGGTCGCGCAGGCCGGCGGGCGCGGCACGATAGGGATCAGCGACATCGAGCAGGGAAAAAATCTCTTGAAGCGCGCTCATTGAGTCCTCCGCGTATTCAAGTCCCTAGCGTAAGAGAACTACCCGTGGTTCGCCGTCGCTGTTGCTGTCGCAAGTCCGACAAAGTGTCGCGAGGCGGCCATCGCGTCAGTGAGCCGAGTTCTGGCGGTATTGTTGTGGGGTGTGGCCGGTCGCTCGCCGAAATGCGTGGGCGAATGCCGATTGACTGCGAAAACCGCATTCGTAGGCAATTTCTTTGATCAAAGCATCCCGCTCGGCGAGACGACGTTTGGCGCGGGCGATGCGAACTTCCGCTACGAAATCGCCCAGCGTCTTGCCAGTCGTATTGCGGAAAATGCGTGATAAGTGACGCGCACTGAAGCCGCAGCGCGCCGCCAGCCACTCCACTGTGGGGAAAGAATGCTCGGTCGAATGGATCATTTCCTCGAGAAGCCGCCACTTGTGGGCGGGAAGCCTACCAACGGATCGAGTAGCGGCGTGACGGGGAGCGTGAAAGTGACGGTGCAGGTCGACCGTCAAGGTCGACAGCGCCGAATCGATGACGACGTCCGCGGCAAACCCCGGGCAAAGCACTTCCTCCGCGATCCTCGACAGGCTGCCGCGAATCTGAATATTGCTGATATCAAAACAGCCAGCAAGCTCGAGTGGGGTCCATTCCCAATCAAAATACGATCGCAACACGTCTGGATCCAAGTGGCATACGAGCACGCGTTGCTCGCCCTCGGGACAACGCACCATCATTTCGTGGCCTGCCGGAACAAAGCAACAGTCGCCGCTGGCAGCGACGACGTTTCGGTGCGACCGGCCGAGATAGGCAACCTGGAACTCGGGTCCGCGATGTAGCAAGGCAAAATCTAGATAGTGAGCGTTGCTGCGGAACGGGGTAGGCGCCAGAGCCGTGTCCCAACCGTAACGACACACGGCCAAACGAGCGGCAGGGCGCGATAGCTCCGCCTCGATCTCAAATTTTGAAACCGTGCGAAGCCTGAAATCATCGAGACTCCGTGTGATGATCGAATCGTTCATGGTTCGAAGCATGATGCGCCGACATCTGCCATGCAAGTCTGATCGCGCCAACGCGAGAACAGCTGCTGGACATGATTTATGGTGAAAAAATATACTGAAATCAAATAAATACGAGACTAATCTCGATAAAATATAGCGGGAGCTGACCTACCCCGATCCTCGGCATACCCACTTTTCCGCTGAAAGCGCTCTAATAGGTCAGGGATAGGTCTACTCGGGTTAGATTGGCATGGGCGTACCTGACAATCGTAGCTTCGTCGCGGACATCGCCGCCCGCTATGGGCGTCGGCTTCGCCGCTTTTTGTCCATACGCTTGCGCAATGCCGCTGACGTTCCGGACTTGGCCCAAGAGGTTTTCTTGCGCTTATTGCGCGTCGAGGGCAAAGAGAGCATCCGCAGCCCCGAGGCCTATTTGTTGACCATCGCCAGTCACGTGATTCACCAACACGCAGTGCGGCGCTCGAGCGAGCCCGTCTCAGTGGATATCAGGGAAGTGTTTCCGGAGCTCAGGACACCGTCGTGCGATGACCCGCCCGACCAGGTCGCTCACGCCCAGCGGCTCGACGAACTCGAACGAATCCTCGCGCATTTGCCAACCCGCGTGGCAACCGCGCTCGTGCTACATCGAATCGAAGGCTATTCTGTCCAGGAGATCGGCGAGGAGCTCGGCGTATCGCGAGAAACCGCCAAGAAATATCTGGCGCGCGCGGTCGAACATTGCCGAAACCACCGGGCGGCCGAGAGTGCCGCGACGCGATGAAGATCGGGCCCTCAAGCGGTAAGCCTCATGCGGCCATCGTTGCCGAGGCGTCGGCATGGTTTGTCGAATTCCGCGCCGGCGATGTGAACGGTGAGGCGCGCCAACGTTTCATCGAATGGCTGCGGCGCTCGCCCGAGCACATCCAGGCGTATCTCGAGGTCTATGGCGTGTGGGCCGAGCTTCCCACATCGGACCCCGAAGGCAAAATCGACATCGCGTCCCTGATCGCGCGTGCCCGAAGCGAAGCCGATGTCGTTTCGCTATCGCCCGGCAACCCCCTGTCCCCCCAGACATCGTCCTCCGCAGAGTCGCGCATGTTGCGCCAAAGGCCGCGGCGAGCGGTGCTGGCTATTGCGTCTCTCGCGCTGCTTGCTTTCGTCGCGGTTCGATTCTGGGGCATCGTTGATTTCGGCGGTGCCTACTCCACGGGGATCGGCGAACAGCGCACCGTTCAGCTCGCGGACGGATCCACCGTGGAGCTCAATGTGCGGTCGAGAATTCAGGTTCATCTCACCGATCATCAGCGCGACGTGACGCTGCTCGAGGGTCAGGCCTTGTTTCGTGTTGCGAAGGATAACCTACGGCCCTTCGTGGTGCGCGCGGGTGATGCCCAAGTACGCGCCGTTGGGACCGAATTCGACGTCTACAGGAAGCAGAGTGCAACGGTCGTGACCGTCGTCGAAGGCCGCGTTGAAGCCTACGACGGATCAGGCAGCGCCGGCGCCGCGGCCATTGTCCTGACTGCAGGCGAGCAGCTTACCGTCCTGCCGCATGCCGCGACAAAACCAACGCGGACCGACACGATGGCCGCAACGGCCTGGGTGCAGAAACGCCTCATATTCGAAGAGACGCCGCTCGGCGACGTCGCCGAAGAATTCAACCGGTACAACCGGCGGCCGCTTGCCATCGATGATCGCGACCTACAAAAGGTAAAGATTAGCGGCGTCTACTCGTCAACCGATCCGGCATCGCTCATCAATTTCCTGCGCAGCCAGTCCTCGATTCAAGTTATCGAAACACAGAACCAAGTGCGCATCATTCGCCGCGAGAAACACTGACCATACCCACTTTTTATGTGACAACGCTCTACTGTCATAGGATCTGGCGCCCACGTTGGCCGGCCAGTATCAAAAGCCTCTCGAGAGGCAAGGGAGCGTTCATGCGTATTGCAGTCGCCGCGGCAATTTGCCTTTCCATCGTCGGCTTGGCCACCGCCGACAATGCGAATGCCTCCATTCGACAACCAACTCACATCGCGGCGCAAGGTCTCGGCCCCGCGCTCAAGGAACTCGCGCAGAACCGCGGGCTGCAGGTTCTCTACTTATCCAACACCGTTCGCGATGTGCGGACACAGGGCGCGACCGGAGACATCACGGCTGAGGAGGCGTTCGACCAGCTGCTCACAGGCACAGGTCTCACATACCGGTACCTGGACGAGAACACGGTGACCGTTGTTCCGCTGATTGGTCCGTCTTTCTCAGAGGGGGCAGGCGTATCGTTGCAAGCGCCCGCTATCGCCGCGCGTTCGTCCGTCAAGGAGGCAAAGACCGATGCTTCCGAGCGAATTCTGCTGGCTCAGGCGGTACCCGCACCCGCGCAGCAGGCAGTCTCTGCACAGGCGGAATCTCAACCCTTGCAAGAGATCATCGTTACGGGATCGCGTATCGCTGCGCCGAACGAAGTGAGCACGAGCCCGATACAGGTCATCTCATCGAAATCCATTCAGGTGTCGGGAAAAACCGATATCACCGATATCATCAGCCAGCTGCCGCAAATCTTTACTAACGATTTGGGCCAGGATCTCGGCAATGGTACGTCCGGTTTGACAACCGCCGGCGGCGTGGCAACCGCGGACTTGCGGGGCTTGGGTCCCGCCCGCACGCTGGTGCTCGTCGACGGCCGCCGGCTTGGGGTGGGTTCTCCGAACACGGCCATCGCCGAGCCGGCGCCCGACCTCGACCAAATTCCGGCGGGCCTCGTAGAGCGTATCGAAGTCGTCACCGGGGGTGCATCAGCCGCCTACGGTTCGGACGCCATCGCCGGCGTCGTCAACTTCATCATGAAGCGAAACTTCGAAGGCTTTCAAGTGGACGGCCAGCTAGGCGAGAATTGGCACAACAACGGCAACACGTTCGTTCAGGGCTTGGTGCAACAGTTTGGCGGCACGCCGCCCACGGGCACGGCGAAGGACGGGCGTAACCGCACCTTCGACATGCTGATGGGCACGAATTTTGCGGACGGCAAAGGCAATGTCACTGCCTACTTCAGTTATCGGCACGCCGATCCGGTCGAGAGCAGTCAACGCGATTACGGCGCCTGTCAATTGTTTCCGACGAATGACGCTGACGGCAATGTCAATGGCATCACGTGCGGCGGTTCGTCAAATTCGAACTGGTTCCAACCGACGGCCGGGCCCAACGCAGGAAACGTGTACAGCGTGTTCGGACATAGCTTCGTGCCTCAGGGGTCGGTTACGACGACGCCCCCGGCGGTTTACAACTCGCAGGGCTTCATCACCATGACCCGCGAAAACGATCGCTATAACGCCGCCTTCATGGCGCACGAGGAGATCACAGAAGCTTTCCAACCTTATGCCGAGTTCTTTTTCATGGACGACAAGACGCACCAGCAAACCGCGCCCGCGGCCTTGTTCAAGGACAGCAACCCGCTCGATCCAACGGGCGCGGGCGATTATTACGTCAATTGCAGCAACCCACTGTTGAGCGCGCAGCAGCAAGGAATCCTTTGCACGCCGGCGCAGATTGCGGCCGATGCCGCGACGCCGGGGTCGGCCAATGTACAAGTGAGGATCGGCCGCCGCAACATCGAGGGCGGCGACCGATTCGTCGATTTTGAGCATACCAACTATCGTGCGGTTTTCGGCACCAAGGGCGATTTCGCGGACGCATGGAGCTATGACCTGTACGGACAATACTTCTACACGAAGTTTACCGACTCCAACCAGAAATACTTGAGTTACGCGGGCATAGGCAACGCCCTGCTGGTGAGGGGCACGGCGGCGAACCCGACGTGCATCAGCAGCACCGGATGTGTCCCCTATAACATCTTCTCGGATGGCGGCGTGACCCCGGCAGCGCTCAATTACCTGTATCAGCTGGGCACCGCACAAGGATCCTCGACATTGCGAACGCTGCATGCCGACGTAACCGGGAAGCTTGGCAGCTATGGCATCACGTCTCCGCTCGCGACCGAGGGCGTCGGCGTGAACGTCGGGTTCGAGCATCGGAACGATCATGAAATGTTGCAGCCAGACTCCGCCGAGGAGAGCGGCTTGCTGTCCGGATTCGGCAGCGCGGTGGCGCCGATCGACAACAGTATCTCAGTCAAGGAAGAATTCATCGAACTGCGAGCACCGCTCGTGCAGGATAAGCCGGGCGCCAAGGAACTCTTGTTCGACACCGGCTACCGGCGTTCGGACTACACGACGGCCGGCGTGACCAATACTTATAAGTTCGAGGTGCAATATGCGCCGATCGCGGACTACCGGTTCCGGGCCTCGTACGATCGGGCGGTCCGCGCACCGAGCGTCGCCGAGCTGTTCACCCCGCCGATCGTCGGGCTCGCTGCGGTGGGCAACGACCCCTGCGCCCCGCCCATCACGTTCAGCCTCCTTCAGTGCCAGCGCACCGGTGCGACCGCCGCCCAGTACAACAGCGGCTCCATTCCCCAGGGGACGGCCAATCAGTTGTCGCAGGAGACGAGCGGCAATGCGGCCCTGAAGCCGGAACGGGGCGATACGTACACGCTCGGTGTGAACTTCGCGCCCAGCCAAATTCCGCATCTCACGGGCAGCATCGACTACTATCACATCACGATAAAGGACGAGGTCGGAGTGATCCCGTATCTCGTCGTTGTATCCAATTGCGCCAACACCGGCGATCCGACCTATTGCAGCCAGATCGTGCGTTCGCCCAGCACCGGAAGTTTGACCGGCAACAGCACGACGTCCGGCGGCTATGTCATCCAGAAAAACTACAACCTCGGCACTGCGGTGAACAGCGGCATCGACGCACAGCTCAACTACCGGCTGGACCTGCCGCCGGGCTTTGGCGGCGTCTCGTTTGCGCTGAACGGCAGCTACTTGCTGCACAATGAGGTGCAGCCGCTGCCCGGGGCGCACACCTACGACTGCGCCGCGCTCTTCGGCGTTACGTGCCAGACGGTCAATCCGCGCTGGCACCACCTATTTCGAACGACGTGGGATACGCCCTGGGACCTGTCGGCGTCGCTTACGTGGCGTTACATCGGTGCCGTCTCGCAGGACAACAACAGCGGGGATCCCACGCTGCATTTCGCGACGTGGGGCGCGTACGATTTTTACAATGCGAGAATCCCGTCCTTCAACTATCTGGACCTGGAGGCCACTTGGAACGTCAACAAGATCCTGCAGATCCGCGCCGGCGCCAACAACGTCCTCGACAAGGATCCGCCGCTGGTCGACTCGAATCTCGTCTCCGGCGGTGCGGCAAACACTTACAGTCTCTACGATATGTTCGGTCGCCAGTTGTTCGTGGCGTTCACGGCGAAGTTCTAATGGAGCGCGGCTAGACGGAAGAACTGATTAAAAGCGGCGAGTTACGAGATTATCCTCGATAATAGCTAGAATTCGCAAGGGGACTTGAGTCGCGCATCGCGATGAAGCTGAGCCATAATCGACCGTGCGTTGGTGACGTGGCAGCGAGAGAAGCGTGACGGATCAAATGGGTATGGCACCCGAGCAATGCGATGTGGCGGTGATCGGCGGCGGTCCCGCCGGCAGTACCGCCGCGGCATTGCTGGCGCGGCGCGGCTACAAGGTCATCGCCTTGGAGAAGGCGCGTCACCCGCGATTCCACATCGGCGAATCGCTGCTGCCGATGAATCTGCCGCTATTCGAGCGGCTCGGCGTGCTGGACAAAGTGCGCGCGATTGGCGTGTTCAAGCCGGGTGCGGATTTTGAGGCCGATAACGAGCGGGGCTACAACACGTACGCATTCTCTCGTGCCATCGGTAAGAGTCCGCCGCACGCCTATCAGGTATGGCGGCAGGACTTCGACAAAATGCTCTACGAGCATGCGCGAGAATCCGGTGCGGATGCGCGCGAAGCCCAAGAAGTCGTGAATGTCGAGCAAAACGGCCCCCGTGAAACGCGGCTCGACGTGCGCACTGATGACGGCCGTAGTTACCGCATTTTGGCACGCTACGTGGTCGATGCCAGCGGCCGCGATGCATTCCTGTCCGGAAAAAAGAGACTGCGGCGGAAAAACGACCAGCATCAAAGTGCGGCGATCTTCGGCCACTACCGGGACGCCGAACGGCGTCCCGGCGAGGACGAGGGAAACATCAGCATCTACAGCTTCGCGCACGGCTGGATGTGGATGATTCCGCTCCCCGGCGGCGTGATGAGCGTCGGCGCGGTATGCCGGCCTGATTACCTGAAACAACGCAAGGGCCGCACGGTGGAGTTCCTGGTCGAAACGCTGAAGCTGAGCCCGGCGTTGTGGCGGCGCATCGAACGGGCCGAACTGATCGGCAACGAGGTACGTGTCACCGGTAATTATTCCTACGACTCAAAGCACATGGGTGGGCCGGGCTGGGTGCTGGTCGGCGATGCCTTCGCGTTTCTCGATCCGGTGTTCTCCTCCGGCGTGTACTTGGCGATGAGTGGAGCGGAGCAGGCGGTGGAGGTGGTTGACCGCGCGCTGCGCGATGCGGCCGCCGAGCCGGCGCTCTTGCGCAAGCTGGAAAAACGCCAGCGCGCCGGCATGGCCCGATTCTCATTTTTCATCTACCGCTTCAATGGCCCGGTGATGCAGCAGATGTTCCGCCAGCCGCGAAATACTTGGCAGCTGGAGCAGGGGGTGATCTCGATGCTCGCCGGCGACCTGTTCGATACACCGAAGGTGCTATGGCGGTTGAGGCTGTTCAAGCTGGTCTACGCGATTTGCGGCGTACGCGACTGGCGGCGCTGGCGTGCCGAACACAAGTACCGTCTGGCGCAGGCGCGCTCGCAGTTCACCGGCGGCAACACGCCGTTGGACAGCGCATGACACCTCAATCCAACTCGAAATTACAGTCCTGCAGGGGTACCACCCTGGTCTTGTTCCAGTATTTGTGACCCAAATAAAAGATGATGAAGCCCGGAATCATCAGGTAACCGGTGATGAAATCGAACCAGGAGAACACCGGCGTCTGGAACACGCCGATATTGGCGCCGAACAGTACTACCAAGAACAGGACCACTGCGAGCCACGGACCGTAGGGGTAGAACTTGGACTTGAACTTCAGGTCGTCCAGGCTGCGGCCTTGCGCGACCCAGGCTTTTCGGAATCGCAAATGGCAGATTGCGATGCCCAGCCAAATCAGGAAACCGCTCAAGCTCGAGGCGTTGTAGAGAAGCTGGTAGATCTTCTGATCACCCACCAGGGTGGAGAAGAAGGCCAAGGCGCTGACCAAACCCGTGGCCCAGAGTGCCGCCACCGGCACGCCGCGTCGGTTGAGTTTGCCGAACAACCTCGGTGCCTTGTTGCTGTGAGCCATCGCATACATCATTCGCGAGGCCACATACATCGACGAATTTCCGCAAGACAGTACCGAGGACAAAATCACCGCATTCATGATGTTGGAGGTGTAGTACCCGAACCTCGGCAGCTGCTGGAACACCATGGTGAAGGGTGAGAAGGCGATGTGCGCCTCGTCGCCGTGCAGCAGGTTAGGGTCCGTGTAGCCGATCAAGGTACCCACCACGAATATCGACCCGATGTAGAACAACAAGATGCGCCAGAACACGGACTTGATCGCTTTGGGAACGTTCTTTCCAGGGTCGGTAGTTTCCGCGGCAGCGAGGCCGACCCCTTCCGTGCCTTGGAAAGAAAAGCCGGCTACCAAGAACACCGTCAGCACCGCCGTCCAACCTCCGACAAAAGGAGCCTGCGTACCGGTCTTGGCGTCGCTCAAGGTCCAGTTCTGGAAACCGACGCCGTGGTCACCGATCACGCCGGTGATCATCAACGCACCCACCGCTAAAAAGATGATCACGGTCACGACCTTGATGCCTGCAAACCAGTATTCCGCCTCGGCATATACCTTGACCGACAAGAGGTTCAGCGCCATGAGCACCACAAAAAAGCTCATGGCCCAGAGCGCCGAGTTCGAATGCGGGAACCAGAATTTCACGATGAGGCTTCCGGCTACCAACTCGGCCGCCAGGGTGATCGCCCAGCTGAACCAGTAGTTCCAGCCAACCGCAAAGCCCAGCGACGGATCGATGAAGCGTTCAGCATAAGCTTCGAACGAGCCCGGAATGGGCAACTGCGTGGCCATCTCGCCTAGCGACTGCATCATGCAATAAACAGCCAAGCCCATGGTGGCATACGCCAACATCGCACCGCCGGGGCCGGCTTGGGCAATCGCTCCACCGCTGGCGAAGAACAGGCCAGTCCCGATCGCGCCGCCGATCGCTATCATGGCCAGTTGTCGAGTGCCGATACCGCGCTCGAGTTCGCGCGTTTCACTTGCGGTCATGCAAATCTTTCCTTGTTCTACGGCGCGCAAGTCATCCTAGCACTATACCGCGGCAAGGCGTTCGATTCTAAAGGCCGGCGGATCCTGCGGAGAGTGGGATGGAGGTATCGTCGGCCGGACATTCCGCGCCTCGCGGCGTGCTGCCGCGCGAGTCCGTGCTCGAGTCGCCTGCCTGCTGAAAGGCCGTCCAAAGTCGACCATGCTCGGCACACTCGGCGGCGTAGCGAAACAGCGTACTCACCGTGGCCGCGCGAAAGTCGAAGGGATCATGGTATGGGTACCCGGCCGGTATGGCGGCGTAATCCAGGGCGATGCCCCGTTGCTGCGCAGTGGTGGCGGTCAATTCGAGGGTGGTTCTCGTCATTCGACTCATGGCTTGGCCGACGCTGCGGGTTACGATGGCACTCGCCCGCAGCGGAGTTGTACGCGGGGCTTCGCGCAGCTGGCCATCGATGATGATATAGAGAGCGTCCGGATTTCCGCCGCCGCCATCGCCGGGTAAATCTGCAGGCGAGGGCGCGACGAAGAACGGTACGGTTACCGCGCCATCGACATGCAGTTCGTTGTGAGCCACGCCGTTCTCGCGGACCTGCAACACGATCGGCGGGAAGATTCCCGGCACGCTCGCCGATGCCACCAGCACATCTCGAAACCGCGTCCTCGCGTTCGGCCCACCGTGCATGGCGATGGCGCCAAGATCCCAGACTACCGGCTCGCCCGTTGCGAAGTCGGTGGTCGCCACCAGCAGGAGCCGCCCTTTGCTGGCTTCAGAGGCGATGGCCCGGATCATCGTATCAGTGGCAAAGCGATCCACCAGCTGCCGTAACGGCGAGCCTCGATACATGCTCGAGCCGAACATCGCGCCCAGGCCACGTGACTTCAAGAGCTGTTCGCCGACGCCCGATGTATAGATCTCGGTGAGTTCTCGGTCCCAAGCCGACCCGAGGAAGGCGTAGGGTGCAATCAGTGCACCGGCGCTGACGCCGGTTACCACCGCGAATTGCGGACGTCGACCGGAACGCGTCAGGCCGACGATGGCGCCGGCGCCAAAGGCGCCGGCCGCGCCGCCGCCGGACAGAGCCAGGATGTTCAGGGGCGCCTCTCTGCGCAAAACTTGCAGACGCTCCGCAACCATGGCGGAAGGCACAACCGTGTATTCATCATCGGCGCCGAGCGTGCGGATGCCGGGAGGGATGTCCCGCCGGTCAGCGCTTTGAGCAGTGGTTGGAAACTCTCCGGCATTGAGCGGAGCGCAGCTTTGTAGTGCCCCGGCGCTGATCGAGCACGCCAAGAAGGCAATACCTAATCGACTGAGCCTGAGCTTCATGACTAACGTACGGTCGAACGAGTTGCTGGTGGCCTCGATGTTAGTTGCCGGGGCAACTATTGTCAAGGCAGCAAACTCGGACCTTCGATGAAGGCCAGTGCGAGGACCGCGCGGTGGATGGGTTAGGCCACAATCACCCCGGCGCCTCGGTAATCAGCTGCAAGCTGGCGTGATAATCGCCTGTGCGCCGAACATAGGATGCCGCGATCTTGAGCAGATTCGCCTGTTCTTCCGCGGTAAGCTCGCGAACCACTTTGGCGGGGGCGCCGAGGATGAGGCAGCCGTCGGCGAATATCTTGCGCTCCGTTACCAGGGCGCCGGCGCCCACGAGGCAGCCCTTGCCAATCACGGCCCCGTTCAACACCACTGCTCGTATGCCGATCAAGGAGCCTTCACCGACGGTACAGCCATGCAACATAGCTTGGTGGCCGACCGACACGTACGCTCCAACCGCGGCCGGAAAGCCCGGATCGGTGTGCACAACCGCAGCATCCTGCACATTGCTGTTCGCGCCAATACTGATGGTCTCGTTGTCCCCACGTAGCGTCGCCCCGAACCATACGCTGGCATTTACCGCGAGTGCCACGTTGCCGATAACCGAGGCGTTGGGGGCAATATAGGCCCCGGCCGCGATCGTCGGGGCAATACCCCCCAATTTATATAGGGCCATGCATACTCCACATTTCACATTGCAACCGGGCAGCCGCTACTCTGTAGCAGATTTCGCGATAACCATCCAGTCGCCATCCCGGAGCGGAGCTGAGGTATTGTAAGCAGCGAAGTCGGGTAATTTAACGCAGGATTCCTGCTGGCTGCGCCATGTCCGTGAACTCGCTAGATGTTTCTCGCGCTGACCCCGGCCGCACCGGGCCGCAATTGCTGCTGGGCGCCAGCATTGGCGTGATTGGAGCCTTCGTAGCGGCTCGCCTCAGCAGCGACGAGCTTACCGTGCACTTGCTGGACTATCTGCACTGGACCATCGCCGCCATTGCGGCGGCGGCGTTAGCGTGGCTCGGAGTTCTCTCCGCCGACCACCAGGATCGCGCTGCGCGTCGCTGGTTCGCCTATGGTCTTACCTTCACACTGCTGGCTCAGTTGTTGTTTGACGTGCAGGAAATTACCCATTGGACCCCGATTCCCAATCTTTCCGACGCATTGTTTCTATGCCTGGGTCCTTGTTGCGTTCTGGGTCTGGCAGCCGCGCTTCGCACGCACGCGCCCTTCCAAAGCCGGCCCTTCACACTCGATGTCACCGCGCTGGCGCTGGCGATCCTGACGCTGACGTTGGACCTCTATTTGCCGCGGCGGGGAGCGATGGACCTGTTGGCGTTGATGATCTTGATCGTCTACCCCATATGCCTGCTGACGCCCGGCTGTGTGGGCGCTGTGATGGTTCCCACCCTGCGATTGCGAATTGACTATCGCTGGGCGCTTTTTTTAGTCGCTACGGTGCTGAACGGCGCTCTGTGGATGGTTTGGAATACGGAGTACGTGAATGACTCCTTGCAGGGGGCCTCATGGCTCAATCTGGCGTTCTCCGGCATCGCGCTGGCAATGGGCTACGGAGCCTTTCTATGGCATACCGAAGTCCGCACGGACGTGTTGTGGCAGCGGCGCTGCGAGGCGGTACTGCGGCTGATCCCGTTGTTCGTCGTCGGCGCGGCCGTCATCAGCGTCGCGTTGGTCTGGATTTTGCCTGACGTCTTGTCCTCGGTGAAAATCGCAACGATCGGCGGCGGGGCGCTGATCACTGTGCTCGCGGTTGCGCGACAAAACCTGTCGTTGCTGGAACTCGATCGGCTCGTGGCTGCCGAACAGCATCTCAGCGAACGCACGCGAGAGTTGCAGGCGAGCAATTCCCGCCTGGCGACGATCAATGAGGAACTGGTCGCGGCCACGGAACGCGCGACGGAAATGGCGAAGATCGCGCAAGTCGCGAATCAAGCGAAGAGCGAATTTCTCGCCAACATGAGTCATGAAATCCGCACTCCCATGAACGGCGTGATCGGCATGTCCGAGCTGTTGCTCGATGCGCCCCTGGACGCTCAGCAGCGCGACTATGCGGAAACGATTCGCGACAGCGCGCGCGCCCTGCTGACGGTCATCAACGATATTCTCGACTTCTCCAAGATCGAGGCCGGCAGGCTCGATCTGGACGTGGCCCGTGTCGAGGTGCGCGATCTGCTCGAGGATGTGGCGCGTCTGGTTGCCATTCAAGCGCACGCTAAAAATCTGGAAATCACCGCCTACATCGATCCCGCTGTCCCGGAGTGCGTGCAGGGCGATGCCGGACGCCTGCGTCAGGTGCTCGTCAATCTGTGCGGCAATGCCGTCAAATTCACGGAGCAGGGTGAAGTGGCGCTGATCGTCGGCGTGATTGCGCAAGATGCCGAGAGCACGACGCTGCGTTTCGACGTTCGCGATACCGGCATCGGCATTCCCGCGGATCGCCTTCACACATTATTCAAACCGTTCTCGCAGGTCGATGCATCGACCACTCGCCGCTTTGGCGGCACCGGTCTTGGACTATCGATCGTCAAACGATTGGCGGAGATAATGGGCGGCGGGGCCGGTGTCCAAAGCCGGGAAGGCGGCGGTTCCACTTTCTGGTTCACGGCTCGCTTCGCGATTTCGGCCGCGGAGCCCGCCACGCCGCAACAGCGCAGCCATGGGGTGCTGCGAGGGCAGCGGGCGCTCGTGGTCGACGACAATGCCACTAATCGCAAAGTACTCGAGAGTCAATTGCAGCGTTGCGCGATGCAGTCCCTATGCGTCAGTTCTGCGGCCGATGCGTGGCGCGCGATGAGCGATGCGCAGCGTGCCGGCCGGCCTTTCGAGGTAGCGCTGATCGATCAACAGATGCCGGACTGCGATGGCGCCGAACTCGGCCGCCGTATCAACGCCGATCCGCTGTTGAAATCGACGCGCCTGGTGCTGCTGACCTCTTCAGGCCATCACAGCGAAGGGCAGCGATTTGCGGAGCTTGGATTCGCGGGCTATTTATTGAAGCCGGTTGCGCAACGTGATCTCGCCAACTGCCTGATGCTGGTCCTAGCGGCGAGCGCGGCGCAATGGCACAGCCGAACCCAACCCATCGTGACGCAGGCGCACCTCGGGGCACAGCTCGGCCGCGAAAAGCGCCGTATCCTGCTGGCCGAAGATAATGTGGTCAACGAGAAAGTAGCATCCCGGACACTGCAGAAACTGGGCTATCACGTCGACGCGGTGAGCAACGGCCGCGAGGCGGTGACCGCTTGGGAGAGCGGCCGCTACGATCTGATTCTGATGGACTGCCAGATGCCCGAACTCGACGGCTACGAGGCCACGCGCGAGATCCGCGCCCGAGAGAAGGGACTGCAGCACATCCCCATCGTCGCGCTGACGGCGCATGCGATGAAGGACGATGATCTCAAATGCAAGGCCGCGGGCATGGACGATCACCTCACCAAACCGCTCGACCGCAATCGCCTGGAATTGTGTCTCGATCACTTTTTGGGGATCGGCTGACCTGCATTGCGATGCATGATTGACAGGGTCGTGCTCCGGGTGTGTCATGAATTTTTTGGGGCTGCCCCTCGACCATAGGTGATAAAGGCTATGCAGACCATGAAAGCAGTGCGCATCCATTCCTTCGGTGGGCCCGATGTACTGAAGTTTGAGGACCTGCCGTGCCCGGAGCCGAAACAAGATGAGGTGCTGGTACGCGTGGTGGCGGCGAGCGTCAATCCAATCGACTACAAGATCAGGTTAGGGCAGCGTGCCAAACAGGACGAGCTGCCGCTCACCATGGGGTGCGATATCTCCGGCAGGGTTGCTCGCTGCGGTACGAGGGTACGCGACTGGAAAGAGGGCGATGCGGTGTTCGCCATGCTGGCGCGCCGCAGCGGCGGTTACGCCGAATACGTGACCCTCAAGGCAAGTGAGATTGCGCGCAAGCCGCGTTCTTTGGATCATGAACATGCGGCGGCCGTGCCGCTCGCGGCAATTACCGCATGGCAAGGTCTCGTCGACTACGGCGCCTTGAAACGGGGACAACGGGTGTTGATTCACGGCGCGGCCGGCGGGGTGGGGCATTTCGCGGTTCAAATTGCAAAATCGATCGGTGCCGAAGTCATCGTGACCGGCGCCAGCGCGGATGCCGGCTTCCTGCACGCCATGGGCGCTAGCCAGGTAATCGACTACCAGACCAAGCACTTCGAGCACGAAGTGCATGACGTGGACTTGGTTTTCGATTTGATTGGCGGAGAGACTCGAGAGCGTTCCTGGGCGGTCATCAAGCGCGGCGGGACACTGGTGTCGACTGTGGGACAACCGTCCAAGGAAACGGCACGGGCACATGGCGTGCGCGCCGTGGGTTACGTGTCACATCCCAATGCCATCGAACTTGCCGACATTGCGCAGCTCATCGACAACGGGCGGATCAAACCATTCGTACAAAGCTCTTATCCGCTGAACGAAGCGGCGAAAGCGCAAGATCACCTCGAGCACGACCACGCCCGCGGCAAAACAGTGCTGAAGGTGGCCAACGATTGATTCGGCGTGAAGTGCTCGTTACCGCGGCCTGTACACCGCCAGCTTGCTGTGCGTGCGCCCTGGATCGAACTCGGAAAGCTCCGCCGTGGGGAGCCGCTTGGAACGAACCAGTGCCTCGAACTGCGATGCGGGTAGGGCGGGACTATAGTGAAATCCCTGATATTGATCGCAGCCCAGAGTCTTCAGGAACTCGAGTTGCTCGGTCGATTCGACGCCTTCGGCCACAACCTTCAATCTCAAGCTATGCGCAAGCGAGATAATGGCGCGCACGATGGAGGCGTCCTCGGGCCTCGACATGACCTCGCTGATGAAGCCTCGATCGATCTTTAGTTTGTCGATGGGAAATCGACGTAGATAGCTCATGCTGGAATAACCCGTGCCAAAGTCGTCGACCGATACCAGCACGCCCATGGTGCTCAATTTCTCGAGTATGGCGATCGACTCCTCCGGGTCGCTCATGACCGCACTCTCGGTCAGCTCGACTTCGAGGAACCGCGGCTCGAGTCCGGCCTGATCCAGGGCATCGCGAATCATTTCGACGATGTTGCCTTGGCGGAACTGCGAAGGCGAAAGATTCACCGCAACCCGCAGCGGCGGCAGACCGGCGACCTGCCAAGCACGTGCCTGCAGACAGGCCTCGCGCATGACCCAGGCGCCGATGCTGCCAATCAATCCGCATTCCTCGGCAATGGGGATGAACTCAGCCGGCGAAATCGCTCCGCGGACCGGGTGGTGCCAGCGCAGCAAGGCCTCAGCGCCGTGCATGACGCCTGTCACGGTGTTGACCTTGGGCTGATAGTGCACTTCAAATTGGTTTTGTTCGAGCGCAATGCGCATGTCGCTTTCGAGCCTGACCTTCTCTTGGGTGGCCGTGTTCATGCCGGGCATGAAGCATTGGAAATTATTCCGGCCGCGTTGCTTGGCGCAGTACATGGCCGCATCCGCATGTGCCACCAGAGTCTCGACAGTCGAAGCGTCGTTGGGGTAGAACGCGATGCCGATGCTCGGGGACGCGTGAATCGCGACGCCCGCGATGCGCACCGGCGCCTGCATCACATCGAAGATTCGAGCCGCCACTTGTTGGGCGATGTCGGGCTCGGGGCTCGGTGTGATGACCAGCACGAATTCATCTCCCCCCAGGCGAACGACGGTATCGACGTCGCGCACGACCTTTCTGAGACGCACCGCCACCTCTTTCAACAGTTCATCGCCGGCTCGATGTCCCAGCGAATCATTCACCGATTTGAAACGGTCCAGGTCCAACAACATGACGGCGAAGGACTGGCCCTGGCGATCGGCAAGCACGATGGATTGGCTTATTCTGTCGTCCATCAACACGCGGTTCGGCAGGCCCGTGAGGGCATCATGCGTTGCCAGATGGCGCAGTTGTTTGTTGGCCGTCTCGAGGCCCTCGGTGCGCACATTCACCGCCTGTTCGAGAGACTCGAGCTGGCGGCGCACGATGCGCTCGTTTTGCCACTTGCGGGTCAGCGCGTTCGCGCACTGAATGACTTCGATGGCCTCGAATGGCTTTTTTACGACCAAAAGCTTGTCGGAGTGATTCAGTCGGGCCACCACTTCGCTCCAATCGTAGTCCGAGTGCGCCGAGCAAATGACGACCTGGACATCCGGGTCGATCGCCCACAGGCGCTCGATCGTCTCCAGACCGTCCCAGCCGGGAGGCATGCGCATGTCGACGAACGCCATGGCGTAGGGTCTGCCGTCGTCCAACGCTTGCTGCACCCGTGCGACCCCCTCCTGGCCCTGCAGCGCTGAATCGACCTCGAACGTGGGATTCACGCTCGTCGGCGAACTTTCACCCAGGAGTGCGAGCTCGGCCGCCGCCAGGGTACCCGAGTCATCCAGGCCGCCGCCGATGACTTTGCGAAAGTCACGGTGGATGTCCTGGTTATCATCGATGATGAGGATGCGCCGATTGACCGGCATCGTGCTTTTAGCCATAAACAGTCTCCGGAGACTTTAGCGGTAAGTCGAGTGTAAACGTCGCCCCAAACCCAGGGCCCGCGCTGTCGACGCGCAATGCGCCGCCCATGTCCTTTGCCGCCAAGGCTCCGCTGTGCAATCCGAAGCCGTGGCCTTCTTTTTTTGTCGTGAATCCATGACTGAAAATTCGCGCCATGTGTTCCGGCTGTATGCCGATTCCATTATCGGTGACCGCGATGCGCACGCCTTCCGTCTGTTTCGCAACGCGCATCACGACTTGTTTGTCCGTTTTTCCCGACGCTTCACAGGCGTATTTCGCGTTGCGCAGGAGATTGACCAAAATCTGCAGCACCTTGTGTTTTTCGACGACGATCTCCGGGACGTCCTCGAAGTCGCATTTCAAGCTCACCCCATGGCGGTTGAACGCGCCGATGTTCATACGCAAGGCGTCTTCGACGAGGCCTGCGACAACGAGCTTCTCCGGCACACCGACCAGCTTCGAGTAGCTCTGCTGCATCGCCACGATCTCTTTGATGTGATCGATGTTCTTGCGCAGCGAATCGAGTTCCTGCAGCGCGACCTGCTGGTCCAGCATGAGGTGTTCGGACAATTGGGCGAGATAGGCGGGCAGGTGCTTGCCGCGCTCATCAACCGAGACGAACGCCCCCAAATCGGTTTCGTGCTGTTTCAACAGCGAGACGACCTTGCTCAAGCCCGCCGCTCTGGGCTTCCTGACCCTCTCCGTCACCAGGCCGGCCGAAATATTCACGCTGTTCAATACGTTGCCGACGTTGTGTAGCACATTGGTGGCGATTTCGGCCATTCCCGCCTGTCTCGACGCATCGCGCAATTGCCGCTGAAGATTGCGTTCGCGTTCCTCCGCCTCGACACGATCGGTGATATCGAGATCGATACCGACCAGGCGTGCTCCGGAGTCGATCGAATCGGTCGCCACCGCCGCCAGCGATGCGATATGGCACACCGAGCCGTCCGGGCGCACGATGCGATACTGAGACCGCAACTGGCTCTGATCGTGCATTGCGCCGGTGATTGAGGTTTGCGCAGCCTGACGATCGTCGGGGTGGATCAGGTTAAGCCACGACTCCAGCGTCGGCTGAAATTCGGTCGGCGACTGAGCGTATAGCTCATGCATGGTGTCGCTCCACCACAAATCCAAACCTTCTCTCTTCAGCTCATAGACGCCGGCATGCGCTGCCCGAGTCGCGACGCCAAAGCGGATCGAAATGGTCTCGAGCTCGGCCCGGCGCCGGCGCTCCTTGGCAATGTCGGCTTCCATATGCGCCTTGAGCCGCCGCCGCGTCGCCAACACGAACAACACCGTCAGGATCGCGGTGATGAACAGCGCCCCGGTGACGGCGCGCTTTTGGCGTACCGCCGAGGCGATGGCGTCCTTGACCACGAATTCATCCCTGCGCTCGAACTCATCCGCAATCGCCTTGGTGAGCGCATCGCCCTGTAGAATGCGTCCTCGCAGCGGCATCAAGGTGCTGAGCGTCGCGCCCCTCGGGATGACGGCCGCAAGACTTTGCACGACCCCGGCCGCGTCGCCGACAACGGTCGTCTCGCCCCGATTGGCAAGCTCGGTGAGGCGAGCTGCGGTGGTGTGCAGCGCCTCGACGGACTGCGCGCCCAAGGTGCCGGTGTCGACCGCGTCGGCCGCGCCGTTGGTGAAGGTTTTGTAGTTTGCGCGAGCGTCCTCCGCCAATATTCTGAGCGGACGAGAGTGCTCGAGTCCCGCGGCGCGGCGCGCATCGACAGCCATTTGCACGAGCAATACCACGGCGATGGGCAGCACGACCGCGAGAAACTGCAGCGCAATGAGTTTGTCGGTGGTGCGTTTCATGGTCACGGGCTCAATACTTCGCGATCACGGTAACGCCCTCTGCGGGCTCCATTTCAAGGTATCCGCATCCACCGGGAGTGCGCCTGATGAACTCGAGCACAGCGGCATCGTTCGCCATGACGGCCGGCGGATTGACGCCGTCGCGAAACGATTTTTTGGCCCAGGTCGTCGCATATTTGATCCCGTTCATCTTCAATACTTTCTCGAGGAAGGCGGGCTGGGCCGCCATATTGTCGATCGGTACGAGCCGTACCGCATTCAAGAACTGTTTTTCGCCCAAGAAAACGTCGCGCACATCCGCAGCCGCGATCGACACTCCCGCATGGCAGGCAAGATACAAATCATCGGCCACGGCGGCGGCTCCGTTGCCCGCGAGCAAGAGCGAGAATATCCAAATCGCGTGCTTAGGCTGCATGGCGCGTGGGTTCGTTTCCGCTAAAAACGAATGGCGTAGTCAAGCATTGCGTCGTTCCATTGCTCGATGAGGCGGTCGGTATTCCTGGTGCGTGCAAATTCCAGTTTGAGCGCGGACTTCGCATCCAAGTCGAACCGCACTCCCGCGGCCGTGCGAAAATAGGACATGCCCTCGGCTTGCAGCGCAAAATAATTGTCGTTCTGATCGAGCACGGCGCGTTCATAGCGCAGGTAAGGCATCGCAAGCGGTAAACGCCACCCCAGCTGCAGGAATCCGGCGCTGCTGCGATGCGCGGGGCCGCCGAACGTGCGGTCGCTGTCGTTGAAGCGATAGAATTCGCCGATATGCTCGAATCGATCGGTATCGTAGGCAAAATACACGCCGGCATTATCGACGCGCGTGATGCGTCCGATTTGCCGGTCGTCGCTGATATTGCTGCGAAATGCACTGACGCCGACCTTCAGACCATCCAATGTATCGCCGAACAGGTAGCCGAGGTTGCCGCCGTATATGGCGCCGCCATGGTCGACTCCGCCGGCATGCGCGTCGATCGAGCCCGAAGAAATGCCTTGGCCGTTGCCGACAAAAAGATCATAGGTCAGCTTGCCGTCGGACAAGTGATCCGCGCCGGTGAGCCAAGCACCGACGGTATGATTGGGCATCACTCCGCCTTGATCTTCGAACAGCAGGAACCGCGGCCGGCGCAGCGAGGTGGCGATTTGCTGGCCGTGATGGAAGGCCGTATTGTAATAACCGAATGGCGTGTGGAAGCGGCCGATCCAAAGCGTGGCGGCGTCGCTGAACTGATAACCGAGTTGGGCGCGCTCGAGGTCCGCTCCGACATGACCATGATCATCGACCTCGAAGGTCAATTCAAACAGCGATCGGGTATGCTCGCCGAGCTGCGGATTCAAAAAAATGTCGAGGGAGCCCACATTGGCGCCCTTCAATTCGGGCTCGTTCGCGTTGTGATTGCCGATGCCGACGTCGGCGAAACCGTGAAGCGGGACGCCGGGGCCGCCGCCGCCGCGAGCCGCGTTGGCGTCGGTCAGCTGCGCCACTTGCTCCTCTACGTTCTCCAAGCGTTCCTGTGTCTGCGGCGAGGACTCCGCCGCGGCCGCGGATTGAGCCGGCGCTGCAGCGGCCCCCTTGTTCGCAAGCTGAGCCTCGAGTTCTTGCATTCGCACCGTCAGCTGCTCGATGAGCTTCAGGCTGCGGTCGAGCTTCTCCTCGAGCACCGTGACGCGGTCGTCTCGGCTCTCGGCGGCAAACGTCGGCTGGGTAAGACAGTAACTGCCGAGCACACAGATCGCCCAGCCCACCAGCGCATGGAAGTGCCGCATCACAGCAGTGCCTGCCAATCACCGTGAGCAGAATCGATGGCGCCTCGCCAACTGCCGTCGTCGCCCAATGCAACGATGCGGAAGTCATGCATCACGTGTTCTTCGTCGCGCCAGAACTCAAAACCGAGCCGGCGCGCCAGCCGTTCCGTGTCGCCCGATGTGCCGCTCAAAAAATGCCAATTCTCGCGGACGAGGCCGTGGCTCGCCCGATACCTGCGCCAAGCGGCGGGGTCATCGTTACTTGGGTCGTAACTCACGATCAGAAATTCGGCGGTCAACCCTCGGGTGTCGAGGTCTCGCTGTATTTCGTCGAGCCGCATCATCGTCATCGGGCAAATACGGTGGCAGGAGGTATAGGCCATCGTGACGAAGATGCGCTGCCCCATCAGTGTCGGTAACCGCAGCATCTCACCGTGATCGTCGCGCCAACTGGGCGGCAGGCGATTGAGCAGTGCGGTGGTGTCAGGCGCCGCCGGTTGGCCGCCCACGCCCGCTCGGCCGACGTCCGCCAGCAAAGCCAGCGACAACGCCATCAGCAGAATGCAGTTTGCGCGCGCTCGGTGCATGGCCGGCGCGGTTCTCGCATAGGTCGTTATGGGCACATCTACTCCCGAAGGCAGCGAAATCCCTGCCACAGCCTTACTAAGGGAGATTCTTGCCCAAATGGCCCCGTTGATTATGTAACCCAGCCCACAGATTCAGCCAAAAAAGCGGCTTATTTTCGGGTATTGAGGGAAACAATTGGTTGCGCGGGCTGCAGCGGGCCTAGCGGCTACGCATTTCGTGGCCTGCGTCTCACTCGGTACGTGGGTCCAGACGCGGCAGTCGTATGAACAGCAGCGCGCAGGCGGCCGCCACGGCCGCGCACGCTGCGCCGATCAGTGCTGCCATGCGAAATCCTGCGACGAAACTCAGCGCGGATCCTTGCCGGGCGAACACGAAACTCAACGTGGCAGTCGCGATCAGTCCGGCGATGCGCGCGACTGCGCTGTTGAAGCCTGAGGCAATTCCTACATGCGCACTGTCGACCGAGGCCATGACGCTGGCGGTGAGAGGCGCGACGCACGCGCCCATGCCGAGCGCGACCAGCAGCGTCGGGGGAAGCACGTCGATCCAATAACTGATCGCGCCGGCTCCGACGCGCGCGTAGAGCGCCAGGCCGACGCCAACCAATCCGGCGCCTGCGGTCAACGGCAAGCGTCCGCCGTAGCGCGATGCCAGCCGGCCCATTGACCGTGACCCTATGCCGATCAAGACAGGCAGCGGCAGCAATGCCGCGCCGGCAGCAACCGCGGACCAATGCTCGATCTGAATGAGGAAAAATGGCAGTAAGACCAATAAACCGCCAAGTGCCCCATAAAGAAAAAAAGTGAGTAGGGTGAGTCCGACGAAGGACGGCGCGGCGAACATGGCGAGCGGCATGAGGGCCCGGTTCTGCAAGCGCTTCTCGTGCCATAGAAACGCGCCGAGCAGCGCAGCGCCTGCGGCTGCGGTAATTCCGGGCAGCGGCGATGCGGTGTTGGATCCTGATGCCTCCGTGAGCGACCAGGTGAGTAGACCGAGTGCGATGGTTGCGAGTCCTGCGCCCACTGAGTCGAGGGGCGCTGCGTTCTCGCTTTCCGTGCGTTCGGCGACGTACTTCCTCGCAAGATATCCGCCGGCGATGGCGACCGGAACATTAATGAGGAAGATCACCCGCCATCCCACCGTATCGACCAGCCAGCCGCCGATGATGGGACCGAGCGCGCCCGCCAATGCGCCCACCGCAGCCCAGGTGCCTATCGCGCGCCCCCGCGCCTCGCCGGCAAACTCGCTGCCCAGTATGGCAAGACTGTTCGGCATGAGCAGCGCCGCTCCCAATCCCTGCAGCCCTCGACCCGCCAAGAGCCAGGGAAGCGATAGGGCGGCGGCGCAAATGATCGAAGCAAGCGTAAAGGTCACGAGCCCCGCGAGAAAAAAGCGCCGCCGGCCGAAGTGATCTCCAAGACTGCCGCCAAGCAAGATCAAGGCGCCCAGAGGCAACAAGTAAGCATTGACGGCCCACGGCAAACTCGACGGACTTGCGTGGAGATCGATCGCCAGCGCGGGCAGCGCGACGTTGACGACCGAGCCGTCGATGAAAGCGAGGCTCGAGCCGAGAATGGTGGCGGCGAGAGTCGCGCGCGGGTGCGCAGTGGAATTCAGGTAAGGCCTCACGCCACCTCGAGCGCATGCCCGAATTGAGAAAAATACCATTGATGAAACGTCACGACTCGCCGCTCATGTTCGGAGTAGCGGCCGGGCTGGTAGCGTTTCGACAGAATACCCGCTTGATTGTTCTCGGTGATTTCCTTGTCTTGCAATGTCGTGCGATCCCATCCCCAGATCATTCTCTCGACGTCGACCTGGGAGGCCTTGGCATCGACCAGCCAGAATAGGTCCACGTCGGTTTCCATGGGGCCGCGCGGAGTGAACAGAAACAGCACGGCGAAATCGTTCGCCGCGACCACTTGCGTAAACGGACTGAACGACAGATACATCCGTCCTTGGTCGAATCCCAAACGTTTGCCCATCAAGGATGCGGCCGGTCGCCCATCTTGCGTTTCGCTCTCGTAGCCCTCGCGAATGGTCCGCTGCAGCAGCAGGCGCAAATGCGACGAGGCCGGACCGTCATCGACGGTGCCGATGGGGCGGCCGAGGGTTGCGGCGCGCCGCTCCCAGGCTCGGACGGTGGGCAAATATTTTTCGACGGCGTCCGCCGGTCCGGAACTCGGACCAGCGCCGAAGGCGATGAGCGCTTCGGGCGGATGCATCGAGCTAAATTCCGGATGTGCCGGCCCGCAGTGATAGCATTCGACGAAATTTTCCACGATCAACTTCCAATTGGCCGACGTGGGATAGGACTTCGAATAGGCTATTTTGGCATCGGCAAAACCGTGGAAGTCGAGGTACGGCGCAAGATCCGCGAACGATGCGTCGAAGTCGACCGGCTCCTGATCGGACAGATTGATGAAAATGAAACCGTAAAACACGCGAATGTGACAGCGATGCAGCCCATTGTCCTTTTTTGAAAATTCGGCCGGCATCAAGCGCGCGGCCAGCAATGCGCCGTCGAGTCCGTAAGTCCAGGCATGGTAGCCGCAGGTCAGGCGCGCGACCTTTCCTTGCGGCTGGGTGCAGATCAGCGAGCCGCGATGCCGGCAAACATTGTAAAACGCGCTGATGGTCGAATCGTCGCTGCGGATGATGATGATGGATTCGTGGCCGACCTTGAAAAGAAAATAATCGCCTTTGTCGCGAACTCGGTCGACGTGACCGGCCACCAGCCACTTGCGGCCGATGACCTGTTCCATGTCCGCGCCGAACACGGCATCGTCGCAATAGAATTGACGGTCCAAGCTATAGCCGCCCTTGGCCTTCGAGGCCAAGGGCGCGATCACGTCAGAGATGCTCATTGTTTGACTCGTTCATTGCGGGGGTCGTACAGAGGCCGCAGCGACGCGGTGGCCGCATAGCGGCTTCCGGCAACCTCGATTTGGAAATCCTCGGGACCAATGGTATCGAGCGCGGTTCCCGGTGGGACGGTCACGTAGCCTAGGCCCACGGCCGCGCCCAAGGAGTGGGCGTACATGCCGGATCGAATGAAACCCACGATCGACTCGCCCCGCCAGATCGGCTCGTTGTGATACAGCAAAGGCTCGGCCGACGTGAGCTTGAATTGCACCAAATGCTTAGTGCATCCCGATTGCCGTTGCCGCAGGATGGCCTCGCGCCCGATGAATCCGCCGGGCTTATCGATTTTCACCGCGAAGCTCAAGCCCGCCTCCAATGGCGTGTCCTCATCGGTAATGTCGTGTCCCCAATGCCGGTATCCCTTCTCGATGCGCAGGGAGTTCAAGGCGTGGTAGCCCGCATGCACGAGACCGTAGCGCGCGCCGGCGCCGATCAATTCATCGTAGACCCCCGCCATGAATTCCGTCGGGACATGCAGCTCCCAACCCAATTCCCCGACATAGGTAATTCGGGAAGCGCGCACCTGAGCGTAGCCGATTTCAACGATCCGGCTGGTAGCGAAAGGGAAGGCGGCATTCGACAGGTCGTCGGGCGTGACCGATTGCAGGAACTCGCGCGCCCGCGGACCCATCACCGACAAGACCCCCATGCCCGAGGTCACGTTGGTCGCAATGCAGTGCGCGTCCGCCTCGATGTGCCGCCGTAGCCAATCGAAATCTTTGCTCTCGGTTTCCGCGCCCGTGATGATCAAGTACGCCTGCTCGCTGAGACGCGTCACGGTCAGGTCCGCCTCGATGCCGCCGCGCTCGTTCAACCATTGCGTATAGACGATTTTCCCGGGCGCAACCGCGATGTCGTTGGCGCAGAGGCGGTTGAGCACGCGCTCGGCGTCCCGGCCCTCGAGACGAAATTTAGCGAACGAGGATTGGTCAAAGATACCGACGCCGTTGCGCACGGCATGATGCTCGCGCGCGCTGTGCTCGAACCAATTCTGACGGCCGTAGCTGTATTCGTAGCGAGGTTCGACGCCTGCCGGTGCGTACCAGTTGGCGCGCTCCCAGCCGAAAGCCTCGCCGAAACACGCGCCGGCGGCAGCCAGCCGATCATGCAGCGCCGATTTGCGTACGCCGCGTGCGGTGGCGTACTGGCGAAACGGCCAGTGCGTCGCGTACAGCAGCCCCAGACTTTCCGAGACCCGCTCCCTTAGGTACTTGCGATTGATCTGGAAGGGCATATTGCGCCGTACATCGACTTCCCAGAGATCGATGGGCGGATGGCCGTCGCGCATCCATTCAGAGATCACTTTGCCGACTCCGCCCGCCGACTGCAGGCCGATTGAATTGAGGCCGGCCGCCACGAAACAATTCTTGAGTTCGGCGGATTCGCCGAGATGGTAGCGCACGTCGGGCGTAAAGCTTTCCGGTCCACAGAAGAACTTTTGAATACCGGCGCCTTCGAGCGCCGGGACGCGGCGCATCGCATCGAACAGCACCGGCTCGAAATGGCTGAAGTCGCCTGCGATCTCGCCGAACGAAAAATCCTCGGCAATGCCATCGGCACCCCACGGGCGGGCGTTGGGTTCGAATGCGCCCACCAGAAGTTTCCCGGCGTCGTATTTGAAATAGCTGCAATGATCGTAGTCGCGCAGCACCGGCATGTCGGGCGAAAGGCCGGGCACGTCCTGAAACAGAACGTAGTAGTGTTCGCAGGCGTGCAGAGGTACGGTCACTCCGATGCTCGCCGCGAGATCGCGAGTCCACATTCCGCCGCATAGAACGACGAAGTCGGCGGCGATGCGGCCGAGCGGCGTCGAGACGCCGCGCACGCGGCCGCCGTCGTGGTGGATTGCGGTCACTTTGACGTCTTGAAACAGGCGCACGCCGCGGCTGCGCGCGCCTTTGGCGAGCGCCTGGGTAATGTCCACCGCGTTGGCATAACCGTCGCTCGGAATGTGAATGCCGCCGATGACGTCGTCGATGTTGGCCAATGGATACAGGTCGCGGATTTCGCGCGGCGATATGACATTGACGGTAAGGCCCAAGACCTTGGCCATCGACGCGCTGCGGCGCAATTCTTCCATCCGGCCGGCGCTGGTTGCCAGTGAAATGGAGCCGCATTGACGATAGCCCGTGGCCTGGCCTGTCTCGGCCTCGAGGCCGCGATACAACTCGGCCGTATAGCGGGCGAGTTGCGTCATATTGATCGATTGACGCAGTTGGCCGACCAGGCCGGCGGCGTGCCAGGTGGTACCGCAGGTCAGCTGTTTGCGTTCGAGCAGAATCACATCGCTCCAGCCTAATTTTCCGAGGTGGTAGGCGACCGAACAACCGATGACGCCGCCGCCGACGATGACCACCCGCGCGCGCGAGGGAAGCTCGATGGCCACAGCTCAAGCCCTCATGCGGATGTTGTCGGGATCGAACGCGGCATGTTCGAGAACGGTTGCGGGGCGCCGCTCGCCTTGGATCAATATGTCGAACACGCTGCCCGGCGCGGCGAATTGCGGGGGGACACAGGCGAAGGCCAGGCTCTTGCGAACCCGATGTCCGTAAGCTCCGGAGGTGGTCACACCGATGCAACGATCCTCATCGAGCACGGGCTCACCGCCGCGCGCATCGGTGTCAGTGGCCGCGACCTCGGCGTAGACGATTTTGAGCGGACGAGGCTGTTGGTCCGAGGTCGCGCGCTTGCCGACGAAATCGCTCTTGTTGAAATCGATGAAGCGCGGCATATCCGCTTCGAGCATATTTAGTTCGTTGGTGAGCTCTGTCGACCAGGCCTTGTAGCCTTTCTCGATGCGCATGCTGTTCACTGCGTACAGCCCGTAGTCCGCAATGCCGAACTCCCGGCCACGAGTCCAGAGCGCATCGTACAGCGCCGCCATCGATGCCATCGGGGCATGCAGCTCCCACCCCAATTCGCCCACGTAACTCACGCGCACGGCGCGCACGGGGTGACCGGCGACGGTGATCTCGCGCGCGCGGAGCCACGGAAACTGCTCGTTTCCAAGATCCGCATCGGTCAGCCGACGCAGCAGATCGCGTGAACGCGGTCCGGAGAGCACGATGACGCCGCGCCTTTCGGTGACGTTCTCGATCCGCACTTCCTCGCCGGGCAGGAGACTCTGGCGCAGCAAATCTAGATCGCGCAGCTCGGCGGCCGCGGCCGAGAGGGCGTAAAACCGGTCCGCACTCAGGCGGCTGATGGTCATCTCGCCGAGAATGCGGCCGGCCGGCGACAAGAGGTGGACCAAGCCGATCCCGCCGATTTTGCGCGGCAGGCGATTGGCCACGAGACGGCTCAGGAAATCTTCGGCCCGTGGCCCGCTGATGTCGAATTTCGCGAATCCCGTCAGATCGAGAACGCCTACGCGTTCGTGCACGGCGACAATCTCATCGCGAACGACATCGAAGACATTGTAGCTAAAGTCCTCAACGCGACCGTCGAGCGAGAACCATTTCGGCCGCTCCCAGCCGAAAGTTTCGGTGTGCACGCAGCCATGTGACTGCAGCGTCTGATGGAGCGGGCTGGTTTTTTGCGGGCGTCCGGCCATCTCCTCTTCGCCGGGCCGGCGCGTGGTGAAGGTCAGCCGATAGTCGAGGAACACCTTGTCGCGCGTGTACGCCTTATCGGCAAACGAGCCGAAACGCCGCGGGTCGAATTCCAACATGTTGATCTCGGCGTCGCCGTGCAGCATCCACTGGGCGAGATATTTGCCGCAGCCTCCGCCCTGCGCAATACCGAAAGAGGTGCCGCAGCACATCCAGAAATTTCTCAGTCCCGTCGCAGGACCCAGCAGCGGCGCGCCGTCGGGCGTGTGCGGAATGGCTCCGTTGATGACCTTGCGAATCCCGGCTTCGCTGAAAATCGGCATGCGCTCGAGGGCGCGTTCGAGCCACGGTGCGATGCGCTCCAAATCGTCCGGGAACAGCTCATTGGAAGATTCCCACGCCGGATAGCCCTGCGGCGCCCATGCTTCGCGCAACTCCGCGGTCTCATAGACGCCGATGAGTCCGGATTTCTGTTCCTGCCGAAAATAGCCGGAAGTATAGGAGTCGCGCATGACCGGAATCTCGACGCTGCGTTCGGCGAAAGCCGGTATGGGATGCGTCACCATATACTGGTGCTGCATATTGGTGATGGGCGCGTCGCTGCCGACCATGGCGGCGACCTCGCGTGCGTAGCAGCCGGCCGCGTTGACGACCATCTCGGCGACGATGGTGCCTTGCTCCGTGACGATCTCCCACTCGCCGCCTGAACGGCGACGAATGCCGATCACGCGATTGTGACGCATTATCGTCGCGCCCAAGTCGCGCGCGCCCTTGGCCAGCGCGTTGCACAGCCCGGACGGATCGCCGTGCCCGTCGTCGGTGGTATGCGCCGCCGCGAGTACATTGTCGGTGGATAGAAACGGATTCAGGCGTTTGATGACGTCGAGGCCGACGATTTCCATGTTGAAACCGATGCTCTTCGAGTAGCCGTACACCTGTTTCAGCCACGCCAGCTCATGCGCGTTATTGGCAAGCCGCAGACCACCGGCGGGGTGCCAACTGACGTACTGGCCGGTCAGCGTTTCCAATCGCGGGTACAGCTGATTGCTATAGGCGTGAATCTTGGCGAGGTTGTAGCTACCCGTGATGCTGGGGCATTGTCCGGCTGCATGCCACGTGGAGCCTGATGTGAGCTCGTTCTTCTCGATCAAAATCGTATCCGAACAGCCCTCGAGGGCCAGATGGTACGAGAGGCTTGCGCCCATGATGCCGCCGCCCACGATGACGATGCGTGCGTTGGTTTTCATGAATATCGGTTGGGGAAGCCCATTGGCCACAATAAATTGATCCTCATAGCCATACAACCGAGTATTTTGCTACCTTTGACCATAAAATTCTTGTGCCATCTGCCATGAACACCGTCCGACCCGTCGTTGGCCTACCGAACCTCTCCTGGCTCAGGTCGTTCGAGGCGGCTGCCCGCACATCGAGTTTCGTGGCGGCAGCCACTGAACTGCGGCTCACGTCGGGCGCTATCAGTTATCAGATCCGCGCGCTGGAGGCGCACCTCGGCATCTCGCTGTTCGAGCGGTTGCCTCGGGGCGTGAAGCTGACCGCCATGGGAGTAGCCTACCTACCCTCCGTAAGAAAGGCTTTCGAGGAACTTGCCGATTCGACCGTGGGGCTGTTCGGCGGGTCGGAACGAGTGCAGATCACCGTGCACGCCCCGGTGTCGCTGGCGGCCCTGTGGCTTGCGCCGAAGCTACCCGCGTTCAGCGCGGCGAACCCAGCGATCGATATTCGACTGTCCTCGGTGATATGGGACAACGCGGTTCCGGACGAAGCGACGGATTTGGAGATCCGGTATGGGATGGGTCATTGGCATGGGTATCGTTCCGAGCATCTCTTGAACCAGAACATCGTGGCGGTGTGCAGTCCCCACCTATTGCAGTCAGCGCGCCTGAAGGGCGAGGTCGCGACGCTGATTCCTCAGCACTTGATTCATATCATGGGGTATGAGAACCATTGGCTGAAGGTGCGCCAGGGCCTGGGACTCGGCAACGTCTCGGCAAGTCCCGGTCCCACCGTCGATACGACACTCGCGGCGTTGGAACTCGCGGCGAGCGGCGCGGGTTGCGCGCTGGCGCACCGGATCTTTCTCGCGGCCTACTTCTCGACGGGGCGCCTGGTCGTGGCGCTCGACCGTGAATTCGCCGACGACAACTCTTATTTTGTCGTCACTCCGGAGCGGCCGCAGCGGCCGCGCCGCGAAGTCCAGTTGTGCCGTGATTGGCTGATTTCCGTGGCAGCAAGCGGCTGAGTTGGCGTACTCACGGCGACGTTGCGTGGGCCGAACCCACCTGGAACTGCAGGCTTGATCTGGCGATCTGTGCGCCCGATGGATCCCACGACCACTCATCGAAACATGCCGTTCCTTTGAGATCGATGCGCACCACCGTCGAGCAGCGGGTGCCGTAGTCTGGCGCGCGGACAAATGCACTCGACAGCAGCCGCTCCCACTCCAGGCTCAGCCCGGTTCTCGGCAACTGTTCATCCGGCGCCGGAAGGTCGTCGCGCAACAATTCGAGCACGGAAGTCGCATCGGCCATGTCGCTGAGCGCCGATTGCAAGCGCGACTTGGCCTTTTGTACCTTCGGCCAGGGCGTGTCGAGCAAGTGATTCGACAGCCCGTAAATCCCGGGATCGAGTTCGCGGCCCTCGCCGCGTGCGCTTTCAAAGATGCCGAGGCGCTCGCCATCGGAAAAGATCAGATTGAATCCGTTGTACTGCGCGCCTACCCGGCGCAGGTATTTCAATCCCTCCGCCACCGAATCACTCGATTCCAAAATGTTCGTCACCAGCGTACCGCGGCTCGGCCCGACCCTCCGTGGTTGCTGCGGGTCTCGGTAGTTAGTGAGGGCAGCGAATCGCCCCGTGCGCGTCATTCCGAGCCAGGTACCGCCCGCGGCCAGATCCCGGCCTGCAAGGATGTGCGGTGGGTGGGACCACCACTGCGCCGGTGCCGTGGCACGCTCATGGGACTCATCGCGGTTCGCCGCAATAACGCAGGGATACTCGGGATGTGCGCGCCAGACAATGAGAATCAGGCACATGCGGCGCCGGCATTGTGCCAACCCAGGTATCGATGACGCGCCATCAAGCTAGTCTTCCGCATTCAAACCTTTCCCGCGCTGTTGGCCTCTAAGTAAGTATATTACCGGGGAAGCGGGGAGCGCGGTGGGAACAGTCCAGTTGCGGCAGTGTGCGCAGGTCATTGATAGCGGGACCGAGCCGGTCCACATCATTGCCGCGGCCGTAAACGGCGACGTCGGCGCGTTCGAGCGCTTATATGCGCTATTTGCGCCGAATGTCTACGGACTGTGTCTGCGACTCACCGGGCAACGTGAGGCGGCGGAGGACTGTACGCAGGACTGTTTCGTCGCGGCGTGGCGGGCCCTGGGCCGCTTCGAGCAGCGCAGCCGCTTTTCGACTTGGCTGCAGCGAATCGCGATCCATACGGTACTGGCCCGGCGGCGCGGCCTGCGCTTGAGGAACGAAGTTGCGGAGCCTTCGGCAGGAATGCCCGACCTTGCCGACCCCGGCGCTGATGCGCCTCCGCTCGACGTTGAGCGCGCCATCGCCGCGCTGCCGGAAAGAGCGCGCCACGTGCTCGTGTTGGTCGGCATTTATGGCTACAGCCATTCGGAGGCGGCGGACACGCTGGGTGTGGCGGAAGGTACCTGCAAAGCCCAGCTGCATCGAGCGCGAAGTCTATTGACGGCAGCGCTCGGATTGGAGGAATGATGGAAGACCCGAAGCATGAGACTCTCGACGAGCTGATTGCGAAGCTGCCGCATGACGTCGCGTTGCCCCGAAACCTATGGCCCGGGGTCGCACGCGGCATTAAGCGCCGACCACGCATTATGGGTTCCTTCGCATTCGCCGCTTCGGCCGCCATGGTCTGTTTGGTGGGCGCGCTGCTGTGGGCGGTCTTGCGCGAGAGGCCGGCCGAGCGTAGCGATTCGGCGACCAACTCCCAAACGCTGGGTTTCGATGAGCCGCGCGACCCGGCGTACCTGGCTGCGCGCGCCGAACTGGAGAAATCCTTCAGGGAGCGGCTCGCAGTTCTCGATCCCCAAACTCGTGCAAAGATCGAAGCGAGTCTTGCGCTCGTTCGCCGGGCGCATGAGGAAATACGTCAGGCGCTCGCCGACCAACCCGCGAATCCCGTGCTCGAACGCCTCTTGCAGAGTACCTGGCACGACGAATTCGACCTCTACGACCACGTCGTGCGGGGTACGCAACCTACAATGACACGGAGCTGACCATGATATCGATGCACCCTTCAATTCGATCCCGCCTGCGGTATACGCTCTGCGCGGTCGGCGCGTTGGTCGTTCCCTGGTCGGTGGTTCATGCGGGAAAGACGATCCTTGAGCATTTGTCGGTGGATCCGCAAGGCTCGATCGAAATCGTCAACGTCGCGGGTTCTGTCGATTTGAGCGGCTGGGACCGTCCGGAAATCGAAGTCACCGGCACATCGGGAGACAAGGTGGAGCGAGTCGATGTGACGACCAGCGGCACGCACTCCTCGGTGCGCGTCGTGTCGCACTCCGGGTCGAGTTGGGGTGACGCGAATGAGGCGCATCTTACCATCCATGTGCCCGCCAAGAGCGCAATCACGGCGACGCTGGTCTCCGCGGATCTCAAACTAAAGAATCTGCAAGGCGAGATGAAGCTGCAAACGGTAAGCGGCGATGTGAGCGGCGAGGTGGGCGGCGATCTGCATGCGGCCACGGTCAGCGGCAACGTGCGCCTGAAAGCGCCTGCCGCAAAAGTGATCGAGGTAAAGACCATCAGCGGGGACATACGCCTCTCCGGGGGCGGCGAGGCCGCAGGCAGCGAAGTCGAAATCACGACGATCAGCGGTAACGCAGAGGTCGAGCTTGCTTCGCTCAAGCGCGGCCGTTTCAAAAGCGTCTCGGGCGACCTCACCGTTGGATTCACGTTGGCCGAGGAGGGCCAGATCGAAGGCGAGTCGGTCAGCGGCAGCCAGCGCTTCAATTTTGCGAGTGTTCCAGCGGCCGAATTCGACGTACAGAGTCTCAGCGGCGACATCAGCAATTGCTTTGGCCCGAAGCCGCTGCAGTCCCGCTACGGTCCGGGCTCGCGGCTCGCGTTCAAGAATGGAGAGGGCAAGGGCCACGTGCGGATCGAGACCAAGAGCGGCGATGTGCGCCTGTGCGCCAAGGATAATCACGCGGCGGCCGCCCCGACGGCACAGGACTGCGAGCCGCGCCCACGCCCGGGAGCAGGTTTGATCGCGCTCGTGGAAAGGGCGCGCTTTTTGCCGCTACTGTGAGCTGTTGGCGCAGCCCATGCGGAGGTGCTCAAATCGGTTGGCGCAGCCCGCCGGTACTTGGAAATGGACGCGCTGCGGCAGGGTGGTTGTGGTGCGTACCGGGAACCTCGTAGAATCCGGCGACAATCTGCGGGGTTATCTATGGCGACTACGTTTATTCTTAACGGCAAGACCGCAACATTGGATGCGGACCCGAATATGCCCTTGTTGTGGGCCATCCGTGAAGTCGCGGGACTGCACGGAACCAAATTCGGTTGCGGCATGGCGCTGTGCGGTGCATGCACGGTTCACGTCGACGGCCAAGCGATACGCTCCTGCGTCATGCCGCTGTCGGCCGTCGCCGGCCGCGGGGTCACCACGATCGAGGGCCTGCAAAGCCAGCAAGCCAAGGCGGTGCAAGCGGCCTGGATCGAGCTTCAGGTGCCGCAATGCGGCTACTGTCAATCCGGCCAGGTCATGTCCGCGACCGCACTCCTTGAAAAGAATTCCGCGCCGACCGACGCGGACATCGACGGCGCCATGAGCGGCAACATTTGCCGCTGCGCCACGTATTCTCGCATACGCGCCGCGATCCATACGGCGGCACAATCCGTGAAGGCTTAATCCATGAGCACGCCAATACCCGTTCCGGCCAAACCGTCGCGGCGCGCCTTTCTCAAGAGCGCCGGCACCGTCAGCGCGGTGGCGCTGACCGTCGGATTCGAGTGGGCCGGTATTGGCCGCGCGCGAGCGGCGGCAATTGCTGCGGCGCCTGCCGGCGGAGCTCTCTTCACGCCCAATGCGTTCCTGCGTATCGGCGCGGACAACAGCGTGACGGTGATCGCCAAACATGTCGAGATGGGACAGGGCGCCTACACCGGCATCGCCACGGTCGTCGCCGAAGAACTCGATGCCGACTGGGCGAAAGTGCGCGTCGAAAGTGCGCCCGCCGACGCGAGCCGCTACGCCAACTCGGCTTTCGGCAAGATTCAAGGAACCGGAGGCAGTTCGGCCATGGCGAACTCCTGGACACAGCTTCGCGAAGCCGGGGGCAAGGCGCGCGCCATGCTGCTCAGCGCGGCCGCCAGGAATTGGCGAGTACCCGTGTCGGAACTGACGGTCGAAAAGGGCGTCGTCCTTCATGCGGGTAGTCGGCGCCAAGCGACGTTCGGCTCGCTGGTGCGGACCGCCGCTTCCTTGCCCGTTCCCGAGACCGTGCAGCTGAAGGATCCCAAAGATTTCAAGTTGATCGGCCATCAAGCTCCGCGGGTTGACGTGCCGGCGAAGTGCGATGGCACCGCGCAATTTACTCTGGATGTCGAATTGCCCGGCATGCTCGTTGCGCTGCTGAAGCGGCCGCCGCTGTTCGGCGCGACCGTCAAATCCTTCGATGCCGCCGCTGCGACGGCCGTGCCGGGCGTGGTCAAAGTGGTTCAGGTGCCGCGCGGAGTCGCGGTGGTCGCGAAGAGTTTCTGGGCGGCCAAACAAGGGCGAGAGGCGCTCAAGGTGGAATGGGACGATACCAATGCCGAGAAGCGCAGCTCTGCGGCTCTGATGGAAGAGTACCGTCACCTTGCCGACCAGCCTGCGCTGTCCGCCCGTAAGGAAGGCGACGCCGCCCCGGCGATCAAGGGCGCCGCCAACAAGTTGTCGGCCAGCTACGAGTTCCCGTATCTGGCGCACGCTCCCATGGAACCCCTCGATGCGGTCGTCAAGCTCGACGCCAAGAGCTGTGAGATTTGGGCGGGAGATCAATTCCAGACTATCGACCAAGCGAACGCCGCGCAGACAGCGGGTTTGAATCCCCAGCAGGTGATCATCCACACTCTCTATGCCGGCGGCAGCTTCGGTCGACGCGCAAACCCAGGGTCGGACTACATCGTGGAAGCCGTGTCGATCGCGAAGGCGTACGGCGCCGATGGCACGCCGATCAAGCTGCAATGGACGCGCGAGGACGACCTCCACGGCGGACTGTATCGGCCGATGTATTTTCATAAACTTGAAGCGGGTCTCGACGCTAACGGCAAGCTCACCGGCTGGCGGCACGTGATCGTTGGGCAGTCGATCGTCGGCGGTACGCCATTTGCCGGCCTGATTAAAGACGGCATCGATGGCACGTCGGTGGAAGGCGCCGCGAATATTGCATATGCCATCCCGAACATCGATGTGGAATTGTCGACGACCAAAGCCGGAGTGCCGGTTTTGTGGTGGCGCGTGGTCGGCAGTTCACACACCACCTTTGCCGTCGAAGCCTTCATCGACGAAGTGGCGCACGCCGCGGGAGCGGACGCATTTACGTTTCGACAAAAACTTCTCGAGCATCACCCACGCATGAAAGCCGTCCTCGAACTCGCGGCCGAGAAGGCGGGCTGGAGCAAGGATCCCCTGCCGAAAGGCAAGGGCCGCGGCATCGCGGTTGCGGAAGCGTTCAAAACCTACGTGGCACAAGTGGCCGAGGTCACCGTCGGGGAGGACGGACACGTATCGGTCGATCGGGTCGTGTGCGCGGTCGACTGCGGCACACCCATCAATCCCGACGTCATTGCCGCGCAAATGGAAGGGGGCATCGGATTCGGCCTGGGCGCTGCGCTCTATGGGGCGATCACATTGAAGGATGGCCGTATCGAGCAGGACAACTTCAATAGCTATCGGGTGCTGCGCATGAACGAAATGCCCAAGGTCGAAGTGCACATCGTGCCATCGACGGAAGCGCCCACCGGCGTGGGGGAACCGGGCGTGGCACCCGTCGGGCCGGCAGTCGCCAACGCCATATTCGCCGCCACGGGCAAGCGCCACCATGTGTTTCCCTTCACGAAAGCCGGTGCGGTATGAGGACACACCCCATTTTGTGGACTCTCTCGGCGATCGTCGCAGTCGTGGTCATCGTATCCGCGTATGTCGTGTTCGGCCCTCATCCGACCGATTTTGCGGCGGGCAAGCGCGTGGCGCTGGCGGCCTATCACCCGGATCCGACCGGCGTTCCCGCGGAACTGAATTCGGCAAGCCTGGTCGAACGCGGAGAATACTTGACGCGCGCGGCGGACTGCATGGTTTGCCACACCGCCAAGGATGGGGTGCCGTTTGCCGGCGGACGCGCGTTCGTTTTGCCTTTCGGGACCCTGTACTCGACCAACATCACTCCGGACGCGGAAACGGGCATCGGCAATTACACTGACGCGAACTTTCTGGACGCCGTGCACAAGGGCGTCGGCCCGAGCGGCCTCAAGCTCTACCCCGCCATGCCGTACGCAAGTTACACCTACATGTCGGACGCCGATGCACTCGCGATAAAGGCCTATTTGTCGACGCTCAAGCCCGTGCATGCACCGGCGCCGCCGAACACGCTGGCGTTTCCCTTTAACCAGCGCAGTCTCATGAGCATCTGGTCGCTGTTGTTCAATCCCGACGAGCGTTATGAACCCAATGTCGAGCGCAGCGCCGAGTGGAATCGCGGCGCCTATCTGGTCGAGGCGATGGGTCATTGTGGTGAATGCCACACCCCGCGCAATCTCTTTTTCGCCTTGAACAACCGCAAGAAGTTCGCCGGCGCGGTTCAAGCCGGCTGGCGTGCCTACAACATCACGTCCGATCGCGGCACCGGCGTGGGCGCGTGGAGCGACGCGGACCTCATTCGCTACATCTCGATAGGTCATGCCGACGGACGCGGTACGGCTTCAGGTCCCATGGGCGAAGCCGTCGATGAAAGTCTGAGTCATTTGAAGCCAAGCGATATCGCCGCAATGGTGACGTATTTGCGGTCGGTGCCGGGCGTTGCGACGTCCGACCTTCCTGAACCGAGCGCCAACCCCGCGCCGATGTCGCCCGCTGAGGGCATGGCCGAGAACAGGAATCTGCCCGGCAAGGCGGTGTACGAAGGCGCTTGTGCGGGGTGCCATGGGTGGACCGGCACAAGTCCCGTCATTCCCTTCGCGACACTGACCGGCACGCGTGGAGTCAACGATCCAACGGCAAATAATGTAGCGCAAGTGATCATCGGAGGTGCGCACCGGCACTTCGCGAACGACGCGGCCAATATGCCGGCGTTTGGCGGGGCGTACTCGGATGCGGAGATCGCCGGCGTAGCCAACTACGTGACGGCTCGATTTGGCGCGAAGGGTTCCGCGCTGACCGCCGCAAACATTTCCAAAATGCGTGCAGCAGATTGAAACGCTCACGCTCCTGGCGCGGGCGCAGGGCGCCAAGCGGCCTCGGCCCGGATCAGTTCAGACAAGCGCTGCAGGTCAACGGGTTTGGTCAAGTGATGGTCGAATCCGGCGGCACGGGCCCGGACCTTGTCGTCCTCCTGTCCCCATCCGGTAATCGCGATGAGCGTCGCGGCCGATGCGGGGTGGCTTTGCCGTAATCGTCGGGCAACCTCATAACCGTTGAGACCCGGCATGCCGATGTCGAGAAGCGCGATTTCCGGACAGGCATGCGCAAAGGCAGCGATAGCTCCGGCCCCGTCATGGACGATGGTCACTTCATGTCCGTCGAGTTCCAATAGCGCCGCCAGCGACTCGGCCGAATCGCGATTGTCGTCGGCAATCAATATACGCCGGCTCACGGGTGAAACCGTTGCCTGCTCGCGGGCTGATTCACGCTGGCTCACCTCCGCCCGTCTCGGAAGGCGCACGGTGAATTGGCTTCCGCGGCCGAGTCCTGCGCTTCGCGCCTCTATCTTTCCGCCGTGAAGTTCGATCAACCCTTTCGTGAGCGCGAGGCCGATTCCCAGCCCCCCTTCCGACCGATCCCTCGTGGAGGGCACCTGCGCGAACATCGCGAAGATCGTCGGCAATGCCTCGGCCCTGATACCGATGCCTGAGTCGGCGACTTCGATGACCGCCTCCTGGGGCTCGCACTTGGCGGAGAGCCGGATGCGGCCTTCGGGGTCGGTGTATTTGGCGGCGTTCGTCAGGAGATTGGAGAGTATCTGTGCCATTCGAAGCGGATCGGCATCGATGCGCACGTGTTCGTCTCGAAGCTCGATCGACAGCGTGTGGCGCTTGGTATCGATCACGGGACGCGCCGTCTCGACCGCGGCCGCGACCAAGGACGCAAGGTCGGTGGGCTGGATACGCAGCACGAGGGATCCGCGCGTGACCCGGGAGATGTCGAGCAGATCATCGAGCAGCAGCGCCATGTGCTGAACCTGACGGTCGATCACGTCGTGGCTCCAGCGCTTCTGAGCGTCGGTGGCGCCACGAGCCTTCGAGATGAGCGCTGCCTGCCGAATCGGTGCGAGCGGATTGCGCAGCTCGTGTGCGAGCGTGGCGAGAAATTCATCCTTGCGCCGGTCGGCTTCGCGCAGCGCCTCTTCCGCGCGCCGCCGCGCGGTCACGTCGTGAAACACCATGACGGAGCCGGAAATGTTGCCGTGGAGATCTCGAATCGGAGCCGCACTGTCTTCAATGGCGACCTCGGTCTTATCCTTGGCGATGAGCGTCGTGTGATTGGCGAGGCCGACGACCGTGCCTTCGCGCAACACCTTCCCGACCGGGCTTTCGACTGTCTGACGCGTGTGTTCGTTGACGATGGTGAACACGCACTCCAGCGGGAGGCCCAAAGCCTCGTTCGTCGTCCAGCCGGTCATTCTTTCCGCGACCGGATTGAGAAATGTGATCGTGCCGCGAGTGTCGGTGGTGATCACCGCATCGGCGATGCTCGCCAGCGTGACTTGAAACCACTCGCGCTCGTGGCGCAATTCCGCCTCGGCCCGCTGCTGCGCGGCGAGGCTGTCTTGCATCATCGTCAGAGAATCGGCAAGTTCCCGTGTCCTTTGCTCCAGGGCTTCCTTGGCGGCGAGGAGTTCACGCTCGCGTTGATGCGCGCGCAGCATGCTGCCGGCGTCGTCGAGAGCGACGGAGCGCAGATCGTTTTTCTCTTTCTCGTCCGTGCCCATGGGGTCTTTCGCCTACCGAGTCGGCTTTCGCCCCCTTTTGTTGTTCTGAACCGCCGTCGGGGGAGGGGTGAGGAAGGCATCAAATCTCTCTCTCACGATCGCGTAGCATTCGCACGATGCGTTTTCGAGTCCGGGGCGATCGAGAACCTGCATCGTTCCCCGGCGATACTTGATTAGGCCGGCCATTTGCATGGATTGAGCGGCAAGGGTTACCGACTTGCGATTGGCACCCAGGATGTGTGCCAGAAATTCGTGTGTGTAGGTCAGGGATTCGCCTTCCGCCCGATCGTGCATCATGAGCAGCCAGCGGCACATTCTTTCCTCGGTCGAATGCAGGGCATTGCAGGCGACCGTCTGCTGAACTTGCGACAGCAGCGTCTCTGAATAGCCCACGAAAAGATTGCGCACGTGTTCACTGCGTTGAAATTCGTGCCGCAACAATTCGATGGGGCATCGGAGCATCGGACCCTCCATTTGCACGATGCAGCGATTGAAGGACGTTCGACTGTACATGGCCGCGAGCAGGCCGAATGCTCCCTCGCGCCCTATGTTTGCGGTTTCGATTGCCGAGCCGTTCTCCAATACGGTCAGCAGCGAGAGGACGCCGCCCTGCGGGAAATACGCGTGCTTTAGGATGCCGGCCGCTTCGCAAACGACTTCACCCAGCTTAAAGGCGACCGGCTGAAGATGTACGCTGAGCCGCTTGCGAGTGGCGGGTTCCAAAGCGCCGAGCAACCGATTGCTGCGCACATCATCCCTTTGAGCGTCCGGCATACCTTAGGTCCTCCCACGGGGCGCGCACCCGCTCGACACACGCGGACACATAGAATGCGCCGTTTGGCGTTCTTACTCTGTGGCGTAGGCCACCGACAGTATAGGGGGGTTCTGTGCAAGATGCCGAGAACCGTCGCGCTGAGCCGTGCGGTGGGAAGAGCACATGAGGCTGGCCGAATTCATTCTCCGCGATATGGAGCCCATCCTCGCCGAATGGGAGGCCTTCGCGGCAACCCACCTACCGGCGGCCACGCGCATGAACTCATCGGCCCTGCGCGACCATGCTCCGGAGATTCTACGCGCCATCGTCCTCGATCTGAATACTGCTCAAACCCCGGATGAACAGGACCGGAAGGCAAAAGGCGGCGTGCCGCGGCCGCACGATGGCGCTAACACCGCAGCTCAGACTCATGCGGTGATGCGCGCGGAAGCGGGTTTCAGTATCGTCCAGATGGCGTCGGAATACCGGGCGCTGCGCGCCAGCGTCCTGAAGCTGTGGAGCGCGGCGGCACGAGATCTGGACATCGATCTCATCGCGGCAATGGAAGACGCCCGGCGATTCAACGAGGCCATCGATCAAGCCCTCATGGAATCGGTAACCTTCTTCACCCAAGAAGTTGAACGAACCCGAAACTTGTTTCTGGCTGTGGTCGGGCACGATCTGCGCAACCCCTTGGATACGATCCTGAAGAACGTCGAGTATTTGTCGAGACTGGGCATGGAGGGCGTCGCGTCGGAGGTTTTAGGGCGCCTCACTCGAGGCGGCGTCCGCATAAAGCACTTGCTGGATGACTTGCTGGATTTCAACCGCGCGGCGCTCGGCGGGTGCATATCCATTACCGTTGCCGAGGTTGATCTCGCCGAGGTGTGCGCGCTCGAGATCAATGATTTCCAAAGCGCTCATCGCGACAGGGAGATCAGGTTCGACGCCGCCGGCAATCTTCACGGCGTGTGGGACGCCGCGCGCATTCAACAGCTCCTGTCGAACCTGTTGAAGAACGCGATCGACTATGGCGCACGAGATGAAGCCATCAAAGTTCGGGCGGCCGGAACGGACAGTGAAGTTGTTCTGTCGGTCCACAATCGAGGAACCCCGATTCCGGAGGCAACTCTGACGCAACTCTTCGAACCGCTGAAGCGGGGCGATGCGGGCCGTGATCGGAGAAGGAGCAACTCTCACCTGGGGCTCGGCCTATTCATTGCCCGGGAGATTGCGAGGGCTCACGGCGGCAGTATCCACGCAAGTTCTGACGAGCATGGAACGAGTTTCACTCTGCATTTACCGCGATCGATTTGAAGCGTGACGGCTGGATTCCTCGGAACGCAAACCGCCCAAGCAAGCCGTGCACTCCGCTCCAAATAAAAAAATCTGCGCGGTGTAGTACAACCACAGCAGCAATGCCGCAAAGGAAGCCGCGGCGCCGAATGCCGAAGGCTGTGTCGAATGGGCCAGATAAAGACTGATTGCCCAACGTCCGGCATCAAAGAGCACGGCAGTGAGTGTTCCGCCCGCCATCACCACTCTCCACGGCAGACGCCGCGCCGGCAGGTACCGGTAAATGAGCGCAAACAAAGAAGACACCAGCAACAGGGATACGGCGAAATCCAGCACACCGATCACACCAACGAGCGCCGCGTGAGCCGAAGCGATGTGCGCCCGGACATTCGCGAGCGCGGTGGATACCGTCAGCGACACCAACAGTAGAAACCCCAGCGCAAGAACAAAACCCAGCGACAGGAACCGGGTGCGAACCCAGCCTCGCACACCCTTCGGCACGAGCGCCGCACTCCCCCAGATCTGTTCCAGGGTTTCTTCGAGGGCCGCGAGCACGGTCGTCGCACCGATGAGGAGGGTGACGACGCTCGTGACTGTAGCGATCAAACCCTGAGACTGGTGAGATTGTTTTACTGCCTCGAGTAGGATGGTTGCGGTCGATGGTCCGAAGAGCGAATTCAATTGCTCACCGACCTGTCCGTAAGCGGCTTTCGCGCCGACGATCCAGCCCGCGAGCGTCAACAAAATGACCAACAGCGGAGCCAGTGAGAACGCGCAAAAGAACGCAAGGGCAGCGCCGGTCGTCGACGCATTATCCGCGCGCCAATACTGCGCCGCGCAAGCCATGACGCTTGCGGTGCTTTTGAGGAAACTCTTCAAAGGAAGTGATTCTTACAAGGGCGTCTGTGAGCTGTTGTCCCGGCTAAACCGGCAGTACTCGTCGGCGAGGCTCAGGACGGCAGAAGGCGCGGGCGGCACATCGCGCTTAAATTCAGGGGGGAGTTGCAGCAGCGTCTCGGCCACGCGTTTCGGTGTGCCCAAATTATTCCACCCGCACGGTGGTACACCGAGCACTTGAAGAGAGGTGGCCTGGGGTTCGAGCAGGTCGCGCGAGAAGTCTATCGACGGCAATCGTTCATAGATGGCCGTGAGCGAGGCATTGTCGACGGCGAGAGGGTTCTTGCCGCTGATAACCGCACGCATCCGCGCAACCGATGCACCGTGGTGCGAAAGCTCGTATAAGTCAAGCAGTGCGCGGACAGAGCCCGCAACAACGAACATGTTCCAGAGCGCACCGGCTTTAAGCAAGGCGTGGGCACGAACGGAATCGGGCTTTTCCACAAACCTGAGTACCCGGGTCGGCCTATGATACTTTCGATCCACCGGAAGGATGTAACCGAGTCCGGTATCCGCTTTGTCGGCGTCGGCACCCAATAAATAAACCGTATCGTCCATTCGCGCGGCAAGTTCAGCGATAAATCTCAGGGAGCGCGCGAACAGATCCTCATGCAGGATGTAGTGGTCTGCGGGCAGTATCAGAATGATTGCGCGAGGGTCGCGCGCCTCGATCCGCAGAAGGCCCAGTAATACGCCGAGTGCGGTGCCGCGATTCTCTGGCTGTACGAAAACATTTTCCTTCGGAAGATAGCCCAGCGGCAATTCCCACCACCAGCGGTGCTGGGCCGCGACAACAGCGCATGTTTGGATAATGGGCGCCACTGTCCCCGCGCGGATGAGCGACTGCGTCAGCAGACTCGGTCCCCGCCTTAGGGAGCAGAACTGCTTTGGCACGATGACGCCATTGGGAGTCGTGGTCAGGGCCTGTAGCCGGCTGCCCTCGCCGCCGGCAAGCACCAGCGCCCACGTACCATGCACCCAGGTCCCGCGAATTTCTGGAGTATTCATGAGCGTGTCTCGTATTGGCCAAGACGTGGATGCTTTACTTATCGCGATTGTGCCGCCATCGCGGCCTGCCGGTTCTTCGCCCGCAGCTGATATTGATGTGAGATAAAGCCGACAGGCACGCAAGGCGCGTGATGGCGGGTATATGATTTTGAGCATGCAGCTGCTGTACAGATTTATCATTGGCGGGTTGGTCATTGCGCTATTTGCCACGGCCGGAGATCTCTTACGCCCCAAGAGCTTTGCCGGTATTTTCGGGGCAGCGCCTGCGCTCGCGTTGGCAACCTTAGGGCTGGCTGTTCTGGAACGTGGATCGATATATGCCGCCACCGAGGCCCGCTCGATGATGGTCGGCGCGGCTGCGTTCGTGCTTTACGCGGGCGTGTCGAGCCGCTTGCTACGCGGCGGAACGCGGGCGGCGTCATCCGTGACGATTGCAAACCTCGGGCTGTGGCTCCTGTTTGCCTTCTTTGGCTGGCTGCTCGTTCTTCGGGTACCGATGTGAGAATCTCGATGAACTGGTCGGCACTGCGGCGCACTCATTGGGGTGAATACGCCGTGCGTTTTGCGCTCGGCGGCGCCGTCACCGTCGTTACGGGCCTGCTCGCGCACGGATTCGGACCCGTCGTCGGCGGGCTGTTCCTGGCGTTCCCGGCAATCTTTCCCGCGAGCGCCACGCTCATCGAGAAACACGAAACCAATAAAAAGCGCCAGGCCGGCCTCGACGGTGTCGCGCGCGGGCGCAAGGCAGCGGCGCTCGATGCGGCCGGATCCGTCCTCGGCGCCGCGGGACTCATCGGCTTTGCTTTCGTGGCCTGGAAAGCACTCCCAAACCATGCTGCGCCCATCGCACTTGGCGCGGCGGCGTTTCTTTGGTTCGTGGTGGCCACGTGCTTGTGGTGGTTGCGAAAAAGGCGTTTCTTCGCGAGACGGCCGGCGTAGCTGTCGGTAGATTCCTACACGGGTCGGCGAGTGCGTGGGATATAGTAAATACTGAGCGGCGGCTCCTCAGGGGAAGGGACCAGATGACTGAGATCAACATCGCGATGCCCCAGGGCCGCCGCGGTAAAAAAGCATCCCCCGATATCACTCGGGACGCCAATGAATTTCTTCGAGCCGTCGTTGAAACGACGCCGGACTGCATCATGTTGGTGGCGCGGGACGGGCGGCTTCTGCAAATGAACGCTCCCGGACTCCAAATGATCGAAGCGTGTTCTTTCGCAGATGTCGACCATGTATCTCTTTACGATCTCATCGTGCCGGAGCACCAAACCTCTTGGCGCGACCATCACCGCCGAGTGTGCCAGGGAGAGAACACCGCGTGGGAATTCGAGATTGTCGGTTTGAAGGGCACCCGGCGCTACCTGAGTGCACATGCGTCTCCGATCGGCTTGGCGGACGGGACCGTGGGCCAACTTGCGATAGCGCGCGATATTACTTCCCGGAACCTCGCCGAGAGTGCGCTGCGGCAAGCCAAGGAAGCCCTCGAGGAGAAAGTTGGCGAGCGCACTCGCGAATTGCAGGCCACCCTCAAGCGCCTGCAGGACAGTGAGCGGAGTTTTGAACTGCTCGTCGAAAGCGTCACCGACTACGCCATCTACCTGCTCGACCCGAACGGCAAGGTCGTGAGCTGGAACAGCGGTGCCGCACGCATCAAGGGTTATGCCTCGGAAGAAATCATCGGCAAGCACTTCTCGTGTTTCTATACCAAGGAGGACCAAGCGCTCGATTTTCCCATGCTAGGACTACGCACAGCCCTTCGCGAGGGGCGTATGGAAACGGAAGGGTGGCGGGTCCGAAAGGACGGCAGTCGATTCTGGGCCAACGCGATCATCGATGCGATCCGTGTTGGCGGTCAGCTCGTTGGGTTTGCAAAAATTACCCGCGACATCACGGAACGGCGCGCTGCAGAAGAAAGACTCCGCCAAGCGCAGAAGATGGAGGCAATGGGGCAATTTACAGGGGGCGCGGCGCACGATTTCAACAACCTGCTGATGGCCATCCTCGGCAGCCTGGAGCTTCTGCGTAAACGTCTTCCGGACGACCAGCGCACCCGGGCTCTTCTGGACAATGCCGTGCAGGGCGCGAAGCGGGGTGCCTCGTTGACGCAGCGCATGTTGGCGTTCGCCAGACGCCAAGAACTCAAGCGAGAGGCCATAGACCTTGCAAGTTTGGTCAACGGCATGAATGAGCTCGTCGAACGTTCAGTCGGACCAAACGTCAATGTCGAGGTCCATATACCACACCGGCTGTCACGCCTACGCACGGATGCCACTCAACTCGAAACAGCCATCCTCAATTTGGCGGTCAACGCCCGTGATGCGATGCTCGGCGGCGGGACGATAAACATCTCGGCCCGCGAGGAGCGGATCGAAGGCGGCCACAGCAGTGGTCTTGCACCTGGCCCGTATGTATGTCTCTCGGTGACGGATACAGGTCATGGCATGGATGAGAAGACGTTGGCGCGGGTCACCGAGCCGTTTTTCACGACCAAGGGCATCGGCAAAGGGACCGGACTGGGATTGTCCATGGTCGACGGCCTCACGGTGCAGTCCGGCGGCAGACTGGCGATACACAGCCAGTTGGGCCGGGGAACGCGGGTCGAGCTTTGGTTTCCCGTTGCGAGCGAGACGAGCACCACAGTCGAGCCGGCGCCTTCGTCAGAAACTACCGCAGCGAGAGCGCTTGGCAGGCAGCTCGTAATCCTTGCGGTCGACGACGATAGCTTGGTGTTGACGAATGTCGTCGCCATGCTGGAGGACCTCGGTCACAAGGTGATCGACGTCTCCAGCGGGTCGAGAGCGCTGGACGTTATCGACGCTGATCCAAGCGTTGATCTGGTCGTAACCGATCAGGCCATGCCAGGAATGAGCGGCCTTCAGCTCATAGCGGCTATTCAGGCGAGACGGTCGACTCTGCCAGTGATCCTCGCCACCGGTTATGCGGAGTTGCCGCCGGGAATTGACCGAGCCATCGGCAGACTGGCCAAGCCCTTCACGCAACGAGAACTCGCGGATGCCGTTGCAGCAATGGGCGATCGGCTTCAGTAGCAGCAGGCGGGTGTGACCCGGGTATACTTGCGCCAACGCCCACAGAGCGCAGAAAACAATGGCTTTCGTCCCTCCGCTAAAGGTCTTGCTACTGGAGGACGACGCCGACGATGCGGCGTTCATCGAGCGCGAGTTGCGTAGGGCGGGGCTGGAGCACAGCTTGCGGCGCGTCGTTCTCAAAGCCGCGTTCGTCGAGACGCTCGCGAGCTATGCGCCGGACATTGTCCTCGCGGACTCGAGGTTACCCAACCTCGACGCGCGCGCCGCCATTGAGCTGGTTAATGCGCATGATCCGACCTTACCGGTAATCGTCGTGACGGGAGCGTTGGGCGACGAAGCCGCCGTGGCGTTGCTCCACGCCGGCGCCAGTGACTGCGTACTCAAGGATCGCCTGGCTCGGCTCGGGCCTGCGGTACGGCGGGCGCTCGAGGAGCGGACAGAAAAACTGAGCCGTGCGGCCGCCGAGGCGGCGCTACATGCCTCCGAGGTCCGCTTTCGGAGGTTGTTCGAGACCGCCCTGGATGGAATTCTGATCGTCAATGCCGACAGCGGCCTCATCCTCGAAGCGAATCCCGCCGTCTTGACACTGGTAGGGAGTTCGCCGGATGCACTGGTCGGCGCCCCATTGTGGGAGGTCGACGCACTGCGCGGCATATTTGGCCCTGAGGCCGTCTTTCGCGAGATGGCGGCGAAGGGTCGATTTCAGTTCACGGACGGCGTGCTGCGGCGTCGCGGCCGGCAGCCGCTCGAAGTGGAGGTGGCCGGAAGCGCCTTTCAGACCGGTTCGGCCCGGATCTTTCAGTGCAATGTGCGTGACGTCAGCGAGCGCAGGCGGTTGCAGCGGGCGCTCCTCGCGGCTACGGATCATGAGCAGCGCCATCTGGCTCAGGAACTGCATGACGGACTTGGGCAGGACCTTGCCGGCCTCGGCATGTTGATGCACGGTGCGATGAATGAGGCCAAGGCCGGGCGGTTGGTCTCGGTGGAGGAGATCGAACGGATGAGCCTCGTGGTCCGCAATGCGCTCAGGGCCTGTCACGACATCGCGCACGGCCTGTCGCCGCTGACGGGCATGCCTGGCGGGTTGGTCGAAGCCTTAAATGCTCTGAAATTACGGCTTGGCGGCCCACCGGGGCCCTCCCTGGAACTGGAAGTTGCGGAGTGCACGATGGCTCTTCCGAGCGAGTCCTGCGACCATCTGTACCGCATCGCGCAGGAAGCCGCCACGAACGCCATGAAGCATGCCCGTGCGAAACGCGTGACCATACGCCTCCGCGCTGACGATCGGGGGTTGCGACTTGAAGTCGCAGACGACGGCTGCGGAGTAAAGGGCGGACGGGTCGGACGCACGGGGCTGGGGCTGCACACCATGCATGATCGCGCGGCGAGCATTGGTGGAACGCTGCAATTGCTTCCGAACCCGGGCGGCGGAACAAACGTGGTCTGTCAGGTTCCGCAAGCGCCTGGCGTCCGTTGGAAATTCTGAGGAAAACCATAGTTTGAGTGACGATACCGTCCATCATTTCGAAGGCCGAGACGGCGTCGAGCTCGCCTATCGCGAGATGGGAGAGGGCCGGCCGCTGGTGCTCATCCACGGCTTCTTCTCGACCGCGATGGTTAACTGGGTGCGCTACGGTCATGCCGCGAGAATCGCAGCGCGCGGTTACCGGGTCATCATGCCGGATTTGCGCGGCCACGGCGACAGCGCCAAACCGCACGACGCTGCCGCGTATCCTCCCGACGTGCTGGCCGACGATGGCCTTGCGCTCATCGAGCGGCTCGGGCTGGCCGACTATGATCTCGGCGGCTATTCACTGGGCGCGCGCACGACGATCCGAATGCTGGTGCATGGGGCGACACCGCAGCGCGCGATTGTGGCGGGGATGGGGCTGGAGGGGATCGTCGACACCGCCGGGCGCAGCGCGCATTTCCGCCGCATTCTCACCCACCTCGGTACGTTCGAACGCAACTCGGCCGAATGGATGGCCGAGGCCTTCCTGAAGACGGTCGGCGGCGATCCAGTGGCGCTGCTCCATGTTCTCGACACTTCCGTTGATACGCCGCGCGAGGCGCTCGCACGGATTAGCACGCCGACTCTGGTATTGGCGGGCGCCGAGGACGACGACAATGGCTCGGCGGCGGCGCTGGCCGCCGCCCTAGCGGATGGCCGTTACGCCGCGGTGCCCGGCAACCACATGAGCGCGGTCGCCAAGCCGGAACTTGGCGCGGCGATCGCCGACTTTCTCGGCGATGGCAAAATGCAGTCCGTGATCGAAACCAAGGCAAGCTGCTAGAAGTAGTGGTCAAAAAATCAGCACCGCGTCGTAAGCGACTGATTAAGGATGACGTTATGGTTACAAGTCCCCGCTTATGCACAGGCTTATCCCCTGGGATTGTGCGAAAGAAAACGGCGGGCCCTTCCGGAAACGCGATTTCGATTTCCAATCGCATCATCTTGTCGCTGCTGCGACAACGCGGCACAATGGGCCCGTCGCAACGCTGAAGATCCGACGTGTTTGCGACGATTGCCGCGGCGATCTTTCTGCGCGTGCGGTGCAAATCATCAAGGAATACATCGCTATGCGTCATCATTTGCTTGGGCGGACCGGCCTTTTCGTTTCCGAACTGTGTTTGGGTACCATGACCTTTGGGAGCGCGGACGGGCCGTGGGCAAGTATTGGCGGCCTGCAGCAAAGTGATGCGGAGCGGCTGGTAGGCCAGGCGATCGATGCCGGCATTAACTTTCTCGATACCGCAGATGTCTACGCGGCAGGTGCGTCGGAGCAGATCACTGGGCAAGCGCTGAAAAATCTAAAAATACCGCGTGAGGACGTCATTGTCGCGACCAAAGTCTTCGGCGAGACGGGCAAGAGTCCGAACTCGCGCGGCGCAACTCGGCACCACATTCTCGACGGCGTAAAGGCTAGTTTGAAGCGGTTGCAGCTTGACCATATCGATTTGTATCAAATTCATGGTTTTGACCCCGCTACGCCCATTGAAGAAACGGCGCGCGCTCTCGATCAGCTCGTACGTCACGGCCACGTGCGCTACGTCGGCGTCTCCAATTGGGCAGCGTGGCAGATAGCCACGGCTTTGGGGCTGGCCGAACGTTTAGGCCTGGCCCGCTTCGAATCGCTGCAGGCTTATTACAGCGTGGCTGGCCGGGACCTGGAACGCGAACTCATCCCGATGTTGCGCAGTGCGGGGCTCGGTCTGTTGGTATGGAGTCCGCTGGCGGGCGGCCTATTGAGCGGAAAATACTCTGACCTTAAGCAAGTTGAGGAAGGAGGCCGGCGATCGTCCTTCGATTTTCCGCCGGTTGATAAAAAACGGGCGGCAGATTGCATCGATGCGATGCGGACGATTGCCGAGGCGCATGCCGTATCAATCGCCCGAGTGGCGTTAGCGTGGCTGCTTCACCAGCCGCAGGTAACGAGCGTGATCATCGGCGCAAAGCGTCCGGAGCAACTGGCCGACAATATCGCGTCGACGCAGATCACGTTGAGCGCCGCCGAGCTTGAGCAGATCGGCAAAGCCAGTGAATTGCCGCCGGAATATCCGGGCTGGATGTTTGAGATGCAGGGAAAGTATCGACGCGCGCAAATCGACGACGCGCTGTGATTAGCCGGGCGTACTCGGCCTCCGGCTGACTATGCCGAAAGCGGTGTCGCTACGCCGGCGACCAATCCTGCGATTTTTTGCCGCACGTCGGCCCGGCCGACGCGGTCCCGAGAGTCTTCGATTTCATCGGCTGGAAACCAGCCGCTGACCGAATTGCCTTCGGCCGTCACGGTCAGAGTCGCTCCGTCCGGACGAGGCTCCGAGGCATGCACGTCGAACATTACGCAGTGATATTCCACGCCGATGCGCCTGAGGGCAGCGCGCGCCTCGGCCATTATTCGCGTCTTGCCGTATTCGAACTCACTGATCGTCATCTACACGACTCCTAAAGGCTATTGCACGTCGATATATGGGGCGCACTTACCGTTTTGCGAGAGGATTTCGAACTTCGCGTGCGATCCCGAATATTCGCAAATCAACAGTGGATTGCCGGGGAAGGACCGATTCAAATGCTGTCCGGTCAGGGTCGCCCGCGCGGTGAACGCAGCGTTGGCCGATGCCGCAAATACGAGCCCTGCACAAAACGCCAGTGTTTTCAATTTCGTTTCACCCGCATTACGCCCATGCGGGTATTATGCGCAGGCGGACCCTAGAGCATCGTTACGGATGTCTCAGGTCCGCCCTTGCGCAGTGTGTCTTGCGTCACTGTTTTGGGTTGCGTAAATTCGGGGTGACGTAATCTCGGCGCGACCGCCGTACGCACCGACTAAAGGCGGCCGATCAGCCCGCGGGACTGCCCTCGACCTGGATCAACAGCTTCACGCCCATCTTGAAGCCATAGGAGTCGCCGAAATTGACGCCGAAGTCGCTGCGGTTGAACGACGCCGACGCGTCGGCGCCGCAGACCTCTTTCTTGGTCATCGGGTTCGGCTTGCACATGAAGGAGTTGATGGTGAGCATGACCGGCTTGGTCACGCCGTGCAGCGTCAATGTCCCCTGCGCTTCGGTGGGAGTGGCGCCGTTGAACTTGGAAAATTTCCCGCTGTACGTGGCGGTGGGATATTTTCCGGCATCGAAAATTTCCGGCGATTTGGCGTGCTCGTCCATCTTTGCCATGCCAAAATCGACCGAACTCATGTTCACGGTGATGTCGATGGAGCCGGATTTCGCATCCTTGTCATAGACGACATTGCCCTTGGTATCGGTGAATTTACCGCGCCAAACCGACAATCCGCCCATATGGTCGGCCTCGAAACTCGGATAAGTGTGGTTCGGATCGAGGACATAGGTGACGGGTGCCGCAAATGCGGAGGCGGTCGCCAGTGCGGCGATGGACGCCAAAACAAGTCGGTTCATGAAAGCTCCTTGGGAACAACGGCTATAATCCGGCGACATCATATAGGAATTTCTGATGGAATTACTGACCGCCATTGACACGCGAGCCTCGGCCGCACGCTTGACGCAGCCCGGCCCGACGCCGGAGCACCTGGCGCGCATATTGGAGGCTGCCGCGCATGCGCCGGATCACGGCCGCTTGCGGCCCTGGCAATTCATCGTGCTCGATGCCGATCTGAGAGAGAAGTTCTCGTTCGCCGCGGCGGCGGCCAAGCGTGTTCGATTGCCGGCCATGACCGACGCGCAGTTTGCGGCCGAGCGCGAAAAAATTGCCCGCTCGCCCACCATCGTCGTCGTCGGCTGCAGCGTCCGCCGCGAGCAGACCAAGGTGCCGGAGATAGAACAAGTGATTGCGGCAGGCGCGGCGGCCCAGAATCTATTTCTTGCCGCGCACGACTTGGGCTACGGAGTGATGTGGAAGACCGGCGCAGCCGCCTATGATCCGGCCGTCAAGGCGACGGTCGGCTTGGGCGCCGATGATCATATCGTGGGTATCATGCATCTCGGGACGCGGCCGAAGCAGCCGCCTTGAAGCTATCCGGTGTCGGCGCGGCGAAAGAATGCCCGCGCAGCGACACGGATTTCACCAGCGCCCACACTTTCATTCCCGGCCTCAGAGACAGATCGCGCGTCGCGGCCTTGGTAATGCGCGCCATGATTTGCGCGGCGCCGATATCGATGGTGACGAGGTCCGAGTCCAAATCATCGCCTTGGATGCTGGTCACCACGCCGGCGAGGCTATTCCGCACGCTCAAATGCTGAGGGATCTGCGTCGAGACGATGATGTCGCGCGCCAGAAGCTGTACGCGCAGTGCCGTCCCGGCGGCGCGTCCCATGGCTTGCACGTATAGTTCACCATGACCCACGCGGACCTTGGTGAGGTTCGCCCCCGAGTCGATGCCGAGAACGATACCATCGATGATGGCGCCGACTTCATCGGGCCCGATGATCGCCCGCAGATGCGGATCGAGGCTCATCTCGCCGACTGCGCCTTGCGCAATGACCGAACCCGCTTCCATCAACACGATGTGCGTCGCGAGCCTCAGGACGTCATCGAAATCATGCGTGACATACACCATCGGAATCGCCAGTTGATCCCGCAACGTTCCGAGGTAAGGCAGTACTTCCTCGCGCCGTGCGCCGTCGAGAGCGGCCAGCGGTTCATCGAGCAACAGCAGGCGAGGCTGGGTGAGCAGCGCGCGGCCTATGGCGACTCGCTGCCGCTCGCCGCCCGACAGCTGATGAGTGCGCCGATCCATCAACGAGGCGAGATCGAGCAGTCCGGTCACCGCCTCGAGGCTCACGTACGGCGCGCCGACGGCGCGCTTCTGGGCATACCGCAAGTTGGCGGCGACGGATAGATGCGGGAACAACCGCGCGTCTTGAAACACGTAGCCGATACGTCGGCGTTCCGGCGGTACATTGATGCCTCGATCCGTATCGAGCAGGACGAAGTCATCGAGCGCAACGCTGCCCGCATCCGGTGCGAGAAGGCCCGCAATGATGTTTACCAACGAGCTCTTGCCGCAGCCGGAACGGCCGAACAGCGCAACCACACCAGGTGTGGGCAATTCGAAATGGACGCGCAATGCGAATGCGCCGCGTTGTTTTGCAACAGCGACGGTCAGCATCAGCGGCCCAACATGCGCCGCACGCCGCGCGCAAACCATTCGGACAACAATAGGCCTGCGAGGCCAAGGGTCAGCGACAGACCGGCCAGCCGTGCGGCCGCGTGCTCGGCGCCGGGCGATTGCAGGGCGGTGTAGAGGGCCAACGGCAACGTCCGCGTTTCTCCGGGAATATTGGAAACGAAGGTAATGACCGCGCCGAATTCACCGAGGGCGGCGGAAAATGCCGTGATGGCGCCGGCGAGAATACCGGGCAGCATCAATGGCAGGGTTATGGTCGCGAAGCGATCGAACGGGCCTGCGCCCAATGTGCGTGCCGCATCTTCCAAGCCGCGATCGACGTTCTCGAGCGAGATGCGCATGGCCCGGACCATCAGCGGAAAGGACATGACGGCGGTGGCGAGTGCGGCGCCGCTGCGCGTGAATATGAGCTGAATGCCGAAAGTACTTTGCAGCCAGGAGCCGATGACGCCGCGGGTGCCGAACAATAAAAGCAGCACATAGCCGACCACGACCGGCGGCAGGACGAGCGGCAAGTGAATCAACGCATCGAGCAAGGTCCGGCCGACAAAGCGGCGCCGCGTCAGTACCCAGGCGAGAATGACGGCCAAAGGCAAGCTGAACACGACGCTGCGCGTAGCAACTGCCAAGCTGAGGTGCAGCGCTTCGCTTTCACTGGGCGTCAGCCACATCATGCTAGAGGCTTACAAAGGTACGGGGCTTCATTCGGCGGCAGTATACGGGGGGCAGCGCCCTTTATCCGCCACCGGCAGAGAACTATTGCCGCTTGGCCGCTCCCGCAAACAGCTCGTGCAGCGACGTGTTCAGCTTGACCGTAATCGCAAAGAGAATCATGACGGTGGGATTGTACATACCCCGCTCGAGCCGCCCCACCACGTTCGGATGGACACCCGCTTCGAACGCGAGCGCCTCTTGAGTCAGGTTGCGCCGTTTACGGCGTTCCCGAACTTCTTCACCGAGACTCCGCAGGATCGACGTTGTGCGCACGCACCAGGTTCGATCCTTGAACACAATAGTGTCCAGACATTATAATGTGGATTGGCGCAATGGACTCCAATAACGAACGCCCGCCGCCGGTCATATGCAATAGCTACGGTCTTATGCAATAGCCATTTGTCGCCAGTTAGCCCGAAAACTAACTGTCGCAGCTAGGGGAATCACCGATAGCGAATACGCCGCTCGGTGACGTACATTCGTACGCGTACCTAATCCACCATCATCGACCCTAAGGATGGGGCGCGTATGGCAAAATTTCAGCTTCGGTTGCTCAATTCACTCCCAGCGTTTGAAGCGGCGGCACGGCATCAGAGCATCAAGGAGGCATGCGCCGAGCTGAACGTAACTCATGCGGCGGTGAGCCGACATATCAAGAAAATCGAGCTACACGTTGGCCGCCATCTATTCAGGCGAGGGCACCGAAAAATCACTCTGACCGATAACGGCGAGCTGTTATTTAGCGCAGTCTCCATGGGATTCACTCATATTCAACGCGCTCTGATCCAATTGAGTCGAAGTCGAAACCCTGACAGACTCGTTATATCCGTCGATCCGGACTTTGCCGGGTTGTGGCTCGTGCCAAGGCTGGCCGGGTTCTATGCGATCGTGCCGAATACTCTCGTCGAGATACGGGCGGAGAAAAGCACGCTTCCATTGCAAGATCCGCAGATCGGCTGCGCGATCCATTTTGCGGAAGCGAATCCTGGGTTGGAAAATGGCGAGATGCTGTTCCGGTCGCGTCTTTTCCCGGTGTGCGCCAAAAGCCTCGCGCAGTCGGCGCCGCTGAACTCGGTGGACGATCTTCGGCATCATGTTTTGCTGCATGATCGATCGATTGTCGAATGGGAGGAGTATCTTCGGAGTTGTGGGACAGCGATCGACATAGACGTAAGATTGGGAATTATTTTCAGTGAGACCGGCCTCTGCCTGGATGCCGCCGTCCGTGGGCAAGGCGTAGCAATCGGCGATGATTTCCTCGCGGCCATGCATTTATCGGAAGGGCGGCTCGTGAAGCCGTTTGGTTCGACGGTGCTCTCTAAAAACGCCTATTACCTCGCCGTTCCTGAAAAGACATCGAGGCATCCATCCGTCAACGCCCTTCGGACGTGGCTTTTGCAAAGTATCCAGCGTGAACGTCAAGATTTGGGCATCCACTGAGATGGGCAGTGGCCCGTGACTCATTTCCCGCGGTCACGTGATCACTGGTCACTCGAAATGCGACAAAAGATTGCTTGAGGCCGCAGCGACCTATTCGGCATTCTCGGTCTGGATCCTAAACCGCGAGGAGGCACGATATGAATACGGCGACGGCCACGGCCGCAACTGAGGTTCTTCAGCAAGCAAGAGTTCGCGAGGCCGAGGCAATTTACGAGGGCTGCTTCAGTCATGCGGCGGTCGCGACGCTGAGAGTGTTCAACAAGCATTTTGCTTCCCGCTCACTGACACGAAATGAGCTGCGATTGTTCCTTTCGAGCATGGCAGCGTTCAATCGCCACACCATCGGCGGTATAGCGATCCTCGCGGGGCGGCTATCGGATGAGATTCTTCCCCATTTGCCGAGAATCGGTCACGAGATCGGTGCATACGTACTGGACGCTGCGGTCGATGAGTACGGGTTGCGAGAAAGCATCACACACGTGGAGTTGGGACGGAATTTCGCGGAATATCTGGGGATTTCCGCGGACGAAGTGGAGGCGCGGCAGAATGCCTGTTCCGCGGCGATCGAACTCGGCGATGCGCTATTTGCTTGGTACCGCGAAATGCCCGCTGCCTTCGCTCTTGGTGTCCACACCGCATCGGAGGTCACGAGCGTAAAGGAATTCATTTCATGGCATGATATTTTTCTAAAATTCCCGCAGTACCGTTTCTCGCGCGACTTGCCGGAGTTCGAGTACATGCGTGCGCACTACGTGCATGAACCTGACCATATAAATGGTGCGAGGATATGCATTACCAAGTACCTCGATGTGCTGCCGGCACAGGGTGAGTTACTACGAGAAGGAGCGCAGGCTTACCTCGATCTTTATCAAAAGATGTTTCATGAGTTGGATACGCTGATTTTTAAATAGCGGGTGCGCGATGACGTCATTGCACACGTTTGGCGCGGGCGTTGGCGGCGAGGCCGAAACGCGAATACGGTTTCTGGCCAAGTCGACCGAAGACCCGCTGGCGCAGGATGGGCCCAATGTAATCCGGAATCTGGCCAAATCGCCGAAGAGAATCTCCTCGGTATATGTTTACGATAAAAGAGGTACCGAGCTTTTCGAGCAGCAATGCAATACACCGGAGTATTACCTGCGGCGCGCGGAGACCCAGTTGTTGCGATCCCACGGCGGCGAGATCGTCAAGCGCTGCGGCTTCATCCCGCTGGTTGAATTGGGGGCGGGAACTGCCGAAAAGACGAGAATCTTGCTGGCGGAATACGAAAATCACGGTTTACGCTGCGACTATTTTCCAATCGAAGTGGATACGGAAACACTTTCTGAAACGGCCTGCAAACTCGCCGCGGAATTCCCTCATCTCCATGTTCATTGTCTGGGTACGACCTTCCAGAAGGGGTTGCCCGCGCTGCCCGCCTGTCCTGAACGCAGACTGTTTCTCTTTTTAGGCGGTTCCATCGGAAATTTTGAACTGCCGGAAATCGACGATCTGCTGCTGGAACTGTTCTGCAATAGTTCGCCGGGAGACTATTTGCTGCTCGGGGCTGATTTGGACAAGGACCCCGCCATTGTCAACAGGGCCTATAACGATTCGGCCGGATATGGTCCCCGGTCGACGCTCAATATGCTGAGTCATCTCAATCGCCGATACGCCGGCAACTTCGTAATGAGTCATTTCCGGTATCGATCGCACTATAATCGTCTAGCCAAAAGGAACGAGGTCAGGATCGAGAGCCTCGTCGATCAGACCGTTACGCTTGCCGGCCTTGGTTTCAAGGTATCGTTCGGCGAGGCTGAATTGATCGATGCCGAAGTGATGTGGAAGTTTGATCCCGACATGCTTGGCGCGATATTGGATCGTGCGGGCTTTTCGATGGTACATCGGTGGACTGAGCCGATATATCGCTATGGTCTGTACCTATTGCGCCGCAGGTGAGGCGATACCCGCCCAAGCCGTCGGTAATCGGCAGGTATACTGCGGGGCACTTTTCCGGAGGATTTTATCAAAAATGGTCTATTACCGCGCCGTGGTGCATGACACGGCCACGCCCGAACGGATCGGCGTCCTGGTGGTCAATCTCGGGACACCGGACTCGCCGTCGTACTTGGCCGTACAGCGCTATCTGCGTCAATTTCTGAGCGATCGGCGGGTCATCGATACGGCCCGCTTAATTTGGCTGCCGCTGCTCTATGGCGTGGTGCTGCCATTCAGGCCGCTTCGAACGATGCGAAGCTATCGAAAGATCTGGATGCCCGAAGGCTCGCCCTTGGCAGTGTATTCGAAGAGGTTGGCGGTCAAGACCGGCGACGCATTACAGCGCCGCTTGGGCGCCGACGTTCGGGTCGCGCTCGGCATGAGCTACGGGAACCCCAGCATTGCGAGTGCCCTAGATTCGCTGGCCGAGCAGAACGTGAAGAGACTTTTGGTGTTGCCGTTGTATCCGCAATATTGCTCCTCGACCACCGGTTCGGTATTCGATGGAACGGCCAGCGCCTTGCGGCGCTGGCGCTGGCTGCCGGAAACGCGCTTCGTGAACGACTACTACGACGACCCCGGATACGTCGACGAGTTGGCCGCCAGTATCGACGCGCATTGGCTGCGAGCCGGCGAGCGCTCGCATCTGCTGTTGTCCTATCACGGAATTCCTGCGTCCTACGTCGCAGCAGGGGATCCATACCAGGCACAGTCGGAGGCCACTACGAGAGCGGTGGTTTCGCGCCTCAAATTGACCGAGGGGCAATGGTCTCACTGCTACCAGTCGCGATTCGGCCGAGTGGTTTGGCTGCAGCCCTACACGGAGGACACCTTAAAGGTGTTGGCTGCGCGCGGATTGCGCAAGCTCACCCTCGTATCGCCGTCGTTCGCCGTGGACTGCTTGGAGACTCTGGAGGAGGCGGGGATCGAATATCGCGACAAGTTCATTGAATTGGGCGGCGAGAGTTTGACGCTCGTGCCGGCATTGAACGATGGCGACGGCCACGCTGAGGTGCTGGCGTCCATCGTTCAACGGCATCTCGGCGGCTGGGCTTGATGCTCGCTCTGCTGTCGCTGTGCATCTGGTTATATCTGTTTTTTGCGCATGGCAAATTCTGGTTATCCGGACCGGAGTTGCTGCCGGCCTCGCCGGCCGCAACTCCGGACGTCGATATCATCATTCCCGCGCGCGACGAGGCGGAGACCATCGGCCGCGTGGTCGCGTCGCTGTCCGCCCAGGAATATGCCGGCAAATTTCGCATCATTTTGGTCGATGACGATTCGGGCGACGGCACCGCAGACATAGCTCGGGCCGCCTTGGCCGGCACCGGCTCGAACCTGGACGTGATTGCGGGTGCGCCGAAACCACAGGGATGGTCCGGCAAGCTCTGGGCGGTGAGCCAAGGGGTCGCGCACGCCCAGGCGTCGGTCCTGCTGTTGGCCGATGCGGATATCGTGCACGACCCGCGGCATCTGGCCGCTCTCGTCGCGCGCCTCGATTCACCCCGGGTCGACATGGTGAGCGAGATGGTGCGGCTCAATTGCGCGAGCCGTGCCGAACGCTGGCTGGTGCCCGCGTTCGTGTATTTCTTTCAAATGCTGTATCCGTTCGCCCGGGTGAACGATCCGATGTCCAAGGTTGCCGCCGCCGCCGGCGGCACCGTGCTGATTCGCCGCGGGGCCTTGGAGCGAATCGGCGGCATCGCATCCATCAAGGGCGCGCTCATCGACGACGTTACCTTGGCCAAAGCCGTCAAGAGGGGAGGGGCGATCTACCTCGGTCACTCAGGGTTGGCCGTTTCGATCCGCCGTTATCCACATTTTGTCGATATTTGGGACATGATTGCGCGTACGGCGTTCACTCAGTTGAATTATTCGGCCACGCTTCTCGCGCTCACGCTGATAGGTCTCGCGCTGGTTTGGTGGGTCCCGATCGGCGAAGCGCTGTTCGGGTCCGGTTGGCAACGGCTGTGCGGGTTGGCCGCGTTCGTACTGGGTGCCGCGAGTTACCTGCCGACGCTGGCACGCTACCGGCGCAGCGCCCTTTGGTCGCTGGCGCTGCCGTTGATCGCGCTATTCTATATGGCAGCGACTCTGTGGTCCGCTCTGACATATTGGCGCGGCATCGGTGCGCGCTGGAAAAATCGCACGTACGAGGGAACCCGGTAGGGGCAAGGAGGGGCATCCCTGCTTGCATTAGACGCGTTACCAGTGCTAGATTTCGAGGCTATGTACTCTACCCAGAGCAAGCTTTTCGCCGTGCCGCGTTGCGCGCTGCGCAGCGCCTTGCGCGTGGGTTCGCTTGCGCTGCTGCTGCTGCGCCGCTAGGCGCCACATACTCGCGCTAACGGTCGGCGCTTACAAGACCGGAAAAATCCCTCAAAGACGCCTTAGTTGAACGAAGGCTTTGAATCCGTGGCGCGCGAACCCGAGTGAGAGATAACCCATGTTGCGTAATCCGTCGACCAAGTACCAGTCCTTCAAACCCATCGATCTCGCCGGCCGAAGCTGGCCAAATCAAGTAATCAAGGCCCCGCCCACCTGGTGCAGCGTCGACCTGCGGGATGGCAATCAGGCGCTGATAGAGCCCATGGACGCCGCGCGAAAACGGCGCATGTTCGACATGCTGGTGAAGATCGGTTTCAAGGAAATCGAAGTGGGTTTCCCCGCCGCCTCGCAAACGGACTTCGATTTCGTCCGCGAAATCATCGAGCAGCGATTGATTCCCGACGATGTCACCATCCAGGTACTGACTCAAGCCCGGCCCGAGCTGATTGCGCGCACTTATGAATCCTTGAAAGGCGCACGACGTGCCATCGTGCACGTGTACAACTCCACTTCCGTCGCGCAGCGGCGGGTCGTCTTTTGTACGGACCGCGCGGGCATCGTCGACATCGCGCTGCGTGGCGCGGCTGCCGTCCGCGAGCACGCCGAACTCGATCGCGGCACGGAGTGGATATTTCAATACAGCCCGGAAAGCTTTACCGGTACCGAACTCGATTTCGCGGTGGAGATATGCGATGCCGTGAATTCCGTTTGGGAACCGACGCCGCGGCGTAAATCCATTCTGAACTTACCGGCGACGGTCGAGATGGCCACACCCAACATTTACGCAGACCAAATAGAATGGTTCTCGCGGCATGTGGGCCGGCGGGACTCGGTGGTGCTGAGCGTCCATCCCCATAACGATCGCGGCACCGGCGTGGCGGCGGCGGAACTCGCCGTCATGGCGGGGGCGGAACGCGTCGAGGGTACCTTGTTCGGCAACGGCGAGCGCACCGGAAACGTCGACATAGTGACGTTGGCTCTCAACCTTTACTCACAAGGTATTGATCCGGCTCTAGATTTTTCAAATATCAACGAAGCGGCCAGATGCGCCGAAGCCTGCAATCAGTTGCCCATTCATCCGCGCCATCCGTATGTGGGTGACCTTGTCTTCACCGCATTTTCAGGCTCGCACCAAGACGCCATCAAAAAGGGTCTCGCCGCGCGCAGCGAGGCTGACATTTGGGACGTGCCGTACCTGCCCGTCGACCCTTCGGATCTAGGGCGCTCGTATGATTCGATCATCCGCGTCAACAGCCAGTCGGGGAAGGGTGGTGTTGCCTATCTTCTCGAACGCGACTATCAGCTGGTAATGCCGCGGCGGCTGCAAATCGAATTCAGTCAGGTAGTACAAGCTGCCGCGGATATCACAGGTAAAGAACTGAGTTCGCAGGAATTGTGGGATCTTTTCACGCGGGAGTATCTTGCCCCGCGTGAACCCTTCGTCTACCGCTCGCACCAATTGGCAGCCTCCACCGATGGCGCCGACTCCGAGCGGCTGTCGCTGCAAGTCGAACGCGACGGACGGGCCGAGACCTGGCACGGGCAGGGATCGGGGCCCATCGACGCAATGGTCAAGGCCATCGGCCTGCCGTTTGACGTACTTTCCTACGAGGAGCACTCGCGCGGCGAAGGCAGCGGCGCCAAGGCTGTCTCTTATATAGAGATCACCACGCGCTCGCGCCGTACTCTGTTCGGCTCCGGCATGCATAGCAATATCATCACGGCGTCCCTGCTGGCCATTCTCTCGGCTGTGAATCGAGCGGTTGCCCAAGGTGCGTTGCCGGCGCGCGCCGGCGCAGCGCTTACCGGGACCTGAAGGCTTACCGGGACCTGACGGCTTATCGGGACCTGAAGGGCTTACCGGGACCTCAAAACGCGGCGTCTTTAGCCGGGCAAGGGGCTCAAAGCCGCTAGACTGCACTTGATCTATGTATTCTAATCTATTGATTTAAAATGGTAAAAAAATCGTAATCTTGAAATGATAGTTTGGCGCCCCGAATGCTGTATAAGCGCAACGACGGAAATTCGTCGTACTAGTTGAATGCCGGACAGAATCCGATATAGTGCGCAGCTTCATGCACCGGGCCGATCGATCCTATTGATTTCAAGGGCTTTTCTCTAACAATGAGCGAACGCGAAGACGAACATTTTGATATCGACGATGAGTTTCTTGGCGAAGCCGAAGAATCGCATGACTTCGATCCTTTGATAGAACGCGCCGAACGGCGGCCTAAAGCCGCTGCTGTCGGCAAACGCGGGAAGGCGGCCTGGAGCCGTGTCGAGGATGTGCTCGCCGAACGGCAGTTGGAAAAAGAGCTGCGCGACATTTTCGAAGACGATTAGTAACTGTTTGAAGCGCCGCTCCATCGGCGCGTCGCGATTCCACATGTGCGTTCATATCCATGTTTGAAAACAGCGAAGACTGGGTCGTCCTGAAGTTCGGCGGCACCAGCGTCTCGTCCGCTGCCAACTGGCACAACATCGCCGCTGTGCTGCGCGAGCGTATGGCGGCAAACCTGCGGCCGGTGGTCGTGCATTCCGCGATGTCCGGGGTCACCGATCGCCTCGAGTCACTGTTGTCGGCCGCCATCGGCGGCGGCCATCCTGCGGTACTCGAGCAGATCGAGCGAGGACATCGCGACCTCGCGCATGAATTATCCATCGTTCCCAGCGCGCAATTCGACGGATTCATAGCCGACCTCAAGCGCATGGCGGATGCCATCGCGGAGACTCGGGAACTCAGCGATCGAGTTCGCGCCAGGGTAATGGCGATGGGCGAATTGCTGGCCACATGTCTAGGCGCGACATTTCTGAACGCCCAAGGAATCGGCACGGCCTGGGCCGATGCGCGTCAGTTCCTGCGCGCCGAACAACGTCACGGCACGAATGAAAAGGCAAGCCTGTTATCGGCGACCTGCGATTTCGCACCGGACGCGCGCCTGCAAACCCACTGGCGGGGCCTCGATCGCGTGGTGATCACGCAGGGGTTCATCGCCGCCAACGACGATGGCGACACCGTGCTTTTGGGACGCGGCGGCTCCGACACCTCCGGTTCCTACTTCGCCGCTAAGCTCGCCGCTGTGCGCTTGGAGATATGGACCGACGTTCCCGGTCTCTTCAGCGCCAATCCGCGGCTGGTGCCCACTGCACGGCTGTTGCGTGCCTTGCATTACGATGAAGCTCAGGAGATCGCCAGCAACGGCGCCAAGATTCTGCATCCGCGTTGCGTCCTACCGGTGCGGCAATACAAGATTCCGCTGCACGTATACGCGACCCACGCCCCGGGTCTCAAAGGAACGATCATTTCGGCGAACGTCGCGGATAGCGCAGCCCAGGTCAAAGCGATCGCGATCAAGAAAGGCATTACCCTGATTTCCATGGAAAGCCCGGGAATGTGGCATCAGGTCGGCTTTCTGGCCGACGCGTTTCAAGTATTCAAGCGACAGGGCCTGTCCGTCGACCTCGTGTCGACTTCAGAGACCAACGTCACGGTGTCGCTGGATCCGGCGGCCAATACCCTGGATCCGGCCGCGCTCGGGCGCTTGAGCGCCGCGCTCGGCGAGCTGTGCCGGGTGGAAATCTTGGGGCCTTGCGCCTCCTTGAGCTTGTTGGGCCACAACATCCGCGGGATTCTGCATGAGCTGGGAACCGCATTCGAATTATTCCAGGATCAGAAGATCTACCTCGTGACTCAGGCGGCGAACGATTTGAACTTCACGTTCGTGATCGACGAATCGCAGGGCGATCGCCTGGTGCATCAACTGCACGAGCGGCTGATTCAAAGCATCGGCTCCGACAAGGTGCTGGGGCCGACGTGGCAGCAATTGTTCGCCACGAAGAAAAGCGCAGCGGTAGCGACCAATTGGTGGGAAGAGCCCGCCAAACGCCGCCGCCTGTGCGAAATCGCCAAGCGCGAATCGGCGGCGTTCGTCTATGACGAAGCGAGCCTGAATGCGGCGATTGCCGCGGTCAAGCGCGTCGAGTCGGTGGACCGTTGGGCCTACGCGATGAAAGCCAATTGGCATCCTGAGATCCTGCGCCGGGTGCATGCCGCGGGGTTGTTGTTGGAATGCGTGTCCCGAGGGGAACTCGAGCATGCGTTTGCGATGGTGCCCGATCTCTCGCCGCAGCGAGTACTGTTCACACCCAACTTCGCGCCGCGCGCCGAGTACGAGTACGGTCTTGGGCTTGGCGTACACGTCACCTTGGATAACTTATATCCGCTCAAGATGTGGCCGGAATTGTTTCGCGGCAAGGAAATATTCCTGCGCATCGATCCCGGCTTCGGACGCGGCCACCACCATCATGTGCGCACGGCCGGCATCCATTCGAAATTTGGCGTGCCCATCGCCGACGCGGATGCACTCGTGGCTCTGGTGCGAAGCGCCGGCGCCCGCGTGGTTGGATTGCACGCGCACACGGGCAGCGGCATATTCGACGTGGCGAATTGGACCGAAACCGGGACGCTGCTGGCGGACTTGGCGCAACGCTTCCCCGAGGTCCGCGTCATCGATCTGGGCGGCGGGATCGGCGTGCCGGAACAACTAGGCCAGGCCGAGATCGATCTCGCGGCGTTGGACGCCGGTGTAGCGGCGCTCAAGCTCAAGTTTCCAACGATACAGTTTTGGATGGAGCCCGGGCGGTTCTTGGTCGCCAAAGCGGGCGTGCTGGTCGCCGTCGTGACGCAGCTCAAGGGCAAGGGAGATTTGCAGTATGTCGGTATTGCTACGGGCATGAACTCTCTCATCAGGCCGGCGTTGTACGGTGCACATCACGACATTCGCAATCTCACCCGGCTCGATCAACCGATGAGTCATCGGGTTAACGTCGTCGGCCCAATCTGCGAGACCGCGGACCAATTTGGCGCCGACCGTTGGCTGCCTCCCACGGTCGAGGGCGATGTCTTGTTGATCGCAACCTGCGGCGCGTACGGTTATTCCATGGCATCGAATTATAACCTGCGGGCGCCGGCGCCTGAGTTTATGATCTAGCGATGACAAAGATCGGCATCATCGGTTGGCGCGGCATGGTCGGCTCGGTTCTTTTCGAGCGCATGCGCGCGGAGAAGGATTTCGACCTGGTCGAACCCACGTTCTTCAGCACCTCGCAGGCGGGCGGTGCGGCGCCGGACATCGGACGGACGCTTGGACGGGTTCAGGATGCCAATGATATTGCGGCGCTCGCCCGTTTCCCGATTTTGCTGAGCACCCAGGGCGGCGACTTTACGGCGGCCGTGCATTCGCGGCTGCGCCTCGCAGGCTGGCAGGGCTACTGGATCGACGCGGCGTCGACATTGAGAATGGATGAGAACGCCGTCATCGTTCTCGATCCCGTGAACTTGTGCGTCATGCAGGCGGCCCGCGAACGGGGCATCAAGGACTTCATCGGTGGAAATTGCACGGTGTCGCTCATGTTGATGGCGGTATCCGGATTGATGCGGGCGGGATTGGTGGAATGGATTTCCGCCATGACGTATCAATCGGCTTCCGGCGCCGGCGCCCAGCACATGCGAGAGCTTCTCGAACAGATGGGATTCCTCTACCAGTCCGCGTCGCACTCGCTTCGCGATCCCGCGGCCACCATTCTCGATGTCGACCGCGCCGTAAGCACCGGCCTCGGCGATCCTAAGTTTCCAAAGGCACAATTCGAAGTCCCGCTCGCCGCAAGCCTCATTCCCTGGGTCGACAAGGACCTGGGCAACGGTCAAAGCCGAGAGGAATGGAAAGCCGGCGCCGAGTCGAATAAGATCATGGGTACTACGCTTAAGCCCGTGCCGGTTGAAGGCATCTGCGTACGCGTGAGCGCAATGCGCTGTCACTCGCAGGCGCTGACCATCAAGCTGACCCGCGATATTCCTTTACCAGAGATCGAGTCGTTGATCGCGGGCGGCAATTCCTGGGTCAGAGTCGTGCGCAACGACCGCGACACCTCGATCAAGGAACTTTCGCCGGCCGCGGTCAGCGGCCAATTGACGGTGCCCGTCGGCCGCCTGCGGAAACTTGCGATGGGCGGCGAGTACCTGTCGGCATTCACCGTTGGCGACCAACTCTTATGGGGCGCCGCCGAACCCCTGCGCCGGACTATGCGATTCCTGCTTCCGCATGTGTGAGTAGGTTGATCGGTACGGATTTGACGCGCCAAATATCCGCACAGTATTCGCGGATGGTGCGATCGGATGAAAACTTACCGCTGCGCGCGGTGTTCAGGATCGACATGCGGGTCCAGAGTTCCGTATCCTGGTAGGCTGCGGCAACTTTATCCTGGCATTCGACGTAGGACTGGAAATCCGCGAGCAGTAAATAGGGATCCTGGTACAGCAGTCCGTCGATCAACGGCCGGAATAGTTCAGTGTCGCCGCGTGAAAAAAAGCCGCTGCGAATGAGATCGATCACGTCGCGCAGGCCCTGGTTCGCGTTGTAATAGTCCATCGGCCGGTAACCCCGGGCTTTCAGCGCGTAGACTTCTTCGGCGCTCAAGCCGAACAGAAAGAAATTCTCGGCGCCGACTTCTTCGCGAATTTCGATGTTGGCCCCGTCCAATGTTCCTATCGTAAGGGCTCCATTCATCGAAAACTTCATATTGCCCGTTCCGGAAGCTTCCTTTCCGGCAGTCGAGATTTGTTCCGACAGATCCGCGGCCGGGTAGACGCGCTGTCCATTGGTCACGTTGAAGTTCGGCAGGAACACGACTTTCAGCCGATCGCGTACGTCCGGGTCGCGATTGACCACCTCGCCGACCGACGTAATCAGTTTGATCATGAGCTTGGCAAGATGATATCCAGGCGCCGCCTTGCCGCCAAAAATGAACGTGCGCGGCTGCACCAGGAGCGAAGGATTCGACTTGATGGCGTGATACAGCGACACGATGTGCAGCACCTTCAGATGCTGACGTTTGTATTCGTGGATTCGCTTGACCAGGACGTCGAATATCGAATCCGGATCCGCGACGATGCCGGTGCGCTCGAGGGCGAGCGAGGCGAAGGCACGCTTGTTGTGCTGCTTGATCTCCCGCCAGCGATTGCGGAACTCGGCATCGTCGGCGAAGGGTTCGAGCCGCTTCAATTGTGCGAGGTCCTTGATCCAATCTTCACCGATATGTTCGCTGATGAGATCCGAGAGCTGCGGATTGCACAGCACCATCCAACGCCGCGGCGTTACGCCGTTGGTCTTGTTGGAGAATTTGTGCGGCCACAGTTCGTAAAAATCCCTGAGGACATCGCGCTTCAGCAGTTCCGAATGCAGTTCGGCAACGCCGTTGATGGCATGGCTCCCGACGCAGGCCAGATGTGCCATGCGAACATACCGCTCGCCCGTCTCGTCGATCAGCGACAGGCGCGAGATTCGCGCTTCGTCGCCGAGGAAGCGGATGCGGACCTCTTCCAGAAAGTGCGCGTTGATTTCGTAAATGATCTGCAGGTGCCGCGGCAGGACCCGCCCGAACACGGCAATCGACCAGCGCTCCAGCGCCTCCGGCATCAACGTGTGATTCGTGTAGGCGAAGGTCTTGCACGTGACGCTCCACGCGTCGGACCACGGCAACACGTATTCATCCACCAGCAGCCGCATGAGTTCGGCGATGGCGATCGCCGGATGGGTGTCGTTGAGCTGGACGGCAAATTTTTCGTGAAATTTCTCCACCGGCAATTTCTGCCGCTGCAGCACGCGGAACATGTCCTGCAAGGAACATGAAACAAAGAAAAACTGTTGTTCCAGCCGCAATTCCTTACCGCGCAACTCCTGGTCGTTCGGATACAGCACCTTGCTCAGGTTTTCCGAGGTGACCTTTTGATTCACCGCACCGTAATAATCGCCGCTGTTGAAAATGCCGAAATCGAAGGACTCCGGTGCTTCCGAGCGCCACAATCGCAGAGTATTGGCCGTGTTGGTGCGGTAGCCGAGGATGAGCGTGTCGTAAGGAACACCGCAGACGATCTTGTGGGGCACCCAGCGCACCCGCAACCGGTTGTGTTCGTCGATGTATTGCTCAGTCGTTCCGCCGAATTTGACGTCGACCGACCACTCGGGACGCACCAGCTCCCACGGGTTGCCGAAACGCAGCCACTTGTCGGTTTTCTCGATCTGCCAGCCGTCGACGATCTCTTGGTGGAAAATCCCGAATTCATAGCGGATGCCGTAGCCGAGCGCCGGCACTTCGAGTGTGGCGAGGGAATCGATGAAGCATGCGGCCAATCGACCAAGGCCGCCGTTGCCCAAGCCGGGTTCCTCTTCCTGGCCGAGCAGCTGCTCGAAGTTCATGCCGAGCTCCGTCATGCATTCTTTGACGGTGTCGAATATTCCCAGATTGATGAGGTTGTTCCCCAGGTGCGGGCCCATCAAGAACTCGGCGGACAGGTAACAGACGGTTCGCGAGCCGTGTTTGGTGTAGGCGGCCGCCGTGCTGATCCAGCGTTGCAACATCCGATCGCGCACGGCGTAAGCCAACGCCATGTAGTAGTCGTTGTCGGTGGCAAGCGCCGGAAACTTGCCTTGCATGTAAAAGAGATCATCCAAGAAGGCGTTTTTTATGGCCTCCTTGTTGAGCGCCGTTCGTTCATCCTCGAGCCGTCTGTCGGGCTTCACGGGTTTCAAATTCGAAGTCACTGCAAGTTCCTTATAACCGGGCATTACGGGGACCAGATCACATCGACGGGCGTGCGCCGTTGACGCAGCACCGCGCGCACCGGCATTTGCTCCGCGGCGCCGGGCCCGCTCGCGGCAAGATACGTCTGCCACTTCGATTCGCCCGTGATGAGGATCACAATGCGCCGCGAATCGAGCAGGGCGGCGAGATTCAGGCTCAAGCGCGCCTGCGGCGCGGTGGGCGCGCGCATACCAACGCAGCCGGCGGCGGCGGACTCATCGAGCGCCAACTCGAGATTTGGCGAACCGGGAAACAAGGACGCCGTATGCCCGTCGTCGCCCATGCCGAGCACCACCGCATCGAAGGGACGCGGCACACTCGCGAACTTTTTCCACGCCAGCACGGCGCCGAGATCCGGCGTGGCCGCGCCGTTCTTGAGCCCCTCGAAGCGCGCCACAGCCGCGCGGTCCTTGAGCAATGCGTCGCGGACCAACCGTTCGTTGCTGGCAGGATCCGTAGGCTCCACCCAACGCTCATCCGCCAAGGTCACGCACACGCGGCTCCAATCGAGCTCCTGCGTACGCAAACATTCGAACAGTTTGACGGGAGACCGCCCCCCGGAGACGACCAGGCTTGCGAGTCCGCGGGCCGCAATCGCGGCCCTCAGATAACCCGCGATTCTATCGCTGAGCTCGCGGGATAGGATGCCGAGGTCCGGGTAGCGGGTTGCAGGCGGTTCAGCGTTCATACTCTAGAGTTCATCATGCCAAGAGAATCCGTCGCGGCCGATCAGTGCGCTCGAGGCGGCCGGTCCCCAGGTACCAGCTATGTAGGTCTTGGGCCGGTCATCGTATTGTTGCCAGCCGGCGAGAATCGGGTCAACCCAGCGCCACGCGGCATCGAGTTCGTCTCTGCGCATAAACAGCGTGAGGTTACCTTTGACCGTGTCCATGAGCAATCGTTCATAGGCATCGAGACTCCGCGTCTTGAACGTCTCGCCAAGATCGAGGGCAAGGCTCACCGGTTTGAGGCGCATACCTTCGCCCGGGTTCTTCGCGAGAATGGTCATGGTGATGCTTTCGTCCGGTTGCAGCCGGATCACCAGTTCATTGGCGGTATTGGACGTTTGCGGCTTTTCAAAAATGGGATGAGGTACCTCATCGAAGGTCACGACCAGTTCGGTGAGACGGTCCTGGAGACGCTTGCCCGTGCGTAGGTAGAACGGCACTCCGGCCCAGCGCCAGGTATCGATTTCGACTTTCAGGGCGGCGAAAGTCTCGGTCGTGCTGTCGGGCGCGATATCGGATTCTTCGAGATAGCCGGGAACCGGGACGCCGCGCACGGCGCCTGCTTTGTATTGGCCGCGCACCGTCTTCGTGAGCACATCGCGGTCGCGCAACGGGCGCAGCGCCCGCAGCACTTTCAGTTTCTCATCGCGCACGGCGTCGGGGTCGCTGCTGGCCGGCGGCTCCATGGCCATAATGCACAGCAGCTGCAATAGATGGTTCTGCACCATGTCGCGCAGCGCGCCCGTTTGGTCGTAAAAATGCCCGCGCCTTTCGACGCCGAGCTCTTCGGCGACCGTAATCTGCACGTGTTTGACGAGGCCCCGCCGCCACAAGGGTTCGAACAACGCATTACCGAAGCGCAGCGCCATGAGATTCTGCACGGCCTCCTTGCCGAGGTAATGATCGATGCGATAGATCTGCTGCTCGGTGAACACCGCGCCGATCTGCTGGTTGATGAGATCAGCGGATACGGTGTCGTGGCCCAACGGCTTCTCGAGCACCACCCGCGACAAGGGCGTGACCACGCCGGCTTTGGCGATGTTATTGCAAATCACCGCGAACAAATTCGACGTCGTGGAGAAGAAGAACACCCTCACGAAGTGTTCACGGCCCTTGAGCGGGGCCGCCAGCTGTGCGTAATCCTGTTCTACGCCGGCGTCGAGCTTGACGTAGTCGAGCAGGCCGCTGAAGGCTTCCCAACGAGGCGCATCGAATTCCTTGCCGAGGAATCCCCTACAGGCGGCTTCGGCTGCAGCCACATATTCGCTGCGGGAAAGCGCGGTTCGGGCAATGCCGTAGACGCGCGACTCGGCCGACATCTGTCCCGCCGCATAGCGGCGGTAAAGGGCGGGCAACAGCTTGCGCGTCACGAGGTCTCCGGTGCCTCCGAAGAGCATCATATCGAATGTCGGTAATACTGCCACCGGCGCTAATTCCTTAATTTGACCGCAGAGAGCGTAGCACTTGCGCCCGCGTGCGTTCTACTAAGTCGTCCCGATATGGCACAATGAGCTATGACTGACACACAGACGGTTCATCCTCAGGTACGTGCGGTCACCGAGCGGATTCGCGAGCGCAGCGAACGCGGCCGCGCCGAGTATCTCGAGCACATGGACGCCGCGCGGCTACGAGGGTCCGCACGCGCGGGATTGTCTTGCACCAATCTTGCGCATGGATTCGCGGCTTCGGACGTTGCCGACAAAGAGAATCTGAGACTCATGCGCTGGCCCAATATAGCCATCGTATCGGCCTATAACGACATGCTGTCGGCGCACCAGCCGCTCGAAAAATATCCCGCTCTCATCAAGCGGGCGGCGCGCGAAGCGGGCGCGGTGGCTCAATTTGCCGGCGGGGTGCCCGCCATGTGCGACGGCGTGACTCAGGGACAACCCGGAATGGAATTGTCGCTGTTCAGCCGCGACGTGATTGCGATGGCCACGGGCGTCGCTTTGGCGCACAACATGTTCGATTCCGCACTGTGTCTGGGCGTGTGCGACAAGATTGTTCCGGGATTGCTGATGGGTGCCCTTGCATTCGGTCATTTGCCGGTGATTTTCGTGCCCGGGGGTCCCATGCCTTCCGGCGTGCCGAACAAGGAAAAGGCGCGCATCCGTCAGCTTTATGCCGAAGGCAAGGTGGGGCGCGATGCGCTGCTCGAGTCCGAGGCCGGCAGCTACCATTCCGCCGGAACCTGCACCTTCTATGGGACCGCAAACAGCAATCAGATGTTGATGGAAGTGATGGGCCTGCACATGCCTGGCGCGGCGTTCGTTCCGCCGAACACACCGCTGCGCGATGCCCTGACGTCGGCGGCTGCGCAGCGCGCCGCGCGCATTACGGCTCTCGGCGCCGAATACTTGCCGCTCGCGCGGATCGTCGACGAGAAATCGATCGTGAACGCGATCGTCGGCTTGCTCACCACCGGCGGGTCAACCAACCACACGCTGCACTTGGTGGCGATGGCGCGCTGTGCGGGTATCACGATCACATGGGACGATTTCAGCGATTTGTCCGCGGTGGTGCCGTTGCTGACCCGAATTTATCCAAATGGCAGCGCCGACGTGAACCGATTTCAGATGGCCGGAGGCATGGCATTTCTAATCCGTGAGTTGTTGGGGGCTGGATACTTGCAGGCCGACGCGACGACGGTGATGGGCCAGGGGTTGCGTGCCTATTCGCTCGAGCCATGGCTCGAGGACGGCCGTTTGTCATGGCGGGCGGCGCCGAGTTCGAGCGGAGACCTTGACGTGCTGCGTCCCGCGGAAAATCCCTTCAGCACTCACGGCGGCCTGAAATTGTTGACCGGCAATCTCGGCAGGGCGGTCATCAAGACCTCCGCCATGAAAGCGGAGCATCATGTGGTTGAAGCGCCGGCGATTGTTTTCGACGATCAAGAAGATGTGATCACCGCATTCAAAGCGGGGAAGCTGTCGCGTGATTGCGTGGCGATCGTGCGGTTTCAAGGGCCGCGCGCCAACGGCATGCCGGAGCTGCATCAGCTCACGCCGTCGTTGGCGTCGCTGCAGAGTAAAGGGTTTCACGTGGCGCTCGTAACGGATGGCCGCATGTCGGGCGCATCCGGCAGCGTGCCGGCCGCCATTCACGTGACGCCGGAAGCCTTGAGCGGCGGCCCGCTCGCGCGGGTACGCGACGGCGACATCATCCGGCTGGACTGCCACGCCGGCGTGCTCGAAGCCAAAGTTCCCGATGCCGCCTGGCGGCAACGAGAGCTGCCGGTATTGAGTCATGCCAAGAACGGGTTCGGCTCAGGCCGAGAATTGTTTGCGAGTCTGCGCCGCGTCGCCGGTGACGCCGAGGCGGGCGCCATGTCCTTAATGTGAAAGATCAGTGAAAGCTCAGTGAATATCCGAGAGATTGCGGGGCTCGCCCCGGTCATACCCGTGCTGACCATCACCGAACTCGCGCATGCCGTGCCGCTCGCGCGCGCATTGGCGGCGGGGGGCCTGAAGGTGCTGGAAATTACATTGCGAACGCCGGTCGCGCTCGCCGCCATCGAAGCCATACGCAAGGCGGTGCCGGATGCGGTCGTCGGCGTGGGAACTCTGACCCGCGCGGTGGATTTTGCGGCGGCGGATCGCGTCGGGGCGCAGTTCGGCGTGACCCCGGGTTTGACGCCGGAGCTTGCCGCAGCCGCACGCGGCGCCCGCTTCCCCTTGCTTCCCGGCGTCATGACGCCGACGGAATTGATCGCGGCACGCACCGCGGGATTCAACGTGTTGAAGCTGTTTCCCGCTGAACAGGCCGGCGGTCTCGGCATGCTGCGAGCACTGGGCGCGCCGTTTCCGGATGTCCTCTTTTGTCCAACCGGAGGGATTACGCGCGCTACGGCGCCCGACTATCTGGCGCTGTCCAACGTGGCCTGCGTCGGTGGATCGTGGGTCGCGCCACCCTCGCTGCTCGCGGCGGGGGATTGGGCCGGAGTCGAGGCCCTGGCTCGAGATGCGGCCGGCCTGAAAAAGCCTTAGCAGCCGGCAATGGAGCCCGCGCAAGCTTGAGGGGAAGCCGTGACACTGAAGACCTTCGTCGCGTGGGCAGGATGGATAGCGGCTTTGCTCATCCTGGGGGCCTACACTCTCTTGTCGTTCGGCAAGATACAAGCGCGCTCGGCGGTCTATCAGTGGATGAACATCCTGGGTGCGGTGGGATTCATCATCAACTGCGTGTGGAATGCCGCGTGGCCGTCCGTCGCCATGAACGTGGTATGGCTGGGGATCGGATTCTATGCGCTGCGGCGTAATCGCATGGACAGATCACGTAAGGGATAGACCATGAAGAACCTTGTTTGTCTGATTGTCGTGTTGGCTTTGACCGCGTGCGCTACTTGCAAGAGTTCGGATTCATTCGAAGTGTGCAGGACCAAGCAGCGTGATCACTCGCAAGCGCGCCCTTGAACTTTGGCAGGCGCGCGCTAGCGGCGTCGCGCCACGGCTTTCTCGAAGTCGTCCAACAAATCCGGCATGCTGACGGCGGCGGAAAATTCGCGCAGCCATTGCCGGACGAATACCAGGTCAGCCCCTGGATGAACCGCGAGAAGTCCTTCGATGTCCTCCATATCCTTGGGCCGGTGCGCAAATGCTTTCATGACCAACAGGTCTTCCACGCGCGGCAGGCGCAATGGGACGCCGCCCAGCTCATGGACTTGAGCGAGACTGAGTGCTTGGAGCTCGAACGACAATCCCGCCAGAGCGACATCGATGTCGATGTCCGACGCCGAATGCCGGAGCAGCAACATCCGCGAGCGGCGGGCAAACTCCAGCGTAGCCTCGTTTCGAGCGACAATTCCGTGGTTGGCCGCGACCGACAATGCATTTGCCCATTCAGCCTCCGGAATCATCGCGAGCGCGTCGACGTCTCGGGTCAATCGCGCTCGACCCAAAATCGAAGCGGCGACGCCGCCGATTATCATGGCGGGAATGCTCGCAGCATCGAACCATTTCATGAGGTCGGCGAGCGCCGCCAGGAGCGACGCCGGGACGCGTTCAGGCACCCAGCACCTGTTTGAGTTGGGCCCAACGCCGGCGCACTTCCTGCACGTCGTTTTTCCGGGTCAGATCCTCGGTAAATTGTTCGCGCGACGCCATCAAGGAGGCGAGTTGCCTGAGCTTCGTGTCCATGGGCGTGCGACGCAGCTCTTCGAGCTCGACGGCCTGCACCAAGGCCCAACGGTCGAGGTAATCGCGCGCCTCTTCAGGGGTAATGGCGGTCATGCGGCGATTGTACACAAGGAGCCTGTCTCAGACAGGCTCCTGGGGCTTGTGACGGTCCTTGTGGCGCAATTCCAATTCAGCGACCACCTGTGCCAATGACAGTTCCTTGACCTGGAGCAGGAGCATGGCGTGATACAGGAGATCAGCCGCCTCACCGATCACTTCTTGGTCCGACTGGGCCACCGCGGCCAGAGCCAATTCCAGACCTTCTTCGCCGACCTTCTGCGCAATTCGCCGGGTACCCTCAGCCAAAAGCTTGGCGGTATAGCTGCCCTCGGGACGCGATGCGATTCGCTGCTCGATGACTCGTTCCAACTGGCTCAAGAAGGCCAGTTGCTCGGCGGCCGCGCGCGGCGCGTTCTCGCCCCAGCAAGTACGCGTGCCCAAGTGGCATGCGGGGCCTTCCGGCGCGGCCAGGATGAGGAGCGTGTCGCCATCGCAATCGACCGCGACCTCGCGTAGGTACAGAAAGTTGCCGGAGCTTTCGCCCTTGGTCCAAAGGCGGCGCTTGCTGCGGCTCCAAAAGGTCACCCGCTCGCTTGCCAGTGTTTCGGCGAGCGCCGCGCGGTTCATGTAGCCGAGCATGAGGACCGCCCCATTGTTCGCGTCCTGCACGATGGCGGGAATCAAGCCATCCCCTTTACCCCAATCCAGTGTTGCCGGATCCATCATGGTCGAACCTCGATGCCGGCGGCGCGTAGCTGCTTTTTCAACGAAGGGATCGCGATCTCACCGGAATGAAACACACTGGCGGCCAGGGCCGCATCGACCTCGGCGTTTTGGAACACCTGGGCAAAATGCTCCGGCGAACCGGCGCCCCCGGAGGCTACCAGCGGTACCCGGCACACGCTGCGCACCGCGCGCAATTGAGCGATGTCGTAGCCTTGGCGCACACCGTCGCTCGCCATGCAATTGAGCACGATTTCGCCCGCGCCCCGCTGCTGCGCCTCGGTCACCCAATCGAGCGTATTGCGGGCCGTGTCGAGCGTTCGATTGACGTCTCCCGTGAATTGCTGCACGCGATAGCCGTTCTGGCCCGTCTGGCTGTCGATACCCACGACCACGCACTGGGTACCAAACCGCTCGCTCAAGGCATTGATCAAGTCGGGTTGCGCCAGCGCCGGTGAGTTGATGGAAATCTTTTCCGCGCCCGATGCCAGAACTTCCTCGGCGTCCGCGACGCAGCGAATACCGCCCGCGACGCAAAACGGGATGTCCAGGATTCGTGCAACGCGCCTCACCCAGGATCTGTCCACCGAACGTCCTTCGGGACTCGCGGAGATGTCGTAGAACACCAGTTCGTCGGCGCCGTCGTCGCGATAACGGCCGGCAAGCGACAGAATATCGCCGACGATACGGTGATCGCGGAAGCGCACGCCCTTGACCACGTGTCCGTCGCGTACGTCTAGGCAGGGGATGATGCGTTTGGCAAGAATGTCTGCAAATCCTCGAGGGGGATGAGTTCTTCGAGCAGCGCCTTGCCGCTGATGGCGGCCTTCGCTCCGGCGCGCGCCAGCGCATGCAAGTCGCGCGCGTCGCGTATCCCTCCCGATGCCTGCCATTCGATGTGAGGAAAACGCCGCGCGGCTTCATCATAGAGTTCGACATTGGGTCCCGACAGCGCGCCATCACGGCTCACGTCGGTGCATAGCACGTGCTTGAGATCGTGATCCGCGAAGTTCTCCACCGCATCCCAGAGAGACAGCTCCGACGTTTCACGCCAACCATGGATCGCCACTCGCGGCGTGCGCACCGGATCCAGGCGCACGTCGAACGCCAGGACCACGCGCTCCGGGCCGAAGTCATCGAGCCACGTGCGCACGAGATCGACCCGAGTGACCGCGGCGCTTCCGATCACGGCACGGCCGACGCCCGCGTTCAAAACCTGCGAGACCGCGTCGGTATCTCGCAGGCCTCCGCCCACCTGAAGCATGACTGCGGCCTGCCTCGCCAACTCGACGATGATGTCGCGATTGCGGCCGGTACCATCGCGTGCGCCGTCCAAGTCGACGACATGCAGCCAGTCGGCGCCAAGGTCGCGATACTTGACGAGCAGAGCGAGCGGATCCGCGCCATAGCGGGTTTCGGCGTCGAAATCACCCCGCAGCAAGCGCACGCAATGTCCGTCCTTCAAATCGATGGCGGGGATGAGACGCATAGCCGGGTGCGCTAGCCGCGCCTCCGGATCGCCAGAAAGTTTTGCAGCACGCGTGCGCCGACCGCCGCCGAGCGTTCGGGATGAAATTGCGTCCCAAAAAAATTGCCCCATTCGACGCAGGCGGTGAACGGTGCGCCGTAGCGCGTGCTCGCTACCGTGGCGCCGCTCACGGGCAGCGCATAGCTGTGGACGAAATAGGCATAGTCGTCGACCTTGAGCCCTACGAGCAGGGCGGACTCGCGCTCAATATCCATGGTATTCCAGCCAATATGCGGGACCGGCCGCCCCGCGGCCGCGGCGAAGCGCGCCGCGCGACCGGGGATGATTCCGAGGCATTGGGTGTGACCCTCATCAGAAGCCTCGAACAGCAGCTGCATGCCGAGACAGATGCCGAGCACGGGTTGGCGCAGCGTCGGCAGCAGTTCGTGCAGATGATCGCGCCGCAGCCGGACCATGGCATCGGAGGCCGCGCCCACTCCCGGCAGGATGACGTGAGTCGCCGCACGAATGGTCTCGGCATCAGCCGACACGTGCGACTCCACGTTCAATCGCTCCAGCGCGAATTGCAGCGATGAGATATTGGCGCCGCCATTGGCGACGATCACGACGTCCTGCCCGCTCACAAACTGCCTTTGGTGCTGGGCAACTCGTTGCCCTCCAGCCGTATGGCTTGACGCAAGCTGCGGCCCACCCCTTTGAAACACGCCTCCACCATGTGGTGCGTGTTCTCGCCGCGAACGCTCAGATGCAATGCGGCGCCCAACGTTTCGGCCAGCGACCTGAAGAAATGCGGCACGAGTTCAGTCGGCAAGTCGCCCACCCGTTCACGGTTGAAGCGGCCCTCCCAGACGAAATACGGCCGACCGGAAAGATCCAGCGCAACTTGCGCCTCGGTTTCGTCCATCGCGAGTAGAAAGCCGTAGCGTGCGATGCCGCGTTTGTCGCCCAGCGCTTGGCGCAGTGCAGACCCCAGCGCGAGGGCGCAGTCCTCGATGGTATGGTGTTCGTCGATGTGCAAGTCGCCTTTGCAGGACAGGTCCAGCGCGAACCCGCCATGTCTGGCGATCTGCTCCAGCATATGATCGAAGAACCCCAGGCCGGTGCTGACGGTGCAGGGGCCTTCGCGCGACAGATCCAAATCGATCCGGATGTCCGTTTCCTTGGTGGTTCGCCGGACCTGGGCGTGACGGGCCGCGCCGAGAATGCGTTGCGCGATCGCGGGCCACGATTCCTGTTCGGTTCCATGCGCCCGCACTCGCAGGCCTTGGATCCCCAGATTTTCGGCAAATTCGAGATCGGTGTCGCGGTCGCCGATCATGTAGCTGCGCGTCTTGTCCACGGGATTGGCGTGAATATAGTCCAGCACCATGCCGATCTTCGGTTTGCGGCAGGCGCAGTCCTCGCGCTTGAAGTGAGGGCAAATGAATACCGCGTCGAATTCTATGCCCTGCGAGGAGAAGAGCGACAAAATGAATTGATGCGCGAGTTCGAATTTGTCGCTGGGCAGGGTCGCCGTGCCCAGGCCGTCCTGGTTGGTGACCATCACGAAGGTGAATCCCGCGCGCTTCAGATCCAGCAGTGCCGGGATGACGCCGGGAACCAAGCGGATTTTTTCCAAGCTGTCCACTTGTTCGTCGGGCGGCTCTTCATTCAGCGTGCCGTCCCTGTCCAAGAACAATACGCGCGCGCTCATGCGGCCCCCACGCCGTGCAGCAGCGCGTCGTTTTGCGCACGGGTACCCACCGAGACGCGCAGCGAATTCGGCAGCGCCGGATTGCCGCGTAGATCACGCACGATGAAGCCCGCGGCGATGCTCGAGCGCATGAAACGCTCGGCGTCGCGGCAATCGATCAGCACGAAATTGGCGTCGCTGGGCCACACCTTTTCGACCCATGGTGAGGATTGAAGCCGCTGCCGCAGGTATTCCCGTTCCACCAGCAAGGCATCGAGGCGCGTCCGCGACGCGGCAACTTCGCCGGGGCGCAGCGCGCGCAACGCCGCTTCGATGGTGGGCGTGGTCAGGGAGTAGGGGGGGACGACACGCTTCGCCAATTGAATCATGTCAGGGTGGCCGAGGAGAGCACCGATGCGCGCGCCGGCCAGCGCATGGGCTTTCGACAGAGTACGCAGGAAGGCGAGCGTTGGGAAACGTGCGAGCCACGGCGTGAGGCTGGCCGAATTCGACCATTCGATGTAGGCCTCGTCGATCACGACGATGGCCTTGCCGTCGAGCGCCTGACAAATCGTTTCGAGCGCTGCGATACCAAGCGAATTGGCGGTCGGATTATTCGGTGAGCACAGATAGACCAGCTTTACGCGCGGCTGCCACGCGGCCAGCAGCCGGTCCACATCGACGCTCCATCCCCGCGAACGATCGAGAGGGATCTCCATGACCTCCGCCCCCTGAATGCGCGCCGCGACTTGGTACATGCCGAAGGTCGGCGTGCATTGCATGATGGCGTCCAAGCCGGCGCGAAGATAGATACGCGACAGCAGGTCGATGGCCTCATCGCTGCCGTGCGTGACGAGGAGCGTTTCCGCGGAAACGCCATAGAGTTCGGCCAGTCGCTGTACCAACGCCGCCGGCTGCGGCTCCGGGTACCGATTGAGCCCCGCCTCGGTGGCGTCCCCGGTCGGCCGCCACGGCGCCTCGTTGGCATGCAGCCGAGTCAGCGACGGCAGCCAGGCCGCATGCGAGTACGGCTTGATGGTGAGAATCTCCGGCCGCGCCAACGACAGCACGGCGTTCACGAGCCTGCCTCGAGGGCCTGCAGGCGGATGGTCACGGCCGCGGCGTGCGCGTCCAATCCTTCGAGACCGGCCAGAATCTGCGCCGTGGGTCCCAAGCCCTGGAGTCCCGAGGGACTGAGTTCTTGAACCGTGATGCGCTTCTGGAAGTCTTCCAGTGCAAGCCCGCTGTAGGCCTGAGCGTAGCCGTAGGTCGGCAGCGTGTGATTGGGTCCGCTGCAATAGTCGCCCATCGATACGGGCGACCAGCGGCCCAAGAACACGGCTCCCGCGGCGGTCACATGGCCTAGCCACTTGCGCGAGTCGTCGATCTCGAGCATCAGATGTTCAGGGGCGTATCGGTTGGCCACGCGGAAGGCCATGTCGAGCGAATCGACCACCAGCAGACGAATGTTGGCCACAGACTCCGCAAGAATCGCGGTACGCGATGACGACGCCATTTGCCGGCGCACTTGCTCCGCGACGCGTTGCGCCAGCTCGGCGGATATGGTGACCAGCAATGCTTGCGCATCGGCGCTGTGCTCCGCCTGTGCCAGCAAATCCGCGGCGACGAAATCGGCGCGCGCGCTGCGGTCTGCGATCACTAGGACTTCGGTCACGCCGGCCGGCAGGTCGGCGGCGGCGCCGGCGGCATCATTGGCCACGAGGAGTTTGGCGGCGGTGACCCAGGCGTTGCCCGGACCGAACAATTTGTCGCATTTAGGCACCGTTGCGGTCCCGTAGGCCATGGCCGCTATCGCTTGCGCGCCACCGACTTTGAACACGCGCTCCACACCCGCCTTGCGGGCCGCGACCAACACCGCCGGATCGGCTGTGCCGCTGCGGGTCGGGGCCGTGCACATGATACGCACCGGGCAACCCGCGATCGCAGCGGGCACCGCCAACATGATCGCCGTCGAGGGTAACGGCGCCGAGCCCGCCGGTACGTATAGTCCGACGGCGCGCACCGGGACGCTAATGCGCTCGCACACAACGCCGGGCGCCGTTTCCACGCGCAGCGGCGCCGAACCTTGCGCGGCATGAAACTTGTGCACCGTGGATATGGCGGTGTCGATTGCGGCATGTTGCGCCGCGCTCAGCGCGCGCTCTGCGGCGGCGAACTCCTGCTCCGACACGGTCAAGTCCGTCAATCTGACGCCGTCGTAACGTTCCGTCAGTTCGAAGAGCGCAGCATCATCGTTCTGCCTGACGGCATCGATGATTTGCTGAGCCGCCGCGGCTGTCGCTTTGGGGTCGCGCTGCGCCGGACGCTGCAACGCAGCGTCTTGGGCGGCCGGCGAAAGCGAATTCCAATCGAGGATGCGCATGATCGGTGGCTGAACTCCTATGCCAGCATCTTCTCGACCGGAAGCACCAGCACGGAACTCGCGCCGGCGCTCTTCAACTCTTCGAGAAGCTCCCAGAATACGTTTTCGCGGCACACCGCATGTACCGCGACGCGGTCGCCGCGGCCTTCCAATGGAATGACCGTCGGCGCTTCGCTGCCGGGCAACAGCTTGGCGATGGCAGGCAGTGCAGAACGAGGGGCGTGCAGCATGATGTACTTACTGCCTTTCACCTGTTCCACGCCGTCGATGCGCATCAACAAACGCCTGGTCCAATCCTGCTTTTCCTCCGGGATGGGGATAGGGGTGCGGATCAGCGCCGCTTGACTCTCCATCACGGTTTCCGCTTGCCGCAAATGGTTCGCCGCGAGCGTCGACCCCGTGGAGACCAAATCGCAAATCAAATCGGCCCGGCCCAGCCGCGGCGCGATCTCGACCGAGCCGGACAGCACCACGACCTCAGCCGTAATGCCGCGTTCGGCGAGAAAGCGCGACAATATGTTCGGATAGGTGGTCGCGATGCGTTTTCCCTCGAGGGAGGCTGCACCGCGGTAATCGAATCCGTCCGGCACCGCGATGCAGAGCTTGCAGCGTCCGAAATCCAACATCTGCACCGTCTCGAACAGCGGCGCAATGCCGCGTGCCTGAAATGCCAGGCGCTTCTCTTCGACGACGTTGCGGCCCACCAGCCCCAGATCGCACACATCCTCCTGAACCAGGTCAGGGATGTCGTCGTCGCGCACGAACAGTACGTCGAGCGGCATGTTCTCGCCGTAGCACATGAGCTGATCCTTGCCGCGGCTGAACTTGAGGCCGCAGCGCGACAACAGCTCGAGAGAACTATCGGTGAGTCGGCCGCTTTTTTGTATGGCTATCTTTAATCGCATAATTTGGTCAATCGCATGCGGCCGGCTTAGGCGTTCAACTTCAATCGATCGGTGACGGCGCGGTAGCCGCCGTTTCCCGAGGTCAGGTATCGAGCCACTCGGCCGATGGTGGTGACGCTGACGCCGGTCTGTTTGTGGATTTCGCGGTACGGTAGGCCGCGCTCCAAGAGTTCGACCACCGCCCAGCGGTCGGCCATCGCCTGCAGTTCAGCCGGCGTGCACAAATCGCGGAAAAAACTCCGGCATTCCTCCACGCTGCGCAGCTCCAAGATCGCCGTGCACAAGGCGCGTTCATGCTGCTGTTCTTGACGGACGGTTACCGGACGGTTGGTTTTCATGGCAGCAATCTTAGCATGTATTAATGCGTTAGTACATTAATGCATTATTCGACCGAACGCAAGCCGGCAAGTAAGCAGCCTAACCAGCACAGCTTGACGCGATCGGGCGGCATCCTTAAGATTCGAGGGCTTATCTAGACCGGCTGAGGGAAAGGCCCTTAGAAGCCGGGGCAACCACCCAGGGAACCGCGAAGGTTCTTTGGAACGGTGCCAACTCCTGCGGCAGCGAAGAAAGCGGCCGATAGATAGGCGGCGAGTTGAACCGCGGCAATGCCGCGTCATCTGCCGAAGCGCGCCGCGCTCCACAGGGGTTATGTCACCTTGGAGGAGCGAGGACTTGGGTTACCAAGAATTATCTGACAATCTCATCGAAGTTTCCGCAAGCGGCTCGAGCACAGAGCTAGATTCGGTTCTGCAGCTGCCCGCATCGTGGCGGTTGCATCATGGCGATTCGCTGCCAAGTCCCCGCGCCGCCTTTCGTCTGGTTGGTCCGAAAGATGCGCCGGTGGTGGCGGTCCTCGGCGGCATATCGGCGCATCGCTATCTCGTGGGTCCTGAAGGGTGGTGGCCCGAGGTCGTCGGGCCTGAGCTGGGCGTCGATACCACGCGGTTTCGCGTGCTCGGCATCGATTACTTGGGCGGCTGGGGCGAAAGCTCGACGCCGGACGGCGAACTGAAGTTTCCGCCAGTCAGTTCTTTCGATCAGGCCGAGATACTGCGCCGCGTCGTCGCACACCTGGGGTTGAGATCGCTGCATGCCATCGTCGGCGCATCCTACGGCGGCATGGTGGCCTTGAGTTTCGCGGCGCGGCACGCCTCGTCGGTGGACCGTATCGTGATTTTGAGCGCCGCCGACAGGGCCCAGGTGTTGTCCACGGCATGGCGCAGCGTGCAGCGCCAGATCGTCCGCGAGGCCATCGCCCGCGGAGATGGAGCCGCCGGCCTCAAACTCGCGCGTGCCCTGGCGATGGCGACTTACCGCAGCCAGACCGAATTCGCCATGCGCTTCGGCGGACCGGCGGTGCGGGATGCGGAGCGGTTTCGCTTTCCGGTCGAGGGCTATTTATTCGCGCGCGGCGACGACTACGTGCAGAAATATCGAGCGGAGTCTTTTCTTGCCTTGAGCGAATCCATCGATCTGCACGATGTGGACGCCAGGCAAGTGCGCACACCTGCCACGCTCATCGCGGTTCGCGAGGACCAATTGGTCCCGTTCAACGACATGCAGGCCCTCGCCGCGCGCCTCGCCGGGCCCAATCAACTGATCGAGATCAACTCTATTTTCGGCCACGACGCCTTTTTGAAAGAGAGCGCAACGCTCAACCCCATTCTACAAAACGCCCTTGCGGAGCAGTGATATGAGCAACGACATCCCAGGCAAGAAAAGCCCAGGCAAGAAACGCATCGCCACGCGTTCAGTACGCGCCGGGTTGGAATCGGACCTGCAGTATGGTTCCGTGGTGCCGCCGATCTACCTGTCGACGAATTTTGCCTTCGAAGGCTATCGTCAGCCGCGCAAGTATGACTACACGCGCTCCGGCAATCCGACGCGGGACCAGCTTGCGGCCGCGCTCGCGGATCTCGAGGGCGGCCTTGGGGCGGTGGTGACGTGCACGGGTCTCGCCGCCATCACCCTGATCCTTGCGACGCTGCCGGCCGGCGCGCGCGTGGTCGCGCCCTACGACTGTTACGGCGGAACCTATCGCTTGCTCGCGGCGCTGGAAAAGAAGGGCAATTTGGTGGTCGATTTCATCGACCAGAGCGATGCAGCGGCACTCGCCAAGTCGCTCGAGCGCAAGCCGGCACTCGTTTGGATCGAAACGCCGAGCAATCCGTTGCTCCGGATCGTGGATATTCGGGCGATCGCCGACGCAGCACATGCAGCCGGCGCGTTGGTGGCCGCGGACAATACCTTTCTGTCGCCGCTCTGGCAGCAGCCGCTGGCGCTCGGCGCCGACCTGGTCGTGCATTCGACCACCAAATATCTGAACGGCCACAGCGATGTGGTTGGGGGCGCCGTCATCGCGTCGACCGCGGAACTTGCGCAAACGCTTGCCTGGTGGGCGAATGCCATCGGCGTCACCGGCGCGCCGTTCGACAGCTTCATGACCCTTCGGGGCGTACGCACTCTGCACGCGCGGATGCGAGTGCATGCCGAGAACACGCTCGCTGTGGTGGATGTATTGAACGGCCACGCCGCCGTGCAGCAGGTCTACTTCCCGGGACTTGCCAGCCATCCGGGCCATGAGTTGGCGCGGCGGCAACAGAGCGGTTTCGGCGCCATGTTGAGTTTCGAGCTGAAGGGCGGCGAGCCGGCCGTGCAGGCGTTTCTGGCGGGGCTCGAGTGCTTCACGCTTGCGGAATCACTGGGCGGCGTCGAAAGTTTGATCGCGCACCCGACCAGCATGACGCATGCCGGCATGGATGAAGCCGCCCGGCTTCGCGCCGGAATTCATCCTGGGTTGCTGCGAGTCTCGGTGGGCATCGAAGATTCAGCGGACCTCGTCGCAGATTTTGCGGCAGCCCTCGAGCGGGCTGCGCAGGCCGCTACAGCGCAGCCAGCACCGCATCGCCGGCTTGCCGCGACGACATCGGCGTAGTGCCGGGCTTTGCCAGATCGGCGGGCAGGGCGCCCGATACCACGGCCTTGGAGACGGCGGCTTCCAAGGCGCGCGCCTCCGGCTCCAACTTCAGCGAGTAGCGCAGCAGCAGGGCGGCGCTCAAAATCGTGCCGTAAGGATTCGCGATGCCGAGGCCGGCGATATCGGGCGCCGAACCATGGATGGGTTCGAACAATCCGCCGCGGCTATCGGCGCCCAGCGAGGCGGACGGCAAGAGACCCAGCGAGCCCGCCAGCATGGATGCCTCGTCGGTGAGGATGTCGCCGAACATGTTCTCGGTCACGATGACGTCGAAATCCCGCGGCCGCCGCAGCAGGTGCATGGCTGCCGCATCCACCAACATATGTTCGAAGCTCACGTCGGGAAACTCTTCCGGAAGTACGCGTTCGACCACCGCACGCCACAGCCGCGAGGTCTCGAGAACGTTGGCTTTATCGACCGAGGTCAACTTGCGGCGGCGTGCGCGCGCCAATTGCGCGGCGAGTCGCACGACCCGCTCGATTTCCGTCACGCTGTAGCAGCACACATCCACGGCTTCGGTGGCGCTGCGCTGCTTGTCCCCGAAGTAGATGCCGCCGGTCAATTCGCGCACCACCATGATGTCGACGCCGTGCAGCAGTTCCGCCTTGATGGGCGATGCATCCAACACGGCGGGGTGCGGAGCCACCGGCCGCAAGTTAGCGAAAAGCCCGAGTGCTTTACGCAGGCCCAGCAGCCCCTGTTCCGGCCGCACTTTGGCATCCGGAGCGGACCACTTGGGACCGCCGACGGCGCCCAGCAGCACGGCGTCCGCTCTCTGACACAGGGCGAGAGTGGCGGCGGGCAGCGCTTCGCCGGTCGCGTCAATGGCGGCGCCGCCCAGGAGTGCAGGTTCGAACTGGAATGAATGCCCGAATTTCTTCGCCACCCGCTCGAGCGCACGTACCGCCTCCGCGGTGACCTCGCCGCCGATCCCATCGCCGGCAAGCACGGCGATCGTGGCGCTTACCATGTCCGCGCGGCCTCGTAGCGTTCGATATCCCCGAGTTTGCTGCGGAGCAGGCCGAGTTCGTCAATCCCGTTCAACAGACAGTAGCGGGCGAAGGCTTCGACGGGGAATGTCGTTGCGACACCGGTGGGAAGCGTCAGGCGGGCGGTCGTGAGGTCGATGTCGACATCGGCACCCGGATGATCCAACAGCCATTGCGCCGTGGTCTCGTCCACCGTGACCGGCAGCAGCCCGTTCTTCAGCGCATTGCTCTTGAAGATGTCGGCGATTTCGGTGCTGATGACCGCCCGAATGCCGTAATCGAGCAGCGCCCATGGCGCGTGCTCGCGCGACGACCCGCAGCCGAAGTTGCGTCCCGCCACCAGTACCTGGGCTTCGCGAGCCTCGGGCCGGTTCAGTACGAACTCCGGGTTCAAGGTACCGTCGGCCAGATAGCGCCAATCGGCGAACAGCTGCTTGCCCAGTCCTTCCTTGGTCGTCGTGGTCAAGAATCGGGCGGGAATGATTTGATCGGTGTCGATGTTGGCAGAAGCAATGACGACGGTTTTGGAATGCACGCGCGTGAGAGGCTCCATCACAGGAACTCTCTTGGATCGGCGATCCTGCCTTGCACGGCGGTGGCGGCGGCGGTCATGGGGCTCACCAACAAGGTACGCGCGCCGACGCCTTGCCGCCCTTCGAAATTGCGGTTGCTGGTGCTCACGGAATATTGGCCCGCCGCCACCGTATCGCCGTTCATGCCCAAACACATGGAACAGCCCGATTCGCGCCAATCGGCGCCGGCATCCTTGAAAATCTGCGCGAGGCCCAATGTCTCGGCGTCCCGCTTGACCTGTTGTGAACCCGGCACGATGAGCAGCCTCACGCCGGCGGCGACCTTGCGACCCTTCAGAATGCGTGCGGCGGCTTGCAGATCCTCCAGCCGGCCGTTAGTGCAGCTGCCGATGAACACCACGTCGACCGGTTTGCCCAACATGGCCTCGCCGCCGTGGAAGCCCATGTAGTGCAGCGCCTTGTCGTGGACCGGGTCGCCCGCCGCCGCAGTGGCAGAGCCTCGAGGGATCGCGCCGGTAATGGGAACAACCATTCCCGGGTTAGTGCCGTACGTAATCATGGGTTCGAGGGTTGCCGCATCGATGTCGATGGAGGCGTCGAAAGCCGCACCCGGGTCACTGGCGAGGTTCCGCCAGCGCGCGACCGCAGCGTCCCAATCCACGCCCTTGGGAGCGCGGGGCTTGTTCTCGAGATACTCGAACGTGGTCTCATCGGGCGCAATCATGCCGGCGCGCGCGCCGGCCTCGATGGACATATTGCAAATCGTCATGCGCTCGTCCATGGACAGGCCTCGAATGGTCGAGCCTCTATATTCGAACACATAGCCGGTTCCGCCCGAAACGCCGATCCTGCCGATGACGCTCAGGATCAGGTCCTTGGCGGTCACGCCCGGCCGCAACTTGCCATCCACATTGATGGCGAAAGTCTTCGGCTTGCGCTGCAGCAGACACTGGGTCGCAAACACATGACCGACTTCGGTGCTGCCGATCCCGAAGGCGAGGGCGCCGAACGCACCATGCGTGCTGGTATGACTGTCGCCGCAGACGATGGTCATCCCAGGCTGGGTGCAGCCGAGTTCCGGGCTGATGACATGGACGATGCCGCGGCGCGCATCGCGCATGGCAAAAAGTTCGACGCCGAATTCGGCGGCGTTGATCTCGAGCTGGCGCACCTGTTTCGCGGCTGCGTCGACTTTGATTGGGACATTGCCGAACACCTGTTCGCTCGCGGTGGGCGTCGAATGGTCCATGGTTGCCAAAGTTCTATCCGGACGCCGCACCGGCAGGCTCAGCGAGCGCAGGACGCTGAACGCCTGCGGCGAAGTGACCTCGTGAATGAGGTGCAAATCGATATAGAGAACGGCGGGTGTGTCTGCGGTCTCGGCCACCACTTCGTGCGCTGACCAAACCTTGTCGAACAGTGTGCGTGCGCTCATGACTCGTGACTCGTTTACGCTTTGCCGGATTCCAGCCAGGGCATGCGGGCGCGCAGTTGTGCGCCGACTTTTTCGATCGAATGCGACAGATCGGCCTTGAGCAGTTTGGAGTATTTCCGGCGGCCTGTCTTGGTCTCAGAAATCCATTGACGCGCGAATTTGCCCTGCTGAATTTCGCCCAGGATCTTTTTCATCTCTTTCTTGGTGCCCCGATTGACGATGCGCGGCCCGCGCGTCAGATCGCCGTATTTGGCCGTCTCGCTGATGAAGCGGTGCATCTTGGTGATGCCGCCCTCGTGCAGCAGGTCGACGATCAGCTTGAGCTCGTGCAAGCATTCGTAGTAAGCGACCGCAGGCTGGTAGCCCGCTTCGACCAGGGTCTCGTAGCCTTTCACGACGAGTTCCGTCGCGCCCCCGCACAGCACGGCCTGCTCGCCGAACAAATCAGTTTCAGTTTCCTCCGCGAACGTCGTCTCCAGAACGCCGCCGCGCGTGCCGCCTATGCCGTCCGCGTAGGCCAGCGCGTTGGCCTTGGCATGCTTGGAAGGATTCTGCGCAACGGCGATCAGGCAAGGGACGCCGCGGCCCTGTTGGTATTGACGGCGCACCAAATCTCCGGGACCTTTGGGGGCGATCAGCACCACGTCCAAATCCTTGCGCGGCTTGATCTGCTTGAAGTGGACATTGAAGCCGTGCGCGAAAAGCAAGGTCGCACCCGGCTCGAAGTCCGCCTTGAGTTCGTCGTACAGCGCTTTCTGAGTCATGTCGGGGACCAGCATGGCGACCAATTGCGCGCCTTTGATCGCAGTCTTGGGTTCCATGACCTTCAGGCCGTCCTTCTTCGCCTTGGTCCAGCTGTCGCCCTTGCGGACGCCCACTACCACGTCGAACCCGCTGTCGCGCAAGTTGAGCGCATGCGCACGGCCCTGGCTCCCATATCCGAGAACGGCGATGCGTGTTCCGCGCAGTGCTTTCTTGTCGACGTCTTTTTGCGAATACAAACGCATGTAGTGCTCCTGATGGATGGAATTCAACCCGTGAAAACGCAAAGACCCCAATCCCAAGACGTTTAGCCTTAAGCGGGGTCCATTAAAAAATAGCGCAGCGGCCCATTAACTAGCCGCAAATAGCAACACAGAATCTCTTATGATGCAAGACCTGCAACGGCCATACCGCAACGAGGTTTTCCATCCATGACTGCCGATGCCGTTAACTCGGTTCCGCTTTGGTTGTTGTACGACGATGAGCTCGACGCATGGCGCGGGGCGCAATCGCCGTTCATCAAAGCGTGGTTGATCGAGCACAATTTCAAGGCTGAAAGGCATCGGGTGCTATTGGTGCCCGATTCGAGCGGCGCCTTGGAATTGGCCGTCGGCGGCCTCGGTAAACGTCAGGGCGGGTTGTCGCTGTGGCACGCCGCTGGATTTACCGAACGCCTGCCGCCGCGCCGTTTCCATCTGGTGCAACGGTGGAGCGACGCCGAAGCGACGCAGTTGAGCCTAGGTTTCGTGTATGGCTCATACCGATTCGAGCGCTATCGTCCGGTCAAGTCGGAGCACGCGGCCAGCGTCGAAGCGCCATCGAATGCGGATCAGAACTTCGTGGTGTCCGCCGCCGAGTCGCTGAAGATGGCGCGCGACCTCATCAATACGCCCGCCTCGGATATGGGACCTGCGGAACTGGCGGCGGCGGCACGGCAGCTCGCCGAACGTCATCACGCCGACTATCGGCAATGGGTAGGCGAGGATCTGCTCGCGGCGAAGTTTTCCGCGATTCACGCAGTCGGGCGCGCGAGCGCCTCTGCGCCGCGGCTCATCGACATTCAGTGGTCGCCCGCAAATGGGAGGGACCTGCCGCGCCTGACGCTCGTCGGCAAAGGCGTGTGCTTCGATAGCGGCGGCCTCGATATCAAGCCCGGGTCGGGCATGGCGCTGATGAAAAAGGACATGGGCGGCGCCGCGGTGGCCCTCGGGCTCGCCAACCTGCTCATGCGCAACAACATCGCGGCGCGCTTGCGCGTGCTCGTACCCGCGGTCGAGAACTCGATCGGCGGCAACGCGTATCGGCCGGGCGACGTGCTGGCGACGCACAAGGGTTTGACGGTCGAGGTGGGCAATACCGATGCGGAGGGCCGCTTGGTTCTGTGCGACGCGCTGTCGCTGGCGGATACCGAACGGCCGGACCTCATCATCGACTTCGCCACCCTCACCGGCGCGGCACGCGTCGCCCTGGGGCCCGAGTTGCCGGCCCTGTTCGGCAGCGATGAGAACATGGTGCAGACCGTCGCGCGCATCGCGGCGGCCGAGCACGATCCGCTTTGGCCGATGCCGCTGTGGACGGGCTACGACGACGAGCTCGGCAGCAAGATCGCGGATATGAACAACGTCGCCGCCTCGGGTTTCGCGGGTGCGATATTCGGCGCGTTGTTTCTCAAGCGTTTCGTGACCGAAACGCCGAACTGGCTGCACATCGATTTGTACGCGTGGAACCCGAAAGAACGTCCCGGCCGCGGAGTCGGCGCCGAAGCGCATGCGGTGCGCGGCGTGTATCGCTACCTGGTCGAGCGTTACGGGTTCGCATAAGCTGGGGAGCATGAAAAAAACATCCAAGCCCGTCGATACCCGTAGTCACTCGCGTCACGTCGTGGACGGAATCAAACAGACGCCGGCGCGTGCAATGCTGCATGCAGTCGGATTTACCGAAGGCGATTTCAACAAGCCGCAGGTCGGCATTGCGTCCACCTGGAGCAATCTGACGCCCTGCAACATGCATATCGACGAGCTGGCCCGGTTGGCGGCTGCCGGAGTCGAGGCGCAAGGCGCCAAGGCGATCACCTTCTCCACGATTACGGTCTCGGACGGGATCTCGATGGGTACGCCCGGCATGCGCTACTCCTTGGTGTCCCGCGAGGTCATCGCCGATTCGATCGAGACGGTCGTCGGCGCGCAAGGCTTCGACGGAGTGATCGCGTTTGGCGGCTGCGATAAGAACATGCCGGGTTGCATGATGGCGCTGGCGCGGCTTGACCGCCCTGCGGTTTTCGTCTATGGCGGCACGATTCGTCCGGGAACCGACCGGCGCGACATCGTGTCTGTATTTGAGGCAGTAGGCGGCTATGCGCGGGGCACCGTGTCAGAACAACAGCTCAAGTTCGTCGAACGAACCGCTATTCCAGGCCCGGGATCCTGCGCCGGCATGTACACCGCGAACACCATGGCATCGGCGATCGAGGCGATGGGCATGAGCTTGCCCAACAGCTCCGCGCAGGACGCGATTTCGAGTCACAAGCGCGACGACTGTACGCGCGCCGGCGGCGCGGTCGTGAATCTCATCAAGTGGGGATTGCGGCCGCGGCAGATCATGACGCGTAAGGCTTTCGAGAATGCGATTACCGTCTGTATCGCGCTCGGCGGTTCGACTAACGCCGTGCTGCATCTGTTGGCCATCGCCTCGTCGGCCAACGTCAAGCTCAAGCTCGACGATTTCACGCGTCTGGGGAAGCGGGTTCCGGTGCTGGCGGATTTGCGCCCGAGCGGGCGCTATTCCATGTCTGAGTTGGTCGCCATCGGCGGCATACAGCCGCTGATGAAAACCCTGCTCGATGCCGGATTGCTGCACGGCGATTGCCTGACCGTCACGGGTGCGACGCTCGAGGAGAACCTACGCGCCGTCGAGCCGTATGCCGACGGTCAGGAGATCGTGCGGCCGCTGCGCAATCCGATCAAAAAAGATAGCCACTTGGTCATCCTTTACGGCAATCTTGCGCCCGATGGCGCCGTCGCAAAAATTACCGGAAAAGAAGGGCTGCGCTTCAAGGGGCGCGCGCGGGTGTTCGATTCCGAGGAAGCCTCGCTGCAGGGGATCTTGGGCGGCAAGGTCAAGGCGGGCGATGTGATCGTCATCCGTTACGAAGGACCCAAGGGCGGCCCGGGCATGCGCGAGATGCTGAGCCCGACCGGCGCCATCATCGGCAGAGGACTGGGGAGCGAAGTCGCGCTCATTACCGACGGCCGGTTTTCCGGCGGCAGCCATGGTTTCGTCGTGGGACATGTCGCACCCGAGGCCGCCGTAGGAGGCCCTTTGGCCTTGGTCAAAACGGGCGATGAAATCACGATTGATGCGGAGCGTCGAGAAATCACGCTGCACGTGAGCGCTGCTAAACTTAGGGCGCGCCGCAAGGCATGGACAACACCGAAGCCCTATGCGCGACGCGGTGCATTGGCAAAGTATTCGAAGGCCGTGAGCAGCGCTTCTCTTGGCGCCGTAACGGATTTGGAGTAGTCAAGTGGTGCTTGCAGTTCGGGCGGGATATGTGTCAGTCTCTTTACTCACCGAAGGGAACTCAAATAGGGACGCCGCTGAAAACATTCTTCGGCGCGAGTTCGAGCCGTGTAACGGACTCCGTGTAACGGACGTGCGCAGCAAGCGCATTGCATTTAGCGAAATCGTCAGGCATTTAGAGAAATCGTAGGGGTAGGGTCGCAACTAGACTTATGTATAAATACGAAGAGCCATCCATGTTTTCCGGCCGGAGGGGCCTCGCCCTTCTGGTCGTCATTCTTTTGCACGTGATCGTGGGCTGGGCATTTTATACCGGTCTGGCAAGTCGTCTGGCGCAGACCATAATTCCGCCGGTGGAAATCGCCCAGATCGACAAACCCAAAGACGTCGACAAGCCGCCGCCGCCCCCGCCCAAACTCGAAGAAATCAAACCCTATGTTCCGCCTCCTGAGTTCGTCGACATTCAGGCGCCGCAGGAACAAACGAATGCCATCGCGGTGGTCACCCAGCAGGTCCAGCAGGCCCCCGCGCCGGTTGCGGCGCCGCCTCCCCCCAAAGCGGGCACCAGCATCAAGATGGATCCGAAGCATCCTCTCAAGATTGGCGAGGAGTACTATCCCGACGCCTCCAAGCGCGCGAACGAAGAGGGTCGATGCATCGTTCAGGTGACGGTAGCGGCCGATGGCAAAATAACCGCCGAGACCATCCAAACGAGTTCAGGCTTTCCGCGTTTGGATGAAGCCTGTCTGAAAGGCGTGCACGGGCAGCGTGTAATACCGGCCACCGAAGACGGCAAGCCGGTCGAGAAGACCGTCTCGATACCCATTGTTTGGAAACTCACTAATAAGTAGCGCTCACTTAAGTTAAGTTGGCGCGGAATTTATATCTTTTTGACTCGACAATTAAACTTGTATACGTAGAGGAAATCGGTCCATGCCAGAGACTACCGTTGAAAATCCGTTTGGCCTTGGTGCGCTTATCCAGCAGGGTGACTTGGTCGCCAGGTCGACGCTGGTTATTTTGCTGATCATGTCGCTGCTCACGTGGTTCATCATGATCACGAAATTTTTCGATCAGCGGCGGCAGCGCTTGCAGGCAATCGAGGCCGAGAGGGAATTCTGGACCTCGGGAAGCTTGACCGATGCGCTGGTGAAGTTGAAGGGTTCTTCCAACCCGTTTCGCGCGCTGGCCGAAACCGGGAAGCAGGCCTATGAATATCACGAGGTCAACAAGGCGCGTCTGTCGGGCGCCATCGGCACCAGCGAATGGATCACCGAGTCCTTGAACCGTACCGCCGATTCCATCATCGGCCGCATGCAGGCCGGCTTGCCGGTACTCGCGTCCGTGGGATCCACCGCGCCCTTCGTCGGACTGTTCGGCACGGTGTGGGGCATCTACCACGCCTTGATCGCGATCAGCGCCTCCGGATCGGCCTCCATCGAGAAGGTGGCCGGACCCGTCGGCGAAGCCCTGATCATGACCGCCATCGGTCTGTTCGTCGCTGTGCCCGCGGTGCTGGGCTACAATGTGTTGTTGCGACGCAACAAGAATCTGCAAGAGGCCGTCAGCCACTTTACGCACGAGCTGCACGCGTATCTGATCTCGGGCGCCAAGATGGGCTTGGGCATGGAAAAGACGCCGTCGCCGGCCGTCAAACCCAGCCCTGCTGCTGCGCGCTAGGAGTTTACGTCCATGGCGATGAGTTCTAGCGGAACCGAAGGCGAGGTGCTCTCCGACATCAACGTGACGCCCCTGGTGGACGTCATGTTGGTGCTCTTGATCATCTTCATCATTACGGTTCCGGTGGCGTTGAAGGAAATCAAGGTCAATCTGCCGAAGGCGAGCAATTTGCCGACGCAGACCAAGCCCGAGGACGTGACCATTGCCGTCGACAAGTCCGGCGGCATTTATTGGAACACCAAGCTGCTGCCGAATCAGGAGGCGCTGCTCACCGAGCTCCGGACGGCGGCGCGCATCGAGCCCCAACCCGAAGTACACATTCGCGGCGACAGCGATGCGCGTTACATGTACGTGGGCCAGGTTCTGGTCGCCGCGCAGAAGATCGGTATCCGTAAAGTGGCATTTTTGACCACACCACTTCACCCTGGCGAAGCGCCGTAGGAGATTGATATGGCGATGGCTGTAGGCAGTAGCGAGGGTCAGTCGTTTACCGATATCAACATGACGCCGCTGATCGACGTCATGCTGGTGCTGCTCATTATCTTCATCATTTCACTCCCCCCGGTAACTCACGCGGTCAAGATCGATAACCCGTTGCCGCCGCCGCCGAACTTCGTTCCGCCGCCGCCGCCGGAGATCGTCAACTTGTCCATCGACTTCGACGGCACGTTGTCGTGGAACGGTACTCCGGTGGATCGGCCTGCGATGCAAGGCTATATCAGCCAAGAGGCATCGAAGGATCCGCAGCCGGAAATCCATATCAGCGTCGATAAGTTTGCCAAATATGAAAAGGTGGCGCAGACCTTGGCCGATTTGCAGAGCCGCGGTTTGAAGAAAATCGGATTCGTCAATAACGACTTGTTTTAAATCGTAGGATCCGGCGGATTTATATACGACCTTGGCGGCGCGTCAGTCCTTTGACGCGCCGTTCGTTTGCATAAAGCACAAAACAAATTCGAGATTTTAGGTAACGAGGTTTTCTAATGACTCATTCCACTCCAAACGTTCGACTCAAGCTGTGTCTTGGGCTCTTGCTTGCCGTCACGAGCCTTGCAATGACCACGCAAGCCTCGCGGGCGGCCGACAAGCCCAAAGAGCAACAGATCAGCCGCGTCATCGCCAAGGAAATGACGGCCGCTCAGAAGGCGCTGCAGGCCAGCCAGTGGCAAGAAGCCCTCAAGAACCTGGATGCCGCGGAGCAGAAATCCGGTTTGACTCCTTTCGACAAGAAAACCATTTTCGATTTCAAGGGCTTCGCCAACGTCCGCCTGAACAAGCTGAAAGAGGCGGAACAGAACTATGAGCAGGCGATTGCCACGGGGCAATACACCCCCGAAGAGGCCGCCAAGACCACGCGCATGCTGTTTCGTTTGAGTGCCGGCAATCAGCAATATTCGAAAGCGCTGGATTACGGCAAGCAGGTGGCGGATGCCGGCGGCGCCAATGCCGACGATCTCGCGGTGATGAGCCAGATCTACTTCCTGCAGAAAGATTGCAAGAATTCGGCGAGCTGGGCCGACAAGGCGATTGCCGCTTCGCGCAAGGCCGGGGAAACGCCGAAGGAAAACCTGTATCAGTTCAAACTGCAATGCGCATCCGATGCGGCCGATAACGCGGCCATGAGCGCGGTATTGATCGATCTCATCAGGCTCACCAACAAGACCAACTATTGGAACACGCTGTTGCGCATCGAGCGCCAGGAAGAGCGCGACGATCACAATCTTTTGATGATCTATCGAATCATGTACGACACGAACTCCATGAATGCGGGTTCCGACTACATGGAGATGGCGCAGTTGCTGGGCGACGCGGCCCTGCCGGGCGAAGCGGCAGCGGTTATCGAGAAGGGCATGTCGGCCGGATTGTTCACCGAGCAAAAGGACAAGGATCGCGCCACGCGTCTGGCCAATACGCTGAAGCCACGCGCCGATGCCGATAAGAAGGGGCAAGCACAGTTCGATGCGGAGGCCGCCAAGAATCCGGCGGGCGAACTGGACGTGAAAACCGGCGAAGTGTATTACGGTTCGGGCGACTATCAGAATGCGGTAACGGCGATCAATCGCGGTATCCCAAAGAATCAAATCAAGCATCTCGACGAAGCGTACGTGTATCTCGGCCGGTCTTACGTCCAGCTCAAGAACACGGCGGATGCCAAGAAGGCGTTTACCGGCCTCAAGACGGTGCCGAACATCAATCCGCGCGTCTTGAAACTCTGGGAGCTATACTCCGAGAAACTCGGCTCGTAGAGGAGACATGGCAATGACCATAAAAGTCGGCGATAAGATGCCTGCGGGCACATTCACGCGCATGACCAAGGATGGCCCCAAGAAAATCACCAGCGACGAGTTGTTCAGCGGGAAGACCGTGGTTTTTTTCTCGGTGCCGGGCGCTTTCACTCCGACCTGCGACGCCAAGCATTTGCCGGGCTTCGTTGAACTCGCCGATGAAATCAAGAAAAAGGGCGTGGACACGATCGCGTGCACGGCGGTGAACGACGTCTTCGTCATGAACGCCTGGGGCAAATCGGGCGGAGTCGGCGACAAGATCATGATGCTGGCGGACGGCAACGCCGAATATGCCAAGGCGCTCGGGCTCGAACTCGACGCGACGGGGTACGGCATGGGGCTCCGCGGACAACGGTTCGCCATCATTGCGAAGAACGGCGTAGCGACGCATGTGAACATTGAAGGACCCGGCGAATTCAAGGTCTCCGCAGCCGATTACGTGTTGAAACAATTGTAGAGCAGCGCATTGCTGGCCTTGCGTAGCGCTCCGCCGGTTTTCGGCATCGCCGAGGCCGAGCGGATCGCACGCGATGCCTACGGCTTGGCCGTTTCAGTGTCGCCATTGTCGGGCGAGCGCGACTGCAATTTTCGTGTTCGCACCGCCGATGCGCGCGAGTATGTCCTAAAGATCGTGGACGGCGCCGCCGATCCACAATCGACCGACTGCCAGGTCCGCGTTTTACGTCACCTGGCTGAGCAGGATCCGTCGTTGCCGGTCCCTCGGATTTTTGCGACTCAAACCGGCGCCGACCTTGGGCTGGTGGAGCAGGACGGCATTTCCTATGCCACCTGTCTCATGGGATACATACCGGGACAGTTGCTGGTGGATCTCGCCCCCAAGCGATCGCTGCTGATGGATGTCGGCGGTACATTGGGCCGAGTCGACCGGGCGCTGCATGGGTTCTTCCATCCCGCATTGGCGCAGCGTCTCGCCTGGGATGTACGCCGCCTGCCCGAGCTCGTCGAATTCGCCGACTACCTTCAGGAGCCCGGCGTCAAGCGCAATGTCGAGATCGCATTCGGCGCCCTGAAAGAGCGGTTGCCCGCCTTGCGCGGACTGCGCAGCCAAGCGATTCACGGCGATTGTCACCCCGGCAATTTGCTGGTCGATTCGGCCGGTGCGGTGTGCGGGGTTCTGGATTTCGGCGATATGATTCATGCGCCGTTGATCCTGGAGCCGGCCGTGGCCATGTCTGAGCTGCTGATCCATGCAGTGACCACACCCGACGAACTGTCGACGCTCCTGGAAGGCTACGCGCTCGCCCAGCCTCTCGAGGCCTCGGATATCGCGGTGCTCTACGACCTCATTATGGCCCGGCATGCCGTGACCATTCTAGTGCACGCGTGGCGAGGCCGGCACAATGAAAACGGTGCCCGCGTGCTCGACAAATCGGCGGCGAACGCCGCTCCGTCGCTGGATCATTTGCTGAAGCTCGACCGGGCCGCATTGACCAAGGAATGGCACGATGCCGCGGGCACCTCGCCCGGAAGCGTCGCCAACGGAAACGTCGTCCAAACGAGCGTCTCATCGCGCACCCGTTCGCGTTCCGCCTCGGTCGATCTGGGCCGCCGCCATCGATTGATGGGTGCGGGTGCCGAGTTGTTCTATGAGAAACCCCTGCACCTGGTGCGCGGCGAGGGAGTATGGCTGTACGACCCGCAAGGGCGCGCGTATCTCGACGTGTATAACAACGTTCCGCACGTTGGCCACAGCCATCCGACGGTGGTGCGCGCCATTCAGAGACAGACTGCGTCACTGGTAACGCATACCCGATACCTGCACGAAAAGATTCTGGAGTACGCCGAGGAACTCACGTCGCGTTGCCCGGGGCACCTGGATGCCTGCATCTTCGTCAATTCGGGCAGCGAGGCCAACGACGTCGCCTGGCGCATGGCGCAGTTCGCCACCGGTCACAAGGGCGCAGTGGTCATGGCACATGCCTACCACGGGATCACCGACGCCGTGGCAGCGCTCACGCCCGGGGCGGGTCTCCCCACGGATCCACGTGTGGTGACCTTGGCGCCGCCGCCGGCGACGCTGGCCGCGGGCGACTCGATGGACTCCATCGACCTCGCAGCGGTCACCGATGACATCGACCTCGCAATACAAATCCTCACAGAGCGCGGTTTCGCGCCGGCGGCGTTTTTCATCGATACCGCCGTGACCAGCGGCGGCATTTACGATCCACCGCCGGCTTGGGCTCAGGCCGTAGCGGCGCGGGTGCATGCCGCCGGCGGCTTGGTCGTTGCCGACGAGGTGCAATATGGCCTGGGCCGGTCGGGGTCGCACTTTTGGGGATTCGAACGCCGCGGGCTCTCGCCGGATATCGTGACCCTCGGCAAGCCGATTGGAAACGGCTATCCCATGGGCGTGGTCCTTGCCAATCGGACGTTGATCGAGGCATTCCAGACAGAATTCGGCTTTTTTTCGACATTCGGCGGCAATCCGGTCGCCGCGGCAGCCGGGCTTGCGGTGCTGCAAGTCCTCGATCGCGACAAGCTCGTGGCCAACGCGCGGACCACGGGCGAGTACCTGCGTCAGGGCTTGGAAACCATGGCCGCGCGGCACGAGTGCCTGGGCCGTGTGCGCGGAACCGGCCTGCTGCTCGGTCTGGAGGTCCTCGGGCCGGATGTGCACGCGGCCAAGATACGCACGAAAAAAATCGTAAACGCCCTGGCGTCCCGGGCCCGCGTGCTCATCGGCTCGGAAGGGCCGCTGGCCACCATTCTCAAGCTGCGGCCACCGATGCCCTTCCTGCCCGAGCATGCCGATTTGCTGGTGCAGGCGCTCGGCGCCGCGGCGGCGGCCATCGATTCGCGCCCGGGGCTAGGCGCTCCGGCTACGCGCCTGCCCTAGGATCCTAGGCTCCCAGCAGCCGCTCGAGTTCGGGCACGATCTGGAACAAATCGCCCACCAGCCCCACGTCCGCGACTTCGAAGATCGGCGCTTCGCCGTCCTTGTTGATCGCCACGATGGTGCGGGCATCCTTGATACCGGTCAAATGCTGAATCGCACCCGATATGCCGATGGCGATGTACATTTCCGGTGAAACGATCTTGCCCGTTTGACCCACTTGCATTTCATTGGGCGCATAGCCCGCATCGACGGCCGCGCGGGAGGCACCCACGGCTGCGCCGATTTTATCGGCGAGGCTGAACAGCATCTTGAAGTTCTCGGCGCTGCCCAACGCACGGCCGCCGGATACGACGCGCGATGCCGTCTGCAAATCGGGTCGATCGGTGCTTCCGGATTTGGCGCCCACATAGCGCGTATGCGTGGGCAGGGCAACGGTCAAGGACTTCGATTCAACTGGCGCGCTGCCTCCATTCGCCGCCGCTTCGAACGATGCGACCCGCACCGTTGCGATCAGCTTGCGCGCCGAGTCGGCTTCCACCGTGATGATGGCGTTGCCCGCATAAATCGGGCGCCGAAACCGATATGCGGTCTCGACGGCCATGAGGTCGCTCACTTGCGCCACCCCCAGCAGAGCGGCGACGCGCGGCATGAGGTCTTTGCCGAAGCTCGTCGACGGACCGAAGACATGGCTGTAGTGGGCCGCCAATGCGGCAAGTTGCGGCGCGAAAATCGCGGCGAGCGGATGTTCGTTCTCCGGCCGGTCCACGCGCAGCACCGATTTTACCCCGGCAATGGCCGCGGCTTGAGCCGCAACGGCCGCGGTATCCGCGCCGAACACAGCGATGGTGATTTCGGCATCCGGGATCGAGTTCGCGCAAGTGACGCACTTGGCGGTGGCCGGATTCAAGGCCTTGCCGTCATGCTCGCCGACTATCAGTACTTTATGCATTAGATCAAACCCTTCTTCTTGAGAACACCCACGAGTTCGGCTACATCCTTGACCATGATGCCTTTCTGACGCTGAGCAGGGGGCTCGGTTTTCACCGTCTTGAGAGACTGCGCGGCGCTTATACCCAACGTATCGAGCGAGGTCACGTCCAACGGTTTCTTCTTGGCCTTCATGATGTCCGGCAATTTGACATAGCGTGGCTCGTTCAGACGCAGGTCGACAGTGATCACCGCCGGCAAATCCACTTCGATGGTCTCCAAACCGGCATCGATCTCGCGCGTCACCGCCGCCTTATCGCCGTTGATCTCAACCTTGGATGCGTACGTTGCCTGGGGTCGTTCCCAGATGGCGGCCAACATTTGCCCGGTTTGATTGGCGTCGTCGTCGATCGCCTGCTTGCCCAAGAGGATGAGATCGGGATTTTCTTTCTTGGCCAAGGCAAGAAAGGTTTGCGCCGCGGTCAACGGGTCCGCAGGTACGTCGGTCTGTACCAAAATCGCACGGTCGGCGCCCATCGCCAGCGCCGTGCGGAGCTGCTGCTGGGTGTCGGTCACGCCGATGCTCACCGCAACGACTTCGATGTTGCTGCCGCGTTCCTTGATGCGCAGCGCTTCCTCCAGAGCGATCTCGTCGAACGGATTGACGCTCATCTTGACGCCGTCGAGCATCACGCCGCTGCCGTCGGGCTTGACGCGGACGCGCACGTTGTAATCCACGACGCGCTTGATACAAACCATGATCTTCTGCATTGACTTTCCTTAGGCGCTTCGCGCCACTTCTCAGGCGCTTCGCGCCACTATTACGGGGTCGAGGCGACCCCGTCCGTCAGGCGCGACTCGGCCTGTTGTTCTGAAAACAAAGTACTGATCTTAGCGGCGCAGTGGCGCAGCTTGGGTAAAAAGCGTTCGAGCCCGGACTTGAGCGGCACTGCCGATGTCATAAAGCGCACGGTGAGCGCCGCCAGCACGCGGTCGTGCGAAGTCACCGGCACGCTAATGCTGGCTTCGTCCACCAAGCGCCGAGTCCGCGTCGCGGTTGCGTATCCCTGCCCCTTGATCTCCGCCAACATGCGCTGCAAGTCGGCGCGCTGTGCGCGCGCAGCTTTGTCTTCCTCTTTGTTCGATCGCGCCAAGATATCGATGATGGTCTCGCGCTGTGAAACGGGACAAAACGCGAGGAACACGCGGCCCGCGGCGGTGGTGAGCAATGGCGCACGAAAGCCCGCCGAATGACGCTCGATGGCGAGCGGAGTGTGATGGTCGGTGGCTTCGCGCATTATCATCGTGGTGCCCGATAAAGTGGCCACCGATACCGGCCATACGATTTCGCGGCATAGCTCGGAGATCACGGGTTTCACGATTTGCGCCACCCACGCCTCGTCCTCGAAGCCGCCACTCAGGGCCCGTACGAGAATGGTCAAACGATACCGGTCATCGGCGGCGTCGCGAAACACGAAGCCGGCATCGCACAAAGTTTCCAAAATTCGATACACCGTCGTGCGCGGCAGCCGTATTTCGTGCGCAACTTCTGAAACAGTGGCGCCATCGCGCGAATTCAGCACCGTCAGCGCGTCAAGGCCGCGCATAAGCGCGCGGATCGGGCGTGTGGATTCCATGAAACCTCAAAACTGTTGAGAGCCAAGCGTTACGTGCCATGCGTTTTCGCATGGCATATATACCCTAATTATTCGGCGCGCTAGTTTAAGGATCACCGCTTCGCTTGTCCACCTTGCGGTCGACCCCCGACTCTATACACTTATGTCGACATGACCTATTTTTTCAAGCGTTTGGCCGGCGCGGTGCCGACGCTGTTCATTATTATCACCGCCGCCTTTTTTCTGATTCGCGCGGCACCCGGCGGTCCGTTTGACCAAGAGCAGGCTTTGCCGCCCGAAATCCTCGCCAATCTCCAGAGCGCCTACGGCCTCGACCTGCCGATTTGGGCCCAGTACGGCCGATATATCGGCGCCCTCGCGCACGGTGATTTCGGTCCATCCTTCAAGTACAAGGATTTTTCGGTTACCGAACTCATCGGGCAGGGTTTCCCAGTCACGCTGCAGCTGGGGATCATTGCCTTGGTTCTTGCGTTGGCGGTGGGTGTTCCCTTAGGCACGTTCGCAGCACTGCATCATAATTCGGCTGCCGATTACGCCACGATGTCGCTGGCCGTCGTCGGCATCGCCATACCGTCCTTCGTGGTCCTGCCGTTTCTCGGGCTTTTTTTCGGCATCTATTTGCATTGGCTGCCGGTCGCCGGTTGGGAGCCGGGGTCGATCCGCCATCTCGTGCTGCCCGTCATCGCGCTGTGTTTGCCGCCGCTCGCCTATATCGCGCGCATGACGCGCGGCAGTATGCTCGAAGTCCTGCGCAGTCATTTCATCCGCACGGCATTCGCCAAAGGTCTCCCGCTGCACATCGTGATATTGCGGCATGCATTGCGCCCGGCGCTGCTGCCGGTAGCCAGCTATCTTGCGCCCGCTGTCGCTTCCATCATGACGGGTTCGCTGGTCGTGGAATCGATCGCCGGATTGCCGGGCATCGGCCGCTACCTCGTGCAAGGCGCGCTCAATCGCGACTACACGCTGGTGATGGGAATGGTGATCATCTATTCCGCGCTGTTGATCGCCATGGGGCTGGTTGTCGATTTGCTCTATGTATGGCTCGATCCGCGCATCAGGTTCGGCCGGTGAGCGCCGCCTATCGCCTGCGCTCGAACCCCGGCGCCGCTTGCGCACTCGGCATCATCGTCGTGCTGATTGCGCTTGCGCTCGCCGGGCCGTGGTTGAATCCGAACGACATCGAGTCGCTCGATTGGGCGCACGTCGCCGCGGAACCCGGCTTGATCGGTGCACATTGGTTCGGCACCGACCGGCTCGGGCGGGATCTGTTCGTGCGCACTCTGGAGGGAACCCGTGTTTCGTTGGCGGTGGGATTGGCGGCAAGCGCCATCAGTCTGGCGGTGGGCATCAGCTACGGCGCGGTTGCCGGCTATGCGGGCGGACGCACGGATCAGCTGATGATGCGCTTCATCGAAGTGCTGAGCGGATTGCCGCTCATCTTCTTCGTCATTTTCTTGAGCGTCGTTTTTGGGCGTAGCCAGTACTTGCTGTTTCTGACCATCGGTGCCGTCGGTTGGCTGACCATGGCGCGCATCGTGCGCGGCCAGACCTTGAGCATTCGGCAGCGCGAATTCATCGAGGCGGCCGTGGCTTCCGGAGCGAGTTCCGCGCGCATCATCGTCAAACATGTGGTTCCAAACCTGCTGGGTCCCGTGATCGTCTATGCGACGTTGACCGTACCGCAAATCATTCTCTTTGAAAGTTTTCTGAGTTTCCTCGGCCTCGGCGTCCAAGAGCCCCATGCGAGTCTCGGCACGCTGATCGCCGAAGGCGCCGGTGAAATGGAGGCGGCGCCGTGGATACTCTTGGTGCCGGGGAGCTTTCTCGCCATTCTCTTGCTGTGCTTGAACATCTTTGGCGATGGCCTGCGCGATGCGCTGGACGTCAAGGAGCGCTAGGTTTTGACGCCCACACTGGTAGTGGAGAACTTGAGCGTGCATTTTCGGCAGCGCAGCGGCGCAATATCCGCAGTTCGCCAAGCGTCGCTGACCGTCCAACCCGGCGAGTGCGTGGGCATCGTCGGCGAATCCGGATCCGGGAAGACGCAAATCTTCATGGCCGCCATGGGACTGCTGGCGGCAGGCGCCATGGCCAAGGGCAGCGTGCGCTTCGAGGGACAGGAAATCTTGGGTTCGCCGCCCGGTGAGCTCAACCGGGTGCGCGGCTCGAAAATCACCATGGTCTTCCAGGATCCGATGACGTCCCTGACGCCGCACCTGCGAATCGGCGTGCAGCTAGCCGAAGTGTTGGTCAGTCATTCGCAGATGTCATGGCAAGAAGCCGAGCGGGGCGTGCTTCGTATGCTGGAGCGCGTGCGGGTTCCCGAACCGCAGCGCCGCTTGCGGCAATATCCGCACGAGTTGTCCGGCGGCATGCGGCAGCGCGTGATGATTGGTATGAGTTTGTTGTGCGAGCCTTCGCTGCTGATCGCGGACGAGCCTACCACCGCCCTCGATGTGACCGTGCAAGCGCAAATAATCGACCTGTTGCGCGCCATGCGTGAGCAATCGCGAATGGCCATCGTGCTCATCAGTCACGACTTAGGGCTGGTGGCCGGACTCGCGGACCGTATCGTCGTCATGTACGGCGGCAGGGTGGTGGAAAGCGGCGGCGTCGGGGAAATATTGCAGCGCCCCCTGCACCCGTATACCGCCGAATTGTTGAAGTGCGTTCCGAATCTGCTTCGTCCGCGGCTCGACCGAATGCCGAGTTTGGCCGGCCAGGCTCCCACTCCCTCGAGCGCCGAGACCGGATGCGCGTTTGCTCCGCGATGTCCGCGCGTCGGCGAGCGCTGCTGGGCGGAACGGCCGCTGCTTCGAGATTCCCCCGCAGCGGCTCATCAATTTGCGTGTCACGACCCATTGCCGGCATGAGCGATGAGTTGCTCAAGGTAAGGAATCTGCGCGTTCAATTCGGCGCCTTTCCCGCGGTGCAGGACGTGACGTTCGATGTGCGGCAGGGCGAGACGCTGGGGTTGGTCGGCGAGTCAGGATCGGGAAAATCGACGCTGGCCCGGGCCATCGTGCGGTTGACACCGGTCACGTCGGGGCATGTGATCTTCAACGGCGAGGACCTGTTGTCGTGTGCACCCTCTGAGCTGCGTCGCCGGCGCCGTGACCTGCAGATCGTGTTTCAAGATCCCTTGGCGAGTCTGAATCCGCGCATGTCCGTTGGCGATGCCCTCGCCGAGCCGCTCAAAATCTATGAGCCATCGCTATCGCCGCGCGCGCGGGGGGCGCGGATCGCCGAGATGCTGGAGCGGGTGGGTCTTCCGGCGGAGATGGCACGCCGCCATCCGCATCAGTTCAGCGGCGGTCAATGCCAGCGAATCGGCATTGCACGCGCCATGATGCTGCGGCCGAAACTATTGGTCTGCGATGAACCGGTGAGTTCCTTGGACGTGTCCATCCAAGGTCAGATCGTCAATCTGTTGGTCGATTTGCAGCGGGAATTTGGGCTTGCGATGCTCTTCATCAGCCACAATCTCGCCGTCGTCCGCCATCTTAGCCATCGGGTTCTGGTGATTTATCGGGGCAGGTTGGTGGAGGTGGCAGACCGCGACGCCTTATTTGCCGCGCCGGCGCACCCGTACACCCGGGCCCTCCTGGCCGCGGTACCGGATCCGACCGGGCCGCCGCGGGCCCGGGCTGTGCCGGGGGCGCTCGGCGATGACCCGGTTGCCGCCGCATGGGGAGCGGCGGGCTGCGCATTTCACGATCGCTGCGCGTACGGGAAGGACTCCTGTCTGCTGGCCGTGCCGCCCCTGGAGGAGGTCGCTTCGCGGCATTTCGCCGCCTGCCACCGCTGGCGCGAGGTCGTGTATTCTTGAGGGCATGAAACAAGGTAATCCGACTCACGGCGGCGGCCGAGGCGTTCGTGCCAGCGATGGTTTGGCGAGCGTGCGTTATGAAATTCGCGGCAAGCTGGCGCGGCGCGCGCTCGATTTGGAGCGATTGGGCTACGACATCGTGTCGCTCAATATCGGCAATCCCTATGCCTTCGGATTTCGCACCCCGGAGACCATGCGACTGGCCATGATCGAAAACCTCCGCCACAGCGAAGGGTATGTGCACCAGAAGGGCATTTTCCCGGCGCGCGAAGCGGTGGTCATGCAGCAGCAGGAGCGCGGCGTGAAAGGTGTTACCGCCGAGGAGGTGTTCATCGGCAACGGCGTGAGCGAACTCATCGACCTTACGCTGCGCGCGCTGTTGAATCCGGGCGACGAGGTATTGGTGCCGAGCCCTGACTACCCGCTGTGGACCGCGGCCGTGAACTTGAACACCGGGCGTGCCGTGCATTATCCCTGCCGGCCGCTGCGCGGCTTCGTGCCCGACCCGGAAGAAATCGAGGCGCTCATTACCCGTCGCACCCGCGCCATCGTCATCGTCAATCCAAACAATCCCACCGGTGCGGTGTATCCGCGGGAGACGCTCGCGGCGATCGCGCGAATCGCTGAGAAGCATCGGCTGGTCGTCTTGTCCGACGAAATTTACGATCAGATTTTATACGACGACGCCGAGTTCGTACCGATGGCAACGCTGGTGCATGGCACCCTGTGCTGCACCATGAGCGGCCTGTCGAAGGTCTATCGAGCATGCGGCTATCGTGTCGGCTGGGCGGTGTTCTCCGGCGATGTCGAGAACGCGACGGAATATTTGAGCGGCCTCGAATTATTGAGTTCGCTCCGATTGTGCAGCAACGTGGCGGGTCAATGGGCCGTGCAGACCGCCCTCGGCGGCTATCAGAGCATCAAGGAATTGACGCGCCCCGGCGGCCGGCTATATGAGTCGCGACAAATCATTCTCGACAGCGTTGCACGCAGTAAGTATTTACGGTTGGCCCGCCCCATGGGTGCCTTGTATTCGTTCGTGGAGGTTCGCAACGACGTGCTCCCCGATTTCGACGATCAGGTGTTCGCCTTGGACTTGCTGGAGAACAAGCATGTTTTGGTGGCTCCGGGCGTGAGCTTCAACGTGCCTTATAAGAATTGCTTTCGCATCACGAATCTTCCTGAATCACAGGTTCTCGCCACGGTGTTCGCCCGAATCGAAGAGCTGCTCGAGTCGCAAGTCGGGGCGGCTGCTGCGGCGCCGATGCCGGCCCCGGCGCTGCAAGTCGTCGCTGCCGGCAAGGCGTAAACTGGCCGCGCAATCCTTGGCGCGCGGCCTGCTCGAGGCCGCCGACGCGGGCCATATCATCCTGGCGCCGAACACCGAGCTTGCGGCGGCGCTGTTCGATGCCGTAGAACGCCTGCACGTCGAGGCCGGACACGGCGTTTGGCCGACGCCGCGCATCCGTGATTTCAATGGTTGGCTGCGCGAACGTTACGGCGAACGCCAGTTATCGGACGCCTCGTTGCCGCGGGCTTTGAGCGATATCGAAGAACGCGAGTTGTGGCGATCGGTCATTCTCGAGGGCGACTCCGGTAAGGAGTTCCTGGAACCCGCCGGCGCGGCGCGCGCGGCGCGGCGCGCGCGCCGCGCAATGTTCGAACATGGCATTCCGCTGCGGGCACTTGCCGAGTACGCCACGGAAGAGTCGCTCGCGCTGCTGGACTGGAATCAGCGCTTCGAGGAGCGCTGCCGAGAATTGAATTGCCTTGCTTCGGATCGGCTGCTGTCCGATCCCCTGCTCGAGCGCACTCCGGACGGTTCGCGGGCCTTGGTGTGGATCGAAAGTCCCGTATGGCGCCCGGTCGGGCGGCGTTGGCTGGAGAAACACGGCTCCGCAACGTTGATGCCGGCCGAATCGGCCGTGACCATGCCGCAGCGGCTGCAGGCGGTGTCGCCTGCGGCCGAACTGGCAGCCATCGCCGATTGGGCCCGCGGGAACCTTCGATTATGGCCGGAGTTTCGCGCCTGGATCTGCATTCCTGATTTGAATTTACGCCGCACCCAAGTGCAGGACGCATTCGACGCCGCATTGGCGCCGCAACGATTCTCTCTGTCCGCCCGCGCGACGCACGCCCCGTATGCCGCGGCCGGCGGCACACCGCTCAACGGCTATGCGCCGGTGCGCGCCGCCTTGAACACGCTGTCCGCCAGCGCAGGGTCCGTTTCCTTCGAGAGCTTCAGCTCGCTGCTGCGCATGCCGGAACTGCAGGAGTCACCCGCCGATGCCAGCGGCGCGGCGGTCTTGGATATTGCGCTGCGCAGTCGGGGGCCCAGTGAGGCGGACCTCAGCGAATGGCTACGGCTGTCGGAGCATCTGTTGCGCGAGGGGCTGGCCGGCCCTGTGCGGGCCCTGCAGCGGCTGCGGACTTTTCTGCGAACCCTCGAGGACGTGCGGGGCAATCACCCCTTGAGTCGCTGGGTGTCGGTCTGGGTCGACGCCTTCGAGTCCGGGCCTTGGGCCCTGCGGAGCCGTTGGTCCAGCAGTGAGTTCCAGTCGGCGGAGCGCTTTCGAGAATTATTGGCGGCGCTGGCAACGGCGGATGCTGTGTTCGGCGCTAGGTCGGCGGAGTCGGCCGCGCGCCTTCTCCATCGCGCAGCCCGCGATACGGCCTTTCAAGCACAGACCGGCATTCCGCCGATTTGGGTGAGCGGGCAAATCATGGACCCATGGCTCGGCTATGACGGACTGTGGATCGCCGGCTGCAGCGAGGACCGTTGGCCGCCGCCGCTCGATCCCATTCCGCTCCTGCCTGTGAGGTTGCAGCGAGACTATGGCGTCATCTCCGCGAGCGCCGAATCACAATTGCAACTTGCCGAGGACTTGCAGCGCCGCTGGCAGTCCCGGGGAGGCAGCTGCATATTCAGCTGTGCCGATCCGGGCGACGGACGATCCAGCACGTTGAGTCCGCTGCTGTCCGCCGTGCCGCTGCCGCCGCCCGCCATGCCGCCTGCGGCGATGCAGGGTACGCTCACGCAGCCCCATTGGCATGAACTGAGGACTCAAGCGCCCGTACTCGCGAAGTTGATCGACGAACGTGCTCCGGCCTTCGCAAGCCCTGAACGCACACGTGGCGTGGCGACGTTGAGGGCGCAATCCCAGTGTGCTTTTCGGGGCTATGCCACGACGCGTTTGATGACCGAAACGCTCGGCCGGCCCCTTCCTGGATTCAACGTGCGCGAACGCGGCGAGATGCTGCATCGAGCGCTCGAACAGATCTGGTCGGAACTGCGCACGTCAGAGAGGTTGGCGGCGATTGCACCCCCGCTTCGGGATGCGTTGGTGAGCGACAGCGCCGCACGCGCCATCGCCACGCAATGCGAGCGCCGCGACCCCGGTTTGCGCTGGCGGCGCCGCGAAGTCCCCCGCTTGGGGAAACTGCTCAACAAATGGCTGGAAATCGAGCTGATGCGTGAGCCCTTCGAAGTCGAACGGCTCGAGCATGGGTCGCAGACGGCTCGTCACGGCGGCATCGATTTCAAGGTGCGCATCGACCGTGTTGATCAGCTGCTCGACGGCGGGCGAGTGCTCATCGACTATAAAACAGGCATGGCAGCGCCCGACTGGCGCGGCGATCGGCCGGACAATCCTCAGCTGCCGATTTACGCGCTGCTGCGTCCGCATAGCCTTGTGGCGGTTGCTTACGGACAAGTCAACGCCAGCGAATGCTGCTTCGTGGCAGAGACGGAGCGCGCAGGTGTATTCAAGGCGCGCGGCCGACCCTCTCTGATGGAGGGCATGCCCAATTTCAGCGCATTGATTGCAACGTGGTCGCATCGCATCGAGAAACTCGCTTCGGAGTTTGCCGCCGGAAACGCGGCAGTTGCGCCGACTTTGCGAGCCTGTGCGTCTTGCCGACTGCAACCGCTATGCCGGGTGCCGGCGGCTCTCGACGATGGTACGGATCCCGATGACTGAAACGCCAATCGATCGCGCCGCCCGCGAGCACGCCATCGCCGCGCCGCGGTCCGTGTTGGTTCAAGCACCCGCGGGTTCCGGTAAAACGACGCTTTTGGCGCAGCGGTATCTTCGGTTGCTGGCAACCGTGGACGCGCCGGAGCGCATCTTGGCGCTGACGTTTACGCGGCGCGCCGCGCAGGAAATGCGCGAGCGCGTGATGCAGGCGCTGCAAGCAGCATCCTTGCCTGAATGTCCTGCCAAAATGAACGTTCAAACGTGGGAATTGGGCGTCGCGGCGCAACGCCACATGCATGGGCTGGCGCTTGACCTCGAACGGCATCCATCGCGGCTGCGCATCGAGACGATCGACGCGTTCAACGCATGGCTTGCCGGGCAGCTCCCGATCACCGCCGGAGCGGGTTCCCGATTGAACTTGGTCGAGACGCCTCGGCTCCACTACGAAGAGGCGGCACGCCGGGCTTTGGCGCATGACGAGCCGGACCAGTTCAGCCATGCGGTCGATCGCGTGCTTGCGCAGGGCGACCAACGCTGGGAAAGCCTGGTGGCGTTGATTTCGGGCATGCTGTCCAGCCGGGATCGTTGGCTGCCGCTGCTCGCCGGACGTTTGCAGGCAACGAGCGCGCTCGATGAACCGCAGTTGCGGCGCGTGCGTCAGCACCTGGACGAGGACCTCCAACTCCTGGTGTCCCGCGCCTTAGGTGCGGCGTCCGAGGCGATCGGTGAAGAGAAGCTCCGGATCTTGTCGCCTCTGCTGCATGCAGCAGCCATGCGCATGGAAAGCGCGGAAGAGGGCGTGGCGGCGTGGCGGGCGGACGAATCCACTTTACGGACGGATACGGACGACATTGCGCGATGGCGCGGCATGACCGGAATGCTGCTGACGAACGAAGCGGCGTATCGCAAGCGGCTCACCAAGAATGAAGGTTTTCCGCCGCAATGCGCCGACAAATCCATCATGCTGGATCTCATCGCAGAGCTCGATCGCGAACCCGCGGTGCTGCGCGGGCTCGTGGAAATCCGAGCGTTGCCTGCGCCCAAGTATGACGTTGAGCAGTGGGGGCGCGCCCGCGAGGTTGCCCAGGTGTTGGTTCTCGCCGCCGCGCAATTGGATCAGGTCTTTCGCGAAACGGGCGCGGTGGATTTTCCGGCCGTGTCCATGGCCGCATTGCGTACCCTCGGTACGGCGACTGCACCGACGGACTTGAGTCTGCGGCTCGACTATCGGCTGCAGCATATTTTGGTGGATGAGTTTCAAGACACGTCGAGCGCTCAGCTCGAACTCGTCAAGCAGCTGACCGCCGGCTGGCAGCGCGGCGACGGGCGCAGCGTCTTCTGCGTGGGCGACCCAATGCAATCGATTTATGGATTTCGCCAGGCCGAGGTCCGTGCTTTTCTGGAACTCGCCGACGAGGGGATCGGCGATGTGCAATTCGACGTGGTACGCCTGCGCAGCAATTTCCGGTCTGCAAAACCCCTGATCGATTGGATCAATGCATGCTTTGCGCGGGTCTTGCCGCGAGTCGACGATCGCGAGCGGGGCGCCATAGCGTTTCGCCCCAGCGAATCGGCAGTGGTGTCCGGAGTGCCGGGCGACTCCGCGGCGGCGCGCGACTCCGCGGTCACCTTGCAGGGTTTCGCGAACCGCCACGATGAGGCGAATGCGATCGCGGACCGGATCGCGGAGCAATCTGCCCTTCATCCGGAATGGCGCATCGCGATATTGGTGCGCGCCAAGACGCATGCGCGCGAAATCGCCAACAGTCTGCGTACCCGCGCGATTCCCTTTCGAGCTGTCGACATCGAACCGCTGCAAGACCGACCGGTGGTGCGTGATCTGGTCATGCTCATCTGCGCGCTGCTTCATCTGGGCGACCGCACCGCATGGCTCGCGCTGCTGCGCGCCCCCTGGACCGGCCTCACCCTGGCCGATTTGCTGCACATCGCGCGCTCCGCGCCGGTGATATGGGATGCGCTCACGAATGACATGGTGTTGTCCGAATTGACCGACGACGGCCGGGTACGCTGCGAGCGGTTCCGTGACACGCTCACGGCCGCATTCCGTATTCGCACCCACGGGACTTTCACGCGCTGGGTGGAGCAAACCTGGCTGGCTCTCGGCGGCGCGAGCTGCGCGGGCGCACCGGATCTCGATCACGTTCAGGCGGTCTTCTCGCGGCTCAGGGAACTCGAGGAACGCGGGCTTCCTGACCCCGCCGATCTGGTGCAGAGCTTCGATGACCTGTACGCCGAACATCGCACCGTGTCGGCCGTCGAAATCATGACCATCCACAAGGCGAAGGGACTCGAATTCGACATGGTCATAGTGCCCGCTCTGGATCGGCACATTCCGCGTAACCGCGATCAATTGCTATTGTCGCATCAGTTCGCGCGGGCCGGCCGCGACGGCCTGGTGATCGCCGCCCGCCCCGGCGTGGGCGAGGAGCCGGATAAGTTGTTCGAGTTCTTGCGCTATCAGACACGCGACGCGGCCGGTCTCGAGGCCGAACGACTGCTGTATGTGGCGTGCACCCGTGCCAAGTGGCAGCTGCATCTGACCGCGATGATCGACACCCTTGAAGAACCCGAAGAGCCCGTCGGCGAGGCGAGCACGCGCCCCCCGTGGAAACCACGGATCGGAAGTCTACTTGCAGTGCTGTGGCCCGTTGTCGGAGCGGACTTTGCACGCGTCCAAGCAAGCATGCCTTTTGAAGAGGCGGCGAACGCTGCGCCTCGCGGCGGGCCCTTATTCCGCGTGCCGCCCGATTGGTCGCCGGCGACGGATGGGACCACGGCTCCGCCTCCGGACCTTGCGCTACCTGCCGAGCTGCCCGAGGAAACGCCTGTTTTCGACTGGGCTGGCGAGACCGCCAGGCGTATCGGCACCCTGGTGCACGCAGAACTGCACGTGTTGGATCTCGAGCGTAGCGACGAGGCGTCGATCACGCAGCGTGAGGCGCAGTATCGCCGCTGGTTGGCATTGCAGGGCGTGCCTGCCGATCGCTTGCAGGACGCAAGCGCGCGTGTGATCTCGGCGCTCACGGCCGTGCATCGCGATGTCCGCGCGCGCTGGATACTGAAAAAATGGGCGCGGAACGATGTTCGGGAGCACGCGCTATCGGGTTACTGGCAAGGCGCAGTGGTGCGTGTGATATTCGATCGCAGCTTCATCGACGATGACGGCATGCGTTGGGTCATCGACTACAAGACCAGCCAACACCGGGGGGGCAACCTGGAGGAGTTCCTGGACCGCGAGGCCGACCGCTATCGGCCGCAGCTGTACCGCTACGCACAGCTCGCTCGAAAGCTCGGTCCCGAACCCGTTCGGGTGGGGCTGTACTTTCCGCTGATGGGGGCGTGGCGGGAGTGGGATCCGTAGGCGTGGGCGGCTATTCCAATTTGGGACGCGTCATCGACCTCTGCGCGCTTATTTCTTCCAGGTCGAGTTCTGCCTCCAGACTGTGCAACACGGAATCGTGAATCTTGCCCGCCCGATGCAAGCTCAAGACCTCATTACGCGCGGAACGATTGGCAACGAGAATTGCCGCGTAATGATCGGCCCTTCTATCGGCATGTTGACCCTGGGTGTCGACGAAGCGGGCTGCCATTTCCGCACGGCGGCTATATTGTTCGACCAAGCGAGGGTGCCGATCAACGCCGTCCGCGCCCGTTGAGTATTGCTTCATGGCGGCGAGCGCCGCGCGGGCGATTTCTACCCGCGCTTCCGCTTCCGACAAGATGGCGCGACGCTTCAAGACGAACTTGCTCAAATGCAGCGCGCGAATCAGCGGCACCAGGGTAGTTCCTTGCACCAATATTGAAATTAGAATCACCGCCAAGGTGGTCGCCACGATGAAGTCGCGTCCGGGGAATCCCACCGGCACCGACAGTGCCACGGCTAGACTGACCACGCCGCGCATCCCCGCCCAACTCATGACGATGGGCACCGCGACGGGCGGGTACGGATCGCTCCGGCGCAGGCTCGGGAAGACAAAGCGGGGCACATAGGTGGCGGGGAAAATCCATAAGAATCGTGCCAGCACCATCGCGCCGGTGATGTAGGCGATGTCCGGTGCGAGCGACGCGATCCCGACGCCGCTTGCCGAAAGACGGCCTAATACGCCGCGCAAGGACAAACCGATGAATACGAAGACCAGCGACTCCAAGGCAAAAACGACGACGCTCCAAACGGCAACCGCCTGCATGCGGGTTTGCGCCGGAACGAGGTCATGCTGGCGCCAGCCCGCCAGCAAACCGCTGCTGACGGTGGCAAGCACGCCCGAGACATGCAGCAAGTCGCCCAACATGTAGGACGCCCAGGCCGCCAAAAAGCTGGCGACGATGGTCAGATGCGATTCGCGTAACCGACCTAGCAGAAATGAGACCGCATAGCCGAATGCTAGCCCCGACGCTATTCCTCCCAAGGCCAACACCAGGAAATTTCCCACCGCTGCCCCGGCACTGAACACCCCGGTGAGTCCGGCGGCGATGGCGAATTTGAAGAGGACCAGACCCGTTGCATCGTTGACCAGGCTTTCGCCCTCGAGAAGCGTCGTCACGCGCGGCGGCAGCGGCAGACCCTTGAGTACCGCTTTCGCGGCGACGGCGTCGGGCGGCGAGACGATCGCTCCGAGCGCAAAACACGCCGCCCACGGAAGAGTTGGTACGACGAGATGCGTGACGATACCGACGATCAAGGTCGTGAACGCCACGGCGCCTACGGCCAACTGCAGGATGATCCGGAGATTCGCGCGAAAATCACGCCAAGCGGTAAAATAGGCACTCTCGAACAACAGCGGCGGCAAAAACAGCAGCAGGGTCAAATCCGGGTCGAGTTCGAAGTCGGGTACCCCGGGGATCAGCGCGAGGCCAATGCCTCCCAACACCAGCGCGGCGGATGGAGGCAAACGCAATTTTCTGGCGGCGAACTCGAGTAGGAGAACCGCCGCCATGAGGGCAAGAATGAGTTCAAATCGATGCGAGGGCGTCAAAAGCTTTTTCCCTGGAACTGGTGCTGGCTCCGCAACTAGGCGGCAGAATATCTCACAATCGCGCGAATATGCGGCAAATGTCTGACTTGAGATATCACTTATAGTTGATTGAAAATACAGATAAAATAATCTGCAGTTTCTGATTGTTTCCGCACCATGTGCGCGTGATTTCCCTAGGCGTCTTGAACTCTCACCCGATGCTGGTCAAGCTGTGCAGACAAGCCGAGCGCGCCAAAAAACCCCGCGACGGCGACGGCCGCGACGTTTCCGCGGAAACTCCCAACGACGTCCCGTTACGGTAATTCGCCGCCCTTCGCACTCAATCCGCCGAAGCGGCGTTGGCGCCCGGCGTAGTCGCTGAGCGCCTGGCGAAAGCGCGACTCGTCGAAATCCGGCCAGAGACAGTCGGAAAAATGCAGTTCCGCGTATGCGCATTCCCACAGCAAGAAATCGCTGATGCGCCGTTCATTGCCGGTACGGATCAATAGATCCACGGGCCCGGCGGCCCGCGCCGAATGGTCGACTTCGAGCAGCGCCAGTTCGAACTCCTCGGCGGACAGCTCCCGGTCCGCAGGCGCCTGCCGGACGGCCAGCTCCGCCGCTCTCAGAATGCTGTACTGGGACGAGTAGTCGACCGCAACGCGCAGGTGCATTCCGGTGCATGACGCGCTCAGGCGCTCGCTCTGTTCGATCGAGCGCAGCAGGTCTTTGCTCAATCGATCGCGCCGACCGATCACGTTGACGCGGATCGACTGTTCGACGCAGCGGCGTGTTTCGCTGAAGAGATACTGGCCGAACAGTCTCATGAGCGCCGCGATCTCCGCCGGCGGGCGTGTCCAATTGGCGGCTGAAAAGGCGTACAGGGTGAGGGTGTCGATTCCCGCCCTGGCGGCGGTCTCGACGGTGGCGCGGACGGCTTTCGCGCCCTCGGCGTGACCGGCCGTGCGCGGCAGACCGCGCTGGGTGGCCCAACGACCGTTTCCGTCCATGATGATTGCTATATGCATATTATGTCGTAGATAACTTTGCGCTGTAGAGGGATCGGTTACAAAAAAATGCAGTCAGTTACGCCGGGTCGCCTTTATCACGGCCTCGATGTGTTCCAGGTATCGCAGCAACGCCTTGCGGCCGACGTGCGTTATCCGATATCGGGATTTCGGCCGTCGCGCCTCGAAGGACTTCGTGCATACGATATAGCCGGCTTCTTCGAGTTTGCGGGCGTGGGCGCCCAGGTTGCCGTCGCTGACGTCGAACAGCGCTTTCAGTTCGTTGAAAGTAAGCTCATCGTTCGTGGCGAGCGCACTCATGATGCCGAGGCGGACCCGTTCGTAGATGAGGCGGTCGAACCCTCCGTCATCGTTCATCCGCGGCGAGCGCGGCACGGGCACAGGCTTCGATTTCGATTTGACGGCGTGCTGTTCCATAGAATAATCGCGTTTCGCGGCAGTGGACTTAATGGCCATGACTCACCCGTCCGATCAGTACGCCGAAGATGGTATGAAGCGCTCCGAAGCCCACCCCCAGAATCAGGGTATGAGTGCTCGCGGGAGCGGCGAATGCCAGCACTCCAAGCAGCATGAACAACGCGCCCATGATGGAAATGAGCCGCATGGTGCGGGCAATGGTCACCGTGCTCGCCGACAGCACGGCGCAGCCATAGAGCAGCAGCCACATGCCGGGTATGAGATTTGTCGTCCCGCCGCGCCACAGGACGAAGGTCAGCGCGGCGCCGGCCAGCAATGCCGGGCACAAGCACAGGAGAAACTTCCTCACCGGTCCCAGATAACGCGCGTGCCCGCTCTGCGCAGTTTCACGAGCCATCATCGCTCCGCCCACCACGAACGCGACGGCGGCTGCGATCAACCAGATCTCGAGCCAATGAGGCGCCCCGAGCGCAACGGAAGCGGCAATCGCCGCGAGGGTGCCGATGCCGCCCATGACGATCCCGGCCATGCCGGGCACGGCCATCGAACCGGAGGATTCGATGGAGGTGCGTATGTAGGCGAGGGTTCCGAGCGCTTGGTTTTCAATAGGGATGGGATTTTGCATGCCATGACTCTAAAGGAGCTTCCGCTGAGGTCAAGTACTCTGCGATATAGAGTATCATTTAACCCATGCAAATAGCATACGGACCTCTGGGCGACCAAGTCGGCGACTTATACCTCCCGGAAGCTGCGCGCGCGCCGGTGATTTGCCTGCTGCACGGCGGATTTTGGCGCATGCCTTATGGCCGAGACCATATCGCGCCCATCGCTTTGGAATTGAAGGAGCGGGGGTTTGCGGTTTGGAATCTCGAGTATCGGCGCGTGGGAGCGCCGGGCGGCGGCTGGCCGGGCACGCTGCAAGACGTGGGTGCCGGCATCGACCATCTGGCGGCGCTTGCGGCGGAGAGGGACGCCATGGATCTGAATCGCGTGGCGGTGGTGGGTCATTCAGCGGGCGGTCATTTGGCTTTGTGGTCTGCCGGGCGCGGCAAGAGCAGCGACAGCGGCGACGGCTGCCAGCCAAAGCGAGTCAAGATCTCGGCGGCCGTCGGCTTGGCACCCGTGGCGGACCTGGTGCAGGCATACGCGCTTCGCTGCGGCAACGGCGCGGTGGAAGATTTACTGGGCGGATCGCCCGAGGACTGCCCGCTGCGCTATCGGACCATCTCGCCTGCGCACATGCTGCCGCTGGGAGTCAAACAGTTGCTCATCCACGGGACCCCGGACGAAGATGTCCCCGTCGATATCTCCCGCCGCTATGCGAGAGAAGCGAAGGCGGCGGGCGATGACATTCACTTCATCGAACTCGCGAACGCAGGCCACATGGATTTAATAGACCCGAACGGCGAGGCGAGCCGCCTCTTGTTCGAATGGCTTGCCTGGTGCGCAGGCCTCGCGCCTCTCAGAGCGTAAATTCAAGTTCGACGGGAATGCGTCCTTGGTCATCGCGCGGGTGCAGCTGAGTGAGATTGGCCAGCTGGCTGCGCAGTGCCGGCGGCGCATCCGAGCGCTCTTTGACCGTGCCGGAGAGCATTCCCGTGTGATCCTTGGCGGAAAAATGGATCACGGCCGCTGCTTCCAACGGGCCTCCGGTATCCTTAAGTTCGGCTGTTGCGTCGGCGTCGGGAGTGATCGCGCCATCGGCGACATGCAGAACATATCCGCCCAAATCCGCGCCATCGGCCAGCTGCGGCGAGGAGAGGTTCGACACGTTGAGATCGCCCACCGCGGATACCAGAGTCACCGGCCCTTTACCGGCCGGCCCCGGCCCCCCGCCAGCGAAAACCATTTTGAGCTCGTTGAATTTGAAACTGGCCGTGCCGTGCCAACCCTGGGCAATTCCGAAATCGGCCAAGTCTTCGATGGGGCCGCCGCCTTGAACATTGCGCACCGTCAAACCACGCCGATCGAGGTCTGCGGTTCCGTCCGCCACGAAACCGACTTTGACCCAGTGCAGATCCATCGAGAGCGTCAGGCCCAGCAGCGACCAAGGATGAACACGCCATTCGATCGCGCCGGCGTTGAGCGAGTTCACGGTGATGCTTCCTGCGGAGCCGTGCCACAGGCTGCCGGAGAAATCTTCCATGCCAATGGCGGGCGGCAGGAATCGCTTGACCATCGAGGCGGGCAGAGCGATGACGATGACCCACAGCACCGCCAGCACGACGATCAGGATGAAGGGCCGTACGAAGCGCGAACGCGCCTCTGTCGGCGGCGGCTTAGCGGTTTGCCTGGGCGAACGTGATATTGGCATTCACCACACCAGGCTTCGCCGCGCGGTCCACGGAGATGGATTCGATCGCGAGACCATAGCGCTGCTCGAGCGTGGCGAGCCAAGTGATCAAGGTGTCGAAAGGCGCCGCCTCCAATTGCACGCGGACCCCGGTGCCGCTCGGTTGGGTTCCGCGCAACGCGTTGCCGAGACCGGCCTCGCGGCCGACGCGGTCCACGAGCACCACCGGCGCTTCGCCGGTTTCCACCGGCAGCGATGCGCCGCCCGCCTGGATCTCAGGCGCGTTCACGCGCATCCACGTCAAGTCCTCGCGCCGGGTCTCCTTGGTTTTCACGGCGGTCGACACGGCCGATTCCAGGGGCAGCAAGAGACCGCCGAACAGGACGAGTACGGCAAGCACGACGGCGCCGATGCCGACCATCCGCTGTTCACGGACTTCTAGACTGGAATACCAGGTTATGAGCTTGTTCATCGATGCGCCTTCGACCCTGCGGTCCGCAGCTGCAAGTGGGCATCGACGCCCCCCGCGACCGGCGTCGAGGATTGGATTTCCGCCGTCAACCCCTGCTTCCCCACCAGTTGCGATAGCTGAGAAAGAGCAGCCAGGCTCGGTGCAGTCACTCGCATATCGAGCGAGTCTTCCCGATAGTTCAGCGCATCGATGTTGATCTTCGGCACGGCGGTGATCGCCCCGCTCAACGCCTGCATGGTGCGCAGGAAATGCTGCGCTCCGGGTCCGGAATGGCGGATGCGGTCGAGACGCGATTGCATTTGACGGCGCGCGTCCTGCATCTGAATATCCGGCATCGCGGCGGAGAACATCTGCGCAATTTCGTGGTCGAGCGCGGCAGTTTCGTGTTTGGCCTGACGCAGTTGCAAAGCGTCAGCCGCGACGTGCACCGCGAGCAAGCCGGCCGCGAGAGTCGCGGCGGTTCGCCAGCGGCGCCAGCGATCGCCCGTCGGACTGCGCCGCGCAAACTCGCCTTGCAGAAGATTGACGGCGTCGGTAGCGGCAAGATCGCGTGCCAGCCAGGGAAGCGGCCCGTCCGGGAGCAATTGAATCTTGAGCGATGCAAATTGATCCACCAATTTCTCGAACTCATCCTGCACGTTCGCCCAGTCCTCGCGGGTCACGTAGAGAATGGCGTTTTCCAACGCAAGGGGGTCTGCACCCCCCGCAAGAGGATCAGGGATCACTCCCGCAACGATCAGCGCTTCGGTGACGGGCGTGAGTTCCACGGCGAAGGGCAGCTTCCCGGGCCGCCGCACCGACAAGCGTCCGTTCTCGAGCCACAACACGGTTTGGCCGGGGTTTTGCGGCAACAGCGACATGTCCGCATAGACGGCCGCGGGCTGAATACCGGCGGCCGCGAGGTCCGCCAGCCAACCTTGCAGCACGCTGCGCGACACGACGGCGACCGGTGTTCCGCCGCCGGAGCGGCGTTTTCCCAACGCGAACACCAACAGATCGATGTCTTCGGTCAGTTGCTCCTCGAGTGCGAACGGGACCGCGCGCGCCAGCTTGACGCCGCTGCCGGGGGGCAGTTCCGGCTCCGCCAGCAGGATCTGCGTCGCGGGGGCGATCACGACGACTCTTGCCGAGCGGGCCACGGCGGCGGCAAGACTCAGCGGACCGCGCGCGCGCGCCTCCGAGGGTACGCCGGCGTCGTCAATACCGAGCCACTCCGTGTCCTCTTGGCCGGATGCGGGCAGGCGTAACAGCAGTGTATGGGGCATGTGTTTCTAAGGCGTCCCGAACGTGCGCAGGATGGGCGTTACCTTACCACCACCGGCGCCGCCAGCAGGTCGTTTCAAAAGACTGTACAAGGTGAATTCGGTAGTGCCAAGCGTGACCCGTGTAGTCAACCGGAAATACGCGGAAGTTTCTGCGACGGCGTTCCCGGCGGCGGAAGCATTTTTGGCGTCCGCTCCCGCCACGATGCTCTGGAACGCCGACGGGATGGGAAAGCAACCTTTTTTGCGCTCGGAGACCAGCAGGTCCGGGCTGCGCGACCACTCGCCGTTCAAATTGTCCGCGAGGCTTTCGAGGACTAAGGCGGGGGCCGTGCAGAGGTTGATCCTTATGCCTGTTCCGGGCAAGGCGGTCACATAGGGGGCGATCTTTCGGTAGCGATCGGCGCCGAAGCCGGGCAGGTTCATGAGCTCGCTGGCGCTCATCATGGGATACTCGCCGGTGCGATAGGGTGGGGTCTGCGCGGTATAGATCGCATCTTTGGCGCCGTCCGGACTGCTCGGCACATCCGTGGCGGTGATCCAATCACGGGCGATGCCGGCCCACTTAGGCTCCAGTCCAACGGATACGAGCAGGCGCTGAAACTGTGCGAGAGGCTGCGGATCGGGCGTGCCGCCCGGCACGGCGCCCGGCGTGCCCGCCGCCGCGCCGCCGCCCACCGTGCCCGCCAAATTATTGAGATTGAAGCGCCCCTGCATATCCTCGAGTGCGCCTTGCAGCGTACCGATGGGCTCGCCTTCGGGATCGTTCGGCGGGGTGAGCGGCAGGGGTTGCGTGGGTTGAGCCCAGGGTTGATCGAGCGAAACCTGCTGGCTGTTCGCGGCCTGAGTCAGGGCATCCGCGGCCAATGCTTCGGCGCCCAGCCCGAAATGCAAGGCCTGCTCCGCGGCCAGGACACCGAGCGTGCGCCGGCGTTCGAGCCAGCCATCGAAGCTGAGTTTGGTGGCGAGAATGACGGCAAGCGCCACTAAAATGAGCGCGATGATGAGCGCCACGCCGCGCTGTTGCCGAGCGCCCACCCGACGTCCACCGGCTAGCCGTCGTCTGCCGGCCATCCCAGGGCTCATCCCGCCACCTCGATCAAGCGCCGGATGCGGCCCCAATCCTTGAACTCGATGGTGATTTCAACGGCCACGGGCCGGCTCCATAGGCTCTCGGGCGGCGTCATGGTTGCCGGCGGCCACTGGTTCTGCCAGGTTTGATTGCTGTCGAGATAGCGAAATTGAATGGTTTTGACGCCGCTGAACAAGTCCTGCACCACGGGCGTGGTGTTCTGTACCGTGTCGAGCGCCGTCGTGTAGCTGCGCTTCAGTACATCGTCGATCAGTGCGTAGGAGACGCGCTGCAGCGTGCCGCGTTGCTGGCCGGCCGTGTTCGACCAGCCGCCACGGGTCAGGTCGACGAGCGGCAGGCTGTTGTTGCTGCTGCTGTTGAAGCTCGATTTGAATCCGGAACCGGAATCGAAGTGCATGCTCGAGGAACTCGAACCGGACGATTTCGAGGTCGAATCGGTGCCCGCGCTGGTGCCGTTTCCTTGGCTGCCACGCAAGGCCGGCAAGCGGCTCTGACCCATTGGATCGCGCACCGGACGGGGCATCAACTGCGCGAAGTCCATGACGAGGACGCGCATGCCGAACTCGATTTCGCGCGAGCGCTTGAGCGACTCCTGGGTCCGCTCGGCGGAGATTCGGGCGGCGCGATAGGTACCGTAACCGAGTGCCGACATGATGCCGAGAATCAAGAGCGCGACCAGAACCTCGATCAACGTGAAACCGCGCTGGGACCGCCTCATTGTGCAGAAGGTTGCTGGGTAGCGGGTGGGATAGCGGGTGGAGTACCGGCCGGCGTTATGGGTATCCCTTGCCCGGGAATGCCGGGCGCTCCGCCCGAGCTGTCGAGGGTCCAGTCCACGGGGGACGCGCCTGGTGTGCCGAGTGCGTTGCCGAGAAAGCTCGAGGACTCAGCGAGGGGATTGCCCTTGGTTTTAGCGTCGCCCAGATAAACCCGCACCACCACGCGTTTCATGCTCTCGATGCTGGTGTCGAAGTAACGCGTGTCGTAATGCCACGTGCGGCCGGCGAAATTCAATTCGCCGGTGTCGGTGTTCTGCCCGAACTTGGTCAGGTTCAAGCGCACTTCGGACAGTCGATTGAGACCGATCCATTGCGCAAGGCTCTTGTCCCGCAGGTAACCGCTGGTGCGGGCGGCGCTGCTCACCGCGACCATCAACGCCGCCAAGCCCATGGCGACGATCATCAACGCCACCAGGACTTCAACCAACGTGAAGCCGCGCGCGCGCCGGCGGCTCATGTGCGTTTTTCCGGTTGATCCGAATTCCTACGAGAGATCCTACCGAGAGCATCGCCGTCGACCGATGCCTTCGCATTGGACGCTTCGCGCTGCAGCGTCAGGCGAAACGGCGTGCCTTCGCCGCTCGCCGCAATCGCGACCTGGGGATTCGGCGTTTGATCGCTCGAGAGGTTTCGGTCGACGGGTTTCAGCACCACGACCTGCGCATCGAGTTGCAATTGAAAACTCAAGCCCTTGGGCAATTCCCGATGTCGAAATTCGTGTTCCTGGTCCATGATCTGCCAGCGGTCACGAGTGGGCTCATACACGACGAATTCATACGCCGCGGGCTCGATGCGAAGACCAAAGTCGCGCCCTTCGAGCAGGGCACGCTCGTGCAGGAGGCCGACCAAACCTTCGATGCGCCGGGTCTCTTCATCCAGTTGCACATCGCGGCCGGTGACGCCGATGGACAACACGGCCAACGAAATGACGACGGCCATGATCACCACGACCACCAAGATTTCGACGAGCGTGAAGCCCTTATCTTTGATCGAGGGTACTCGTGCTGATGTCGGCGTCGTAGCCTTCGCCGCCGGGTTTGCCGTCGCGTCCATAGGTGATGATGTCGAATTCGCGTCCGTCGGTACCGGGACTCGCATACTGGTAAATGTTGTTCCACGGATCTTTCGGCAGCGAGGGCAGGTAGCCGCCGGACCGGTAATTCGTGATCGTGGGATCCGCCGGCTGTTTGACCAGTGCCTGCAGCCCCTGTTCGGTGGTCGGATACTTGAAATTATCCAGACGATATAGATCCAACGCGGTTTGGATGGCCCGAATATCGCTTTGCGCGCGGGTAACGCGGGCCTTGTCGACATTCTCCAGAATTTTCGGCACCACGAGAGCGCCAAGCACTGCGAGAATGACCACCACGACCATAATCTCGATGAGGGTGAAACCGCTTTGCCGATTACGCATATTGACCTCGAAAATTCTTTCAATGATACCAAAACGGGCGGGACCGATGCCTCGTGACGGCATAAATCGACTGGCGCGCATCGCTACGGCTCTGCAATGGGATCGCGGCCGATGGCTTTGGTTACTTTTGATTTTGTTGGTGCTTGGACTCATGTTGGGTCTCGGCGACAACGTGAGTGAACTGTTGCGCTACGATCGCGGCGCCATTGCCGCCGGCGGCTGGTGGCGGTTGCTCACAGCCCACATCGTCCACTTGGACGCCCATCACCTGGTACTGAATGCGCTTGGCTTGGTGTTGATGTGGTCGTTGTTCGCCGCGGATTACGATGCCGTCGAGTGGTGCGTCATCGTGCTCGCCGGCGCCTTGGCCATCAGTTCGGGCCTGTGGTGGCTCAGTCCGCGTGTGGCCTGGTATGTGGGCGCTTCCGGCGTGCTGCACTCCGTCATGGCGGCGGGGGCGGCCAAGCATCTGATCGATCGGGCCTGGGATCGCTGGATTCTGATCCTGCTGTTGAGCGCCAAGCTGGCTTACGAGCAGTTTGGCGGCCACGAGCCGCCGCTGGTGGTGGTCGACGCACATTTATATGGAGCGATGTGTGGTTTTGCAGCCGGAGCGGCGCTCACGGGGCTGCAGTCTTTGGGCGGATCGCTATAATTCGCCACCATTCCAGCGGCTAGGGGCCTTGCATGACACTTGCGTTCGTTTTTCCCGGTCAGGGGTCGCAGTCAGTCGGCATGATGAGCGCCCTGGCAAATATCTCGCCCGCGATCGAGGCGACGTTCGCCGCGGCGTCGGAGGTATTGGGCTACGACCTGTGGCGGCGCTGCCAGGAAGGTCCGGCCGAGGCGCTCAATGCCACCGAATGCACGCAGCCGGCCATCCTGACGGCGGGCGTCGCGACGTATCGATTGTGGCGCGAACGCGGCGGCGCCGTACCTGCCGTGATGGCCGGCCATAGTCTCGGCGAATTCACCGCGCTGGTGGCAGCGGGCAGCTTGGATTTCGAGACCGCCGTAGACCTCGTGAAGTTTCGCGCCGAAGCGATGCAGTCGGCGGTGCCGCAGGGCGAAGGGGCGATGGCGGCGGTTATCGGATTGGAGGACAGCGATGTCGAAGCCGCGTGCCGCGAAGTGGCCGGCAGCGGCGTCGTCGAAGCCGTCAATTTCAATGCGCCGGGCCAGGTCGTGATTGCCGGGACCGAAGAGGCCGTCGCGCGCGCCATCGAAGCCGCAACGGCCAAGGGAGCCCGGCGTGTTTTACGCTTGCCGGTGAGCGTGCCGGCGCATAGCTCGTTGATGTTGCCCGCCGCCGAAAAGCTGCGGGAGCGGCTGGCCGGCATTCAAGTCTCGGCGGCGTCGGGCATTGCGGTCTATGGCGTGGATGTGAAGACCCACGCACAACCCGATCGGATTCGCGCGAGCCTGGTGAAGCAGTTGCACACGCCGGTCTATTGGGCGGCGACAGTGCGCACCATGATCGCCGCGGGCGCAACCCAGATCGTCGAGTGCGGACCCGGCAAGGTCTTGACCGGCTTGAATCGCCGGATAGACAAGAATCGCAACCTCAAAATGCTGGCGCTCGAGGATGAGCCATCCTTGAACGAGGCGCTCGCGCTGTTGAACCTTTGATGAGGATTCTCATATGCTGAATGAAGAAGTAGCGTTGGTGACCGGTGCGTCGCGCGGTATCGGCGCCGCGATCGCCGCCCGCTTGAGCCGCGACGGTGCGCGCGTCATCGGCACGGCAACGACCAGCGACGGCGCGTCGCGTATTTCGGAAAGTCTGGCGGGGCAGGGCGGCCGCGGCGTCGTTCTCGATGTCACCAGCCAAGAATCGATCAATGCAGTCATCGCCGACATCGATGCGAAGGAAGGGGCCATTGGAATCCTTTGCAACAACGCCGGCATCACCCGCGACATGCTGCTCCTGCGCATGAAGCAAGAGGATTGGGACTCGGTGCTGCAGACCAATCTCGCCTCGGTATTCCGGCTCTCGAAAGCGGTATTGCGCGGCATGATGAAAGCTCGAAAGGGGCGCATCATCAGCATTGCCTCGATCGTCGGCCTGACCGGCAATCCCGGCCAGGCAAACTATGCGGCGGCCAAGGCGGGCATGATCGGATTCACCAAATCCCTCGCACGCGAGGTGGGGTCGCGCGGCATCACGGCGAACGTCGTCGCCCCCGGTTTCATCGATACCGACATGACGCGGGCGCTCGACCAGTCGACGCGCGAGACGTTGAATGCCCAGATCCCGCTGGCCCGGTTGGGGCAGCCGGCGGACATCGCGGCTGCGGTGGCATTTTTGGCATCCTCCGAAGCGTCGTACATCACGGGGGAGACCCTGCACGTCAATGGCGGCATGTACATGCCTTAGGTCAAGCCTTTTGTCAAGATACCGGGGAATTGCGCGTCTACGGTAGCCGTCGCGGTCGCGTTCACATAAAATACGCGCCCTGCCGATATCGGAGGCTGGCCGCGGGCCCTTGCCGAGCGGCGCATTTTTGTCTAGCTATCCCGAAAGGACACCATAACGATGAGTACTGTTGAACAGCAAGTTAAGAAGATCGTGGCCGAACAGTTGGGGGTGAAAGAAGAAGAAGTCACCAATGACGCCTCGTTCGTCGACGATCTGGGCGCAGACTCGCTGGATACGGTTGAGCTGGTGATGGCGCTCGAAGAGGAATTCGAGACGGAGATCCCGGACGAGGATGCCGAGAAAATCACGACGGTTCAGCAGGCCATCGACTACATCAATTCTCACAAGTCCAAGGTCTGAAAGCGCGGGCCTACGTGCAGCAAAGCAGTCCTTTGAGGAGGCGCGGTTGAGCAAGCGACGCGTCGTGGTTACGGGTCTCGGAATCGTCTCGCCGGTCGGCAACGATGTGGCGTCCGCTTGGGCCGCGATCGTGGCAGGACGGAGCGGCATCGGCCCCGTGACGCGCATCGATACCACGACTTTTCCGACGCACTTCGGCGGCGAAATTCGTCAGCTGGATCTCGAACCGTATTTGAGCGTAAAGGATGCGCGCCGCATGGATGCGTTCATGCAGTACGGCGTCGTCGCCGGTATGCAGGCCATGCGCGATTCGGGACTCGTGGTCACCGAGAGCAATTCGGATCGCATCGGGATCCTGATGGGCTCCGGCATGGGCGGACTCGAGTCCATCGAGGAAACCTACGATAAGTATCTGGAGACCCATTCGCCCAAGAGGGTGTCGCCGTTTTTCATACCCGGCAGCATCATCAACTTGGTGAGCGGCCATTTATCGATCGCCTTCAACATCACCGGGCCGAATCTGGCGGTCGCGACCGCCTGCACCACCTCGACGCATGCGTTGGGGCTGGCCATGCGGTTGATTCAGTACGGTGAAGTCGACGCGATGCTGGCCGGCGGCTCGGAAATGGCCACCTGCGTCACCGGGATGAGCGGCTTCGCACAGGCCAAGGCGCTGTCCCAGCGCAACGATGATCCGCAGGGCGCCAGCCGCCCGTGGGATAAGGATCGCGACGGCTTCGTGATGGGCGACGGCGCCGGTGCCATGATGCTGGAAGAGTACGAGCTGGCCAAAGCCCGCGGCGCCAAGATCTACGCCGAGATCATCGGCTTTGGGATGAGCGGCGATGCCTTCCATGTGACCGCGCCGCCCGAAAGTGGCGAAGGCGCGCGTAGAGCGATGGTCAAAGCGCTCGTCGATGCCGAACTCAATCCCGATCAAGTGCAATACGTCAATGCTCACGCAACATCCACCGAACTGGGCGATCGGGCCGAGACCACGGCCATACGGCGAGCGTTCGGCGCCGCTGCGGACAAACTGGCGGTGAGTTCCACGAAATCCATGACCGGACACTTGCTCGGCGCGGCCGGCGCCGTCGAGGCGATTTTCTCGGTGCTTGCTCTGCGCGACCAAGTCGTGCCGCCGACCATCAATCTGGAACAGCCCGGCGAGGGCTGCGATCTCGACTATGTCCCGAAGCACGCTCGGGCAATGGCCCTCGAGTACACGCTGTCCAACTCGTTCGGGTTCGGTGGTACCAACGGTTCGCTCATTTTCCGTCGAATTTGAACCTCTGCGGCTCGTCGCGCGGTTTCCGGGCACGTATCCGGGACTGCTCGAGAGCAGCGCACCCATCGGTACCCTCGTGGCCGGCGGCGGCCGCTTCGATATCCTGCCCATGAGTTGCGGCGAATGTTTGCGTCTGGACGCCAATCGCGGATTGTCCGGGCCCCATGCGGCCGGCGCGGAGGGCTTTTTGAGCGCCCTGGAGGACTGGTGGAGGGCATTGCGGTCCCTCGGCACCGCGGCGCCGCTGCCGTTTACCGGCGGATGGCTCTTGTACTTGGGTTACGAGTTGGCGGCGGAGACCGAACCGCGTTTGCGCTTGCCGCCGAGCCCCGACTCCGTGACTGCGCTCGCGATTCGTGCTCCGGCGGCATGGATTCGCGACCGCTCGACCATGCAGGCATGGCTCGTTGCCGAGCCGGGATATGAGGCGCTGCTGGATGCGTTCGAAACACATGTGCGGGAGGTGGCGGGACCGCTTTTCGCCAAGATGCCGGCGGGGGGCGCGAGATTCGAGATACAAGAAGAGAATCCTGCTCGGTTCCTCGGCGCCGTGTCCCGAGCGCTCGATTACATTGCGGCGGGCGACGTGTACCAGAGCAATTTATCGCGCCTGTGGCAGGTGAGATCGGACTTGCCGCTCGACCCGGTATCGATTTATGAAACTTTGCGGTCTACCAATCCCAGCCCATTCGCGGCGATGATGCGCTACGGAGATTTTTCCGTGATGAGCTCATCGCCGGAGCGACTGCTGTCCATTCGCGGCGGCATTGCTTCCACGCGGCCGATCGCCGGCACGCGGCCGCGCGGGACTTCGCCCGAGACGGACGCGGCGTTGGTGGAGTCGCTGCTGAAGAACGAAAAAGAACGCGCCGAGCACGTGATGTTGATCGATCTCGAGCGCAACGATCTCGGCCGAGTCTGTGTAGGGGGTTCGGTGCGAGTGGACGAGTACATGGTTTTGGAAACCTATGCTCACGTGCATCACATCGTGTCGAACGTGAGCGGGCGGCTTCGCGGCGACGCTTCCCCGATCCAAGCGATTCGCGCCTTGTTTCCCGGCGGGACCATCACCGGCGTTCCCAAGGTGCGCTGCATGGAAATCATCGCTGAACTCGAAGGCACGGGGCGCGGCGCCTATACCGGCTCGATCGGCTATTTGAACCGCGACGGCAGCTGCGACCTCAATATTCTGATCCGCACGCTGACCGCGGACGCGGGCGCGCAGGGGGCGGGCGCAGGTGCAGGCGCGGCTCCGATCAGGTTTAGGGCCGGCGCCGGCATCGTTGCCGATTCGATCCCGTCGCAAGAGCTTGCGGAGACGCGGGCCAAGGCCAAGGGAATGCTGCGCGCATTGGAAGCCAACTCATGAATTCATGGATCAATGGCCGCGCCGACAGCGGGGTCGATTACCGAGATCGCGGCTTGAACTACGGAGACGGCGCCTTTGAAACCATGCGGGTTCGGCGCCGCGCCGTTCGCTTTCTGGACTATCACTTGGAGCGGCTCGGCGATGCGTGCCGGCGCCTTGCCATCACCGCCCCCGACCCGGGGCGGTTACGCAACGAACTCGTGAGCATCGCGGCGCATCGGCCCGAGGCGGTGTTGAAATTGATCGTCACGCGTGGGATTGGTGCGCGGGGGTATCGGCCGAGCGGGCGAGAGCGCTGCACCCGTGTGATCTCCCTACACCCGCTGTCGCGAAAGGCCATGGAGGAGTGGCCCCGAGCGGCGCGCGTTCGCATGTGCGCGATGCGGCTCGGTATGAATGAGACTCTCGGCGGTCTGAAGACGCTCAATCGTCTCGAGTCGGTGCTCGCGCGCGCCGAATGGACGGACGCTCGCGTGTGGGAAGGGCTGTTGCGAGACAGCGATGACAACATCGTCTGCGGCACCATGTCGAACTTCTTCATGAGACGCGGATCATCGTTGATAACGCCCAAGCTGGATCGCTGCGGGATCGCCGGCGTCATGCGGCGTTGGGTGCTGGAGCAGGCCAGCCTGCTGAAGCTGCGCGCGCGCGAGGGCCGATTGCGCTGGGAAGACTTAGGGTACGCGGATGAGGCGTTCATGACCAACGCCGTCATCGGCATCGTGCCGCTCACCGTGATTCAGCATGGCCGGGAGCGGGTACGCCTGGCTGAACGGGACACTGCGAGTGCGCTCTGCGGTCTTTTGGAAATGCAGTGAGGCGTATCGTCCGCGTCGTCTTGTCCGTGATCGTGCTGCTGGTTTTGGCGGCAGCGGGAAATGAAATTTGGAAAGGACTGCGTAGTCTCGATGAGCCTTTGAATGTTGCAGCGCCGCTGCGGTTCAAGGTGGCCGTAGGCGCCCGGTTTGCGCATGTGGCGACGGATCTGGCGGCGCAGGGCATCGTCGCGCGGCCGCGGCCGTGGGTGTTATATGCCCGGTGGAAGGGCCGCGCCAGCGCCATCAAAGCGGGCGAATACGAGATCCAGCCGGGAACAACACCGCGCCAATTACTCGAAAAAATGGTGAGCGGCCAGGTGTTGCTCCATTCCCTGACCATCGTCGACGGGTGGCGGGTAGCGGATCTACTGCTCGCCATACGGCGCAACCCCGACATTCTCTCCACGCTTCCCGCGCCGAGCGCGCCATCCGCGAAGCCGCCGGACCTGATGGAAAAATTGGGGTTCCCGGGCCTCGATGCCGAAGGGCAGTTTCTGCCCGAGACGTATCGATTCCCCACCGGCACCAGCGATGTCGACCTGCTGCGCCAGGCGCATGCCGCGCTGACCCGGGTGTTGAACACCGCTTGGACGGAGCGCGACGCGACGATACCGCTGCGCAATGCCGACGAATTGTTGATTATGGCGTCGATCGTGGAGAAGGAGAGCGGGGTGCCGGAGGAATTGCCGAAGATCGCCGGGCTGTATCTGCACCGATTGAGCATCGGCATGCGCCTGCAGGCGGATCCGACCATTATCTACGGACTGGGCGAGTCCTACGACGGCGACCTGCGCAGCGTCGATCTGCGCACCGATGGGCCCTACAACTCGTATACCCGGACGGGTTTGCCGCCCACCGCCATCGCCCTGCCCGGAGCCGCCGCCATCGGGGCGACGGCGCGTCCTGAAAAGACCGACGCGTTATACTTCGTAGCCTCCGGAAGGGGCGACGGCAGTCACGTATTCTCCGCGACCCTCGAACAGCACAATGCCGCGGTGGCGCGGTTCCTCGCACGGCAACGTCAAAGGGCAGCATCGGAGTCGGCGCAATGACGAGAACTTCAGGGCGCTTCTTGACCGTCGAGGGGATCGAAGGCGTCGGCAAGAGCACACAGGTCGCAAAGCTATCGACCGTCCTCGCGCACAGAAATATCGCCCATGTCGTGACCCGCGAGCCGGGCGGCACGGCATTGGCGGAAAACATTCGCGATTTGGTGTTGAGCCCGCGCGCGGAGACAATGCCGCCGGCGGCGGAGCTATTGCTCATGTTCGCGGCGCGCGCGGTGCATCTGGCCAATCATATCGAACCCAATTTGAATGCCGGTCGGTGGGTGGTATGCGATCGATTCACCGACGCAACCTATGCCTACCAGGGGGCCGGCCGCGGCATGAGTCAGGCGGACATTGGATACTTGGAGAGCTTCGTCCAAGGCGCCCGGCGCCCGGATCTCACATTGCTGCTCGATGTACCGGTCGATCTCGGACTGGCACGGTCGCGGCAGCGCGATGCCGGCGGCGCTCGCGATCGCTTCGAGCGCGAGCGCGGGGAATTCTTCGAGCGCGTGCGCGACGGATATCTGCTGCGAGCCCGCGCGGAGCCCGATCGCGTGGCCGTCATCGATGCCGCGGCATCGGTGGACGAAGTCGCCGCGCGCATCATGCAAGTGTTGGAGTCCAAATCGTGGATTTCCTGAACGCCGATTCGCTGCCATGGCTCGGGTTGTCCCAGCAACGGCTGCGCGACTCGCTGCTTGCGCAGCGGTTGCCGCATTCCTCGCTGCTGCTGAGCACGCCCGGTCTGGGTGCGGAGTCGCTCGCGAATTGGATGGCCGCTCTCGCCTTGTGCGAGTCGCGGACGGAGCGCCCCTGCGGAGCCTGTGCTTCGTGTTCACTGCTCCGATCGGATAGTCACCCGGACTACTATCTGGTTCGGTTGGAAGAGGATGCAAAGCAAATCAAGGTGGACCAGGTTCGGGAATTGATCGGCTCGTTGACCTTGAAGAGCTATCGCGGCGGCTACAAGGTGGGCGTCATTGAAGGCGCCGAGGCCCTCAATGCCAACGGTGCCAATGCCTTCTTGAAGACGCTCGAAGAACCGTCCGCCGACACGATGCTCATCATGATCGCGAGGCCAACCCACCGCTTGCCGGCGACCATTGCAAGTCGCTGCCTGCGTCTTGCCTTACGGCCGCCGCCCAGGGATGCGGCCATCGCGTGGCTCAAAGCGCACGGGAGTCCCGATCAGAACTGGGATGCCGCTCTGACGCTTGCCGGAGGCGCACCTTTGTTGGCCCTCGAGCTGAGCAACGCGGGCATTGCCGCGCTCGAAACGGAGATGCAGGAGAGTATGCGGGCCATAGCGGCGGGCGCGGTGGACGTAACGCTGCTGGCCGATCAGTGGGTGAAGTCGAACCTTGGCTTGCGCATCGTGTGGCTTGAGAACTGGATCACACGACGCGTACATACGTACCTTGGCGAGGTCCCTTCGAGTCAAAGTGCGGAACGGGTCCGCTTGCCTGGCGCTTTACTTAAGCCCAAGATAAGAGCCCTGTTCGAGCTGTTGGACGCCGCGAGAGACCTGCGGCGACTGGCATCGACCGGCATCAATCAACAGTTGGCCTTGGAAGCCCTGCTGCTCGGCGGTCGAACAGCGCTTACGAAATGAGGCATGGTAGTCATTGCGAAGTCCAAGTAACAAACCCGGGTTGCTGACCCTCACGATCAAGGACAAGAGCGCGCTCTATCTCGCGTACATGCCGTTCGTGAAAAACGGCGGCTTGTTCATACCGACCAACAGCAATTACCGCTTGGGCGACGAAGTATTCATGCTGCTCAATCTCATGGGCGAAGAGGAAAAGCTGCCGGTTGCGGGCCGTGTCATTTGGATGACTCCGAAGGGCGCGCAAGGCAAGCGTACCGCCGGCATCGGTGTGCAATTCAGCGATCAAGATCGCGGCAACACACAAAAGAAGATCGAGAATTATCTAGCGGGCGCCCTGGGCGGCGACAAACCCACCCACACGATGTAGGCGCTGCGCGCAGCGAGCCTAGCGGACGGCGTCGCATCGACGCCGCAGAGTCGGCGCGCAGCGCCTAACCTAGCCGCGGCGCGAACGGGCGGCCTCGGTTGCGGCGAGACCCCCTTTCAACACATAGGCTTCGAAGCCTCGTTCGCTCAGGATGTAAGCGGCCGCGGAACTGCGCCGACCCGTGTCGCAGCAAACGACGTACTGTGTCTTCTTGTCCAACGCGTTGAGTTTGAGTCGAATGAAGTACAAGGGGATGTTGACCGCATCGTCGATGCGGAAATTTTGAAATTCACTCGGCAGCCGGACATCGAGCCATTTGCCGCCGTTGGCGACGATCTCGCGGGCGGCGTCATAGTCCAGCCACTGCAGCAAAGGTTCATTCAGAAGTGTCTGGAAATCGGCTTTGCCGAGCCGCATCAATGTGCCGTCGGTTGCCATGGTGACCGTCGCGTTGCGCTTCGCCTCCGCGATCAAGGCTTCTTCGCCGAAGCTATCGCCCGGCCCCAACTCGGCAAGCTTGATTCCCTCTTTGTTCAACGGGGTCTCGCGCGTCACCACGCACTTGCCGGCAACCACGACGTAGAAATAGTCGCCCTCGGTGCCCTGCTTGATGACGATATCGCTCGCGCGGTAGTTGATGCGCTGCATGCGCATGAAAATGGCTTGGATATTCGCGGGCGGGATGCGGTGAAACGCCTTGGTTTGCAACAGGGTGGTCATCCAATCGCCGGTCACGTCCAACCCGTCGCCGCGCAGCTCAGCCACTTCGTATTGGCCGGTTTGGTCCCACGTCAACAGCACATCGAGCAAGTCGCTGTCGATCATGATGTATTCGAGATCGTTGGCGGCGCGCGCCGTGAACTTTCGCGGCAGGCCCGGAGCCAGTGCCGCGCGTGCCTCGGGGGTTCCCGCACGCACCGTGCCTACAATCCGGTCATCGGCGCGCAACTCGATCTGGCCGGAGACCAGATAGAAAGTTCGCTTGTCGGTATCGCCCTGTTTGAACAATACCCGCCCGGCGCCCAGGTCGTGAATATGTGTCTTGCGCGCAAGCGCATGCAGGTTCTCAGCCTTTAGTCCATCGAGGGGCGAGAAAGTTTTCAGTATTGCGAGATCGAGCGGTCGTTCGTCCATCGAGAAATTGCCGGCGCCTTCGTTTACAACCCTATGATTTTGGCTGTGAATGCTATCACACGTAGATCCACGTCCGACCTGCATTAGGTCACATTGCACCCGTCCCGGCGCGGGACCTTGTGGCGCAGCGCGGCGGTTTCCCCGGTCACGCCGCCTGTTGGGCGTGCTGGTGAATCGTAAAGTCGCAAATCAGAGGTAAGTGATCGGAGAATTGCACGCCCGGCATCTCGAACCGATTCACTTCGATTCGGGAGCTGTGCAATATAAAATCCAGCTCCTTGCGCGGGCTGCTGCTGGGGTAGGAAGGCAAGCCGTGCGCATTGGCATTGCTCAAGCCGGCCGCTTGCATGAAGAGATAAAGTTCGTGGTCGCCCCAATAGGTATTGAAATCGCCGGCCACGATCACGGGCTTGGCCGTCTTGCGCACCAGATCGTAGAGATAGCGCAGCTGGTACTGACGATGCCGAAACTTCAGCGACAAATGCACCAGGAAAATGGCGATGTCATCCAATTCCAACTCGATGATGAGGCGCTTGATCCCGGTATCGAAATAGTGGAAGCGCTCGCCTCGCACGCGCGGCGCAGCCAGGAAGGCATTGGCCTGTTTGCGCACGATGGGTACCAAGTGGTTGACCGAAGATACGCCATATTTGCATTCAAACGTGGAGTAATGGCCCAGGGACCGCGCGATGAAATCGGCCTGGTTGACCATTCCGGTCCGAATGGAGCCGGTGTCGACCTCGATGAGCCCCACCACGTCCGGATCCTGCTGCTTGATGAAGTCGGTGATCTGCGACAGGACCTGCCGGCTCGAGCGCAGGTATCCGGCACCCGGGACAGGAAGGTGGAACGCGGGCCCGGTTCCGGTGGCATAACGGATGTTGTAGATCAGCAAACGCACTGGCGGGGATTGTATCGACGCGCAGTACTTCGCGCATGACCATCGTCAAGTTACACTAGGAGGCATGTCGAGCCCTGCCAACCCGATTCGCCTGTTCGTGACCCACGTCTGGGAGGAGAACGACGACTACACGCGAATTTTCGAATACCTCGAAGCCTCGGGCACGTTTTATTATCGAAACACCAGCCAGCCGCAGTCAAAACGCCCCATCGACAGGGAAAGTCAGCGCGAGGATTTGCGCCGCCAGATCGCCCCCTGCGAGGTCGTAGTGGTCGTGCCGGGCGCATACCTTGCATCACCCGAGCTGGTGCTATTCCAAATGACCTTCGCCAAGGCGGCGGACCGGCCGATCGTCGCCATGGAAAATTTCGCCTCCGTCGAGCCGCTGCCGAAAGCGATCGCGGACTTGGCCGATGAAGTCAGCGCCTGGAACGAGCGGAATTTGATCGATGCGTTGCGCCGCCAGGCACGGCATCAGGAAACGACGCGCTGGGATACCATCGAGTTCAAATTGGACTAGAGGGGCGCTGCGCGCCGAGTACTGGGCACTATTTGTTGGCGATCAACGCCTGCTCCTCGAAATCGCCGGATTCGCGGTCGAGACCATGCAGTTGAACCACCTCGGCGCTGGCACGAGCCGCATTCAGCAGGATCCGGCAGGTTATGCCGAATATCTCGACGATAAGCGCGGCACAGTCGTCCGCCTCTTGAATCGACAGTTTGCGCACCGAAGCGGTTAGCGCATCTTCGCCCCGCAGCGGCTGCACCCCATGCAGTAAGCCCATGACCTGGCTGAACGATTCGCGCACTTCGAAGGGCAATTGGTCCTCGGAGATCGAGGCAAGGTGCCGGCGGCAGGCACAGACCAATCGGTGCTTGATAGGCGTCGATCGCACCAGTTCCAAGGTCGCAAAGTGCAAACTTTCCCAAGCGCTAATCATGCAAGCCTCATGCCGGGCAAGGATTATCTTAAAGTGATTTCGAGGCGAGGCTCCGCAGCGGGGGCCTTGGCAAATCAAGACTCTGCAGTCGGAATATACAAGACAATCGACAAAACGCAACGCGCAATTGTTAACTGCCGGGGAAGTGACCGCGCGCATGTCGGTACTCGCTTGCGACGGGTTTCTAGAACTGAGGTTATGTTCCTTTGTTAAGTATCAGATTTATATAACTATGTTGCCGTTTGCGCGCCGGGGCCCTCGGTCGCGCCAGAGCCGGCCGGCGCATGCGAATGCGTGGCGCCGATCAGCATGTAGACGCCGGGGACGACGAACAAAGTGAACAGGGTGCCGATGGAGAGTCCCGTGGATATGACGAGGCCTATGGCGAAGCGCGAGGCGGCGCCCGCTCCGCTCGCGAATACCAACGGCACCACACCGAGCACCATGGCAGCGGTGGTCATCAGGATCGGGCGCAAGCGGATGCTCGCGGCCGACACGATGGCGGCACGTTTGCTCTTACCGGTTTGCTGCTCCGTGTTTGCCACTTCGACGATCAGAATGCCGTGTTTGCTGATGAGGCCCATGAGAGTGACTAATCCCACCTCCGTGTAAATATTCAGGCTCGCGCCGCCCACGCCGAGCGCGATGAAGATCAAAGCGCCGGCAATCGAGAGAGGAACCGAAATGAGAATGACCATCGGGTCGCGAAAGCTCTCGAACAACGCCGCCAATGCCAGAAAGACGATAATGATGGCGAAGGCAAAGGTGGCCATGATGCCGCCGGATTCGGCGACGAACTGGCGTCCCTGACCGCCGTAATCGATCGCATAGCCTGAAGGCAGAGTGCGCGCGGCCAAATCCCGCAGATAGGTCAAGGCATCGGCAAGCGAGACGCCGGGCGCCATCACGCCGGAGAGAGTGGCGGCGTTGAGCTGTTGGAAATGGTTCAAGGTCTCCGGTACCGTGACCGATCGAATGGTGGCGATGGTGGACAAAAGAACCGGAGTTCCGCCGATATTGGCGACCGGATAGTTCAACAGTTGATCCACATTCAGCCGCGACAGCCGCTCCACTTGGGGAATCACCTTGTAGGAGCGCGTGTCCATGCTGAAGTAATTGACGTAATTGCCGCCGAGCAGCGACCCCAGCGCGGTTCCCACCTGGGTCATGGTCAACCCGAGCTGCGCAGTCTTGTCGCGGTCGATTTCGATGACCGCCTGCGGCAGATCAAATTTCAAATCGGTGTCGAAAAACATGAACATGCCGCTCTTCAGCGCCGCGCCGAGAAATTCCTGCGATACCTCGTTGAGGCGCGCCGCCGGCTCCGTGGTCTTGATGGCGAATTGCACCGGCAGACCGAAGGCGCCGGGCAGCGACGGCGGCTGGAACACCGCAGTCTTTTGTCCCGCGATACTTGCGATTTTTTGCGATAGATGCTGCTGTATTTCATTGGCGCCCAACTTGCGCTTGTTGCGAGGGGGAAGCACCATGCCCATGATGGTCTGGCCCGGTACGTCGATCTGAAATATGTGATCCGGCTTGGCCACCGCGGTGGCGACGCGGAAGGCCTCTTCATCGTACAAAGACTTGGCCTGCAGCGTCGCATTGGGCGCTGTGGTCGCCTGCGCGAGCATGAAACCCTGGTCTTCCTGCGGCGCCAATTCGCTCTTCGCGGTCGAATACATGAAGTAGATGCTGCCCAAGACGACGACCACCAGCACGGCCGTTACGGGCGTGTAGTGCAAACTGCCCTCGAGTTTGCGTTCGTACCAATGCTGCAGCTTCTCGAAGCGCGCATCGATGAAGCGCACCAGACGCGTTTCCCAATCCTTGGCGTCGGCGCGATGCGGTTTGAGCAGCCGTGAGCACATCATCGGCGACAAGGTCAGGGCGATGACGGCGGAAACGGTGACGGCAGCGGCGAGGGTGAAGGCGAACTCGACGAATAGCGCCCCGGTGAGTCCCCCCTGAAATCCGATGGGTATGAATACGGCCAGCAGCACCGCCGTCATCGCGACGATGGGGCCGGCCAACTCGCGTGCGGCGAGGCTGGAGGCCGCCAGGGAGGACATGCCGCCTTCCAGATGCCGGTTTACGTTCTCGACCACGATGATGGCGTCGTCGACCACGAGTCCGATGGCGAGGACCAGCGCCAATAGCGTCAATAAATTGATCGAGAAGCCGAGCGCCAGCATGATGGCCAGAGTGCCGATGAGCGATAGGGGTATCGCAACGATGGGAATCAATACCGAGCGCGGCGAGCCCAAGAAGGCGAAGATCACGAGCATCACGATCAGCAGGGCTTCGATGAGAGTGGTCGCGACCTCGTGGATCGAGCTGTTCACGAAATCCGTGGCGTCATAAACGATCATCCCGAGCAGTCCTTGCGGGAGCTGCGACTTGATTTCCGGAAAAGCGGCTTTGACGCCGTTGATGACGGTCAGCAGATTCGCGCTCGGCGCGACCTGAATACCGATGAACAAACCGGGTTTTCCATCGAACGCAACTCGTGCCTCGTACGAATCCGCTCCCAACGACACTTCGCCCAAGTCGCTGAGACGAATATTGGCTCCGTTGACCTGCTTCACGACCAGATTGCGGAATTCAGCCAGGCTGTGCAGGCTCGTGGTCGAGGTCAACGTCACCTGCACCATTTGGCCCTTGGTGTTGCCCACCGCGGAAATGTAATCGTTGCTGGCAAGGGCCGTGGAGACGTCGCTCGCCGTCAAGCCGTAGGCGGAAAGTTTTTTAGGGTCGAGCCAGGCGCGCAGTGAAAAATACTGACCGCCGAGTATTTCCGCCGTCTGCACACCGGCGACCGCCTGAAGTTTGGGCTGCACCACCCGCTGCAGGTAATCGGTAATTTCGTTGCGGTCCAATGTCGGACTCGAAAACCCAATGTACATCGAGTCGGTCGTCGTACCGGTCTTGACGCTGATCGAGGGCTGTTGCGAGCCCACCGGGAGCTGGTTCAAGACCGAGTTGACCTTGATGTTGATCTCGGCCGCCGCTTTCGACGAGTCGTAGTTCTGGCGCAGATTGACCGTGATGGTGCTGGTGCCGCTCCGGCTGATCGACGTCATGTAGTCGATGCCGTTCGCTTGGGCGACAGCCGCCTCGATGGGCGTGGTGATGAAGCCCGCAATGGCGTCCGGATCCGCGCCCGGAAAATACGTGCTGATGGTGACGACGCCGTTTTCGGTCTTCGGATAGGCGAGCACCTGCAGCGAACTATACGAGCGCAATCCGACGACCAGGATGGCGAGGCTGACGACGCTCGCGAGCACCGGGCGGCGGATGAAAATGTCGGTGAAATTCATGAGCCCTCGTTATTCGTTCGGCGGCGCAGGGTTCGCGTCGTTGGTCGGCTGGACGTTGTTATTGACCACCACGGCCGATCCATTGCGCAGCTTCATCTGTCCCGCCGTCACCACCACGTCGCCCACCGCGATGCCGCTCTTCACGGCCACCTGATCGCCCCGGGTGTCTCCCAGCTTCACGAAGCGTTGCTGCACGACGCCTTGCTGTACGACGAACACGGTGTCGCCGTAGGGGTTGAAGGTGATGGCGGCTTGCGGCAGCGTGATTTCCGTGGTGGCGGCGCCGTTGTCGATGGCGACATTGGCGTACATGCCCGGCAAGAGCCTGCGGTCGGAGTTGCCGAACGATGCGCGCACTTGCACGTTGCGGCTGGCGGTGTCGACCTTCGAGTTGATGGAAACGATCTTGCCGTCGAAGCCGTCGCCCGGGTACGTGTCCACTCGAGCGCCGACCGCCTGTCCCACCTGCAAGCGGGCGAGGGCCTGTTGGGGTACATAGAAATCGATGAAGATCGGATCGAGCGCCTGCAAAGTGACCACCGTGGTCCCTGCGCCCAGATACTGACCCTCGTCCACTTGCCGAATCCCGAGTCTTCCCGCAAAGGGCGCGCGCACGGTTTTCTCTTCGATGAGCGCCTGCTGCGCCACGACCTGCGCGCGCGCGGACTTGAGGTTCGATGCATCGGCATCTACGGTGGCTTGGCTGATTGCTTGTGCCGCCAATTGCTCCTGATCCCGCTTCAAGGTAATGGCGGCGAGTTCGGCTTGCGCTTCCAACTGTGCAAGCTTCGCAGGGTCATCATTCGGCTTGAGGGTGAGGAGCACCGCGCCGGCGGAGACTTCGGCGCCCGACTCGATATGGATTTTATCGACGACTCCCGCGGCTTGCGCCGCGAGATCAGCGCCGCGCACGGCGCGCAGGCTTCCCAGCGCTTGCGTCCGCGACTGCCATTTCGATGTGGCCGCGACGGTCGTCGACACGGTCTGGGGCGCGCTCGCCATGGACCCCATATATTTCTTCGTCATTTTGCCCTTGAACATCTGCCATGCGAATATTCCGCCCATGACGAGCGCAGCGGCGATGATCAGAATGATCAGCGGCTTCACCATCGCGCGCGGCCGGGCCATCGTTCTGCCGCCGCCGGCGCTTCCAGTTTCCATAGTGCTCACGGTTGTCCCTTGTCGGATGAATTGACGGCGAGATCGGTGCGATTCCACCAACCGCCGCCCAATGCCTGAAACAGCGCCGCGGTGTCGGCGTAGCGCTGCGCGCGCGCCTTCACCAGCCCAACGGCCGCGTTTTGATAGCTTTGCTCGGCGGTCAGTACCTGCAGGTAGCTCGCGCCGCCGCTCTTGTACTGCGCCTGTACCAACGTCAGGCTTTCCGCCGCCGAACGCTCGGCGATGGTCTCAGCGGCGAGGGCGTCGGCGTCGGCTTGCAGCGCATACAGCGTGTTGGATACATTCTGAAAGGCGGTTATGACGGTATTCCTATAGTTCGCCGCCGCCTCCTGCGCGGCGGCAACCGCGGCGCGGCGCTGGTGCACGAGCTGGCCGCCCTTGAAGATGGGCTGCGTTACACCGCCAATGAGGCTCCACACCACCGAGGAGGACGAAAAGACGTCCGAGAACTTCGCGGCCTCGCCGCCGTAACTGCCGGTCAACGTAAGCTGCGGCAGCATGTTGGCCGTGGCGACACCGATTTGCGCAGTGGCCTGATGCAGCAGGGCCGAGTATTGGCGCACGTCCGGACGTTGCTCGACGAACTTCGACGGCAGACTCACGGGCAAATCGGCGGGCAAGGTCAGCGAGTCCAGATTGATTTCCGCGCCGCTATAGTCGGCCGGTAGCGATCCCACATAGGTGGCGAGTTGGTTGCGCTGTTGTGCGAGCTGGCTGCGCAGCGGGGGCAAACTGGCCAGCGTGGTTTGCAAGGTAGCCTGCTGTTGCAGAACGTCGGCTCGGGACGCACCGCCGGCGGTCACACGGCGTTGCGTGATGTTGAGTTGGGTTGATTGCGAGTGCGCGATGTCCTCGGTCGCGGCGATTTGAGCGCGCAGCGACGCTTCGGTGACCGCCGCGGTCACGATATTCGCGGTGAGGCTGAGATAGCTGGCCTCCAAAGCGAACTGCTGGTAGTCCGCCTGCGCTTGGAGCGCCTCGACCTGGCGTCGGATGCCGCCGAATGCGTCCAGCGTGTAGGACACGTTCACCGACGCGCTGTTGAGCGTGTAGAGAAACGAACCCGGTTGTCCGAATGCAGCGGCGGATGCCTTTTGTCGTTGGCCCTGGATCTGTCCCGAGACACTGGGGTAAAAACTGCCGCGTTCAGCCGCCGTGTTCTCGTTCGCTTGCCGAAGCGCCGCTTGCGCGGCCTCGAGAGTCGGACTGTTGGCGAGCGCTCGCTCGATGAGTGCGTTGAGCTCAGCCGATTTGAACAATGTCCACCATTGGCCGGGGATGTCGAGTCCATCCACGAAGCGCTGCGCCTCACCGCCGGGGAGCGGCGCCGACGAGGTGGCAGCCGGGAGCGAGCCGGGGGGCACGAACCCCGAGGTCTGAGGCGCGGGGGGCGCTTTGTAGTTGGGTCCGACCGCGCAGGCCGATAGCGCCAACGCGGCGAGCGCAGTCAGCGCCTGTTTGGATGTGTGCATCATAGGTAAGACGAAGCGTTGACCGTGGAATCGACACGCGGCGCGGCGCCGTTCAGGAAAATCTCAACGACGTTATTCACATGCGCGTTCAGATCCAGCTTGGCCATTTCGTCGGCCGAACCGAATAACAGGCATTCGTGCAGTTCGGCGCAGACCATTTGCAAGAACAGCGCCGCCGCGCGGTCCGGCTCGCGCAGCGTCAAAGTACCGCGACGAACCTGAGCGCGCAGATATGCGGCGATGGCGCTGTCGACACGTGCCTTGGCGCTGCCGCGCATTTTTGCGGCGAGTTCCGGGAAACGGTGGGCCTCGGTCGCCAATATCCGAAAAAGGGCCGCGGAGTCCGGGCTGCAGGCCTGGCCGGTGACGGTCTGGCCGATCAAGGTCAATGCCTGCCTGGGCTCCAATCGATCCAAGTCGTCGGTCGCGAGTACGGAGGCCATGTCGCGGTCCACCAGACGGCTAATCACCGCACCGAGCAAATCAGCCTTATTCTTGAAGCGCTCGTAAATCGTGCGGGTGGAGATTCCGGCTTCGCTCGCGACTTTGTCGATGCTGGCGCTGCCGTAGCCCTCGCGGAGAAAGACGCGGGTGGCGGCCGCTATCAGCGAGGCCGCTCGCGCCGACTCGGTACCACGGCGTGGTCGTCCAACGCGGTGGAGGGGAGCCGCCACGGTCGGTGACATTTTTTGCATGGATAAAAAATGACAGGTGTTGTTTTCCAACGCAAGAACTATTTACGGATTATATATTCACTTGGTGAAATGTATATTATAGAATAGTTAGGCATCAAATGAATAACACATCGCTGAAATTCCAGCAACTCGAAGCGAATCTCAAAATCTTGCAAGGGCGCGTGCCCGACCTGCCGGTCTCGAGCGTGCTGTTGAGCCGGCTGATACAGCATTTAGGCAGATGCATGTCCAGCCTCCTGGAACAGGAGATTCGACCTTTCGGATTGACTGAGGTGGAATTTCGAGTTCTGACGACGCTCTTTTCTCAGCCGGACGGCTCTGCGCATCCAACCGATCTGTGTGCAAGAACGATGCAAAGCCCGGCGAATATGTCGCGGATCAGCGATGCGTTGGTCAGCCGTGATCTCATTACGCGGGTCTCGAGCATGCATGATCGGCGCAAGATGGTGTTGCGCATCACCGAGCAGGGCGAGGATCTGGTGCGGCGGCTGTTCCCGACGCTGTACGGACCGCTGCGTGAGATGTTCAAAGATTTCTCGGAAGAAGCCAAGCAGCAGCTGATCGCCCAGTTGGAAGACTTGGGTTCGAAGTTGGACCAGGCGATGGCGCAACACCTGTCGGAACGAGTCGAATGAGACCTCGGCGTGCGCGCGCCCGGTTACTGCCCGCCTCGTTGCTGGCGGTCTGTATCGCCGGCTGCGCGGGACTGCCGCCGAAGCCAACGCCGGTGAAGCTGTCGACCGACGCGCCGTTGAGCGACCTGGCATCCGACGCCCGCGCATGGCCTGCGCCGCACTGGTGGAAACATTACCAAGATCCCGATCTGGATCAGTTGATCGATATGGGAATGGTATCGTCTCCGACGTTGGCAACTGCGCACGCAAGATTCGATACGGCACGGCAGTCGGTGCGCATTGCGGGCGCGGCGGCCGGCGCGCATCTTGATGCGACGGGCGATGCGTCCCGCCAACGTCTCAGCGACAACGGCCTGTTTCCGCCGCAATTGCTCGGCTTTCATTGGTACAACCAATATGACCTCGGCGTGCAGGCAAGCTATACCTTCGACTGGTGGGGCAAGCAAAAGGACTCGGTCGAAGCCGCGATGGACGAGGCGCACGCGGCCCAAGCGGATCGCAGCGCGGCGGCACTGCTGCTCGAGAGCTCGATCGCGGATACCTATTTCGGCTGGCAGGCCGATCAAAGCCGCCTGGCACTGGCGCGCGAGCATGAAGCGACGGTGATCCGCGAACGCAGCATTACGACAGCCCGGATTCGCGCGGAGCTGGATTCGGCGGATGACGCGCAGCGCGCGGACTTGAGCGTGGCGGCTGCGCGCGAACAGATCGCAGCCTTGGAGGGATCCGCGCGGCTTCGCATCGTCGCTCTCGCCGCGCTGGTGGGCCGTTCGCCCGCCGAATTGCCGGCCATGACGGCGAAACCTCTACCGGCGATCGGCAATGGCTTGCCGGACGACGTCAAAATCGATTTGATCGCGCGTCGCGCGGACCTCACCGCCAGCCGCTGGCGCGTCGAGGCGGCCGAGAAAAACCGCGAATCGGCGCGCGCCGAATTTTATCCCGACATCAGCATCAACGCGCTGATCGGCGTCCAGAGCATCGATGTCGGGACCCTGCTCAGGTACAACAGCCGCGTGCCGGCAGCGACTGCCGCCATCCATCTGCCGATTTTCGATGGCGGGCGATTGCAAGCGCGCTATGGCGCCACCCAGGCGGCTCTCGACGTTGCCGTTGCCGGATATCAGGACACCTTGGTCAGCGCCGCGCGCGAGGTGGCGACGCAGGCGACGTCCCGCGCACAGATCGCCGCGCAGCGGACGCAACGCCTCATCGAGGTCGACGCCGCGCAACGCTTGACGCAGAGCGCCGCGGCCCGCGTTCGACAGGGAGTCACCGATTCCAGAGCCGAATTGACGGCAACCGAATCCTGGATTCAGCAGCGCGACGCCTTACTGCAGTTGGATGCCGCTGCGCTGTCGTCGGATATCGGCCTGCAACGCGCCCTCGGCGGCGGATACGAAAGGATCACGGCCCCATGAATGCAAGCATCGAATCTGCGCCCGACACCGAATCCGCGCCGGAAGCGCCGAACGGCAGGCGGCGCAATATTCTCATCATCATCGCGCTGATCTTCATCGCCATCGGATTGCTGTGGGGGCTGTTTTGGGTCCTGGTGCTATCCAAGCGGGAGAGCACCGACGATGCGTATGTGAACGGCAACAAGGTCGTGATCTCGCCGCAAGTCGCCGGCACGGTGATCGCGGTGCTCACCGATGACACGCAGCTGGTAAGGGCCGGTCAAGTACTGGTGCGGCTCGATCCGATCGACGCCGAGACCGGTTTGGCGCGCGGTGCCAGCGCACTGGGGCAGATTGTGCGGCAGGTTCGACAGCAAAGAGCGACGGCAGATCAATACGACGCCATGATTGCTACTCGACGATTGGAGCTGGCGCGGGCCGAGGCTGATCTCGCCAAGCGCGAACCCCTATTGGCCGACAACGCCATTGCGCCGGAAGAGGTGCGTCATGCGCGCGAGAGCGTTCAACTGGCGCGCGCCGCGCTGGCGTCGGCCGAGCGGCAGGCCGCCGGCTCCCATGCCTTGGTCGACGGCGCCAAGGTGCAAGACAATCCCGCGGTGCTGCAGGCAAAAGCCGCCTATCGCGATGCGTGGATAGCGGCGCAGCGCAATGCGGTGGTCGCGCCCGTGACGGGCTATGTCGCTGAACGCAGCGTGCAACTGGGGCAGCATGTGCAGGCCGGTCAGGCGCTGATGACCGTGATTCCGTTGAATTCACTGTGGGTGGACGCTAACTTCAAAGAAGTACAGCTGCGGCATCTGCGCTTGGGTCAAGCGGCCGAAGTTCGCAGCGATCTGTACGGGGGCTCGTTCATTTACCACGGGCATGTCAAGGGCATGTCCGCGGGAACCGGTGCGGCCTTCGCGTTGCTTCCGGCGCAAAACGCGTCGGGCAACTGGATCAAGGTCGTGCAGCGCGTGCCGGTGAGAATTCAAATCGACGATGCCGACCTCGCGAAATCGCCGCTGCGCGTCGGACTGTCCGCGACGGTTACGGTCGATACCGCCAACCGTGGCGGTGTGGTATTGGCGGCGGATGCGGCGGAGCAGCCGGTGGGCGATACTCAGGTCTATACACAAGACCTGGAAAAGGCGAATGCCGAAGCAGACGCCGTGGTGAGCCGCAATCTCGGCGATCGAGACCAACCGCTCTGATCGAGAGCGGCTGAGGCCAAGCCGCCGTCGCGGGCCGCACATTCGTATACTGGCTGTATGAAACACGGCGTCCGGATCGCGTTAGCCTTGGGTCTGGTTGTGATGATCGCTCTGATCGCTCGCGAGGGAGTCGGAACCATCACGACCCTGCTATCGCGTGCGGGCTGGATTTTGATCTTGCTCGTACCCCTTCAAGCGTTTCCTCTGTTGCTCGATGTCCTGGACGCCAAGCTTCGGGAAACGTTCGCTGCGCACGAGCGCATCCTCCAGGCGCTTTGCTGGCAATTTGCCGGCAATGGATCGAAGGGCGAAGAATCGCATTAATCCGCGGCCGCAGCGAGCCATAGAAAGGACCTCCCGTTGGGGGTATTATGTCTATGGGACATCGACATGAGCGAACAACAAAACAGCGCAAGGGCCTTGCCTTTACCGGGGTACGAGCGGGCCTATGAACAGCACGGATGGACCGCCGCACCGGCATTTTTTTCGGCGGTGGAGATTGCCGAGATCGCGCGCTTCACGGAGGAGGTCAGCGCGTTGCCCGAGGTCGCGGGCGCGCAGATGGTCTATCGCGAACCGAGCCTTCGCGATCCGAACGCCCGCGTCATCCAACGAATCGAGGATTTCTGCCCGTACCACGCCGGATTCGACGCGCTGATTCGCGGCGGCCGATTGCTGCGAGCGGTCGAGCAGTTACTCGGCGACACCGCGGTGCTGTTCAAGGAGAAGATCAATTTCAAGATGCCGGGCGGCGCGGGGTTCGAGGCGCACCAGGATCAACAGGCTGGATGGTCCTCCTACGCGCCGCATTTCGTCACCGCGATGGTTTCGATCGATCCGGCGACAATCGCCAACGGATGTATGGAGATGGCGAGCGGGAGCGCCCGCGCCGCGAGTCTCATTGGGCGCGAATGGGCCCCGCTGGCCGCGGAAGAATTGCGGGGCTTCGACCTCGTGCCGGTGCCGACGCGACCCGGCGACGTACTGTTCTTCGACAGCTTCGCACCGCACGCCTCCAAGCCGAACCTGAGCGGTAAGCCGCGGCGCATCCTGTATCTCACCTACAACCGGTCATCCGATGGGAACCACCGCGCCCGCTACTATGCGCACAAGCGCGCCAGCTTCCCGCCCGATGTCGAGCGCCGGCCGGGCGTCGAGTACCGTTTTCGCGTTTGAGGGAAGCACCATGGACGCGCCCCCAGCGGATGATGCGGCCCTCAATCAGACCTATGCGCATGCCTTTGCACGGATCTTCGTGCGTCCGCTCATCGGCACCTGGGTGCGCCCCAATCATTTGACCGCGCTGCGTCTGATGATCGGCGCAGCGGCTTGCCAAAGTGTCCTTCGGCGTCCAAAGCTTTCATCCCGACGACGCGCTGTTCCTGCTGGCGCCGTTCACATGGTTCGGCTGGCTAACCCCCATTCTTATCGCGGCGAGTATCTGCACGCCGATCATCGCGATCATTGCCGCCGCTCGCTATGCTTTACTCAAGCGGGGCTTACTCAAGCGAGGGATGGCATAGCCGCTGCATAGCCCACTGCGCGCTTCTGATCCTCGATCACGGTTTTGGTCGCCCTATAGGCGTGCCACGTGGCCCAGAATCCCGCGGGCGCAAGCACCAACAATGCCAGGCGCAACGACGCCGCGTCTGCGCCATGGCCGCCCGCAAACCAATCGCTGAGCATACCGATGGACTGCGGCGCGACGATGAGGTTGAAGACATTTCCCACCAAGAGCGACCAGGCAATGAACATGGAGCGCATGTGATGCGGAGCGAGATTCTGCAGCAGCCCCATGCAGGGGCCTATGTAGAAATAAATGGCGGGAATGAAAATCCAGAACATGCACTTCGCCAGCCAGAAGGTGTGTGTCCAATAGGCCAGGAAGGAGGGAATGGTGGTGAATCCCACGCCGGCCGCCAACACCCACAGGACGCGTCGGGGATCGACCATGCCGGGCCGGGATAGAATCCAAGCCGTGCCCAGCGATGCGGCTATGCCGCCGAACAAATGGATCGGACCGGTGACCGCGCCGGCTTCGCCGACGTTCAGGCCGTAGGTGCGCATCAGGAACGTGGGCGTCCACCATATGAGGCCCCATCCCCACAGAGAGCAGACGCCGGTGGTCATGAGCACATGAAACGCCGCTCGCTGACTCAGTAGAAATCGCAGTGAATCCAGCATGGACGGTTTCGACGCATAGTTGGCGGCATCCAAGCGCCCGCGTGCCGGTTCGCGAATAGTCAAGTAGACCACAATGCCGACGAGGAGGCCGGGCGCGCCCAACGCCAGAAAGGCCGCCCGCCAGCCATACGCGTGGGCAACCGCGCCCGCCATATCCGCGCCCAACCAGGCGCCGATGGGAGCGCCCAGGGCGAGCACCGTAAATGCCATGGGCCGCCGCTCCGCCGGGAAGCAATCGGACAAGATCGCCGAAGAGGGCGGAAGGCCGCCCGCTTCGCCGACGCCCACGCCGATCCGGCCCAGCAGAAATTGCCAATAGGTGCGAGACAGTCCACAGAGCACGGTGAAAGCCGACCAGAGACAGAGTGCGGCGGCGAGGATGTTGCGACGGTTGGAGCGATCGGCGAACCACGAGATCGGCAAGCCGAACGATACATAGAACAGGGCGAGCGGAATGCCGGTCAAAAACGCCACGCCGGCATCCGTCAGCCGCAGTTCCAGCCGGATCGGCTCGAGCACGGTCGAGACCACGTACCGATCGGCGATGTTGATGGCGTAGATCACGCAGGTCATGACGAGTACGTACCAGCGTTCGATGGAGCCCGGAGCCTGGGACCGCGTTAGGACGATTGCCGTGCTGTCCAAGATGCGCAACCTCGTCTAGAGCGCGGCTTGATTCGCGGCATGCTCCGCGTTTTGCCAGCCGCCGCCCAATGCCTTTACCAACAGCACGCTCGCGCTCATGCGCCGTATTTGTATGTTCACGTTCGAGAGCTGGGCTTGGAGATTGGTGGTCTCATTCGTCGCTACTTCGAGATAGGTCACCAAGCCGGCCTGGTAGCGGTACTGCGACTGCTGCAATGCCTTGCCCGTCGCCGCAACGGCCGCGGCCTGACTCACGCTCTCCTCCTGCAGTTGACGCAATGCCGCCAAATTGTCCTCGACTTCCTGGTATGCGGTAAGCACGATATTACGATAATCAGCCACCTGCTCGTCGAAAATCGCACGCGCCTGATCCGACTGTGCGCGGTGGCGGCCTGCGTCGAACACGGTGAGCACGCCCGAGGGGCCGACCGACCACAGCCGGCTCGGCGCAGTCAGCCAATTCGACGAATGGACGCTGTCGTAGCCAAACGCTGCCGCCAGGCTGAACTGCGGGAAATAGGCGGCGCGGGCCACGCCGATATTGAAATTGGCGGCCGCGACGCGTCGTTCGGCCGCCGCGACATCGGGACGGCGCTCGAGCAGCGCAGACGGCAGACCGGCGCCGAACGCCGGCGGCGAGGCGTCCAGAGCCAAAGGGTTGGCGGCCAAATGGAAGCCCGACGGATTCTCACCGATCAATACGGCAATGGCGTGCTCTATTTGCGCGCGCTGCAGCCGTATGTCGGCGGCCTGAGTGCGGGCGGTCTCAAATTGAGCTTTCGCTTGTTCTACGTCGGCCACTGCGGCGCCGCCCCCGTTATAGAGCCTCTGGGTCAGCCCCAGGGACTTCGCATAGTCCTCCACGGTTCTGTCGATCAGCACTTGCTGCGCGTCTTGGCCCCGCAGAGTGAAGTAGTCGGTCGCGAGTTCGGCGTGCAGCGACAGATCGAGCGTTGCGAGGTCCGCCGCACTGGCCGTTTGGCTCGCTTTGGCCGAGTTTACCGAATTGCGCACACGGCCCCACACGTCGAATTCGTAGGATAAATCCGCTTCCAAATCGAAGTTTCCGCCGACCGCCCGAGCGCCGGGCGGAAACCGGGGCGAGTTCACGGAGGCACGGCCGCGAGTCGCGGACGAGCCGACGGTCAATGTCGGGAATAAGCCCGCCCGCTGAATCCGGGTCTCCGCGCGCGCTTGCTGCAGGCGTGCGACAGCCGCCTTGATGTTCTGATTGGCGGCGCCGACCTTGCCCTCGAGTTCATTGAGTTGCGGATCTTGGAATACCGTCCACCAATCACCGCGCGACTCGGCGTCCATCGGCTCGGCGATTTTCCAGTCTCCCGCCTCCTTGTAAGTACTCGGCGGCGGCGCGCTGCTGGGCGGTGCCGGGTACCTGGGCGCGAAAGAACACGCCGCCAAGGCACCGACCAGCAGCAGTGTTGCCGACGCGGGACCGTTCATGTGGCTTTGCTCTTGTCCTGCGATTTGTCAGGGGGCGGCTCGGCGAGGCGGACCGACACGCCGTCGGTGAGCGAATCGGGCGGATTCACCACCACCCGATCGTCGGCTTCGATCCCGGAGAGCACTTCGATGGTGCTGCCGAAGTCGCGCCCTTGAACGATACTCCTCAGTTTGATGTGCTGGGTGCCGTCGACCGTGGCCACCTGCAGCCCCGCCGCGCGAAACAGCACGGTGTTGGCCGGCAAGCGCAGGGATTCGGCATTGCCCGCCAACTTGAAATGCACTTCGGCATAGGCGCCCGGAAACACCTCGCGGTTCGCGTTATCCAACTGCAGCTCCACCTGCAAGGTCCGCAGCGTGGGATCGAGCGCGTTCGAGGTGCGAACGGTCTGTGCGACGAATACCTTGTTGGCGTGCCCGGTGAAGCGCAGTTCCGCCTCGAGACCGGGCTTGGCGGCCGCCGCATAGATTTCGGGCACCTGCACGTAGATGCGCAATTTCTGCGTGTTCGCAACCCTGAACAACTCCGTTCCCGAGCTTTGGCCCGCATTGATGAGGGCCCCGATATCGGTGTTGCGAGCGGTTACCACGCCGTCGAACGGAGCCACCACGCGCTTGAACGATTCCAGATCGCGCAGTCGCGCGACATTCGCCGCCGCAGAGGCTACCGCCGCTTTCTTGGCGGCCGCGTCGCCGGCTTTCTCGTCGGCATCCTGCTTGGACACGGATTCGGTGGACAGTAATCCCTGCCAGCGTTTGTTGGTGGTGCTCGACAAGCTTTCATTGGCGCGTGACGTCTCGAGATCCGCTTGCGCCTGGGTCAGCTGCTGATCCACTTCGGGGGTCTCGATCACAGCCAGCAGCTGACCTTTCTTGACCTCGGTGCCGATGTCGGTATACCAGATTTTCAGATAGCCGCTGGTTCGCGCATAGATGGGCGCCTCCACGAAAGCCTGCACCGTTCCGGGCAGCACCAACTCTTCGACCAAGCTGGTACGGTTCGCGGTGACCGTGGTGACGGTGGGCGATGCATCTCGGGCGGTCGCCTTGCCGAGGGCATTGCGCGCCATGACGCGGCTGATTTCGCCCCAGGCTCCCAGCACCAGCGCGACAAGCAGCAAAATGAGCGAGTAACGGTGAATCCTGCGCGACAATTGCGGGTCCGTTTCGGCCGAGGATGGTTCAGGCATGTAAAGTCTCCGGAGAATGTACACGCGCCGAACCGCGTCCGTGGATGATCGAAAAAACCGTGGGCACGAAGAACAAGGTGGCGATGGTGGCGAAGATCAAGCCGCCGATGACGGCGCGGCCCAAGGGCGCGTTCTGTTCACCGCCGTCGCCCAGGCCCAACGCCATCGGGATCATGCCGATGATCATCGCCGTGGCGGTCATCAACACCGGCCGCAAGCGAGTGAAGCCCGCCTGCAAGGCGGCCTCGAAGGCGTTGTCGCCGGCATTCATGCGCTCTCTCGCGAAGCTGATGACTAGAACGCTGTTCGCGGTCGCCACTCCCATGCACATGATCGCGCCGGTGAGAGCCGGCACGCTGACCGTCGTGTCGGTGAGAAACAGCATCCAAACGATCCCGGCCAACGCAGCGGGCAGCGCGGTAATGATGATGAACGGGTCAAGGAGCGACTGGAAATTCACCACGATCAACATGTAGACGAGCACGATTGCGCCGATGAGGCCGATCAACAGGCCGTTGAACGATGCCTTCATGGTCTGCACTTGGCCGCGCATGACCACGTTGGAGCCTCTGGGAAGATCTTTTTTCGCCTGCGTGATGATTGTATTTATCTGGGCGGAGACGTAGCCCAAATCGGTTCCTTGCACCGTACCGAAGATATCGAGTGCCGGCGTGGCGTTGTAGTGAGTCACCACCGCGGGCGCGACGCTGCGGTGGATGTCCGCCACGCTCGAGAGGATTTGAGACACTCCGCCCGGTCCGTTCAGCGGCGTGTTGCCGAGATCGTTGAGATTCTCCAAGCGAAATTGCGGCGTCTGGGTCGCGACTTGGTACTGAGTCCCGCTCTTGGGATCGACCCAGAACGAGGGCGAGGTCTGGAAACTGCCCGACAGCGATACCAGCATGTTGGTGGCGACCGCCTGTTCGGTCAAACCCAACAGCTGCGCCTTGCTGCGATCGACGTCCACGTTGAACTGTGGATAATCGCTCGTCTGATGAATGTGCAAATCGACCGCGCCCGGAACGGAGCGCAGTTTCTGCAGCAGGGCGTTGGCAAATTTACGGTTACCGTCCACGTTGAAGCCGGTTACCTGTACGTCGATCGGGGAGGGCAGCCCGAAGTTCAGTATCTGGCCGATCATATCGGCGGGCAAGAACGAGAACGTGGCCGACGGATAGGTGGCGGCGAGTTTCGAGCGCAGAGCGCGTACATAGTCGGGGGTCGGCTTGTGCTCCTTCGAAAGATTGACGTAAATATCCGCGTCGCTCGGTCCCACCGGCGCCGACGTGCTGTAGGCCAGGTTGATGCCGCTGTAAGGCAGCCCCAAGTTGTCGACGATGTTGACGAGCTGGTCGGCCGGAATCACCTCGCGAATCGTCGTCTCGACCGCGTCGCACAGCGCCGCCGTCTCCTCGATGCGCGTACCCGTGCGCGCGCGCATGTGCAGCTTGATCTGTCCGCCGTCCACGCTGGGAAAGAAGTCCTGGCCGAGACCCGGCAACGGGCCCAGGGGGAACGCGAGCACCGCGGTGGTCGCCATCGCCCCCAGGAAAATCGCCGCGAAGCGCGGTCCGCTGCGCAAGGCGGCCCCCAGCAAATGGCGATAGCCATCGCGCATCTTCGCGAAACGGCGCTCGAATCCTTCCTGAAAGCGGGTGAGCGGGTTGCCGCTTTTCTTGTGCGCGGCGCCATCATGGCGCTTCAACCAGAACTTGGCGAGCGTGGGAACCAGGGTGCGCGACAGAATGTACGAGGCCAGCATGGCGAATACGACGGCCTCGGCCAAGGGGATGAACAGGAATTTCGCGATTCCCGCGAGCAGGAACATGGGAACGAACACGATGCAAATCGACAGCGTCGAGACCAGGGCCGGTAGGGCAATCTGATGCGCGCCATCGAGAATCGCCGGCTCGACATCCTTGCCCTGTTCGAGATGGTAGTTGATGTTTTCGATCGTGACCGTCGCGTCGTCGACCAAAATACCGACCGCGAGCGCCAGACCGCCAAGGGTCATGATGTTGACCGTTTCGCCGAGCGCGGACAGGCAAGCGATCGATGCCAATATCGACAGGGGAATGGAAATCGTGATGATGAGCGTGCTGCGCCAGCTCCCCAGGAACAAGAGAATCAGCAAACCCGTCAACGCGCCGGCGATCACGCCTTCACGGACGACGCCGGAGATCGCCGCGCGCACGAACACGGACTGGTCGCTGATCGGCTCTATTTTCAACGCGCTCGGCAGCGATGACCGGATCTGGGGGAGCTTTTCATTGATGCTGTTGATGATGTCGATGGTGGAAGCCTTGCCCGTCTTGAGCACGCTCATCAGAACGGCCCGGCGGCCGTCCAATCGCACCATGTTGGTCTGCGGAGAATAGCCGTCGCGCACATGCGCCACGTCGCGCACGTAGGTCACCGTGCCGTTGTGCGCGCGAATGGGCACATTGTTCAGGTCCTCGATCTGAGTGGGGCTCGCATTCAGCTTGATGAAGTATTCGAGCGAGCCCATTTTTTGGGTACCGGCCGGCAGAATCAGATTCTGCGTGCCGATGGCGGTGACGACGTCGTTGGCCGACAGACCGTTCGCACGCAGCGCCCGGGGATCGAGATCGACCTGTACCTGACGTTGCTTGCCGCCGAACGGAAAGGGTATCGAGGCGCCGGGGACCGTCGCCAACTGAGTGCGCAGGATGGTGTTGCCCAAGTCGTAAATCTGCGCCTCCGGCAGCGTATCGCTCGACAACGCCAACTGCAGTATGGGCACGCTGGAGGCGCTGTAGGACAGCACGAACGGCGGGGTGGTCCCGGGCGGCGAGTAGGCCAGCTGTACTTGAGATACGGCGGTGATCTGAGCGAAGGAGAGGGCCTGGTCGACATCGGGCTGGAAGAAATACTTGACCACCGCCGTGCCGTTGACCGACTGTGATTCCGTGTGCTCGACGTCGTTGACCGTCGTTTGTGCGACGCGTTCGGAGAACAAAACGATGCGGTTCGCGATTTCCTCGGGCAAAATGCCGTTGTAGCGCCAGATCACGGCGGCAATCGGAATCTTGATGTTCGGAAAGATGTCGGTGGCCGTGTTGACGATCGCGTAGCCGCCCATCAGCACGATCAACACCGCCAACATGATGAACGTGTATGGCCGCTGTAACGCTACTCTAACAATCCACATGACGTGCTCCGATCGGTTCGCGGAAAAAGCTGAGGTGGGCTCAACGGACCGGCGGCAAGCTCAAATCCCGGCGGTTGGCGATGTCCAACAGGACCGCTCGAAGTTCCGACGCGGGCTTCTTGCCGAATATGCTTTCAAACCGATCCTCTGCCCGGCCCCACGAGTGCCGGGCCCGCTGCAGCAGAGCCTTGCCTTTTCGAGTGAGTTGAACATGGCGCTTGCGCCGGTCGTCCGGCGCATGCTGCAGGATCACCAGCGCGTCGCGTTCCAGCGGGCGAAGGTTATGACCCAGGGTGGACCGGTCCATCACCATGGCGGCCGCGAGTTCGCACATGGTGACCGCGCCCAAGGCGCTGCCGCGCGCGACCTCGGACAAAATGGAGTATTGCGTCGACTTTATGCCGACGGGCGCCAACGCCATGTCGTAGAACTGCGATATGCGGCGCGATGCTTTGCGCAGGCATCCGCACGTGCAGGCGCCAGGCGGCGGGAGAGACGCAGTGAAGCTCTTGTGTTTTACGGAGTCAACCATGGGGATATGGTCGGGGATATGGTCAATCATGGGGATATGCCCCTAGTTTAGCGCGAAACGCGGTCGGAATGAAGGGGCGGAACGCCGCGTAACGGACGCGCGCAGCTGCGCCGTGGAGCGCACGCCCCAATTATCGAGATAGGGTGTCAGTCAAGCGGCGGCTTGCAGCGGCTTTGAGTCTTGCTTGGGCGGTGCGGCAACGATGCGTTCGGAAACATCCCAGAGGAGCTTTGCGACGCCGACGTCATCCAACAGCGGATGACCATGGGCAATCTTGCAATCAGCCCAGTACTCCCCGGTGATGCCCGTCACCTGCGGGCTGGCCGCGAGCAGCGCCTGCGTTGCAGCACCGCGCTCAGCACTTCTCATGAACAACTTCGCGACCGACAGGATCAGGGCCCAAGGCAGCCCTAGATGCCGGTTGAGGCGAGTTCCCCTGGTGGCGCCGGGATGAACCGAATTGACCGCGATACGGCGGCTTTTCAAACGCCGCGACAACTCCTTGGCATAGATCGCCGCGGCTAACTTCGACTGGCCGTAGAAAGTGAACGGTTGGTAGGAGCGATGACCATCCAAGTTGTCGAACATGATGCCCTCGGCGGGCGCCTGCTTGATGCTCGCGTCGCTGCTCACGATGACGATGCGTCCGCTGCCATCGCGCACCAGGTCGCAGAGTCGATTCACCAAAGCGAAGTGGCCGATGTGATTGACCAGGAATTGCATTTCCACGCCGTACCGCGTCTGCAAGGCCGGCAAGTTCGCGATGCCGGCATTCGCGACGATGGCATCCAAAGGCACCTGCAGCGCCCGAATCGCCTCGGCGGCAGCCGCCACCGAAGCGAGATCCGATAGATCGCAGGCCACGGGGAGGCACGACGATGCAACCCGGGTGCACGCGGCCTGCGCCGCAGCGAACGATCTTGCGAGGCCGATGACCTGTGCGCCATTGGCCGCCAGCGCGCTCATCGTCTCGAAGCCGATGCCCGAATTGCAGCCGGTGACGACGAAGCGCTTGCCCGTGAGATCGACTCCGGCGAGAACTTTGTCGGCGGTCGAGCGTGCGCCAAAGGGATTGGAATTAGCCATCTATTACTCCTGGTGCGGGGCGCGCTGATTCAGCGGCGCACAAAACATGCGCGCCGCCGCCGTCATTCCCTGCACGAATTCCTGTCGAGACTTGGAGCCATTTTTGAGCCCGCGGACCGTGGCGTGCAGCGCCCTCGCGACATCGGCCGGCAATAATCCGGACGCAGCGCAAAAATTCGAGAGCGCCGATCGATTGATGGCGAGGGCCAAGGCTTTTTCGAACTGAGCTTCGTAGTGCACCAAGGTGCCGCCCGCCAGGGTGGTGCTGGCACACATGAGATCAGCCGCGTCGGCGCCCGAGATCCCAACATATCGGCCGGCCCATTCGTCGCAGGCGGCAACGAGCCGCGCCTCCAGCGATTCCCGTTCGTTTGACAGCGCGGCGACGGCCGCGCTCAATTGCCGCGTAAGCTTGTACGCCACCGCTTTACGGAAGAGTTCTTCCTTATCGGCAAACAGCAGGTACAGACCCTGGCGGGAAACACCCGCGGCGCGTGCGACTTCGTCCATCGATGTCTTGCGAAACCCGTAACGCGCAAATACTCCAACGGCAGCTTCCAAGAGCGCTTCGTGGCGCGACTCGGCCGCGTTGACTTCGGAGATGCCTTCGAGTTGCATCCCGACACAATAGACAGCGTATGCTCATTGTGTCAATAGTGTCGGGGCAAAAACAGGCGCGCGGCCGTCCGACGCAGTATCGAACGCTTTTCCTACACCCAGCTTTTAGCTCCGGTGCCATATTGCCCCTTGACCTGAAACTGGCTACGCAGGAGACACTCAAATGGGCATTAACAAGGATCAGGTGGAAGGCCGCGTCAAGGAAGCCGCAGGCAAGGTTCAAGAAACCGCCGGGAAGGCCACGGGCAGCCGTACTCAACAAGCGAAGGGTATGGCCAAGAAGGCCGGCGGCGCCGCCCAGGCGGGCTACGGCGATGTGAAGGAAGACCTCAAGGAGAGCGCCAAGGATCAGCACCACAAACAGGGCTGATCGTTCACCTCGGTTAACGAAGCGGGGGCCGGCATCCGCCGGCTCCCACACGGGAACGAACCCGCGGCCGCACAAGACCGCGGCTCAGGTCTTTACGGCGAGCACGCCGTCGCCGCGTTTTTCCGCCGCAAGCCCAGCGTTTCCCAATCTCTTCGCGACCTCGTTCGCCAGGTCGCGCCCGCTGCTGAGTTTATTGGGGCTGCCGGTGTAATGAAACAGCTTGCCTTTGCGTTTGAGCACCCGCGCCAGCTGCGCGTAAAAATCTTGCGAATACAATTCCCCCGCGATTCCAAAACGCGGCGGATCATGCAAGACCGCATGGACGGAATTGCTGGCCAGCGTCGTAACCGCGTCGGTGACGTCGGCCTGAGTCAGGGTCAATGCCGTGCCGGCGCACGGCGACCAGGGATTCATGCTTCGCAGCCAGATGACGTCGGAATTCTTTTCATACGATTGCACCTGCGCCGCCTGGCCGCGCACGCACCATGCTGCAAAATAGCCGAGGCCGCCGCAGGTATCCAAAATGATTTTGCCCCGAGGCTGAATCATTCCAACCTTGCGTTCCGCATCCGCGTACGGCGATATCTGCGCGGTGGGCAGCATTTTGATGCCGTCGATCTCGAACGTCGGCGCACCCCAATCGGTCGGCACCAGCTTTATCAGCGACGAGGAGTAGCGAGCGACCGGCTGAAAACCTTCATCGGTCCAATGGTAAATGGTTCGTTCCTTGCAGCGCGCGGGATAGGGGAATCGTCGACCTTTCCACGCCCACTCCGCCGTGCCTATGTCGACGGTGGTCATGGAGAGCCGCAGGTCCAGTGAACATTCGAGTGTCGCAGCGCCGGCTTTCCTGGCGGCGAGCATCTGTTCCAGCTCTTGCAGCGTGAGCAGCGGCTGGGACACGGCTATTTGATTTCTCCCAGCCGGCGCAGCAGCGGCGTCATCGTCAGGCCCTGGGCGAACACGGAAAAGGCAACGACCGCAAAGGTCAGCGTGACGATGACCTCGTGATGAGGCAGATCCTGCGGCAATGCCAAGGCAAGGGCCAAGGCCAGTGCCCCACGCAATCCACCCCAAAAGAGAATATGTTGATGCCGCATTTCAACTTTGCGGCGGCTGCGCGCGAATAGGGCACACAGCGGGTAGATGGCGACCGCCCGTCCCAATGTCACGAGCGCAATCGCCCACAGCACCGGCCGCCACAATCCGTGGAAATGCTGTCCAGCCTCTTGGACGCCGATCAGAATAAAGATCAGTGAGTTGGCGATGAATGCCGCGTATTCCCAGAACGTGTCCAAGGCGTGCCGTCCCTCACTCGAGATCGAGGCAGTGGAGCGATAGCCGCCGACGACCAAGCCGGCGCTCAGTGCGGCGAGGACGCCTGAACAATGGTAGTGCTCGGCCACAAAGAACGAGCCGTAGGCGGCGAGGGTCGTCAGCGTGATTTCCACCAGATGATCTGAAGTCCGACCCGCCAGCAGCATGAAGCCCGAACCGACGATGGCTCCGATCGCGGAACCTCCGGCGATCGTCAGGAGCAGGCTGCCCGAGATCGACCATACGTCGTGATGCTCGCCCGCAAGCACGCTCAATACGGCAACGAAAGCGACGGCGGCGGTGCCGTCGTTCAGCAGGCTTTCCGCTTCGATCAACAGGCGCAGCCGGCCCTGCACCCCCGCTTCCTTGAAGGCGGCGATGACCGATACCGGGTCGGTGGCCGCAATCAATACGCCGAAGACGCTCGCGCTGCCCCAGTCCCAATCCAAGGCGTAACGCATGCCTGCGGCGGTAACGGCGGCCGCCAACAGCACGCCCAGCGTCGCCAGGAGTCCAACCACCGGCAGCTCTCTTTTGAACTGCCGCCAGTCAATGCAGAGCGCCGCCTCAAAGACCAACGGCGGCAAGAAAACGGAAAAGATCAGGTCCTTTGATAGATGCAGCTGCAGGCGCACGTGCAATAGAGACAGGCCCATGCCGGCGAGCACCAGGCCCACGGTATAGGGCATGCGTAGACGGCGGGTCAGTATGGCCACCAACGCAGCAACAAACAGCAGGAAGCCAAGTTGCGTCGAAACCGATGTCAAAGGATGTTCCACAACCGCTCCGGTGAAAGGTCGGCGGCGCTGATCCCCAGTCTGCGGAGGTCGTCGGGCAACCGCCGCTCGCGGAGCAGCCCGGCGCAGGCTCGGGACAGGGCAGGAGAGGTCTTGATGCCATATCCGCCTTGCCCTGCGAGCCAGAAAAATCCGTCCGCACTGCTGTCCAGCCCGACCACGGGCGACGCGTCGCGCGCGAAGGTTCGAAGCCCAGCCCAGGACCGCGAAACACGAGTTACGTTCAAGGTTGTCGCGCGCTCCAGGCGTTCGACGCCCGTCGCCACATCGACGTCCTCTGGATACGCATCCATCGGCTCGCTGGGCGTCGCGTCTGCGGGGGACACCAGCAGTTGGCCGGCGTCAGGCTTGAAGTAAAATTCCTCGCCGGCATCGTCGATCATGGGCCATCCCCGGATATCCATGCCCGCGGGCGCGGGAACGTTGAACGCCGTACGCCGCTTCGGGACCAAGCCGAGCGGTGCGATCCCAGCGAGGTTCGCCACGTCGTCGGCCCACGCGCCGGCGGCGTTGACGATGGTGAGCGCCGCGAACGTGTCGGTGCGCGTCGCGACCGACCAGCGTTCGCCGCGGCGCTCGATCGCCTCGACACCCGCATTCATCATGATGTGCGCGCCGCGCGCCTTGGCCGCACGCAAAAATCCTTGGTGCAGACCATTGACGTCGAGTTCTTTGGAGTCCGGTTCGATGAACGCGCCGGCAACGTAGTCGGGCCGCAGTATCGGCACCCGGGCGATGGCGGCCGCAACGGTTATTTTTTCGATGGCCGGCACCAGCGCCTTGGCCCGCAGCAGCTCCTGGTCGAGCAATTCCAGTTGATCCGCGCGCGCGATGGTGATGAGACCGCGCGGAGAAAGGAGCGTGTGATCGCAGAAGTCGGCCGGGGGGCTTTCCAAGAACGCTCGGCTCGCGATCGCCAGGCGCCTCACCACGCCGTTGCCATAATTCTCGGTGAAACTCGCGGCCGACCGTCCAGTGGCGTGATAGCCGCACTGAGGTTCGCGTTCGAGGACGATCACGGATGCGAACGCCGCGATTTCGTACGCCGCGGCGGCCCCGGCAATGCCGCCGCCGATAATGAGAACGTCTGTCGTATGAGACATGCGGAGAAATGTTTTGCGGCGAGCCTCAACCTGGCGGGACATCGCCTGGCGCGACGTAGATTGCTGTTCCCTTACCGGTTTTTTTATAAATGCCTAAAGATCCGCCCACACCGACACCCACGGAGGAGTTTCGTGAATAGGAATCGGAGCCTACGCCTGTGCCTATGGAGCCCGTTTGCCGGTCGGCGACATCGCCCAGAAGCACGCCGTTCGCGCCTAATTGAGCCGCTTCAATTTTCAGACGTTCTATCACTTTATCCATCGCCTTTTGACCGCCGGGGCCAAAAACGCTCTTGCTGGTCGCATCAAGCAGTGCAATCTCTTGGAACCGGGGCGGCGGTGTCGAATAGATTTTAACTTCCGATGGCGAGATCGGTGCGCGCGCCGTTCCCGTCAAGATGTGCGAGGAAGGTGCGCATGCCGCCGTCAGAACCGCGGCCAGGAGACAGAACTTACCGAGTGTTCTCATTGGTGTTCGCATGCCACTAGGAATTCACGAAGCTACGCTCGGCCTTGGACAATTGCAATGTATAGTGACCGGAGACGACATGACGATCACACGATATTTGCGTATTGCAATCGCAGTGCTTTTGGGTTGCGGCTTGGCCTTGCTCGGCTGGCGCGCGAGCCCGCTGCTGCGTACGGCGACCGGATCGGTCAGCGGCTCGCTGTGTGCAGCGGCTTTCGTGTCCGGGCTCGATCCGGACCGGGTGTACCGCGAGGAGCAGCTTCCGAACGCCGGAATGGCGAAGGTGGCTTGGGCGCTGCGCTATACGGTCGATAGGTCGCGGCGCGAAGTCCGCGCCACCGTCCTGCGCGGGTTTGCGTCGCGTGCGGTTTTCCGCGAGGGCTTCGGCTGCCGTTTGATTCACGGCGATAGGCCGGATGCAATCGACTCAGCCAGTTCATCCGCCGTGCAAACAGCCGCCGATGCGCCGCCCCCGCCGCCGCTGGCTGAAGCCATTGACCCGAGACTGTCGAAGGCGCTCGATGCCGCTTTCTTCGAAACCGACGTTCGCGCCCTTCGGCAAACCAAAGCCGTCGTGGTTTTGCGCGACGGCAGGTTGATCGCCGAGCGGTATGCGGCCGGTTACAACGTCGATACACCGATCTGGGGCCATTCGCTCACCAAATCGGTGACCAGTGCGCTGATCGGGATTCTCGTCCGCGACGGCAAGTTGGACGTCGATCAGGCCGCTCCAGTGGCTGCATGGCGGGCGAGTAGTGATCCCAGACACGCCGTGACGGTCGATGATTTGCTGCGCATGGACAGCGGCCTTCCATTCGACGAGACCGACGCCATCATCACTCCCGCGACCCGCATGTGGATGCTGGAGCCGGACAGCGCGGCCTTTGCCGCTCGGCAGCCGCTGGTGGCGCAACCGGGCACACAGTGGGGCTACAGTAATCTCAGCTACGCGCTGCTCTCCGGTGTGGTGCGCGATGCGGTGGGCGGCGATGCCGGAAACACGCTGGCGTTCCTGCGGCGCGAATTGTTCCAGCCGGTGGGCATGCAACACGCCACCCTCGAGTTCGATTCCGCCGGGACGCCGGTCGGTAGCGGCTTCATGTTCGCATCCGCGCGCGACTGGGCACGCTTCGGCCAGCTGTATCTGGACGACGGGGTAGTAAATGGTCGTCGCGTACTGCCCGAGGGCTGGTCCCAGTACAGCGCCACGCGAACGCTGGACACGGGCTACGGCGCCGGGTTCTGGACCAACCTGAAGAAAGATGGCGAGATTCCCTATTGGGGTGCCCAATGGGGTATGGCAAGCCTTCCGGATGACATGTACTTCGGACGTGGTGCTCTAGGGCAGTTCATCGTGATCGTCCCGTCCGCGCGGCTCGTGGTGGTGCGTCTGGGCTTGACTCACTATGCCAGTACGGGGATCGAGAAGCTGACCGCCTCGATTCTGCGAGTGCTGGCCTCGCCGGGGCCTCTGTGAATTCAGCGCATGGACGATAAAACAGCGCTGCTCCAGCAACTGCGCATCGATCGTGGGAGTGGGATTTCGCCCCCCGGCAGCGGTCGGACCTGGCTATTGGTTGTTGCGGCAGCGCTCTTGATCGGTGGGGCCATTGCCTGGGTGTGGATGCGCCCGGAAGGAATACCCATTCACGTTGTCGCGGCGCGGGCGCTGGCGGAAAGCGGGGCCGCGGCAGGGTCCATTCTGGATGCGTCCGGCTACGTCGTGGCGCGTCGTCAGGCCACGGTTGCGTCCAAGATTACCGGCAAGATGGTCGAGCTCGACATCGAGGAGGGCGAACATATCAAAGCGGGCCAGATCATCGCCCGGCTCGACGACTCCAATATTCGAGCGGCCCTGAATCAGGCGCGTGCCCAACTCGACTATGCCAGGGCGGGTCTGGCTGAAACGCAGGTGAATGTAACTAACGCCCAGCGGGACTACGACCGTCAACGCAGCCTGCTCAAAGGTCAGTTCGTCAGTCAGGCGGTCGTGGACAACGCGCAGACCACCCTGGACGCGTTGCGGGCACAGCTCGCCACCCAGCGCAGCAACATTGCGGTCGCCGAACAGGGGACGAAGCTGGCCGAGCGCAATCTTGACGATACCGTCATCCGTGCGCCGTTTGCGGGGGTGGTCACCGTCAAAGCAGCGCAGCCCGGCGAAATCGTATCGCCGATCTCCGCCGGCGGCGGCTTCACGCGAACGGGTATCGGCACCATCGTCGACATGGATTCGCTCGAGATCCAGGTCGACGTCAATGAGAACTTCATCAATCGCGTGCAGCCGGCGCAGCGCGTGAGCGCCAAACTCAATGCCTACCCCGATTGGCAGATTCCCGCACATGTCATCGCCGTGATCCCCACCGCCGATCGCAGCAAGGGCACGGTGTCGGTGCGGATCGCCCTCGATAAGAAGGACGAGCGCATCTTGCCGGAGATGGGCGTCCGGGTGGCATTCTTGGATGCGGCCCCCGAGAATGGCGGCGCCAAGCCGATCGGCGTGACCCTGCCCGGCAACGCCGTACAGGCATCGGGAGCGACCGGCGTGATTTTCGTCGTGCGTGACTCGACTGTCGAGCGGCGCGCGGTCCGGCTCGGCGCAAGCGGCAGCGGCGGCGTCACTGTATTGTCCGGGCTCGCTCCCGGCGAGCGCGTGGCGGTCGGCGATTTCACTCGACTCAAGGACGGCGTGAAGATCCGTATTGAACAAGGAACATCTCCATGAGCGAACGAGGAACCTCCCCATGAGCGAAGCCGTCGTAACCTTGCGCAACGTCGTCAAACGCTACACCCGCGGCAAGCAGAGCGTCGAAGTGCTACAGGGTCTGAACCTGGACATTGCGGCGGGCGAGTTCGTCGCGCTGATGGGACCGAGCGGCTCCGGCAAAACCACGCTATTGAATCTTATCGGGGGTTTGGATACCGCGACCTCGGGCCAAATCAGCGTTGCGGGTCAACGTCTCGATCAGCTCAACAGCGGCGGCCTGGCGCGCTGGCGCGCCAACCATGTCGGCTTCGTGTTCCAGTTCTATAACTTGATGCCCATGCTGAGCGCCCAGCGCAATGTGGAATTACCGCTGCTCCTGACCAAACTGTCCGCGGCGCAGCGTCGCGCCAATGCGCTTGTGGCGCTGACCCTGGTGGGCATCGCGGATCGCGCCAAGCACAAGCCCAATGAGTTATCCGGCGGTCAAGCGCAGCGTGTCGCGATCGCGCGTGCGCTCGTGGCCGATCCGACGCTGCTGGTCTGCGATGAGCCGACCGGGGATCTCGACCGCAAGTCCGCGGACGATGTTCTGCATCTCCTTCAGGTTCTGAACCGCGAGCATGGCAAGAGCGTCGTGATGGTCACCCATGATCCCAAAGCCGCCGGGTTCGCCAGCCGCCAGCTGCACATGGATAAAGGCGCGTTGCTGGAGTCCGGCACGTTCGCGGCCTAGCGTCGGCCTGGCGTCTGTTTCATGAAATACCTCCCATTGATCTGGGCAACCCTGTGGCGCAAGAAGACCCGCACGATTTTCACCTTGCTGTCGATCGTCATCGCCTTCTTGCTTTTCGGCGTCTTGGAAACCGTCGACTACGCCTTTTCGCATCCGAGCGGCGGCGTATCCGGCGCCGACAAACTCATCACCATCAACAAGTATTCGATCACTTTGGCATTGCCATTTTCGGACACGCAACAGATCCGCTCGGTGCCGGGAGTCGCCGAGGTCACCTGGATCACCTGGTTCGGCGGCTACTACCAGGAGCCCAAGAACTTCGTCTTCGCGCTACCCATCGACACGGACACCTACTTCAACCTGCACAAAGATGAATTCATCGTCAGCGACGCCGAGATGCAGGCGTTCCGCAATACGCGCACCGGCGCGCTGGTCAACGTCGCGTTGATGAAAACCTTCGGTTGGAAGGTCGGCGACAAGGTGCCGCTGCATTCGACCATCTGGACGCAAAAGAGCAATGGCTCGCTGGAATGGTCTTTCGACATCGTCGGCACATTCGATGCCAAGGATCCGACTCAGGCCAGTCAACAGGCATCCAGCCTGTTGTTCCATTACGAGATGTTCGAGGAGGGGCGCAGTTTCGGAAAGGGCAGCGTTGGTTGGTTCGAGGAGCGGGTCAGCGATCCCAGCCAGTCCCTGGAGGTCGCCCAGCGAATCGATGCGCTGTTTGCGAATTCCTCGAACGAGACCAAGACCCAGCCGGCGAAGGACTTCACCATGGCTTTCATCAAACAGCTCGGCGACATTGGCTTCATTTTGCGCGCCATCCTGGGCGCCGTATTCTTCACGCTGCTGTTCTTGACCGGCAACACCATGATGCAGTCGGTGCGCGAGCGCATCCCCGAATTGGCGGTGCTGAAGACGCTTGGTTTCAGCGACGGCAAGGTGCTCTTGCTGGTCATCGCCGAATCCCTGCTGCTGTGCGTGACCGCCGCCGTCATCGGGCTTGCGCTGAGCTACGGCGCGCTGCCGATCATCAAACGAGGTCTGCAGGGAGTGGAGCTATCGCCGAGCGCGCTGCTCCCCGGATTCGCCGTGGCGGTCATATTGGCGCTCATCGTGGGCGCTCCTCCTGCACTGCGAGCCATGCGATTGAATATCGTCGATGCGCTTGCGGACAAGCACTGAAGGCCTCTAAGGATCCCGGGAGCCGGATATGTTCAAGCAATTTTTCGCAGTGAGCCTGATGAGCCTGCAAACCCTGCCGCAGCGCATCGGTGCCTCGAGCGTCATCGTGGTCGGGATCGCGGGGGTGGTGGCCGTATTGGTATCCGTATTGGCGCTCGCCGCCGGGTTCCGCCACACCCTCGCGGATAGCGGCCGGGCCGATCGCGTCATTATTTTACGCGGCGGCTCCGACGCGGAGCTCAATAGCAATCTGACCCGCACCGATGTCGATACCATCGATAGTGCGGCGGGCCTCGCCAAGGATGCGGCCGGCAAGGCTCTGTTGTCGACCGAACTCGTGACCGTGGTCAATATCCCGAAGATCGACACGGGTACCGACGCCAATGTGACTCTACGCGGTGTCGGCCTGAAGCTCGGCGAAGTGCGGCCGGAATTGAAGATCGTGAGCGGCCGCATGTTTCGCCCGGCCGTGCGCGAGCTGATCGCGGGCGTCGGGGCCGCCAGGCAATTCAGGGGTCTGAACGTCGGCAGCGTGCTGCATTTGCGCAATGCCGACTGGACCGTCACCGGCACGTTCACCAGCAACGGCGACGTGCACGAATCCGAGCTGTTGGCCGATGTCGATACGGTAGGCTCCTCGATCGAGCGCACCGGCTATAGTTCCGCGGTGGCGCTGCTGACCGATCCAGGCGAATTTACGGCCTTCAAGGACGCGCTCACCACCGATCCCCGGCTCAAGGTCGATGTTCAGCGCGAGCCGGAGTACTACGCCGCCCAGTCCAAGCAGTTGACCAAGGTCATCAACATCGTCGGCAATACGGTCGCCGTCATCATGGCGATCGGTGCGATGTTCGGCGCGCTCAACAGCATGTTCTCAGCGGTTGCGGCGCGCGGAATGGAAATCGCCACGCTGCGGGCCATTGGTTTCGGCGCGTGGCCGGTACTGTTGTCGGTCGTGCTCGAGGCGCTGGTGCTGTCTTTATTGGGCGGCCTCATCGGGGCTTCCCTGGCTTGGGTTTTCTTCAACGGCCACAGCGTCAGCACCCTCGGAGGAGCTTTCGCTCAGGTCGTGTTTCAACTGACGGTCACGCGCCAGTTGATCGTCACGGGCATCATCTGGGCCTGCGTGATCGGCCTGTTCGGCGGCTTGTTTCCGGCCGTCCGCGCGGCGCGCTTGCCGGTGGCGGAGGCGTTGCGTATCGCCTGAGGCTTGCGCGGGATCGAAGAAGTTCGCCCCGACCGGCTTGTGCTCCAGGATCTCCTCGCGCGTCAGCCCCACGATCTCGTGCGGAAAAACCAGCCATTTATCGGTGTCGAGCACGTAATAGTCCGGTACCAGGGCGCTGCGATTCCGCGAGGACTTGTAGTACACGGTTGCGATGCGCATTTTCTCGGGGAAATTGCGTTTGCAGCGGCGTTTGAGCTCCGTGATGACCGCTTCGAGGCTGCGGCCCGAGTCGAACACGTCGTCGACCAGCAGGAGTTCATCCTCGGCCGATAATCTCGAGACCAGATAGTCCACGGCGTGCACACGCACTGTTTTGCTTTGCTGGTCGATTCCCATGTACGACGAGGTCCGAATGGCGATGTGATCGGCGTGAATCGAGTGGTATTCCAGCACCTCTTGCACCGCAATTCCTATCGGCGCGCCGCCGCGCCACATCGCAACCAGGAATGTGGGCCGAAAACCGCTGCTCACGACCAGCCTCGCGAGTTCCATCGAGTCATGAAGCAGCGAGTTGGCCGAAATAAAAAGCTTGTCCATATGTCGGTGTTTTCGGCGGTAATGGGATTGCCGGCCAGCATACTGGTCGCGGCGGCCAATACAAGCGGCAAAAGCTTGACCGCAGGTTGACTGTGGCTTAGGCTGCGCGCGTCGTTGGAAGAGACTGACACTTCACGGTGTCGGCGCCGAAGGAGCAACCGCCCCGGAATCTCTCAGGCAAAAGGACCACGACACGATACATCTGGAAAGTGGCGCGATGGCGCGTCCGCCGACGGGATAACACTCTCAGGCGCTTGCGACAGATGGGGCGATGTACTTATTGGCAGCCGGTGGGTTGCCGAAGGAATCGCCATCATGAACGCAAGTCCGACCTCAACTTCCGCCGGCGCACCAGGCGCATCCTTAGGGATCGTGGGCTCGATGAGTCCCGCGGGCGACCCGTTGCGATCCCTGCCGCTGCACGACTTTCACATCGCCCATGGCGCGCGCATGCAGCCATTCGCCGGCGTTGCAATGCCTATTCACTATGCTCCGGGTATCCTAGGGGAGCACCGGCACACGCGCGCCGCCGCGGGGCTGTTCGATGTCTCGCACATGGGGCAGATCCTTCTGCGTTCCCGAAGCGGCGACAATCTCGATGCCGCGCGCGCCCTGGAAACCCTCGTGCCCGTCGACGTGATGTCGTTGCCCGCCGGCCGCCAGCGATACGCGTTCTTCACCACCGAATCCGGCGGCATTCGTGACGATCTGATGATCGCCAACTTCGGTTCCTTTTTGTATCTCGTGGTGAATGCCGCGTGCGCAGCGGCGGATGTCGCGCATCTGCAAGAACATTTGTCGGCAACCTGCACCGTCGAACTGGCTGCCGACCGAGCACTGTTGGCCATCCAGGGACCCGCGGCCGTTGCCGCGCTCTCCAGCCTGGTGCCGTCGGCGGCCGGGATGCGCTTCATGGATGCCGCTATGGTCTCGCTTGACGGCTCGCCGTGTTTCATCGCGCGCAGCGGCTACACCGGCGAGGATGGATTTGAGATCTCCGTGCCAGCCGCCGCCGTCGCCAGCGTCGCCGAACGACTGCTCGAGCACCCCTCGGTGCAACTGATCGGACTCGGCGCGCGTGATAGCTTGCGTCTGGAGGCGGGGTTATGTCTTTACGGCCACGATCTGAGTGTCGACACGACGCCGGTCGAAGCCGCGCTCGCTTGGGCCATTCAGCGCGTGCGGCGCGCGGACGGTGCGCGGGCGGGCGGATTTCCCGGTGCCGGCGTGATCTTGCCGCAGCTTACGCACGGCGCTTCGCGCAGGCGCGTGGGCCTGCGGCCCGAGCTTCGACCCGTGCGCGAGGGCGCCGCGCTGTTCGCCGATGAAACATCGAACGTAGCTCTGGGTCAGGTCACCTCGGGCACCTATGCACCCTCGGTGCATGGCCCGGTGGCGATGGGTTACGTGCCTCTGCCCGTGGCGCAGGTCGGCAACCGCTTGTTCGCAGAAGTGCGCGGGCAGCGAACGCCCGTCATCGTGAGCGACATGCCGTTCGTTCCACATTGTTATCACCGTTAGACGAGAAGGTACAGAGTATGGATGTCCGCTATACCGCAGAACACGAATGGGTGGCCGTTCAGGGGAACCTTGCCACGGTTGGGATTACCGATTACGCCCAGGGCGTGCTCGGCGACGTGGTGTTCGTGCAGCTGCCGGAGGTGGGTGCGTCACTCGCCAAGGGAGCGGTGGCCGGTGTGGTCGAATCGGTCAAAGCCGCTTCGGATATTTTCGCGCCGCTCACCGGCACCATCGTCGAGGTGAATTCCGCGGCGATCCGCGATCCCTCGCTGGTCAACTCGGATCCCACGGGCGCCGGCTGGTTATTCAAAATCGACATGGGCGACGCGTCGGAATTGGGACTATTGCTCGATGAGAACGCGTACCGGCGGATCACATCATGAAGCATTTGCCGACCTTGTCGATACCGCTTGCCCACGAAACCACGCACCGCGCCGCGGCCGCAGACTTTGCCGACCGCCACATCGGTCCGTCGGCCACGGACGTCGCCGCCATGCTCGAGGTCATCGGCGCGCCCACGGTAGAAGCCTTGATCGGTCAAACCGTGCCGGATTCGATTCGCCTGGTCCGGCCGCTCGAGGTCGGCGCCGCGCTGTCGGAAACCGAGGCGCTCGCGCACCTCGAGGCGCTGGCCGCGAAAAATCAAATCATGACGTCGCTCATCGGTATGGGGTATTACGGCACCATCGTGCCGCCGGTCATCCTGCGCAATGTGCTGGAAAACCCAGCCTGGTACACCGCCTACACGCCTTACCAGCCCGAAATCAGTCAAGGCCGTCTCGAAGCGTTGCTCAATTTTCAGACCATGATCTGTGACCTGACGGCCCTGGATGTGGCCAATGCCTCGCTGTTGGACGAGGCCACCGCCGCCGCGGAAGCCATGGCATTGGCCAAACGCGTGGCGAAGTCGCCGTCGACGCGGTTTCTGGTCGGCGCCCATGTGCACCCGCAAACGCTTGCGGTCCTGCGCACCCGGGCGGAACCGCTGGGCTGGGACATCGTCACCGTGGATGAGCATACGGAGTATTCGAAGGTCGAGTGCTTTGGCGGTCTGTTTCAGTACCCCGGCACGTATGGGCATATACCCGATCTGCATGCCGCGATCAGCGCCATTCGCGCCCAGGGCGGCATCGCCGTGGTCGCGGCGGACCCCCTGGCGCTGACTTTATTGAAACCGCCGGGAGAGTTCGGCGCCGACATCGCCATCGGCTCGACGCAACGCTTCGGGGTACCGATGGGTTTTGGTGGTCCGCACGCCGCCTACATGGCGGTGAGAAAATCCCATCAGCGCCAACTCCCCGGCCGCTTGGTCGGCGTATCGGTGGACGCGAATGGAACACCGGCCTACCGGCTCGCGCTGCAAACCCGTGAGCAGCACATTCGCCGCGACAAGGCCACTTCCAATATCTGCACGGCGCAGGTGTTGCTCGCCGTCACGGCCGCGATGTACGCCATCTATCACGGTCCCGAAGGGTTGATGCACATCGCTGAAAGTACCCACCGGCGCACCGCAATCCTCGCCGCCGGCCTGCGCCGATTGGGGGTGCGGATTTTGAACGGCACGTATTTCGATACGTTGACGGTGGACAGCGATGCCGACCACGAGCGCATTCTGGAGCGCGCGCGCGATGAACATCTCAATTTCCGAGTGATCGGGGCGGGTGCCTGCGGCGCGGCGCGCGCGCTCGGCATGTCGCTCGATGAAACCAGCACCGATCGTACCATCGAGGCCATCTGGCGATGTTTTGGCGGCACGTTTGCCTGCGACGAGCTGCGCGCCGAGGCAGCGCTGGGCACCCTCGAGGGCCGGCGGCGCTCGTCCGGATTTCTCGCGCATCCGGTCTTTCATCGCTATCGCTCGGAAACCGAGCTGCTGCGTTACCTGCGCCGCTTGAGCGACCGGGACTTGGCGCTCGACCGCACCATGATCCCGCTGGGGTCCTGCACCATGAAGCTCAATGCCACCGCGGAAATGATCCCGATGACGTGGTCTGGGTTTGCCGCATTGCATCCGTTTGCGCCGCTCGAACAGACAACGGGGTACGCTGAACTCTTTACGGCGTTGGAGCGCGCCTTGTGCGACATCACCGGCTACGACGCCGTTTCCTTGCAGCCGAATTCGGGCGCACAGGGAGAATACGCCGGGTTGCTTGCAATTCGCGCCTATCATCGCAGCCGCAACGCCGCCCACCGCAACGTTTGCCTCATTCCCGCTTCCGCCCATGGCACCAACCCCGCGTCCGCGGCCATGGCCGGGATGCACGTCGTCGTGGTGCGGTGTGATGCCGCCGGCAACGTCGATCTCGAGGATCTGAAGGCTCACTGCGATCGCCATGCAGACACGCTGGCGGCGGTCATGGTGACGTATCCCTCGACACACGGGGTATTCGAGGAGGGGATACGCACCCTCTGCGAGATGGTGCACCGTGCGGGCGGTCAGGTGTACATCGATGGCGCGAATCTCAACGCGCAAGTGGGCCTCGCGCGCCCGGCCGACTACGGCGCCGACGTGTCGCACCTGAACCTGCACAAGACATTTTGCATCCCGCACGGCGGCGGCGGTCCCGGGATGGGACCCATCGGCGTCAAGGCACATCTGGCACCGTTCCTGCCGAGACATTCGCTCGACGCAGAAGGACACGGCGGCGTGGGACCGGTCTCGGCGGCGCCATACAGCTCGGCCTGCATCTTGCCGATCGCCTATATGTACATTCGTCTCATGGGCAGCGGCGGTTTGAAACGCGCCAGCGAGATGGCGATACTCTCGGCGAACTATGTCGCGCAGCGGCTCGACCGGCATTTTCCGATCCTGTATCGCAACGCCCGAGGACGCGTGGCCCACGAGTGCATCATCGATACGCGCTTGTTCAAGGACAGTTGCGGCGTCACCGTGGATGACATTGCCAAACGCTTGATCGACTATGGCTTTCACGCGCCGACCATGAGCTTTCCCGTGGCCGGCACGTTCATGATCGAACCCACGGAGTCCGAATCCAAACGCGAACTCGATCGATTCTGCAATGCGCTGATGAGCATCCGCGCGGAAATTCGCGAGGTCGAGCAGCAGCACTATTCGATCGAGGACTCGCCCTTGCGCCGTGCACCGCACACGGTGCGCGATCTCGTCGATGAGGGGTGGAGCCGGCCTTACAGCCGGGCCATCGGCTGTCTACCCGCCGGCACTCAGGGCACCGATAAGTATTGGCCGCCGGTGGGGCGCGTGGACAACGCTCATGGGGACCGCAATCTGATATGTTCCTGTCCGCCGGTCGGGGAGTACATCGGCTAGGAGGAACGTTAGGGTTGGCCCATCGCGCGTACGCGGCCGCTAGTCCAGATCGGCGCAGAGCGCCTCGCGTACGGTCGGCGGCAGGGGGCTCACCGAGTGGCGGTAATTCTCGTGATCGACGCCGATGCTGAGCGATGCGCCGCTTTTCATCGCTTCGAGCATCGAAGGCGTAAGTTCAAAACGCAGAAAATGCACCGCCGATGTCTTCTCGTCGTTTTCGCGTTCCAGGTCCTCGTCCGCGACCGCAAAGACCCGCTCCATTTCGCTTACCCGGACCCAACAGCGATCCTCGACCCCGATCAATTTCTCGAGCGCCACGCGCCGCTCCTCCGGGTCCGGAAATTCGAGCAGCAGGGTGACCTTCCAGTTGTTGCCGTCGGGAATCAACGGATTGTACGCATCGAGTTCGCCTTGGATCCCGTCGCTTTCGAAGATGCGTTCGGCGCGCAGCATTTCCAGGACTTGATAGCGAATGGTGGTGCGGTCTTCGAAGCACCAGGTCATGTTGGGCCCGACTTGCACGTTGCGCAGCAGCTTGTGCGCAATGACTTCGCTGCGTAGCCGCACTCGCTCGGAGGCGTATTGCTCTAAACTCAGGAGATCCGCGCGCGCTAATTTCTGCATGTTTCCGCCCTCACAAACCATACGCCATTCTGAGCAGGGTCAAGGGATGCATTGGCGGTGAATGATCCTCCAGACCACTTTCGATTTGATGACCCGCCATCGGACAATCGCTCGCGTAGAAGTCGGCGCCGCTTGCCTGCACCCGCTGCATCACCGGCTTACCGATCTTCATCGACGTATCGCGGAATTTGCGCTTGACGCCATAGGTGCCATTGTGACCTGAGCAGCGCTCGATCGGCTCCACGGTGGTGCCCGGAATGAGCTGCAATACATCGCGGGTCTTGAGGCCGAGGTTTTGCACCCGTAGGTGGCAGGCCACGTGGTAGGAAATCTTCCCCAGCGGGCGCGCAAAGTCGGTACGCATCAGTCCCGCCTTGTGACGCAGCGCGAGGTATTCGAACGGGTCAAACATATGCTTGCGGACCTTGGCGACCCCCGCATCGTCCGGGAACATCAGCGGCAGTTCCTGTTTGAACATCAACACGCAGGACGGGATGGGCGCCACGATATCGTAGCCGCGCTCGATCATGGCGAGCAGTTGGGGGATATTCTTCTCCTTCAAGCGCGCTACGGCCTCCAAGTCGCCCAACTCGAATTTTGGCATTCCGCAACAGTTTTCGCGCTCCGCAAGCGCGACTTCGATGCCGTTGTGTTCGAAAACACACGCAAGGTCCAAGCCTAGTTGCGGTTCGTTGCGATTCCCGTAGCAGGTGGCAAACAGCGCCACTTTGCCGCGCGTGCCGCCTCCGGCCTGCGCCTCGCCGGCCACAGGCCGGTCGGCGAGTTGTTTGCGCAAGGTGTTCGAGACGTACTTCGGTACCGGGGCCTCGGGGTGCACGCCGAGCGCCGCATCCAGGAGCTTGCGTCCCCAGCTGCTGTCGTTGACCGCGTTCACGACCTCGACCACGACGGGAATGCCGGCAATCGCGCCCACCCGGTCGGTGGAACTCAACACCTGGTCGCGCCAGCCGGTGCCGCCGCCGCGATGTTTGACCGCTTTGGCGCGCAACATCAGGTGCGGAAAGTCCACGTTCCAAGGATGCGGTGGCACGTAGGGGCATTTGGTCATGTAGCACATGTCGCACAGGTAACAGTGATCGACCACCTTCGAGAAATCGCTCTTGTCGACGCCGTCGAGTTCTCCGCTCTTCGATGCGTCGATCAAATCGAATAGCGTCGGAAAGGAATTGCACAGATTGAAGCAGCGACGGCAGCCGTGGCAGATGTCGAACACCCGCTCGAGTTCCTTCTCGAGCGCAGCGCCGTCATAGAATTCGGGGCCCTGCCAGCCAAGCGCGTGGCGCGTAGGCCCCTCGAGATTGCCTTCACGGCCTGACTTGTTCGGCCCGTCCGACACGGTTTTCTCCCAAACGAACCGGCAGCGGGCCCGGCAACCGAGCCCGCTCGCGGCAAATCGCCCAACGCGAACCCGGTGGCGCCCGACTAGAGGTTATCTAGGGCTTTCTGGAAGCGATTTGCATGCGACCGCTCCGCCTTGGCCAGCGTTTCGAACCAATCGGCGATTTCACCGAAGCCTTCGTCTCGGGCGCTCTTGGCCATGCCGGGGTACATGTCGGTGTACTCGTGCGTTTCGCCGGCAATGGCCGCCTTGAGATTATTGGAGGTGGCACCGATCGGTAAGCCGGTCGCCGGGTCGCCGACGGCCTCCAAGTATTCCAGGTGGCCGTGAGCATGTCCGGTTTCGCCTTCGGCAGTGGAACGGAACACCGCCGACACGTCATTGAACCCTTCCACGTCCGCCTTGGCCGCGAAATACAAATACCGCCGGTTTGCTTGCGATTCCCCCGCAAAGGCGTCCTTTAAATTCTTTTCAGTCTTACTACCTTTTAAATTCACGGTTCACACTCCTTCCGCTTGATAATCCGGAACCAAACCACGTTTGAGGACGTTAGACCTCAAGCCCACGCGAAGTCAATCCGCGCTCGTTCTGCGGGCTATGCAAAGCGCCCGGCATCCGCCCGCGCTTCGGTCGCGAGGCGCCCAAATGCCTAGTATAGGCCGGTACTCGATGGGAAACTGGGGCGCCAGTGAGCGGCAGGCAATAAAGTTTTGAGGCGGAGCCCGATCATCAAGGGCGGCCATGCGCATTGCGCCGGCGCAGGGTAAGCTCGCTGCGGATTGCTCCAAGCGGGCATGGGCGGATCAGGGGTAAGCATGGGCGGATCGGGTCGCGAACAAGAGGTTTTACGCATCGGTGTCGGCGGCCCGGTCGGTTCCGGCAAAACGGCGCTGGTCGACTCGCTGTGCAAACGCCTGCGCAGCCGGCTCGATATCGCCGTGGTCACCAACGATATTTATACCCGTGAAGACGCGGAATTCTTGATTCGAAGCGAGGCGCTGCCCAAGGAGCGCATTCGCGGCGTCGAGACGGGCGGATGTCCGCACACGGCAATCCGCGAAGATGCGTCGATGAATCTCGCCGCCATAGACGAACTGATGCGCGAATTCCAGGATTTGGACGTGATTATCGTGGAGAGCGGCGGCGACAACTTGGCGGCGACGTTCAGTCCGGAACTCTCGGATCTTACGCTCTACGTCATCGACGTCGCGGCAGGCGACAAGATTCCGCGCAAGGGTGGACCCGGGATCATCAAATCGGACTTGCTCATCATCAATAAAATCGATCTTGCACCGCATGTCGGCGCCTCGCTCGAGGTCATGGAACGCGATGCGCGAAAAATGCGCGGCGAGCGCCCGTTCGTGTTCACGAACTTGAAAACCGGCCAGGGGCTCGACACCGTGGTGCAATTCATTTTGCGCGAAGGCATGCTCGCGCTTTGACATGCTCCCCACCTCCAGCTCCTTATCGGCTGCCGCAAGTGTTGCGGGTTCTGGGCTTCCGGCCGACAGCATGAGCGAGACCGCCGCGCAGCCGGGCTGGCGCGCAACGCTCGATCTGCAGCTGCGAAATGTCGATGGGGTGGCACGAGTCACGCGGCGTCGGCACAGCGGTCCCTTGCTGGTACAGCGCGCCTTCTATCCGGAACGCGCGTCGCCGGCGAGCCGCTTGTCGACTGCGCAGCCGATGAGCGAGCCCTGCCACGTGTACATCATCCATCCTCCCGGCGGCCTCGCCAGCGGCGATGGGTTGGAACTCTGCGCCACGGTCGAATGCGGCGCGCACGCGCTGCTGACGACACCGGCGGCGGGCAAATTCTATCGTCGTGGTGAGGCGGACGTGGCGCGGCTGAGCCAGCGCCTGCGGGTCGATGGCGGCGTGCTGGAGTGGCTGCCTCAGGAGAACATTTTCTACCCCAACGCCGCGGCGGCGCTTGCGACCGTGGTGCATCTGTCCGCCGGAGCGCGTTTCATCGGCTGGGAAGTCGGTTGTTTCGGCCTGCCCGCGAGCGGCCGTACCCTGGAGTCCGGCGAGGTGCGACAGAGCTTCGAACTCTGGCAGGACGACCGGCCGCTGCTTCTCGAGCGACTGACAATCAAGCAGGCTGCGTTATCCGCGCGCTGGGGTCTGGCCGATCACTCGACCACGGGCACGTGGCTGGGATTCCCTGCCGGGCCAGCCGAATTGCAGGCCGCTCGCGCCCACACCGAGACATCTTGTGGCGGCTTGACCGTTGCCTGTACGCTGGTGGACGAGGTGTTGGTGTGCCGCGCCCTAGGTCAGCGCGCGGATCACGTGATACAGGTGTTCATTGGGCTGTGGCGTGCGCTGCGGCCGGCTTTTACCGGTCGCGAGGCGGTGGCGCCGAGAGTCTGGGCTACATGAGGTGCTACGATGGAGCTGTCGCCGCGCGAAAAGGATAAATTATTATTGTTCACGGCGGCGCTGCTCGCCGAACGGCGCAAGGCCCGTGGATTGCAGCTCAATTATCCGGAGTCCGTGGCGTTGATTTCGGCGGCGATTCTCGAAGGCGCGCGCGACGGCCGTTCGGTGGCCGAACTCATGAGCTATGGCGCCACCGTGCTCAAGCGCAATGAAGTCATGGTCGGCGTGGCGGAAATGATTGCCGAAGTGCAGGTCGAGGCGACCTTTCCGGACGGCACCAAACTCGTCACCGTGCATCATCCCATCGCCTCATGATACCCGGGGAAATTTTGACCGAGGCGGGGGACATCGAGTTGAACGCCGGACGGGAGACGCGCCGTGTGACGGTGGCGAACACCGGCGATCGGCCGATCCAAGTCGGTTCGCACTATCATTTTTACGAAACCAATAACGCGCTCAAATTCGACCGCGAGCAGGCGCGGGGTTTTCGACTCGATATCGCCGCCGGCACGGCGGTCCGCTTCGAGCCCGGTCAGCAGCGCGACGTCGATCTGGTCGCTCTCGCGGGCGATCGCATCGTCTACGGATTTCAGGGCCGCATCATGGGCACGTTGTCGTGACCCGCATCGCGCGCAGCGCCTATGCGGAGATGTTCGGGCCGACCCTGGGAGATCGTATACGCCTCGGGGATACCGAGTTGCTGATCGAGATCGAGCGCGACGCCTGCGTCTATGGCGAGGAGGTCAAATTCGGCGGCGGCAAAGTCATTCGCGACGGTATGGGCCAAAGCCAGCGCGTGGCCGCCGAGGTCGTCGACACGGTGATAACCAATGCCGTGATTCTCGATCATTGGGGCATCGTCAAGGCGGACATCGGCATCAAAGACGGGCGCATCAGCGCGATCGGGAAGGCCGGCAATCCCGACATCCAGGCCGGGGTGACCATCGCGCTCGGCGCGGCCACCGAAGTCATCGCCGGCGAAGGACTGATCGTGACCGCGGGCGCCATCGATGCGCATATTCACTTCATCTGTCCGCAACAGGTCGAGGATGCGCTGATGAGCGGCGTCACGACCATGATCGGCGGCGGCACCGGTCCCGCGACAGGCACCAAGGCCACCACCTGCACGCCGGGTCCGTGGCATATCGCACGCATGTACCAAGCCCTCGATGAACTGCCGATGAACTTCGGTCTGCTCGGCAAGGGTAACGCCAGCTTGCCGGCGCCGCTCGAGGAGCAGATCCACGCCGGCGTCATGGGGCTCAAGTTGCATGAGGATTGGGGAACGACGCCCGCGGCCATCGACAATTGTCTGAGCGTCGCCGACCGCTACGATGTCCAGGTCGCCATTCACACCGACACCTTGAACGAAAGCGGCTTCGTCGAGGATACACTGGCGGCCTTCAAAGGGCGGGCGATTCATACTTACCACACCGAAGGCGCCGGCGGCGGTCACGCTCCGGACATCATCAAGGCCTGCGGAGTCGCCCATGTGTTGCCGTCCTCGACCAATCCCACGCGACCGTACACCGTCAATACCATCGACGAGCATCTCGACATGCTCATGGTGTGTCATCACTTGGATCCGGGCATCGCCGAGGATGTCGCGTTTGCCGAATCGCGTATTCGCCGCGAGACCATCGCCGCAGAGGACATCCTGCACGATCTTGGCGCATTCTCGATGATCTCCTCCGACTCGCAGGCCATGGGCCGGGTGGGCGAAGTCATCACTCGAAGTTGGCAGACCGCGCACAAAATGAAAACGCAGCGTGGGCCGCTGCGGGAGGACTCGGCGCGCAATGATAATTTTCGAGCACGCCGGTACGTGGCCAAGTACACCATCAACCCGGCGATCACCCACGGCATCGCCCACGAGGTCGGTTCCATCGAAGTCGGCAAGCTCGCCGATCTGGTCCTGTGGCGCCCGGCGTTTTTTGCGGCCAAGCCGGCCATGATTATCAAGGGCGGCATGATCGTGGCGGCGCCCATGGGCGATCCCAACGCCTCGATCCCGACTCCGCAGCCTGTGCACTACCGCTTGATGTTCGGTGCGCTCGGCGCGGCCCGTGCGGCCACCTCGGTGAGCTTCGTGTCGCAGGCGGCGATTGCCGGCGGACTCGGCGAGCGGCACGGGTTAAAGAAGCGCCTGGTCGCGGTATCGGGTACGCGCCACCTCGGCAAGCGTGATCTCGTGTTGAATGACTATCTACCGCAAATCGACGTCGACCCACAGACCTACGAAGTGCGCGCCGACGGACAGCTGCTGACCTGCGAACCGGCGCGCGTGCTGCCGTTGGCGCAGCGATATTTCTTGTTTTGAACAGCGCGCTCATCATGATTTTGAAACGCGACGAGGGCGCCGGCGTCGCCGATGCACGGCTGGTCCTGCCGTTCGAGACCCGCAGCCGGAGCCGCTTCAAAGCGCGCCTCGAACGGGGCGAGGAGGTCGGCGTAATACTCGGGCGCGGCCAGATTTTGCGCGGCGGCGATCGACTGCTCGCTGAGGATGGGCGCATCGTCGAAATCGCAGCGGCACCGGAAACCGTCAGCACGGCGCACGCGGGAAATGCCGATTTGCTGGCGCGAGGCGCCTATCATCTCGGCAACCGGCATGTGCCGCTGCAGATCGGGCCGCTGTGGCTGCGGTACAGCCACGATCATGTACTCGATGACATGCTGCGTGGCTTAGGGTTCAGGCTCATCGTGGAGGAACAACCCTTCGAGCCCGAGCCCGGCGCGTATCACGCACAGGGGGGCGGTCACCATCACCACCATGGGGCCGGTCATGCGCACGAGCACTGACCGCCAGCTCGCGTTATTGCGGCTGTGTCACTTGGTCAGTCCGGCACTGCCGGTGGGTGCCTACGCGTATTCACAGGGACTCGAGTACGCGGTCGAAGCGGGTTGGATCGACGACGAGGAGTCGACCTGGCATTGGCTGCAGGGTTTGTCGCGTCATGCACAAGGGACGCTCGATTTGCCCATTCTGCTGCGACTGCAGCGCAGCTGGCTCTCGTCCGATTTGATCGCGGTCCGAGGCTGGACGGCACAGCTCATTGCGGCACGCGAGACCGCTGAACTGCGGGCGGAGGAGCGGCATCTGGGGAGCGCTCTCGCGCGCGTGCTATGCACATTGGACATCGGTGAGGCCGAGGACTGGGTTGCAGGCGAGGCGACCTTCGCTACGCTGTTCAGCTTGGCGGCTGCGCGCTGGCACATTGCGGAGACTGATGCCTTGTGCGGCTATCTCTGGGCCTGGACCGAAAACCAGGTCCTCGCCGCAATCAAACTCGTGCCGTTGGGACAATCCGCGGGGCAGCGTTTGCTGCACCGGCTCGCGGGCGCGATGCCCGACATCGTCGCTCACGCTGAAACGCTGGCCGATGATGCGATTGGCGTTTCCGCGATCGGGCCGGCTTTGGCCAGCGCGCTGCATGAGTCGCAGTACTCACGCTTGTTCCGCTCGTGAATGCGCAATTGCTCCAGAGCGGTTAGAATCTTGCTGAACAAGCAATCGAACGGCTGTACGTGGGGGAATACTTGGACACCATGCTGCGAATTCCGCACTCTTCGCGAGCGTATGCCATGGGCCTGGTACTGTGTTTCGGCGGTATCGGCGGCGCGCTCGGCGACCCGCCGGCCGGTACACAAACCGACACTCCGGCAAGTTCCGCCTCGAGCGATGCGCAGGGGTCCAAGCCCACGGGAAGTTTTTTCTCGTCGCTGAAGCAGGCTTTCAAACAGGACATCGATCACGAAGTCGTGCGCGGCCATTTCGATGTGGGGACGCCGCCCGACACGCATCGATACTATTGCCTGGTCGACCCTAAAACCGGCAAGAGAGAAACCAACGGCGTGGGAGGTCAGACGGTCCTGCGGTCTGACGGGATGACCGGCATCAAGGAAGGCGCCGTCTCCTTCTACAGCTGTACCGACGCGGAACAGCAAGGAAACCTAGTCACCGCCGGCTACGTATTGAGCGCTGGTGTCAGCAGTAAGATCGCTCCGACCCCGCCGGCGCGGAAACAAGCGGAAGCCCCCGCAGTCAAAGCGGCATCGCCCGGCAAGATACCGCCGAACGGCGCAGTCAACGAGCTGATGGCGCGGGACCTGATCGGTGCCGACGGCAAAGAGATTCGCATGTTGACGGTGGAGTATATCGGCGGCGGCGCATCGCTTCCCCATCGGCACAATGCACAGGTATTCGTCTATGTGCTCGACGGCTCCGTGAGGATGCAGGTGCAAGGCTCGGCGCCCGTTACACTCGGTCCCGGCGAGACGTTCTACGAGGCGCCGGAGGATACCCATACGGTGTCCGCGAACGCCAGCCAGACCAAGCCGGCGCGGATTCTGGTCTTCATGGTGAAGGACAAAAAGGCACCGGTCTCCACTCCCGTTACGCCGAACGGACCCCCGTGAAATTGCCTCACGTCTTGAGTATGGTGTCGGTATGGCTGACGTTGTCCGGTGTTGCCGCCGGCGCTACCAGCACCGGACAGAAGATGGCGGAGGGGGCCGGCAAGCCGCTCCTCGGCACTCGGGCTCCGCGCCTAGTTCTCAAGACCATCGACGGTGAGACCATCGACTTGGCCCGTATATACGGCAGACAGGCGGTGTACTTGAAGTTTTGGGCCACCTGGTGCGTACCGTGCCGCGAGCAAATGCCGCACTTCGAACACGTCTATGAATCCGCGGGACCTGACCTCGCGGTCATTGCGATCGATGTGGGATTCAATGACTCGATCGATGAGGTCCGAACTTACCGCCGGCGACTCGGTATTACCATGCCGATCGTGTTCGATGACGGCCAAGCCGGCGCTGCGTTCAATCTGCGCGTGACCCCTCAGCACATCGTCATTGGCCGCGATGGCCGCATACAATACGTGGGTCATCTTGCGGATGCGCGCCTTGACGCCGCGCTGGTTGCGGCGCGAGCGGCGGCACCCATCGGCAACCCCGACGCCGCCGTCGCGAAAGCGTCCACGGAAACTCTGCACTATGCCGTCGGGGATCATCTGCCACGGCAGTCGCCGCTGACCATCGACGGCCAGCGTTTTCGATTCACCGATGCCCGCGACCAGCGCCACACGGTGCTCGTTTTCCTTTCGCCGTGGTGTGAGTCGTACTTGGAAACCACGCGGCCCGCGCTCTCGGAGAATTGCCGTCGCATGCGCGAACGGGTGAACGAAGTGGCCGAGGATCACGGCGCCCGTTGGCTCGGTATTGCCTCGGGCCTATGGGCGACACCCGACGACTTGCGCGAGTATCGCAGCAAGTACGGCGTGCACATTCCCCTGTCGCTGGATCAGTCCGGCGCCTTATTCAGAGCATTCAATGTGACTCAGGTGCCGGCCGCGCTGGTTACGGACGGCAACGGACGGATCGTACGGCGAATCGAGCCGCGGGATCTCGAGACCTCCGCCGCGCTGCGCGAGGCGGTAAACACGACCGATTAGGGGACGGGTTGATGCGCCTTGGGATCCGTCAGTCTCCGGATTCTATCGTCCATTTCACCGAGAGTGGCCGCTATTGAACCCTCGATGTCGCGAAACTCGCCGCGCATCGCATCGATTGCCGCCTGCAATCTTTGATCCAAGCCTGTAATTTCGCTGCGTATGAGGGCGCCCAACTCAGTAAAACGCGACGCTTCGGCGTTGTCCGCGAGTATGCGTTGAGCCTGCAATTCCTTGGCCTGTCGCCTGCTTTCCAGCAACGCGGTGCTTTGCCACATTCCCACATACACCATTAACGCAAGCAGCACGGGCGCGCATATCGCCAACAACACCACACCGATGGGCGTCTCGATCGAACCGAATACGAAGCTGACTTTCGCGGGTGCCGCAAGCACCTGCCAGTTGACGACAAGGAACGCCGCGATCAAGACGGCGACGATAATTGCAAGAAGGGTTCGCAAGCGCATAGGCAACCTCGGCATTCATCGAAATGCGTATTATTGACCATCAGTTGCCAGTTGCGTGAAAGAAATGACCGACAGGCGCTACAGGCGATGCACGGCTGGCGGTATCATCAAGAAATTAACATCTGACACGTGCGGGACTGTCACGGAAACTCCACTTTTCATGCCGCGGGCACGTGTTCGAGCTCCAATTCCCTCGCGAGCGTGCGTGGGGCTTCAGCGCCAATTATGATTGGCCGCGATGGTTCCTTCGCCTAGCCTACGACCCCTATCAAAATTTCTCGACGCAAAATGCGTGGCGGCTCGCTGCCGGGATCCGATTCTAAATTGGAAGAGCGACGTAGGCGGGACAATGACCGCGCGCGAAAGGCGGTTACACGCGTGCCGCAGACGCCTTGTCTGCACGGGCGAGGAGACGAGGAGCGCCGAACCGTTCGGAGCAGGCGGAGAATTTGCCGGTGGGTCCGCGCCACTGCAATTCGTCGACGTCCGTAAAGAGTGGCGCATCGCTTCGAAGTGTCGCCAGATTCTTGAATAACAGCGCGAGTTCGCGGCGCTCGCCTAGAATTTGCGGCGGGAAGTCCTCGATCCTGTTGTAGCGTGCGATGAGGCTCGCCGCACCTTTAGGCCCGATGCCTGGAATGCCGGGATACCCGTCCGCACTGTCACCGACGAGCGCGAGGTAGTCCGGAATCAGCATCGGAGGTACGCCAAACTTGGCCTGCACGCCGTCCGCGTTCCGAATGGCCTTGCTCTTTCGATCCACCTGCACAATTCGATCCTCGCGCACGCACTGCGAAAGATCCTTGTCCGGCGTCCAAATGCATACTTTCTGTACGCGAGAGTCCTTGGTGGCGATGGCGGCCGCGGAGGCCAGCGCATCGTCAGCCTCGAGCTCGATCATGGGCCAAACGGCAATCCCCATGGCGGCAAGGCCATCTTCGAGCGGTTGGAACTGTGCGAAGAGGGCGGGTTCAATGCCTTCACTCGTCTTGTACCCGGTCCAAAGTTCGTTGCGGAAGGATTCGATGACATGGTCGGTCGCAACGCCCAGGTGTGTCGCACCTTCCTCGATCATCTGTAGGATGGTGTTGAGCACACCCACGACGGCGCCGAACGGCTGGTCCTTGCCCTTGTTGAAGCGACGAAGGCCATAGAAGTGGCGAAAAATCTCGTACGTACCGTCTATGAGATGAACGATCACGACGCATTATTCCTCAGCAAGCGTGGTTTCGCTCGGATTTTACGGATCGTTTCGGCGCTGTCCGTACCAAAGCTCGAGTCCCTCGCGGCGCTGCATCGCCTTGGGACCTCGAAGTGCGATGCGGAGCATCGACGTCAGCAGCTCACGCGTGGAATACGTCCGAAACTTGCGCGCGGACGTTGTGACGGATTCCTGAAGTACAACAAACCGTCCTTGCTGGCCGAGTGCTCGACTGAGGACGACTTCCTCGGCGCAGTAGTAGGCTTCGTTGAATCCGCCGACGGCGAGGAAAGTGCTGCGCGTGCAGAAAACGAAACACCCGGCGGCCAGGCGATTCATTCTGAATGACACAATGAGAAGTCGTAGGAGTAGGCGCGCGTATAGGGGTACGGGTCCGTCGAAGGCCACCGGTGCGCCTCCGCCCACGGCGCCGGCGCGGATGGCGCCAATCGCCGAGCGAAGAATTGTTGCGCTGATGGTTGTATCGGCGTCCACGAAGAACAACAAGTCGCCGGTGGCTGCTCTGGCGCCGGCGTTTCGGGCCGCGGCAATCTGGCGGTGAGCGACCCGGACGATGGTGACGCCGCGGCTTGCTGCAACAGCGGCGGTTTGGTCGGTCGATGCATCGTCGACGACGATCAATTCATACGGCTCGCCAGTTACCGAGGCGGCCTGGCGAATGGCGTCCAGGGTCGCACCGAGTCCGCTTTCCTCGTTGTAGGCGGGGACGATGAAGGAGAGCGTGATCACATCCTCCGTTGGTGTGTGGATAGTCCAGTTCGGCTTGATGCTCGCACTACGTGACCTTGTCGCGGGGCTGTGTTTTCGCTCGCGTCGGCCTCTGCGTTGGTGGCTGTCCGCGCACCAATAGTTGGTCTTCAAGAGCGGTAATCCGGCGGGCCTGGGCCGCGCGCGTAGCCTGTTCCTTTTTGAGCAGGATGGCGAGGTCTTGTAATTGAGCTTCGAGGGCGGCTTGGCGTTGTTCGCGATCGCGCAGTCGGGATTCGAGCTCGCCTTCGCGAAGGCTCAAAACATGCGAGCGGACCTCGAGAGTCTGTTTGTTGGCGGCGAGGGCGCGGGCGGTGGCGTGCTGCTCTTGCGCAGCGCGGCGGCGGCCGTGGTCGAGGGCTTGCATCCAGAGGGCCTCGGCGGCGTGGGCTACGGATTCGGGCAGTCGGTGGAGGGCGGCGGGTCCGGCATCCAAGCGAGCCGACAGCCGTTTCCACCAGGCATCCAAGAGCGGGTTGATGGTGTTCGGGGAGCCGGTGCCGAGTTTCTCGCGGACCTTTTCGATAGTGGGGCGTTCGCCGGCGCGCAACAGAGTATCGGCGGCACGTTCGACGTCGCCGGCGGAGACGCCGCGCGAAGTTACGCCATAGGGTTTAAGGGTCTCGGTCACTTGATGAGTGTAATACATCCTACAGTTAATGTATGGTAGAAAATAAGTTACGGAATTACATCTGATAATGACAGTTATCGCATGAGTGATGCGGTGCGTGTTAGGGTGGCTATATGAAATTGACCAGTAACCGGGCTGAATTCGAGCCGCACCCAGTCGCCCCGCAACTGGTGCGGGAGGGCCCGTTGGCGGCCTTGCTGGAATGGCAGGCGATGGCGGAGGGCGCCTACTCTGAGAATACGCTCCGCGCTCAGAAGGCCGATGGCGCGATCTTTCAGGCCTTCTGTGAGCGCTGCGGAGAGCGATATTTGCCGGCGGATCCGAAGACCATTCGTGTCTTCATCGAGGATCAAGTGAAGGCCGGCAAGAAGCCGGCGACCGTGAAGCGCTATGTGGCGACGATCGCACGGGTGCACATCGCCGCGGGACTCTTGAATCCGTGCTCGAGCGAGGCGGTGCGGCTGGGACTCAAAAAGATGGGGCGGGAAACGTCGGCGCGGCAGGACCAGGCTCACCCCTTGGGTTGGAAAGACATCAAAGAGTTCATCGATGGCGCCGGCGAAGGCCTGCGCGCGGACCGTGAAAGAGCCATGCTGTGCGTGGCCTATGAGACCCTCGCGCGGCGTGGCGAGCTCGTGGCGCTGGAGGTTAGGGACATTGATTTTCACCCGGACGGCACTGGGCAGGCGTTGATTCGGCGGGGGAAAACCGACCAGCAAGGGCAGGGGAGGGTGGCGTATCTGTCGCGGGAGACGGTGAGGTGGCTCAAGATTTGGCTGGAGCATGCGGGGATCGAGGAGGGGGTGGTATTTCGACGTCTGATTGGAAGGGGGCAGGTGGGCGGACCCTTAAATCCGGGCAGCATCGCGCCGATCTTCAAGCGCGTGGCGCAGTGGATCGGGATGCCGGAGCGGTATGTGGCGCAGGTGAGCGGGCACTCGACCCGAGTTGGGGCGACGCAGGATTTGGCGGCGTTGGACATTGACCTTGCGGCGATTACGCAGGCTGGGGGCTGGAAATCGACGCGCATGCCGCTGCAGTATGCGGAGAAGATCAACGCGGCGAGATCTGGAATGGCTAGAGCCGCAGAAAAAGCGGGAAGGGATACCCCCGTGGCTGGAGGCGACCCCTCTTTGGATTCCATTTAAAATTAGATCGAAATGTGACGTCGTCGAACTTAGACGCGGGCGTGACGCACGAGAATAATCAAAACTGCCAGTGGAAGGCGAACGGGACTGAGAGGGAAATATGCACGTTGAAGGTAATGCAGCGGACCCACACCACCGCTTCTTTGACGAGCTAATCAAGCGCCTCAAGGAAGAACAGCAGGCCGATATTGGGCTTGCCCTAGTCCTCGAGGCGCACCTCTTGACCTCGACGCCCACAGACGATGCTGTGGGCCAAGCTAAGGACGCGATTCTCAAACTGGCTGCCGAAAGAGCAGTACGACTGAAGTCGGAAGTTGTCCGGTGAGTAAGAAACCGTACATTCTCACTTCCCTCACGCTTTCTGGGTTTCGTGCTTACTTAGACCCAAAAGTTTTTGATCTCCATAAGAAGCGATGCCTCGCGATATTCGCGCCAAACGGGCGCGGCAAATCGAGCGTAATCGACGCTCTTGAATTTATGTTCTCAAGCGATGGAACGCTAAAGCGGCTTGGCCTGCGGGCAATCCACAATTACGCCGGTTTTAGCGCATTGGCCCATAACCTCGCAGCCAAGAACAACATTCCGCCGAAAGTGACAATCTGTGTGGGGAACGGTAATGATGCCGAATGCGGTGATCGACCCGCAATCGGCGCGAATCGGCCGATGCCCGATCTCGCAAAAAAGATCAATGGGTGCTTCGCCGTTGATCCAATTATAAGAGGCCATGCGCTGCGCTCATTTGTCGAAAGTCATTCACCGGAACAGCGCTATGCTGATATGGCGTCCTGGTTACAGCTCACACCGCTCGTTGATGTACAAAAAAACCTGCGGCTACTACGCAGCCAGGTCAAATCCGAGTTGGAAAGTGACTCGGCACGGCGCCGCGTCGATGCTCAGCTTCTAAAGCACACAAGCCAGGCGATAAAAATCTGGAATGATACGGCGATTTTGGCGTACGCAAGCACGCTTGTAGCAGCCTTGGATGCGAAGCTGTCCATTAGCGGCCTGACGAGCGACGATCTCGGATACCTAGAGGTTACAAAGCGAGCCGAAGCGGAAGAAAGCAACCTCGGCGTTGCAGGCCTGAAACTCATCCGCGCCGCGGCCGCCGATGTATGGGAGGAAGTTGCGAGTCCTGCCAATGGAGCGAAAATCCACTCGGGAGCTATGCCGGCGTTCGAGTCGTCCGTAAGTACACTTTCTGCCGCGGCCGCCCGAGAGTTGGAAGAACGGGGTAAGGCGAAACAAGCGGCATTTCAGGCACTCTGGCGCGCCGCAGAACCCCTATTCCAAAAATCTGAAACCGCGCCTGCGGATTGTCCAGTTTGCACGACACCGATCGTCGATACGAAGCAAGGAGATGCGGTTTCAATAAAGGCGCATCACTCTTCGACTTGCCGAGCTCGCAGACTACGCAAAAGCCAAATCAGAGTTCGAAGCTGCCGAGGGCGCCGCCGTCTCGCGTCGCAGCGACCTCATCGCAGCGACGAAGCGTCTAATCAGAGCTCTCGATGATCCCGCGGACGAGAACTTAAAGGCGGTCCTAACCGCTTACCAGGGAACGATCGCCGCTTGGCCGCAAGTTGCTGCTGCCGACTCTAAGGCAATTGCGTCAGAAATAGCGAAATTGCTTGAGAAAGTCGATCAAAGGATCGGGGACATCCAGGCAAAACAGGGAGATCATACCTACGCTAAGGTCAAAGGGAAAATTGAAAACCTATTGAGTCTGCAATCCGAGCGGCAATTGGCCATTCGTACTCAAGAAGAGCTAGAGAAGCTGTCGGCAACCCTGTCGACACAAGCATCAATTATTTCCGCCGAGATTCGGAAGAGGGTCGAAGCACTTCTCGCGGCGATTCAGAAGCCCATGAACGCTATCTATCAGCAGATCCAAGGCGGAAAAGGGGTGCCGATACGCCTGGAGTTGCCATCCGAAGACGATACGAATCAGCAGCGCCTAAATCTACTCATAGATTTCGCTGAGAATCGACTGGGCGTGCAGCCCAGTGGCTATCTAAGTGATTCTCAAATTCACTCGGTGGCGCTCGCTCTACGAATGGCTGCAATAAGGCAATTCAACGCGGCGGCGCCCGTCATTGCCCTCGACGATATCGTCACATCATACGACGCGGACCATAGACGAACGATCGCGGGGTTATTTGCGACAGTGTTTGCGGATTATCAAATCATCCTTACAACCCATGATGAGCGATTCTTCAGCTACTTGAAGGATCAGGTAGCCACGAGTACATGGGCAGTCATGCGCATCGTCAGTTTCGATCCGCTGCACGGTCCAAGATTCGCCGACCACAAGGTTAGCGACGAAATGATCGAGGACCGCTGGGCCAACGGTCTCTCGGCGGCAAACGAAATGCGCCAGGCGGAGGAGGAATGGCTACTGGGGATATGTCGCGATTTCGGCGTTAGTATTCGAATTCGCCAGTTAGAGAAAGCCTACGACTATGAGCGGAGCGAACTGGCGTCTGGGCTTGGTGGATTTCTGAATGAAATCGGTCTAAAACCCGCCCCTATAGTAGGTCTGAACAATCGCTTTCTTGACAGTCTGATAAAAGGGGTCATCGAGAATTTTGGAAGTCACTTTCAGGATGCGATGTACGGTAGCGGATCAATCGGCGATGAAAACGCGAGATGGGAAGAATTCAGGGCCTTCAGGAGCCAATTCGCCTGCAAGTCCTGCGGCCGCCTACGGTTCAAGCGACCTGTCTCACTCAAGAGGCCGGTCTGCGCGCACGAAGGTTGCGAATTCCAGTTCGCGTTCCCTTTGCCGATCTCAGCGGCGACGCCATGAGCCGATCGCTGCCAGTTGAGATTGCAACACAGGCGTTCCCAACAAAGACCGCCGCGACTGAATTCTTTAAGTCGATGCTCAACCGATACGCACCGGGTCAGCGAGTTTCCGCCGAGGATGGCCTGGAGTTAGCGGCGTTGCTGGAGCGTCACACTGAGTATGCAAGCAAGGTAGGGTGCGGAGTCAGTCATTTCGAGGTGATGATGACTGAACACGGAACACAATGTTTCAGGATTGTTCGCACAGATAGTAGCGGTACGGACTTTTCGTATGTCCACTGCATCTCACAACGACCTCCCACCTTAAAGCAGGAAGTGTCTCAGGCTTTCCGACGAGTCGTACGATTTGATCTCTATAAAGCACGAGACGAGTTCTTCGGAAGTCACAAAGGTACGGATGGCTTAATTGAATGCGCGTCGACGGGAGAGCGCATCGGGCGTGAAGAAGCGCATATGGATCATCGGCCTCCAATGACCTTCGAGGTAATTGTTACCACCTTTCTCGCGGGACGCGGCCTGTCGCTTGCGGACATCGCTCTAACCACCGGTAGCGATAATCAAGTGTCCCCGGAAGTAGTGGATGCGGACCTCTGTGAGGAGTTTCCAATGTTTCACTCCAGGGTCGCCCGACTCGATTTCGTAAAGACGTCGGTGAATCTTTCGCAGGCGAGCCGCCACCGTCTCAAAGTGAGCCGCGTCAGCATTAGATGAAGAGCAGTGCCCAAGACGAACAAAATGCTTACAGAGTTATGGGGCAAAGGATCCAATGTCATTTTCAGAGGCAGTTAAAACAGATGTAAAACGCAGGACGCATTTTCAGTGCTGTCTGTGTCGATCGCTCGGCGTCGAGGTGCACCACATCGTTCCGCAGTCCGGGGATGGTCCGGACGTCGAAGAGAACGCGGCGCCGCTGTGTCCGTCTTGCCATGAAATCTATGGCGCTAATCCGGAGAAGCGAAAAGTTATAAGAGAAGCGCGCGAACTGTGGTACGAGTGTCGTTTGGAACCGTTAAAAACTGTGGGGTGACCACCAGAGTCCGCGGTGATTCGACGTTGAAAAAATCCTGCTGAGGCCGCAACGCAAGGGTAGTGGCTTGGGAATGTCCGCAGACGGTCATTTGACCCCACCACTCTTAACGGTTCCAAACGACATACGTGGTTCCGGGCAATCCATGGATTCGCTTCATGAGCGTACCGAGAAAGCGCTCGATATGAGCGCCAAATTGCGGCAGGTTGCGACAATTCTTTAGCAAATCGCTTAGGCCGGGGTCTTGCCAAGACTGCAGACTGCTGCCCGGTGGAAAATTCGCAGCCCAACAATATGACTGCGATCCCAGCGAGGTAAGCAGGATGAGCAGGAGGCAGACCCTCCTCAATTTGTCATTTGAATTACCTTTCTTGGCAAGGCTAGCCATGTATTCGGCGAGCTGGCTTGCAAGTCTCGGTTTCTCCACTGTCACGTGCCCGATGATCGGTGCAGAGTGGGCGAAGCCGTGACGAGTGATGCCAACGATCACGTCGCTGACTGCCTCGATCGTCCAGTTCCACGTACGGAGGCGTGTGCTTTTCATGCATTTCTCCCTTCGGCTTAAATACCTGTCAATCGTCCCTACCGCGACCCGTGATCTACCAACATCCTAGGTAACAAGGAAATTGGTTAAGACTGAATTGAAGCGTTCGTCGCCGAAGTTGGATAAATGAGCTGCGTTCATCACGGCGAGCTTGGCTCCCCGAATACCGGCGGCAAGGGCCTGGCACTCCGCGAGAGTGGTGACCGGATCGCTTGCGCCGGCGATGACTAGCGCTGGCTTGTTGATCTCACCGAGACGACTTCGGAAGTCAGCATCGCGAACCGCCGCACAATTGGCCGCATATCCGGCCGGATCACAAGTGATGAGCAGACGCTTGATTACTTCCACGCGTGCGGGCTCCGCAATTGCAAACGGGGATGTAAACCAACGTGCGATGGCTTCTTGCGCGATATCGGCGAGGCCATCTCGTCGCACCCGCGCGATTCTGGCACTCCAACCATTCTCATCGCCAATCTTCGCCGCAGTATTGCAAAGAACCACCCGATGCAACCGTTTGCCGCCGTGGAGAGCAAGCCACTGCCCAATCAAGCCACCCATCGATAAACCGCAGAACGAAAACTCGTCGATGCCAAGCACGGCCGTCAGATCCAGAACGTCGGAGCCAAGTTCTTCGATCTGATAGTCGCCTCGCGTAACCTCGGAGGAACCATGGCCGCGCGTATCGTAGCGCAGCACGCGGAACTGACGGGTCAACGATGGCACTTGTTGGTCCCACATGGCCAATGTGGTGCCCAAAGAGTTTGAGAGCACGACAACGGGCGCTCCAACGGCGCCTTGCAGTTCGTAGTGAACCCGATGTCCATTGGCGAACGCCTCAGGCAAGTTCACCTGCCCGGGCAGGCCCGTGCCCATCCCCGCCGCAAACGGCCACGGCGCTGATCGGCCCAGGGACGTTTCGTGGTGAGATCATGTTGCTTTCCATGTCCGCGCTCTTAGAAATCAAATATATTGCGATTGTAAGACGTATCGAGCCATGGTGGCTTTTCTTTATATATCTCAGCGATCAGAGTTTTGATCAGTTGGATAAAGCCGGAGCGGTCGTTGAGTCGATAACTCATGATGATCGGCGAAGTAGCGTGCTCGTCATCGATCAACCGATAACGCAGATCGGCGCGAATCCACCGCGTCGATGCCGGGATGATACAGATTCCATCGTCGGCCGCCACCAAGCCCAGAGCGGCCTGAAGCTCGCGGACTTCGTGGATTTCGCCGGGGCGAACGCCTCTATCCTCAATGAGAGAGAGTACTTGGTCAGCGAAACTGGGGCGCGGATCTTTTGGGTACACGATCAAACGTTGGCCCTCTATCGCCGTCAGCGCAATGGGTCTCGTGTCATGCGCCAGGGGGCTTTCCGCCAGCAAAGCGACCACCAGTCGCTCTTCGCGCAGCACAAGGCGTTCGAGAGTTGGGTCACTTGCTCGCACGCGTCCAAAGCCCACGTCAATTCGACCGGATCTCAGAGCCTCAATCTGCTGAATGGAAATCATCTCAACGAGTTGCACGTCCACCTCGGGCCGAGATTGCCGAATTCGGCGGACCAGTGTGGGTAGGCCACCATACAACGTTGAGGCCACGAACCCGATCGAAAGAACAGCGCGCTCGTTGTTGCCGACTCTCTGGGTCAACCGTTTCATTTGATCGACTCGGCTGAGAATTTGTCGCGCCTGATCGTAGAAAATTCTTCCCGCGTCCGTCAGTCGAAGTGGGCGACTGGTACGGACGAGCAGCGTTACCCCCAGTTCCGCCTCGAGGAGTTGAATCTGACGACTGAGAGGAGGTTGACTGATATGTAGAGTCTGTGCCGCGCGAGTGAAATTTTGCTCATCCGCGACAATTACAAAATAGTGCATTTGCCGAAGATCCATCGCTTTCACCTTGCGGTAAAAAAACCTACCGGTGCCTTAAATTATACCTTTAAGGTATCGTTCCACAGCTAAATAATGTTGGATCTATTCGTCGCCGAGGGGAACAATCAACGCATGGCCGACCCTACATTGGATAGTGCTGCGCAAGGTCCTCTCGTAGAGCGTGTCGAGACCCTTATATTGGACGCGCCGACAATTCGACCGCACAAGTTGTCCATGGCGACCATGCAAGGTCAAACGATGGTGCTGGTGTGCATTTATACCTCCGATGGCTTGGTGGGTATTGGCGAGGGCACCACCATCGCCGGTCTCGCTTACGGGCCGGAGAGTCCTGAAAGCATAAAGTCTGCCATTGATACCTATATTGCACCATTGATGCTCAAAACCTCTTCCGATCAGGTCCAATCGACTATGGCAATGATCGGAAGAGCGGTTAAAGGTAATCGGTTTGCTAAGTGCGCCGTTGAGACGGCGCTCATGGACGGGTGGGCAAAACGTCTGGGTGTTCCTCTTTCATCCTTGTTCGGCGGGCGCGTGCGGGAGACGCTGTCAGTCGCCTGGACGCTTGCCTCGGGAAATACCGAACGCGATATCGAGGAGGCCGAGAGCATGCTCGACATTCGCAGACACAACATTTTTAAACTAAAGATTGGAGCGCGTGCGGTTGCGGATGATATTACGCACGTTGCCGCCATCAAGCGAGCATTGGGAGACCGCGCCTCCGTCAGAGTCGATGTCAACATGGCGTGGAACGAGCGGGAGGCGCGACGTGGGTTAGCCGGACTGGTCGATGCCGGTTGCGATTTAGTCGAGCAACCCGTCGCTACAGCCGCTGCGCTCGCGCGGCTTAGGGGTCACTATCCCATTGCCCTGATGGCGGATGAATCTTTAACGGGACCCGAAAGCGCGTTCGAACTCGCGCGTCTTGGCGCCGCAGATGTATTTGCCATCAAAATCGAGCAATCTGGCGGACTGCTCTCGGCTGGCCGAGTCGCGGTGATCGCCGATGCGGCGGGAATCGAACTTTACGGCGGCACCATGCTCGAAGGCGCCGTGGGTACGGTTGCCGCGGCACAATTATTTGCGACATTTCCTAATCTCCAATGGGGCACTGAATTGTTTGGTCCGTTGCTGCAAATAGAGTCTATTTTGACGCACCCGCTGGAATACAGCGAGTTCAACCTAAAGCTTCCAACCGGACCCGGCTTGGGCATAGCCCTAGATGAAGATCGCTTGAACTATATGCGCCGTGACTCGAAGCGCCGCGTCTTTAGCACACCTGCGGCCCCACGAGGAGCTTAACTTGTTGTTCCTGGTAAGCATGAACGTCAATATACCGCACGAGATTCCGGCACAGCGCTCCGATCAATTGAAGTTGGAGGAGAAATCCCGCTTCCAGGAACTGCAGCGAAATGGCAAGTGGCGTCATATTTGGCGGATAGTCGGTCAATACGCGAATGTGAGCGTGTTCGATGTTGATAGTCCGGCTGAGCTGCATGAATTGCTGCTCTCATTGCCTTTGTTTCCGTACATGAGAATTGACGTCACACCATTGTGTCGCCATCCCTCGTCGTTGTATGAAGATGATCGATAGCAACCACATTCGCGCATTAATAAGCGCAAGAGAAGCCGCAACCTTGCGTGGATAAAGTAGGAGAATCTTTCAATGACCGTTAAAATTTCGGACAGATCAGAAATCGTCGACTTCCTGAAGGTGGCTAGCGGCGAGAAAGGAAGTGGTGGTAATCCTCGGGCGAAGCGGATTATTCATCGGCTGTTATCCGATTTGCTGAGAACTATCGAAGACCTTGACATCACAGCCGAAGAATTCTGGGTTGGCGTCAACTATCTCAACGACTTGGGCGCTGCGGGTGAGGCGGGTCTTCTGGCAGCCGGCTCCGGACTCGAGCATCTTCTCGACGTCCGAATGGATGCGCAGGACGAGGCCGCTGGGATTAAGGCCGGTACGTCCCGGACCATCGAAGGTCCCTTGTATGTGGGCGGCGCGCCGATGTCGGTCGGAACGGCGCGGTTGGACGATGGCTCCGATCCCGGGAAGGTTCTGTTTATGCACGGCGTGGTTCGTGACGGGCAGGGTGCCCCTGTCAGCAATGCCGTGGTGGATGTGTGGCATGCGAACACCCAAGGGATGTATTCGTTTTTTGACTCCAGCCAGTCTTCATTCAATCTGCGCCGGCGAATCAGAACGGGCGAACAGGGCCGTTATGAGTTTCGGAGCATCGTACCCTCCGGCTACGGTTGCCCGCCCGACGGGCCCACACAAGCGTACTTGAACGTAATCGGTCGGCACGGCCAGCGCCCCGCCCATATTCATTTTTTTGTCTCTGCTTCCGGTTACCGTTATCTAACGACCCAAATCAATATCAAGGGTGATCGCTACTTACACGATGACTTCGCCTTCGCGACACGCGACGATCTGATCGTCGATATGGTTGATCGCGCTGAGGCATCCGGAGTGCCTGCTATCAAGCTCGATCAGCCATTTGCCGAGATCGAGTTCGACTTCGTTCTAACCGCGTTGCCAACCGCCGGTTCGGATCGCTTCGAGCAAAACCCCGTCAAACGGCGCAGAGTCGCAGCCGCTTAGCGCGGTGGCCAAGCTGGACCTCAGTTCATGTCGGCAATGGATTCGATAGGCCCGAGCAATGTAAGGAAGCAGGCGATGCCGAGGACGAGCACAATGCCCGCGAGGGAGAACGCCAAAGCAAACGAGTTGGTCGTACCCACGATGAAGCCCGTGATGGCGGGCGCCGCCGCGCCTAGTAAATTGTTGCCTAAATTCATGATGCCGCTCAGCGTGCCGACGCCGCCCTTGGGTGCAATTAGGGAGGGCAGCGACCAGAATACTGGCGCGGCGGCGGCAAGACCACTGAGTGAGACCGAGATCCAGATGATGGCGGTGCGCGCATCCTGCGTTTGTGCAGCGCCGACGACGGCGAGCCCAAGTACCAGACCGCCGACCAGCACTGTTTTCCGGACGTGCGATTCGCGGTATCCGCGAGTAATCAGGGCATCGATCAGCCAGCCGCCGACGAACAGGTCGGTGCACGTTGCAGCCATCCAGGGTATCGATGCGTAGCCCGCGGAACCGAGCAGAGTCATGTGCATTGTGTGCACGAGATAGCTCGGCAACCATGTCAAAAAGAAATAAAAGACGTATCCGTAGGCCGCGAACCCCAGCGTCAGGCCCCAAACCCTAGGTTGCCTGATGACATACCGCAGCAAAGCCATGCTGCTGCCAGGAGCCTGTCCTTCCCGGGTCGCCCCACCCTGAGTAATGTATGCATACTCAGCCGGGGACAGGCCGACGTCATCGCCGGGATCGCGGTACAGGCAGAAAAAGGCGATGAAGTAAAGAAAATTGAGCCCGGCCAATACAGCGAAGCCCCACCGCCACCCCGCGATCACGACGAGAATCGCCACGACGGGTACGCCAATTACATTCGAGAACTTGGCGGCAGCATCGAACAGCGCCGTGGCGAACGAGCGCTCGTTACGGGGAAACCAATAACCGGTGACTTTGGCGGCGACAGAAAAGCTCGGGGCTTCGGCAACACCCAGCAGCATCCGTGCGGCGATGAGCCCGACGTAGCCGCCGGCCGCTGCACTGGCTGCGGATGCGACTCCCCAGAGCAAACCGCTCCAGCGACCCGTACGCACGGTGCCGAGACGATCGAGCAGCATACCGACGGGAAGCTGGCACAGTGAGTACGACCAGAAAAAGGCGCTGAACAGGATGCCAAGTTGCGCAGGACCGATGTGGAAAGCCGTCTGAAGCTGAGGGGCGGCAACCGATAGGCTCACGCGATCGAGATAATTGATCAAAATGCCAATGCCCATGATCGCGGCTACACGCCAGCGACGACGGGGGATCCGGACGAGTTGATTAATCTCTCTCACCGCATGAACAGGCCGCCGTTGATGTCCCACGTGGCTCCGTTAGCGAAGCCCGCGTCGCGCGCGCACAGGCGCGCCACCATCGCAGCGACAAACCCAGGGTCGCCAAGGGCGCCCACCGGAATTCCCGCAATGAGTTCCGCCAACCGATCAGAGGGCACCGTTCGATGAACCATGGGCGTGTCCAGTGGTCCCGGCGCGATAGCATTCACAGTGATGCCGAACGGCGCCAGATCGCGGGCGAATACCTTCGTGAGCGTCATAACGGCCCCTTTCGATGCGGCATAGTGGGCACCCGTTGCCGTACCGCCGTTTTGGCCGGCAAGCGATGCAATATTAACGATCCGACCATAGCGGCGCGTTTTGAACTCCCGGCCGAAGACCTGACTACCTAAAAATGTGCCTCGGGCATTGACGGCCATCACGGCATCAAACTCTTCCGGCGTAATCTCGAGCACCGGCTTCGCCGCCGTCATCGCTGCATTGTTGACGAGTGCTTCGATGCTCCCAAAGCGGGCGAGCAGCGTGTCCCGTGCAGATTCGAAGGACGAATTGTCGCGCACGTCGAGAGAAAGGGCGATAACACGCTCTCCGCGCGGATCGATGCGGCGAGCAAGGTTTTCGCCGGCCTCCAAATCGACATCGCCAATACCGACGCAGAAATCTGCGGCATGCAGTGAAGTCACGATCGCCGCGCCCAATCCGCGGGCGCCGCCGGTGACCAGCGCTACCCCTGCGCTCAAAGCAGGTAGCCTATGCCGAACAATGCCTCGTCCGAATTGATGAGTTGGACTATCTTGCCATCCAACATCAACGCGGCACCGACGCGAACCAACCGGTAAGTGACGTCCGCCGCAAGAATGCGCGTGCGATCATATTTGTATTCGACCAGATGTTGCGAACAACGTACGACGATGGCACCGTCGGATGTCTCGGATTTTACAAATCGGGAAACCCCGCGCACCGTGCGTGCCGATGGGGCCGCCGACATCGATAGGCCGCTCTTCAAACGCTGGATCCGGGCATCACGCATCGCGTGGTCGTCGTACACGACATTCAGATGGGCCGCATGGTCTTGGACACCGCGAGCAATTGGAATAATATAACGCCCGGTTGCCGTCCAAAGCGACAGCCAATGGGTATATTTCTGCGAGTCGAGCAAATCCGCTTCAGCCCAGATGAATTCGGTGGCCTCGGCCAATCCAATAGCATATAGGTCGGGCGACGCTGAGTTGTCCTTGACTGCGTTCATGGGGCCATCATCCTCTTCCACATTTGATACGCCGCGCGCATGCCGGTCTCGGCGCTCACGTCGTTCGGTTTGGCGCGATTCAACAGAATCCATAAGTTCTCGCCGGACGCCGCACCGCGCTGCACGCGCTCCCACCCTTCGGCATCGTCCGGCGAACCGAATCCCATCGGCCCTTGAAAATGTTCATGCAAGCGCATTCTCGCCCGGTTGGCGACCTCCGGGCCGCCGTCCATGCCTATGGCGATGTGCGTAATCTCCGTCTCGTCCACCGAGATCGGCCGCAGAACGCGAAAGAACGCCATCGAACACGCAACGTTCGGAAATAGGTTGATGTTGAAACCCGTGCCGCCGACGGCGCGAATGATCCTGCGCACGACGGCAGGCGCATGGTCCTGGGCCAGTTCATCGGCCAATGCCTGGAAGCGCTCTGGAATGGGCGCATCAAGATTCTCCTCCAGATCGATGAGGTCAGGAATCATAACCATCACGCTGTGGCCGTTGCCAAGATCTTCGACCCATCCTTTTTGATTTAACACGTCGAATAGTTCTTCTGTTTCATCGTCGAGCGACGTCAGAAAACTGCGATGCACAATTGGGAAGTGATAGGCGTCCGTGGTGTTCTCGAGTTGAATCTTCCAATTGCCGCGAAATCTGAAGCGCTGCGAACCTAAGGTCTTGATTCCGAAACCGGCCCCCTGCTTCATGAATAGGTCGATCCATTTTTTCGCGCCGCCGAGATAGTCCACCAGTGGCTGGATATCATCGCGAAAGGTCGCAAAGATGAGTCCGGCGTATTCCTCGACGCGCAAGGAGACCAACGGATAATCCTTCTTTTCGAAGTTTTCATCGTAGCCGCCCGAATGCGGTACACCACGCAGCTTGCCGGTCAGGTCGTAGCTCCACCCGTGGTAGCGACACACAAATACGCTGGTCTTGCCTTCGCGTTGTTCGCAGACGCTGCCCGCACGGTGACGGCAACGATTGAGCAACACATGGGCTCGGCCGTCGGCAGTGCGCGTCACGATCACGGGTTGCCGCCCCACGTGGGACATCTTGTAATTACCTGCAGCGGGAATTTCGCTGGCGTGAGCGACCCAAACCCAAGTGTTCTGGAAAATCTTGTCCATCTCGGCATCGAAGATGCCCGCATCGACATACAGCGACGTGTGCACCCGATCTTCGCCGACTAGGCTCGGATAATCGACAGCGGCAACATCGTTAGTCATTTGTGTGCTCCTGTGGGGACCGGTGTCGGAGCGGGATCATCCCAGTAGTCGACCGGTCGGCTGAATAAATTGGCCGTCACGAAGCGGCTGATCCGCCAGCGGCCGTCGGCGCGTTTGAAATCAACCGTCAATCGCGCGCTGCGCAGGTCGGAGGCGCCGCTGGTATACGTCGAGGTCTGTAGCATCATCCAGCCGGCCCGAGCGGTATCTGTGTCGACGATAATGGTTTCAGAGGTCAAGAAATGCGCGTTCAACTGGAAGTGAGGCGGCGTTCGATAAGCTTCGAGCATCGCAAGAATGCTTTCACGTCCGCGGTGCTCGCCGAATGCGGCACCGTAACGGGCGCCGGTGCCGCTCCACACGGCATCGACGGTGAACAATTCGCCGATCTCTTGCATGGGCGTGGTTGCGTCTAGTGAGTCGCATAAATGCATGTATTGCGTCATAATCGCGCGGATGGCGACCTGTGACTCGAGCGTGTCGAGGCGCGCGCACAACCGTAAGAATGCAATGTCATCGCTCATTGCGGGATGACCAATTCCCTACCGATGCGTGCTTCAACTCGAATGTATTTCCATAGACGGTGTTCTCCCACCGCGATGGTGCGAAACAGATTGCAGGCAGCGACAGCAGTCGACCAGTCGGGAACGTCCGCTAGAATGTAGAACGTCCACGGCCAGCCATTGGGCGATGCGCCAACCATCGTCTCGTCATCGTCCAGGGTTCCCAGAATGTCGACACCGGGTAGATCGCGAATGGCTTTCAACATCTCGCCGGTCGCCTGCCATACCGCGCCAATTTGTGCCGTCGGAAGGTCAAAGAAGTTCTGCAGGACGGCGCCGCATAACAGCAGGCGAAGTTTTTTCGGTTGTTCACTGCTCACACAAGCTCCTCGCAATCACTTAGGGAAAACCGGGCGGGGTATCGAGACCGAGAAAGACGCGCCCTGCGCTCTGCCAGGTACCCTCTGAGAGAAAGGCATGTTGTGGCACGATGAGGGTGTCTTGGAAGCGTTGAGCAAGCGAATTTCCGGTGAAAATGCCCGTTGTGCCGGAGAGGCGGTAAGCAGTCTGAGCTACTTGGGAACTTACTTTCGCCGCGTGACTGGAAGATAAACGCAACAGATTCCGAGCCGTCAAATCGACTGTATCACCTGCAATGAGCGCCGCAAACGCCTGGTCGGTCGACTCATAGAAAAACCCACGTGCGGAGCGCAGCGCAGCCTCTGCTTCAGCGATGCCAATCTGGACGTAGGCCCGATCAGCCAGCACGGGCGCTCCGGTGATTGACCCGCGACCACCTGCCATTGCTGTGATGTCATCGAGCGCGGCGCGTGCCGTTCCAAGTGCAACGACGGCCAGGACTTGTGCGGCCAGCGCCATCGTAGGATATCGATACAACGGAGTGTCGAGGCTCGATTCACCCCCTCGCACGAAAGTCCACGCGTCAGGAACCACGACTCGGTCGACAATCAGGTCGTGACTCCCGGTGCCCTTCAAGCCATTTACATTCCAATTATTTTCGATGGTGACGAGAGAGCGCGGCATCACTGCCGTCAGCGGTAGTCCGCCCGCAGCGCCTGCACCGGGCGCCTTGATGCCAACTCCGATAAGGTCGGCACCGCAACAGCCGCTACCCCAACTCCAACGACCGGATACTTCTACGCCGCCGGGGACCGGGGCGGCATTTTGCGGCGGAAAAATCCCGCCCGCGAATACCACATCGGGACCATTCGCATAAATGGAGTTCAGCGTATCTATCGGCAGAGCCGATAGATAAATCGCGGAGAAGCCGAAACTCGCCACCCAGCCGGCGGACCCGTTCGCCATGGAAATGGTCTCGATCAAGCGAAGAAACTCCATCGGCGACTTCTCGTCGCCGCCGAACCGGCGGGCTACCATCGCGCGATAGACGCCGGCTGCTTTCATCATAGCGATGACGTCCTCACTGATGTGTTGGTTCGCATCAAACTCGCCACTCCGATCTTTTACGGTTGCGAGAAGAATCGCGAGGGGAGTATTAGGGTCCGTCGTGGCGTGCTGCGGCTCTGTCATCCGGTTGGGCATGGTCAAAGGAATTCCTCGTGGCGGGCAAAATAACGCGCGACCGCACACACCGTTGCGTCGGCATGCAGAGGTCCCACGAGCTGTAATCCAGCCGGCAGGCCCTGCGGCGTTTCGAGAGGCAAAGTTAACGCAGGATGTCCTGATAGATTAAATTGGCGAACCAGTCCTGTGAGATGCAAAACGACACGAGGGTGGCCCGCGGTGCTCAGCGTAGGCGGAACGTCGAAGACGGTCGGTAGTGCAAGGACGTCGACCTCCTCTAAAGCGGCGTCAACTTCGTCGCGAAATCGGGACCGAACGAGTTCGGCTTCGTTTACCGCAGTTGAGGTAATCTCGCGGGCAGCAAGCAGTCGCGCGCGAACGTCCGCCCCCAAGGCTTGCGAGGCACTCAGATGTCCGACCGCGGTCCAGGTCTCCGCGGCAATTATAGTGAGGGCGGCGCGATACGCCGCATCGAACGACGGTAGGTTGACTCGCGAGAGGGTGACGCCTGTCCGATGCAGATGCGCCATTACAGACGCGGTGATTTGTGGCTCTGCGTTCACGTTCACCCAGCCAATGCGCACGGCGGGCATTTCCGTTCGCCGCACGTACGAGGCATCCATCAGCATCATGGCCCGCTCGAGCATATCAATGTCGCGGGAGAAAGGCCCGACGCAATCCAACGTGGACACCGCCGGATGAACGCCGACACGGCTGATACGCCCGAAGCTGGGCTTGAGGCCATAGACGCCGCAACACGCAGCGGGTATGCGAATGGAGCCGCCCGTGTCGGTGCCTATGGCAAAATCCACTGATCCTGCTGCGACCGCCACGGCGGAGCCACTTGATGAACCCCCGGGCACACGGTCTGGGTATCGTGTGTTGACTGGCGTCCCAGTCCACCCGTTAATGCCGGTCACTCCGTAGGCCAGCTCATGCATATTGGTTTTACCGACAATGCGGCAGCCTCCATCAAGCAACGCCCTGACAACGGTTGCGTGCGCGAGGGCAGGCGCGGCGTCGGCGAGCGCAGCGCTACCGGAGCGCGTCGCGGAGCCGGCAACGTCAATGCAATCCTTGACGCCAACCCGCAAGCCATTCTCACCGAGTTCGGTCATCTCTACAAACACGGCGTCATTGGTGGGAGTCATTGTGAAGACGTCGCCAGCGCACGCCGCAGCGCCGGCGTGCCAGCCACCAGAATAACCAGCGCGATTACTGAGGCGCCCACAACCACAGTCGTCAGCGAGTAGCTGATCGCGGAGTACACGTGGTCATTGAGCACGCCGACCAAGAAGGCGCCGAGCGCGAGGCCAAAGAGCGAATTACAAAAGAGAAACATCGCCGAGATCCTGGCTCGCATATTGGCGGGTGCCACCAGCTGCATTGCCGTAGTAGAGGCAGGCAGTGCAAATGTCGCGAAGAATGTAGCGGCCGCAAGCAATGCAATGGCAACATCGAAACGTTCAACGAACCCGAGGGGCGTCGCGGTGATTATGACGCCCGCAGCCCCGATGATACCCGTGAGATAAGGAGATTCCAGTTTGCCACGGCGCCGCAAACATTCTATCAGGCCGCCACTGATCAAGACGCCTGCGGTACACGATACTAAGACTACGCCACCTAACCAATAGCCCGTAGTCCGGGCATCCAAGCCGAATGTGCGCATTAGATACGCGGGCGCCCACGCCATAAGCGAGAAGATTGACATGGCGCAGAATGAGAAACCTAAATACAGACTGGTGATCACCGACCTTCGGATACGCATGAAGGCAAGGACGTGGCCAAAGCTAGCTCGCGGTTCTGTTGAGTGTCGATTCCGGGAACGGTGAGTGTCTCGCATCACGAAGGGAATCAACACCGCGAGCGCGATACCAGGCAGACCTGCAGCAACGAACGCAAGCTGCCAAGGGGCGAGGTGGAAGGGCAGCGGCGAGCTGGGATGCGCTGGACCGCCCACCACGCCAACTATCCACCCGCTCACCAGGAATCCGAGACCGGACCCCAAGAAAGAGCCTGTTGAGTACACAGCAAGCGCGCGTCCAAGCCGATCCATGGGAAACAAGTCGGCGATCAACGAATAGGAGGTGGGTGATATCGTTGCTTCGCCCGCTCCGACACAGATGCGCGCTACGAAGAGCTGCGAGAAAGATCGCGCCAGCCCGCAGGTAACGGTAGCCGCGCTCCAAACCAACAACCCGGCAGCAATGATATTAACGCGCGACCGTGAGTCGGAAAGCGCTGCGATGGGAATCCCCAAGATGGCGTAGAAAACCGCGAAGGCAAGGCCGCTCAACAGACCGAATTGAGTGGCGGTCAACATGAGATCATGTTTTATTGGCTGGATCAGCAGCGACAATATCTGCCTGTCGATGTAGGCAAAGACATAAGCCAGCGTGCAGATCAGTACGCAGCCCCACGCCCGCGCGTCCGAGGCCGAGGGAATCTTGGCCTCTGAATTGATAGCCGGCGCTAGGCGCATCCTCACTCCTCTGTTGTAGCGACCGATCCTATGGGATATATGTGAAAAGTCAACTATTATTCTAATGTGACTTCCTGCCCTGAGAAAAATCCATCGATAGTAAAATCGATGGTAAATGAATGCCGTCCGTGGCGGCGATCAGGCTCATTCGTGATACTTGACTTTTCAAATAACCCGCATAGGATGGATTTTGATTTTTGCCGAGCGCGCTGCAGTTTAAGCTTTCACCGCGTCATCTTTAAGCAAGTGATCTAACGGAAGGAATCGACGTGGGTTACAAAACCCGTTGGGGCATCATTGCGAGTTTTGCCTTTTCTTTGTTGCTTGCTGCGGGCCGCATGTGGGCGGCCGCCGCCATTTGCAGCATTGAAGTTGCGGCGCACGAACACGATCCCCGGGCCAGCGCCATTGCCCGAGTCGAGGCACTGTTGCAGCAGATGACTCTGGAGGAAAAGATCTCACTGATTCAGGGCGCGGAAGAAAAACCGTCCACTAATCAGGGAGAGGCGGGCTTTCTGCCCGGCGTGGAACGGCTCGGAATACCTTCGATGCGCTTGGCGGATGGACCACCCGGCATTCTGACCAGAGTAGCGTCCGCGGCGCCAACTTCGACCATGGGGCTGGCCGCGACGTTCAGCAAAGTGGATGCCGAACGAACTGGTCGAGTCATCGGCCTCGAAGCGAAACGTCTCGGCGTCGATATTGCACTCGAACCGTTCATCAATATTCTGCGCGATCTATCGTTCCGGCGCGGCTGGAACACGTTTGGCGAGGATCCCGTGTTGACCGGGGAACTGGGTGCGAGCGAAATCCATGGGATCCAAGCCGAGGGGGTGATGGCTCAAGCCAAGCACTTTGCGGGATACGACCTGAATGGTTACGACGCCACCGTCGCGCCACAGACGCTACATGAAGTATATCTGGCGCCCTTTGCCGATGCCGTCGCGGCCGGCGTATCTTCCATTATGTGTTCCTACAACAAATTGAACGGCGAGTTTGCGTGTGGCAATGGTCTGTTGCTCAATGAAATATTGCGCGATGAAATGGGCTTCACGGGCTTCGAGACCGCCGATTGGGGCGCCGTGCACCAAAGCCGCTACATCAATGCGGGCCTCGACATGGAAATGCCGGGTAAACTCCTCCCCGCAAGCCCGTGGCTGTCGATCATGCGATCCTACTTCGACATTTCGCCCGGGCAGATGGAACCCTTGCAGACGAGTATGAGCGTACTCGGCAGGGTTTTTGCCCGCAGCATGCCCGAGGAAGTATCGCTCGGGCCGCCCAAAGCAAGGCCCAAGAACATGGAGGGTCAGTTTCCCGACGATCCGCATCCTCAAAACATGTGGGAGGCGCTGCGAACCGGGCAAGTAAAAATGACAGCGATCGATGGAGCTGTCACCCATGTCCTTCTGCAGATGGAACGCTTCGGATATCTGGATGGCAAAACTCACCAACCAACGGGGGCGCCTCCGGATACATCCATCATTAATATCATCAAGAAGACCAGCGAGGATTCGGCCGTTCTGCTGAAGAACGACGGTGGCATCTTACCGCTCAATCATGACTCGCTGCAGTCTGTGGCGCTCATCGGTCCCGGGGCAGCACAAACCGTGGCGCTTGGGATCAATGCGGAGCATGCATTGGGCTTGCCGGAGAGGCAAGTAGGGTCCTTGAAGCAATTCGAGGAGTTGGCAGCGCATGATCCGAGGGTCCACCTAACATTTTCCGTGGCGGATGATATGACCGGCACGCCGATCCCCGCGGCCGCGCTCTCGCATCAGGGCATGCCGGGTTTGCTACGCACGGAGGGGACCACGGCTTTGACTGCGGACGGGCAAGTCGATTTTACTCGCTCGAACAATCGGGAGTTAGCCCCAGATTCTCATTATTCCTGGAAAGGCGAATTGACGGTGCCTCGCACTTGCTCATATTGGATTTATCTGCAGATGCTGGGCACGAATGCCAATCTCTCCATTGATGGCAAAGAGATCTCCCGCACCAGCTCGGTGACCGGCGCACGGCACGGTGATACGGTACAAGCCGGGCAAGATAACCTCCTTCCAACTTTCGACGGACTGAACAATGTGCGTCGAGCGGTGCAACTGGATTCGGGGGTGCATTCGATCGCGGTTGCAACCGAGAGCGACACCTCCCACGCACCGGTGCAGATTCGCCTCAATTGGATGACGCCGGAGCGGCGAGATGTCAATTTCAAGCTCGCAGTAGCAGCTGCAAAAAGGGCGAAAACTGCCGTGGTGTTTGCTTGGCAGAAGGATGTACCCACATTTGGGCTTCCGGGTGATCAAGATGCATTGATCGATGCGATCAGTGCGGTGAACTCCCACACCATCGTGATTCTCAACACGAGTCTCCCGATCGCCATGCCGTGGCTCCACAAAGTTAAAGCGGTGCTTGAAATGTGGTGGACGGGCGACGAAGGCGGACTTGCGGCCGCGAACGTTCTGTTGGGCCAGGTGAGCCCTGCTGGCCGGCTGCCATTCACCTGGGCACAGCGTCTCGAGGATTATCCGGCGACCGATCCGGCGTACCCGGAACGCGGTCAACGATTAGACGGCAAGGTTACGTATTCGGAAGGCATCGACGTGGGCTATCGCTGGTTCGATCAGCACGGCATTAAGCCACTGTTCCCCTTTGGATACGGCCTCTCATACACCAAGTTTCGCTATTCTGATCTGAAAGTGAAGCCCGCCGCAGCAGGCGGCTTAGATGCAAGCTTCACTCTCCAAAACGTGGGCCAAGTTGCAAGCGACGAAGTTCCCCAGGTCTATCTAGGGGCCCCGGCCGATATTCCCGACGGCGTTAAATTTGCGCCGCGCACATTGATTGGATTTGATCGCATAACGCTAAAACCCGGTGAGAGCAAACGAGTCTCGATTCCGGTCCAGCTACGCCGGTTGCAATACTGGTCCGAGATCGGAAAGAAGTGGATCACTAAGCGCGAAGGCCGAACCCTTTATATCGGCGATTCGTCACGTGATTTTAAATTACACCAGCCTCTCGACTGATGTCGCGATGCCTTATTCATGCTGAGTTCCACTGAGCCGCTGAGATTAAATCATGACCATTTCCAGAAGACGCCTCTTAAGACTTACGGTCGCAGGAATACCTGCCTTTGCAGCCTTTGGTACGCGTCTAAGCGTCGGAAAGCCTTCCTCCGGCAATCCTCGTTTGGGTGTGCAGACCTACAGCTTCCGCGACATGCTCGAAACCCCGGGCGACGTGACCGACAAAATGATTGCGGCAATGCACGAACTCGGTTTGACGGAATGCGAGATGTTCGAGCCAATGCTCCAGCCGCCGGCACTGTCGCTCAATGCACCGTGGCGCATGACGGGTGGAAAGCCGACCGAGGCATCGCTGCGCGGTGCGATGCCCACGGGTCCATTGCCCGCCTCGGCGATCATGGACCGAGAAGCGGTGCGTCAATGGCGCTTGGGGCCTGGACTTGATCATGTCGGCATAGCGAGCGAAAAATTTAGGCGCGCCGGCATCCGTATTTTTGCATTCAATTATTTGCTAAAAGACAATTGCACCGACGAAGAGGTCGACCGCGGCTTCGAGATGACAAGAGCGTGCGGGACTCGAATCATGACCGCCTCGACAACGCTCACGATGGCGCGCCGGGCGATTCCCTTTGTCGAGAAACACGAGGCCTACCTCGCATTTCACGGTCACTCAAACCTAGCCGATCCCGATCAGTTCGCGACGCCGCAGAGCTTTATCCAAGGTCTTGCACTGTCCAGATGGTACAAGATCAATCTCGACATCGGGCACTTCAGCGCCGCAGGCTTCGATTCCGTTGCGTTCATTCGCGCACACCATGATCGTATCAGCAATTTGCACGTGAAAGACCGCAAGAACAATAACGGACCGAACGTTCCCTTAGGGGAGGGCGATACCCCCATCAGACCTGTCCTCGAATTACTGAAGAGGGAACGCTACGCCTTCCCGGTAGATGTAGAGTATGAATATGCAGGCAGCGGGACTTCGACGCAGGAGATCAGACGCTGCCTGGACTACGTCAAAGGCATTCTCGCCGTGTGATCCGCGCCATAACGCGATCGAGTCGGCGGTTCTGACCATGTCCGGCTGAAGCTCCTTATCGGGAAGCGACGGGCGGCCTTTCGATGCGGCGATGGTCAAAGTCCTCGTTTGCAGCGCCGACGTGCGTGCGCGCTTTGCTTGCGAGCCGCTTTGCTTCGCGTGCCGTACGTTGAATTCTCTCGTTCAAAACGTGCACAAAAAAATAATTAATAAAATGAAAAATACAATTGACGGACGCCCAACACTCGATTATACGTAGATTACCGGTTAGTTGACTTTTCAATCATTATTGGCCGGCGAGATACTGAGCGAATACATCACCCATTTACATCAAGGGATACATCAATGCATCTTCGAAGCTTGGCATTTCGCGTTGCGCTCAGCGGCCTCTGTTTAGGCGTTGCCGCACCTGTTCATTCAGTCATGGCAGCGGAACAAGATTCACTCGGCGAAATTGTTGTCACCGCAGAAAAGCGCGCCACCCCGGAGAGTAAGACCCCCATCTCGATGGATGTCTTCAGCGGCGCCGAGCTGTCAGCGGACGGCGTTCACGATGTCGCGACACTCTCACGGCTTGATCCAACTTTAAATTTTGGATCCTCCGGCCAAGGCGCGATCTTCCTCACGATTCGCGGAGTCAGCAGCCGTGATGCTTCGGAAATCGGCGATCCGGCGGTACCCGTTTCTATCGATGGTTTTTTTCAGGATCGGACGTACGCGCTTAATGCGTCGACTTTTGATCTTGAGCGCGTAGAAGTCCTGCGTGGTCCCCAGGGGACTCTATACGGGCGCAACGCCATCGGCGGGGCTGTGAACTTTATAACGCAGAAGCCCACCGATGAATTCGGCGGTTACGGCACCATTGATTTCGGCAATTATCAGTTCCTACACACGGAAGGTGCCGTCAATATCCCCCTAAGCGATACAGTGCAGATCAGAGCAGCGTTTGCAAGCTACACTCATCAAGGTTATCGATTTAATCCCGAACAGAATTCGAGAAACGATGACGAGGATACGCAGTCCGGGCGCGTATCTGTGGCTTTCCAGCCGTTTGACGGTTTCACTGGACTCGTCACGGGTCAATACACGAGGGGCGGGGGCGCCGGTCAGGGCTACCAAGAAGTGCCCTTCTCCTATAACGCGGCAGGTACAGATATTTATCATTCGACGCCCGCCGGCATTAACTACAATAGTTACTCGACGCTCGTGCCATTTCAGCAACAGCTGACCGAATATCGTCTGCACTGGGAGTTAAATTACACACTGTTTGCCAATGCAACCCTGTCGTATGTCGGGGGTTATGATTACACGCATTTTTATCATGTTGAAGATGACAGCAATGCGGTGACACAGACGCCGGCAAAGTACATCACCGACGAGAGACCGGTGACGCAAAATCATGAGTTGCGGATTGCCTCTTCTCCCAATCAGCGGGTGACCTGGCAGGGCGGACTGTTTTATTTCGTGGAAAATAGCAGCATGAACAGCGCTTATCAGATCCAGACTGCAAATGGTTTCCCTCCGGCATTTGCGTTTCCGTATCCCACCGTGCAGACGGATTCTTATGCCGCCTTCGGCACGGTAAACTTTCAAGTCATCGATTCCGTCAAGCTCTCGCTCGGGGCTCGTGAGAACTATGACGATAAGAACCGCATTGGCACCGCGCTGCTCTACCCACAGCTCCTAGGCTTACCACCCAGTTCGACGCCGATCGCGACCTCAGTCCAAAATGGCTCGTCTCATAGCAACCGACCAACATATCACGTCGGGGTGGACTGGACGCCGACCGCGGACTCGCTGATCTACGGTAAATTCGACACGGGTTACAAAGCGGGAGGCTTTAATTCGAACGGCCTAATGCCAAGCACGCAATACGGACCTGAAACGGCGAAGAACTACGAGCTGGGTGTGAAGCAATGGGTGTTCGATCGCAGCGTCGAGGTAAAAGGAGACGTGTTCTATGAGAATTACTACGGCTATCAGGCGCAGTTAGGCGCCTGTCCCACCTGTTCGAATGCAAGCTCCATCGCGAATGCGGGCGCGGCCACGATGAAAGGTATTGAAGCCTCGATCAATGCAAATATTAATCCGATTGGACGGATCAATTTGTCAGTCGACTACCTCTCGGCCAAGTTCACGAATTTTCTCGGCCTGCTGACGACTTATCAGCCGGGTGGCGGCAGCATGGCGGTCGCTTATAATCTCGCCGGTGATTCGATGATCCAATCGCCCAAGATCAGCGCCACTGCAGGTATTGAACATAGCTGGGAACTCTCGAATCAAGGCACCCTGACAGCTCAGGCCCAAACTAGCTTTCGCACCGCACAGTATTTCAGCAACTATAACTTTGAGGACTCTCGTCAGGGCGCGTATGAGCTGACAGACGCTTATCTGCAATACACGTCCCCGGGCGATCGTTACGAAGTGCAAGCCTACGGGCGCAATCTCGCCAATACGGATTACCTCACATTCGCATTGGAGGATGGGACCGCACGTGCGTACAAGTATGCTTTTGGTGCCCCGCGCACTGTGGGCATCAAGCTGACCGCCAAATTCAAGTAGGGATGTAAAACAATGTTTCCCGAGGTGTACATTGATCAATTTTGAACGACGTCGTGTCTTATCCGGTGTGGCAGCCCTTACCGGAGGCGTCATCGCGAGCAGCGCAAGGGCGGACAACAGGGGTGGTGCGCCCTGTCATAACGGCGCCGCTGTCGCAGAAGGCGTGCTTTTGCCGTTCGCCAATCTCCCTTCACAGGGTTCGATCAATGACCGTGCGGATGCATACGGTCAGTCGGCCTTGGCGTTGTCGCGAATCGCAGCAATGACGACCCGCTGTGAATTGGGAATACCGTACGGACCGGGCAACGCGCAAAGACTCGACATCTACCTGCCGAGCGACGCGCATTTGCGAGAATTGCCTGTCATGATCAACATTCATGGCGGGGCTTGGCGCTGGGGCTACAAGGAATGGATGGGCCTCAATGCGCCTCCCATTGTCGCGACTCAGGCCATTTATGTCTCTGTGGAATATGCGCTGGCACCCGCTGCGCGCTACCCAAGCCAACTCGATGATTGCACAGCGGCAGTCGCATGGGTGCACAAAAACATTTCCCGCTATGGAGGCGATCCAAACCGTATATGCATCGGCGGACATTCAGCCGGGGCTCACCTCGCCGCCCTGATGACCCTACGTAAGGACAGGATGGATCGCTTCAAGCTGCCGCAAGATGTCCTAAAAGCGTGTTTGATCTGTAGCGGAGCTTACGATTTCCGCGACCCCAGCATTTATGGGTTACCCGCGAAGAACCCATATCTCGACGATTTTCTTAGTGCTCCTGCCGAGGCCGGGGAAGCATCACCCATCTCCTGGGTCAAAGGCAACACCACGCCGTTTTTCATCACGTGGGGCGAGAACGATCGCGACGATGCCAAGATGACTGCACCCGCATTTCTCGCCGCCTTGCGTGAACAACCAGGAAGGGCGGAGGGCCATATGTTCCCGTCGTTTGATCATTTCTGGATGCATTTGGCACAGCAGAGTCCGGCTAATCTTTGGGTTAAAACCGTGATTGCCTGGCTGCACGGAGATGCTCGTCACGCATCGATTCCCAGCTCAAAATAAATCTGAGCCGCCGTGGGGTCTGAAATTCCCGGTCGACTATGGCCATAACTTGCCGCTCAATGGATGAAAGCCGCGCGCGGCGTATGAACGCGATTGGCGCGAAAGATCCCTGCATTTCTGCTTCGCCAAACCGTAAAGCGGCAGACGCAACAGTCGCCGAGACCACCATACGGCGGATCTCCTGGCGCCTCATGCCAATTATCGGAATCCTATACTTTATTGCATATCTTGATCGCAACAATGTGGGTTTTGTTGCAACCGATTTACGACATGATATTGGGCTGACGGCAGCAGAATTCGGCCTGGGCGCCGGACTCTTTTTTATTGGCTACGTTCTTCTCGAAATTCCCAGTAATGCCGGAATGCACAAATGGGGTGCCCGCCGTTGGCTTTCTAGAATCCTGATCAGTTGGGGCATTTTGGCTACCGCACTTGCCGCGGTGAACGGCGCATGGTCGTTCTACTGCCTCCGATTCTTGCTCGGCGCGGCGGAAGCCGGCTTCTTTCCGGCCATTCTTTACTACTTCACGCTGTGGTTTCCGGAACGCTATAGGTCGCAAATCTTGGGTTTATTCGTCTTGACTCAACCAGTCACCAACGCTATTGGCGCACCACTATCCCGGATGATTCTAGATATGAATGGAGTTCTTGGCCTACATGGATGGCGGTGGCTTTTCCTCATCGAAGGCCTGCCCGCGATTATCCTTGGCCTGCTTGTGCCGATTCTTCTCACAGACCGACCCGCTTCGGCGATTTGGTTGCCTAAGAACGAGCGAGACTGGTTGTTGTCGACCCTCGAAAAGGAAGGTCGCGCGAAGCAGGTCGCTGCAAAGGGGGAGACCACCTTCTTGAGCGGGCTGAAGGACCCGCGCTTCCTGGTTTATGCCGGACTTAATTTTGGGATGGTATTCGGCATCTATGGATTAGGCCTGTGGCTACCCACGATCGTCGGACAAATGTTCGGCTTTAAGGGATTCTGGGCCAGCTCAGTCGTATCGATTCCCTACTTTGTTGCCGCGCTGGCCGTATATCCATGGAGTCGGCGTGCCGCGCACACAGGTCGCGCTGCCTGGCACGCAAGCGTCAGTTTGTTGACGGGCGCTGTCGGTCTGATCGGGGCGGGCATGCTGCTTAAACTTAGTCCAGTGCTGTCAACCATGTTCCTGTGCGCGGCGGCCGCGGGGATCTACTCAGCCATCGCTCCATTCCTATCCATGCCGTCGAATGTCCTGGCGGGTGCGGGTGCCGCAGCCGGGCTCGCCGTGACGAACTCGCTCGGAAATGTGGGCGGCTTTGTGTCTTCGTATGTTGTGGGCCTGCTTAAGGATTGGACCGGGGCCGATAAAGCAGGACTCTACTTGATGGCGGGATGCCTCGCCATAACTGGGGGCGCGGTCTATTGGTATGCGCGAAATCGGCCTGAAGGAAACCTACTTCGTCCGAAGTTTTGAATCTTTTGACCAAGTCAGGGTGACATTAACAATGGAACAACTCCTAGCGGGCAAGACGGCGTTGATAACCGGTGGAGGTATCGGGATCGGCGCCGGCATAGCGGCGAGCTACGTCACAGCAGGCGCTTTAGTCGCAATTACCTATCGAAGCCATCCACCCTCTGATGAACTTCTGGCCCATCTGACGGGCACTTCTGGGCGACCGCCGCTAGTGCTCCAGGTTGACGCAACTTCTGAGGAAAGCGTAATGGCAGCGGCGGAACGAATTTCCGAGAACTTAGGCAAGCTGGACATCCTCGTCAACAATGTCGGTGGTTTGGTCAAGCGTGCGCAGATTAGTGAGATGCCATTCGCAGTTTGGAAGGAAGTTATGGCGGTGAATTTGGATAGCGCTTTTTTGTTTACCCATTACCTGCTGCCCGTCTTGTCGAGTGGCAGCGGTCGCATAATCAACATTGCGTCATTGGCCGGTCGAAATGGGGGCCATCCTGGTGCGACGGCCTATGCTGCCGCCAAGGCTGCTCTATTTGGTTTTACAAGGGGATTGGCTAAAGAACTCGCGTCGGCAGGCATAACTGTCAATGCAGTAGCACCAGGATTTATTGAAGGAACGCCGTTCCATGAGAGATTCACTACCGAGGAATCGAAGAAGACCACCATCTCCGCGATTCCGGTCGGTCGTGCCGGCACACCCTCGGACGTGGCGAGCGCGGCCCTCTGGCTTGCGTCGGCATCAGCATCATTTGTAACGGGAACGATCATCGACGTCAACGGCGGCCAATACTTCGGATGAGTCATGCCGAGCCTGCACGCGCTATGAAGGGCAGCGCACATGTGGGCACGAGCAAGTATCCCCAAATGTCGTGCCCGTGAACTGATGCACCTGATGCCGCCATTTTGGTCGTCGCTGACTCAAATGGTTTACTTGACTGTTCAAGTAATGTCTCAATAATGGCACTTCTGGACCCCAGTCCAAGCAACCAATCGAGGTCACTCGCAAAATGAAACACGAAAACTTCCGCGAAGCGATGTCGCGATTGGGTACAGCGGTTAATCTTGTTACGACGGATGGCCCTGCAGGACGTTACGGCTTCACCGCTTCTGCCGTCTGTAGCGTGACGGATTCACCGCCTAGCCTACTGGTCTGCATTAACCGAGGTTCCACGTCGTATGAGCGCTTTAGGATAAACGGCGTGTTATGCGTGAACGTATTGGCCGCCCGGCATCAGTCGCTATCACGTAGATTCGCGAGTAAGGCCGACGCAGCAGATCGGTTTTCCGCGGGCGAGTGGGCGAAATTGGGCACAGGCGCTCCGGTGCTCGCTGACGCAGCGGTTGCTCTAGACTGCCGTATCGTTAGCGTCACCACGGTCGGTACCCACGGCGTTTTCCTCTGCGAAGTAACCGAGACCTTGCTGGGGTTTGCGTCGGAGGGACTTATTTATTTCAATCGCGCTTATCATCCCGTGGGGCTAACAACCCGGTCAGCGAGCTGAGCCGCGCTATCATTGTGCTGCGGTCCGTTTGCTCGTCGTTGCGCCCTTGGTAGACGCGGCCGGTTGCGATCCGAGATTCTCAAATAGCTGGTTGAGCATGGCAGTCAGGGATGCAATTTTCTCGTCCTTCATATCCGAAAACGCATAACGATAAATTCGATCCGCCTCGGCCCATGCTTTGCGCCGTGCGATGCGGCCCTCCGGGGTCAACATGATCTCCGTAACCCGCGCGTCGGACTTGCTTACGAGACTGACGATTAGGCCTTCGGCCTCCATTCGCTGTAGAATCTTGGTCATCGTGGGCAACTTGATTATGGCGTGCTCGGCGAGCTCGGTAACTCGAGGTCGAAGGTTCCCCTGGATTTGCATCAGCACCCGCCACCCGGGAATATCGAGGCCGATCGCCTTCAATGCCACCTCCAGTTGCTGGACATATCGGTCAGCAACACGGGTCAGCCAATAAAATGGCCACTCGGAAAATTTGAAGTTCCCCTCATGGACGGCGCCACTCATGGAATACTCCGTCCACCGACGGTTTGTTGGAATTGCATAGTTAACTGTCCCGGTACAATCATTATAAGCCGAGGGCGTCTCATTTAAAGGAAATGGCGCTTGGTTCTTGCCCAATCAAATTCGATGCAGGCAATTGTAATACGTCAATCATACTGAGTACCGGCGGGAACCAATGTTATATTGCTCCCTCGCCTAACCTATTGCTGATCGCCTCGAGTGCAATGCATACGTTCTTTTCCAGAGGTGCTTGGGCATCCAGAGCCACCGACAATTCTTCGGCCGTGGGTTCTTCCAGTGTCGCGAATTGACTTTCGAGCAACTGAACGGGCATAAAATGCCCTCGACGGTCCAGTAGCCGTCTTTCCGTGTCCTGTCGTTGGACCCGAAGATATACCAGAAGCAGGTCGCTGCATCCCGAAATGAGTTTGTGTCGATATGCCCTTTTCAGGGCAGAGCAAGCCACAACAGCGGAAGCGCGCGAGCGCGAAAGGTCCCGCAATTTTTGCGCGATAATATTCAACCACGGTGCTCGATCGGCGTCATCCAGCGGAAATCCTCGACGCATTTTTTCAATGTTTGCTTGTGGGTGAAGATCGTCGCAGTCGAGCAGAGTCCAGCCCAATCGCCGGGCTAACTCAACGCCCAATGTCGTTTTTCCGGAACCTGACACACCCATTATCATTACTATCACAGCGTCTCCGGCCTCCGGCGTAGGATACAAATTCCTGATACCACTTCTTAGCTCTGGGGCGTTGGACCGGCACCACGCAAAATATACTACATGCACCGGCTGCAGAGTTGACAATAACTGCATATCGCGACTGCAGAATTGAGCGAGACCGACGTTGCCAACAAACAGCAATCCGATCGTCGAACGGTTCCATGTCCTCTCTTCTTTTGTTTTGTCGGCGCCTGTGAGATACGGAAGCTCCACGGACCATGTTCAAGCTCGAAACACCGAACGGAAGTCCCGTATGCCTCGCCCTGGCATACCACATGGTCGGAAGGGCGAAGGAGTCTAATGCGGCCCTTGATCAAGCGATTGGGGCACGCCCCAATCAATCCGCGTTTGGAATCGCCAGGGTGTACGCATATCGCGGACAAAGCGAAACGGCCTTCGAGTGGCTCGAACGGGCGTATCGGGATAGGGATCCTGCGATGCCTTATTTAAAAGGAGACCCAAGCTTCGAGAAACTCAGAGAGGATTCGCGATACAAGGCTTTATTGCACAAGATGAACCTGCCGGAGTGATGTGGGTTGCGGCCCGCGAACCGTCACTCAAGGTCGGCGAGCTCCGGGCCGCGTCCAATTTACTGCTTGTCGAAAACCGCAACGTCGTGGGTCGTACCACCCTTGGCGGTCTTTAACGCAGTCGAGAGCGTCAGCACCTTGCCCTTTCCTGAAATAGTGCGCGTGGTATGGCCAACGATCTCGCCGCCTTTTCTCAACTCCGATTTGACCGTGGTACCGTTAACCTTGGTCAGCGAAAGTGTATCGTACGCGGCACCCGTGATCGCACACTCTTTGCCATCGTAGGTCAGCGTCGCAGTCTGCGATATCGCGGTGCCATCGGCAGCCACTCCCGTCACCTTCATATCCGTCCCGGTCGCGGCTGCGGAATAGACTCTCGTCATGGACTTAGGAGCCGTGCCGTCGTGAAACTTCGATTTATCGACATTGAGAGCCCAGGTTCCGATAGCCGGGTCGGCGGCGGACGCTACCGTGGTGGCACCGAGCGCAAATACAAAACCCAATGTGAGCGTTTGCAGGAATCTATTCATGTTATTTCCTCGGGTCAGATATTTTTATGGCGAGACTCCGGCATTCCGGCCGGGATTGCAGTATGCCTCGATCCGCTGAGCACTTCGATGACTGCCCAGGTACGTCTGGAGGCGCTCGCGCTATTGTCCGCACGTAAGATATGCTAGGTCGAGGAAACCCAGAAATGTCCGATATTTTCATCTCCTACAGCCGAGAAGAACAGGCGCAAGCCAGAGTTTTCGCCGACGCGTTTGAGCGCGAAGGCTACTCTGTCTGGTGGGATGTGACGCTGCGATCGGGCGAGGCCTTCGACGAGGCCATCGAACGCGTATTGCGCGAGGCTAAGGCGGTGGTGGTGTTATGGTCGAAGAAGTCCGTCACGTCTCGCTGGGTAAGGGCCGAAGCCACTCTCGCGGACCGCAACAAGACGCTGTTGCCGGTAATCATTGAGCCCTGCGATCGGCCGATGATGTTCGAGCTTGCTCATGCGATTGATCTCACGGGTTGGTCAGGTGACTCGGCGCATGTGCGCTGGCTGGCGCTCCTCGATGACGTGCGTCATTTCGTCGGCCGACTGACCGAGCCCGAGCCGGCTGCGGTGTCCGAAGCCATGCAGGTCGCGGCGAAGCCCGATGGCCGCCCCTCCGTGCTTGTTCTGCCCTTCATCAACATGAGCGGGGATCCGGAGCAGGAGTATTTCTCCGATGGCGTCACTGAAGACATCATTATTGATCTCTTCCGCAGGCCGTATCTGTCGGTCGTCGCGCGAAATACTGCCTTTGCGTATAAGGGCCGCACCCTGGCGGCGCCTAAGCTCGGCCAGGAATTACAGTGCAGCCATATCCTCGAAGGCACTGTGCGTAAATCGGGCAATCGTATTCGTATCACAGCGCAACTATCGAGCGCAGCTGCAGACAAGCAGATATGGGCAGAGCGTTATGACCGCAACCTCGATGACATCTTTACTATCCAAGATGAAATCTCCAAGGCGATCGTCGAGGCTCTCTCTATCCGTCTCGGGCTGGAAAGATCGAGAGCACCGGAGTCTCCCCCGACGAGCAGCGGCGAAGCGTATGAGCTCTATCTGATGGCACGGCAGTTCCATTCCGGCCAGCAGGAGCGCCACTATGCGCTGATCGTGCGCCTTTGCCGGCGCGCGGTGGAACTGGATCCCGGATACGCGCGTGCTTTCGCTCTAATGTCCATCGCTCAGGCGGATGTACGTCGGCTGTTCGGTTCGCGGGAGAACGGCCGAGAGGCAGCAGAGCGGGCTATCGAGCTGGACCCAACGCTCGCAGAAGGCCACGCGGGACTCGGCCGCGCGTTGTTCGACGAGGGCAGCCACGAGGCCTCGCTCGAGGCGTGCCTGCGAGCGCTCCACATCGACCCATTCTGCGAGCAGGCGCTGACTCAGGCCGGCTACGCCTGTCTGGCGCTTGACCGTCCCCTCGATGCGATCCGTTACTACGAGGGTGCCATCGCTGCGGAGCCGGGGGATTTGCGCGCCGTCGGCATGGTAGTGCAGGCCTATCGCGACGCCCGGCAGACGGAGAACAACCAGGCGGCCGCGCGGCGCCTGCTGTCGCTCGTCGAACGTATTCTCGCCGAGACACCTGACCATGGGCATGCGCTGGGCTTCGGCGTCACTGCCCTTGCGCAGCTGCGTGATGCCCAGCGTGCCAAGGATTGGGCGCGACGCGCGTTGATGGTCGACCCCGATAACATCCTTCTGCGCCACAATATTGCCTGCTCAATGATCGCGCTCGGAGAATTCGACATGGCGTTTAGCCTGCTCGAGAATCAGGTGATGAACTACTCCGAGGGTCTACTCATCTGGATGGGTCGAGACAGTGATTTTGACGCGGTGCGTGACCATCCCACATTCTTGAGCATCTTGGCGAAAGCGCATACGAAGATCGCGGCCACGACGTCCAAGTAAAGGCTCGAGCGTCAGGCTCAAGGCACGGCCAAGTGAAGGTCCGTCAGCCAGCCTTGACGTGACGGGCGGCCGCATCGGCGGTGTCTTCGGGCCGCGTATTGAAGGCGATCGCTGCTTTCGGCGCCGCCTTGTGGATGATGTTCACAACCGTCTCGAACAGCGCCAAGCTTTTCGGTGGAATCCTGAGGCCGCCACCGATTACGACGCAGTCGTAGGGCGCGCGCTTCAGCGCTTCTTCGAGCATGGCGCTGCCGGCCGCATCGGGGGTGATCATGCATGTATCGCCTTTCCAACCTCGTTCCTCGATCTTTGCGACCGCCACGGCGATGCCGGCGTTGATCTTTTGAGCATCGAAGCCGGGCGGCAGGGAGGGGTCCGAAAAGTCGACGGTTTCGGGCTTTTGGCCGATGAACAGGATGCGGGTCATGTGGTTCTCCATTCAGACAGTGGTTAACGGATACGTTTGGCAGGTGGTTCAGCGGGCGAGATTGCGCCGCAGGAAATCGCCGGTGATGTCGAGCGCCTCGCGCGCGGCGTGCAGGACGGCAAGGTTGGCAGGGAAGACATGCACCATACCGGGGTGACCTCAAGAAAGGGGCCATTACGTACGTTAAGGCGCGGCGACCGTTGATTCCATTGACCGAACCCGCCGCAGGGGCCTAAATCCGCCTTTGGCGACTCTTTTGTTGGCGTGCCAGTTGTAATCCCCGGTCAACCCGATGTGATTCCAGCCGAGCGGAGCGATGTGTCCGAGCAGCGCGTCGTTGACGGCACCACGCTCCCGGAGCGCATTCACAGCTCGTTCGAGGTACACCGTATTCCAGAGCGTGATGGCGGCGGCGATCACCAGATTCAGACCGCTGGCGCGATACCGCTGATTCTCATAGGAGCGATCCCGGATCTCGCCTAGCCGATGGAAGAACACCGTACGCGCTAACGCGTTCCGAGCCTCTCCTTTGTTTAGTCCGCCAGTGACACGACGCCGCAGCGCTGGATCGCGAATCCATTTGAGAGTGAACAGGGTTCGTTCTAATCGACCGTATTCCCGTAACCCCGTGGCTAGGCTGTTCTGGCGCGGGTAGGCGGCGAGTTTGCGTAGGATCAGTGAGGCCGTCACCGTCCCTTGTTTGATGGAGGCCGTGAGACGCATGACCTCGTCGAACTGTTGTTCCATGAGTTTGGCGTTCAGCGGTCCGCCGATCAGCGGGGCGAGATTCGGCCAGTCTCCCGGCTTACCGGGGACATAGATCCGCTTGTCGGCAAGATCGGCAATTCGCGGCGCGAACTCAAACCCGAGCATGTGGCAGAGCGCGAAGACTTGGTCGGTGAACCCAGCGGTGTCTGTGTAATGCTCTTCAATGCGCAGCTGGGACTCGTGATACAGGAGCCCATCGAGCACATGGGTCGCGTCGCGGACATTCGCGTTGATCACCTTGGTGTAGAACGGCGCATATTGATCGGACAGGTGGGTATAGAACAACACGCCGGGCTCGCTGCCGTATTTGGCGTTGCGGTTGCCGGTGGATTCACCGTGGCCGCCAGCGCGGAACCGTTGGCCATCGCTGGACGACGTTGTGCCTTCTCCCCAATGGG
>DASXYI010000037.1:0-105481 GCA_036502605.1 Steroidobacteraceae bacterium
GTACGTGCTGATACGCTAGCCAGCGTTCTGGGCGATGATCACGACCTGGCCGTATTCATCACTCGGCTAGAGGCGCAAGGCAAGGGAAGTCCAGCACTTGAGAAGGTCATCAAAAAGCGCCGCCGTCGGCTGCAGGCGCAAGCGCTTCGTATTGGCAAGCGCGTGTATCAACACTCCCCCTCGCGAGTGTCGGCGCAAATCGCGCATCGGCTCTCCCGACTTCGCAAATGACCAGCAGCCAGGCCAAGCTTCGACGGACTGTCGGATTCTTGGATTTTCCGGACGGATTGGGCTCATCGCCCGTGTGCTGATCTTCCGGCAGACATCAGGCTGCGGATCTTGCGGGCTTTCAGGCGGCATCAGTCAGGTGCGTGCTCTGTGCTCTTTCGCAACCTTCGAGCCCTGCTTACCCACGGAACATCGATTGGGTCGCGGCGCTCTAAGATTGCTTCTTCGGCGCGTGCTTGTGATGAGAAGTCTTTGCGTGGCCCACGATGGCCCGGTGAACGGGTGCACCATACACGTGGCGATTCGTGTGAGAGTGCGGAACATAAGAATTCGGCTTTCCGCCAGAGACGGTCGGTTTATCGCCAGCAGCCGATATCGCGGGTTGAGTGAGCGTGATGGCGGAGAGCACGATAATTGCGAATTTCGTCATGTTCTTGATCCTCGTAGCCTAATGATAGGTCAATCTCGCGCTTCGGCGTTCTGGGCGCGCTGTAATGTGATGCGCGTCTCAAGGTAAGGCACTCTGAAGGATTCCCTCGACCCGCAACCCTATCCGCCGCAATATTCCCTTCGTTCTTACGCGCCACCGTCCGCGGAATTGATCTGCATCAAGTACGGTGTCAATCTCGGCACTGCAATTCCTGGAGCGGTGACGAACACTGTATGCAACAAGTCGATAAGGAAATACGCTTCAGCGCCTCCGATCTCGTCGGTCATCTTGACTGTCATCACCTGACGGCACTCGATGCGGCGGTTGCCCGGGGCTCCTTAAACAAACCGAAGATTTGGGATCCTGTCCTGCAAACGTTGGTCGAGCGCGGTCTTGCGCACGAACGGCAGTACGTGGAGACGCTCAAGCAATCGGGCGTGTCCGTGATCGAGATTGCCGGTGGGGGAATCAACGTCACTCAGGTCGATCAGACGTTGGAGGCAATGCGGTCGGGTGCGGACGTCATCGTGCAGGGGGCTTTGCTGCACGGCGCCTGGAGCGGGCGCACGGACATTCTGCGGCGGGTGGAAAGTCCAAGTGACCTGGGGCCTTGGTCGTACGAGGTCATCGATACGAAGCTCGCGTGGGAGACGAAGGGGGCGACGGTTCTGCAGTTGTCGCTTTATGCGGATCTCGTCTTCGCCGTACAAGGCAGCGTGCCGGAGCACATGTATGTGGTGACTCCGGGCTCGGGGTTTGAACCTGAAAGCTATCGGACAGCCGATTTCGCTGCGTATTACCGGCGGGTGAAGTCGGGGTTGGAGCAGTTTCTGGACGGGGACTCAGGTGGGGCTACTTACCCGGAACCCAATGAGCACTGCGATCTTTGCGCGTGGCGGGTGCCGTGCGATCAGCGCCGGCGAGCCGACGATCATCTATGTTTGGCGGCGGGAATCACGAAGGTGCAAATGGGGGAGCTCAAGGCGCGGGACGTGTTGACGCTCGCAGCGCTGGCCAAAATGCCGCTGCCGTTGTCGTGGAAACCGGATCGAGGCGTGGCTGCTTCGTACGAGCGGATCCGGGAGCAGGCGCGAATCCAGGTGCAAGGGAGGCTCGCGGGTAAGCCGCTCTATGAGACTTTGCCCGTGTGCAAGGATTTGGGGCTGTCGGGATTGCCGGCGCCGTCGGCGGGGGATGTGTTTTTTGACCTCGAGGGCGATCCGTTCATCGATGAAGGGGGCCTTGAGTATCTGTTCGGGTATGCCTTTGAGGACGGGATCCAGTACCACGGCGATTGGGCGGTGTCGCGAGAGGCGGAAAAGCAGGCGTTCGAAACCTTCGTCGATTTTGTGATGGCCCGGTGGCAGCAATATCCTGATTTTCATATCTACCACTACGCACCGTATGAGCCGAGCGCGATGAAGCGGCTCATGGGTCGCTATGCCACACGGGAGGAGGAAATCGATCGGTTGCTGCGCGGCCGAGTGTTCGTGGACCTGTATCAAATCGTGCGGCACGCCATTCGGGCGAGTGTCGAGAGCTATTCGATCAAGGAGCTCGAGCGGTTTTTTGGTTTCCAGCGCACGACCAAGCTCGAGGACGCGAGCCGGGCGCTCGCGAATATTCAGAGGTGTCTGGAGCTTAAAGATGAGGCGGCGATAACGTCTGAACTTAAAGCGACCGTCGCAGGGTACAACCGGGATGACTGTATCTCGGCTCAGGGACTTCGGAATTGGCTGGAGGAGGTCCGGGATTCTCTGGTGGCGGGAGGGGCGGTCGTCGATCGGCCGGTGCCGGTGGAGGCGGAATCCAGCGAGAAGCAAAGCGCGTGGCAGGCCAGGGTTGAGGAACTGGTCGCGCGTTTGACGGCAGACATTCCAGTGGACATTGACGAGCGTAGCGCAGAGCAACAGGCGCGATGGATCCTGGCGCATACACTGGACTGGCATCGGCGCGAGGAGAAGACGCTGTGGTGGGAGTACTTTCGGCTCTCAGGACTTTCGAGTGAGGATCTGTTTGACGAGCGCGCGGCGCTGAGTGGTCTCACTTTCGCCGGCAAGGTCGGTGGTAGCGCTAAAGCACCGGTGCATCGCTATGGGTTTCCGGCGCAAGAGACGGAACTACGGGGCGGGGAATCCTTGCACCGGACCGGCGGCGAGAAGCTGGGAACCGTTGATCGGATCTCGCTGGATGAGCGTGTCATTGAGATCAAGAAGCGCGGCGACAGCGCGAATGTGCATCCGGATGCCGTTTTCGCGCACAACGTGATTAATACGGCCGTGCTCGCGGAAGGCTTGATGCGGATTGGCGAATGGGTAGCGGATGAGGGCATTGGCGGCGAGGGCCGTTACGGCGCTGCCCGCAGCTTGCTGCTCCGGGAGTCCCCCCGGCTCAATGGCGAGCCGCTGTATGTGTCGGGTGAGACGATGCTGGCCGCGGCGATGCGCATTGCTCCCAAGTTTCAGGGAGGCGTATTGCCGATCCAGGGACCGCCCGGAACCGGGAAGACCCACGTCGGCGCTCGGATGATCGCGTGTCTCGCCAAGGCGGGTAAGAAAATCGGGATAACTGCGACGAGCCATAAGGTCATTCGGCGGTTGCTGGATGAAGTTGTGGCGGCGGGCGAGGAACTGGGTGTAAGTCTTCGATGCATCCAGAAAACGAGCGGCGGGGAGGACGGGGACTCTATTACCTGCACCGACAGCAATGAGGACGTGTTTGCGGCCTTGGGTTCCGGTTGTCAGGTGGCGGCCGGGACGGCGTGGCTTTGGGCCCGCCCCGAGGCCTTCGAATCGGTGGATGTGCTGTTCGTCGATGAAGCGGCGCAAATGTCGCTCGCCAATGTGTTGGCGGTCTCGCATGCAGCGCCAGGCCTGGTGCTTTTGGGGGATCCCCGGCAACTCGATCAGCCGACACAGGGGAGTCATCCGGAGGGGACCAGCGTCTCGGCGCTGGATTACATTTTGGAGGGCCAGCAGACCATCGGTGCGGATCGGGGACTTTTTCTCGCGGAAACGTGGCGGCTCAACCCCAAGATTTGCGCCTTCACGTCGGAAATGTTCTATGAAAGTAGGCTGCAGCCGATCAACGGACTGGAGCTGCAGGAAATTCGGTCGCAGGGGCGTATCCGCGGGTCGGGTCTTCGCTATGTGCCGGTCGCGCACCAAGGGAATCAGAATTCGTCGCCCGAGGAGGCTGAGGCGATTGCGAAGCTGGTGGCAGAGATATTGGGTTCGTCGACCACGTGGGTGAATCGGCATGGGGCAGAGAGCGTGGTTACGCTGGATGATATTCTCATCATCGCGCCGTACAACGCGCAGGTATTCGATCTCAAGGATCGGATAGCGGGTGCAAGGATCGGCACGGTGGATAAATTCCAAGGACAGGAGGCACCCATCGTGATTTATTCCATGACGACCTCGACGCATGCGGACGCCCCGCGGGGTATGAATTTCCTCTATAGCTTGAATCGACTGAACGTCGCGACCTCGCGCGCTCGAGCGTTAAGCATTCTGGTGTGCTCGCCGGCGTTGTTCGAGCCTGAATGCCGGACGCCGGAGCAGATGCGCATGGCGAATGCGTTTTGCAGGTACTTGGAGATGGCGGCAAGGGTGTGAGAGCGTTAAATTGCCAGCGTGCGCGATCGGATGAGCGCAGTTTGGAATTGTGCTAAAGAAACCGAAACGCGGTAAGCACGCACAATCGATGAGTTGGCGATGTTTGCCGCATTGCCGCGGAGAAGGCGCTAGTTTTGAGGGAAAAGTACGCGAGGCCGCGTAGACTCAACTCAGAGAGGTGCTTTCGCATGATTAGCCATCCTTCTCCGTCATCTCCGAATCGAACGCTTATCCGCTCGGGTGGCAGTCCATAGTTATCTATCACCGACAAGGCATCGCTGCGCTTGGGCTCGACCACCAGTTCCACCTGTGATGACAGGAGCTGGAATCCGGAAGATGCGGCGAGTGACGACCCGATATTCCAGGAGTTTGCGGCGCAAGGCCAGTCCTTCGTCAATGCAAGCGGCGACGACGGCGAGTTCAACGGCTCGACCTATTACTTTTCCGGAGTAGATCCATACATTACCGAGGTCGGTGGCACCGTGTTGACGACTAAAAGTCCGGGCGATAGGGAACAACGCCGCCCGCCAGCATCAGAGCGGTGAGGATCGCAAGAGTTAGGCACTGGACGAGAAAACGCGCCAGCGAACTGCGCCCCTGCCAGTAGTGGGCGGCGAAAAACCCCGTGACGATCACGACTCCCGCCAGAAAAAGAGGGTCAGCCGCCGTCTCCAGGATGGAAGGCAATGAGATGGTCATACGGCAGGATATGATTCTTACAGCGATCGCGCCATACGGAAATTGAGGCGGTCCGAGCGGGTTCCGAAGTCCGCGGAACCTGGGGAGCGCGGCGCATGAGCACTCGACGTAAAGCACCGAAGAAGGCAGAGAGCTTTGCCGGGGGTGTGGGTCTCGGTTTGCTTTGTGAATCGTGGTAGCGTCGCAGGCAACTGTCAGAAAAAAACCGGGCAGTCACCTAGGATTCATATACATGAAAAGACTGGTCGTTTGCTGCGATGGAACGTGGAACGCCACCGAAAAGCTAGACCCCGACGTGCGGCGCAGTTCTAATGTATTGAAGCTTTCTCGCGCAATTTTGCCATCGGATAAGGGGGGCGTTGTCCAATCCGTTGAGTACGTTCGCGGAATCGGGACCGGCAATCTCCTAAACCGAGTGGCGGGCGGTGCCAGCGGGAAAGGCATTTCTTCGAATATTCTTCAGGCCTATCAGTTCATTTCCAACAATTTCGAGCGTGGAGATCATATTTATCTCTTCGGCTTTAGCCGTGGCGCTTATACGGCTCGATCACTCTCGGGATTCATCCACCGTTTCGGAATTCTACTGAAACAATATCAGTATCTTCTGCCAAATATTTACGACATTTACCAACGCACCCCCAAATCTGAGCTACCAGACCTTGTAAATGCTTATGCGGAGAAGATAGATCGCGATTTGGAGGATCAAGAGCGGCACGTTATTCCGATTCATTTCCTGGGGGTTTGGGATACAGTTGGTGCTCTTGGTGTCCCAATTAATTTCACTCGCCGGCTATTTAGGAAGCGCATAGGCTTTCACGATACGGAGATTGCCCCAAACGTGGACTACGCGTACCACGCCCTCGCAATTCACGAGTATCGAAAGCACTTTCGGCCGACCTTCTGGACGGCGAAAAGACCGGGACAGAAGGTAGAACAAGTCTGGTTTCCGGGAGCTCATTCCGATATTGGCGGCGGGTTAGCGGAAAATGGACTTTCGAACGCGGCGCTTCTATGGATGGCTGGAAGAGCGTCGGACGTTGGTCTCGAAATGGATATGAAAGTTCTCGACCGCGACCATTTCAAACCGAATCCACTCACCGCCGTGGATAAGTCCCGGAAGGGAATTTATACGGTGTTTAAACCGCATGAGCGCCTTATTGGACCCAATTATCGTGATGCCTTTAAGACTCGAAGTTTGGATGAATTTCGTCACGCGTCCGTGATGGATAGACTCAACAGGATGTCTAGCATGGTCGCCGGGAGTCGTCTGGATTACGAGATTGGAGTGGATCATCGATCTAGCCTTCTCCCGCCGGCAGCCGGTCCCGATTACTTAGCGGGCGGCCGATGGTGATACGGACACACGCCCGAAAACGCGACGAGCATTTCGAGATTGGAGGCATTCGCCGTTTTCGTATCGGCCGGAATAAATGACGGGCTATTGTCCGCAGCCCCGCGACCTCGATCGCCGCGGCGCTCCGGCGAATGGGTGACATGGCACTCCGCTACCTCGGGAATGATCGCAGCGCGTGAGCCGCAAATACGAAGCTGCCGGTCCTGAGGTCCAATTCGAACCGGGTTCGCGTGGCCGCGTGCTGCGCAATCTACTCGGGATCATGCGTGTGGGCGATATGAACGCGGCGGAATCGCAGGCCTTGGAGCTCGCGCAAGACGCCGCGGTGGATCAGTACGGGCCGAACCACCGCTTCACAGCGAATGATATCTGCGCACTCCATCGGCTATGGCTCGGTCCGATCTATCCGTGGGCAGGCGAATACCGCAGCGTCAACATCGGCAAGGGTGGCTTTCAATTCGCGCACGCGCCACGGATTGCAGATTTGATGGCGGAGTTGGAACGAGACACACTGCGCCGGTATACACCCTGTCACGCGGCGAACTTCGCTGAGGTAGCGAGCGCTTTAGCCGAAGTCCACGCTGAATTGATTCTGGTGCATCCGTTTCGGGACGGCAATGGCCGTCTCGCGCGTTTGCTAGCGCTACTCATGGCTTTGCAGGCGGGCTTGCCGCCGTTGGATTTTAGTCCTCTGGCCGGGCGCGGTAAGCGTGCTTACATCGCAGGCATCCATGCGGCAATGAACCGAGAATAGGCGGCGCTCACCGCTACATTTGCGCGTGTTATCGAGCGCTCGATGCGACGCGCCGCTTCCAATTGGCAATGAACGCTTTCGTGCTGGCAGGTGCTTTCGTACGGTTGCCCTTGGCAAAGGGTGCACGGATCCCTTCGACCGCTGACGACGTCTGAGCTGAGACTCGTAGAGCCGCCTTCCGGTCGGCAGCCGATTTGAGATAGGGATTGGACTGCTTCAGCTTCATAGCGTGATGATACGCCGCCGGTGCGCGATAGGAAACGACCCGCGCCAATGGTGAGTTTTCTGTCGTGGCCTACTGCTGATGCGGTAAGCGTGCTGCGGCGCACCTTTCTGGAGACCCACCACCGACTGGACTAGCCAAACGCCGCGATATCTCCGTGGACCTCTTGCGCGTAACTCACTCCGTGCAGGGCGACGCGGCGTCTCACTTTGCGAAGCGAGTCGCATATCCGCGTGATGCCTCGTACCGGTTACGTGCTGATGACGCTGGCCAGCTGCCGGATCTTGCGCTCCAGACGGTCCGAATCATTCTTAGCCCGGTCGATCGACAGCGCCGAAATGCTGATGGCGGCGACCGCGTAGCCCTGGGAGTCGCAAATCGGAGCGGCGACACAGCACGCACCCACATCGCATTCTTCGACATCGTGAGCAATTCCCTCTTTGCGCACTTGAGTTTGCGGATCGAGCTGTGTACGTGAACGCGCTCGAGGATGCCCTCGAAGCAGGCGAACGGCCCGTGCGGGAAGTCTACGGCGCGAACTACGAACGGCTGCGCGCACTAAAGACAAAATGCGATCCGTTGAACTTGTTCAGCCAGAACTCGAACATCGAGCCGACTTAGGCCACCAGATGAACCCCTCCAGCTAACGAGTGAACGCCACGACTCTTCGCATTCTGCTAATGATTGTCTCGTTGAATCCTTGCCAGCGCCATTGAGGCGGCTTCTCTGCGAGACAGAGAGGGTCTACGGCGCATCTCAAATTCGACTAACCGCTCGGCTTGATCGCGGTCACCCATGCAGGCCGACAGCAATCTCGTGTCAACTGTCGCACGCCGACCACCTATACGAACGACGCACACGATCAGGATCCCAATTACGACAACCCAAAGGAAGACAGGTGCACTAACCAAACAATCTCCTCGTCATTTTCTGACATTGCAAGCCAAATGGTCCCCGAAGCTGCGTAACAGCCCATTGTCGGCCCGTGCCGCGCTCCGGAAACCTCGTTTTAGCAGTACATTAACTGCAAATGTGGTTCTATCCGCGTCAATTGCAATGGGCATCCGACGTTACAACCTGGCGCCGTCCTGGGACAAGAAGAGCGGGGGGTCGATCCTCACGTCCACGCCAGCGCCGCCTTCTCAGCCTCTCGTCGGCGCTATCAACACTCGTCACGTTGCTCGAAATCCGCCGCACAAAAACCGCCTTAAAATAACCATCACCCACGTGTCATGCCGACAGTACTTGAGCAACGCGGCCTGAAGCGCCTCCGCCTTCTCAGTACCTATAGTCCCACTCCGCAACGCCACGAAAGAATTCAAGGATTGGCAGCCGGTGCTCGGCGTCGTTCCGAAGACCACCTAGACGCTGGATGGAGGAGGGAGGAGTTTGCGTCAGTTGGCTGCGAATTTCCGGAGTCGACCCACACCCGCCAATGGTGAACGTCGGGTTTACGGCGTCGAATTACGCTTGTCGCGTATTCAAAATGTGTCCGTGACCTAGTGTCGGAAGAAAAAATAGTGGAACTGGGTACTCAAAACACTTCTCGCAAAATAGGCACCTAAAAATATCGCCGCGCCTAAACTTACAGCAATCAGCACCGCCAATGCCTGACGCTGAATGCTCCGATCTGCCTGTAGCCACGCGATCCACCTCATCGCCAGCGTGGCGTACAGAAGCACCGGAATTGGCATAAGCGCCTCGACAACAAAGCCCACGAATGTGCTGGGTACGAGGGGATGTAGAAGTCCGAACCAAGCCAACGCGATTACCACGACGATAGACGGCCAGTAGTACCAGGGATGTCGTGAAGAGCGAAACATCGATGAAGGCATTACCTGGGCGCTAATTCTGTAAGCATTTATCATTATAGCTGGGGGGTGTCCGCTCGCACCGCCGGTATAACAGCGCCATCACTGATCGCATGTGGGCGGAGCCTGTGGCCTCGGCGGCGATCGTCAATGAGTCCTTACGTTAAGGATTGTCCGACGCCCGCGCAGGATCAGTAATGGCTACTCGGGAGGCGCCGAGGCCGCATCCTGGAGTGATTGCCCATCCGGTATCCCCGTCAGCAAAATAGCATTCTGCTGTTCGACCGGCCGCAAGCCGTAGGTCTGCGATACCGCCCGCGCAAAACTCATCGAGTCGCCGGCGCGAAATATCCCGCTGACGCGGACGGCGGCGGCCTCAGGCCGTTCGATTCTGAGTTGCACCACTGAATATCGGTTCATCTCGGCGACGGCGTCCGCCAGCGGCAAGTTATCCAGGCTGACTTGACCCCTCTGCCAGTCCGTCACTTTCTGTATTTGCGGCCGGTCGAGCTGCGGCGCTCGACCGGCCGCAAAGGTGAGCCGTTGACCGGGATGCAGGACTTCGACTTTCGCCGGCACGGATGCCGATGCGTCGGCGGTCTCCGCAACGGCAGCCACGGTCACTTTCCCTTCGAGAAGAGTCACGGTTACCTGCGGTCCATCGCGACGCACATCGAACGAGGTCCCGAGCGCGGTGACTTCACGGCCCCCGGCGGTGACCACGAATGGGCGAAGCGGGTTCTTCATTACATCGAACAACGCTTCGCCATTCTCCAGCTCCACGCGCCGTGTGTACTCGTCGTACTTCACGACGAGCCGTGTAGAGGTATTCAGCAGAATTTTGCTGCCATCGTCGAGGGTGACGAGCCGCTGCTCCCCGACGCCTGTTGTGACGCTGCCGCGATGCAGATAAGCGGCGAAAGCGGCGACGATCGCGATGCAGGCCGCAGATGCGGCCAAGGCGGGGCGCGCGTAGTGCGCTCTTCCGGCGGCGGGTTTCGACCGGATCAGATGCGCCACCGCGCAGCCGCGCAAGCTTCCCGCCTCATCCCAGACATCGGTGGCAAGATCGAAAGCGCGCCGATTAGCCTTGCTTTCCGCAAGCCAGCGGCGTAGCCCCTTTTTTGCCGGTTCCGAATTCGGTCCGCTGATCCGGGCGATCCACACGCTCGCCTCGGCGATTACCCGCTGCGATAGCAACCCGTCGTCCGCCCGGCTCGTGTCCCTCATTCGTTCTGCCGCTCCATCGCCAAAACGGCGACCGCGTTTGCAATGTGTTTTTCCACGGCACTGACGCTCACTCCGAGCCGCTGCGCAATTTCCGCGTAACTGAATCCCTCCAGTCGATGCAGGAAGAAAGCCTGTTGAGTTCGCTCGCTCAGGGCCGCGAGCGAGCGCCGTATCTTCAAAAGACGCTGCTCAGCCGCAAAAACCTCATCCGGCGATGGAGACAAATCGACCAAGTACATGTCTTCGACGGACTGTTTCTCGTACAAATCGCGCCGATCGCGCCGCCGCGCGTCAACAGCCAGGTTGAGCACGCTACGCACGAGGAACGCCTCGGGTTCACGAACGACGCCGCCTTGCTGGCAATACAATTGCATTCTCACGAACGCCTCCTGAACGAGATCCTCGGCCTCCTCGCAGGTCCGGCCGCGCCGCCGCAGCAGCTTCTTCAGATACTGTAAATGGACCGACAGGCCATGCATGACGGAAGTCTCTCCGAAGCGCCGCGGATAAACAAGCGCGGCAACTGGACTCGATTTATATATCCTGCAGTCCGCTTTGCGGCATATTGAGGAGAAACCGCCCGTGGGAGCAGTCAGAGTGTCCGGCAGGTGGGATGAGTTCCGTGTCGGCTGGCGAGTTCTGTTGGTGTCGGTGCTCGGCGTGATGGTGTCGGTTTCCGTGGTGCCGATTTATGCCATCGGCGCCTTCGTCAAGCCGCTGCAATCGGAGTTCGGATGGTCGCGCGGCGCCATTCAATATGCGCTTACCGCTTACTTCGTAGGAGCCATCTTCGGAGCGGCTCTCTGCGGCTGGCTGCTGCGGCGCTTCGAAGTTCGCGCCGTGGCGATCGGGTCGTTGTTCGGCAATGCGCTCGGGTTCATGCTGATGTCGCGGCTGAACGCGTCGATTTGGTCGTTGTACGCCGGAATGTTCGCGCTGATCCTCCTGGGCGCCGGCACGATGTCGGCCACATGGACACTGGCGACGAGCTACTGGTTCGCGCGCAATCGGGGGCTAGCGCTTGCGGTCATTTTGTCGGGAAGCGGTCTAGCCAGCGCATTCGCTCCCCTCTACGCCACCGCGTTGACCCAGGCCTACGGATGGCGTGTCGCATTCATCGGCCTAGGACTGCCCAGCCTTCTCCTCGCGCTTCCCGCCGTTTTGCTTCTCATGCCGCGCGGCATACCCGTCTCCCGCATGGGCGCGCCGGCGCTCGAATCGAAGGCGCCCCCGCGCGCAATTCCAGGGGTATCTTTGCGCGAGGCGCTCAGGTCTTGGCGGCTGTGGGTGCTGGGCTTCGGGCTGATGCTGGTCGTCATGGGTATATTTGGATTGATACCGAACATGATCCCATTGCTCGCGGACGCGGGGCTCTCGGGCAAGCAGGCTGCCTCGCTGGCCGGTCTGATCGGTGCGTCGCTGACCGCGTCGCGCCTGGGTTCAGGCTACCTGATCGACCGGCTCTGGGCGCCCGGTGTCGCCGCTGCGCTGCTGAGCGCTCCGGCGATCAGTTGCGCCATTCTGCTGGCCGGTTTGCACAGCCCTGCTGCTTTGGCGCTGGTCGTCATCCTAGTCGGCGTCGGCACCGGCGCCGAGAACGACATTGCGGCCTACCTCAGTGCGCGCTACTTCGGCTTGCGCGAATACGGCAGCGTGTTCTCGGCGGTGACGATGATCATCACAGCGGGCAACATGATTTGTCCGTTGATCTTTGGCTTTCTGTACAACACGACCGGTTCTTACAGCGGCATGCTGTGGACGTGCGCCGGCCTGTTCGTGGCGGGCTCCGCTCTGCTGCTCACGCTCGGCGAATATCCGCACTTCGACTGATTGCAGCGCTGCCGGATTGGTTCACGGCGGCGACCCGATTTTGGTGACCGTGACCGGCACGCCGTTGACGGCCAGATTGCCGGAGGCCTCATCGACGAACGTCGCCGGATTGAGCCGATTGCTGTTCACGCCCGGCCGGCGGCTGGCGACCCGCAGGCGGGAACCGGGCAAGTCGTGACCCCACCCGTGCGGAAGGCTGACCACTCCCGGCCGGACTCCGTCGGTTATTTCCGCGGCAACCTCCACGCTTGCTTCGGTGCTCGCCACGCATACGCGCTCTCCGTCGCCGACGCCAATGCGCTCCGCGTCGCGCGGGTGAACGAAAAGGGTGCAGCGCTCGGGCCCCTTCACCAAAACCTCGACGTTGTGCATCCATGAATTCATCGAACTCAAGTGCCGCCTGCTGACGAGCAGCATCGGCGGCCGCGGTTCCGTCATGGCCGCGCGCAATCTCGGGATGTCGTTCAACAGGTGTTCGGGAGCAAGTTCGACCTTGCCCGAAGGGGTCCGCAGAACCTCGCGCATCTGCGGTTGGGCGGCGCCGAAGAGGATGCCTTGGGGACTGGCCTTGAATGTTTCGAGCGTCACTCCGCCCGGGCGCTCGCCGTAACGATCGCCGAAAGGACCGATTCGGATGGCGAGATCCAGAATGCGCTCCGGTCCGGGCGTCGGCGAGATCTTGAGTATTTTCTCGGCATCAAGTCCCACCTGGGCGCACATCCCGGAGAAATATTCGCGATCGAGCGCATCCGGATCGATCTCTTCGAGTTTCATGCCGGCGCAGAGACATCCCAGCGTGGTAATGACCCGCCATTCTTCCATTCGCTCGGTTTCATACAGCGCCGGCGAGTAGTGGCCGCCGCTGGTCAGCGACCAGGGCCACGCCCAGACGTCCCAATACGGTGTCTCCAGCACCGAAGGGCTCGGGAGTATGACGTGCGCATGCCGCGTCGTCTCATTCAGGTAGTTGTCGAGAGAGATCATGAAATCGAGCAGCGGCAGCGCGGCATCGAGCCGATCAGCTCCCGGAACGCTGACAACTGGATTGGCGCCGATCGTGAACAACCCCTTGATCTGTCCTTCGCCCGGCGTGTCGATTTCTTCGGCGAGACAGGACGCCGGCAGCTGCCCGAGAATCGCCTGCACGCCGCGCACACGGCTGAACCTGCCCAGCAGCGGCGCATTCATGGGGTAGGGCGGCGTAAGGGCCATATGCGGGGCGACCTGGGTGCTGAACATCAGTCCCCCGCGCCGATCCATGTTTCCGGTGAGAATTGCGACCACGTCGATGAGCCACGACGCCAGCGAACCGAAACGCTGCGTGCACAGCCCGATTCTCCCGTACACCGCGGCGCTTGGCGCGTCGGCGATCCGCAGCGCGAGCGCGCGTATGGACGCCGCGGACACTCCGCAGAACCGCGCAACGGCCTCGGGCGAGAACGGTTCCGCCGCCTGGCGCACAGCATGGACGCCGTTCACCAGATTCTCCAGGTGCCCGAGACGCACTCGGTTCTCCTCGAAAAGCGTGTGTACGATTGCAAGCAGGAACGCCGCGTCGGTGCCTGGCTCGATCGAAATCCACTCATCGGCCTTCTGCGCCGTCCCGGTCCGCACCGGGTCGACGACGATCACCCGGCCGCCGCGCGCCCTCAGGGCGCGGATGGCGCCCATGACATCGCGGTGTGAAAATATGCTTCCCTTCGAGGCGCTGGGGTTGGCGCCGAAGATCACGAACAGATCGGTGTTGTCGACGTCCGGCACCGGAATCTTCCACATATCCCCATACAGCAGCATGCTCGATAAGTTCTTCGGCTGCTGATCGATGGTGGAAGACGAGTAGCGCGATCCCAGCTTCGCCTTCGTGAAGAACAGCATCAAGTAGCGGCCGATGTCGAAGAGTTTTCCGACCATGTTGCCCGTGTAGCAGCACATCGCCTGCGAGCCGTATTCCTTGCGTACTTTGTGGATCAGCTCCTCGCATTTCCGCAGAGCTTCCTCCCAGCCGGCTTCCCGCCATGTGTCTTTATCGCGGATCAGCGGCACGCGGATGCGATCCGGATCATCATGCAGTGCACCCAGCGTCGTGCCCTTGGGGCAGATGTGTCCGCGGCTCCAGACATTGTCATGGTCCGGGCGAATGCTCTCGATCTTTCCGGACTTGAGCGTGATCTTGACACCGCACATGCCTTCGCACAGCGGGCAGGTGCGGAAGTGGGTCGTGGTGGCCGACGGGCTCGCGCTCATATGGCCGAAGGCTCCGCCGAAACGCGGCTCCGGTCAATCCCCACGCGAACACGCACAAGACAAATGTATTATCGCTGGGCGGGCGCCTGAGGTTTTTACCGGGCTGCTGCGTCAAGTAGCCTGGGTCGAGAATTAAAATATGGAAGCGCAAAGGACTGCCTCAGGGGGAGTCTATGCGCAGTTCATTCCGCGCGGATCTGCTTGCCGTTGCCTTGCTCGTCGTTGCCGCGTCGTGGGCCGCGCAGGCCGGCGCTCAAAACGCCCACATCCAAATCGATCTTCCCGAGCAATCGTTGAGCGAATCGCTGAGCGCGGTGGGCCGGCAATCCAATATCAACATGCTGTTCGACGCCGCTGCGGTTCAGGGACGCACGGTGCCCGCGCTCAAGTTGACGGCGACGGTTCATGAAGTGCTGTCGGCTTTGTTGGCGGGAAGCGGCCTGGGGTACAGGTTTGTCGACGACAAGACGGTGGCCGTGGGGCCGGTCAGGGCATCGAATGGGGAAGCCGAGAAGCCAAAGGTGGTGAAGGCCGCCAAGACGACGATGATCTCCCCGCCGGAATCCGCGCCGCTGCGCTTCGCACAGACCGATCACCCTTTGTCGGCACGGAACCCGGCGGCCGCGGATGCTGCGATAAATTCGACGTCGGACGCCGTGCCCGAAATTCTCGTCACGGCGCGCAAGTTCGCGGAGAACATGCAAACGGTGCCGGTGTCGATGACCCAGCTTAGCGGCGCCGAACTGGAACGGACGACCGTCCGCAACGTCGGAGACATCCAATACCAAGTGCCGAACCTGGTGCTGGAGCCATCGACGTCGGATTCGAACTCGATGACCATCGCACTCCGCGGGCAGAAGCAGAACGACATTCTGCCCACCGTCGATCCTTCGGTCGGCCTGTACATCGACAACATCTACTATCCCCGCACCACGGGCCTGACGGGCGCGCTGATCGATATCGATCATGTCGAGGTGCTGCGTGGGCCTCAGGGAACGCTTTATGGCCGCAACACGACGGGCGGGGCGCTCAGTCTCTACACCGCCAATCCAACCGATCATCTCGAAGGCAACGTCTCTCTGACTTATGGCGATTACGACACCCGCATCTTCAGCGGGATGCTGAATGTGCCGCTGGCGGACAATATCTCTGCGCGCGTGGTGGCGAATCGCGAACTGCATGACGGTTATGGCAGCGACGGCCTGGGCCGGCCGCTCGCGGATGAAGACAGCTATTACGTGCGGGGCAAGCTGCGCGGAGACTTCAGCGGCGTCGAGGTGATTCTGTCCGCCATTTATCAGCAGAATAGAAGCGCGGGCGCCATCTACAAGGCAACCAACCCGCTCAGCGGTCCCGGCGTGGCGAACTCCGGGGCGAACACCTTCGAGACGGCGGCGGAGCTCGGCCTCCCGTTCACGCCCGCCGGCCTCGCACAAGCCGCCCAATATTTGAACAGCTTCGTCGGCGGCGATCTCTTTCACGCCGGCGGCACCTCGCCTGCGATATCCAACTTCAATTCCAGCGTCTACGGCCTCGATATCAAGGCGCCCTTGGCCGGCGACATCAGCCTCCGCTCCACGACCTCCTACGTCTTCGTCGACCGGCACGTGGAAAATAGCGATGGGGTACCCATCGAACTCAATGTCCAGCGTTATCGAACGGCCAGCCGATACATCGCCCAGGAACTGCAACTACAGGGCGGCACGCCTCAATTCATCACCTGGGCGGCCGGACTCTATGCGGGCGATGAAGTGGGTTATGAGTACGAGAACATCATCGTCTTCAAAGACCTCAATCCGGCCAATCCGATCGTCTTCGCCGGCGACATCCACAACAAGAACCAGGCTGCGTACGCGCAGGCGAACTGGCAATTCGCGCCGAAATTCAGACTGACGGCCGGCTTGCGCTATTCCCGAGACGACCGCGAATTGGACGCTCGCAGCATGCTGGGGCCCCTGTGCGCCGTGCCCGCTCCCGGGGTGGTGATCACCAATTCGCCGTCCAATCCGCTCAACGGCCCAAGCCAGTGCCCGCGCCCGTTCGAGGCAAGTTTCTCTAAGCCCTCCTGGCTGGTGTCGCTTGACTATCAGGCAAGCGACGACATCTTCGGCTATGCAAAGGTCGCTTACGGATATCGATCTGGAGGCCTGAATTTCCGCGGCACGAATACCGACGTCGCTTTTGCTCCCTTTCAGCCCGAAACCGTGCTCGAGTACGAAGTCGGCGCCAAGCTCGACTTCTTCGATAGAAGAGTCCGGTTCAACCTTGCTCTCTACGACGACGACTACCAGAACCAGCAGGTCACCGGAATCTTCGATGTCGGACCGCTCAATTTACCGACCGGGATAACGTCCAACGCCGGGAAGTCCAAGATCGACGGCCTGGAGGCCGAGCTTCGCATCCAACCAACGCGCGCGTTCAGTCTGACGGTCGGCTCGGGACTGACCTCCGCTCACTACGTCGAGTTCGTCGATACGCTGGGAAATCACAGGAACGATCCGTTCCCCGTGCCGAGATGGACGGGCAACGCCGCTGCGAATTATGTGATCGATACGCAGTTTGGAAACATCAACCCGTCGCTGAACTTCCACTATCAAACCGCCTCGACGCTGAACGCGGGAAGCACGCTGTATGCTCAGGCCGGTTACGGCCTCGTCAACGGCCGCGTTGGGTTCAACATCGATCGCTGGAATCTCCAGATCGCCGCTTTCGCCCGCAATTTGGCCAACAAGATCTACATCGCTCAATCCGCGGAGTTCTCGACCATAGGCGACCCTCGGACCTATGGGGTGACTCTGACGAAACGCTTTAGCGCACAGTGATCGGCCTGAAATGGAGAAATTACCGTGATCAATCGAAGACAAATGCTTCAACAGACTGCGGCGGGACTGGCGGGGCTGCCGATTCTCGCCGGCGCCGCGGAATCCGAGGGCGGCGGCAATGCCCAGGAAGGAGGGATGAGCCAGATCGAGCGCAACAAACGCATCGTGCGCGCTCAATACGAGGCAATGCAGCACGAGGCCATTCCCTCAACGCTGCCAGGGGTCAAAGACGCGCCGCCGATGTCCTACGGCGGCACATCGACGTTCATCACCAATTATGATCCGCCGGACGTGCTGGCCATCGCGCGATGGCACGCGCAGAGCACGGCGCCGGCCATCCACAGCTATGGTCCGATGATCGCGGAGGGCGATGCCGTGGTCGAGGAGTGGGAGACGTTCTTTCATGGGCTGGATGGGACCATGTACAGCAACCACTATTGTTGGATCAAGCAGATCAAGGACGGCAAGGTTGCGCAGACGCGCGAGTACGTCGACAGCCATCATGTGGTCACGGTATTCGGCTCGTATGATCCACGGAGGGAATCGCACCCATCGCGCGCGCCGCGCCGTCGCGGACCGAAGCCCGCAGATATGGGTCTTCCCCCATTGACCAACATGGAGACAGTGTTCCCGATCAGGCGGGAGTTCAATCTTCCGCCGAGCATGCTGCGGGACGTGACGCCCACGGCCAATGCTGCCGGGCAGTTTCCCGACACCCTTGAGGGCAACAAGGCGTTGATTCAGGCGATGCGCAATGCCCAAGCCAAAGGCGATGCGGGCGCCGTTGATGGTTTGCACGCCAAAGGATTTCGTCACTTTGTGGCCGGAGAAGGACCGCTCGGATGGGAGCACGTGCCGTTTCAGGATCTCTACGCACCGCTGGTGACGCATCTCAAGGGACCGCTCAAGGTGCGGTTCAGCACGATGGTGGCCGAGGGTGACTCGGTGTTCGAGGAGATGGACTGTCTCGCGCACCTTGACGATGGCACGGTTTACAACAACTGGCATTGCTTCATCCACCAGATTCGCGACGGTCGGATTGTCCAGACGCGCGAGTACATGGACAGCCATCATTTGTGGGTCATGCTCGGCCGTTGGGCCGATTGGGGCAAAACACCCGTGCCTCCGATGCGGCACGCGCGCCGCTCGAATCTGCCCTATGTCACGGCGACGGTCCAAGTCCGAAATCCGTATCTGAAACTCGAACGGTGGGAACCGTTGCCGGCATGGCCGGCATAGCGGTCGAGTGTTTTTCAATGCGCAACACAAACACAAACGGCTAGGGGAGAGTCAATCGTGATCAAGCGGAGAGAATTGCTACGGCAAGCGACGGCGGGATCGGCCGTGCTGCCGATTCTTGCAGGCGCCGACGCCGCACAGACCGAGGGGAGCAGCAGCGCGCCGGTCGGTGGAAGACCAAGCCAGCTTGAACGCAACAAGCGCCTGGTGCGGGAACAATACGACGAGGCGCAGGCCAAGGTGATTCCGGCGACATTGCCGGGAGCGCCCGCTTTTCCGGCAGTCGCGGCTCCCATGGAGAAGCCGTCCGCGGTGATTTCCTACCAAGATCCTCCGGGTGGCGTCGATGACCCCAAGCTCGTACTGGCCGCCATTGCGGGTTGGCACGCTCAGAGTACTGCGCCGGCCATTCACAGCTACGGCCCGATGATCGCCGAGGGCGACGCGGTGGTGGAGGAATGGGAGACGTTCTTTCACGGCCTTGACGGGACCATGTACAGCAACCACTACTGTTGGATCAAGGAGATCAAAGGCGGGCAGATCGCCGCCGTGCGGGAGTACGTCGACAGCCATCATGCGTTCATCGTGCTGGGCCTTCATGCGCCCTGGAAAAAGCTCGAGCCGCCTCGCTCGCCGCGCCGTCACTGGCGTCCCGGGCAATCGACCTTGAATTTGCCGCCGTTGACCGAAATCGAAACGGTTTATCCGATACGGCAGGAATTCGAACTCAAACCCCGCCTGCTGCGCGACGTGACGCCGACGGCCAATTCGCCGAAGAGCTTTCCGGACACGGTCGAGGGCAACAAATCTCTGGTCCGCGCCATGCGCGATGCGCAAGCGAAGGGCGATGCCGCTGTGGTCGACAGCTATCACGGCAAGGGCTTTCGTCACTTCATCGCGGGGGAGGGACCGCTCGGCTGGGAGCACATTCCGGTTCAGGATCTATACGCCCCGCTGGTGAAGCATCTCTCCTCGCCGATCAAGGTCCGATTTGGGGAAATGGTATCTGAGAGCGGCCGGGTGTTCGAGGAGATGGACATACTCGCGCACCTCGATGACGGCAGCGTCTACAACAACTGGCACGGCTTCATTCATGAAATCCGCGACGGGCGGATTGTCCAGACGCGCGAGTACATGGACACCCATCATTTGTGGGTCGTACTCGGCCGGTGGGCTGACTGGGGCAAGATTCCCGTGCCGCCGCTGCGTCAAGCGCGGCGCTCCAACATGCCTTATGTCACCGCCACGTACCAGGCGAGAAACCCCTTCCTCAAGCTCGATCGTTGGGAGCCGTTGCCGCCGGTCAATTCCTGAGGTGCAACGGCCTTCGGGCGGCACCAGTCTCAATGGCCGAGATGGCCGTCGAAGAGTCCGCTGATCTCGCCGAACGCGTTCGCGGTCTCGGGCACCCGGTCATCGGCCTGGTACTGGGCGGCCAGGTGCGTGCGGGCGGGCGACGATTGGTGCGCGACACTGAGCGATACCTGCAGCACAGCGATACCTGCAGCACTCGAACTAATGTCTTTGGCCGTGCGCGACAAAGCATCAGGCGCTAGCATGAGGACGGCCTCCCTTGCCGCTCTGCTCCCGGAGAATCTCGAATGCCAGTACCTACCGCCGAAGAAATCCGCGAGTTCGTCGTTCGTTCAATCGAACTTTGGAACCAGCAGGATCGTTCTGAATTCTTCAAGCTGTATAAAGCCATGGCGCCGGGCGGGTTTCGCTTCGAAATGCCCGTGGGCCGCGGCGTGCACGAAGGATGGGGCGCACTCGAGAAGATGTGGGACGATTACGGGCCGCATGTGCGCATCGAGATCCGGCAGCTGATCGTCAATGGCCACGAGGCCGCGGCAGTGATGGCAAATCTCGCCCGATCAGGCGGTGCCGCACACGATACCCCCAGCATCGAGACGTATCATTTTCACGAGGACGGATCGTTTCACGCGCGCTATTTTGCCGAAATGTGAATGATTCGGCGCGCGCCGGCGTGATACCGCGATCGCAGCGCGTTTCTTTGCGGCGTGACGGCCGACTTGGACGGCGGCTGCAACGCTCGGAGACGGGAAATTCGCCCGCCGTACGTCGGCGATAGAGTCAGCACTTCTTAGATAGACCCAGGGCTTCCCGCCGCGGCGAGTAGCGGTATTCTCAAACCTCGCATGCGTGCAGCCACCATCAGTGAGGCGATCAATGAGCCGTACCAAGCAGGAAAAAATCGTTCTCGATTTCATCGATGCCTATCGGGTCAGCTGGCCCCCCGATCTTGCGGTGGCTCTCAAGCCCTTGGCGGAGGACGCGTACTACCAAATAGTCGTCCCCACCATCCCGCCGGTTCGCGGCCGGGTGCAAATTCTCGCCGAGCATCAGCTCATGAAGGAACGCGTTCTCGATCAAAGGCACGAGATGAAGGCGTGGGGTTCGCACGGCAATACGGTATTTACCGAGCGCGTCGACTATTCGTTGCGGAACAACAAATGGACGCCCATCCCGCTGGTGGCGGTATTTGACTTGAACGATGCCGGAGAAATCATCGCGTGGCGCGAGTATCTGGATTTGGTGAACACCGCGCGCTCGCATGGCATGCCGGTGGAGGAGCTGCTGCGCTCACTCAAGCTTCCTAACTGACGGAAAGCCAGCCAGAGCCGCGGGAGAAGCGTCGCTCCCGAGCGCGCGCGATCAATGAAGCCTGGCCGCGGCCTTGGACGCGCGATATTCCACGGGGGTCACTCCTGTCGCCTTGCGAAACGCGGCTGTGAAAGCCGCGGCGCTGCGAAAGCCGGCGCCGTACGCGATCTGCTTGACCAGAACATGGTTGTCGCAGAGCAGCATCTTGGCGCGATCCAAGCGGGATCGGGCGATGAAGCTCCTCAGTGTCACGCCGGTCGCACTGCGATACGCATGCGCGAGTTGCCTTCCGCCCATCCCGCAGGCCTGCGCCAGCTCGCTGATCTTAGGCGGTGCCGCCGAGTCGATCATCATGCTTTGAAGCAACGAGAGCTGCGTCGAGCTGAGCCGCCCGTTGGTCGGGCGCTCGGCCTCGCCGCTGGGGCCGAAGTGACGCCGCAATTCCAGAGCCACGAACATCAAGCTGCATTCGACCTGCAGCGCACTGGCAAATCCCGGCGACAACAGTTCCTCTGCAATGCGGCGAAGGCCCAAGCTGACGAATTCATTGCGGATGTCGAGCGCGTCCTCGAGGTCGAAGCTGGGCCAGGTCCATTCCATTGCCGTGCGCTCGGACAGCGTTCGAATGTCGAACATGCACGAGATGCAGCGCTGAATGCCGGGCACCCAGCTGCAATACAGGGGCGTATGTTCCGGAACGAAGGAAACCCCGCCGAGATAGGGGTGACCGCTGCTCGGGGCACCGTGCACGAACGTTCCACGGATTTGCTTCGAGGCGCTCAAGAACATCTCGATGAAGCACATCGACGGCTCGAACACCCCCTCGCCGCCCTCGTCCCAGTGGGTCTTTTGCAGCCGCACATCGAACGCGGGGCCCAACAAGACCCCTTCAACGACGTTCCCATAGTGCTGATCGGATCGAAACGCCTGAGTGTGTACGGATTCCATGCGAGGTCTCTCCCCTTGTCGCAAATTGTCCAGGGCGATCGCCGCCGCCCGTTGCCAGTCCCCGTTCATGCTACCAATTCCCCGGGCGGAGACAACGAGATGCTCTCGACTCAAGGTCCAACGCCCGGAGCACATGAGCGATTCCGGACAATTCCGTGCCTCGATGGCGCTTCTCGGCAGCGGGTCACGAGCCGCCGGCGGCGCGCAACTCAGCGATGCATTTAGTCGTTCGAGAATGCGATGGAGGGTTGGCAACCACGGTTTCGGCGGTGATTCTAGCCAGTCGGCCAGGATTGGACCGTCGTATACGGTCGTATTCCCATGCCTGCAGCAAAAGCCCATTGGTTGAAAAACGACGATTCGAAGGGGATGTGAGAATGGCTGGACGAGATATCGGCGGAGTGAGATCGATCGTCTGCCTTGCCGCAGCGCTGTCGCTGCTGGCCTGCGACGCGCTGGCTGAAACGGCGGCAACGGCGGCCGGCGAGGGAGCGGCGTCCGGCAACGCGAACGAAGCGCTCGGCGAAATCATCGTGACGGCCCGGCGCAGGGAAGAGAACAGTCAGACGGTGCCCGTCTCGGTCGTCGTCGTCGATGCCAATACGTTGGCGCAACAAGAGATTGAAACCACCAACGATTTGCAGCGTTTGGTGCCCGGCACGGTTTTGAATGGCGCAGGATCGCTCTCGAACAGTACTTACACGATTCGCGGTCAGGGAAAGTCCGTGACGGGCCCAGGGCTCCCCTCGGTCATCACCTATCTGAACGAAATACCGCTTCCCTCCATCGGCAGCTACGCTCCGCTGTTCGATGTCCAAGCGGTGCAAGTGCTCAAAGGTCCGCAGGGCACGCTCTTCGGCCGCAACACGACCGGCGGCGCGGTGCTTGTCTATTCCGCCGTGCCGACCATGGACTTCGGCGGCTACGGTCAGGTGGACTTTGGAAATTTCAACAAGCACTTCGTGCAGGGCGCCCTCAACCTGCCGATCATCGACGGCAAGTTGGCGATCCGGCTTGCCGCCGCCCTCGACCAACAAACCGGGTACACGAGAAACGTCACCACCGGAAAGAGCCAAGACAACAAGGACCTGCGCAGCGTTCGGCTATCGGTCCTTTACCAGCCGACCGAGCAAATCAAGAATACCTTGGTCCTCGACTACAACCGGAGCAAGACAAATGCGCTGGGGTTCTTTCCCTTCGAAGTCGTCAATCCGCAGCTCGACGCCGCCGTTGCCGCGCAGAGCGCGCTTGGAAATCGAACCGTCCGAACATCGATCAATCCCTACGACAACGAAACATTCTACGGCGCCGCGAATACCACGACGGCAACGCTGGACGCCGTCACCATCAAGAACATTCTCGGCTATCGCTTCATTCGGGTCGATGATTTCGAAAATGCCGTGGGGCTGCCGACCGCACCCCTGCCCAATCTCGGGCCCGGACTCGATGCTCTCGGCTACATTCCGGGCCAGCCGGGTACGCTGATCACGACGAGAAATCTCAGCATCTCCGAGCAGCTCTCCGACGAATTGAATGCCAGCGGAACGTTGTTCCAGGACAAGTTATCGTGGATTTTTGGCGCTTTTTACCTCGATGAGCGTCCGGCGGGGCAGGACTACTTGACCCTTGATCTGTTCCGGCCCACGCCTCCGTCTCCGACGACCGCGTTCATCGTGAATAATTTCCTGGGCGGCGTGTGGCCGGTGGGTTCCATGGGCAACACCCTGTATGGCGATATCAGCAAGGCGCTGTATACCAGCTACACCTATGACCTCGGAGACCTCGCCTCCTGGACCAAGGGGATCAAGCTCAACGCCGGGTACCGCTACACCTGGGATCGCGAATCGGTGTGCAGCAACGCGCTTGCCTCCGTCTCACTCGCCACCGGGCTCACGATTGTTCCCCCTTACAATTCCCAGGCGGCCTGCCAGGCGGGCCAAGCCACTCCCTATGGCCCCGCGGCGTTTTCCTCCTTCGCGGATTTTTCCGCGCCCACGTGGTCCGTGGGCATCGACTACTCCCTGAACGACGATGTCTTCCTGTATTTCACGTCGCGGCGCGGCTATCGCGCCGGCGGCGTGAACACGCCGACGCTCCCCCCCTCCTTGGCCGCGTATCAGGATTTCCAGCCGCAAACGGTGACCGACTACGAATTGGGCACCCACACCAAATGGGTGGCCGGGAGCTGGACCGGACGCGTGAATTTTGACGTGTTCCTCAGCAAATTCAAGGAGCTTCAACTGCAGGCGACCGGGATCACCGCGGGCTCGCCGATTCCCGGCATCAACGCCAACAATGCGCCGTCGAACTCGGCACTGGAAATCAATTCCGGCGCGTCGACGTCGGAGGGTGCCGAACTCGACGGCCTGATCTCGCCGTTCCGCGGATTGAATTTCACGTTCGGCGCGTCGTATCTCGACGAGTATTTCAATCAATTGACGCCTCCCGGGATTCTTGCGCCCTATTTTGCCGGCGCCAATTTCACCGGCGCACCGCGCTTCAGCTATTCGGTCGGAGTGGAGTATTTCCTGCCGATTCCGCAGACCGTCGCGGTTCGCGGCAACTACTACCATATCGCCAAGGAGTACCAAGGTCCGGTACTGCTCGGCGCGTATGGCTTGGCGAGCTTCAACGTCGAATACAGCAAAATCGCCGGCACGTCCCTGGATGCCACGCTGTACGTCGACAATGCCTTCAACTCGCAGTACGTTCAGGACGTGATCTTAAGTACGCCGAGCTTCGGCGTATACTCGGGCAATTACGCGCCTCCGCGAATGTACGGCGTCCGGTTGCGATATGCGTTCTGACGTTGAAACCCACTTCCGCACCTGCCCGCTGTGCGAAGGCATGTGCGGTGTCAAGATCACGCTCAAGTCCGGAAAGATCGAGAGCATTCGCCCGGACCATGACAATGTCTGGAGCCGCGGCCACATCTGCCCGAAAGGCACCACCCTCGCCAATTTGCATGATGATCCGGACCGCATCCGCGGGCCGATGATCCGCGAGAATGACCGCTGGCGGGAAGCGGGCTGGGGAGAGGCTCTGCGGCACTGCGAGAAACTGATTCACAAAGTGCACGCGGCCCACGGATCGAGTGCCATGTCCATGTTCACCGGCAACATGGTGGGCAAGTCGTTCGACATCGGCCGTCACCTGATGCTCTTCATGGCTCAGGCCAAACTGGGCTCCTATTACTCGTCATCGACGGTGGATCAGCAGCCGAAGAATTTGTCCTCGATGTTGCTGTATGGCGATATGTGGAAAATCCCCATACCGGACATCGACAACACCGAATTGTTCGTCTGCATGGGGGCCAATCCAAGCGCCTCCAAGGGCAGCATATTTTCACACCGCGATGTCATGGGGGCCATCCGCGCACTGCGCGCGCGCGGCGGCCGGGTCATCGTCATCGATCCCGTGAAGACGGGCACCGCGCAGAAAGCGGACCAGTGGATTTCGATCGTGCCGGGCACCGACGCGGCTCTGTTGTTTGCGATCGTACATACATTGTTTCAGGAACAACGGGTCCGTTTGAGGCACTTGGCGCATCTGGTGAACGGAGTTGACGTGCTGCGAGAAGCGGCCGAGCCGTTCTCACCGGAGGCCGTCGCGGATTTTTGTGGAGTACCGGCAACGGTGATCCGCACGCTGACGCGCGAGATCTCCGAGGCAGCGAGCGCGGCGGTGTACGGCCGCATCGGTTTGTGCACGCAGCGATTCGGCTCGCTCGCCTCCTGGCTCATCGACGCGATTGCCATTCTGACCGGAAACATGGACCGATTCGGCGGACTGATGTTCAGCACGCAAACCGCGCCGCACTTGGAGCTCACTCCGCCTTATCCGGCCGATGCACCCATCTTTGGCCGGCGCAGCCGAGTGCGCGGTGTTCGTTCCATCATCGGTCAGCTGCCAGCTTCGTGTCTTGCAGAGGAAATCGACACTCCGGGAGAGGGCCAGGTGAAGGGCCTGATCACGCTGGGCGCCAACCCTGTGGTCAGTGTGCCCGGTTCGGATCGGCTCGATGCCGCCTTGCCGCAGCTCGACTTCATGATCAGTCTCGACAACTATCTGAACGAAACGACGCGCCACGCACACGTCATTCTGCCGAGCCCGTCGGTGCTCGAAAGCGCGCATTGGGATATTTGGGCATGGCCTTGGAGCCTGACCAGCGGCGGCCATTACTCGGCACCCCTGTATAAAACGGACCGCATGGAGGAATGGCGGGTCTTGGTGACCCTGGGGTGCCTCTGCGGCGGCAAGAAACTCGACCAGATCGATCTCGACGCGCTCGACCGGGACTACTTCTCGGCGATGTGCGTACAGGTCAAGGTCGATCCCGCAAAGGTTCTGCGCATGTCGCCAAGGCCGGGTCCGGAGCGCGTCCTCGAGCTTGCCATCCGCAGCGGCCCCTTCGGAGACCGCTACGGTGAACGACCCGATGGAGTGACGCTGGAAACTTTCAAGGCCCGCCCGCATGGCGTCTTGTTCGGGCCGGCGCAGCCTAAAATGGAAAGGGTGCTGAAAACCCCTTCCGGCAAAATCGAACTCGCGCCGGAACATTTGTTGAACGACATCCCGAGATTGCGGGCGGCGATGCAAGAGGCCCGATCGGAGACGCTGCTGGTGAGCCGCCGCCACCTCAACTCGATGAACTCCTGGATGCACAACATTGAAGTGCTGGTCAAGGGACCGGAACGCTGCACCCTGTTCATCCATCCACAGGACGCGCAGCGAATCGGCGTCGCAGACGGAGAGGTCGTATGCGTGACCTCCACCGAGGGTTCGGCGCAAGTCGCCGCCGAGGTGACGGACGGCATCCGGCCCGGAGTGGTGAGTCTGCCCCACGGTTGGGGACATGATCGCCCAGGATCGCGCACTCGCGTGGCCAGCCGCCGCCCCGGCGTGAATAGCAATCGAATCAACCCCGGGCGGCTTGTCGATGAGGCCTCGGGCAACGCGGTGGTGAACGGCGTGCCGGTCAAAATTAGCAAAGTATCCGATTCAACGGTATCCGATTCAAAGGTGTTCGATTCACTTTGAAGTCCGAGGCACGGACGGGCGATTGGGTGCGGTAGCGCAAAATAGCCACGCTGCGACTTGGCGCAGCGCGGACCGTCCACTCAGGGGTTGAGGGACTGGGTAAGCACCTCGAGATCGATTCCGGTTTGACGCGCGACATTCGCGGCGTCCAGATATTCCCGCCAACCACAGATTTCATTTTCGGCGTTGATGTCGAATACGGCGACCAGAGGGATGGACACCCACTTACCGTTCGTAAAGCTGTAGTCGGTACGCTCGGTGAACACCTGCGTATCGCTGGCCGCAACGGCTTTCATTTCATGGCGCTGATCGCCATAATCGGCCTTGATCCGCTCCCATTTCGCCTTGATCGCAGCCTTGCCGCGAATCGGCTGGGTACTCGGTACGATACTCTGGTAGTAGCAGTCCTCCGACACCAGTTTCAGCGGATCATCGAGATTCGCCGGCCACGTGTCGCGGAAGTAACCTATGAACTTCAGCGCTACCTCTTCCTGCTTTTTTCCCATGTGCCCTATCCCCGTACTCTGCAATTGATTCGCCACCGTTTTCTATCACCGCGCTCGTCACCCGTCCCTGGTGTCCGTCACCGGCAACGTTCGCTAGTGTGCGTCACCGGCGATGTACTTGGAAGATAAGGAAGCTGTGTCGGAATGCAGAAGATGTCGCGGAAACGCACATTTAGGCTTTGACGCGGGTTTCATGCTTTCGTTCATGGAACAATCCTGGCGCGCGGCCGGCGGTCTCAAGCGTACCGTGCTTCTCGATGGCGTCGGACACTATGTTCAGCAAGAACGCCCCAAGGAAGTAACCGCGGCTATGCTGGACTTTCTAAAAATGCGGAATCCAACTTGAAATCGTCTGGTCCTCGAACGACGGCCATTACCCGCGGCACACGGGTGGCGGCAGAATCCTTAGAAAAATGGCAGCCGGTGCTCGGCGTCGTTCCGAAGACCACTTAAACATTGGGTCGGGGAGGGAGAGGAGTTCCCGTCAGCTGGCTGGCGAATTTCCGGAGTCGACCCTGTGCGGTCAATGGCGAATGTCGGCTATGCGGATCCACCCTTATTCACTTGAACCGAGGGAAAAATCACCCGCCACCGGGTAAATCCGCAAAAAATTGCGCGGTCGGAGAGCCGTCGATTTCGCGTGCGTTGCTGATGGGGGAGTTTCCGTAGTTGTTCTTGGCATAGGGATCTGCTCCCGCACGTCTCAATAGTGCTATCACTTCACCACTGCCACGCGCGGTCATCGTCGCCTTCCAAAGTGGCGTGTTCCCGTAACTATCACGCAATTCCGTGCTTGCCCCGGCGTCTAAAAGTAGGAGCGTCACCTCAGGGGACTGAATCTGTGCGGCAAAATGCAGAGCGGTCCAACCGTCGTCATGGAGCGCGGCAGATTTATTCAATGGCACTCGCGGCAATCGTCAAACATTGGCGTTAGCTTACCGCAGGGCGCGAACGGCTGCTTCGCGTAATCGCTTTCGTGGATCAGTGGCCGATCGTCGGTTCTTGGCCTCCCGCGCGTCTATCGCGTCCGGGAGTCCCGCGAACCGCTCCGTCGGCGAAGACGAGTAAATTCTGAAAATTCCCATGATCGAACGGCCAAAATGGCACTGCATCCGTTTCGGCGTTCGAGCGGCAATCGCGATCTTGTAGGGCCTCAAGCTTAAGTGCAGCCTTCCGATGCGCCTTGCGATTAACTTAAGGGACTACCAACGTGATAATGCTGCAAAAGATGAGTTCGATCAGTCTGCCGACTGTGTGCTCCTGGGCGCGTCAACGGCGATTTTCTTCGTCATGGAGCGGACGCGGTTGGGGCGTCAGTTACCGCAATCGAAGGGATGGTACGCCCGAGCGATTCTCGTCACTCTCGTGCAGTTGGCGATTACGCTCCTCACGGCGAAACTATGGATCAGGATTTTCGGTGACTTGTCGCTGCTCCATTTGTCGCATTGGAACTCACCGCTGCTGGAGGGATTCGTAGGCTGGTTGGTGGGTACGTTCGTGTTTTATTGGTGGCACCGGCTGAGGCACGCCAAGGGGTGGTGGCTGGCTTTCCACCAGATTCACCATTTGCCGTCGCGTATCGAATTGTTGACGTCATTTTACAAGCATCCAATCGAGATTCTGTGCGATGCCATCTTAAGCGCGGTGATCCTGTACCCTTTGATGGGGTGCTCGCTACTTGGCGCATTTTGGTACAACTTCTTTGCCGGTACCGGAGAGTATTTCTATCACGCCAATGTAAAAACCCCTCCCTGGCTGCGGTTCTTCATTCAGACGCCTGAACTGCACTCCATTCATCACGAATATGATGTTCACCGTTACAACTTTTAGCGATATTCCAGTCTGGGACCGTCTGTTTGGCACGTACCGGGATACGACGGAATTCGTGGAGCGCTGCGGATTTCCGACGGGGGCCGAGAGCAAACTGATTCCCATGCTGGCGTTCAAGGACGTGTATGCCGAGGGCAGTGGGTGAGCGCTCGCGGTTGTTGCTCGACATGGAGGGTTGCGGAGTGAGACGACGGTGATCAATTCGGTTCATTGGTGCGGCGCTGGTGCCAGCGATACGAGGCTACGGGGCCGCCGAGGTGCTGCAACCGACGGCCCTCGACCCGCAGCGACCCCTGGCACCGGCAGTAGATCGATCAGCCGACCGGCGATTTGCAGCAACGCCGCCGCGTGCACCGGCACCAGCTCCGCCAACCGACCCAGCACCCGTTCCTCGAAACTCGCGTTATACGCAAACACCGGCCCCGCCGCCGGCAGTGCCGCAATCAGCTCTCCCACCAACGCCTCGAAATCGCCGAAATTCTCGATGGCCAAATACTCGGCATGCCGTACATCGTCAGGACCAAACTCCACATGCACCGACCACTGAAACGGCAGTTGCTCATACGGTCGGGTGCCGATGATCTCCGGTACCGAAAAACTGATGGTCTCAAAGTCCAGATACGCGAAAGGAGAGGGCAGCGTCCGCAACTGCGCCGTCGCGGCGAAGTCGAAAAAGGCGAGACCCGAACAGGTGGCATCAAACACCCGCCGATGCATCTCGTTGGTCAGTCGCGCGGCCGGCACGTCCCGCAAATCCCGATACCCTTCGGCCACCAATGCTTCCGCGACGTTCCCACCGCGCGGCAACACGTCCACCGGAAATTCCGCAATCTCCTGTCCCGCCGTACAGCGCGCGAGAAAGGGACACTCATAGGGACTCGTGCAATGCGCCCCAACGTCGATAGCCGGCATCGCAGCGCTATCCATGACCTCCTGAAACTCCAAGGCCCGCACCGCGGCCTCCGGCAAATACCCCCGGACGGCATCCGTGATGTCCTCCTCCATCAACAATCCTTCGTAGTCGCCGACCCGCCGCAGGACAAATTGATTGTTCACCAGACCTAAGAACACCCGACCGACCGGGATCTTTGCCCGTTGCAGCACCAATGCCTGAAACGCAGCGTCGGGTAGGTGCGTCTCCTTCACCTGCGTAGTGGCCTTTACCTCGATAAGATCGAACTCGGCGCCGCGCCGTCGCAACACATCCACGACGACCGCGAGATCGCCCGCCTTGAACGCTGGCTGATACAGCGTCGAGGCCGCATTGGTTGTTCTCCCTAGCACCCGTTTAGTTTCGGCAATCGCCGCCGGCAACCCCGCAGCCCGTGAAATCACAACTCCCGGTCGCAGCTCTTGCACGACCTCATCGAACGCCCGACCTTGGAGAACCGGGACGCCGGGCTCGAACGACTCCTCGAGCGGCTCATGAGTCTCAAACCACAGCCGCTTGTGACACTGCAGGCCCGATAGAAACCGTGATTTGGTCAGCCACACGATCTAGACCTCGTCAAAACTGTGCCGTCGCGATTCATCGAATCGTCACGCGTTCGTGTGTGCGGCCACTACAACGTAGCTCAACTGTGGGGCAAGAGGGGCGGCACGCTTTGATGGAACACCTCGCGTAAAGAAGAATGCTCGCGCGATATGCGACCGGGCGCACTAAATCATCGTTAGTGAATGATCGGCTCGCCATGCGGCGAGCCCCGCGCGCGCCGCGTACCAATCATCCTTGCGCCTGAATTTCGTGCCGACGGTTGCGTGCACTCACCCCTCGGCCTCAGCTCTCGCACGCCGCCGATGCACCGCCGAGAGCGCCCGATCCAGCAGCCATCCCAGCCCAAACGCGACCCCTACCTGAATCGCGCCGCCCACCTGATCCGGAGATCGATGCAGCAACGCAGGCGCGAAAATCAACACCAACGCGTACACGACCCACCCAACCATCAACAACCGGCCGACGTTCAGCACCGCAATCATGGGAGTACCCGTCCCTGGTTTACTTAAAGAGTCACAAATAATATCGCGAGGGGCCCCGCCCGTGTCTATTCACTTCACCGCAGTATTCCTCAGCGAAACAACAGCAACACGGCGTGCATTGTAACTCCACAAACGTCGGGCGTTAGCCGCGTCACGCTCGACGAAAGCGGCGCTGCCCTACCTCAGTTTCCCGCACAAGTCTTATGTGCATCGTCTTACTAGCCGCCGCGTTGCGCAGCCGCGTTTTTGCTGACAAAATCTCATTGTGATCGTCATCACCGTTCTCGCAATAGTGATGACTGCCGGTCGCCGCAACTTTTTGCGCAGTTCAACCTTGGCCGTAACGGCGGTTGTCATTGGTTCGACCTTCGAGGGTATGTTGACGTCTCAGGCGCAAACGCAACCAACTTTGTCTCCGAGCACCGTCAAGGCACTATTCTTCGACGTCTTCGGTACTCTCGTGGATTGGCGAACTGGGGTATCCCGCGACGCGAAATCCATCTTGAGACCCCGCGGATATGCCATTGATTGGCAGGCGTTCGCAGGCGCATGGCGTGATGAGTATCAGCCGGGAATGGAGGAGGTTCGCGCGGGCCGCACTCCCTATACGAAGCTCGACGTGTTGCATCGAAGAATGTTGCAGAAGATCCTGCCGCGCTTCGGGCTCGAGAAGCTCGATGCCGCCGCGCTCGATCAATTGACGCATGCATGGCATCGCCTTGACGCCTGGAAAGATGTTCCGGCCGGTCTTGCGAGGCTACGGCAGCGATACCTTATTGCGCCGGTCTCAAATGGCAACGTAGCGCTCATGAGTGATCTTGCGCGCCGGAATGACTTTCATTGGGATGCCATCCTCGGCGCCGACTTGGCCCGGGATTACAAACCGAAGGCAGCGGTCTACCTTTCGGCGGTGGACGCCTTCAATCTCCAACCCGGTCAGTGCATGATGTGCGCGGCTCACAGCGGCGATCTCAAAGCGGCTGCCGATAGTGGCCTCAGAACAGCCTTCATCGCGCGACCCCAAGAACATCCGGGTGCCAGCGAGACCGCGCCTAGCGTGACCGTTGATATCGTGGTGGGGTCTATTGAAGAGCTTGCGACCAAGTTGTGCGTTTAGCTAACCGTAGGCACCACCACCAAAATCCTCCTCTCCATGAATTCAATCGGACCACGGACCGGCGTTAGATGATGTCCTTTGCCCCCAAGGAACGGCGAGCCGGCTTGCAGCTTTGCGAAGGGCGTCCGGACCGCGGGCGGCCGCATCCCTACAATCGGGCAATGAGAATCACCTTCCAGGCACCCACCGGATGAGCGTGCGGCGGGCCTTCGTCTGGGCATCGGCGGGGCGCTATTTCACGATGGCCATTAGTCTTTTGGCCACGCTGATTTTGGCACGCTTACTCGCTCCCCAGGAGTATGGCGTGACCGTGGTGGGAGGTGCGGTGTTCGCGGTTGCTGAAGCGCTCCGCGCCTTGGGTGGAGGCGCTTACCTGATTCAAAAACAGGATCTCGCCCAGGATGACATCCGCGCATGCTTCACCGTGAGCTTCCTGGCCACGGTGCTCATTACGGGAGTGCTGTTGCTGTTGGCGGAGCCGCTGGCGAGGTTTTTCGCGATGCCGCAGCTCGCGCCATACGTGCGGGTGGCCGCACTCGGCTACGTGACCGGGCCATTCACCTTCCCCATCGGTGCGCTCTTGAGCCGGCGCATGGCCTTCGGCCGCATTGCGGCCGTCGGTGTGTCAGCGTCCATGGTGTACGCCGGGGTCAGCGTCGTACTCGCGCTACGCGGTTTCAGCTACATGAGCTTCGCGTGGGCGAGCGCAGCCTCGACCGTAACCAGCATGCTGTGCTACTTGATATTGTGGGAGGATCGTTCGATATTCAGGCCCAGTTTCAGGCGCTGGAGCAGCGTGCTCAACTTCGGCGTCTACGATAGTGCCACGGCGCTCATTACTCAGCTTGCGGATTCGCTGCCGTATTTTATCTTCGGCAAGTTGTTCACGCCGGAAGCCGTGGGACTGGCGCAGCGGGCGGTGATGTTGTGCATGATGCCGGAACGCGTGGTCCTGGCGGGCGTCAGCGCCGTGGCGCTGCCTGCGTTCGCGCAGGAGGCCCGTGAAGGCCGCGGCGTTCGCGGCAGTTACTTGCGCGCCATCGAACTGGTTACCGCGGCTCAATGGCCGTCGTTGCTTCTATTGGCGCTTCTGGCTCATTCCCTGGTGTCGATTTTGCTTGGCTCGCAGTGGCTGGCCGCCGCACCGCTGATGCAGATCCTTGCCATTGCCTTGATGTTCGCTTTTCCCATCGTCCTTCATTATGCGATGGTGGTGTCGGTCGGCGCGATTCGCTACATGCCGGTGATCATGATCCTGCAAGGCATCTGCTCGATTGGAGCGTTGACTCTCGCGGCAAGTCACGGGTTGTACGTGACCGCGCTTAGCACCTTGGTGATCCTGCCGTGCAACGGTATTCTCGCGATCACCATCGCTCGGCATTTTCTCAAATTTCGTTGGCGTGACCTCTTCATGGCGACGCGAAAGAGCCTGGCCGTGACGGTGCTATGCGTCTTTGGACCGGCGCTGATCTTGTTCGCGCATGGCGGCCCGGATCTGGGATTCGCGGCCACGGCGTTGGCGGTGGCGAGCGCGGGTGTAGGTTGGCTCGTGGGATTGAAGGTCACGCACCACCCGCTGCTCGATGAAATCGTAAGATTCGTGGATGCGATTCGGTTGCGGCTGAAGTCGGCGACATGGCGGCAAGCCAATCCGTAATGACTGCGCCGAGCCGCACGCGCTCTCGGCTCGGCGTGAACAAATGGTCGCTCTCGGGGAAAAACTCGAGTCTGAGCGCGTTGCCGAATTCCACGCCGCGGAACGCGTCGTGCATCTGTTGCCGGTAGGTCGATCGCGGCGAGAGCGCGGAGAATACGGCGAGCATCTTGATGCCGTGGCGCACGGCCTCGCGATAGCACTGCCCGAGATAGGGGCTGTATTGCAAGCCTTCCAAGGTGAGCTTGTCTGGCTGACTTTGCGGTAGCACGCCGTACCTCGCCTGCGTCATCAGGCGTCTGAGCAGCCCGCTTCGCAGGGTTGCGATGCTGATCCAGTTCCGCAGCCGCAAGAGGCGCTGTGCAATGTAATGAAAATAGTAGCGCGCCGTCGGCGGAATGGACGGATTTATGAGCACCATGCCGACCACCCGCGGATCATGATGGGCGTACAGCACTGCATGGTCGGCACCCGAACACAGTCCGATCAGCACTACGCGTTTCACCTGATGATGCGTCTCGAGCGAATCCAACACATCGGCGATGTCGGCCAGACAGGCGTTCACCGGCGAAAGATGATCGACTCGCTGGCTGCTGTCGCCGATACCCGAGAAATCGAAGCGCAGCACTTGATGTCCGGCCGCCGCCAGCTGACGCGCCATGATGACGTACATGCGGTGGTGTCCCACGCGATGCACGACCCCGGTATTGAGAATCACGATAGCCGGCGCATCCGGCAACGATCGCGTGGGTCGCGCGAGGATGCCCACGAGCGATTGCCGCTTACCCAGCAGGACGACGTGCTCGGTGAACGAATCGCTCATGCCAGCCACTCGACGATGCGCTGGATGGCCTGCACCTGCACCGCGCCGGTCAAGGCCACATCTTCACGCCATGGGCAGCGCGCCAGGACGAACTCGAGCGCGGCGCGGGCGCCCGCCACGGGCATGTCGCGTTCGAGATCCTCGTGCGAGGCAAGCCGCTCGGTCACCAGCAGGAGCGAGCGCTGCTTCGCGGCCGCGAGATCCGCGCGCAAGTCGATCGCCTCGAAATCCCGCAGCATCCGTGCCGATAAGGGATATCCGTCGATTTCGGCGACCGCGAGCGCATCAGGGGCGGCCATCTGTACGGGAGCGGGAACGGTGATGTCCATGCTGCGCAGATATTCCGCGCCCGAGACGATGGGGTCCCACATGACCAGGGCCTCGATCTCATCAGCAAGCTGTGCGGCGGCCTTGGCGGCCACCGTGCCGCCGATGCGCATGCCGACCAGCGTCACGCGGGTGGTGCCGGCGATGTCCTTGAGGCCCTCGATGGCGGACTCGGTGTCGCCCTCCCAACCCGTCAAATCGGCATCGAGCGGATCACCCGACGAGTCGCCGGTGCCGAAGAAATCGAAACGCAGCGTGTGAAAGCCGGCTTGCGACAGCTTCGTGGCGAGATGGCGCATCGAACGATGCGCATAGACGTATTCCGAGCCCCATGGGTAGCAGAGCACTGCCGCTCGGGGACGCCCGCACTTCACCGCCGGCGGCTCGTAGATTCCGAACAGGCGCCGTTCGCTGGTCCCTAAATAGAGCGGGTTCACCGTGGCGCCTCGGCGTCGATCAACGCGGCGACCTGGCGCAAGTTATTGAAGAATAGAGCGCGCGGATCCATACGATACTGGGTGCGCTTTTCCACCAGCTTGGCGACACGCAGCGACAGCAGCGAGTAACCGCCGAGCTCAAAGAAATTGTCGCCGGCATCGACGCGCTCGCTCTTGAGCACCGACTGCCAGATCTGAGCAAGAACTTTTTCCGTATCCGTCGTTGGGAGCTCGTGATTGGGTGCCTCCGCCTGCGAAGCAGCGAAGGGATCCGGCAGCGCGGCGCGATCCAGCTTGCCGTTCGGCGTCAGCGGCATGGACGGCAAGGCCATGACGATGGACGGCACCATGTAGTCGGGCAGCTCGCCGCGCAGGTAGCGCTTCATGTCGTTGAGCGTAGGCTCTTCGCCCTCGCGGTAGACCACGTACGCGGCAAGACGGGGGTCGTCCTGTTGCGCTTCGCGCACCGCGACAACCGCTTGGCGAACGGCGGGATGGGCACCGATCACCTGTTCGATTTCACCCAATTCAATGCGGAACCCGCGAATCTTGACCTGAAAATCGGAGCGGCCGAAGTGGTAGAGCTTGCCCTCATGCCATCGGCCCAGATCGCCGGTGCGATACAGGCGTGCCCCCGGGGTGGTGGTGTAGGGATCGGGAATGAAGCGTTCGGCGGTCAGCGCCGGACGATGATGGTAACCGGTGGCGACGCCGGCACCACCGATGCAGATCTCGCCGACCACCCCGATGGGCGCCGCGCTCCCCGATGCATCCAGAATGTGCACCTGGGTGTTCGCAATGGGCATTCCGATGCTAATCGGCGCCGTCCCGCGCTCGACCTTCTCGAGTGTGGACCACACCGTCGTTTCGGTGGGGCCATACATGTTCCATAACTCGTCGACGCGCTGGAGCAGCGAGTCGGCCAGCGCCCGCGACATAGGCTCGCCGCCGCTCAATGCGCGAAAACGCGAACCCGGCGACCACGAGGTCTCCAGCAGCATGCGCCAGGTCGCCGGAGTCGCCTGCAACAGCGTCGCGCCGCTGGTTTCCAGCAGGCTCGACAGGGCCTCGCCGTCTGTTGCCGTCTTGCGCGATACCAGTTCGATATGCGCTCCCACCATCAACGGCAGATAGAGCTCGAGGGTCGCGATGTCGAAGGAGATGGTGGTGACCGCGGCCAGCACGTCGGTCGCATCGAGTCCGGGCCGGTCCCGCATGGAATGGAGAAAGTTGCCCAAGGCACCGTGCGAAACAGAGACGCCCTTCGGACGTCCCGTGGAGCCCGACGTGTAGATGATGTAGGCAGTATCGGCGGGACTCGGTTTGCCATGGACATTCGCGTCTGCGGCCGCGGTGGCTGCAACGTCGGCGTGCGCCAAGGCGATCGGCGTGACGTCGAGGATGACGATCCCTTCGGGCACTTCGAGTCCCCGCGTGACGCCGCCTGCCGTCAACAACACTTTCACGCCGCTGTCGGCGAGCATGTATTTGAGGCGCTCGGGGGGGAAATCGGGATCGAGCGGTACGTAGGCGCCGCCGGTCTTCTGAATCGCGAGCAGGCTCACAAGGAGCAGAGGCGAGCGGTTCATGCACACCGCCGCCAATCGGCCCGCTCCGATGCCGAGCTCGCTGAGCCGTCGCGCGACTGCGTTGGCCTGGGAATTGAGCTCCGCGTAAGTACAATGGGCGCCTTCGTACGTGATCGCCGTGGCCTGTGGAGATCGCGTAACTTGTTCCTCGAACAAGCGGGGAAAGAGTCGCTGCGGGGGATAGTCCACACGCGTGGCATTCCACGCCGCCAGCGTCGACCATTCCTCGGCCGGCAATAGAGGGAGCGCGCTGATGGGCAGCGTCGAGCTCGCGGCGACGGCCTCGAGCAGGGTGAAATATTCCCCGATCCAGCGCTCGATGGTCGCGCGCTCGAAAAGGTCCGTGTTGTACTCGACGGTGATCTTGTGGCTGATCTCGGTGTCGACCGAAAAGCTCAGTTCGAACTGCGCTCCGCCGTGATCCAGTTGCACCGGTTCCCAGTCAAGACCATCGAGGGCGATGCCGTGCATGGGCGCGTTGGTGACGTTGAACATCACCTGGGCGAGCGGGGCGCGGCTGCGATCGCCGCGTTGTCCGATCTCCTGTACCAGGCGGTCGAAGGACACGTCTTGTCGTGCGAAGGCCTCGAGAGCTGTGGCGCGCACCCGTTGCAGCAGCGTCTCGAACGTCGGATCACCGGATAAGTCGTTGCGCAGTAGCAAGGTATTGACGAAAGTGCCGACCAAGCCTTCAAGCGCGCTGTGGGTGCGGTTCGCGACCGGCACGCCGATGGGTATATCCGTTTGACCGGTTATTCGCTGTAGGAGCACGGCGAAAGCGGCGAACGTGGTCATGAACAACGTCACGCCGGCGCGCCGCGAGAAGATTTGCAGTTGCTCGAATAACGCCGCAGGAATCTGCCGCTCATGATACGTCCCGTTCATGGTCCACACGCGCGGCCGCGCATGATCGGTAGGCAGATCGACGGTGGGCAATGCGGAGAGCTGACGTCGCCAGAAATCGAGCTGCCGTTCGAACTGCGCACCGAACGCTGCGCTGCGCTGCCAAAGCGAGTAATCGCGATAGCTGACCGGCAGTGCCGGCAGTTCGAACGCGACGCCACGCCGGCGGTGGTTGTAGAGCGACGCGAGTTCGCGACCGAGCACACCCATGGACCATTGGTCGCCGGCAATGTGATGCAGAACGATGGCCAGTATGTGTGCCTCGTCGCCGATCCGAAACAGCCCGCTGCGCAGCACCGGCTCGGCACCGAGATCGAACGGCGTCCGGTTCAGATCGACGGCCCGCTGCAGAGCGGCGCCATAGGGGTCCGGTTCTTGGCGCAAGTCCACGTACGACAAGACCTTCCGTGTCGCGGGTTCGACGGTTTGAGCCGGCCGGTCGTCGAGTAAACGAACGCTCGAGCGAAGAATCTGGTGCCGATCGATCAGCTGGTCGAAGCTCTCGGTCATGTTCCGTGCATCGAGGCTGCCACGTATGTGGAGCGCGGCGCCCATGTTGTAGGCGGTGGTGCGGGGGTTGAGCGATTGAATCAACCACATTCGCTCCTGGGAGTAGGACAGCGGAGCGGGCCCTTCCGTGGCGCTGGCGCGAATCGCAGCCAGGCCCGGCGCGTGTTCCCGGGCGGCGACGGCGAGGTCGATGCAGCGCGCCAAGGCAGCGAGGCTGCGTTCGGTGAAAAGATCTTTTAGCGGCAGTTCCAGCTCGAACATGTCGCGGACACGCGCGACGACCTGCAAAGCGATCAACGAATGGCCTCCCAATTCGAAGAAATCGTCGTTCCGGTCGACGCGCTCGACGTGCAGTATCTCGCGCCAGATCGCGGCCACGCGCTCTTCCGTGAGATTGCGGGGCGCCTCGTAAACGGCAGACTCCAAAGCGTTCTTGTTGGGTTTCGGCAGTCCGCGTTTATCGAGTTTACCGTTCGAGGTGAGAGGCAGTTGGGCGAGTCGCACGAACACCGCGGGCACCATGTGATCTGGCAGGCGCGCGGCGAGAGCGGAGCGAAGTTCGGAGACATTGAGGTCGTTTTCAGTCTTCGGCACCACGTATGCCGTCAGATATCGAGCACCCGGCTCATCCTCCCGCACCACGGCTACCGCCTGCCGCACGCAGTCGATGTCGCGCAAGGCGGCATCGATTTCGCCGAGCTCGATGCGAAAGCCGCGCAGCTTGACCTGTTGGTCCGTGCGCCCTGCGAATTCCAGGTTGCCGTCCGTACGGCGCAGTACCCGATCGCCGCTGCGATACATGCGGCTGCCGGGCTCACCGTAAGGGTCGGGTACGAAGCGTTCGGCCGTGATTGCCGGACAGCCAAGGTAACCGCGCGCTAAACCGATGCCTGCGATGTACAGCTCGCCGTGAGCGCCGAGCGGCACAGGCTCGAGCGAGGCGTCGAGTACGTATACCCGCGTGCCAACCAGGGGCGCGCCCAATGGCGCGGCGATTGCGCCGTGGAGCGGTGCGCTGAGCGTTGCGGAAACGCTGCACTCGGTGGGTCCGTAGGCGTTGATCATACGCACCGTCGCCGACCATTCGGCGATCAACGCGGGCGCGCAGGCTTCGCCACCCACTATCAGGCACTCGAGCGCCAAATCGTCACCCGGCGTGAGCGTCGGCAGCACAGCGGCGGACACGGCCAAATGGGTGATGCGTTGTTCGACCAAGAGCTGGCGCAGTGGAGCACCGCCGGACGCGGCAGGTGGCCTTAAGACCAGCGCGGCGCCGCTGCTCAACGCCGTCACGATATCGCAGACGGACACGTCGAAATTCAGCGAGGAGTATTGCAGTACGCGCGATTGCGGCGCGACACGAAACTGACGCACCGAGTCGGTTGCCAGTGCGCTCAAGCCGGCGTGCGTCACTACCACACCCTTAGGCGTTCCGGTCGAACCGGACGTAAAGATGACATAGGCCGGGTGTTTGACATCCAGCGGTGCACGACGCTGTCGATTGGAGGGATCATGTGCGTCAGCGTCGATGTCCGACGGCTCGCCGACCGCCGCGTCCAAGATCAGCTGTTGGGCAACCGAGGGGAGCTCTTGCTCGTGCCACAACCGTGCCGTCGCTTCGCTGAATAGAACCATCGCCGGCGACGCATCGGCGAGCATCTGATGCAGACGGGCTTTTGGATACGACGGGTCCAACGGGAGATAGGCCCCGCCGGCCTTGGATACCGCCAGCAGACCGACGATCATGTCGGGTGAGCGCTCGACGCACAAGCCCACGATGCTCTCCGGCCCGACCTCTGCGGCGATCAATCGATGCGCCAAACGATTGGCGCGCGCGTTCAGTTGGGCGTAGCTCAAGGTATTGCCGCCGTCGACCAGTGCGACGGCGTCGGGCGTGCGGGCTGCCTGGTTCTCGAATAGTTCGTGAAGAAACCGGGCGGGTGGCGCCGCAACGTCCCGAGGCCAGGAGCCGTACAACAGGTGCTGCCGGTCCACCGCATCCACCAAGGGCAGTAACGCCGTCGGACCCGCCGCAGAGTTGGCGACGGACTCCAACAGGCAGATGAAGCTCCGCTGAATCTGTTCCAACGATGCGGCATCGTAGCGGTCCCTGTTAGCGTCGAACTGGACTCGCAGGCCGGATGCTCCGCCCATATGAATGGTCACCGTCACATCCTCGACGCGGCTGGCCTGCGTGAACAGGTGCAACCCACCGCGCTGCGCGCCGAAATTCGTTCCTGCGTCCTCCTGTAGGAGGTTGACTACCGTGCCGTAGATGTTGGGAGCGTCGGCTACGAGTGCGAGGTCATGCCGCAACAAGTTGGCCGGATAGCGTTGATGCCGCAGCGCCTGCAGCAACCGAGCACCGGCCTGCTTCACCAAAGCCGCAAACGGCGCATAGGGATCAACATCGAGCCTGAGCGGAACCACGTTCGACAAAAACCCATAGACGCGGCGCAGAGATGGACTCGTGCGACCTGACATGGGCAGGCCGAGGACGATATCCCGTAGGCCGCTGAGTCGAGATAGATGTACCGCCGTCGCCGCGAGGACGACCGCTGCCAGTGTGGCGTTGGACGCGGCGCCGACCCGCTCGAGGCGCGTCACCACCGCAGGCGCAATGCTGCCGATGCTGACGATGACCTCGCCAGGTTTGGCGGGCGTCCTGCCGGATAGAGTGGCTGTGTCGGGACGAGACTTGAGCTGTTCGCGCCAGTAGATTCCATCGCGCTCGTATGCGCTCGACTCGCGATAGCTCGCTTCATCGCGCAGATAGTCGCGCCACGAAGTCGCCGGCGCGAACTTTTGCGGTGCGCCGAGCTGCTCGCAATACACCTCGCCGAGGCGCTGTACGAACACACCCATGCCGAAAGCGTCCGATACCAGATGATGCAGACCTGCGAACCAGGCGTATCGATGATCGGTGATCTTGAGCAACGCATGCCGAAACAGTGGGCCGGCGAAAAGGTCGAAGGGTTTCGCCATTTCTGCCCGCATCCACGCGAGCGCCGCGGCGTCGCAGTCCGCGTGCGTACTGAAATCCAAAAATGGAATGTCGGCGTACCGGCGGTTCATGCGCGCATGCGGGCCGATGGGCGTATCTACGAATATCAGATGGTGCGAGTCCGCCTCGTCGATGACCCGACGGATGGCGCGCTCGAACGCCGCATGATCGACCGGTCCGTCGATTGCCACGTAGCCGCCGATGTTATAAATCGAGCAGTCGGGTTCAAGTAATTGCGCATGCCATACATCCCTCTGCGCCGTCGATAAGGGCAGCAGCGGCTCTGTCGCCGCCGACGGGTCGGGGTAGGCCGCGTGCAACATCAGTGTTTCGTCGGTGCGGCAGCTCCGAGGAGCGAGAGCGGACGCATGTCCGTCCAGTGCGTCTCAATCCAGTTCAAGCACGCCTGCCGTTCGCCGCGTTGACCGACATCCTTCCAGCCGGCGGGGGCGGCACGAAATGTGGGCCAAATGCTGTACTGCCCCTCGTGGTTCACCAGAACTTGAAATTCTCCGCTTTCGCCTTCGAATGGGTTGGGCATATCGACTCCGAGGGGAAAAAACGAGACTATCGGGTGCAGTCCGACGCAGCAAGCAAACGGCGCAGCGGATGTCGCAGACTGTGAAATAGATGCGATTGTTAACATCTTGCACCGATCGAGAGTCGTTACGGCCGCGGGCGGACCGCATCGAGCGTGCAAAAAAGTAACGGGTGACTTTGCGTTTTTGTGACTTGCTACTTCACATCGAGGCTAAAAATCTGATCGAAAAGGCTCGTCGGCCAATCGTGACGATTTAGATAACCAGGGCTTCGGCGCGACGACCTCGCCGTTTTCCGTCAATTGCCGAGAGCGTTGCGTGCGGGTGCCACCCACTTCAACATCTGACCGCCGAGCTCTGGAAACGCGACCGCGAAGAGAGTAATCAAAAACACCACCAAATAACTCAGCATTCGCCAAGTCAGTCCCCCAAACAATGTAATTTTACCCGGTGCGGTGCTCCACAGTGCGCTCAGCACCGGGTCTCGCTCGAGTATCATGAGATACCTGACTGCAACCGCCGTGGATACCGTTACCGTTACGGCGTCGAATGAAAGCCAGAACACCCTTCCCTGAAACGTATACAAGAGATGCGCAGCCACCACTAATAACAAACCACCGATCACCAGGGTAAACCCCGAGACCAACCGCGTGAGCAAATCGCGAATGACGAGAGACGCGTGAAACAAAACGATGTACTCCATCTCATCAAGCACTACGCCAAGCTCCGCCGAAGCAGCCGGGGCGGCGGCCACTTGGTTGCGCCATAGGGTGGCTTTGAGAAATCGTGCACTGGATCTACATAGCCGATCCAGTGCCTGCCAGTCGCCTCGCTCCAGCGGTGAGTTGGCCGAAATTCCAGAGCTGTCTGAGACCGCATAGCTGTTTGACGCATCCGGCTTGGTGGGGCTCATGCTCTTTATCGCTAAGCGACACTGCCTGCCAAGAGTATCGATCCACCGTCTCGCTCGACTCCCCTGTTGCCGGGTCAGGGCGTCAAGCGCCGAATCAAGCTTCTTCATATGGCGCACAAGCAGTTCAAGATCGGATCGGTTAGTTTCGCGATACGTGATACGCCACGAAAATGGCTCGCCACCCAGGACCTTGAACCTCGGCATTGCCGGATGCCTGCCGATGGCAATCAACAATCGAACGACCGCCCTCGCCAAATTAATCGAGTGAGCGAGCGAGTGAAGCATGATCGCCACGACCGCCGCTGTGCCGAGCAGCAGAAAGGTACTGAAATATCGACCATCGATGGATCCGACGTACTGACGGCCGTACCACAGCGCAATCACCGTAGCGACGGTAGGAATTGCGAGATAACTCCCCAGCGTCAAAGTCGGCTCACAAAAATAGTCCTGCGGACTTAAGCCCGCTGAACGCGCTCGATGCTCTAGGTATCTACCAATACCTACCTGGTTCTCCGGTAGCCGAAGAAGCTCGAGCCTTCTAATATTCCAGATGCCCCACCAAAATACCGCGCCGGAGAGCAGAAAAATGGTTGACGCCGGGGAAACCAAGCCGCCCAGGCTCGCCGTCCTGTCTGCATAAACGAGCGCCGCCACCGGCTCCCAGTGAGTAAGGCTCAAATCAAGCACGAGCGATACGAATGCACCAAGCCCGAGCAGCACCGGCAGACGCCTCCAGCGCACCGGTTGTCGAGCGGCCATTTTGTTTGGCCCTTTTGGTCGCAACGATATCGCGAACAAGGCAAGAATGAACTCCCCAATACTGAACTCCAGTTGTCGGCTTGCCGGCTGCGGACGATTCTCCGCAATCATGCTCCACGCCATTGAGCTGGCCACCAATAGCACGACCGCCAGGGCGCCCGCCCAACCACGCCATTCACTGAGATCAACGCGCCAGAATGCGTCAATCACCTGCCACACGACATACAGGAGCGCGGCGCCGGCCACCCAGAAGTATATGTATTGGACTTCGGCGGACGACCAGTCATTTTGATCTGCCAAGTAGATACTCGTTAGCTTCACCAGCCAGAGAAATATTGCGACGCTGGCGCCGCGAAGTCCCGCCAACGATGCCGTTAATTCGCGACCTGCGGCGTCCCGAATTTTGAAAGGCAGCCAAAGGGATTTGATCCATGCCCATATGGCCCGTACAAACTCTGGACCATTGAGTTGCGCCGCCGGCGTGGCTGACGAAGGCAGCGCTTCAATCCGCCTTTGTACCCAGACCTGGTATCCCAGCATAGCCAGCCACAGAGTCGATGCTTCTACCAAAAACAGCCGACTGGCTGTGAAATACGGTACATGCTCGTCTTTGCAAGCGCCTAGATCCCGCTCCCGACACTTTTTGTCGTCATTCGCCTGTGGACTTGTGGGCTCTCCAGACACTAGATTTCCGCACAGGGCGTACCCGCCCTTATTGGTTGGTCCTCGACACGCGCCTTTGGGATCGGCGTCTAAGGGAAATAACCCGTTGTGCCCCACGACATTGATCCATACCGGCGGGAGGCATATGTGATCATCGCCAGGGGCAGTTCCATAGGCACACGATCCTCGCATCGATTCAGTGGCGGCATGTCCGCCGAGTCCTAGCGGCATGTTGTAGTCGAGTAGCTGGTCCGGGTGATGCATTAGAATAGCAAGCGCATTGAATGCTCCGTGGGCGGGAGATGATGCAAACTGTTGGGGTAGGCGCTGTCCAAGAGCCGGGCGTGTTAGGCGCTGGGTGCGATCCGTCAGCGAATACGCTGACGCAATAACCGTGCCGCGCACGTATCCCGAAACGTCCGGATGCAGATAAATCAGGTTGCTTTCAATTGTGAACGGCAAAACGTTCGGCTGACGACGCGCAATTTCCTCGGCAAGATAGATGTGGTCCCGTTTGTCAGTGGCCAGAACGCCGATTGCCGTAATCTGCCGATCCTCCATGGCACGAAACATTCCATCGACCATTATTTCAACTGTGGCGGCGGTCAGTTGGGGTGTTTCTGGTGGCACTCGGTCCACGGGGGGGAGTTTCTCTCCCAAGTCCAGTGATATCGCCGCCGCGGCGGGGAGCTTGGCGGTTTCGCCAACGGTCATGGACGTCGCGCCGCGTACTCGGGAAATATGCAGCGGAAACGGCACGACCGCCGCGCAGGGAAACAAGCTCTTCTCGGACGGGTCCGATTCCCGGCACGATTGGCAAGACCCGCCCCTGATTGATTCCGCTACATTCCTTCCCCACGTGGTGTTGGCCTCTACCAACAACGCCACGTGATCACCGCATTGCCATCCCCGATCGCTATGACCTAGGTAACTCGAGAGTGCGGAGAGTACGTCAGTGTCTGATCGGGTGGCCGATCGGAATGTAGCAATATTGAGCTTTTCGAAGGTCGCATGGTTGTTGGGACTGGAGGCACTCCCGGTCACCACGTCGAAGGACGCTGCACTCGTATCTAGCTTGTGGCGCCTCGCGGCATCCTCCAGTCCCAGCTCCATCGAGAACGTCGAGCCGGAAAAGGTGGGGCCTAGAATTTGAACGGCGTTTACATGCCGCGCGAAGGGACCATCCAGCGGTTCACTGCCATCCTCCGGGCGCTGCCAAAGCAGCGCCAGGTCGAGGGCTGCAGCAAAAGCGGCGGAGTGGACGCCCGCGGTGGCCGTTTCTCCGACCAGCAAGATCAACAGGAACTCTGATTCATTTGGAGCTTCATCGACATTCGCCTTGCGGAACAGAAGACTACCGGGCGTTAGTTCATGAACGCGGGCATAAGGCCACACTGACCCTTGGGGTTGAATCGTCGCCGGGTCCGGATCTGAATCGGCAAGATCAAACCCGGTCAACACATATCCCATTTGCGCTGCCGACATCTGAATCGCATCGAGCATCGGATCGAACATCCATTGCAAGCTGGAATCCACCCAGTCCGGGAGCGTTGCAATCAGAATGTGAGTCTTGTGTTTGCCTGCCTTCGCACGCACCGCGGCAATTACACCGCATGCATCCGGCGAGACTCCATCCGCACACGGCCCGGATTCCGCTGCGCGGAAGCTGGGTGATAGCTCCGGCTCCCCGGGAGCTCGTAGCACGAAAAGCGGCTCCGGTCCGATCGCAGCCGCGAGCTGCACCAGGGGACGAAGAATGGGCAAGGGTGCCGGCGCTTTTTGCTCCGAAGATTTCCCGGTTGGCGCCACAGTGCCCTTCTCTCGAGCAACGCTTTGTTGAACGGGCGGCGGCTGGTCGGATCCACGCCTCACCCAAGTCGACGATGAGGCTGTGATCGCGATGACCACAAGGACAAGCATCTGAGCGCTGAATGTATTGGTTTCACGCGCCATCTAGTGCGTCCCTATCTCCTCTCCCTCAAACCGTCGAGCTTCGCCTCTGCCGCCGCTACTGAAAGGCCCGCGGCCTTGGAAGAGAGTTTCGCTCGCTTTGTTGTTACCCGCCTACCTTTGACCGCAATGGCCTGGCCGGTGGGAGACCCTCCGGGCAGTTGATCGATAAACATCAACAGCGCCTCGCGCGAGCCCTCGATGGGCGGCTCAACTGCAGACATCGCAGCCTTGAGCGCAGGAGCGGACAATTTCGCGGGCGTGTCCAGGCGAGGCGTCTTGCGCTTCAACAGTTCCGGACCGAAGGTATTTGCGCGCCGTGGGCCGGCCGCCTCCTGCATGCGCTGACCAAGCGGCGGCATATTCCACTTCTCACACAGATAGCGCAGCAACGAGGTGTGATCGAAGACTGTCGAGATCACGCCGGGATCGATCCACGGGGAGACCAAGATAGCGGGCACTCGCACGCCAAGACGATCGAATGTCCATTCTGTCGTGTATCCGTCAGGGGGAACGGTGGCCGGTGGCGGTACATGATCGTAGAAGCCGCCGTGCTCATCGTACGTCACGACAAGAAGCGTCGACTCCCAGAGTTTCGGGTTGGCCCGTATGACGTTGTACACGTCGGCAATGAGCTGTTCGCCACGGCGGACGTCGGCCGGCGGGTGCTGATCGTTTTCGGCCGCGCCGAAGAAACAAGGTTCAATAAAGGCATATTCGGGGAAGTCGTCCGCATTGCCGGCGGCCTGTTGAAAGAAGTTCTCCATGCTGTCATAGCCGCGAAAGGTCAGATAACGCGTGAGTAAGCGGGTCAGAACGATGCTCTGCGGAATTCCGTCGTGAAAGATCTTCCAGTTGATATTGGCATCGGAGAGACGGTCGAAAATGGTCTCTTGATAATAAATGTGCGTGTCCTGCGGAGTCTTCTGCGTCGGCATCAACAGGTGGCCGAGACAGGTTCCACTATGTGCAAAAAAACGGTTCTGCCAGGTGGGGCCGGGCATTGACGAGAACCAGTGGTCGCAAACACCAAAGCTGCGCGCCAAAGCATGCAGCACCGGCAAGGTGTCATTCGCGGCTGTGTCGCCGCAATCAAAATACGCCATTACCTGATCCAGTTCGGCCTGCGTCGCGTCGGGGTACCGCAATCTGAAGCTCTCGGCGAAGCCCGACATGGGATCCGCGGCGCTGCCCAGCTGCAGCATCGCGCCATCATGTTCGTGATTGACGTCGCGTTTGTTGGCAAGCGTCGAGGCCGCGCCTGGTCCCTGCAGAACCGTTTTGCCATCGCTGGTCCGATTGCTATTCGGTGTGCCCTTTTGCTCGACGCCTTCCGCACTCGGGTTGAAACGTGTGATACCCCCCAGCATGTGATCAAACGAGCGGTTTTCAAGCATTAGAACTATGACGTGCTTGATGGGGTCTGCGGCCGCCGTTGCACTCGCCTTAACCTTGGTCGCGCCCTGGATGACGCGCATGTGAGCGTCTTCATGGTCCGTCGAGGCTTCGCTGCGCAACCGTAAGTAGCCGCGGCCGAACGCGTTCTTGGCCTTGATGGCGATCCGCTTGGCGGCGACCTTGTCCTCCGGTGCCGAGTAGGTGTCATGGGCGCGTTTGCGCGGATCATAAAAGCCGATGTAGCCGCCGGGGGCCACCCCAAACGATGCCAGGACCTTGCCGCGCTTGCCTTTGTTGCCTAGAAAGTCGTTTCGTCCGCCCAGCTGTTCTTCCAGCGTGAAGTACAGCGGGAGCACAAAATTAGAGAGTGTGATCCCATCAATCTCATAGGTTTGCGACTGCACCGCGTCGCACATTTCAAACCAGTGAAATACTTCGACTGTCGGATCGGTCGGATGCACGCCCTGGATCAGCAGGTTCCCCTGGGAGTCGCCGACCATTTCCAGCGCTTCGTGCGATAGCGTAACTGTCCAATTCTCGCCCAGTTGTTTCGAGAGCTCCGTAAATACGAACCCATACGGAATTCCCGACGCGTTGGCCTCGTGGTAGCCGAGCGCGTCCTCCATGTTTGTTTTATCCCAAATATAGATGACTGCATCGCCACGCAGTTCGAGCAGCTTATCCTTGTCAGGCTCTTTTCCGATCGAGCCTTCCAGGCGAAGCATCGCGCCAAAACTCCAGTAAGGCTCAAAATCCTCGGCAATCTGTCGATTGATCGCGCGAATTACCCCCTGCACCGTGGCATCGGCTATCGACTTGCTGCGATTGACAATTGAAATGATCATGTGCCAGACCTCGCGCTTGACTTGGGATCGACGGCGCTCGGCGGCTTTTGTCCGACCATTCGAATATTGATGAATTTATTTACTAAATCGAACCAAAACGGTGCCCCCAAAGATATCGCGACCGCCGTCAATAGCCACCCGCCCAAATTGAATATCCATTCCTTGATAGGGAGCCCCCGGCCGCCTTTTGTGACGGTTGACCAATACTCGAAGAGGTCTAACGTCTCGTATCCCACAGGAAGTACTTTCAGGTTTTTCTCTATGTCGGACCGCGCCTCGACATACTTGTCCGCACTGCAATTTGCCCCGTCTTTACACCCGTACATTTGTGCCACCGCGTTCACTTCATCTCGGGCCGCTGCGGACGTCCATAGCGTACTCGCCACCCGAAGCAGGTTGGCGTTGCACGCGATGGCAAGAATCAAACCAAGGAAAAGCAAGACAATCTGGGTGTTGCGCTTGTAGAGACCGTTGATGCGGTCCATGGTGCCGTCATACCATTTTTCGATGGCGTCGTTGCAGGCGCGCGCGTCATTCTCGAGACCCAAGATTAGCGTCTTCATGCGATGTTTGACCGTGGAATCGGGTAGCGCGCCGATGATCGCGGGCAATTCGATTACCGCAAGGCTGTGCGTCGTCGTCAGCACCGATTGCAGCACCTTGCTGAAAATATCGGATGAAATGTAGCTGGGCCTTCGCGCGACCGGCGTCTTGCCACGGAATATGGCGCTTCTGGTTGAAGGAAAAGAAATACTCTGGATCAACGGATGGTCGAAAAATGCTTTCGACAAATTCGCGTCGCTGAGCATATTCCCGATAGCAATTTCGAGCGCCGCCGCGCGCCGAGCGCTGAATGACGCCCACAGCTCCTGCAAGTGCGAAGCCAAAATACTGAAAATCAAGCAGACGGTTGCAATGCCGATCGCTACGCCGAGAATCCTGTCCATGGCCTCCCCTTGCTCTTGCGTTGGTCCATTGCGCAGCCGAAACGCCACACCACGTCCGCAACTTCCGGGCGATCTTTCCCGGGCGCCTGACCATACCGCCAGGAGCAATTCACGTCAATAAGATCGGCGGATACCCAGGGAACCCTCAGAGCTGGATCACACCGAGGCGCACGGCGTGTGTGACCGCATCGGTGCGGCCGCTGGCCTCGAACTTGTCGAGCAATGAGGCAACATGAAACTTGACCGTGTGGACCGAAATTCCGAGCCGACGCGCGATCGATTTGTTCGACGCGCCCTCGGCCAAAAGGCTCAAGACCTGTATTTCGCGCGGCGTCAGGGGGGCGTCCTGTTCGGGAGCTTTCACGGCCGTCTGTGAGGAGACGACAGCAACGTCCCCTTCTTCGTTCTCTCGCGCCAGTCGCAGTCCTCGGACGTCGGAAAGCAGCGCTGTCAGACGGTCTGCAAGAACCGGATCGTCTACCTTGGCGCACTGGCGTAGAGAACCCGGACGGCGGTGCGAATTGAGCTTTTTAAACCGTTTGCAAGAATTGCAATCTACTTAGCTATACTGGCTCGATCCATGCTACGTCGCTCGAACCTACACCATGTATCACTTACGGATATTGTCAACGACAGCTTGCGCCGCGGTTCTCCTGCCGGTGCTTGCTTATGCGTCGCCCATTGATGACTGTTACATAGGCGCTTACCGTCTCGCCGACTCGAGCGTCGTTGACATCGCGCCCTCCGACGCAGGTACGCTTCGCTGGCGCAAGTTCGACGGAACTACCGGCGCGCTGCACGAGGCGCAGGCCGGTAACTGGACCAGCACCTTCGGCTGGACCGACCGTCCGGATGGGAAAGCAGTGTCTTTCGGTCCGTGCGCCGTGGGCGAGATCCACTTCGACGGCATGGCAGGGCGCCGCATAGACTTCGACGTGACAGAGATGACATTCCACAGCCGTGATGTCGACCTTGCCGGCCGCCTGGTTCTGCCCAAAGGGCGCGACCAGGTGCCCATCGTCGTTCTCGTGCATGGGGCCGAACATACTTCCGCGCGGGACTCTTATGCGCTCCAACGGCTTTTGCCTGCCGAAGGTGTTGGCGCTTTCGTCTACGACAAACGGGGTACCGGCGCATCGGCGGGTAAATACACGCAGGATTTCGATGTCCTGGCCGACGACGCAGTGGAGGCAATGCGCGAAGCGCGGCGGATCGCAGGCCGCCGCGTGGGCAGGAGCGGCTATCAGGGTGGCAGCCAGGGTGGCTGGGTCGCTCCTTTGGCGGCGACGCGCGTGCCCGTCGACTTCGTCATTGTAAGTTTCGGCCTGGCTGTCTCCGTCATCGATGAAGACCAGCAGGAAGTCGCTCTCGAAATGCGTTTGAAGGGACACAGCCCCGAGGAGATAGCAAAGGCGCTGGAAGTAGCGGACGCGGCTGAAGCGGTGATCGAGAGCGCGTTCACAAAAGGGTTCGAACGCTTCGATAGGGTCCGCGCGAAATACCGGAATGAGCCTTGGTACAAGGACGTCCACGGCAACTACACCTACCTCTTGTTGCCATACAACGAGGCTGAGTTGCGCGAGAAGGGCAAGGCGTATGTCTTCGGTACGCCGTTTCGCTACGACCCCATGCCGACGCTTCGCGCAGTTAACACCGCGCAGTTATGGATTCTGGGTGAGGATGACCTTGAAGCACCGAGCGCCGAGACCAGCCGCCGCATCAAGACTCTCATCGCAGAGGGGCGACCAATAACCCTGGCGTTGTATCCGGGCGCTGAGCATGGCATGACGGAATACGAAACGCTGCCCAGTGGCGAACGGGTTTCGACGCGGTTCTCGGCCGGCTACTTCGCCATGATGCGCGACTTTGCCCAGACCGGGCGGCTGCGGGGTCCGTATGGTTCCAGCGTGATTGCCGCGCCCAGACTGGCGCCCTGATAGTCTGGACTTGAAGGAGGCTTCGCGGTTCCATTCCGATGGGATGGCCTGGGACTTGAGGTCGCGGCCCGTTGCAAAGGAATACTGGTCGATCACTTCCTCGGCGTTGCGCGATACCGCGTTGGGCGGCGTCTGCGTATACAGGAGCTGCGCACCGGCGGGCGTATTGAAGGCGCCGCTCTCGACGGACTGCAATACGCGAAACAGCGTGTCCTTCAACTCCGCGGTGATCTCGCTGAACGCGCCGGCTTCCGGCGTCATGGCCGCCGCCGCCTCGTTCGATTCGCTCGGCTCGCCCGGCAGAAACGGCGATGTGAATTCCCACTGCCCGCCATGGGATTCACCTACGCTCGATTCGTGGACCGCTTCCTCCTGTTCGAAACTGCGAGGATCGGCGAATGGCGTTTCAGCTGAATTCTGGGCCTTACGGGCCTAGCACTGAGAAGCCTTCGCGTCGAGCAGGGCTGACAAGGCGAGCATGGAGGCAAACAAAATCAAGCGAGACAGGGCCACTGCGCTACTTGCCGGCTTGCGGTGCGGACGCGAGCGTTCTCGCGCGCCGTGTTTCGTAGGCCTTCAGATGCGCATACGCCGTCGCAAGTTCCGATAGCTGGTTATGGTTTGGGTGCACCGCTCTGTGACGTCGAAGCAGATCGCCCACGATATGATCGGCTTCCACAGGGGCGTTGCTCTCCACGTCACGGAGCATCGAGGCGGTCAAAGGAGAGCCGGCTGCCGTTAACGCGGCGCGTGCCTGTTCCAGGAACGCCGCCTGCGGTGCATGTCCCGCCCCTTCAGCAATGGCGCGACATTCTTCAAGAAGAGAGCGGATCAGCTCGTCGCCCCCAGGCGATGCAACGATATCTCCGATGGGCGCGCGCATGAGACAGGTGGAGCTGGCCAATGTGGCGAGGAAGACCCACTTCTCCCACATCTCCTGCACGATATGGTCGCTGAGGCTGGCGTCAAAGCCGGCATTGCCCAGAATGCTTGCGACACGATGAATGCGATCGGACATCGCGCCGTCGCGCTCACCAAAGGCGAGCTTATGAACGTCGTTAAGGTGGACAACAGCACGCTGCGAATCGAGCGTCGCTGCGATGACACATTGACCGCCAAGAATGAGGGATCGTCCGAATCGCTCGTCCAGCATGTCAAGGTGTCTCATACCATTGAGCAAAGGCAGCACCATGGTCTCGGGTCCAACTGCCGCAGCGAAGGAGTCCATGGCCCCCTCAAGATCGTAGGCCTTGCAACTCAACAAGACGAGGTCGAAGGGGTGACCGATATTCTCTGAGAGGATTGTTGCGGGCTTTCGAAGGGAGACATTCCCATGAGGACTTTTGATGATGAGACCCGTGTCGGCGAGTTCGGCGGCGCGGCGCGGCCGAACTAGAAAAGTAACATCCCGGCCCGCCTGCAGTAGCCGGCCGCCAAAATATCCGCCGATTGCGCCGGCGCCCACCACAAAAACGCGCATGTCTTAATACCTCTCGTTGCGACGCTTGGACCTTCGTTCGATGATACGCACACCCTGAGTAAAACCCACAATTCCTGCACGTCAAGGCGGGCGCGGAACGTCTCGCGGTGCGGAATGAGGCCAATTTGTGCGGCGCACGCCATTGCGGTCGCCTGGCTCGCGACCATAAGCTATGGTTCGGACGCCTTGATAGTGGCCGCAGCGCTTGACGCGGGCTGTGAACTGCTTTTCACCGAGGATCTTCAGCATGGGCATCAATTTGGATCCGTTACTGTCCAAAATCCGTTTCGCCGCCAGGCGCACGACCGACATGGTTTAATGACAGAGCCAAAAGTAATACCGGCTGACTATGTAGACGATCGCGAGGTTCGCAACCTCGAGGCGGGTGAGCCGATCGATTTGCGAAATCCGGACTCGGGGCCTGGCTGGTTGCTGGTTGGCAAGCTGGCGCCGCCGGAGCAGCGGATCACGGTGGCCTCGCGCGACGCATTGCTGGCGCGTTTGGATGCGAGCCTGAGCCGTTCGGTCTCCGTCATCATTTCACCACCGGGATTCGGCAAGACGACGCTGCTCACGCAATGGTGGCGGACTCTGGAGACGCGGCCCGACATCTACGCCTGCTGGCTCACGCTCGATGAAATCGACTCGGAAGTGAGCCGCTTCGTGGCGGGCGTGATTCTCTCGGTGGCGCGCGCGGGAGTCGACGTGGGGGCGCTCGAAGTCTCCGCCCGGCAGCTGTCCATCGATCCCAATGTTCGGCCCATCGCGCTCGCGTTGCTGGAGGCGATCCGTCGCTCGGGCCGGCGGACGGTCCTCATTCTCGATGACTTTCATCGGGCGCGATCGCCGGCCGTCGATGAAGTGGTGGAAACGCTGATCGAGCACAGCCACGGCGAGCTGCATCTGGTGGTGAGCGGCCGATTCCGACCGACCTTTCATGTGTCCGCGCTGCTGGCGCGGGGCCTGGTGACGCTGCTCGATGCCGGCGATCTGGTGCTGTCGCTGGATCAGGCCTCGCAAGTCCTGGGCACGGATGTCTCGCCCGCGGATCTTGCGGTGCTGCATGCACGCACCGAAGGTTGGGCGGTCGCGTTGCAGCTCGCGCGCCTGTGGCTCGATCGCGGGCGGCATCGTCCGGAGGCGCTGAAGGACTTCTCCGGCCGTACCACGGAAATGACCGACTATCTGGCCGAACAGATCGTCGCTGACCTGCCGGAAGAGTTGCGCGAGTTCCTGCTGGAGACCGCCATTCTCGAGCGCTTTGACGCGGCACTGGCTGATGCGGTCCGCAAGCGCAGCGACAGCGAAGAGCTGCTGGAGCGGTTACAGCACTTCGATGCGCTGCTTATCCCGCTGGACGATGCGCGTGAGTGGTTTCGTTACCATCGCCTGTTTGCCGACTTTCTGTGTCAACGGCTGAAGCGCAGCTCCGCCCACCGGCCCGTTCTCTTGCACCGGCGCGCGGCCCGTGCCCTCGCGGCGGTGGGCGATCTGCCCGAAGCCGTGCAGCATGCCATCGAGGCCGACGACACGGCGCTGGCGGTGGGACTCACGCAGCAGGCGCGAGGTTGGGAGCTGATTCTGTGGAAGGGAATCGGCTACGTGCGCAGCCTTCTCAAATGTTTCAACGAGCTGACCATCCGCTCGGAGCCGGCATTGCAGCTCACTCAGGCCTACCTCGACATCAAGCTGGGCCGGTTGGAGGCGGCGCGGGAACTGCTGGCGCTGTCGGAAACCACGCTGGACACGGCGGAACCGCGTATCCGGCGCGACTTCATCATCTTGAAAGCGTTGTGGAATGTCTACATCGATGACGTGGCGGACTCGGGCTTTTCGACGTCGCTCGAAACCCAGAGCGCCGGACTCGAGCCCTCGGATCATCTCGGTCGCGGCACCCTCATTTGTGCGCTGGCCGTGGCGGCGCTCGGCCGGGGCGCGCCCGATCGAGCCGAAGCGGAGAGTCGCCGAGCGATTCAGGAGATGCGCGCCGCCGGCAGCATTCTCGGCGTGAACTACGCCTTTCTGCACCTCGCTCACAGCCAGCTTTTGAGCGGTCGGCTGCGCGAGGCGGAAACTTTGTTCCGCGAAGCGCTGGTCGTTGCCGAAGACAACTTTGGCGCCGACAGCGGACTCAAGGCCCTGTGCAGTTCGTTCGTCGGATATTGCCTGTACCTCAAAGGGGACAACGAGGCGTCGAATCGGTTGGTCGAATCCCTGGTCGATACCACCGACGGGTGGGTGGATGTGTTCGCGACCGCCTACGAGGTGCGCGCCCGTCAGGCCTTCGCGCGCGGCGGCCTGGGTGAAGCGATCGCCGTCATCGCACAGGCTACGCGCGTTGCACAGGACCGGAAACTGCACCGGCTGGGTCTGGTCGCGGCGGCATGGCGCGTCGAATTGCTGACTCTCGCGGGGCGGCACCAGGACGCCAAGCGAGAAGCGAGTGCGGCCGGCGTATTCGCCGCCGCCGACTCCCGCGGTTTCCCGGATTTTTTGTGGCGAGTGCGATTGGCGGCGACCATCGCGGTGGGACGGCTGTGGGCGGCGAGCGGAGCCACGGCGCAGGCATTGCAACTCGTCGACACCGCCCGCGCGGAGTTCCGGTTGGCGCAGCTCGTGCTACCCGCCTGCCGTCTGGATGCTCTCAGCATCGCGATCCTGAAACAACGCGGTGCCAACGAGGAGGCGCTCGCTCGTCTGCAGGTGCTGTTGGAGTTTGTGGTCGCCGAAGGTGCCAGCGGCATCCTGCTCGAACAGGGGCGAGCGCTCGAGGGCCTTCTGCACAGCGCGCTGCGCCGCAATCGCGAACTCGTTCTCTCGGGCGCGCAGCGTGATCTCATTGCAAACGTTCTGGCGCTCCTCAATGCGGCTTATCCCGGAGACCATGACGGGTTCAGCTCACGGGAATTGGAAGTGCTTCGCGAACTGTGCAATGGACGATCGAACAAGGCCATCGGTCAGTTTCTCGACATGTCCGAGAACACGGTCAAATTCCATTTGAAGCGCATTTTCAAGAAGCTCGGGGCCGAATCCCGGGCCGGCGCGATGACGGCGGCGCTGCAAAAGAATCTGGTTATTCCCGACGACGGCGCCCGAAAAAGATAGGCTCGCCAGAAAAAGATGGATCCGCCAGAAAAAGATGGATCCGCGAGGATAGGCCCGCCAGAAAAGCTAGGCTCGTCAGAAAAAGATAGACCTGCCAGGGGCTTGTCACGCAGGCACTACCCACTCGGGTAGTGCTCGGTGGTGTCCCGCCATGGATCACCCGCCGCCGGCATTGACCCAGCGGTCCTCCCAATTTAACGTCGCTGCCGGGGTCGACGCTCGTTGTCGATGGCAACCGCCCGTTCGTGGCTACGAGAGTGTTTCATGACCGCTACTTCGATCGTCCGTGTCGCCACCGATGTGGGCGGCACCTTCACCGACCTGGTCTATTTCCGGACCGATGCTGCGACCGGCGTACAACAGGTGATCACCGAGAAAGCGGACACCACGCCGCCCGATTTCGATCAGGGTGTCCTCGATGTCATCGCCAAGGCCGGGGTAGCCATCGAAACCGTGGATTTCATCGCCCATGGCACCACGGTGGTGATCAACGCGCTGACTGAACGCAAGGGCGCGAAGGTGGCGTTGATCACCACGACAGGATTCCGCGATTCCATCGAGATCGCCCGCGGCAACCGTCCTGATTTTTTCAATTTGGCCTACCGCAAGCCCGAGGCATTCGTGCCGCGCTACCTGCGCCGCGAAATTCCGGGCCGCATCACGTATCTGGCGCAAGAGCGCGAGCCGCTCGATCTGCTCGGCTTGCCGGGCATCCTCGACGACTTTCGTCGCGAGAACGTCGCAGCCATCGCGATATGCCTCCTCCATGCGTACGCGAATCCAGACCACGAACGCCGGCTGGCCGCGGCCGTGCGTGAGCTTTGGCCCGAAATTCCCGTCGTGGCTTCGCATCAGATCACCCGCGAGTGGCGCGAGTACGAGCGCAGCAACACCACGGTCCTGTCGGCGTACGTGCAGCCGGTCGCCGAGCGATATCTCACTGGTCTGAAACGGGGACTCGAATCGCGCGGTTTCCGCGGCCAGCTGTACGTCATGCAATCCAATTGCGGGGTCGACTCCGTCGAACACACCAGCGCGGTACCGATCGCGATGGTGGAGTCCGGACCGGCCAGCGGCTTTTGGGGCGCGGCCGAGTTGGGACGGCTGATCGGCATGCCCAATGTCCTGGCGCTCGACATCGGTGGCACCACCGCCAAGTGCAGCCTGATCGAGGACGGTCACGTCAGGATCATGACCGATTACTGGATCGAACGGAGCCGCACCTGCGCGGGGTATCCCATCATGGTGCCCGTGGTGGACCTCGTAGAAATCGGCAACGGCGGCGGCAGCGTTGCCTGGATCGACGAATTCGACAAGCTGCACGTGGGGCCGCAATCGGCGGGCGCGTCGCCGGGTCCGGCGGCGTACGGCCGCGGCGGCACGCGAGCGACCACGACGGATGCGAACGTGGCGCTGGGCCGCATCAACGCCGAATTCTTTTGCGGCGGCTCGATTCAAGCGGACCGGGCCGCCATCGAACGGGCGCTCGATGAAATCGCCGTGCCATTGCGCATGACGCGCCTCGAAGCGGCCCGCGGCATCGTGCGGATCGCCAACAGCAACATGGTCAATGCGCTCAAGCTGGTGTCCATGAATCGAGGTCACGATCCACGGGATTTCACGCTGGTGGCGTTCGGCGGCGGCGGTCCCTTGCATGCGGTCGCATTGGCGGCGGAGCTCAACATGTTGCGAGTGATCGTGCCGCGCGCCGCCGACGTGTTCAGCGCCTGGGGCATGCTGATGAGCGAGCTGCGGCGTGATTATTTCGCCACTCGATTGGCGCCATTCGATGCGGCGCACGCGGACGTCATCAATCAATTGCTGGCGGACATCGCCGCAAGCGTGATCGCGCAGTTCGGCGATGAGCACGTCGATGTCGCGCGGGTGCGCTTCCAGCGCTTCGCCAAATTGCGCTATGAAAATCAGGAGCACCACGTCGAAGTCGCGCTGCCGGACAGCCTGATCGATGGCGGGGCGATCGATCAGGTGACGGCCGCGTTTCACGCTGTCTACGAGCGCGAGTACACGTACCGTCTCGATGCGGCGGTGGAATTCGTGGGAGCGCACTTGGTGGCCCGCGCTGACGTGGGCAAGCTCGAGCCGGTCAAACTGGCGGCCACAGGTCGACCGGTGGATACAACGAGGAAGGGCCGGCGCCCCGTGGACTACGCCCTGGAAGGCACGCACGTGGTGGATATCTACGATGGCGACCTGCTCGAGCCCGGCATGCAGTTCGAGGGACCCGCGGTCATCGAAATGCGCGGCACCACCGTGCTGGTGCACCCGAACAATCGAGTGCACATGGACGACTACGGCAATATTCACATCCACTTGGACTGCAGCGGCGGTCCCGAAGGCGCGGTATGAACACGGAATACGATGCCATCACGCTCGAGATCATCCAAAATTCGCTGCAGGCGATCGCCGATGAAATGTTCGCCGCCCTGCGCAAGACAGCGATGAGCGCCATCATTTACGAAGTGCTGGACGCCGGCACGGGCATCACCGACGCATGCGGGAATCTGGCCTCGAGCGGTGCGGGCATTCCCGGATTCGTGGGCGTACTCGACAAAGCCGTCAAGCGCATTCTGCAGATCCACGATAAGCCGGGCGACGTTGAGCCGGGCGATGTATTCATCACGAACGATCCCTACTACGGCGGCGTCACCCATCTCAACGACAACGTGCTGTTGATGCCGGTGTTCGTCGACGGGCAGCTTCTGGCGTGGACGGCCAATATCGCCCACTGGAACGATGTCGGCGGCATGGCGCCGGGGTCCATTTCTCTCGACGCCACCGAAATCTTCCAGGAAGGCCTGCGCTTGCCGGCGGTGAAGCTGATCTCGCGGGGCGCGCCCATACGCTCGGTCATCGACATCATGACGGTCAATTCGCGCCTGCCGAAGTTTCTGCTGGGCGATTTGTGGGCGGCCGTGGCGGCCGTACGCATCGGTGCGAAACGCATCGAGGAAATCGCGCGCAAGTATGGCAGCGACACGTTCAGTACGGCGATGAGCCGATTCTTGGATTACGGCGAACAGCTGGCGCGGAAGGGACTCGCCTCGCTGCCGAAGGGGCGATTCACCATCAGCGAGGACCAGGACACGGGCCTTAAGTACAACGCCGCCATCGAGATCACCGACCATGAGTTCATCGTCGATCTGCGCGATAACCCGCCGCAGGACGCGGGCCCGAACAACTGTAGCCGAGACGACTGCTTCGGCGCGCTGCAAATGATCTTCAAGAACGTAGCCGATCCCTTTGGCGTGGCGAATGGCGGAACGTTCCGTCCCATCCGTATGCTCACCACCCCGGGCAGCGTGTTCGAGCCGCAGGAACCCGCCGCCATGGGCGTGTACTACGAAGTGGGCATGCGCCTCTACGACATGTTATGGCGCTGCCTGGCGCCGCACCTTAGGGATCGTTTGCCGAGCGGACACTTTGCCAGCATCTGCGGCACCATCATCGGCGGCATTCATCCCGACACGGGACAACGCTTCACCATCATCGAGCCGGAAGTGGGGGGCTGGGGCGGGTCGACGATGGCCGACGGCAACAATGCGATGTTCTCGGCGATCCACGGCGAAACGTATAATTGCCCCGCGGAAGTCGCCGAAGCGCGTTACGGCTTGTACGTCGATCGCCTCGCCCTGAGCGACGAATCGGGCGGCGCGGGCCGCTTCCGCGGCGGCAAGGGCGTGGTGCTCGAGTACCGGGTGCGCAGCGATGGCTGCTTTCTCACGGCCTCCTACTCACGCAACAAGCATCGACCGTGGTCCTCGCGGGGAGGGCGTGAGGGCTCCGCCAATCAGATCGAGGTTCTGCGTGCGGATGGCCGCAAGGAACTCTATGCGGTGGTGAGCGGACTTGCGGTGAATCGTGACGATGTCATTCGCATCACCACGGCCAACGGCGGTGGGTACGGGGATCCACGGGAGCGCGACCGCTCGGCCGTGGCCGATGATTTGCGCAACGGCTACGTCACCGCGGAACAGGCGGCGAGCGAATACGACTACAGGGCATGAGTAAAAAAGATAGCCGCGCCATTCACTTAACACCCGGGGACTACTCGTTCGGGTAGTTCCCGGAGTGGGTCGGGACTGACCTCACCCGGCGCTGTCGTTGACCGGTCGGTGGCCACCCTCTACCTTCGAATCACGCGTCGACTGCAGCCAATGTCCACGACGCACATTACCAGCAGGGGATGACAGCACGATGAATGCCGACCACGGGTTGAAGATTGCATTGCTGGGTGCGTTCAGCACTCTCATGATGGCCGCCCAGGCCGAAACGCCGGCGGCGTCGGATAATGAACTCGAGGAGGTGGTCGTGACCGCGCGTCTGCGCGCCGAATCCCTCCAGGAGGTACCGATGGCGGTCACCGCGTTTTCCGCCAAGGCGCTGCAGGATGCGGGGGTGCGCGACTACGGTGATTTCGTCGCCTTGACCCCGAACGTCTCGCTGGTCGAGGCCGAGAGCGTCGGCCAGTCCTTCCTGACCATCCGCGGACTCACCGAGGTGCGAAACGGCCAGGCGCCCGTGGCGTTCGTCGTCGACGGCGTGCAGGAGTCGAGCAATCGCCAGTTCACTCAGGCCATGTTCGATCTCGAGTCAGTGCAGGTGCTGATGGGACCGCAGGGCGCGCTGTACGGCCGCAATGCCTCCGGCGGCGCCATCGTCATCACCACCAAGCAACCCACGAATGAATTTCAAGGCTATGTCCAGGCCGGCGGCGGGTCCGCCGGCGAAGCGCAGGTCCAGGGCGTGGTGAGCGGGCCGATCGTGAAGGATGATTTGCTGTTTCGGCTCGCGGGCAGCTTCAGCAGTTTGAACGGCTACTTCAACAACGTGTACTTGAACGAAACGGCGGACCCCTACCAGGATGCGACGGTGCGCGGACTCTTGAAGTGGACGCCCACCGAGGATCTGACGGCGGATCTGCGGCTCAATTATTCGCACACCAATAGCTCGTCGCTCAACTATCAATATCAGGGCACGCTGTTCGATCCGGCCCATCCCTGCTTCGCCGATCCCACCAACCCGTTCGGCGGCCCCGCGGCAAACCCGAACACGGTATCCGACAACTTCTGTGCCAACAACCGCGGCACCGATCGCCGGGATCTGCGCGAGGCCACCGTGAAGCTCGATTACAAAATTCCGGGCGCAACGCTCACCGGCATCTTCTCGTACAACACGGTGAAGGAATACACCGCCGGCGATCAGTTCCCCTACACGGCCAGCCGCAACATCTTCGGCACCGACGGAACCCAGACGCAGTTCTTCGACATCAAGAACTCGAGTGCCGAGCTGCGCTTGACGTCAGAGACCAACCAAGCATTCCGTTGGATGTTCGGCGGCTATTTCCTGCGCACCAGCAACTTTACCTCCTCGACCACCGGCACCGACTTAGGCCTTGGGATAGAGCAGATCGAGTACAACCCGGACTTCACCAGTGCCGTCAATCCGACGCTGTCGTGGTTCGCGGATACCAACGTGGACAAGGTCTATGCCGCCTTCGGCAACGTGTCCTATGACGTGACCTCGGCGCTGGAAGCCTCGCTGGCGCTGCGCTACGACAAGGACGATGCGTCGCAGAACGTGGATCCTCGCAACACCGGCGGCGTGCCGCCCGGATGCTCGTCCGCGCCGGGCAGCAATTGCACGCGGTCGACGTCGTTCGATCGGCTGCAGCCGAAGGTGTCGCTCAAGTACCAGCTGGACAAGGATGCGCAAGTTTACGCATCGTGGGGGCGCGGCTTCCGCAGCGGACTGTACAATCCCTACGGCACCTCGACCGTGGCCGCGGGCGCGGGACTGATCGGCGTGTCCGATGTGCTGCCGTCCGAGTTGACGGATTCCTACGAGATAGGCTTCAAGAGTGAATGGCTCGACCATAGCCTGCGCGTGAACGGCGCCCTGTACGACACCACCGTGCGCGGCCAGCAATACTTCGTGTTCTTGGGCGGGATCGGCGCGCAGATCCTGGTGAGCATCGACAAGGTGAAAATCAAGGGCGGCGAACTGCAAGCCGTGTACTCGCCGGTCAAGGGGCTCGATCTCTACGCCTCGGTGGGCGTGAGCGACAGCAAGATCGAGCAATACGCACTCAATCCGACCGACGTCGGACATTGGGCGCCGTATGTGCCGCAGACCTCCGAGAACCTGGGTGCCCAGTATCGCTACCCCATCTCGGCGCAGCTGCGCGTGGTGACGCGGGCGGATTTCATCGTGAAGGGCGCGCAGTACTGGGATCCGGAGAACACCGCCGCGCGCAGCGCCGTCGCGCTGCTCAACCTGCGGGCGGGACTCGAGGATGCGAACGGCAAGTGGACCGTCACCGGCGCCCTGACCAACGCCACCAACAAGTCCTACAACGCGGAATTCGTGCTGGGCGGCTTCGCCCAGCCCGCGCCGCCGCGCGAGTGGACCGTCGAAGCGCGTTACAACTTTTAGTTCGAACATGTCCATTCGCGCGGCGACCGACGTCGGAGGCACCTACACCGATCTCGTCTACTACACGGTCGACGACACGGGGCGGTGTGGGGCCGTCCGAACGGCCAAGGTCGACACCACGCCGCCTCATTTCGAGCAAGGAGTGATGGCGGCGCTGGCGAAGGGCGATGTGCCGGGCGCCGACCTTGCTTTTTTCGCGCACGGCGCCACCGTCGTCATCAACGCCATCACCGAGCGCAAAGGCGCCCGGGTCGGACTCATTGCGACGCAGGGCTTTCGCGACGTGCTCGAGATTGCGCGCGGCAACCGGCCTGATCTCTTCAACTTCAGTTTCACCAAGCCGCGGCCGTTCGTCGAGCGGCACCTACGGCGCGAACTCGACGAGCGCTGCAATTACAAGGGGGAGATCGAACGGGAAGTCGACCTCACGGGCCTCTCGGCCATACTCCGGCATTTCCGGGATGAGGTAGTCGAGGCGATCGCGGTGTGCTTCCTGCACGCCTACCGCAATCCGGCCAACGAACAGGCGGTGACCGCCGCCATTCGCGCGGCATGGCCGCAAGTTTCCGTGGTCGCGTCGCACGAACTCAGCCGTGAGTGGCGCGAGTATGAACGCGCGAGCACCACCGTACTGTCGGCCTACGTGCATCCGGTGACGCAGCGCTATATCGATTCGCTGGCGCGCGAACTCACATCGGCCGGAATGACCCAGCCGCCCTACATGATGCTGTCGAATGGCGGCATCGCCACCGTCGCCACCGCCAAAGCCAACCCGGTCGCCATGGTGGAGTCCGGGCCGGCCAGCGGCGTCTATGCCGGCGCTCACTTAGGCAAGCTCATCGGCGAGCCGAATCTCATCCTGCTCGACATCGGCGGCACGACGGCGAAATGCGCTCTCGTCGAGGGTGGCGCGATCAAGATTTCGACCGACTACCATGTCGAGAGAACTCGTCAATCGCCGGGCTATCCGATCCAGGCCGCGGTGTCGGAAATCGTCGAGATCGGCAATGGCGGCGGCAGCATCGCCTGGGTGGATGCCGGCGGAAAATTACATGTGGGACCGCAAAGCGCGGGCGCCGTGCCGGGACCCGTGGCCTACGGCCGGGGAGGTCAGGAGGCCACGACCACGGATGCGAATCTGCTGCTCGGGCGTATCGATGCGAAGAGCTTCGCCGGCGGCGAACTCACGCCCGATTGGGACGCGGTGAAGCGGGTATTCGAGAGCTTGGGAAAGAAGCTCGGCGTGTCCGCCACGGACGCCGCTCGAGGGGTGTTGCGGATAGCCAATGCCAACATGACCAATGCGCTGCGGCTGGTGTCCACCAACAAGGGCTATGATCCGCGCGATTTCGCATTGATGGCTTTCGGCGGCGGCGGTCCCATGCATGGCGTGGCCCTGGCCCGTGAGCTCAAGGTACCGCGCGTCATCGTGCCGGTGAATTCGGCGGTGTTTTCCGCCTGGGGCATGCTGCTCACGGATTTGCGGCGCGACTTGCTGCAGACCTATCTCATGCCGCTCGGACCCGCGAGTGCCGCCGCCCTCGACGCGCAGTTCAGGTCCATGGAGGCGGAGGCTGCCGCCGATTTTGCCCGGGACGAAATCGCGGTGGGGAACGGCGCGCTGCATTTTGAATACCTGCTCGACATGCGCTATCAGGGCCAAGAGCACACGGTGAAGATACCCATCGCGCTATCCGCCGCGCGGCTCGACGTGGGTGACATTGCCGATCTCTTCCATGCCGCCTACGAAAAGCGCTACACGTATCGGCTGCCGAATGCCATTCAGGTCGTGAATTTTCACTTAGTCGCGCGGGTCGCCGTGCCCAAACCCGATTTGCCAAGGACGGTGGCCACCGGCCGGCAGCTCAAGGACACCGTGATCGACGAGCGACGCGTGGACTTCGACGCGGACGGCGTTGCCGAGGCCGTGATTTACAACGGTGCCTTATTGGAGCCGGGCATGAAACTGTACGGACCCGCCGTGATTCAGGAGCCGGTCGTCACTCTGGTGGTGCCGCCGGGGGATTCGGTGACTATCGATGACTACGGCAGCTACCACGTTCAACTCAAGTTGTGAGGGACTTCTCATGAACCGCGATCTTTTTACACTGGAGATAGTCAAGGATGCGCTGGTGGCCATCGGCTACGAAATGTTCGACGCCATGATCCGCACCAGCATGAGCCCCATCATTTACGAGACCACCGATTTTGCGGTGGGCGTGACCGATGCCGCCGGCAACCTGATCGCGCAGGGCAATGGCGTCACGGCGTTTCTGGCAACCCTCGACACGGCGGTGCAATCGACGCTGAAACGCTATCCCGACTCGGGTGACCTGGCCCCGGGGGATATTCTGATCACGAACATTCCCTACGAAGGCGGCGGGACTCATCTGTCGGACGTGGTCATTCTCGTGCCGGTATTTCACGGTGCCCGGCTGATTGCCTGGACGGTGAACAAGGCGCACTGGACCGAGGTGGGCGGCGCGCAGGCAGGGTCCGTGTCGACGGAGGCGACGGAGATTTACCAGGAGGGATTGCAGTTCCCCTTCGTCAAGCTGTACGAGGCGGGCCGCATCAACAAGGCGCTGGTGGCGATGATCGAAGCCAACGTGCGGCTGCCCGAGAGCACCATCGGCGATATGCATGCCGGTGTCGCGGCGGCGAAAGTCGGGGCGCGACGGCTCGCCGATATGGTCGAGAAATATCATGTCGACACGGTGGTCGAGGCCATGGCGAGTCTTCTCGACTACGGGGAGCGCATGACTCTGGAGGAACTCGCCAAACTGCCCGCCGGCATTTATGAGGCGGATGATCTGGTCGAAAGCGACGGTCTCGGCCATGGACCGTTTCGCATCAAGGTCAAGATCACCGTCTCTGCGGACAAATTGATTGCGGATTTCACCGGGACGGACCAGCAAGCCGTCGGCCCGATCAACTGCACCCTCACGGGTCTCGTGACGGGAGTCCGTTGCGTTTTCAAGTCGATTACCAATCCGGAACTGCCGGCCAATGGCGGCTGCTTTCGGCCGCTCGAGATCGTGTGCCCGCCGGGAACGTTCATTTCAGCGCAGTCGCCGGCACCGGTATCGCTGTACTACGAGTCGCTGCTCGCGGCGATGGACGTCATGTGGAAGGCGCTGGCCGCGGCCATTCCCGACAGACTCCCGGCGGGTCATCAGCGCTCGGTCAATGCCACCTTCGTCGCCGGGTTGCACCCGGACACGGGTGAGTTGTTCGTGATGGGCGAGCCGCTGGTGGGCGGCTGGGGAGCCGCGCCGCACCGCGACGGCGACAACGGACAATTCTGCTGCGCCAATGGCGAGACGTACAACATCCCGGTGGAATTGTTCGAGTCCCGCTACGGACTGAAAGTGGAACAGTACGCGTTTCACGACGAGGACGGCGGAGCCGGCCAGCATCGCGGCGGGAAGGGTGTGGTGCTCGACTACCGCGTGACCGCCGATGAGGCCTATCTCACCTACGCGACCAGTCGGTCGACGAATCGGCCGTGGTCACTGGCGGGCGGGCGGGCGGGTTCGCTCAACGGCGTGCGGGTCTATCGCCACGACGGCACGATACAGAGTTACGACATGTGCACGCGTGTACGGGTCGAGAAGGGGGAACTCATCCGGCTCACGACGGCCACGGGCGGCGGCTACGGCGATCCGGCCGCGCGCGCGCGCGCGGATATCGTCAAGGATCTGAAAAACGGCTTTATCACGCCGACACAGGCCGCAGAGGACTATGGGTTCTCGGCGGTGACGCCGAACTCTTGAGCCCTGGCCAGAATCTAAACAGCGCCCGGGAGTTTCTCACGGCGTACTGGCGTGCGGATCTCGCCGCTGCCCTGGCGCACTGTGCGCCGGGCGCCACCATCGAACTCGCGAAATCGCTGTCCCTCGTCACGCCGGCGCCGGTGGCCGATGTCCTGCCGCGGATATTTCGGGACGTCTATCCCAGATTCGAGGGAGGCCGTTTCGATGTGAACATCGACGCGACGCTCGCCGATGAGGAGCGTGTGCTTGTCGAGTACACCGCCCGCGGCCGGCTGACCACCGGTAGTCCGTTCGACTGCCGCTATGCCGCCGTGCTGGAATTTGCCGCAGGAAAAATCGAGCGGCTGCGCATGTATACCGACACGCGCTACGTGGCCGCGGCATTGATGTCATGAAGGGGCGGTCGCATTGATGTCATGAACTGGCGGCTGTGTTGATGTCTTGAAGTCTTTGGGTCCGATTCCTTGGAGATCTCGTGCTGATACTCGAAAACGCCTCTCTGCTCGACCTTGACTCCGGCGACGTGCATCCCGGTCGATTCGTCACCATCGACGGCGACACCATCGTCGCCGTGGACGAAAACCGCCCGGCGGGCGGCAGCGCCGAGCGCATCGATCTCGCGGGGCGGTGCCTCCTCCCCGGCCTGATCGATGCCCACTTTCATGCCACGCTCACCGACACCAACCCGGCGAACCTGCGGGACGTTCCCACGACGCTCATGACGGCACGCGCGGGACAGCTGCTCAAACGCGCCTTGGAGCGGGGTTTCACGACCGTGCGCGACATGGGCGGTGCGGATTGGGGACTGCGCAGCGCCGTTGCCGAGGGCGCGCTTGCGGGTCCGCGCATTTACATTGCGGGTCGAGCGCTCTCGCAGACCGGCGGCCACGGCGATTTGCGCCGGCGCACCGAACCTGAAAATTTCTGCAGCTGCTCGAGCGCGCTCAGCTTCATGTCGGTGGTCGCGGACGGCAAGGCCGGCGTGCAAATCGCCGCGCGTGAACAGCTGCGCCAGGGAGTGGATCACCTCAAGGTGTTTGTGTCGGGCGGCGTGGTCTCGCCCACGGACCCCTTGGCGTCGGCGCAGTACACGGACGAGGAACTGCAGGCCATCGTGCACGAGGCCGCCAGTTGGGGAACCTACGTGGCCGCGCATGCCTATACGGCCGCCGCCATCACACGGGCGGCAAACGCGGGCGTCCGCACCATCGAGCACGGCAACCTGTTGGATGGAGAGGCCGCGCGGCTGCTGGCGGCACGCGGCGCCTACCTCGTCCCCACGCTCGTCACCTACGAAGTCATGCGACGCGAGGCGCCGCGGGCGCGGCTGCCTTCCTTCAGCGTGGCCAAACTCGAGACCGTACTCGAGGCGGGACTCAAGAGCGTGGAGATGGCGCTGGCGGCAGGCGTCAAACTCGGATTCGGCACCGACCTGCTCGGCGAGTTTCATGTGTATCAATCAGAAGAGTTCGCGATTCGCGCTCGTATTCAGGAACCGCGCGCGGTGCTCAAGTCGGCGACCGTGGTCAATGCCGAGATCCTCGGACAGAGCGGGAGACTGGGGGCGATTGCGCCCGGCGCTCTGGCCGATCTCATCGCGGTCGCCGGCAACCCGCTCGAGGATTTGAATCTTCTGCAGGAGCAGGGACGGCATCTGGATCTCATCATGAAGGGCGGGGCCCTTTTCAAGCGCGCTCTCTGATGAGCACTGAAGCGCGGCGGCCACACATCGTCAAGGAGAAACGTATCGGCAAGGAGAACGGATGAGCGAATCGGGCTTCATCGCGGAAGGCTACGCGCGCCAGCTCGTGCCGGATGCCCAGCTGGGCGGTGCGCACCGGGTATTCTTCATCGTCGCCGGCGCACTCTGCGGGTTGCCCGTCTATGTGCTGGCCGCACAAGTGGTGCATGGCATGGGCCTCGGCCGTGCGCGATATGCCTTTCTCGCGGGCGGTCTGATCTCGGGCACGCTGGGTGCGTTGAGCGCGTATTGCGGGGCGCGAACCCGAATGAATCTGGCGATGTTGGCCGACGAGGCCTTCGGGCTGATCGGCGGCCGCGTCGTCAAGACGGTGATCGCGCTGAGTCTGGTCGGCTGGGTCGGCGTCATCTTGAGCGTTCTCGGTGCCACGGCCGGGTCAGCGATCAGCAGTCTCTATGGAGTCACCATCAATTCGGCCTGGATCGCCATTGCGGCCGCCGTGGCGGTGGCCGGTATTGCCCTGCACGGTGTACGCGGCCTCGAACAAGTGGGCATGGTCATTTCGCCGCTGTTGCTGGGGCTGCTGGCCTGGACCTTCTACAAGGGATGTCCGCCGACTGCGGTCTCCGCCCTGGCCACACCGACGAGTCTCGGCTTCGGCGCCGCGGTGTCCGCGGTGGTGGGCGAGTACGTCGTCGGTATCGTCATCCAGCCGGATTATGGCCGATTCGTGCGTCGACCGGCCGGGGCGGGTATCGCCTCAGGACTCGCGCTCGGCGTCGCGTTTCCGTGCATATTGACGCTGTCGGCGATGCCGACGTATACGTGCTCCGCCGCCGATTTGATCGCGGTGATGGTGGTAGTGGGTATCGGCCTTCCGGCCATTGCGCTGCTCGTGCTCGGCGCATGGATCGATGCATCCGCGTGCCTGTACTCCGGCAGTTTGAGTCTGACCAACGAGGTCAAGCGCTTCCGGTTGCCGTGGGTCACCGTATGCTCGGCCGGCATTGGCTGCGTGTTCGCGATCTTCCATGCCGAAAGACTGTTCATGCCGTTCCTGGCCCTGCTCGGCGTGACGTTTCCGCCGGTGGCGGCGATCAATATTCTGCACACGCTCTGGCCTTGGTCTGAGCGGGCGTCCGGGCAAGCGGCCGTGCGGCCGCCTGCGATTCGCCGTGCGGGCGTGCTGGCGTGGATTGCGGGATCGGTGACCGGATACTTTACCTCCAACGGATATTTCACGGTGACGGGCATCGCCTCGATCGACTCGGTTCTCATCGCGGCTGGAGTGTGGCTGCTGGTGACGACCATGAATCGGGCGCGCCGCCCGGGCGCCCCTTGGGCCCTGAAGAAAGCATGACCGAGGATTCTCCGGCGCTGGTCGAGGTGTGCACAACCGGCTTCACCTTCATCATCGCCGTGTGTCCCGCGCAGGCCCCGATCAGCAGCGCCTATTTTTTGGCGGACGTCGATGCGGGCAGGCTGGATGGTTCATCCATATTCCGCATCGTCAATCTGCACAATCAGCCCGCCGAACATCCATCGAAAATCGATGTGATCCAAATGGGTCATCGCGAGACGAACCCCGACATTCCTCCGTCGATACGCCATGAGACCACCGGGATGACGGGTCTTCGGCACAGGAAGGGAACGGTATCCTTGGCTCGCTTCGCGCCGGGTGCCGTGTATCACAGCCTGTTCGTTTGCATGCGCGACGAACCGGGGCTCGACGAAGGCGGTTCGCGCAACCCTGATGGCCTGGGGTTTGCGGCGTTTGGATTCGTCGCGGAGGGGTTCGAGCATCTCGCGCGCTTTTTCGATGACCATACGCGCGCACCTGAATATCCCACCGAGCCGGTTCTGTTGCGCACGGTCCGCCGTTTTCGTCGCTGAGTACCCGTCATTTAAGCAGTGCAACGACTCCGTTGCCGCACGTCAATCGCGAGTGCCGGCTTGCCATTTGGCGTCAGTTCGCGTTTATTGATCCGATGAACACTCATCATCGACGCCGCGAGCGGCCGATCTACGGGGTGGGGTAGCCCGTGGACTCAAATGAATTCTCGACTTCGCCGGTGCCCGCGGATCGCTCGATTCCGTGGTGGAAGATCGCGCTGACCAATGTGCTCTTCAGCATCTGCCTGCCCACCTTGATCACGGGACTGGACCTCGGCATTGCCTCGCCACGGCGTTATTTTCTATCGGGAATCATCGTCGGCAGCCTCATCCTGACCTTCATCGGCATCTTGACCAGCGTGCTCGGCTCGCGCACGCGATTGAGTTCTTACATGCTGGCGCGCATCGCTTTCGGCACCCAGGGGTCGACGCTGTTGAACCTGGCGTTCGCACTCTCGTTGCTGGGGTGGTTCGGGGTGAACATCAATTTGTTCGGCGACGCGATGGCGCGGCTGCTCGTGGCGCTGTGGGGGTATACCGGGCCCGTCTGGCCGGTCGAACTCGTCGCCGGGCTGCTGATGACGCTCACGACTTTGGTGGGACTGCGCGCCATCAATGCGCTGTCGATCATCGTCGTGCCGGTGCTCGCCATCGTGTGCTTGTTGATGCTGCTCGAGTCCCTTAAAGCAGGCTCGGTCGGCGACATTCTCGGACGCGCGCCGCTCACGGGCATGTCGTTCGGCGACACCGTCTCGTCGGTGGTAGGCGGAGTGATCGTGGGCGCGGTAGTCATGCCTGATACCTGTCGCTTCATCGACCGGACCCATGGCGCCGTGTGGACGTCGATTCTGACCTTCTTCGTCACCGGGGTTACGGTAACGGTGATCGGCGGGATCGCCGGCCTTGCCACGGGCAAGGTCGAAATTCTGGATCTCATGTTGTTCATGGGCCTAGGCGCCGGCGCCTTCGCCATCGTGCTGGGCGGAAGTTGGATCCTCAACGCCCTGAATTTATACAGCGCGGCGCTCAGCATCGGCGTCGCGGTGCCGCGCTCACGCCGCGAGATCACGACGTTGGTATGCGGCCTCGCGGGAACGCTGCTCGCCTTCCTGCAGATTCTCGATCATTTTCTGACCTTCTTGTTCTATCTGTCCATCGTGTTCGTGCCCATCGCGAGCATCATCATCGTGGATTTTTTCATCATTCGACCGGGCGCCTATGTGGGTGCCGCGATCGAGTCGATCAAGCCGGTCGAAACAACCGCCTTGATCGCGTGGGGGGCCGGTGCCTGCGTCGCCGTGCTGGGGTCCGCGGGGTATCTGCGCCTGACGGGGATCGCCGCCGTCGACGCCCTGCTGGTGGCGGCTGTCCTGTACGGTGCCCTGCGGTGGCGGCCGCGGACCGTCGTGTCAGAGTCGGCGTGAGCGGCAAGCCCGTGGGGACCGCCGCGCGGTGGCATCAAAGCGGTGCGTTCGACCATGACGTGATATTGATCTGGAAACCCGGACAGCGCCTGCAGGGGTGTCCGCATCCCCGCTAAGGTGAGACGGCGCGCCGCGGCGGCCGACAGACCGAGCGGGCCGATGGCGCGGCGTTTCGCGCGCATCTGCAAGCGCGTGCATTCGACCCGCAAGCCCATCGTGTGGCTGCGCGCCATGCCCGGAACCGGCAAGACGCGCGTGCTCGGCGAGCTCGCACGGCGCGCGGCGGCGTTGCGCGGCGAGAACTGGGTGTTGCTGGACAATCCAAGTCCCGAGGTGCTGCGGGCACAACTCGCCGCGTGCGGTGGCCTCAAGGATCCGGCCGGACGGCGCCTGCTGATCGCGTCCCGCTCGAGCAGCGGCCTCGCGGATTTGTTGCTCACCCCCCGCCTGTACGGGTTCGTCGATGTCATCGATGACGGCGATCTTTTCGTGAACACGGATGACTGCCGGTCGATGCCGAACGTGGACCTATTGGCGGCGACCGGCGGCTGGCCGCTCCTGGTCGACGGGTACCTGACGGGGCGCGCGCTGGACATGGTGCAGATGCTGCCGGCCTTTCTCGACCGCGAGGTGTTGCCCGACCTTTCCTCGAAGCTGACCACGGCGCTGTTCGGCGCGCTGCCCGCGACTTTGGGACAAGCAGCGGTCGACTATTTGTTCGGCGCGCAGGCAAAGCTTCATCCGCTGCTGCGGGCCACTGCGGCGGACGTGACGGTCGCGGGCATGTGGGTGCGCGATGCGCTGCTGAAACTGCGCACCCGGCCAAAGGCCCTCGAGCGCTCCGTGCTCGACGATCTCATCCAACTCCACACCCGGTTCGCCGAGCCCGCGCGCGCCATTACGTCGCTGGTGGACTTGGGATTATTCGCGCAAGCCGTCGACGTGTACAACGCGGCCGGCGGTATGTTCTTCGGCTATCGCCACGGCTATCAAGCGCTCGAGGCCGTGCTCGAGAGCTTCGGTCCCGACTGGGAGCGGCGCACCGAGAGTCTGTTGTTCGCGCGCCTGTATCTGCTCATCAAAACCGGTCAGCCGCGCGAAGCGTTGCTGCGCCTCGAGGCGCAATACCCCGGATTGCCGGTGGATCTACGGCGACTGCGGCTGTCGCACCGGCCCTATGCCGTGCTGATGCGCCTGGACATGAGCCTGGACATCGATGAGACGCCGCCCCTGGACGTGATCTCGAGCTGGGGACGTCTGGAAGCGTTTCTTGCGCCCGGCGACGATATGGCGCGGGGGATCTTGTACAACACCATGGCGATCGGCTTCATGCAGGCCGGTGCCCTCGTGCAGGCGCAAGAACTCGCCGAAGAGGCGTTGGCGCTGTATGAGCGTGCGGGTTCGCCGTATCTCGCGCACTTCATGCGGCTGCATTTGTGCGATCTGTCATTGCGTCATGGCCGCCTGCGGGATGCCGCCGAGGAACTGCGCCGAGGGGAGGAGGCGCTGCGCAACTCGGGGCTGGCTTTCAATTCGGAACCCGCCATCATCGAATGCTTCAGGGCGCGCATCGCCTACGAAGAAGGACGCTTCGCCGATTGTCCCGCAGCCATCGAACCGATTCTACAAGCGCTGCTGCGCGGCGACAGCTGGTCGGACCTCATCACGGCGATGGCCGGTCATTTTGTTTTTACCGCCTTCTGGCAGGAGGGACTGCGCAAGGCATTGGATCGCCTCGATCACTGTGCGCTCACTTTGAGCCGCCGGCATGGACCCACCCAGAACCGCAGCATCGAGCTCATCAGGATCCGGCTTTACCAGGTGGCCCGCCGGCATGAGGAGGCCGGGGCTCGTCTCGAAGAGTACGACCTGGAAACGCCGGCACAGCGCTTCTCGCATCTCGAGGCGGAGGAAGGATTGATCCGCCTGCGCCAGCAAATCGTGCAACGGCGCTCTGTGGATGCCGCGCTCAAGTTCGCGACCGGCCTCGCCAGCCTGCCCGGTTTCGAAGCGCGCCATAAAATTGCTCTCTCGATATTGCAGGCGTATCTGCGCCAGCGGGGGGCGGAGCCTGGACTCGCGCGCCGCCATCTGAGCCTGGCTCTGCGCACGGCCGAAGCGGAAAATCTTCTGAGCGTGTTGGTCGAGGATGGCGAGTTCCTCGAGCGATTGTTGCCGCTCATCGTCGCCCAGCCCGGCCCGGGCAATGCGCGCCTTGCCGGCTTCGCGCAGCGCGTCGCTCGACTGTTACGGACGCTGCCGTCCGCACCGATGTATTCGAAGGCGCTTGCCGGGGTGACCCGCCAGGAGCACCGGGTGCTGTCGTACCTGGCCGACGGCTATACGAACAAGCAGATCGCCCGCGCGCTGACCTTGAGCGAGAGCGCCATCAAGTTCCATCTGCGCAATCTGTTTCGAAAACTGAAGGTCTCGTCTCGAACTGCGCTATGTGAAGCGGTGGCGCGGCGCGGCATCCGAACCTGACCTCAATCGGCAAAACCCTGTCCACCCCCGCGCGGTAGCATCGATTCCCAAGCTGTGAACAAGCGAACGGGATAGCGCATGTATCGGATCGGCGTCGACGTGGGGGGCACCAACACGGACGCCGTGGTCATGGTGGGGCGGGACATCCTGGCCGCCGTGAAAGTGCCCACGTCGTCCGACGTCACCACGGGGCTCATGCAGGCGCTGCGCGAAGTTCAGACGCAGGCCGCCATTGCGCCCGCCGACGTGGCCTTGGTGGTGATCGGCACCACGCACTTCACCAACGCCGTCATCGAGCGCCGTCATTTATCCGAAACTGCCGTGGTCAGATTGTGCTTGCCCGCGGCGCAATGCTTGCTGCCCATGGTCGACTGGCCGGCGGATCTGCGCGGCGCCATTGGCGATCACATTTTTCTCGCGAGCGGCGGTGTGGAGTTCGACGGCACGCCGATCGCCCCGTTCGAGCCGGCGCAGATCAGCCGCATCGGCGCCGTCATCCGGGCGCGGGGCATCAAGGCCATCGCCGTTGCGGGCGTGTTCGCGCCGGTGAAGGACCACTTCGAGCGCGAGGCGGCCGCGCTGCTGGCGGCCGAGTGTCCCGATGCGACCATTACCCTGTCGTCCTCGATCGGACAGCTCGGCCTGCTCGAACGGGAAAGCGCCACCATTCTCAACAGCGCGCTGCTCGACTTGGCGCGGCGTACGATCGCCTCGCTGCGCGACGGCGTGGCCAACTGCGGTATCACCTGTCCGGTGTTCCTCAGCCAGAACGACGGCACGCTGATGGATTCGGCGCAGGCGGAACGCTTTCCGGTCCTGACCTTCGCCAGCGGTCCCACCAATTCCATGCGCGGCGCTGCGTTCCTGTCGGGCGAGTCGGAGGCCATCGTGATCGACGTCGGCGGCACCACCACCGATGTGGGACTGCTGCACAAGGGCTTTCCGCGCCAGGCCGGCTCGACCGTCGACATCGGCGGGGTGCGCACCAATTTTCGGATGCCGGACGTGTTCAGCGTCGGGCTCGGCGGGGGTTCGATCGCGGCGGACGGCACGCCCGCGCCACGCGTTGGCCCGCAGAGCGTGGGCTTCGAACTCACGCGCCGCGCACGGGTATTCGGCGGCGATGTCTTGACCGCCACCGACCTCGCCGTTGCCGCCGGCCGCGCGAACATCGGCGATGCCGGCCGGGTGCGCGACCTCGACCCAGAGTTCGTGCGCCGTTGCCTGCATGTCATCGATCAGCGTCTCTTCGCGGCGGCGGACCGCAGCCGCGTGTCGCCCGATCCGATTCCGGTCATTGCGGTGGGCGGCGGCAGCATCTTGATGCCCGCCACCTTGGACGGCCTCGAGGTCATTCGGCCGGAGCACTTTGCCGTGGCGAACGCGATCGGCGCCGCCATTGCGAAAACCAGCGGCGAGGTGGATCGCATCTATTCGCTGGAGAACCGCTCGCGCGAATCCGCGCTGGCCGACGCCGAGGACGAAGCGCGCCGCAAAGCAGTGGCGGCGGGGGCTTTGCCCGACTCGATCACGGTGACCGAACGCGACGACGTGCCGTTGTCGTACCTGCGCGGCAATGCCACCCGCGTGCGCGTCAAGGTCATCGGCGACATGGGGTTTTGACTTCAATGCGTTATCTCACCGAACCTGACATCGAGGCGCTCGCCATCGGCGCCGCCATCTTGGGGACCGGCGGCGGCGGCAATCCCTACATCGGCAAGCTGCGCTGCCTGCAGGAGCTGCGCCGCGGCAAGCCGGTGGCGCTGATCGGGCTCGATGAACTCGCCGACGACGCATTCGTGATGCCCATCGGCGGCATCGGTGCGCCCATCGTCGGCATCGAAAAGCTCGAGGAGGGCAATGAAGGGCTACGCGCGCTGCGCGCACTCGAAGGCTTCTGCCACCGCAAGATCGACGCGGTCATCGCGGCCGAAATCGGCGGCGGCAACTCGATGGAGCCCATCATCACGGCGGCGGCCGCCGGTATCGGGGTCGTCGACGGCGACGGCATGGGCCGCGCTTTCCCGGAAATGCAGATGACGACGTTTAGCATTTACGGCCATCGCTCGACACCCGCTGCCCTCGCCGACGAACGCGGCAACGTCGTGCTGTTTGAGCATGCGGTGTCGGAGGTCTGGTTCGAGCGGCTGGCGCGGTCGGCCGTGGTCACCATGGGCGGCACGGCCATCGGAGCCGAGGCGCCGATGCCGGGCGCCTACGTGAAGCGCGCCGCCGTTCCGGGTACCGTGAGCCAGGCCATCCGGCTTGGGCATTTGGTGCTTCAGGCCAACCGCGATCATACCAATGCCATCCCGCTGATCTGCGCCGCGGAGCAGGGTATTCATTTGATGGACGCGAAGATTGTCGAGCTCAAGCGGCATTTGCGAGGCGGCTTTGCGGTGGGCGAGCTTGCGCTCGAGGGCATCGATTCGCACGCCGGTACGCGCGCGCGGGTGGTGTTTCAAAACGAGTTTTTGTCGTTCGAGCGCGGCGGTGTGGTCGAGGTGTCGGTGCCCGATCTCATCGTGATCCTCGACGTCGATACCGGGCATGCCATCACCACCGAAGTGCTGCGCTACGGCCAGCGCGTGGCGATTCTGGCGTTACCGAGCCATCCCTTGCTTCGCACCCCCCAAGCGCTCGCCGTGGTGGGGCCGCAATCGTTCGGGCTCGACGGGGTCGTGTTTCGGCCGCTCGCCCGAGCGGACCGTTAGTTTCCAGGCGATTAGTTTAAGGACGAGGTTAGAACGCCATGATGAACAGCTACGGGATTTCGACGGTACTCGCGCTGGGCGTGACGCTTGCGCTGGCGGCGGGCACGGCACGGGCCGATACGCCGGATTCGAATGAGCTCTCGGACATCGTGGTGACCGCACAGAAGACCAGTGAGCCGTTGAGCAAGGTGCCCATCAACATCGCGGTGGTGTCGGGCGCGACGCTCGCCAATGAGCACATCACGGACTACTCGGACCTCTCCCGCGCGGTGCCGAATCTATCCTTCTCGAGTTTCGGCGGCCCCGGCCAGTCGAACATCGAGATTCGCGGCATCAGTTCGCAGGCGGGATCCGCGACCGCCGGCATCTACCTCGACGATGTACCCATCAATGTACTCAATATTTACACCACCGGCGCCACCGAGCCGCGTTTCTTCGACATCGACCGCGTCGAGGTGCTACGCGGGCCGCAAGGCACCATCTACGGCGCGAGTTCCATGGGCGGCACCATTCACTTCGTCAGCAATCAGCCGGATCTGCATCGATTGTCCGGTCAGGTGCATTCGTCGGTCGGCGGCACGCAGGGCGGCGGCGTGAACTATGAAGGCGACAGCGTCGTCAATCTGCCCATCATCGACGATGTTGCGGCGCTGCGCATCGGCGCCTTGTACGAACACGAGAGCGGCTGGATCGATCGGGCAAATCCGGACGGCACGATCGCGGCGAGGAAAATCAACGACGTCAACACCACGGTGATCCGCGCCACCGTCAAGGTGCAACCCACGCAGGCGCTCACCATCACCCCCGCGGTGTTCTTGCAGCGCGTGGCCGCCGGGGGTCAGGACTTGTTCGGGCTCGAGCTGCCGCAATTCGAGTCGCCGACTTTGTTGCCGGAGACCAGCCGCGACGAGTCCGCCATCGCGAGCTTGACCATCAACTACGATTTCGGCTGGTCGAATCTCACCTCGGTGACGGGCTATTTCTGGCGCAAAGACGATCGCAACATCGACGGGACGGTCTACGACAGTGAATACCTCGGCGGATCGCTGCAGGACCAATTCGGGTTCGGGGGCGCCGCCATTTCGGCGCTGCCCGCACCGGTGCAATTCAACACCGGCGTCAATCAAGTGCATCAAGAGCTGCGGCTCGCCTCCAAGCCGCAGGGGCCGGACGACAAATGGGCGTGGATCGGAGGCTTGTATTATTCGAAGACCCGCACGTCGCTGTTGGACAACGAGCACATACCGGGCTTCAACTCGACCTTCGAATCGGTGTACGGCGATACGCCCTTGGACGTGCTCGGAGCGGCGTTCCCCAATGATCTCGTGTATTACGCCTTGAGCGAATTCGTGAACACCGAGAAGGCCGTCTTCGGACAGGTCACGTACACGATGCTGCCGGGGCTCAAGGTGACGGCCGGCGCGCGCTACGAGGAAGCCAGCGAAGATCTGTCATTCACCACCGACGGCTATTTCGGCGGCGGTACGCCGCCATTCGCGAGTTCGGCCAAAGGTCATGCGTTGACGCCCAAAGCCGCCATCGCTTACGAGATTTCCGATTCCACCATGGTGTATGCCTCGGCCGCCGAGGGCTTTCGCGACGGCGGAGTGAATCGGCCGGTGCCCGTGCCGCTGTGCAGCGCCGATCTTGCGGGACTGGGTCTCACCCAGGCGCCGACCGATTATAAATCGGACAAACTATGGAGCTATGAACTGGGCGTGAAGAGCCGCGCCCTGCAGAACTCCGTCGTGGTGAGCGGCGCACTGTACGACATTCGCTGGAGCAACATCCAGACGGACATCATCCTGCCGACCTGCACCTTCGACATCAAGGACAACATCGGCAGCGCCGAGAGCAAAGGCATCGAAGCGCAGATCGACGCCCGCGTCGGCGATCATGTGGCGCTCACGCTCGGCGGCAACTACACCTCCGCGAAAATCGTCGAGCCCGTGACTCTGCTGGGCGTGGAAAAGGGCGATCACGTTCCGGGCGTTCCCGACTACTCGATCAATACCTCCGCGGAGTACTCGCAGCCGTTCGATTTCGGCGGCCGCGGCAGCGTGCGCGTCAACGCACAGTGGATCGGCCGGAGCCAGGGCACCATCATTCACGACGACCCGGACTTCAACCGGCCGAGCTATTTCGTCATGGGCGCGAGCGGCGGCATGCGGTGGGGCAATTGCGACGTGTCGCTGTTCATCACGAATCTGCTCAACGATGCCAAGGCCATCCAACGCCCCAATGTGGCCGGCGTCGAGTACGGCATTCGGGTGCAGCCCCGGACCTACGGCATCGGCGGCACCTATTCGTTTTGAGGCATGGACGCGAGAGGTGGGACCACAATGTTTGCGCCACGACATCGACCAGGGCGCCGGCCGGGCGGGATCCGGAGAGTGATGTCCGTGACAAGGGACAAATGGTTGAATGTCCTTTGAAGAGGACATGTACCTTTTAACGTACAAATGCTATGATGTCCTCCATGAAGGACACGACCCTCCGCAATGCTGAACAACTGGGCATGACTATCCGCCTGAAACGGAAGGAAAAAGGTCTCTCTCAGAACAGGCTTGCCGAATTGCTCGGCCTGGAGCGCAAATGGGTACTGCGCCTAGAGGCTGGAAACCCCAAGGCGGAGCTCGGCCTGGTCCTGAAGACGCTCAATGTTCTCGGTCTCCGGGCACACTTGAGCGCTGAGGACCAGCCTCTATCTCGCGAGGATCGCCATGCGTCGACGTCGCGACTCGACGAAGTCTTCCGTCGACTGCAGCGGCCCGTCCATAAATGAGCGAGCTTCTCATCATGATCGAAGGCAGCCTGATCGCCCGGGTTCGCGCAGAGAAGGCTGGTCGCCTTTCTCTCGACTATGAGGCTGGCTGGCGCGAGTCGCCACAAGGCCACTCACTTTCGGTCAACATGCCGCTCGCGCAGATTACCTACCTGCAGAAGCCGGTACTGTCGTACTTATGGAATCTCCTACCGGAGAATCCGAACGTACTACAGCGCTGGGGGCAGCTGTATCACATCTCCGCCGCAAATCCATTCAAGCTGCTGGCGAATGTCGGCGCTGATGTGCCGGGCGCTGCTCAATTCATTCCTCCGGAGCGGCTAGAAGAAATTCAATCGGCGCGGCAGCCGACGATACAGTGGATGACCATCGACGAACTCGCAGAGCGCCTTCGGCAGCTACGCGCGGATATAGCCGCCTTTCGTCGGCCTGGGGATATAGGCAAAATGAGTCTGCCCGGTGCGCAGGCAAAGACCGCGTTTTACTGGGATAAAAAAGTGAATCGATGGGGTGTCCCCGGCGGGCGCACACCGACCACACACATCATCAAACCCTGCGTTCCAGGCTTTGACGGACTTGTTGAAAACGAGCACCTGTGCCAGGACATTGCGGCACGCATTGGAATTCCGGCGGCGAGTTCCTCAGTGCTTGCGCTCGATCAGACGTACATCGTCGTGGAGCGCTACGACCGACTGCCGCCGCCGGCGGGTTCCCCCTTTGAGCAGCGCATTCATCAGGAGGACATGTGCCAAGCACTCGGCTTGATGCCTGGGAAGAAGTATCAGGAAGATGGCGGTCCCGGTATTGCGCAAATCGTCACACTCATTCGCCGCGTGAGCTCGGACCCCGACGTGGACATTGATCGATTCCTGCAGGCAAACATGTTCAATTGGCTAATCGGCGGCACGGATGCGCACGCAAAGAACTATTCTCTTCTTATTGGTGCGGGGGATGAGATCCGTCTTGCACCGCTCTACGATCTCTCAAGCCAGCTCCCCTACCCAGCACTGATCGACCAGCGCGTGGCCATGAAGATCGGCGATCACTATGACATCCGGCGAGTCGGAATTGACGATTGGCGCAAGCTTGCGCGCGATTGCACGATCGACGAGGAGCGCGTCCTGACTTTGCTCATGAGTATGGCCAAAGCACTGCCGCATGAAATTTCCGCCGCCCGTGAGCAGGCGCTCATCGACGGATTGTCCGAGAGCATCATTGCGCCGCTCGCGCAGCAGTTGATCAAACACGTGAGAGAGCGTTTCGCCGCGATCTAAATTTCAAGCGCGCGGCCCTTAGCGTGATGCGGTTCGCCCCGCGCCTCTTCCCCAGGTCCTCGACTCGAGCTAAGCGGTCCCGTCCGCGCCGCACTCGACCAAGACTAAAAATGACCGCTCACGCGGACAAAGAATGTGCGCGGTGGGATGTAAGTGACGTCGTTATAGCGTGTGCCGCTGAACGCGTTAGTGATGCCCCGCTGATCCGATAGATTGTTGACTATGAACGACACGTCGGGTAGCCATTTTATCGATTGGTTGCCGACGCTCAGTTGTGCATCGAGCGTGTAATAGCCGTAGATCGCGTCAGGTTGCGACAGGGCGTAAATCGACCGCGAAATATAGCTATGCGTCAAGAAGGACCCTAAGTTCCATTGACCCACATTCCGTTCGTAGGCCAGAGTGGCGGATGTCTGCCATTTTGGAGTTGCCGGCCAGTCCGACCCCGATGGGGCCGTTGTACCATTGCTCAACAGTAATGCCTGCGTCGTTACGGCATGCGTGTATGCGGCTGAAGCCTTGAACGACAGCCCGGGAATTGGCAGCAGATACTGTAGCGCCACATCACCGCCTTCGCTGTTCACACCGCCCACATTGTCCAGATAAGGGATCAATTGCCCAGGCGGTAATACAAATACCTGGGGATCCTTCCAGCGCTCGTAGAATGCGGTCACATCGATATGCAGCGTGTTTTGAAGCCACTGCGTGCGTGTGCCGATCTCGTAATTCCAAAGCGAGTCAGATTTGAACGTGTTCGGCGCGGGAATGGTAGAGCCGGGCGAGGTGAAGTAAGGCTGAACACCGCCGACGCGAAATCCTTTGGATATGGCGGCGTAGGTCATAATATTGTCGGTGGCGTGCCAGGTGAGCGACGCTTTCGGATCAAAGCCCTGCTCCACGATCGTATCGTTAATAGTTTGCTTGGCGTTCGGAAATCCCAATAGGCCGACTAACAAGCCTGTCTTGGTCGACGTGCCGCCGGAACTCGTGCGATAGAATCGGCCTCCCGCACTGAGATCCCAATTGGGAGCGAAACGCCAGGCGATATTGCCGAACCACGCCAACTCCTTGACGATGACATCGGTGTCGAGGTCCAAGATATCGGGCTGACCCGTCAGCGCCCAAAGACTGCCAAGAGGTATGGGTGCATAGTTCGGATCTTGTATGGCCGCCGTCGTGAAAGGCGACACGTTTGGGCTTCCCCAAATGTCGCGCAGGCTGAATGCAGTCGATTCACGCGAGGCGTAGGCGCCCGTGACCCACTTCCAGATATTTCCCGGAGCGTCGTTCGACGTCAGTCGCAACTCTTCGCTTACGGTGCGGGAATTCCCATTGTCCGGATGCGCTTCGACGGGCAGCTGCGGAGCGGGGGGCGGTTCGTTGGCTCGCGACGATGCATCCACATAATCCCAGTAGCTTTTGCGTATGTAAGCGCCTTCGAAAACGAATGTGGCCCAGTCGAGGTCCCACAGAGTCTTCAGCTCTATAAAAGAATATTTTTGTTCTGACGGGCTGGAGCGCGGATGATTGGATACCGTGAGCGATCCATCGCGATTGTCCGTGGTCGCCGCATCGTCGATTTGCAGCTGCTGCCATGCATACGTGAGGGTGGCTTGGAAGTTCTCGACCGGGCGGAACGCAAGGATTGCGCGAACCGAATCCTGGTCCAAACTGTTGATGTTGTTTTGACCGGTGAGGCGGTTATCAACGTAGCCGGGATCCTTGCGTTCCACGGCAACCACCCGAAGCGCAAGAACGTCGCCAAACGGGACATTGAAGGCTCCGCCGACGCTTTGCCCATTTGAATCGCCGCTCATACCCATGTATTGAGCGAAGTATTTGGTCTCCCACTGACCGAATCTGGGCTCCTCCGGCACATATCGGATTGCGCCATTCAAAGAGCCCGCCCCATACAGCGTGCCTTGCGGACCTTTCAAAACCTCGACGTCTTTTAGATCGAACGGATTGGGGTTGAGTGTGACCCGCGGTAAATACCCGTCGGTAAACGACACATCACCGAAGAGCACACCGGTCGTCGGGTTGGTGTTCGGGTCCGCGGAAATTCCGCGCATGGATATCCGCAATGCGCCGTCGGCCGGCTGGGTGAAGGTGACGCCGGGCGTCAGCTTTGCGATGTCTTCGATGTTCTGAACGTTGCGCCGCTCCAATTCCGCACCGGTAATTGCGGTAATGCTTGCGGGGATATCTCGAAGGTTCTCTGCGCGTAGGGTCGCGGTGACGACAATTTCAGGGATCTCATCCGTTGGCGTCCCGCTCTGTACGTTGCCCGTCTGCGCCTCCGCGGAGAAAACCTGCGATGCACAGAAAAATGCGGCACATGCGACGGCCGGCAATGTAGGGGCACGAACGGTTGAACGGCCATCGGTTTCGCAATCGAGATTCATGCGCCACTCCCAAACTTGTCTTTGTGTTTCAATCTTCTAAATCCCGTGGGGACGTTACTTGCTGTGCGCACGTGCGTCCCCTCCCGGAATGGGAGGTGGTTGCGTTAGGAACGCTGATAAAGAGTGACGACGCACGCTCCGCCAAGACCCAAATTATGCTGCAATCCAATGCGCGCGCCGTCGACTTGACGCGCGCCGGCGCGGCCGCGAAGTTGAGTGACTAGTTCGGCGCATTGCGCGAGCCCGGTCGCCCCGAGCGGGTGACCTTTGGAAAGGAGGCCGCCGGAGGGATTCGTTACGTAGCGCCCGCCGTAAGTGTTCTCGCCGTCCGAAACAAATTTGTCTGCACCGCCTTCCGGGCACAAATGCAGCGCCTCATAGCTCAGCACCTCGTTCTGGGCGAAGCAATCGTGCAGCTCGACAACTTGCACTTCCTCGGGACCGATGCCCGCGGCGTCATAGATTTGGTCCACGGCAGCGCGCGCCATGTCAAAGCCAACGAGCTTGATCATGCTGCGATCGGTGAAGCTGCTGGGCTTATCGGTGGTCATGGCCTGCGCGACGATGCGAACGGAGCGGTTTACGCCGGATTTTTTCGCGAAATCCTCCGATACCAGAATGGCAGCCGCCGCACCGCAAGTGGGCGGACACGCCATGAGGCGCGTCAGCTTGGCTTCGGGAAACAAAACGGGTGAGGCAAGAACTTGCTCTTCGGTGACTACGGTGCGCAGCAACGCGAACGGATTGTGCTGCGCGTGCCGGCTGGCCTTCGCCCTCACTCGCGCGAATACCTCGGGACCGACGCCATATTTGTCCATGTACTCCTTGCCGGCGCCGCCAAAATACTTGAGTGCCAGCGGTACTTCCGGGAAGGGACAGATTTCGTCGCACAGCTCATCGAAGCGCTGAAATGCAGAGGGGCGGTCATTCCAGTGAGCTTTCAACGCACCCGGCTGCATCTGCTCAAAGCCCAGCGCAATCACGCACTCGGCTGCGCCCCCGGCGACAAGCTGGCGGGCCAAAAACAATGCGGATGAACCCGTAGAGCAATTATTGTTGAGATTGAAGATAGGTATACCGGTCATTCCCACGCCGTACAACGCGGCCTGACCACAAGTTGAGTCACCGTAGACGTAGCCCACGGCGGCCTGTTCCACGTCCGCGTATTGGAGTGCCGCATCCTCGAGCGCGAGACGTGCCGCTTCGGCGCCCATTTCGGCGTAAGGTCGGCTCGCGCCGGGTTTGGTGAAAGGGATCATGCCGACGCCGGCGACGAAAACGGTGCGACTCATTTGTATTGACTCCGTGTGTGAACCAACGCGCGCTCGAACAGCCCGACCGCGGCGTTGCGAATCACCACCTTGTCGCGCTCCTTCACTCGGACTTCCAAGACTATGCGTCGCTCGGATTCTCTCCACATTCGGGTCACCAGCGTTTCGCCGGGAAACACGCTCTCGGCAAAACGCACTCGGATGCTTTTGAAGAAGCCGGGGTCGTTGTCGCAGAACGTCTTGATGACATGCCGGGCGACGTAACCGTACGTGCAAAGTCCATGCAGGATAGGCCGCGGGAATCCGAATTGGCTCGCGAACGCCGGGTCCACGTGCATTGGGTTCCAATCGCCGGAGAGTCGATATAAGAGAGCCTGATTGAGATCGGTTTTCTCTTCGATGATCGCGTCCGGGTCGCGCTCGGGGGGCACGTTAATGTCGCCCGACGGTCCCCGCTCTCCGCCCCATCCGCCGGCACCGCGTACGAATGCCGCAATTTCATTGTAGGCCAGATCCTGACCATCCTGGTCCGTGGTCACTACCGAAAAAACAAGCACGGCATGCGGATCCTTATCGTAGGCGGCCTTGAGCCTGAAGCAGTTCGTAACTTCTGCGCCGAGCGGCAGCGGGGCCCTGATCTCGGTGTATTGCTCGCCGTGCAAGACCCGTTCGAGGCCGTAGCTCAAGCCTTTCAGCAAAGGCTTGCCTTCCTTGATGAGCGCCAGCATCGCATTGGAGGACGGCATGACGGCGTAGCTTGGCAGGGCCGCGAAATCAACGGCGCGCTCATAGACGAAGCGAAGGTCGCTCGCATCGAGTGGATCGCGCGCAGCACCTATACCGAGCGCATACACGGCGAGGTCTCGCCTGTCGTAGGAGGATGGGACGATGGTCTCCGCCGCGGTGGCCTGGTCTAAATCGATGAATTCGTTCCCGCCAAGACGGCGAGATTTGACTGTCTCGAGCAGCACGCTGAAAGTATCATTGATGCTGGATGGGTGTTCCGCCTGCTCGAAATCGGTGATTTTGCTCCACTGCGCCTGTATATCCTCAGGGCCCATCCCACGCCGAACGTTGAAGGTATGCCCGCGCGAACGCTCCCATCTAAGCTTGGAAACATAGCCAGCGCCCACTTCGAACAGACCGCTCGTCTCAACGCAATCCTGGTGGCACAGCCACGTCACCAAGGACGTCACATACTCGGGCTTCAGCGAACCCATGAGTTCCGCGGGAAGAACGTTCTCGGTGAGTCGCGAGGCGGCGATGGGGGCGATGGTGTTGACGTAAATCCCTTTGCTTTGCCCCTCGATGGCCAGCGACTTCGCGAAACCGTACAGGCCCAGCTTGGCAGCCGAATAGTTGGCTTGCCCGAAATTGCCGTAGATCCCGGCTCCCGAGGACGTCATGATCACGCGCCCGTAGCCCTTTGCGCGCATCACCGGCCACGCTGCGCGGGTCACGCGGAAACTGCCGGTCAGGTGCACGCGCAGGATCGCGTCCCACTGATCGGCCGTCATCTTCTGAAAACTGACATCGCTGAGAATTCCGGCGTTATTGACGAGAACATCGACCGTTCCGAAGGCATCCAGAGCCGACGCGACGATTTTCTCTCCCTCAACGACGGAATCGTAATTGGCGACGGCTTGGCCGCCGAGCGCCTTGATCTCCGCCACCACACTATCGGCGGCCGACGACGATGCACCGGCACCGTTCGCGCTGACACCGAGGTCGTTGACCAGTAGTCGCGCACCCAAGCGGCTAAATGCCAGCGCATGCGCGCGCCCGAGACCGTTGCCGGCGCCGGTCACGATGACGACCTTTTCGTCATAGCGGAGTTGCCGCGTCATGATTGGGAATTCCTGCTGTTCTGCATATTCGATACCTGCTCCGCTACATTGAGCGCGCAATGATTTCCTTCATGATCTCGTTGGAACCCCCATAGATGCGCGCCGCGCGGCCATCAATGTAGGCGCGGGCGATGGGGTACTCGAGCATATAGCCGTAGCCACCATGCAGCTGAAGACATTGATCGAGCACCCGGCCCAGCAAATCGGAGCACCAATACTTTGCGGTAGCGGCGGCCGCCGCGGAAAGTTCGTTTCGCAGTACCAGTTCGGTGCACCGATCAATGAAGACGCGGCCGATCGCAATCTCGGCCTTCATTTCCGAGAGTCGAAATCGCGTATTTTGAAACGAGGCAATCGGCGTTCCGAACGCCTTGCGGTCACGGGTGTATTCGACGGTCCAGGCGAGCGCGGCTTCGGCGGTCGCTATGGACTGGACGGCGATAATCATTCGCTCCCAGGGCAGCTCCTTCTTCAACGCAGTAAAGCCGGTACCTTCAAGGCCGAGCAAATTGGTCTTTGGCACTCGCACATCGTTAAAGAAGAGCTCGCACGAATCCAATCCTTTCATGCCGATCTTCTTCAAAGGCGCACCCTTGGTGAAGCCGGGCGCACCGGCATCGACTATCAATAAACTGATACTTTGACCGCCCTTGTCGGCTTCGACATTGCCGGTCTTAGCGGCAACGATGACGAGGTCGGCCAGATAGCCGTTGGTGATAAACGTCTTCGCACCATCGAGGATGTAGTGATCGCCGTTGTCGATTGCGCGCGTCTTGATATTTTGCAAGTCCGATCCGATGCCGGGTTCGCTCATGGCAATGGCGGTGATGGTTTCGCCGCGCGCCATCTTCGGAAGCCAATGCCGCTTTTGTTCGATGCTGCCGAAGTTATTGAAATAGTTGGCAACAATGTCGGAATGCAGAAAGAACCCGACGCTGGAAATGCAAGCGTGCTGCTGCTCCTCAAACATGAGGACGCTGTACAAGCGATCGACTCCGGCGCCGCCGTACTCCACGGGCATTGTGACGCACAGCATGCCAAGTTCGCCGGCGCGGCTCCAGATGCCGCGATCTACGTGTCCTTGCGCCTCCCAGGCTTCCCGATGCGGCGCGACTTCTTCTTCAAAAAAGCGTCGGACGCTCTTTCTAAAATCCTCATGTTCAGGGCCAAATAGGGTTCTGGGGATCATCGTTGAGCACGATAGGCAACTGTTGCGGATTCGTCCCCTCCCGAATCGGGAGGTTTCGTGAATGAGGCATCAGGCGAGGATTTTTAACGCCCGAGCCTTGTTCAGTGCGTCCTCGCGCGACAGCGCATCGAGCTTGGCGTAAATGTTCTTCAGGTGCCACTTTACCGTGCCGGAGGACAGATCCAGGGCCCGGGCTATGCTCTTGGTCGAGAGGGCTTTGCTCAACAGCTCCAATACTTCCCGTTCCCGGGAGGACAGTACCTGAGAGTCGGGTGTCTCCGCGCGGCGCGCGACCGACGCCGGCACGGGGGCTGCAGCCGGCGCATCGATGAGGGCTGCTATCCCGTCCAGGTAGTCGCGTTCGCGCGCCTCCATTTGCGCCGGGCCGAGCGCCGCCATCAAATTTCGAGCGCTGGCGCCGAAATCCAAAAGCACCCGCTTCATGCCGAGATCGCAAGCAACACGGGTTAAACGTATCGCCTGCGGCAGCGAGTCGGCATTATTTTCGCGCAGGAGCGCAATCGCTCGCATGAACCCAAGTCGCGTGCTGAGAAGCTGCCGGCCGTTCGCAGCGCTGGCCTCATCGGCTGCGTCGATGAAAGGAACGCATGAAGCATCCCCCGTCTCTGCGAATGCCACCTCTGCTCTGGCGAGCAGGGACGCCAATGAAATCTCGCTCCACACACAGTCGCGCCGTAAGCGGTATCGGTCAGCGCAGCGTTCGAGGCGCGCAACGAGTTCGTGAAGCGACACGTGCTCGTGCGTGCGAATTGCAATCACGATTTGATCATGCAGGCTCCACGCCACGAGTCGATCCAATCCCTCGCGATGGCCGAACTCCTCGAGACGCAGAAGCGTCCGTACCGCGGCAGGAATGTCCCCATCGAGCTGCTCGATACGGGCGCGGACGCGATAGCTGTACAATACACTGTCGGCAGCGCCCACGGCGTCGATGAGCTCGGAATTTTGATCCAACAGGCGCCGGGCGCTTTCGAGATCATTCAGTTGATAGTGAGCCTCAATCAGATAACCAATGATGATACCGGTGGCGTCGGCGCTGAGCGCCGCGACGCTCAGCGCCGACTCGACTACCGAAATCAGCAGCTCGGCGGCCAATTTGATATGCCCTTGGACTAGGTGGCTAAAACCTTGAATCATCTCGAGCAGGGGTTTCGGATGACCGTGCTGTCCGGGCCGTTCATGCCGGTAAAGCCAGCGAATGACGTCGCGCGCGGCCTCGAACCGGTTGGCGTAAACCAGTCCGATTCCGGTGATATAGCACATCAATAGCAATTGGAACCCGCTGCCCGGGGGAGAGTGCATCATGGGCTCGACTATGTTCAGCTGTGCGGCCGTGTCATCCTGGCGCATGCATCGATAGGCCTTCATCAAATCCACTTCGGTACGCACTTCCGGTTTGCCGCATTCCGGATGCAAGGCGATGTCAGAGAGCATGCGTTCGAACTCGTCCATGCGACCGAACGACACCTGGACCCAGGCCGCGCACAGACAGGCATCCAGCCGTGTACGCAACCGGTCGCGAGGCACGCTTGCGCACCACTGCAACAATTGCGTGAATTCGGCGCCGGCGATCATGCGGCGAGCCGCCCGGTCGATCAGCTCGACTAAAAGACCGGTGTCGCGGGCTTTTTTAGCGTGCCTTAAGGCTTCGCGATAGAGACCCTTTCCCGCAAACCAGTGGCTCGCCAATTGATGAAGCTTCGTGATTTCCGCTTCATCGAGCTTCTCGAGGCGCTTGTTGAGGAAGTTGGCGAACAGCCGATGCAACCGATACCACGGCTCAACATCCGTCGTATCGATCGACATCAAGAAAAGATTCTCCGCTTCAAATTTGGAAAGGAAGTCGGCCGCGCGCGGATTTCCGGTCAGCAACTCGCAGAGTTCGCGATTGAAGCGCCGGCAGGCCGAAACTCTGATGAGAAACGCCAATTCTTCCGGTTGCAAGTGCTCAACAGTGGCCTTCTGCAGGTATTCCTCCAGCGCCTCCTCTTGCGATAGAGAAAGCTTGGATTGCCCTTCGAGAAAAGTGCCCGGAATCTTCTGTTTCCGAAGCGAGAAGGCCAACAATTGCAATCCTGCCGCCCAGCCATCCGTGATCTCCTGCAGTGTTCCAATCTGTACCGGGCTGAGACGATCCAAGCCCTGGGCATCAGCGAACAGCCGAGTTTCATTGAGCGTGAACCGGAGGTCCTCAAAGTCGAACTCGGACAGCTGAAGCTCGGCCCGCAGTCTGCCCAGCGCCAGCGGCGGTCTTATGCGCGACGCGATAACCAGGTGAAAGCAACCAGGCGCAAGCGCCAGCCACAGATCGATGAGTCTTAGCACCGCAAACGAGGCGACATATTGAAAATCGTCGATCACCAGATATACGTCACCCTGGTGGTCATCGAGATCGTTGATCAATCCCGTCAACAGCAGCTTCCAGGCCTTGCCGCCCGAGCGTGCAAAGAGTCGAAAACCCTCAGCGCCGATCGCCAAACCTGCTTGGCGAAAGCTTTCGACGATATAGGCGGCAATGTATACATCGTCATCGTCGGCGCTGGCGTTGAACCAGGCCACCGTGGCGCCTTGAAGGCACAAGCGCTTTCGCCATTGCGTGAGTAACGTGGTCTTGCCGCAACCTGCCGGCCCCAAAAGCAAGCTCAGTTTGCGATCACGCTGCGCGTCAAGTTGATTCAGCAGCGCGGAGCGCGCAATGGGTGTGCCGCCGATTCGCGGTGGCGCCACCTTGGTGCGGATCAGCGCCAACTCGCTTTGGCTTGGCCCTGTCATGAGGATTGGCGGTAGTATATCCCGCGAATATTCGCCATGACCTCCCGATTAGGGAGGGTATTTCGAACGCTCCAGGATGAGATGCTGCAATCCTCAGGTCCCACCGCGAGCTGCTTGAGAGAAAGCGCCATGTCGACAATGTATCTTACCCAAGCCCTCCACCGTGCACTGCGCTATCACCCGCAGCGGTTCGCGACGGTTTTTGGGCCGCGGCGGACGACCTTTGCGCAGTTCATTGACCGAGTGGCGCGCCTCGCGGGGGCATTGAAGCAAATCGGGATGAACTCGGGCGATCGAGTGGGGATCTTGGCGCTCAATTCTGACCGCTTCTTGGAATTGTACTTCGCCATCTGGTGGGCGGGGGGTGTGGTCAACCCGATCAACATCCGCTGGAGTGCGCGCGAAATTGTCTTTTCGCTCGACGATTGCGACACCCACGTTCTCGCCGTCGACGAAGCTTTCGCGCCGATGGTGACCGAGCTTAGCGAGCGTTCGCAGGCATTGCGCACCATCATTTATATGGGAAGCGGTGAAGCCCGCAGCGGGATGTTTGGATTCGAAGATCTTATCGCGGCACACGCGCCGGCGGCCGACGCCTTGCGCTGCAATGATGATTTGGCAGGCGTGTTCTATACCGGCGGCACCACGGGGTTCGCCAAAGGGGTCATGCTGTCGCACGCCAATCTGTTTACGAATGCGCTCATGGGATTGTGTGAGGGCATTGCAGACGCGGACGACGTGGGTCTGCATGTGGCGCCGATGTTCCATTTGGCCGACGGCTTTTTTGCAATTATGTTAGCCATGCGCGGCTGTACTCAGGTGATATCGCCCAGCTTCCAGCCGGAACAAGTGCTTCGCACGATCCAAACCGAATCGGTCACGACGGTATTGCTGGTGCCGACGATGATTCAAATGCTGATCGACTATCCTCGATGGTCCGAGTTTCGAGCGGATTCGCTCAACAAAGTGATTTACGGCGCTTCGCCTATCAGCGAGTCCGTGTTGGATAGGGCCATGCAGAGGTTGCCCAACGTCCGGTTCATGCAAGCCTATGGGCAAACGGAAATGTCGCCCGCGGTTACCTTTTTGCGTCCTGAACATCATGACGCAGAGGGACGTCGCCTCGGCAAGCATCGCTCCGCCGGCCGTCCGCTATTGGGCGTCGAAGTGAAAATCGTCGATGGCCATGGACTCGATGTCGTCCGCGGCGCCGTGGGGGAAATTGCCGCAAGAGGGCCGGGCGTTATGCTGGGATATTGGAACAAACCTGCCGAGACCGCGGCGGTGCTGCGCGATGGTTGGATGCATTCCGGCGACGCCGGTTATATGGATGACGAGGGGTTCATCTACATCGTCGACCGGCTCAAGGACATGATCGTGAGCGGTGGTGAAAACGTTTATTCCGCGGAGGTCGAGAGTGCCATTGCGAAGCACCCGGGCGTTGCGACCTGTGCCGTTATCGGTATACCTGATCCAAAATGGGGCGAGGCGGTACACGCGGTCATCGTGCGCAGGGCGGGCGCTGCGGAGATCGGGGTTGATGAGATCCGAGATCACTGCCGTCAAATGATCGCGGGATATAAATGTCCGCGAAGCGTCGAGTTTCGCGATGCGCTGCCGGTGTCGGGTGCAGGGAAAGTACTCAAGTCGGTTCTACGCGAACCTTATTGGAAGCAACAATCGCGGCGCGTGGGTTAAGCCCTCAGCGCCCAAGGCGTCGATCGAAGAATCGCACGATGACGTCATAGGCCGCGCGCGATTCCGGCAACTCGGGGTCGCTGAAGAAGGAGTGCCACATGCCTTCGTACACGTGGAGCTCCGCGTCCACGCCGGCTTGCACCAGCAAGGCGTGGCTGCGCACTACCGAAGACAACGCGAAGTCGCGCGTTCCGCTGATGAGCAGCGTTGGCGGGAACTTCGCCAGCAGAGCAGCCGATGCGCCCGGAATTACCAGGGGATCGTGCGGGTCGGCGCCTTTGAAGTACGGGAGATCAATCAGCAGCAGCGGACGCTCGACTGGGCCCTGCCCGGAGAGTATCGGACCTACAAATGCGGAGTCTCCCCAAGCCTCCACCAGTGAGGCGCAAAACGTGCCAATCGCGCCGGGCCTCGGCAATCCATGGCTATCTATCCAGGCAACCGACTGTGCGGTGAGGATGCCGCCCGCCGAACATCCGTAGATGCCGACGTTTTGTGGTTTGTAGCTTTTTAATAAGGCGGCGTACACCGCCGCCACGTCTTCGCTGGCCGCCGGAAAGGTCGCTTCCGGGCCTTGCCGGTAGTCGACCGAGATGACTTTCAGTTTGCCGAGACTGGCGATTGGAATTGATTCCACCAAGCCGCCGCTGTGCGCACCCCACAAAAATGCGCCGCCGTGTAGATTGATCAGAACGCGCGCACGATTTTCGGAACTTACTCCGCCGACAGGCACGACCACATCCGTCGCGACGCCGGCCACTTTTCCCGTCGTAATGACGACCGGATAGATCTTTTCCATTCGCTCGACGCGGTCGGCATTGATCGCGTCGTAATAACGCCGGCTCGCTGCGATCGGCCCGCCGAGGCCCGGGGCCGGCGGCCGGGTTGCGTCACGGATGAATTGCGTCCGTGCTTCCTCGGATGCGTAATGGGAAAACGGAATGTTCAATGGTCCGGTGGCGATATCAGCGGACGGGCTGACGGTGGTGGCCGGGGCGGCGAACGAGGACGCGCACGCGAGTAAGGTCCAGGCTAATAGAGAGAGCGGCTCCAGGGTTTGTCGTTCGATCATAGAATTCTCAGTTTTCCGGCAAACAGGTAAAGTTCTCCGCGGCGTCCGTACTGCCCTTGCCGTTCCAGCGCGCAACCCGCGGGTATACGCATATTGGGCGCGTGCGCAGTGGTTTCGCTTCCGCGGGCACGATGAGCGCCTTGAGGTCGTCTTTATTCTTGCCGGCAATAATGTCGGCGGGAGGAGTCCCGATTTCCACCCACCGCTCGAGCGCAGCACTCACGTTATAGTGGGGATCCGCCGTTCCGCCCGGCGGGAGCTGTCCGAAGGTGTTGGGCCCGGGGCCGCCGAAGCAGTGCTGCATTCCCGGCACCATGTACAAACGCACGAAACTGTCGGCTACCTCGTGACCCATCCTCTCTTGGATCTGTTGATAGTAAGCGATGGTCATGCGAGGCGGCAGTGCAGGATCGTTCCATCCGTGATACATGATCAATTTCCCGCCACGTGCTTGGAACGCACTCAAATCCGGATCAGTGGCATCAAGAATGGTTCCGAGCCGCACTCTCATGACATCCTGGTCGCGCGCATAGTCGAAGCGTTCGAGATTCCATTTCGGATCGTCATAAACCAGATATCGATAGAACTCGAGTGCGTATCCGTATTGCACGCTTTTTGCCGGTCGAGAACCGGAGAGCCAGTCCTGCCAACCCGAACCGCCCAATTCGCCGCCGGGTTCGAACCCTCGCCGCAATTCAGTGGGCGATTTCGCCGGAGGTCCCGAGTAAATATCGCGTAGTGCCTTTACCTGGGGGCGCGTGAGGCAGCTATCGGCATCGGGTCCGCGGCACTCGAGAACGGCCGGATCGAAACGGCATGCGCGTGGGTCGTCGATGACGCCATCGCGGACGCCATCTTGGGCGTCGCAGCTTTGGTTCACCGCGGCCGCAATTGTCTTTAGCTTCGCAGGCGAGATGTGCGCGCCCGGTGTTTCGCTTACCGACTGCTGGATCCACGCCCAGACAGGCAACGTGCTGCTCGGATCGAGGGCGGGGCAACCAGCGACGATGCCGTCGTAATCCGCAGGGAAGCGTTGCGCCTCCATGAGTCCTTCACGGCCGCCATTGGATCCTCCATCGAAGTAAGAAAACTTCGGCGCTTTTCCATAAAACGCCGTGATGAGTACCTTCGCGATGATGGCGGTTTCGTGAATTGCACGATAGCCGTAGTCGCGTATCTTTTCGACGTGGCGAAGTGCCCAGGAGCCATCGCGGTCGCTCGCCTCGTGCCCGGCATCGGTGGATGCCGCCGCATAGCCCTTCTCAACGGCAAGAGCCAGGCCCATCCTGTCGATGGCGCCTGCGAAGCCGCCGTTGCCAAGTCCCTGGAACTTTCCGTTCCACTGGTTCAATGGCAGCCAAATCTCGATGTTGATATGAGAGTCGCTGGTCGGCTCGCTCACCACTTTAATTCGGCAGGACGCAGGGACATTGAAGAAGGGTACGCCAATGAAAGCCGTCCGCCATTGAAAGAAGCGACCCGCGGATACCGCGCGCGCCGATGAGATGACAGCATGTTCGAGCTTCACGCTGCTCAAGTTCTCACAACTCGTCGCCTGTGTCGACGCGGGCGCTCCGCAGGCCGAGAGCGCCGCAGCGATTACGCTGAAGATCAGTGCAAGGCCCATTGGGCGAATGTCTTTACAGAACTTTCTGGCATTTGTCATCGTGGAATTTGCCTATTCGTCTTTCGCGCGATTATCGGCCCACCTACCGCCTCGGTCGCCTCCCGTTTCGGGAGGTTGACGCCACCATATCCTCCGTATCGATATTACCGATTTGGTGGATCGGATAATTCCACCTTGTCCCAGCCGCGTCTGTTTCTTTGGCCATCATCACACGCGAGTCGACGCCGAGGTTTCAGGTGTTCGCTGCATTGGGCTCAACAAAGTCGCCATGCCGGTGATTTTGGCAGTAAATCAGCGCACTACTTTATTGGTATCCGAGGACGAGCAAACTTCCCTGTAACGTCAGTGATCCTGCTGAGCGAACGCCTCGAGCTGGTCGATGCAGGTGTTCCAGCCTTGGAAGAACCCCATCTCGTCATGGCGGTCCCTGGTCGCTTTGTCTGGGTGCATCACAGTAGCGACGTATCGTGTGCCTTCGCCCTCGTCGGCCATCGAAATGACGGCCGTGAAAGCGAGCCAGGGCGTGGCGGGCCGCCAGCCTGCGGTCAGTAGTGACGTGAACACGATCCGGGACTGCGCAGTGATCTCCAAGAAGGAACCGGGGTTATCGCTGGTGCCTCCGTCGGGGCCCTGCATGAAGGTGTAGAACGCGCCGCCTGGGCGCAGGTCGAATGCTCGCACCTCTGTTGTCCACGGTTTGGGGCACCACCACTCCTTCAGGAGCTTGGGGTCGGTCCACGCCTTCCACAGCGTGGCCCGCGGAGCGCGGACCAGGCGAGAGATGACGAGATCTTGTTGATCAACGCTAACGGGGGTTTCGTCTTTCACGGGATAGGTTCTCCTGATGAAGATTTTCGACAAAGGATGACATGCGGTCGGTCCGCGCTTCCCATGCCGCACGCTGCTCCGCCAACCAGAGCTCTGCACGCGAGAGCGTCTTGGGCTTCAGTTCGCAGGTCCGGACTCGACCGACTTTGTTCGAGCGGATGACGCCGCTGTGCTCCAGCACGGCAATGTGCTTCATGAAAGACGGCAAGGCCATCGCAAAGGGCGCGGCCAGCGCCGAGACCGACGCCGGCCCCCTTCCAAGTACGCCCACGATCGCGCGGCGCGTGGGATCGGCCAGAGCGTAGAACACGTCTGACAGGTGAGCGTATTGGTTAGCCATTTGGCTAAGTATAGCGGCCTGGGACGGAACAGGCAAGCGCCGTGTTCGTCGGTCGACTTCCTCCCCCGTCCCGACGCCACACGCGAGCAGGCTTCTCCAACGTTCCCAAATGATGACGAAGGCAGTCAATGCGAGCAGGCCGATAAGGTAGAGGGAGCCCACCATGCCCTGGAATCCCCAATTGTGAGCGTAGTACTCACCGTGCGGCCCAATGGGATTTCTGAGATAAGGTATTCCTTATCCGGCGTTCGTTTTTTTTGCAGACACCGGCCAAATGTGTTACAGTTGCGCCATATGAGTAAGACAATAACAATTCGACTCACAAAGGAGCTTGCGACGTGGCTTGAACAGGCGTCAAAGCAATCCGGGGTTCCGCAGGGGCGCATTGTCCGTGAGCAGCTCGAGAAAGCACGCGACGGCGGAAAGGAACCCTCATTTATGAGGCTCGCCGGCTCCGTCCGTGGAGCGCGCGATCTGTCCACGCGCAAGGGATTTTCACGGTCGTGAAGGGTATCGCTGACACGGGCTTCTTGGTGGCGTTCGCGAATGCCGCCGACAAGCATCACAAGTGGGCAGCGCAACTTGCGACTGGAGTGACGGAACCACTATTGACCTGTGAGGCGGTAATTGCCGAGACGGCATTTCACCTGGAGAGTGTGGCTGTGACTCTGGCGATGATCAATGAAGGACTCGTCTCGCTGGCATTCGATTGCCGAGAGCATCTCGTTCAGCTCGCACGCTTGGCCGATCGCTTCGCGGACCAAAAACCGGATCTTGCTGATTTGTGCTTAGTGCGGATGAGCGAGTTATTTCCGAAGCACTCAGTGATTACGATCGATCGTACTGACTTCCAGGTCTACCGGCGAAACAAGCGCGAGGCGATCCCCCTTCTATGCCCGCCGGAGCGTTGATTCGGAGTGCGCATATTCGCCATGCCCGCAACCGACCTGAAGCTGAGGGTCGCTCGAGATATGCTTCGAAGCCAGCGTCATTCGTAGCGGGGTTAAGGCGCTTCGAAATCCGTAATGCACGAACGGTCCACGCGACCGTCCTTGACGGCCACCCGCTCCGCGCGCAATCGTCGCGCCTGCTCCCGATGCTCTTGGGATGTCTTCGGGAACACGATGCGCCCACCGGCGCCGACGACACGATGCCACGGCAGGTTCATCTCCTTGGGCGCGACCTTCAACGCGAATCCGGTCAGCCGTGCACGGCCGGGTAGTCCGGCGGCGCGTGCGACTGCCCCATACGTCGAGACCTTGCCGCGGGGAATCATGGCGACCATGTCCCAGATCACTTGAATCGCGGGATTGTCTTCGACGGATGCCGGACGTCGCGGCGACCGCTTGGCGCTCGGCGGCAGGAACAATTCCGCGAATGCTTTGGTGGAGCGCGCCATCGGTTCAAAATCATAACGCAAGCCGCTCCCTTCTGGATTTGATCACCCCAAAAATCGCCAAGCGCGCAAAATAGCAGAGTGACCCAACTCCAACTCCGCGGCTTCATTCTTCAGTCCAGTTATCGGGTCGTCTCTCGACCGAATGGGCAGCGTATTCCCGTCGTGCACATCTATGGGCGATCGGAGGCGGGGGGGACGTTTCTCATCCGCGACGACCGGCAGCGGCCGCATTTTTTTATTCGAGCTGCCGACGCCGAGCGAGCACGGGCCGTGCGGATACCTCCGCCGCAGGCGTCCGACAAGCTAACGTTCGACGGCGCGCCGGTATGCCTGCTTGAAGTGGAGGCTCCGCCAGAGGTCCCCGGTGTGCGGGACCGTCTCCATTCAGCCAACATCGATACATTCGAGGCGGACGTGCGCTTCGCGGTGCGCTATCTGATCGAACGCGGCATCAAAGGCGGCGTTGAGATCGAAGGCGACGCCGTCGCGGAAACGGGCCTCACCTGGGTATTCGACAATCCCACCCTGCGGCCGGCCGACGTGAAAATCGAGCCGCGCGTGCTGTCATTCGACATCGAAACCCACGGCAAGACTGACCGCCTGCTGGCGATCTCGATGTACGCCCCCGGCATCGATGAGGTGCTCATCGTGGATGGAAGCAACCGCGCCATGCCGGACAAGGCGACTCGCTGCGCCGATGAGTTCGCCGCGCTCGATGCATTTTGCGATCGTGTTCGGCGCTTCGATCCCGACGTCTTGTCGGGTTGGAACATCATCGATTTCGACCTGACGGTATTGCAACGCATCGCCGAGCGCGTTCGCCATCCCTTCTCGTTGGGCAGGGACGCGGGCGGAATTCGCATTCGCAAGGCAGAGGGCTATTTTGGCAGCGGACAGGCCAGCGTTCCGGGCCGTCTCGTGCTCGACGGCATCGACTTGCTGCGCGGCGCGTTCATACGCATGGACGATTACTCGCTCGATGCCGTGGCGCGCAAGGTCCTCGGCGAGGGAAAAGCCGTCTCCGGGGACGTACGTGATCGCATCGCCGAGATCGAACACAACTACCGCCAGGATCTGGCGGCGTTCGCGCTCTATGCGCGCACGGACGCAAGGCTGGCGTTCGAGATCGTGGAGAAATTGAACGTCGTGCGGCTCGCCTTTGCGCGCAGCCAACTCGCCGGCATGACCCCGGATCGGGTGGCGGCCAGCATCGCCTCGTTCGATTTTCTCTACCTGACCGAACTCGAGAAAGTGGGTATCGTCGCACCGACTGTGCGGTCCGGTGATTCGAGCGCGGACGCTCAACAAGGCGGTCACGTTCTGGAACCGGTCGCGGGCCTGCACCGCGACGTCTGGGTGTTCGACTTCAAAAGCTTGTATCCGAGCATCATCCGCACCTTCAACATCGATCCGCTGTCGTATGTGGCGGATCCCTCGCCCGATGATGAGGTCATTCGGACGCCGGGCGGTGCGTTTCGGCGGGAACCCGCGATCTTGCCGCGCATGCTCGATGCGCTGTTTCCGCGGCGTGAAGCGGCGAAGAAAATCGGCGATGAGGTCGCATCGAACGCGATCAAGATTCTGATGAATTCGTTCTACGGAGTCCTCGGCACATCGGCCTGCCGTTTCTACAACCCCGCACTGGCCAACTCGATCACCGGCACGGGCCGCGACATATTGCTCTGGTCGAAGCGGTGGTTCGAGACCGCCGGATTCAAAGTGCTCTACGGCGACACGGACAGCTTGTTCGTGTCATCGCAGGGCGGGGATCCCAATGAGACGCGCGACCTGGGCCGGCAACTCGCCCACTCCCTGAATGGCGATCTATCCCGCTACATCGGCGAGCGCTGGAAAGTACCGAGCCGCCTCGAGCTCAAATTCGAAAAGCTGTACCTGAGATTGTTTCTGCCGCGCGCGCGTCACAGCACTCGGGGCGCCAGCAAGCGCTACGCCGGTCTTCGCCACGGCGACGTCGACAGTGTCGAATTCATCGGCATGGAGGTGGTGCGCCGCGACTGGACCGATCTCGCCAAGCAGGTGCAGCGCGAACTGTATCAGCGCCTGTTCACCGATCAGGCGGTCGATGACTACCTCTCTGAGGTCGTGAGGCGAGTCAGGAACGGTGACCTGGACGAAACGTTGGTGTATCGGAAGAATTTGCGCAAGGGTGCCGAGGAGTACACCGCCACGACTCCGCCGCATGTGGTCGCCGCTCGCAAATCCCTTCAGCCGGTCGGTCGATTGGTGAGCTACATGATTACCACCGCCGGCCCGGAGCCGATGGACAACCTTCGGCATCCGATCGACCGCGAGCACTATGTGCTCAAGCAAGTAAGGCCGGTGGCGGAGCCGGTGCTGGAAACATTGGGACTCGATTTCGAACAGGTCATTGGTGATGGCCGGCAAATCGACATGTACTCGCTGTTCGACAAGGTGTGACGCGATATCCGATCGAGTCGATGAGCGGTGATGGACAAGGGTGACCGATGCGAGTGGCACCGCAATATCGTCAATTTGCCGGGGCTGCACACGGGTGTGGACCGGTGTATGCTCAGCTAATAGCGAGCTAGATGGGATGGGCGCGCCAGCGCAGGGAACGCCGTTTGCGCAAGGCTCCCACGCGCGGCCTCGAATAAAACGAATCGAGAAATCACGGGGGAATGATCATGCCGCTGACCGACCAGTCGACATCCTTGCTGCGTCCGCGTGTGAGGCCGATGAGATTGACAACGATGCTCGTCGGCGTGCTGAGCAGCGCGGCGGCGTGGGGTGCGTTTCCGGACTCAATGTCCGCCCCTCCCGGATGGACGGGACTCAAGTTCAAATTGAGCCAAGCCTATCCAACAGCGCTTCCCACGTCCGCTGCCGATACGGCAAAGCCCTGGCTCGCGTTCGACTTCAAGCAACCGACCCAAGCGCCGCAATATATGCAGGCAGTGCTCGACTATTGCATGGAAGGCAACGTCGATCTCACGTCACCGCAGAAGAGCTTCTCTGACATCTCGACGAACTCGGTTCGCGGTTGGTACCACGCGCCTTGGCTGCATCCGGGGCGCGAATTCATGCATGGCATGACCAATGAGCGCAAGTCGCAAGCCAGACAACTCGGCCCCGCACAGACCACGCCGCAAACCAATTGGGCGGTTGGGTTCTACAATCCGTTGGGCGGCCACACCTTGGGGCAAGTATGGAAAAATGAAACGGCGCCCGATCCGGCCAAGGCTCAGTTTCCGCAAGGCACGGTGTCCTGCAAACTGCTCTTCACGAACGCGCCTTTGACCCAGGTCCCTTATCTTAAGGGTTCTCTGGTGTGGCATGCCGATATCCTGCGGCAGAAAGATCTGAAAGCACGCCCGACGGTGCGGCTGTTGCAACTCGACATCGCCGTCAAGGACGGCCGTGCGCCCGTGACCGGCTGGGTGTTCGGCACGTTTCAATACGAAAAGGCCGCATCCACCTCGGCTCAATGGTGGAAGCACATGGTGCCTGTTGGCTTGATGTGGGGTAACGATTTGACGAACATCAAAGCCAACCAACCGCCCACGGAACAATGGATCAATACCGATCGAGGCCAGAAGCTGCACCTTGGATTTCGCGGATTGTTGAATGGTCCCATCGACAATCCACAAGCTTCCTGCGTCGCGTGCCACGGATTCGCCCAAGTTCCCAAGTCCGTGGCAAATCCCACACCGGCGCTGCCCAAGACGAACACGTGGTCAAAGACCATGAGCAACGGCAACATCGACATTTATTTTCAAACCATCGGCGCTGCCACACCCGTATCCAGCAGCTATCAGTCACTCGACTACTCATTGCAACTGCAATCCGGCTTCGCGAAGTTCGCCAGCGCTCACGCAGCCGCGACGGGACCGGCATCTCACGCGGCTGCGTCGCTTGCCGTCCCCCCGGTGCCTGAGGTGAAGCGCTAAGTATTTTCACTAGGAGATCGTACCCATGGTTGACGACATACAATTGGTCTGCTCGCCAAAATCACTGCCGCGTGCAAGGTGGATCGATGCGGCAGATCGCGCCGTAGTACAGAATCCCGCCAATCATCCGCGACTGGAGCGATTGATTCGGGCAATGCCCGACGTGGATATCGACAAACTGCGCATTGCCGTGGTCACGGCCAAGTACTGGGGGCCCGTGGGCGTCAAGCTTACAGTCGGTTTCTTGGACGGCCCGGCGAGCGACTTGCGTAAGCGGATCTTGCTGCATATGAATGCCTGGGCAAAAACCGCCAACGTGCAGTTTATCGAGAGCCGGGCCACCCCGAAGGTTCGCATTGCACGCATCGATCAGGGAGATCAAGCCGGCTATTGGTCGTATGTGGGCACCGACATCCTGAGCGTTGGCGCAGGCACGCCCACCATGAATCTTCAAGGGTTCACCATGAACACCCCGGAGTCGGAATTTCACCGGGTGGTCCGCCATGAAACCGGCCACACCCTTGGATTTCCGCACGAACACATGCGGCGTGAACTCGTTGCCAAGATCGACCGCCAGAAAGCTATCGCGTATTTTGGCGCGACCCAGGGCTGGTCGCCGGCGGAGGTCGAGCAGCAGGTATTGACTCCGATCGAGGAGTCAAGCATTCGCGGCACGCCGCATGCGGATCCCCGCTCGATAATGTGTTATCAAATCCCGGGAACCCTGACCAAAGACGGTAAACCCATTGTGGGAGGGTTGGACATCGACAAGCTGGATTACAAGTTTGCAAGCGCAATTTATCCGAAGGCCGCCAAACTCGCCGGCGCCGGAAAAGCGCCATCGGCAAAGAAAAAGACCGCGCACCGAGCCACCGCTAAACGGAAAAAGTGAAGTTAACCTATGACCGGCGCCCGCAAACCACCGATCGATCCGCTCACCGGGCCCACCGCGATTCTCGAGGGCCGCATCGTCACGATGAATGCTGCGAACACGGTGATTGCGTCGGGACGTGTATATATCAAAGCCGGGACACTGACCGCGGTGCAGTCCGCCGACGCGCCGCCGCCCGCCGGATTTTCAGGCGTTTCGGTCACGCGCACCCACGGCACGCTGTATCCCGGGCTCATCGAATTACACAATCATTTGTCGTATAACGCCCTGCGCCTGTGGGCTGTGCCCAAGAAATTCAGCAATCGCGATCAATGGGGCGGCATTGCCGAATATCGCCAACGTGTTTCCGGACCGATGACGATAATCGGCGAGACACCGGAGTTACTACCGGCCCTGGTTCGTTACGTTGAAGCGAAATGCCTCGTAGCGGGAGTGACGACGAGCCAGGGAATTGCCTTATTCAGCAACGCCGGCGTGCGGCGATTTTATCGAGGCATCATTCGCAACGTCGAGGCCACCGACGAAGCCGCGCTGCCGGAAGCGACCACACGCATCGCCGATGTCGATATGCAGTCGGCAAGCAAGTTTCTGGAAAGACTCAAGAAGGAGAGCTGTTTTTTACTGCACCTCAGCGAGGGTGTCGATGAGACTGCTCGCAAGCATTTCCAAGCGCTGCAGATCGGCGGTGACCATTGGGCTATCACCCCCCAGCTGACAGGAATTCATGCCGCCGGATTGAAGGCCACGGATTGGGACATTTACGGCGCTCGCGGAGCCGCGGCCGTATGGTCGCCGTTATCGAATCTATTGCTGTACGGCGACACGGCCCAGATCGCGGCGGCCAAGGCAGCGAACGTGCGCCTGGGCTTAGGTTCGGATTGGTCGCCGTCGGGCAGCAAGAATCTACTGGGCGAACTCAAAGTCGCCAAACTTTGGAGCGATCATCACCGCATCTTTACCGCGATCGAGCTGGTTGCCATGGTCACCCGTACGGCGGCAAGCATTCTTGGCTGGAATGCCGTGCTGGGATCGCTCGAACCTGGCAAGCGCGCGGACATTAGCGTCGTCGACGGGGTTGACGGCGATCCCTATGACCATCTGCTCACCGCCAAGGAGGCCGACATGGCCTTGGTGGTCATCAACGGCGTGCCTCGATTTGGAACGCCCGCGTTGTTCTCCGCGCTCAATGTTTCCGGCGAAACCGTCAAGATCGGTTCGGCGTCGCGGCGCTTGTTCTTGACCCAAGATACCCAGGATCCGCAGGTTGGTAAGATTTCATTGTCGCACGCGGCCGAGGCCCTTCAGGCGACACTGAAAAAGCTGCCTGCACTCGCCAAGCAATTGGAAAAGCCAAAAGCCCTGATGCGCGGCCCCTTGAGGGCTGCCGCGCCGGTGTGGCGTCTGGCGTTGGATGAAATTGTCGACACCGGCGTGTCCGTTCGACCTCGACTACCCCTGGCACATCGCCACACCGGAGCCAGAGCCCTTGCCGGTGCCGGTACCCTGCCGTTGTCCAAGATCGTCCGACCCCTCATCCTCGATCCTTTGAGTGTCGCTGGAGATGCGGAGTTTCTACCCAGCATCCGAGCACAAAGAAACCTCCCGCCTTGGTTGGCTGAAGAGCTGGTCAACCTGTATTGATGGGGATCGACGTCGGCCGGCAGCCGCCGATCTCGATGGGTCGACTTGGGGGTGGACCTCGGGAGCCGCGGCCGCCGCTCACCACAGAGGCTTGCTCAGATTCTTCGTGAACGACGAAAACATGATGTTGAAGCTGACACTGATTCTCTCTTCTTCGCTCGCGTTCGCGTCGACGGAGTGCTGCAGGTAGGCCGGAAATAGGAGCATCGTTCCGTCCTTCACTCTCACGACGACCTGATCGACGTCAAGCCGTTCATATTGGGCAGCGCCAGCCAATTTCTACCGGGACCGCCGCCATCGCTGAGCAGCGACAAATGGCTGCAGGCATTCAATGACATCCAGGCATACGGTCGGCGAGCAGCGTCGTCCGCAGTGGGGAGCAGACCGCGATCGCCGAATTCTGGACCGCCAATGTGATACGGCAGTACAACCGGCTGGTCCGTGATCTCGCTGCGACGCGCAACCTCGGTGTTGTGCGAACGGCGCGCTTGAGCAGCTGGCGGCCGGCGGAGCTGCCGCCCGCCCGACTACAGGCGACCACCAACGACCGCTTCAGGGCAACCGAAATATATTATCGATTAGCCGGTCTTCAACGGAAGTGTCTTAGGGGCAATCTTCGCCCGACACTGGATTTCGGATGACTGAACTGACCTACTTACCGCTGAACTTATAGCCAAAGCGCAAACCGATGGTGCGGGGACGATTGACTGTAATCGCCTTGTACCACTGCGTGTAGTTCGCATAGAGTTGGGCGCGCGTGTCGGTGAGATTCTCTCCGTAGAGTTGCACAAGCCACGCATCCTTTCCGACTCCGAGCGCGGCATCATACGTTGTAAAGGCGGGCAGGTCATAAGCAATGGATTTGCCCTGCAGGTCAAATGAAAGATGGTAGGTCGTAGCCAGAGAGTGAGACTGATGCACCGCGCCGATCTGAGCGAACGCCTCATAGTCGTTAAACGTGAACTCATAGCGCGCGCGGATGTTACCTTGAACAGGGGGCGCCGCGGCGAGCGGGGTACCGAGTGCCCCGTTCGGGTTCGAAACCTTCTCTCTGCGCGAGGTTTGCAGCGCGCTAAAGTCGATCGGCGTTCCGTCTCGCCACAGGAAGGTCGCTTGCTTGACCAGCTCGCTGTGATTCCAGGCGGCGCCCGCCTCGATCGTGAGGCCGGTCGCGACGCGAGCCACGCCCGATGTCTCCATGCCGCGCACCCGGTAGTTGCCACCATTGATGGTTAGACCAGTGTTGATGACGCCGGGATCAGATACAGGAATCTGTGTTTGGTTCCAGTCCTCCTGATAGAGCGCGCCATTCCATCGGACGCGCCGATCCATCCACAGCGTCTTCCAGCCGAGCTCGCTGTTGGTCAGGCTGTCGGGCGCGAAGTCCACGGATGCTACCCAGCCCCCGTGCTTGCCCGCTTGCACCTGCCAGGGCTGGCCGTTCGCTGTCAGCGGCGAATCGTCCGGTGCCGCGAGCGGTGCCCGATTAAAGCCGCCCGCGCGAAAGCCCTGCGACCAGGTGTAGTAAAGCAGCGCATCCTCGGTGACTTTCCAGCTCAAGTTCGCGCGGCTCCTGAATCCGGAATAGGTCTTGTGGCACGGTGTAGAGGTAGTGGACGGGATTGCGGATGGCCTCCTGGTCGCCAATGCGGAGCATCCGTATGTACACCTCCTGAGCCAGATCTGCCGCATCGGCCTTGCTTCTGATGCGCCGCCCGAAGAACGTCTGCAGCGCGCC
>DASXYI010000038.1:0-2233 GCA_036502605.1 Steroidobacteraceae bacterium
CTCGCTCCGATCATCGTGAACATTCTGCTCATTCACATCTTGATGCTTCCGAGCGGCCTGCCCATGGCTCTGGTCGTGACGGTGCTGTGGATCGTTGTGTTCCTGAGCGTCCGTTCTGCGTTCGCCGGTCTCTTCCAACAACGCGTTGCCGCTTGAACAAGAATCACCAACCAATGGAGATCGGCATCGATAGTTTCGTAGCGGCAACCGTTGACGCGGCCGGCCGGGCCGTCGATCCCGGACGGCATCTGAGTGAGTTGCTCGAAGCAATCACCCTTGCGGACGAGGTGGGCCTCGATGTGTTTGGTATCGGCGAACATCATCGGCGCGAGTTCCTCGATTCCGCGCCAACGATGATTCTCGCCGCCGCCGCCGCCCGAACAAAACGTATTCGCCTAGCGAGCGCGGTCACGGTATTAAGCGCAGCCGATCCGGTGCGCGTGTTCCAGGAGTTCGCGACGCTTGATCTACTTTCGAACGGAAGGGCGGAGATCGTGGCCGGGCGCGGATCATTCATCGAAGCGTTTCCGCTCTTTGGGCTGGAACTCGAGGACTACGATTCGCTCTTTGCCGAAAAGCTCGATCTGCTTCTGAACATCCGCGAGAACACGCACGTTCACTGGTCGGGCAAACACCGGACGCCACTGACCGGGCAGGGAGTTTACCCGCGCCCGCTGCAAAACCCGCTGCCGGTTTGGCTCGGGGTCGGAGGCACCCCGAGCTCCTTCATTCGCGCCGGCGCACTCGGGTTACCGCTAATGGTCGCGATCATCGGAGGCCAGCCGCATCGGTTTCGGCCATTGATCGATCAACATCGTCAAGCCGGCCTGCGCACTGGACATTCGCCGGATCAGCTTAAGGTGGGCATCCATTCGTTAGGCTACGTCGCCGACAGTGCATCGAAGGCGGCACAGGATTTCTTTCCCGGTTATGCGCGCAGCTTTTCTGAGATCGGGAAGGAACGCGGCTGGCCGCCGGTCACTCGCGCACAGTTCGACGCGCTGCTCGGCCCGACCGGAGCGCTCCTGGTCGGCGACCCGGAAACCGTCGCGGAAAAGATCCTGCGCGTAAACGAATCGTTAGGCGGAATTTCCCGTATCACGTTCCAGATGAGCGTGGCGGACCTGCCGCATGCGAAATTGATGCGCGCAATCGAGCTGCTGGGGACGCGTGTTGCTCCTATGGTGCGAACAGCGATCGCGTCTGAGACGGCGACGGATTCTTCGTAGCGAGTTCACGTGCAGCGGCCTGAAATACGAATTAATGCTCGAACTCTTGCATGGCGGCGCAAAAAACGTGGTATTGGCTGTCTTAATTCCAGGCCAGGACTGCTGTTGCGCCGGCGAAAAGAACGCAGAGCAGTGACCAGACGAGCCAATTATTCACTTGCGCGGCGCGGCTTCACTTCGACGCCGGCTTCTTCTTCGAGCGCCTTGATTAAGGCGGAGGCGTTTTCTGTTCCGAAGCCAAGGTCAACGGCCGATGCCAGATTTTTTCCGCCTACACGCAACGCAGGAATGGGTGACCGCAGACTCTCAGCAAATTTTTCAATGAGGCCCACGTCCTTGAGCATGAGCTCGAGGGCAAAGCTGGTAGAAAAATCGCGTTTCAAAATGTTCTGACCGTTGCTCGCCAGGAGCGGTGAGCGGAAGTCGGCGACTTTTACGACTTCCATAACGGTGTCCAGATCGAACCCGGCCTTCTGCGCGAGGACCATGTCTTCTGCGAGCGCTTCCATTTCCAACGCGACGATGAGGTTTCCCACCAGCTTCATCGCGGCGGCGTTTCCGTTCTTGCTAAAGTAGTGAACGGTTTGCCCCAAATGCTCCAAGACCGGTTTCACTTTTTCAAAGGCCGTCTTGTCGCCCGCGGCCATTATCCAAAGCTTGGCATCCGCGGATTCTTGTTTGCTGCCAAAGACCGGCGCATTGAGAAATCTCACGCCGCGCAGGGGCCGAACCGCTAAAATGCCGAGTACTTCATGGGTTGTGCTGTGGTAATGCACAAAGGGATAAACCCTGCTCGCCACGAGGGGGTCCAATCGTTTGCCGCAAAGTGCTGTTCTATCCTAGAGGCGAGTGTTTTTCATGTCCGGAACAAATGCCTGACGGTAAAGCAAGCGGGGCAGCGGATTGTTAGGAATAGCGCCGTCGTCCTTGAAGACTAATTGTTGCGGTTCGACCTCTTTAGGTTGGCCGGTCGTTCAGGATATGTGTAATGTCCGTTCCACAGC
>DASXYI010000039.1:0-21814 GCA_036502605.1 Steroidobacteraceae bacterium
GAGACCGATGTCAGGCAGAGACGCGGTTCGAATGAGCGACGATTACGTGTTGAGGCCAAGCATCAGGTGCTGGCGAGACCATTCCGCCGGCATATCGCTCAGCCGCACAACTCCCATTCCGTGTGGAAGCCGTCCATCAATTTCTGCCTTCACGAGGTCGGGCGCGAGGAAGGCGAGCGAGATCGTCATGTTGACCCTTCGCACACTGCATCCTTCGCGGTCTGCAATGCTCTCGGTATTCGCGGCTGGATCGGTGATGAGTTCATCGAGCCACCGGCGCCCCCTCGCAATCGATGCGACCAGGAGTGCGCGGCTTTCGGAACGGATAGGACGAATGTTTTGAGGGGACTCGGACTCAGGCACGAGAATCTCCCGGCGTCGGGTGGATGGTGTCTTGCGCCACGGCACCGCGATCACGTTGCGGTTCTTTCGCTTCCGCCTTGATCCCACACCGATTGCATCAGTAAGTTCGATGACGAGTTGGTCCGATTGGACCTCGACGCGGATGACATGATTTTGGATGAGGAGTGTGTCCGAGGTCTCGGTCGATTCATTGAGGCGATCTCGCGCAGCCTTGATGACGAGGGCCATGGGATCAGCCCCTCGCTTTGTCTGGATAGCGGTTCACGCGGTAAAGTGTCTGAACCTCGCGAGTGGCGGCGCGATAACCCGCCCTTCACCTATTGGGAAAAGTCCTTGCCTCCACCGGAATAGGCGCGTTTGTGGCCGCTGCAGCGGCCCCAATCGCCAGCATGTGGAATAAACTGCGGCGGCCGACTTTCAGATGAGGCAAGTAATTCATGCTGTTGACTCGCATGACTCGCAGAACACCAGGACATTAGGTCCTTTTGCACCACAGGATGGCATGCACACGACCTCGGTTTGAATAAGGCTGCCTCCTCAGTGGCGCGGCTCCATCGTTCGTTTAGCGAAGGCGGTCGGGCGGTACGGTCCATCCATATGTGTGGGCGTCCTTGCGCGAATGCTTGGTGAATATTGCCCCGCGTCGCGAAATTTTCCGGCAATCGGTGAACGGGCTGCAGCGTGCCTGAACGCCGGATCGAAAGTGGAAAGGATGCTTCTTGCGCACAGATTTTCTGCAGCATCACGCGGTCATCCCGGCGAACATCATCAGCGCTCTGAAAACGCTTGCGACAATGCCCAGCGCTAGGACGCTGGCCGCCCAGATCAGGACAAGCCAGCCGGCACGGCGAAGCCATGTTGAGGACCCGACGGGCGAGCGTGCAGCCATCAGTGATACCCTTCACCGGCTTTCACCTTTCCGCGGAACACGTAGTAGGACCATGCGGAATAGCCGAGGATGAACGGGATGACCAAAAGGGCGCCAACCAGCGTGAAGCCCATGCTTTCCGGCGGCCCGGCGGCTTCTCTGATCGATATGGCCGGTGGAATGATGTTCGGCCACAGGCTGATCGCGAAACCTGTATAGCCCAGGAACATCAGCAGGAGCGCGAGGAGGAACGGCGATGCATGCGTCTCATCCGAAAGCACGCGCATCATGAGCCAAGTCGTCGCGACGACCAGCGCAGGCACCGGCGAAAAGATGATGATGTTAGGAAATGAAAACCACCGGGCTGCGATGCTCGGCTGCGCCAGGGGGGTCCACACGCTCACGATGACGATCGCCGCGACAAGGACGAGCGTCACCGGACGTGCTAGCGCTTTAAGTCGGTGCTGGAGTTCGCCTTCCGTCTTCATGATGAGCCAAGTGCAGCCGAGCAGGGCATAGGCCACGATGAGGCCGACACCTGTGAAAAGACTGAAGGGACTCAACCAGTCAAAGCCGCCGCCGTCGTAGGAGGCCCCCGTCACCTTGAAGCCGTTAATGAAGGCGCCCAGCGCGACGCCTTGCGAGAACGTCGCGACGTAGGAGCCCAAGGCGAAGGCCCTGTCCCAAAACGGCCTATGCGTTTCGGCCGCCTTGAAGCGGAATTCGAAGGAGACGCCCCGCCAGATCAGGCCCGCCAGCATAAAAAAGAGCGGAATGTAGAGCGCGCTGAGCAGCACCGAGTAAGCGAGCGGGAAGGCGGCCATCAGGGCCGCACCTCCCAGCACCAGCCAGGTCTCGTTGCCGTCCCAAACCGGCGCCACCGTGTTCACCATGGTGTCGCGATCGCCCCGGTCGCGAATGAACGGAAAGAGGATGCCGATTCCGAGGTCGAAACCGTCCATCACCACATACATCATGAGCCCGAAGCCGATGATCACGGCCCAGATGACGGGAAGATCGATGCCCATCGCCGCTATCTCCTGCTGCCGTCCGGCAAGTCGATTTCCGGATCGATGCGGTCGGGAATGGCAGACAGAGGACGCGCCGGTCGCCCGCTTTGCCGTTCCGGCTCGGGTAGATGCTCGCCATACGGTTGGGGGCCTTTCGCCACCAGCATCAGCATGTATCTGATGCCTGTGCCAAAGACGGCCATATACATGACGATGAACACGATCAGCGTCATCGAAACTTCGAGCGCAGAGTGGTTCGATACCGCGTCCTTCGTCCGCATCACGCCATAGACCACCCAAGGCTGGCGGCCGATCTCCGTGGTGAGCCATCCGGCCACGATCGCAATCAGGCCAGCGGGGCCCATCAGCACCGCGAAAAACAGAAAAAGCTTCGACCGGTAGAGCTCATGGCGCCAGCGTGCCCATGCAGCCCAAAAGCCAAGCAGCAGCATGAGGAAGCCCAGCCCGACCATGATCCGGAAGGTCCAGAAAACGATCGTGGAGTTCGGCCGATCCTCGGGGGCGAAATCCTTCAGGCCTTGGATCTGGCCGTTCCAGCTATGGGTGAGAAGCAAGCTGCCCAAATGAGGAATCTGCACCGCATAACCCGTCGTCTCAGCGTTCATATCGGGCAAGCCGAAGAGGATAAGCGGCACGCTCGCACCGGGTTGGTTCTCCCAATGTCCTTCGACCGCAGCGATTTTCGCAGGCTGATATTTGAGATCCATTAGCCCGTGCTGGTCGCCAATGGCGATTTGGACTGGCGTAACGATGAGCAGCATCCACATGGCCATCGAAAACATCTTGCGTACCGCCGGCGTGTCGTGCCGCTTGAGCAGGTGCCACGCCCCGGATGCCCCGACGAAAAGCGCCACGGCGAGATAGGCCGCTACCGTCATGTGCGCGAGGCGATAGGGGAATGAAGGATTGAAGATCACCTGCAGCCAATCGACGGGCACGACACGGCCATTGATTATTTCGAAGCCTTGCGGTGTCTGCATCCAGCTGTTGGAGGCGAGAATCCAAAACGTCGACATAAGGGTCCCGACAGCCACCATGACAGTGGCGAAGAAGTGCAGGCCCGGCCCGACCTTCTTCCATCCGAACAGCATCACGCCCAGAAATCCGGCTTCAAGGAAGAAAGCGGTCAGCACCTCATAGCTGAGCAGCGGACCCGTGATGGACCCTGCGAAGGCTGAGTAATAGCTCCAGTTGGTGCCGAACTGGTAGGCCATGACGATGCCGGAAACGACGCCCATGGCGAAATTGACCGCGAATATGTGCGACCAGAAATGATAGAGGTCGCGGTAAGTGGTATCTTTCTTCCACAGCCACCGGGCTTCCAGCACCGCGAGATAGCTCGCGAGGCCAATGGTGATCGCCGGGAAAATGATGTGGGCTGATATTGTGAATCCGAATTGGATCCGCGCTATTTCCAGTGCAGTCAAGCCGAACACAATGCCTCTCTTTCAGCCCCCGCGGCGGTGGGCATCTCGGGCCAGTGCTGTGTCGAACGCGGAGGCCGCGATGACGATCGGTTTTCTCACGGAGCGCTCCTCTTCTTCGACGGCGAGCGCAGTCTGCCATGATGGCCGGCCTCTCGCCTCCCCACGATTAGAGGCATCGTAACCTCCACGCGTCTTACTCTGTGCTTTATTTTGAGGTACTGATTGCAAGCCCGGAGCAAGGGCACCAACAGCGCGCGCTCATACACTTAACAAATCTTGACGGACATATCTTGGGATGTATCGCCCCAAACGTTAGCAACCCGTTGGATCGAAACTATGGATCCGCCGGAGATTTACTTTAGCCTTCTTGCGGAATTTGGTCTGGGCTTGCGACAAAAGGCCGTTTGTTCAGTTCACCTAGGGAGCCCCGAAGTTGTCGCAAAAACAAACGAGCAACTTCCAGTACATCAGGGTCAGGGTGGTTCCGTCTTGCCCTTGCGGTACAATCAAGCGGAGCGCGGTACGAACGCGACACCCGACAGGGTTCCGTGGGATACTGGCATCATGGGACTGCTACATATGCGCGCGTCAACGGATATCTGAAGAGCTGGAGCAAGGATATTGGCGCACAAGGAAAAGCCGGTGAGGTGCTGGCCTCGATGGAGGCCCCCGACATCGATGAACAGCTTGCCCAGCCTAAAGCCAATTTAGCGAGTGCCAAAGCCAATTAAGCCGTCGCGGCCGTCACTTCCGATCGCTACGGCGTTGTCCTGAAGAAGCAGGCCATCGTCCAGCAAATGGCAGATGAAGCCGTCGCGGCGAAAAAGGCGTTCGTGGATGCTACCGACGCAAATGTGAAGCAACTGGAGGCGATGGAATCGTCAAACAGATCGTCCCACCGTTCGACGGTGTCTAACGTTACGCAGTACCGACGTCGGCGCTTGATCAACGCCGGCAGCGCGGCCGGGCAAGAGCTGTTCGAGGTTTCCGATCTGCATCGGCTCCCGATTTACGTCCAGGTGACACAGGCATTCAATGCTGTCCTGTGCCCTGGCTTAACGGCGACTTTCCCAGATGCCGCCATATCCCGGCCAGAACTTCGACGCAACGCTCGTCACTACATCGAACGCAATGACTGCAATCTCGCGCAGCATGCTCATCGAGCTATGGCTGACAATCCGGATGGCAGGCTTTTTGGCGGCACTATATAGGAGGCAGGCCCGGCTGTGGGCGTCTGCAGACCAATCGCTCTTTGGAACAACATTCCATATTCCTTGATCATACTCCGGACCTGATTCTCGATATCCTAACGCCTATTGACCAAACTCGACCGAGCATGTGATGGCGCGGACCTTCTGTACTCTCCTCGCTCTTGACCTCGCGATACCAGCCCTCTGACAAGTCGGCGAGTCCCTTCACGTCATTGGTGGCGGCTCGTCGAGGCACCAGACCCGAGGTTATCATGAGGGGCTCGACGACCTCGGAAAGGAGCATGGCCGGCAATGGCATCAAAAAGAAGCTTAATTAAAGCGCCGAATAACAACAGGTGTCGCGCTCTGCGGCGTAGTCACGGCATTGTCGCTCGCGGTGCGAGCGCTGCAGAAGGTGGTGCCGGTCAGCGGGTTGCTACAGCGCGACGGCGGTCGTTTTCCTCAACGCCATTTCGGCATTTCGTCAGGGCCTGAACGAGGCCGCCTTCGCGGAGCGCCGCGACGCCGCAACCGAACTCCAGCGCGAGATGAATATCGGCATTGGCGGCTGATCTGGTCCGTCCCGGCGTGGCCGCGATAACGTCGTAAGCCGAAAAAGTCCGACAGCCCGAGATCGACCAATCGCGTCAAGCGATGCTGCGATGCCACATCCAGGTAAGTGGCAGTCAGCCGCAATGTTGCGACAACTTCGACAATAGCAGACAAGCGCGTCGGATGCGTCAAGCCTATCAAAGTAGGCGGCACAGCGCGCGCCGATCTCGTTTAGGAGAACCCCATGACCCTGGCAGAGATCATCCTGAGCGGCACCCAGATGACATTGCCGGTCGTTGTGCCTGCACCCGGTCTAATGACAAGCTACTAAGCATTGTGTCGATCTGAGACGCGTCAACCGACCGAGATATTCCATAATGGATCTTCGGCGACTCTTCCGCTTTTGGAATGCTTCACCACGGCCCGGCTGTCCATCTTGTAACGGAATTGCGCCGACCGATCGGCGAAGCGGGCTGTTTCGACGCTGCTGAAAATCCTAGCGTGCGCACGGAGCCTGCCTAGCGAGCAAGTCCGAAATTGGCACGCCATATCTCTTCCAGGCGCGTTATCATCGCCGCGGAGAAGGGCTCGGCGCCCGAAACGGCAACGATCTCTTCCATCTGCGCGATGCTCGAGAAACCGCCGAATGCAGTCTTAACGCTAAGGTTTTCAGAATGGATTGATAGGCCGCTTGCGCAAGGCTGATCCCCATTTCCTTGGCGAGGGACCGCATGGCTGCGGCCTTCGCGCGATTGCGGATTGCGCTCTCGTTCTCCTTCTGCGGGCGCGAATAGGAGTAGGCGGCGACGCCCGCTACGCCAACGTCCGAGAGTAGGCCCCCAGCGAGCGGTGCATAGATTGCTACGCCGATGCGGCGCTCGCGTGCGTACCCTCCTAGGCCGCCTTGGCAAGTTGTCGATGCGGATCGATGACGAATTTGTTAGCCACGCCCGAGTCGAACGATTTGTAGCCTTCCGGCGCCTGCTCAAGCGTGATCACCTTGACGTTGACGATCTTGGCGATGGGCAGCCGGTCCCAAAGGATCGCCTGCATAAGCTGACGGTTGTATTTCAGCACCGGCGTCTGGCCGGTGTGCAGGGAGTGGGACTTTGCCCAGCCGAGACCGAGGCGCAGGCTGAGGTTGCCATGTTTGGCGGCCTGCTCTTTCGCGCCCGGGTCGTCGGTCACATAGAGGCCGGGAATGCCGATCGCGCCGGCCGGCCGGGTGATCTCCATCACGCTGTTGAGCACGACAGCGGGCGCCTCTACGGCCTTGCCGTCTGCTCCTTGCGCCTTGGCTTCGAAGCCGACGCAGTCGATCGCGCAATCGACTTCGGGAACGCCCAGGATGTCGGCGACGAGTTCGCCCAGGCGATCGTGCTTGGTGAGGTCGACCGGCTCGAAGCCAACGCTCTTCGCATGCGCGAGCCGTTCCTTGTTCATGTCTCCGATCAGCACGGCTGCCGCGCCGAGAATCTGCGCGGCCGCTGCGGCGGCGAGGCCGACCGGTCCTGCGCCGGCAACGTAGACCGTTGAGCCGACGCCGACCTTGGCGGTGACGGCGCCGTGAAATCCCGTCGGTAGAATATCGGACAGGCAGGTCAGATCACGGATCTTTTCCATCGCCTGCTCCTTGTCGGGAAACTTCAGCAGGTTGAAATCGGCGTAGGGCACCATCACGTAGTCGGCCTGCCCGCCGATCCATCCGCCCATGTCGACATAGCCATAGGCGCCGCCGGCGCGGTCGCCGTTGACATGAAGGCAGACGCCGGTGTCGCCCTCGCGACAGGTCCGGCAGCGGCCGCAGGCGACGTTGAAAGGCACCGACACGAGATCGCCGATCTCGAGATATTCGACGTCGCGGCCTTTCTCGATCACTTCGCCGGTGATCTCGTGTCCGAGTACCATGCCGGCCGGCGCCGTTGTGCGGCCCCGGACCATGTGCTGGTCGGACCCACAGATATTCGTCGTTACGACCTTGAGAATGACGCCGTGAGTGATCGACTTTCCTGCTGGATTGCGGAAGCTCGGAAAGTCGATGTTCTGAACTTCGACGGTGCCTGGTTTGAGGTAAACTACGCCGCGGTTGGAATTGGAGGCCATCTGTAATCTCCTGTGGGTCTCACTGTGTGCTTCACGTTGACGTGCTGGGTTTCGTGATCGGTTGGCCGGACAAGTCTCACTCGGCCGGCGTGGCGACGGGCGCGGTCTTCACCGCCCGCTCCTGGGCGAGGCGGACGAGGCTTGTGTGCAGGATGGCAGCGACGATGGCGCCGACGATCGGGGCCACTATGTACAGCCAGACGTTGGTGAAATTGCCGGTCGCGACCATCGGGCCGAGCGCCCGCGCCGGGTTGAAGGCGGCGCCCGTGAGCGCGCCGCCCATGATGATGTTGAGGGTCAACGTCATTCCGATCGCCAGCGGCGCGAGGCTGCTGGCGCGACCCGCGACGGCCGTGCTGAGCACGACCGTGACCAGAAAAAAGGCGAGCACGGCCTCAATCATGAAACCCTCAACCGGCGAGATCGTGAGGATCGTGGAACCGAGAGCGAGATTGTGCGCGAGCGCAGGCGTGCCGAGGCCGGTCCCCGCACCGCCTAGTACGGCCGACAAAAAGAGTGCGCCGGCAATACCGCCAATGAGCTGACTGACGATGTAGCCAATCGCCTCGTCGGGCCGCATCGCGCCCGCGGCGAGTACGCCGACGGTGACGGCGGGATTAAAATGCCCCCCCGACACGCTCCCGTAGGCGAAGGCGAAAGCCATGACGGTCAACCCGTGTGCGAAGGCAATCGCGACGATGCCGGGCAGGCCGACGCCGTCGCCGACCACCGCCGCGGCGCCGGCGCCGATGAATATTAACGCGAAGGTGCCGATGAACTCCGCAAGGAGCTTGGGTGCAATTCGGTTGGACATTGTGATCTCCAGAATGAGCGTGCGGCGCTCGCATTGAGTTGTTTGGGGGGTGGCCGGCGGCACGGGAGGAGCGGCCGCCGGCCAGCGAAGTGAGCGGGGCGTCACTCCGCGGCGATCGTCTGCGGCCTGAAATCGACGCCCAGCGCCTTCGCAACGCCGGCGCCGTATTCGGGATCGGCCCTGTAGCAGTGGACGATCTGCCGCTTGACGATCTCGACCGGCACGCCCTCCATAGCCGCCTTGTAGTTATGGAAGAGCTGCTGCTTCTGGTTGGAGCTCATCAGCCGGAACAGGTCGCCGGGCTGACGATAGTCGTCGTTGCCGTCGCGGTGATTGTAGCGGTCGGCATCGCCCGAGATTTTCAGCGGCGGCTCGGCGAAGCGCTCATCCTGCACGGGGCCGTTGAACGAGTTCGGCTCGTAATAGGCATCAGGATTCGGATTGCCTGCAAGCCGCATGGCACCATCGACGTTGTAAGTGTGCACGGGGCTTCGCGGCTTGTTGACGGGAATCTGATCCGCATTGACGCCGACGCGGTGACGGTGCGCATCGGCATAGGAGAAGATACGCGCCTGCAGCATCTTGTCCGGCGAATGGCTGATGCCCGGAACGATGTTGGCGGGCGACAGCGCGGCCTGCTCGACTTCGGCAAAATAATTCTGCGGATTACGGTTGAGTTCCAGCACGCCGACCTCGATCAGCGGGTAGTCCTTGTGCGGCCAGACTTTGGTCAGGTCGAAGGGGTTGTACCAATGCTTATCAACGTCAGTCTCCGGCAAGATCTGCACGGAGAACCTCCATTTCGGGAAGTCGCCCTTTTCGATCGATTCGAACAGATCGCGCTGATGCGTCTCGCGATCGTGCGCGACTTTCTGGGCGGCTTCGGCGTTGGTCCAGTTCTTGATGCCCTGCATGGTCTTGAAGTGGAACTTGACCCAGTGCCGCTCGTTCTTGGCATTGATGAACGAGTAAGCGTGCGAGCCGAAGCCGTCGATGTTGCGATAGCTTTGCGGCAGGCCGCGGTCCGACATCAGAATGGTGACCTGGTGCAGGCTTTCCGGCGACAATGACCAGAAATCCCACATCGCGGTCGGCGACCGCATGTTGGTTTTCGGGTGCCGCTTCTGGGTGTGGATGAAGTCAGGGAACTTCAGCGCGTCGCGCACGAAGAATACCGGCGTATTGTTGCCGACCATGTCCCAGTTGCCTTCCTCGGTGTAGAACCGCAGCGCGAAGCCGCGCACGTCGCGCTCGGCGTCGGCGGCGCCGCGCTCGCCGGCGACGGTCGAGAAGCGCAGGAAAGCTTCGGTCGTTTTGCCCGGCTGCAATGCGTTGGCCTTGGTGTATTTCGTGATGTCGTGGGTGATGGTCAGCGTGCCATAGGCGCCCGAGCCCTTGGCGTGCTGGCCGCGTTCGGGAATGCGCTCGCGGTTCTGATGGGCAAGCTTTTCCAGCAGGTGAAAGTCTTGCATCAGCACGGGGCCGCGCGGGCCCGCCGTGATGCTGTTCTGGTTGTCGGAGACCGGCATGCCGGAGTCGGTGGTGAGTTGGGGACGTTTGGCCACGGATTGCTCCTGTGTTGCGAGACATCGACAGCCCGGCAACGCGACCGTCTTGCGGTAGCGCTACTCTTGCTTTCGCAACGTCGCCCATTGAAATGCGTCTGCGAGAACGCCGGGGACCCAAACCTATCAATTCATTTCGAAATGACTTTAGCGTTGTTGCGGTGATTGCCTCGGTTTTGCGTCAATGGACAACTCTGGACCTAAAAACGATTGGCGGGCTCAAGACCGATCGTGCCGCAGGCGCAATCCTGCGACAATTCCAGCAAAGGCCGATCAGCAACCTTAGCGCACAAAGGATACTTTAGCGGAGGGCACAGCACGGCACGAGCTTATCAAGGAGAAACCCCCATGAGCCTGGCAGAGACCCACCAACATCCCAAGCGGGACATAAACGACATTGCCGGGATCACGATCCCCGACAGCAAGATGGCGCGCGATCTCACGCAATTCATCCGCGAGACCGAGTCGGACCTGCTGTTCCATCACTCGATGCGCGTCTATCTGTTCGGCGCGCTCGCCGGCGAGCGCAAAGGCCTTAAGTTCGATCCCGAATTGCTCTATGTCGGCGCGATGTTTCATGACATCGGTCTTACCGACAGATACCGCCAGTCGCAGCTGCGATTCGAGGTTGACGGTGCCAACGCAGCCCGAGATTTCCTCCGCAGTTACGGTATCCCGGAGGCCTCGGTCGAGATCGTCTGGGACGCGATCGCGCTACATACGACGCCCGGCATCCCGGAGCATAAGAAGCCGGAAGTGGCTCTCGTCACCTCAGGTGTCGAGATGGACGTGCTCGGGATTGCCTATGAGCAGTTCACCGACGCGCAACGCGACGCGGTGATCGCAGCGCACCCGCGTGGTGGCGACTTCAAGAACAATATCATCCAGGCCTTCTATGAGGGGATGAAGCATCGCCCGGATACTACGTTCGGAACGGTCAACGACGACGTATTGGCCCTCAAGGACAAGGGCTTCCAACCCACCAACTTCTGCAGCGTGATACTCAGCTCCGCCTGGAGGCACTGATCGCCGCAGCCAAGCACGCCAGCTTGCCGCCTCAGGCGTGGCATCTTGGGCTCGCGTCGAACGGCGAGCCCATCTCGAACCAGTACCGGAGATTCAATGTGCAGCATTTAGACGCAAAATCGAGACAATGACAGCAGTAGAGACCAAGGCGTTTCCGATATGCCGAATACATTAGCTACAGGAGCGACGCGTCCACGCCTCCCCATCGCCAGCGACGGGCGTCTCCGCCAATCGTCTGAGGCCGAAATGGATACCTCCATCAAAGGAAAGCCAGTGGCCGATTTGCGGGATTATCTCGCCGGCGAGAGAACGTTTCTTGCGTGGCTTCGCACTGGCATCGCATTGATGGGATTCGGCTTCGTGGCGGCGCATTTTGGGCTTTTCGCAGATGAGCTCCCGATCATGCACCACGGCACCGGCGTCCAAAATCACGGAGCGTCACTTTGGTTTGGAACGGCGCTTATCGTGATCGGCGTAGCCGTGAATCTGTTCTCCGCACGGCGCTACATGCATCTGGTTAGCGAGTTAAACGGCGGTCAACTCGTACACCGCTTCCTCTCCAAGGAAGCCGTGATTCTCGCCGTCGTGTTGGTGTTGCTGGGAATATCCATGACGGCTTACCTGACCTTGGTCCTGGTACAACCGGACGCGCTGCATACCTAGCTCGCCGGATGCCAACTGGCGGGCCATAGGAGAAGATCATGGAAGGTTACAAACAGCATTACGCCGGCAATGCTAGTCAGCTCTCCTCGACGGGGCTAATCATCCGGCAAAACGAGCCAAAAAATCTGGAGGCTCCCTTCGATTGTCTCGACTCGTACCTCACTCCGACAGAGCTGTTCTACATACGCAGTCATTTTCCGGCGCCAAACTTGGACCTCGCTTCTTATCAACTACGCATCGATGGTGCGGTCAGGCATCCGCTTACCTTGAGCTACGAAGAGTTGCGAAGCATGCGATCCGAGACGCGAATTGCCACTTTGGAGTGCGCCGGTAATAGTCGCGTCTTCCTCGTCCCGCCGGTGCAAGGAGCGCAGTGGGAACTCGGAGCGGTAGGCAATGCGGAATGGACCGGCGTGCCTCTGCGAGCGTTGTTGGAACGTGCCGGTGTAAGGGACGATGCTTGCGAGATCGTGCTCGAAGGAGCGGACCGCGGGACGCCCAAAGAAGAGCCTGTTCCTCCCAATCCGATCTCGTATGCCCGTAGTTTGCCGCGAGACAAAGCACTTCAAGGCGAAGTCCTAATCGCCTACGAGATGAATGGTCGTGATCTATCGCGAGATCACGGATTTCCGGTGCGCGCAGTGGTGCCGGGCCATTACGGAATGGCGTCCGTCAAGTGGCTGACGGGTATCCAAGCCGTACGCGAGCCGTTTCACGGTTACTGGCAGACCACGGATTATGGCTATTGGGATTCAACTGATGGAAAGCCCGTGCGGCGCGCGTTGGGAGAAATGAAGCTGAAGTCCGAAATCGCGCGACCACGCGTTTACGAAACGCTTTTCCCGAACCAGACCTACACGGTTGTCGGCGCTGCATGGGCAGGCGAGACCGATGTGACGGAGATTGCAGTAAGCGTTGATGGTGGTCGAACCTGGGCCGAAGCAGAATTCCTAGACCCTGTGCGACACCATGCGTGGCGACGTTGGAAGTTCGATTGGCTTTCACCTACAAGGCCGGGACAGTACACCCTGCTGGCACGTGCCAAGGACGCGGGCGGTATGCTCCAACCTGCCGAGCATGATCTGAACTACGGCGGTTACGTCATCAATCACTCCCTACCGATAGAGGTATTCATAGACCATTATGCAGATCCGCGGCGGTGATGCAGACATGTAATGTCAGCCTCAATCGATCTTGACGCCGATCGCTTTAATCAAATCGCCCAAATGCTTCCGGTCATTTTGAATGAACCTGTCAAAATCCTGCGGCGAGAGATCGAACGACTCGAAGCTGTTGGTCTTGAAGAAGCTCTTCATCTCAGGGTGAGCTAGCGCGACGGAAACGTCTGCGTGAAGTTTGGCGACAAGATCTGGCGGCATCTTTCCTGGGCCCCACAAGCCAAACCAAACCGATGTTTTGAAGCCAGGAACTGTCTCGGAAATGGTCGGCAGGTCTGGCAGTGCAGAAATCCGCTTTTCCGTCGCAGTCGCGACCAGCCGGACTTTCTCGGCCTTGGCATGTTCCTCGACGCTGGACAGATTGATGATCATCACGGAAACCTCATTGCCCAGAAGGCCATTCAATGCCGGCGCTGCGCCGCGATAGGGCACGTGCTGCAAGTCGATTCCGGTCCGCTGCTTCAGATCCTCCATACTCAGATGAGAGTAGGTGCCGATACCGAACGATCCGTAACTCAACTTGCCCGGGTTGGCTTTCGCGTATGCAACAAGTTCCGGCACGGTCCTCACCGGCAACGACGGATGCACGATCAGCATTGGCGTACCGCGAGCGAGCCCCGAGATCGGCGTAAAATCGTTTGGGTCATAAATTAGTTTCGAGAACAGCGCCGGGTTTGCGGTGAAGGTCGCGTCCGGCGCAACAAGAAGGGTCAGCCCATCGGGCGGAGCCCGCTCGACCGCTTGGGCACCGACCCCGGAGTTGCCGCCAGGCCGATTGTCGACCACGACGGTTTGGCCCCACATCTCCTGCAACCGTTGACCTATGACGCGGGCCATCACATCGGTGACCCCGCCCGCAGGTATCGGAACGATGAACTTGACGGGACCGCTGGGATAATTCTGGGCCGAGGCCGCTGTGGCAAACATCGCCAAGGCGATGCAGGCCGCTGCTCGTATGAACCGCAACATATTGTTTCCTCCACCTTCGTCTTGTTTCTGCGCTTTCAACCAATGTTACACTTCATAGAGCGAGTAAGCTCAATTCCAGGCCGAGAATCAATCAGGAGAGAACCGATGCCCCACCAAATCCGCCGCGTTGTGACAGGGCACGACGAGAAGGGCCGCGCGGTCGTCATCTCCGATGGGCCCGCGCCCTCCGTGCACGCCAATAAGCTCGAACCAGATTGGTTTTCGGTAGACATCTGGCGCACTCATGAGACCCCGGCCAGGATCGTTGCAAAGGCACCGGAACCCACACAGGGCCCGCGCCGACAAATGCCGGCCGAGAATGGCACTGTCATGCGTATCAATAGCTTCCCGCCGGAATCCGACCGAGTGAGGAAGATGACCTCTGACGATTCGCTGCGGGCGTTCGAGGCGCTTGGAAATGCCAAAGCCGCGACCTATGGCAAGGGCGGGCGGCATCCTATGATGCACCGCACCGAGAGCGTCGACTATGCGCTCATTCTGTCGGGGGAAATCATCATGCTGCTCGACGACGGCGAGGTTCTTCTCAAGGCTGGAGATATCGTCGTGCAATGCGGAACCAATCATGCTTGGAGCAACCGATCCAACGCACCCTGCATGATCGCCTTCGTACTAATCGACGGGAAATTCGATCCACGACTCGAAGCAAAGCTCGAAACGGCGCTGGCTCCGGACTGACACCGGAGATAGACGGAGGGAGTCATCGCCATTCGAGGGTGTAGGCGAAAGAATAGCGGTCCATAATCTCGGCAATTCGTGCAGCTTGCTCGGGCTGCGCGGATACGTCCACTCCTTTCAGTGCGATGGCCACGACAACGCCGCGGATGGGATGGGGCTCGACCACGATGCTGATCTGTCTGCTCTCGCAGGAATGACCGGTTGTTTCTGCCAAAATAGCCCGAAAGGTGCGTTCGGCAATGTCTTGACGCAGAACCACCTTGAGCGGCTTACCGATATTGGACAGAGGCAGCTTGTCCAGGATGATAATCTCCTTCGGCATCGCCGCCTTTTCTGCGATCCGCGGTGCAAGAAAGGCCGCTAGCTCCTCTGGCGTCGCCTTCGAAGTAGGGACCAACTGCACATAGGCCACCGGCAACTCGCCAGCGTAGCTATCCGGCTTGCCCACGGCAGCCGCATGAAGGACGCCCGGGAACTGAAGTAGGGGATCTTCGATCAGTTTCGGATCGATGTTGTGACCCCCGCGGATAATGACGTCCTTGGTGCGGCCTGTAACGAAGATGAACCCATCCCGGTCGACCCGGCCGAGATCGCCCGTGACAAGCCAACCATCATCGGTCCGCGCATCTTTGTCGTGCGTCGGATTAACATAGCCTGCGGCCTGGCCCGGACCCTTGATCTGCAGCATGCCAATCTCATTGAAGCCGCAGAGCTGGTGTCCTGCGCTGGTCCCCTCAAGCGCTACAGTTCGGACCTGCGTGTAGGGGACGCGAAGACCGGACGCTCCTTCCTTGCGCGGGCCGTCACGTGGGTCGATGGCAATGCTCGCGGTATTCTCGGTCATCCCATAAGAGTTGAGCACGCGCACTCCTGAAATCTCTTCAAAACGCTGCTGCACCGAAACGGGTAAGGCTGTTGAACCCGTGATGAAGTTTGGCATCAGCGACGAAAGGTCGGTATCGACCGGCGGCGTTTTAACCAACACCGCAAGCGTTGTAGGGACCGCAGACAGCCGCGTGATGCGATATTTCTCGACGAACTTCCAGTAGTCGGCGATGTAGCGCTTGTCGCGGGCGCCGAGCACCGATGGAATGAGAACGCTCGCGCCGCTGGCAAGCGGTGGCAGGATGCGGCCGATGAGACCGCCGACATGAAACATTGGAGTGTCATGTAGGATTACCTCCCCCAACACCAGCTGTTGCGCGAGCTGTAAAGTCCAATGCCGGTATGACATGTTTCGATGTGAAAGCTTGACGATCTTCGGAAAGGCGGTGGTTCCGCCGGAATGGACGAAAGCTGCGACGTCAGCGCCAGTGATCGAGTCCGACCAGATCGGGCCGTCCGGCAGCCTCTCCATGGCAACATCAAGGTCGTTATCGGCCAGGACTGTCCCGCCAGGGCCCGCAACCGACCAAATCTTGGAGCAGGCCGGTAGTTCGGCTGCGACCCGCAGCAGCGACTCCCAGATATGGAAGCCCGGTGTCGGTCCAAGCGCCACGATGGCCTTTACATCCGCATCCTTGAGCAAGCGGAAAATGTATTTTGGCTCCAACATCCAGTTCACAGGAAACGCCACGGCGGCAGTCATCGCGCCGAGAATCGACCAATAGATCGTGGGCACGGCGGGCATCAGAACTGCGACCACGTCGTCTTTGCCGACGCCATGGGTCCGCAGCAGCGAGGCCGTCCTTGCGATGTTGCTCTTGAGCGCACCGAAAGATACACGCTCTGCGACGCGGTTAATGTCGCCGTCAGGCACATAATGAATGGCGGTGTCAACGGGATCCCTTGCTTCGATCGCAAGAGCGACACGGTGCGAGAAGTTGTCGATCCGAAGCCGCTGCTCGAGCGGAACGCGCTCGATATCCTCGATGTCCGCCAAAGAACGCAATGGCCGGCTCAGGAGCGCGGTATCCGCGGTTTCCGATATGACCGATGGATGGGCTCGCAGTCCTTCGACGCGCGTCAACGCGACCATTGTTCCACCTTGCTGCTCTAGTGCAACTTAGCCGGCAATGTGAAGCTGAAACGGGCGCCGCCGCATGCCGATCCATTGTCGGCTCGAATGCGTCCGCCATGCGCTTCAATAATGGAACGGGAAATGGGCAGACCAAGTCCCATCCCCGCGCCCTTGGTTGTGAAGAAACTGTCAAAGAGATGATCGAGATGCTCCGGCTTGATGCCAGGGCCGCTGTCTTCGAGAGTGCAGAATAGGGTACTGGGATCCGAGAAAGCGGTCCGAATAACAAGCGTGCGTCGTGGCGTTTCCGCCTGTGCCATTGCATGCATTGCGTTGACCGCCAGATTGACGATCACCTGTTGGAGCTGCACGCGGTCGGCAAGCACTTTCGGCGCGGCGGGATGGGGGTGGTGCGTGACCATCACCCCATGTGATTGGACTTCGTGACGGAGAAACGTCAGGGTCTCGCGGATGACCTCGTCAACAGACAGTAATGTGTGTTCGGGCGCTTGCCGGGTAGCCATCGCGCGAATGCGAGCAATGACGTCAGCGGCTCGTCGTGCGTCATCGATCACGCGCTTGGTCAGCTCGCGCAGTTCGGTCAAATCCGGATCGGTACGATTCAGCAAACGCAAGCCTACCTCGCCGTTGGTGACAATGGCAGCCAGCGGCTGGTTGACCTCGTGGGCAATAGAAGCGGTCAACTCGCCAAGCATTGACACCCGCGCAGCGTGGGCGAAGTCTGCCTGCACACGCTGCAGAAGTTCCTGCGCTCGCACTCGCTCCGTGATGTCGATGAGGCCCACCAGGCTTACGTCGGGATCGCTGATGAGCCCAGGCCGGGCGGTTGCCATCAGCACGTCGACGACCCGCCCATCCAGGGTGACGATCTTGACCTCCTGCTGATGCGTCGCCTCGCCGCGCCAGCGACTTTCCAACCCGCCTAGGAAGGTATCCGGGTGTATGTGGCGGAAACGCTGAAATCCTAAAATCTCGCTCGCGTCGCGCGCGCCAAACAGCTTGATCATTCGTTCATTGACTTCTTCGATCTTCACTGCGTCGGAGAACTGCTGCAGAAGTTCCGGATGCTGCTCCACATAGGGCCGTAGTTCGGTCACCCCTTCCGCCCGCAAGCCGTTCAACAGCTCGACCAGCTTGCTCGCGTTGATCTGCCAAAGAGCGATCGGCATGTGCTGAAACAGATGCCGATACCGCTGCTCGCTTCTTCGCAGCTCTTCTTCCGACGTCTTGCGCGCGGTAATATCCATCACGGCACCCACGAACTGCAATTCGCCCAGTTCATCGATCAAGGGATGGCCCACCACATTGATGTGCTTGACTGAACCGTCCGGCATCAGCAGCCGATGTTCAAAATCAAGTGCCTCTTTGTGGGTGGTTGCGCGGGTGATGACCTGCTGAACAAGCACGACGTCGTCCGGATGCACCCGATTGAGCGCGATTTCGGTCGTGGCCTTGGTCGCGGTATCGTATCCGAAAATTCTGTAGCTCTCCTCCGACCAAAGGATTTCTCCGCTCGAGACGATCCAGCCAAAACTGCCGGTGTGACTAAGCCGTTGCGCCTGCGCGAGATAGGCCTCGCTTTGTCGCAGTGCGTCTTCGGCCCGCTTTCGATCCTCGATGTCGAACGCGACCGCATACCACCTGGTGACGTCCCCTCTCTGAGTGCGGAACGGCACGCGATGAATCATGTGCCAGCGGTACACGCCGTCGTGACGCCGCAAACGGACTTCAGCCTGGAACGGCTCATGTTTTGCCAGGCAAGCGTCCCACTCGGACGCCGCGGCTTTGATGTCGTCGGGATGTGCGGCAGCCCAGCTTCGCGCGGCTGGTTCGTCTCCCATCGAAAGCCCTGTGTAATCGCACCAGGTCAGGTTCGACGATTGGCGCGTCGTACCGTCGGCCGGATAGACGGTGATCTTCGCCGGGATCATGTCGATCGTCTGTTGAAGCTCCTGCTTTGCTTCAGTCAAGCGGGCCTCGCTCTCCCGCAGCGCGCTTTCAGCTCGTTTTTGATCATCGATGTCGAAGGCTATTCCGTACCATTTGACAATATTTCCCTCGTCGTCGCGCAGCGGCACGCGGCGCGTCATATTCCAGCGGTATTCGCCATCGGCGCGCCGAATGCGGAGGTCCATCTGGAATACCTTTCCGCTTGCGAGGCAGGCGTGCCATTCAGTTTCGCCTGCTTCGGCGTCGTCAGCATGGACTGTGGTCGTCCAGGTCGTGGACCTTGCTTCCTCTAAAGAAGAAATCCCGGTGTAATCGCGCCACGGTCGGTTTACGAAATCGCGCGAGCCGTCGGGCTCAAAGGTAGCGACCGACAGCGGGATCGTGTCGATCGTAACCCGAAGCTCGCGTTCCATCCTGCTCGACTTCTCTTCCGAGCGCTGCCGTTCGGTCCTTTCTCCAGCTTCGCGCAGCGCCCGGCGCACCGACGGCACGAGTCTCGATAATCCAGTCTTCAGAACATAATCCAAGGCCCCAATTTTTAGCGCTTCGATGGCTACTTCTTCGCCGAGGGTGCCGGAAACAAAGATGAAAGGCAGATCGGGGCGGGCACTCAGGGTAAGCTTCAGCGCCGAAAGGCCGTCGAACGAAGGAAGTTGGTAGTCTGCGAGGATCAGGTCAATGTCGCCCTTCTCAAGCGCGGCGACGAACTCGGCGCGCGTTTGAACGCGAGTCATTTCACAGACGCCAAGAGCTGCCTCAAGGAGCTCCCGTATCAGCTCGGCATCCCCGGAGTCGTCCTCAAGCAAAAGAATCCGGAGTGGAGACTTCACAGTCACTTCGTCACGCTGCCCGGCGGCGGCTCGTTTATGACCGCCCAGAAGACGCCGAGCTCCTTCACCGCGTTGACAAACTCGTGGAAATCGACCGGCTTGACGACATAGGCGTTCACCCCGAGGCTGTAGCTTCTAATCACATCCTTTTCTTCGTTGGATGACGTCAGCACGACAACCGGGATCATCTTTAGTCGCTCGTCGGACCTGATCTGCTGCAACACTTCCAATCCATTGATCTTGGGCAATTTCAGGTCGAGCAGCATGACCGCAGGATTGCCGCCGGGGCGCGCGCTGTACTGACCCCGGCTGTAGAGGTAATCCAGAGCCTGTTGGCCGTCACGGGTGACCACCACCTCATTTGCCAGGTTATAGTCCGCCAGCGCCGTCAGCGTCAGCTCAACGTCGTTCGGGTCGTCCTCGACGATCAAAATGCGTCCCAATCTACTCATGTGGCGTCCCCCATCCTTTCCGGTGCATCCTGTGTTTTCGGCAGCGTGAAGTAGAAGGTCGCGCCTTGATCCACCGCTCCCTCGCCGCGGACCTTCCCGCCGTGGCGGACAATAATGCGCTGAACGGTGGCCAGTCCTATTCCGGTGCCTTCAAACTGTTCTTGCGAATGCAAACGTTGAAACACGCCGAACAGCTTGTCCATGTACTGCATTTCAAACCCGGCACCGTTGTCCCTCACGAATACTTCGACTTCGTTTTTGTCGCGGTCGTGACAGCCGATCTCGATTTCGGCCGGTCTTCGCATGCGTGTGAATTTGACCGCGTTGGAAACAAGATTGACAACGACCAACCTCAGCATGGAACGGTCGCCGTAACAGACCGGAAGCGCGCCGATCTTCCAAGCAATGTCCCGGCTCTTCGTGTCCTGCCCGATCTCCGCCACCACTTCTTTGACGAGCTGCTCCAGGTCCACCTGTGTCTTTCTGGTCTCGGCCCGCCCAATCCTGGAAAACGCCAGCAGGTCGTCGATCAGATTGCCCATTCTTTTTGCCGACTCGAGAATCGTTCGTATGAAGCGCTGACTCTTCTCGTCGAGCAAAGACGACGCCTGCCGCTGCAACAGCTCCGCGAACCCGACCATGTGGCGCAGGGGCGCCCGCAGATCGTGGGAAACGGAATAGGCAAATGATTCCAATTCCTTGTTGGCCACTTCGAGTTCCGCAGCCCGCTTCTTATGAAGGCCGGCCTGCTCCCGCTTGAGTTCCGTGATATCGTTGTTGAATTCCAGGATCGCCTGCGGCCGCTGCTGCTCGTCGCGCTGCAGAGACCACCGGCTGGCTACCACCGCCTGCGTTCCATCTGCCTTGATGTGCGCGAGCTCACCCTCCCAGCGGCCGGTGCGCAACAACTCCGCGTCGATTTCATCAGCCGGCGCCGGGAAAACTGTCTGCAGCAACTGGTGAGTAGCCACCTTGCCGACCGCTTCCGCTGCCGTCCACCCGTAGAATTCCTCGGCGCCACGGTTCCAGTAGGTGATGATATTTTGCATGTCACGCACGAAAATGCTGTCGTGCGTGAGATTGAGGAGATTGGCCTGCTGCCGTATGTCGGTCTCGATTCGCTTGCGTTCCGTGATATCGTTGTTGAGTTCCAGGATCGCCTGCGGCCGCTGCTGCTGGTCGCGCTGCAGAGACCACCGGCTGGCCACCACCACCTGGGTTCCATCTGCCTTGATGTGCACGAGCTCACCCTCCCAGTGGCCGGTGCGCAGCAACTCCGCGTGGATTTCATCAAGCGACGCCGGGAAAACCGTCTGCAGCAACTGGTGCGTAGTCACCTTGCCGACCACTTCCGTCGCCGTCCACCCGTAGAATTCCTCGGCGCCACGGTTCCAGTAGGTGATGATGTTTTGCATGTCACGCACGAAAATGCTGTCGTGCGTGAGATTGAGGAGGTTGGCCCCAGTATCGCGGGCTTGACGAAGGCTGTTCTCGATTCGGCGCCGAACTATGCTGAACGAGGAGATAACCACCGCCCACGTAACGAAAATGAAATAGTAACCCAGATCTTCGGGTGAAATGCTGAGAGAGAAAACGGGATCCGTAATGAAGTAGTCGAAGGCGAGACAGGACAATAAAACGGCCAGAATGGAAGGCCCGCCTCCTGCATACCAGGAGGTAAAGGCGATGGCCAAAGTGAAAACCGGCAGCTCCGCGTATTGGAGCCCGTAATATCGCACTGCGAACGATGCCCCAAGCGCGATCGCGACGGAAACGACTGAAAAGCCGTAGCGCAGGATCGGCGAGGAGATTCTCTGAAATTCTTGGTCCCAGTGCGCCAAGCTATGCCTCACTCCGAGATGGGTGGGGTCCTTCCGCAAGCAAAGACTATGGCAATTTTTGTTCCGATTGTCATTTCCGTATCGGCGTGCATTGCGCGTGAAACCATGCCGACGTTCCCGCCGTGAGGCAAACGGCGTGCCGACGCGGCCGGATGAAGGATTCCGACGCGGCCAACTAGTGCAATTTAGCCGGCAATGTGAAGCTGAAACGGGCGCCGCCGCATGCCGATCCATTGTCGGCTCGAATGCGTCCACCATGCGCTTCAATAGTGGAACGGGAAATGGGCAGACCAAGTCCCATCCCCGCGTCCGTTC